>NZ_JALLAN010000021.1 GCF_023062595.1 Arthrobacter rhizosphaerae
CCCATTGGAACGCCCGACGACGGCGGGAGCCTCCCGCCGTCGTCGGCCTCCCTGCAGACCCTCCCTCACCTTCCGCCCGTTTTCTGCAAACCCTCCCTCACCTTCCGCCCGTTTTCTGCGAACCCTCCCTCACCTTCCGCCCGTTTTCTGCGAACCCTCCCTCACCTTCCGCCCGTTTTCTGCAAACCCTCCCTCACCTTCCGCCCGTTTTCTGCGAACCCTCCCTCACGGGGCGGACTGGAACCTCTAACGGGGGCATGGCACACTGTTGAGCGCGCGTGCGCCGGCCTGGAGGGCTGGATCCGGTGGCCAACGAAGTCTGCAGCGCTGAAATCCGATGCAAGATCCAAGGGGAGATCCATGTCCACATCCATTACTGAAGTGCGCCCTGACGTCCCCCGCAAGGTGATCGGCCTTGCGGTCGCGGGTGCGGTCGGGGGATTCCTCTTCGGCTTCGATTCGTCTGTGGTCAACGGGGCCGTTGATGCCATCAAGGACGAGTTCGCGTTGTCAGAAGCCGTCACCGGATTTGCTGTGGCCGTGGCTCTCCTTGGCTGTGCGGCGGGCGCCTACCTGGCCGGAAAAGTAGCCGACAAATACGGACGTATTCCGGCCATGAAGCTGGGCGCACTGCTGTTCCTGGTCAGCGCCGCCGGGACGGGCTTCGCCTTTGGCGTCTGGGACCTGATCTTCTGGCGGCTGGTGGGTGGGCTCGGAATCGGCCTGGCTTCCGTCATCGCCCCGGCGTACATCTCGGAGATCTCTCCGCGCCACGTCCGGGGACGCCTGGCGTCGCTCCAGCAACTGGCCATCACTACGGGTATTTTCGCGGCGCTCCTGTCCGACGCACTCTTTGCAACGAGCGCCGGCGGCGCGGACCAGCCGTTATGGCTCGGGATCGAAGCCTGGCGATGGATGTTCCTCGCCGCCGCCGTACCTGCCGTGGTTTACGGCTGGATCGCCTACAGACTGCCCGAATCGCCTCGCTTCCTGGTCTTTAAGGGCAAGGAGGACGAGGCCCGCAAGGTGTTCGAGACCATCGCCCCGGGCGAGGACACAGACCGCAGCATTCGCGAGATTCAGTCGGCCATCGAGGAAGACAAGTTGGCAGGGCAGAAGGGCTCCCTCCGCGGAAAAGTCTTCGGACTGCAGGCCGTTGTGTGGATCGGCATCACGCTCTCGGTGCTGCAGCAGTTTGTCGGGATCAACGTGATCTTTTACTACTCCACCACTCTTTGGAAGGCCGTGGGTTTCCAGGAGAAGGACTCGCTCACCATCTCTGTGGCCACTTCCATCACCAACATCCTGGTCACGCTCGTAGCCATCGCACTGGTGGATCGCATTGGCCGGCGGCCCATCCTGCTGGCTGGCTCGATCGGCATGGCCGTTTCTCTGGGCACCATGGCCGTGGCCTTCTCTTCCGCGACTGGCTCCGGATCGGAAATCTCGCTGCCGGGCGGCTGGGGACCGGTCGCCTTGGTGGCGGCGAACGTCTTCGTGGTCAGCTTCGGCGCCTCGTGGGGACCGCTCGTGTGGGTACTGCTGGGCGAGATTTTCCCCTCGAGGATCCGTGCCCGTGCTTTGGGTCTGGCCGCCGCCGCGCAGTGGATCGCCAACTTCGCTATCACCTTGAGTTTCCCGGTCATGGCAGCGGCTTCCTTGCCCCTGACGTACGCCATGTACGCGCTGTTCGCGGCGGCGTCGTTCTTCTTTGTCATGTTCAAAGTGCCGGAAACCAACGGCATGTCCCTCGAGCAGGCGGAAACCCTGTTTGTATCACCCCGAAATAGCGGGGGCTGAAACCCTCGCTCACCTTTCCTGCTGCCTGCGCGAAGGCTCCGTCACGATGTGAGGGAGCGTTGGCCTTTTTCTTGCGAAACGTGAGGGAGGGTCCCCAAAATACGGGCGGAACGTGAGGGAGGATCCCCCGGGGGGCCTCAGGCGTCTCCGGAGTTCACCTTGGCAAACAGCTCCAGCACTTCTTCCACCGATGTTGCGGCTTCAAGCTGTGCCACTTGGGCCTTTTCAGCAAAGACTTCGGCGATTGAGGAGAGGATGTGCAGGTGCTCGTTGCCGATGCCTGCGACCCCGACAACGAACTTGACCTCTTTACCGTTCCAGTCAATGCCACGGGGATAGCGGACCACCGAGACAGCGGATTGTTTGATGTGGTCCTTCGCGGCGTTGGTCCCATGCGGGATTGCAAGGTAGCTGCCCATGTACGTGGACACCGATTCCTCGCGTTCGTGCATGGCCGTGATGTAGCCGCTGTCCACGGCACCGCGGTCCAGCAGCAATCTGCCAGCTTCATAAATTGCGGCGTCCCGGGTGGTGGCCGTCCCATGCAGGATCACGCTGTTCGAGGCAAGGATCTTTGAACCGCCGTCGGTGGCTTCCGATGCAGGCGCGTCGACCCCTCGAGCACCGCGGAGGCCGGTGGAGCTGTTGGAGATCCTATGGAGCCATTCGAGGAAGAGCTTGAGTTCGGAACTTGAGAGCTGATCCGAGTGTGAGGCCTGGAGCGCGGCGTTGAGGGCGATGGCGGCCACCACCACTGATGATCTGCCGGAATCGTCCGGTGCAACCCCTTTGGCCTGGTCCGTGGACACGGCGAAAATCATAGCGTCCCGGGTCATAGAGGAAAGTTCCAGGTTTCGATCTGCAGCAGGTTCGGAAATGAGCATAAGAGTGACACCGACGTTTGCCGCAAGAATGCTTCGGGCCGCTTCCCGTGGAGGCACGTTGAGCTGGCCTGCCACGGCCGCTTTGTTCAACATTTCTTCCATCAAAGCTTCTGTGTCGGCCACGATGGCGGGACGTCTTTCAGGCCGGATATTTCCGAACATGACAAGGTACAGCTCAGGCTGGTTGAGCCCGAACTGCACGTGGTTGTCCCACATTCGCCGGATGTCCTCCACCGGCTTGCCGGACGGGGTGAAGTCGCGTTCGCCTTTTACGTATTCTTCGAAGCCGGCCGTAACAACGGCGTCGAACAGCCCTTCCTTGTCGCCAAAGTGGTGGTACAGCGTGGGTGCCGTAACGCCCGCCAACTGTGTGATTTGGCGGGTGGAGACGGGGGCACCCGCTGATTTGGCGAGCAGTTCAGCCGCCGCGCGCAGCAGTCTCGCCTTTGGCGGCGGCTGGCCATCGAAACTCATAACCGCTACCCTAGCACCTATAGCATTGCTATATGAACTGCATCACATACACTTTTTTCAGGCAAAGCAGCTAGCGTCGGACGTGGCAGTACCGACGTCCCAGCATCCGAAGACGCAAGCCTGGTTACCGGCAGAAAATGAGGACCTTCAGTGCAGAACTTCCCAGGAGTAGGCGTAAGCCCCGGCCGCATCATTGGCACCATCCGCCAAATGCCAAAACCGATCAGCGAACCCCTTGCGGGCGAGCGACTGCCGGAGGGGGCCTCCCCGGAGGAGGCCACGGCACAGCTCAAAACCGCAGCCAAAGCCGTCCATGATGAACTCAAGGAGCGCGCCGTCAAAGCCACCGGCGATGGCAAGGCAGTCTTGGAAGCCACCGCGCTGATGGCTACCGACACCATGCTCATCAAGGGCGCCGGCAAACTGATCGCTCGGGGAACGTCTGCCGAACGTGCAATCTGGGAATCAGGGGCGTCCGTCTCGGAGATGCTGTTGAATCTGGGCGGCTACATGGCCGAGCGCGCCACCGACGTCCTGGATGTCCGGGCAAGAATTGTGGCTGAACTGCGCGGAGTCCCGGCACCGGGCATCCCGGAGTCGGACAATCCTTTTATCCTGGTGGCCGAGGACCTGGCACCTGCCGATACCGCAACGCTTGATCCCAACAAGATCCTGGCGCTGGTCACTGCGGGTGGCGGGCCCCAGTCCCACACAGCCATCATTGCGCGGTCCCTCGGATTGCCGGCCGTCGTGGCCGCTGTCGGCGTCGATGAACTGCCGGATGGCACCGAAGTTTTTGTCGACGGCGCAGCTGGAGCCATCACCGCAGATCCCGACGAGTCACTGCGGTCTTCCGCCGAGGCATGGGCGGCGACCGCTTCACTGCTGGCAGAGTTCAGCGGTACGGGCTCGACGGCGGACGGTCACCTGGTGCCGCTTCTCGCCAACGTTGGAGGCGCCAAGGATGCCGTGGCTGCTGCTGCCCTCGGCGCCGAGGGAGTAGGGCTGTTCCGCACCGAATTCTGCTTCCTGGAACGCGATACCGAGCCCAGCGTTGAAGAGCAGGCGGCAGCCTACAAGGGCGTTTTTGATGCCTTCCCGGGCAAGAAAGTTGTGCTCAGGACTCTCGACGCCGGTGCCGACAAGCCCCTGCCGTTCCTCACCGACGCCACAGAGCCCAACCCGGCCCTCGGTGTCCGCGGCTACCGGACCGACTTCACCACTCCCGGCGTGCTGGACCGCCAGCTTGAGGCGATCGGACTGGCGGCCAAGGGTTCTGAGGCGGATGTGTGGGTGATGGCGCCCATGATCTCGACGGCGGAAGAGGCTGCGCGTTTCGCCTCCATGTGTGCCGACGCCGGTATCCGCACGCCTGGCGTGATGGTAGAGGTTCCGTCAGCTGCTCTCACCGCCGAAGCCATCCTGCGGGAAGTCGGGTTCGCCAGCCTCGGAACCAACGACCTCACCCAGTACGCGATGGCGGCCGACAGGCAGCTTGGCCCGCTCGCCGGTCTCAACACACCCTGGCAACCGGCAGTCCTGCGGCTGGTGGGACTCACGGTTGAGGGGTCAGTGGCAGAAGGCCACAATAAGCCCGTTGGCGTCTGCGGCGAGGCGGCAGCAGATCCCGCCCTGGCTGTCGTCCTCACCGGCCTGGGGGTCTCCACACTCTCCATGACTGCCCGCTCCTTGGCAGCAGTCGCCGCTGTGCTGAAGACCGTCACGCTGGCAGAGGCCCAGGAACTGGCGAAGCTCGCCTTGTCCGCTCCCAGCGCCGCGGAGGCCCGCGCATGGGTTCGCGCCAAGTTGCCTGTGCTGGAGGAGCTGGGGCTGTAGGTTCCCCGGCCGCTGTGCCCGGCCGCTGCGCCCGGCCGCTGTGCCCGGCCGCTGTGCCTGGCCGCAGCGGTGCGTCGGATGGCCTGTGCACGGGCTCGGTTGGATTCAGTCGGGTTAGTATTCAGCCATGGCACTGATAGCCCCACAGGTCACCGGCGCACTGCCCGCTGACGATGCCCGCAAGCTCAAGCGAGCCCTTGAGGGCAGCCATGACATCACTGTGTTTGTTGACGGCACTGTCCACCGGCTGCCCCGGCAGGCGAGGGACGCCGTCGTCGATCTCCTGACGCGTTTCAGTGAGGGGGACGCCGTCACTGTCAGCAGTGTGGAAGAGATGCTCACCACCTCCCGCGCCGCTGAGTTGGCCGGGATCTCGCATACATATCTGCGGAACATGACAGACCGTGGCGAGATCCCGGTGCAGTACAGGGGCACCCATCGACGGATCCGGCTCACGGACATCATGGCCTGGCTGGAGACGCAGAAGAAGTCAGCTGCATTGCTGGAAACGGACCAGTCGAAGGACCCCGAAAACTCCTAGGCTTGACCGCACGTCCCATTGACAGTGCGCTGGGTGCCCAACAGTATTGTGAGCGGTAACACTTGCCGGAATCAGAGGTTTCGGGACGAAAGGGAGCAATGCGCACGGAGCTTGATGAACTCAACTGGGCCGGCAACTACCGCTATGGAGCTCCACTGATCCACCGGCCAGGCTCGTTGCAGGAAGCGCAGGAAGTCGTCGCAGATGCGGGGAAAATCAGGGCTCTCGGCTCCCGCCACTCCTTCAACTCCATCGCTGATTCAGGCGGAGCCCTGCTCTCACTGGAGGCCGTGGACCCTGACATCAGTATTGACTCTGCGGCGCGGACCGTTGCGGTTTCCGGCGGAGCGCGTTACGGGACCTTGGCGGAGGAGCTCGAGCGTAACGGCTTTGCGCTGCCCAACCTCGCCTCGTTGCCGCACATTTCCATAGCGGGCGCCATCTCCACGGCAACCCACGGATCGGGCGATGCCAACGGCAACCTCGCTACATCCGTGGCCGAACTCGAGCTGATTGGGGCCGACGGGAACCTGCGGACCCTGCGCCGCGGAGACCCCGACTTTGACGGTTGCGTGGTGGCTCTCGGCGCCTTGGGCATCGTGACGCGGGTTACCCTGGACATCGAGCCCACCTTCTCCGTGCGCCAGGACGTGTTCGAAGCACTCGCCTGGGAGCAGGTGCTTGCAGATTTCGACGCCGTCACGGCCAGCGCCTACAGCGTCAGCCTGTTTACGGACTGGCAGGGGGAGACGGTGGCGCAGTCCTGGCTGAAGAGCCGCGGTTACGACGGCGGTGTCCCCGCAGCCGCGGCCGGGGCGAGTTTTTACGGCGGCTCCCCGGCCGTCCGAGCCATGCACCCCTTGCCTGGATTCTCAGGTGAGAACTGCACCCAGCAGTTGGGCGTTCCCGGCCCCTGGTCCGAGCGACTGGCGCACTTCCGGATGGCCTTCACGCCAAGCAGCGGTGCCGAACTACAAAGCGAATTCTTTGTGGCCCGCGAGCACGCCGCTGAGGCCATCGCCGCGATGAGGGGACTTTCTGAGCGCATCACACCATTGCTGCAGGTCTCTGAAATCCGCACCATCGCCGCCGATCGGCTGTGGCTCAGCCCTTCCTACGCCCAGTCATCAGCGGGCCTTCACTTCACCTGGAAGCCCGAGCAGACCGCTGTTGAGAAGGTCCTTCCGCTGATGGAGGAGAGGCTGGCCCCGCTCGGCGCCCGCCCGCATTGGGGCAAGCTCTTTCGGGCGGACGCAGGAACCCTCGCGCCCCTCTATCCCCGGTTCGCGGACTTCACGGCGCTGGCCGACCGCATGGACCCCGAGCACAAATTCCGCAACAGCTTCCTGGAGAGCAAGGTGTTCGGCGGCTAGCTCTTCGCCGGCGCCGGGCCGAAGTCAGATGCCCGCCGGCGGGAAGGCTCGGCTCAGATGCGTGGGCGGGAGGCCCAGCGCCGCGCCTTGAGAGCCGCGTGCAGTTCCAGCCGCACCATGCCTTTGAGCGGATCAACTCCCAGCAACTGCCGAATCCTGCCCAGCCTGTTGTAGATGCTGCTCCGGTGCAGATGCAGCTTGTCAGCAACATCCTGGACTGAGCCGTCGTTGTCGTAGAGCAACTCGAGCACGGGAAGCAGTTCGCCGTTGCGGTCGTGGTCCTCCAGAAGATGGAAGTACACAGATCCGGCATCTGCCCACGCTCCAGTCCCGCCTCCGGCCGAGGCCAGCAGCTGATACACACCGGTAGCACGGCAATCCACCAGCTCGCCGAGCTGCGGATCAACCGCTGCCGCCTGGGCCGCCTGCTTCGACTGACTATAGGCATGGCTCAGCTCCCGGGGCTTACTGAAACCTTCACTGCATCCAAGGATGATCCGCTGGACGGGTCGCCCGGAACGCTTGGCCAACTCCAGCTGGTAGTGCACCAGAACCTGTGCGTGGCTGGCCCGGCCGATGGACTCCCGGAACAGCACCACAGCATGGGTTTCGGTGCCGGCACTGAAAAGCGTGGAATCCACTCCGATAGTTGCCTGCAGCGCGGCAGACCGGTGGATGAGCGTAGAGGCGATGGGATCGGGGCCTTCAGTCCAGCCATCGGCGTCGATGATCGTCACGAGCTGCCAAGGCCCCTTGCCCTGCACTTCCTTCCACCCGGCCACGGCCGCCACAGCGTTGCTTTCCCCGGCGCACGCCTTAAGGAATTCCTGCTCACGACGGCGGCGGAACTCGGATTCCGCTGTGTTGGACTCGAGCAGGAGCCCGGATAGTACCTCCAGCTCCTCCCGCACGCCGGGCAGCTGACTCAGGATCGCCGTCGCGCTTTCGTCTTCAAGGTCCTGCTGGACCCACAGGTACCCGACGCGGAAACCGCGCACCAGCAGCGGGACGCATACGCGGCCCAGCATCCCCAGATCCTCGTTGGCAGGCACGACGACGGGACGCACCGCCGTGGCGATCCCGTGCGACAGCTGCCAGGCGCTGACATCGGCCGGGACCCGTTTGCTCAACAGAAAGTTCACCCGGACACGGTCGGCATGGGATTGGTTGGAGCTGTAGGCGAGCAGAACGCCGTCGAGATCCTCGAGGGAAAGCCCCCGGCCCAACTTGAGTGCCACGTGCTCGACGAGCTGTTCCACATCCTGTTGCTGCATGCTGCAACAGTACTGCTCTTGCACCCTCCGTGACCTCACCTTCCTGCACCAACATGAGGCGACAGTTGCCGCTACAGAACTCGACAAACGTCGAGAGGATTTCTAGGGAAACCCCGGAAACACGCGGAAGTTGCGCTTGCTCCTGATGGCCCCAATGTCGCGCGTCTCACAAGCGGATTTATTCTGGAATCACATCAACACTTCCATCCTGGCCCTCAGAAAGCCGCCGAACCTGGAGCCCAAAAATGATTATCGGCATCCCCAAAGAGATCAAGAACAACGAATTCCGCGTGGCCATCACTGCAGCCGGCGTTCACGAATTCCTCATGCACGGCCACACGGTCCTGGTGGAGCGCGGCGCAGGGCTGGGTTCGGGAATCACCGACGAGGAATACTCGATTGCCGGTGCCGAGATCGTGGCTGATCCCGACGACGTCTGGGACCGCGCAGACATGGTGATGAAGGTCAAGGAGCCCATCAAGGCCGAGTACCACCGTTTCCGCAAGGGCCTGATTCTCTTCACCTACCTGCACCTGGCAGCAGAACCGGAACTGACCCACGAACTGATCAACTCCGGCGTCACTGCCATCGCCTACGAAACCGTTCAGGAGGGCCGCACCCTTCCGCTGCTCGCACCGATGTCCGAGGTCGCGGGCCGCTTGTCCGTCCAGGTGGGAGCGGCGTCGCTGATGGCCCCGGCGGGAGGCAAGGGCGTGCTGCTGGGCGGGGTACCGGGAGTCCGTCCCGCCAAGGTTGTGGTGCTCGGCGCCGGAGTGGCCGGAACAAACGCTGCAGCAATGGCGCTCGGGCTTGGTGCGGACGTCACCATCCTGGACATCAACATCCCCCGCCTGCGGGAACTCGATGCCCAGTACCAGGGCCGCCTGAAAACCGTTGCGTCCAACAAGTACGAGATTGAAAAGTCAGTAGTGGACGCTGACCTGGTGATCGGCTCCGTACTGATTCCGGGAGCCAAGGCCCCCAAGCTGGTGACGAATGAACTTGTGGCACGGATGAAGCCGGGCTCGGTCCTCGTGGACATCGCCGTGGACCAGGGCGGCTGCTTTGAGGACACCCACCCCACAACGCACCAGGAACCCACGTACAAGGTGCACAACACCATCTTTTACTGCGTGGCCAACATGCCCGGTGCCGTTCCCAACACCTCCACCTATGCACTCACCAACGTCACGCTGCGCTACGGCGTCGCACTGGCGAACCTGGGCGTGAAGGCTGCCTTCGAGAAGGATCCCGCGCTGGCTGCCGGTCTCAACATTGCTGCAGGCCATGTTGCCCACCATTCAGTCTCTGAGGCGCACAACCTGCCGCTCGTAGCCGATTGGCACCAGCTGGTTAGCGCCTGATCCCCTGGCTGCCAACTGAATGGCAGTCATCCAACGCGTGCTGCTCCTTCGTCGCTTTGACGCACGCTTTCTGGATGGCTGCCATTCAGTCGTTAAGCCCCATCCCACGCCAACGTCCTGGCCTGCTCTATTAATTTCAGGACCTCGACTGCGTCTTGGGGGTTGACTGGGAGGGGAAAGGCAGAGGAGGTTCCGCCGTCGTGGATCTTCTCCCCCAGGATCCGATAAAACTCCGGGTAGGCTCCCCGCTCGGTCGGGAGCCGGTCCAGATGCCCATCGCGGCCAAGAGTTCCGGCCCATTCGGGGGCTTCGAGGCCGTACTCCTCGTCCAAGGGACCCCCACCGGCCACGATGTAAGGTTCCTGGGGGTCCACGCCGTGCTTGGTGAATCCGCCTTCGCTTCCCAGTAGCCGGAAGCGCGGACCCTGCTGGGCGCACAGCATGTTCATCCAGAGGTGGCTGGTCACGCCCGACTCGTGCCGCAAGGCCAGGAAGGCGTCGTCGTCCACGTTTTCGCCCGGGCGCCGGACCTGAAGTTCGGCGTGAGCAACCGTGGCCGGGCCAAAAAGCTGAAGGGCCTGATCCACAAGATGGCTCCCCAGATCAAACAGAACCCCTCCTCCCTGCTCAGCTGTGGCTTCCGCCTTCCAGGCCTTGGATACCTGCGGCGACCAGCGCTCAAACCGCGACTCGAACCGGGCCATATTGCCCAGGGTGCCGCCAGCGAGGATGGCCCTGAGGGTGAGGAAATCGCCGTCCCACCGGCGGTTATGGAAGACCGTGAGTACGCGCCCCAGGCGTGCGGCCAGTCCAATGAGTTCCGCACCTTCGCTGCTGGTCACCACAAAAGGCTTATCGACGACGACGTCGAGGCCCGCTTCCAGCGCGGCCTTCGCCAGCGGATAGTGGGTTGCGGGAGGGGTTCCGAGAACGAGCAGGTCGAGCTCGCCGGCCAGCCCGAGGATGTCCTCCGGCGTGTCCACAAGCCCCGTTGCCGGGTACCGATCGGACGCCGCGGACTTCCGGCCGGCGTCGGACGTTGAAATGACGTCCAGGGAGAAAGCGCGATTGGCGGCGATCAGCGGGGCGTGGAAAACACTGCCCGACAATCCATAGCCCGCCACCGCTGTGCGAATGGGGGCGGGCCGGCTGGCGTCCAAGGAAGAGTCTGTAGTCATGGGGCAACGCTACCCCCGGACCCTCCCTCACATCCCGACCAAAATCCCCCAACCCTCCCTCACATCCCGACCAAAATCCCCCAACCCTCCCTCACATCCCGACCGGAACCACGTGGGCGCCCGCGAAAGGTGAGGGAGCGTCGGCCAAAAACCCGCGAAAGGTGAGGGAGCGTCCGCCAAAAACCCGCGAAAGGTGAGGGAGCGTCTGCGAAAAACGCGCGAAAGGTGAGGGAGCGTTGAAGTGGGGCTAGGCCTTGCCGACCACCCGAGTGACGAGCTCGGTCCATGCTTCGGCGAGCCGTTCCGGTGCCACATCCTGAACCCGGACTGCATAGAGCAGCCGCTCGGGGTCCAGGGTTGCTCCGAGGAATATTGCCATGAGCCAGGGATCGGCAGTCATTCCGGCCGCACGGAGCAGTAACTCGACGTGGCGGTGCCAGAGCAGCGTGGCGGGAACTTCGAGCTTGGTATAGACCGACTGGTCAGCAGCCCGTGCCAGGTCCCCGAATTCCAGGAGGTAACCGATGCGGGCATGGCCGAAAGCTACCAACCTGTCCAGCGGCGGCGCTCCCGGTCCAAGCGGGGGAGGGCCGAACATAAAGCGCCCTTGGAATTCCGCCTCCGCGTCGCTCAGGAGGGTCATCATGAGGCCCGCCTTGCTGCCGAAACGTCGGAACACCGTTCCCTTGCCTACCCCGGCGCGTTTGGCGAGCTTGTCCATCGTGAGAGAGTCCACACCACACTCATCCAGGAGTTCACGGGCCGCCACCAGCAGGCGTTCCCGGTTCCGGGCGGCATCGCTTCGCTCTGAATCCTCACCCGGGGATCCGGAGCGGATTGGGATAAGGCTCACAAAAAACATTCTAGACCGTGGGAATAAGAACCGGACCGTAGTCCGTTTAGCTCTCTGAAGGCTTCAAAGCCTCACCTACAGCAAACCGCCGCCCCAACCGGTGGCTGACACTAGGAGTTCATATGTCAAAGAGCACCGTACTCGCCCTCGTAGGCAGCCTGCGCGCAGAATCCACTAACCAGAAGCTTGCCGAGGCCATTCAGGTCAACGCGCCCGAGCAGGTGGACGTCATCATCCACGACAGCCTGGGAAACATCCCCTTCTACAACGAGGACATCGACGTCGAAGGCCAGGTTCCGGCCGCAGCCGCAGCACTCCGGGCCGCCGCCTCCGACGCAGACGCCCTTCTGCTGGTGACCCCCGAGCACAACGGCACCATTCCCGCGTCCCTCAAGAACGCCATCGACTGGCTGTCCCGTCCGTACGGTGCAGGCGCCCTCACCGGCAAGCCGACCGCCGTCGTCGGAACTGCTTATGGTCAGTTCGGCGGAGTCTGGGCCCAGGATGAGACCCGCAAGGCTGTCGGCATCGCCGGTGCGCAGGTCCTTGAGGGCGTCAAGCTCGCCGTACCGGGTTCCGTGGTGCGCTTCGCTGAGCTCCACCCGAAGGACGACGCCGAGATCGTGGAACAGATCAAGGATGTTTTCGATGCCATTGCTGAGAGCAGCCCTGTCGCCGCTGCCTGATCTTTTCAGATGAAGTATGACGCCTCCGGCGGCCAGTTCAGGGCAGCCGGAGGCGTTCTGCATTTTCGGCCCTGACCCGTAAAGGGGCCGCACGTACCAAACCGTGATCCACCTGTCGCCGAACCGTCATCAGAAACATATTCCACCCCTCCCAGCTGAGCCGTAACGTTGATATACGGATTGCAGCGGGGCTGGAGGTGCGGGTTGTCATGAGGACCTCCCAAGGATTCACGAGGGCGGCGGGATTGGCCTGCTGCCTGGCCATTCCCTTGTGGCTGGCGGGCTGCTCCACGTCCGACACACGCTCGGCCACAAAAGCGGCGGAAGGTTCAGTGGTCAGCCAGGCGACACAGGTGCCTGCGCTTGCTGCGCCTGAGCCCGAAGCCCAGCGTGCACCCACCCCTGTAACCGAGCTTGCTGAACCGGCCAGTCCCGAATTGGCACCCCGCGGAACAAGTGAGCCTTACCAGGAGCCGGCAGCCCAAACCCCGCCACCCGGCGCCACGCCAGGAGATTCTCCATCGGCCGCGTCGTCGTCACCAAGGCCGATACTTTCGCCTGAACCCTCCCCCACGCAAGGGGCCGCGCTTCCTGCAGGTAATCCTCCAGCCACCAGTACGCAGCAGCCCGGAAAGGCCTACTTTGTTTTGCTCGACGACGGCGGGAGTGGAGGCGTCCGCTTTGGCTGCAACGACAGCCTGGTATCCGTGCCCCTTGCCGCCCCGCTCGCAAACGAACCACTTCAATCAGCGCTTCACGCCCTGCTCCCCGGGAGCAACGGCGGAGGATCCGCCCCGGACGGGCTCTACAACGCCTTGGCATCTTCTACGCTCAGCTTCGTCTCGGGTTACTTCGACGGATCGACAGTGGTGGTGAACCTGAGTGGCACACTAAGTCCCGCGGGGACCTGTGACGTTCCCAGGATTGAGGCCCAACTGACGCACACAGCCGTTACGGCAGTTGGTGCAACACGGGCGGAAATTTACATCAACGGACGAAGCCTGGCCGAAGTCCTCAGCCTTCGGTAACAATGGCCGCCAGGCGAGCTGAACCTGCCCAGACCCCGTGAGGCAACAGAGGTTGCATAAACAACAACTGATGGCTGTATCCTGAGGAATGTGAGCCACGAGACATTGGATGCCGCAGCACAGTTGCTGCCCGCTGAAGCCGTTGAAGCTATCGAACGAGCGGCTACGTCCGCCCACCGCCACGAGGGACTCTTCTCGGAGCGCGCCGCCAACATCAAGCAGTCAGCCGTACGAGATGTGTTTGACATCTCCATGCGCCCGGGTCTCGTGTCGTTGGCCGGAGGCAATCCTTACCTGCAGTCACTCCCCCTGGACCGGCTCTCGGAAACAGCCGCCAAGATCATCGCCGAACAGGGAATGATTGCACTCCAGTACGGCAGCGGCCAGGGCAGCCTGGAACTTCGGACGCAGATCTGCGAGGTGATGGCCGAGGAGGGAATCCTTGACGCCGTCCCGGAGAACGTGGTGGTCACCGCCGGGTCCCAGTCCGCCCAGGACATCGCGGCAAAGGTCTTCTGCAATCCAGGCGACGTGGTCCTCGTGGAGAATCCAACATATGTGGGTGCATTGAATGCCTTTGAGGCATATCAGGTACAGGTGGAGACCGTTCCCATGGATGGAGACGGCCTGGTCCCCGAATTGCTGCGCGCGAAAATCGGCGCTCTCCAAAAAGCCGGCAAGAAGATCAAATTCCTCTACACCATCCCCAGCTTCAACAACCCGTCAGGCATTACTCTCGCGCAGGAACGTCGCCAGCAGATAGTCGATATTTGTCGTAACGCAAATATCCTGGTTCTGGAAGATAACCCCTACGGTCTTCTGCGTTTCGACGGCCAGCCACTGACGCCCCTGCGTACAGGCAATCCGGATGATGTCATCTACCTGGGCTCGTTTTCGAAGATCTTTGCGCCGGGACTGCGGGTTGGTTGGGCTTTGCTTCCGGCACACCTTCAGCGCCGCTACTACCTGGCATCCGAATCCGTAACTTTGTGTCCCCCGGCCTTCAACCAGATGCTGGTCTCTGCCTACCTGCGGGATTTTGACTGGAAGGAACAGATCCGCACCTATCGAGCGCTCTACGAGGAGCGTTGCCACGCCATGCTGGCCGCCCTCGAGAAGCACATGCCTGAGGGCATGACCTGGACCAGGCCGGACGGTGGCTTTTTCGTCTGGGTCACGCTTCCGGCGGGAGTAGATACATATCCGCTGCTTCACAAGGCCATCGAGGCGGGCGTAGTTTTCATTCCCGGGGCAGCATTCACGCATTCGACTGAACCATCCAACAAGCTCAGGCTCGCCTTCAGCGCGGTTCCACCCGAATCCATAGACGAAGGTGTCCGCAGGTTGGCACCCGTTATGCGGGAAGCAATTGCGGCACTGTAGCCTGAAAACATCCCGGCTTGGTCCGGAGATGCATCGACTTAAAGGAGCAGGAATATGACCGGAATTATTGTTGTCGGCGTGGATGGCAGTGAAACGGCGATGAAGGCTGCCGAAACGGCCGCAGGTCTCGCCGCTTCAATGGGAGCCACTCTTCATGTGGTGAGCGCGTTCGACAGCGACCGCACCGAAGTCTTCGGAAGCGGGAGCGACCAGTGGATCGTTTCCGACGCCGGCGAAGCGGAGAAAGTCGCCCGCGGCGTCGCCGATCGCCTGCGCACGCCGGAATTGTCCGTGACCTATTCCGCGGCGCGTGGAAAGCCGGCCGAGGCACTGATCAATGAAGCCGAGCGGAGCGACGCCCGGATGATCGTGGTGGGCAATCGTCGCATGCGCGGAATTGGCCGGGTGCTGGGCAGCGTGGCCAACAGCGTTGCTCACAGCGCGCCTTGCGATGTCTACATTGCCAAGACGGACGACGTCGACTGAGGCCGCCGCGCCTCTTCACGTTCGCGTGAAGCTCCTCCGGCGGCCACCAATCACCGGAGGAGCGACCACGCTCCGGCCTTGCATGCAATGAGTAAGTCAAGCAACTGCTTAGTCGAGCAGCAGGGCAGGCTCTTCGAGAATGGCCGCGACGTCCGCCATGAACCGTGCCGAAAGATCCCCATCCACCACGCGGTGGTCAAATGAGCCGCCCAAGGTGGTGATCCAGCGCGGGATGACCTCTCCGTCCAGCACCCATGGCTTCTGCTTGATGGTGCCGAAGGCGACGATGGCTACCTCGCCGGGATTGATAATGGGGGTTCCCGTATCGATACCCAGCGCACCGATGTTCGTGACAGTGAGCGTCCCGCCCTGCATCTGCGCCGGCTGGGTCTTGCCTGCGCGTGCAGTTGTGGCGAGGTCGTTGAGGGCCAGGGCCAGCTCCTTGAGGGAGAGGTCCTGGGCATTCTTGATGTTGGGCACCATGAGGCCGCGCGGAGTGGCGGCGGCAATCCCCAGGTTCATGTAGTGCTTAACATGGATTTCCGCGGTATCACTGCCATCGGTGCTGTCCACCCACGTGGCGTTGACGCTCGGATTACGCGCCGCAGCCCAGATGACCGCCTTCGCAAGGATCAGGAGCGGGGAGACCCGGATGCCCTCAAAATCGCGTGATACTTTGAGCCGTTTCACGAACTCCATGGTCCGGCTGGCATCAACATCCACAAAGATGCTGACGTGCGGAGCCGAGAACGCAGACTCCACCATCGCCTTGGCCGTAGCCTTTCGGACACCCTTGACCGGGATGCGCTCGATGCGCTGGTCCTGGGGCTTGCCGGACTTGCCCCAAAACGAATCGGCTTTATCCAGTTCGGCGTCGCGCTGCGATTGGTAGCTCACCAGGTCCTCCCGGGTGACCTCTCCGCGGGCACCCGTGGGGACAACGTCCGAGAGGTCGATGCCAAGATCCCGTGCGATCTTGCGCACTGGAGGCTTAGCCAGGACCTTGTTCACCAGCCCACTGATGGTCCCGCCAAGTGTCTGGCGGTCCCCTTCTGCAATGGTGCCGGGCGTGCCTGTTGGCTCCGGGGTTTCCATTCGCGGAGCTTGCGGAGGCACGACGGCGGCCGGCAGCTCAGCGGCAGGAGGGGCAGCAGGCGACAAAACTGCCGGGATGTTTGTGCCCGAGGCCTTACGCGGCCGGCGCTTCACGGCGTCGGCCTTGGGACCGGATCCGACCAGCGGTCCGCCCGCCTCCGGGCCCGTGCCGGGGGTGTCCTCGGGCAGCTTGCCGTACAGCGGAGCTGCTGGCACCGAAGCGGCCGGCGCCGAAGCGGGGGGTTCTGCTGTCCGGAGGGCAGGGGCCGGTACGTCAGCGGGAGTTGGGTCACCGGCGATCGCATCGCTGACGCTGATGATGGGGGTGCCGACGTCGATGGTCACGCCCTCGGGTACCAGCAGTTCGGTGACGGTACCGGCGAAGGGCGAGGGGAGCTCGACGAGCGACTTAGCGGTTTCAATCTCGCAAAGGACGTCGTTGATAGCCACAGTGTCGCCGGCCTTGACCTTCCAGGAGACGATTTCAGCCTCGGTCAGCCCTTCACCCACATCGGGGAGGTTGAACTTGTTCAGAGTCATGGGGTCCTCGGTTTCGAAACGATCAAGGGCGGCATTGGGACATGCTGCAGGCGGGCTGGATTCAGTAGGCCAGGGCGCGGTCCAGCGCCTCAAGAATCCTGTCGATGTCCGGCAGGTAATCCTCTTCCACCTTGGCAACGGGATAGGGCATGTGGAAGCCTCCCACCCGAATCACGGGAGCCTCCAGCGACAGGAACGCCCGCTCGCTGATCCGCGCCGCGATTTCGCCGCCGATTCCACCAAAGGTGGGGGCCTCGTGGGCCACGATCAGCCGGCCGGTCTTCTTCACGGACTCCGTAACGGTATCGAAATCGATGGGCGAAATGGAACGCAGGTCGATGACTTCCACGCTTCGGCCGTCGTCCTCCGCCGCGTTTGCCGCTGCAAGGGCAACCGGAACCAGTGGGCCATACGCGACGACAGTGGCGTCCTGTCCTTCCCGGATCACGTGCGCTTTGAAAGGATCATCGGCGAGCCCGGGGGCCTGGGTGTCGACGTCGCCCTTGAGCCAGTACCTGCGCTTGGGCTCAAAGACAATAACGGGGTCCTGGCACTCCACGGCCTGCTGGATCATCCAATACGCGTCATGGGCGTTGGATGGCGTGATGATGCGAAGACCTGCAGTATGCGCGAACAGTGCCTCGGGTGATTCCGAGTGGTGTTCGACCGATCCGATGCCGCCACCGTAGGGAATGCGGATAACTACCGGAACGGTGAGGTTGCCGTGGCTGCGGGCATGCATTTTGGCCAGCTGGGTGGTGATCTGGTTGAACCCGGGGAACACGAAGCCGTCGAACTGGATTTCGCAGACGGGACTGTAGCCACGCAAGGCCAGACCGATGGCTGTACCGATAATGCCGGACTCAGCCAGGGGAGTGTCTACGACGCGGTCGGCACCGAATTCCCCGATCAGCCCGTCAGTGACACGGTAGACGCCGCCGAGGGGTCCGATGTCCTCGCCCATGAGCAGGGACTTCGGGTTGTTGGCCAATACTGCCCGGAGGCCTTCGTTGATCGCCTTCGCGATGGTCATGGTGGTCATCAGTGCGCCGCCCCTTCAGCTGCCTCTTCGAATCCTGCGCTGTATTGCTCGAACCAGGCGAGCTCCTCAGCGACCAACGGGTGTGATTCCACATAGGCGTTCGCGAAGGCCGCCCTGATGTCAGGTGTCTCGAGGTCGTGGGTGGTGCGGCGTACATAGGAGGCGAGTTCGTCGCCGTCGGCCTTGACCTGCTCGAAGAAGGCGTCATCCGCCAAGCCCGCGGCACGCAGGTAAACCTCAAGCCTCGCAAGAGGATCCTTCGCCCGCCAGGCGTCCTCTTCGGAGGAAAGCCTGTATTTGGTGGGGTCATCCGCGGTGGTGTGCGCACCGAGCCGGTACGTGAAAGCCTCGATCAAAACAGGGCCCTTGCCAGAACGGGCGTGCTCAAGTGCCCACTCCGTCACGGCGTGTACGGCGATGACATCATTGCCGTCCACGCGAATGCCGGGGAAGCCGTAGCCCTTGGCACGGTTGGAGAGCGGAACGCGGGTCTGCACGGCGCTGGGGACGGAGATCGCCCAGTGGTTGTTCTGGCAGAAGAACACCACGGGAGCGTTATAGGAGGAGGCAAAGACCATGGATTCGTGCACGTCGCCCTCTGAGCTGGCTCCGTCGCCGAAGTACGCCATTACGGCAGCGGGCGGCTCCGTTCCCGCTGGATCCGAGGCGGCAGCCAGCTTCTGGTCACGCTGGATCCCCATCGCGTACCCCACCGCATGGAGGGTCTGGGCAGCAAGAACGAGGGTGTACAGATGGAAGTTGGTGTCCTTGGGATTCCATCCACCGTTGGAGACACCGCGGAACTGCCGTAGGAGTTCGGACAGGTCAACGTTCCTTGTGAGGGCAACGCCGTGTTCCCGATATGTGGGGAAGATGTAGTCTTGGGGCTGGCTGGCCCGGCCTGAGCCGATCTGGGCTGCCTCTTGTCCCGTCAGTGGTACCCAAAGTGCCAGTTGTCCCTGCCGCTGAAGGGCTGTGGCCTCCTGGTCGAACCGCCTGATCGCAGCCATGTCCGCATAGAAGCCGCGGAGTTTGCCGGCGTCGAGCTTTTCAGCGTACTCCGAGAAAACAGGGTCGCTGCCCAAGGTTCCGTCCGGGCCCAGCAGCTGCACCATCTGGGCATCGGGTTCCCCCATCGCAGCCTCAGCTTCCGCCTCGAGCTGGTCGTCTACCTCGGTTCCGTCGAACTCGGTGGAGGGCAGATGTGTGGCGCCCATACCGTCTCCTTGCTTGCCGCATCAGAATGCGCTGCAATGTCGCTGGGATATATGCTCTTCAAGGAATACATTCCTGTAGGAGCATATATAGTGGCTTACTGTTCCTTACTTTATCCGCAGTAAGGTAACGGAAGGCGCCTCGTTAAGCGCTAGGAACGCTGTGGGGCTTTTGTATAGATCGCACAGAGTTCCAAGAACCGGGTGTTCGCCTCTGTTTCTCCAATGGTGACGCGGACACCTTCGTTCCCAAAGGCCCTGACCGAGAGTCCTGCTTCTTCTGCCCTACGCGAGAAATCCGAACTGTTTTCACCCAGGTTGAGCCAGACAAAATTGCCCTGCGCTTCAGGAATGAACCAGCCCAACTCCTTGAGGCCCGCGGTTACCCGGTCCCGTTCATCCACCAGTCCTTGTACCCTTTCTACAACCTGACTGAAGTTCTCCAGGGAAGTCACAGCCGCAGTTTCCGCTATCTGAGAGACAGCGAAAGGCGTGGCCGCCACCCGCAGGTGCTGTGTCAGATGCGGCTGTGAAATGCTGTAACCCACACGAAGTCCTGCCAACCCATGGGCTTTGGAGAACGTCCGAAGCACCACCACGTTCGGGTACTTCCGGTACATATCGATACCCTCGACGGCATCAGGGTCCCGCACGAATTCCTGATAGGCCTCGTCGATAACCACAATCACGTCAGACGGGACGGCGTTGATGAACCGCTCCGTCTCCTCGGCGTCCAGGCTCGGTCCGGTGGGGTTGTTGGGAGTGCAGAGAAGAATTACCTTGGTCCGGGCTGAAACTGCGGCGGCCATCGCCTCCAGGTCGTGGCGCCCTTCAGAGGTCACGGGGATCCTGATGCTCTCGGCGCCCGCGAGGCCCACACAAATGGGATAGGCCTCAAATGAGCGCCATGCATAAATCACCTCGTCCGCCTTGCCGTCCTCGTTCTGGCCGGCGAATGCGGCAAGGAGCTGGTTCAGGGCGCCCAGGCTTCCCGTGCCTGTAACAATGTCCTCCGCCGGAACAGACAAAAACCCGGCCAGGGCCGTCCGCAGCCGGGTGCTCAACGGATCAGGGTAGCGATTGAAGTCCTGTTGAGCCGCCATGGCCTTAACGACGGCGGGAATTGGCGGCAGCGGATTTTCATTCGACGAAAGCTTGTAACTGGTGATGCCCTCGACGGCGAGGGGCGGCTTTCCAGCAGCGTAGCGCGGCAGCCTGTCTACCACTGGCCGCGGCCTGATACCCGCAGTCTTTTCTGGTGTCGTCATGTGAACTAGCCTACTTCCACGTATCTGCGGCCGGCTCGCGTGTGAAAACATGGGGGATGCGTTCTTTTATTGTGCGGGTAATAATCAACGGACTGGCTTTGTGGATTGCAAGCTGGATCCTCCCGGGACTGGACATTTCCACGTCGGCAGCAACTGCGGCTGTTGCGCGCACAGGCGTAACCGAAGGAACAGACACCATCGGGCTCATCCTCGCGTATTTGTTCATTGGATTGATCTTTGGATTGGTCAACGCTTTCGTGCGCCCCCTGGTCAGCCTGCTGTCCTTGCCGATCACTATTCTCACGCTCGGGCTGTTCACCATCATCATCAACGCAGCCATGCTTTACCTGACGTCGTGGCTCAGCAGCTACACCCCCGTCGACTTCACCATCGACAGCTTTTTCTGGACAGCTATCCTGGCCGCCATCATCATCACCATCATTTCTCTGGTTGCCAGCCGGATTCCGGGAGCCCGCCGCAGCTAACGGCCGTCCGGGACAGCCAACAGCTGCCCGGCGCGGCTATCGGCCACCGTACGGATAACCTGGATGCCGCTCCTTCCGGGCAGCCGAAACGCGACCGGCACCGTCCTTCGGCTGAACCTGGGGGTCGCGGACCATGCGGAAGCGGGTAGCCGTGGCAGCACCGCCGGCGCCCACCACTCCGGCCAAGGCTGCGGTTGACGCAATCAGGGAAGGATCATCGCTGATGGATACCGCCCTCGCCCCTGCTTCGTAGTTGGTAAGTCTGTGCCCGGGCCCCAGCCCGGCTTCCTCGCCTAACGGCGTCAGCACGCGATTGGTCAGCGTCACCGTGACCCGGTCCCTGGTATCCGGGCTGGGAACGCCGTCACTTCCCGGCACCCAGTCCTGGCGGTGTTCCAGATGCAAGCTGCTGATTCCCGGCTGCGGAGTTATTCCACCAACCGGTGAGCCCGCGGTCAGCACATATTTAAGGTCATACTCCGCAAGAAATGCCTTGTCATTGCTGAGGTTCATGGCATGGACGCCGCCCTGGCTGTAACCGACAGCCACCACCTGATCCTGCACTGTTGCTCCGGCTTGCTGGAGCGCAGCGCGGATAGCAGCGCCGGTGTATGCGGAATCGTAGCCAAGCCCTTCAGCGATACCGGCTTCATCGAAGGGATTATCACCGCCTCTGGGTGCACCCGGCTGCGTGCCCGGAATGATCACAATGAAAGCCTTGTGTCCGTTCTGGACAGTTTGGATGATTTCGATGTGGCCGAGTCCTTCGGCATCGACGCTGCGGGCCCTGGCCAGCAGACCGGCCGGAGACGCATCGAGAACCATGTCATTTGTCTCTTCCTCTACTGCTTTAACGTGACGGGGCTTAAGGTCCGGAACTCCCCCCTCTGCCATCATCCGGATAATGGACGGGACACCGGAGCCCTTGAAGCCAGGACGAAGAGCCGCCGCTGCAGCCAAGGCCAGCTCCGGCCGCACTCCGAGGAGGAGGCCCAGAGTCAGGGGCACATTACGGGCGAGGGCCTCGGATGTTTCCCTGTTCATGAACCCGGTCAGGCCGGTATCTATGCCCTGGGCAGCCACCAGTTCAAAGGACCGCATTCCCATACGGAGATCCTGGCCGCTCTGGCTCTCGGCTGCCTCGTATTCACGCTGACACGCACGCACCTGGCTGCCGATGTCCTGCAGCTCCTGCCGGACCACCCCGACCGCGCGTCGGCCCTCGCCCACCGCTTCGAGCGCAGCCACTCCGCTGGACCGTGGCTCGTTCCCGTAGTTACACAGCTCCTGCCAGACATTGTGTGTTGCCGCCTCGACCGACGTGAGCGTGCGGGCGAGGACATCCAGTGCTCCTGCGCCCGCTGCAAGCTCGGAAAGCTGGAAGCTGATGCCGCCAACCCCGCCCCTGATCGACAGATCCCCGTCAGGCGGCGGCACCTGGGGACGGAGCGGCCCACCTGCACCTCCGGGTGAGATCTCAGCCATCAGTAACCGCCCGCCGCAGTCCGCGTGGACCACGCCGCCACGTTCTGGGCATGGTGGCGCACGGCTGCGACCGCATGGTTCAGCTGCTCCATGGCACGGCGCAAGGCCGCAGCCTGCAGACCTACACTGAGGCGGTAGGCTCGGCCGGCGGGCGACTCCCAACTGGTGAGCTCCAACTGGGAAAGTCTGCGATGTACAGCCTCGATTTCAGTTATTCCCGCCTCTACCCGGCCTGCCAGCAACTGGACCTCATAGCTCCGCGAAGCGCACTGGTTGAGATCCGCCGGTGTGATGGCGCTGCTCATTTTCTGGACCCCCAAACGTGGATGGGTGACAGCTGCGTCCCCGGAACAATGGCGTCCAGGAACGTAAGAACTGTCACTGAACTTTCACTGTAAGGAACCCTGTTTCCATCGTGAACAGAGCCTGGAGGCTATGTGGATAAGCGGGCACTACAACCCGTGCCGCTGCTGACTGGAAGTCATACGCTCCCCCGGCTTAGGCAGAGTCGAAGTTCATGAAAGAATTGCCGCATGCCTCAAACTGCCGCCACAGCTGACACCCGTACGCCTTCCGGACGCATTGCCCTTGCCGCCTCTCCGGTCCAGATTGCGCTCGGCCCGCTGGACGGCCGGTACCAGTCCGCCGTCGCTCCGCTCGTTGACTACCTGTCCGAAGCGGCCCTGAACCGGGACCGCGTCGCCGTGGAGGTCGAGTGGCTGATTCACCTCACCGGCAACAATGTTCTTCCGGGAGCCGGGCCCCTCACGCCGGAGCAGCAGGAGCGGCTCCGCACCATCGTCACTGAATTCGATGCAGCCGCAGTTCAGGAACTGGCGGAGATTGAGGCCGTAACCGTCCACGACGTCAAGGCCGTGGAGTACTACATCGGCCGCAGGCTCCAGGGGATCGGCATCGAAAACCTCACCGCGCTGGTGCACTTCGGCTGCACGTCCGAGGACATCAACAACCTCTCCTATGCGCTTGGCGTAAAGGGCGCTGTGGAGGACGTATGGCTGCCGGCTGCAAGGTCGCTGGTGGCCCAGATCGAGAAGATGGCCGAAGACAACCGCGCCG
This sequence comes from Arthrobacter rhizosphaerae, assembly GCF_023062595.1. Classification (GTDB taxonomy): domain Bacteria; phylum Actinomycetota; class Actinomycetes; order Actinomycetales; family Micrococcaceae; genus Arthrobacter; species Arthrobacter rhizosphaerae. The sequence continues at coordinate 23,367 of NZ_JALLAN010000021.1, forward strand.
TCCCCATGCTTTCCCGCACGCACGGCCAGCCGGCCACGCCCACCACGCTGGGCAAGGAGCTGGCCGTCGTCGCGCACCGCCTGAACCGCCAGCTGGATCGGATCGCAAGGACGGAATACCTCGGCAAGATCAACGGTGCCACCGGAACCTACGCCGCCCACGTCGCATCCGTGCCCAGTGCTGACTGGCAGCAGGTCTCCAAGTCCTTCGTTGAAGGGCTCGGCCTTACCTGGAACCCGCTGACCACACAGATCGAAAGCCACGACTGGCAGGCAGAGCTGTACGCAGACGTCGCCCGCTTCAATCGGATCCTGCATAACGTCTGCACAGACATCTGGAGCTACATCTCCATAGGCTACTTCGCACAGGTGCCGGTCGCAGGAGCCACGGGTTCCTCCACCATGCCTCACAAGGTCAACCCCATCCGTTTCGAGAACGCCGAGGCCAACCTGGAGATCTCCTCCGGGTTGCTGGACGTGCTGGGCTCCACGCTGGTGACGTCCCGCTGGCAGCGTGACCTGACGGACTCCTCTTCCCAGCGCAACATCGGTGTGGCGTTCGGACATTCGCTCCTCGCCATTTCAAATGTTGCCAAGGGGCTGGAGCGTCTTGATGTGGCTGAGGACGTCCTCGCCAAGGACCTGGACACCAACTGGGAAGTCCTTGGTGAAGCGATCCAGATGGTGATGCGTGCGGAGGCAATCGCAGGCGTCGAAGGCATGGAGAACCCGTACGAACGGCTCAAGGACCTCACCCGCGGCCAGCGCGTCGACGCAGCCCGCATGCGGGAGTTCGTCCAGGGCCTGGGCCTCTCTCCAGAGGCGGAAGCCAGGCTGCTGGCGCTGACACCGGGTAAGTACACGGGGATCGCCGATCAGCTGGTCGATCATCTGAAATGAGGCTCCTGCTCATTCGCCACGGCCAAACGCCCGGGAATGTCCTCGGGCAGCTGGATACTGCGCACCCCGGCCCTGGCCTGACCGAGCTCGGTCAGCGGCAGGCGGCAGCGTTGGCCAGGGCCTTGGTGAATGAGCAGATCGACGCCCTTTATGCCTCCAGGCTGGTCCGGACGCAGGTCACCGCTACCCCGTTAGCCCGTGCCCGCGGCCTGGAAATCCAAGTGATGGACGGGTTGCACGAGATTGAGGCCGGCGCGCTGGAGAAACTGACGGACCACGAATCGCACATGCGCTACATGCGTACGGCATTCGCATGGACGTCCGGCGACCTGGACCGCAGGATGCCCGATGGCCCGAACGGCCACGATTTTTTCCAGCGCTACGACGCCGCCATCGCCACCATTGCGGCTGCGGCAGTCCCCGCTGGACCAGACGGCGATTCAGGCACAGTGGCTGTTGTCAGCCACGGCGCTGCCATCCGCGTCTGGGCTGCCGCCCGCACGCACAACATCGACATTGATTTCGCAGCCAGGCATATCCTCTCAAACACCGGAATCGTCGCACTGGATGGGGACCCTGACGGCGGATGGCACCTTCTCCACTGGGACGGCAGCCCGGTGGGCGGACTGGCCCTGGCGGACCCGACGGCGGAAGATCCCACGGGCGACTCGTACTGATTTTGAGCCGGGTCAAGTTGGCCGGGAAAAGTTCTCCCGGCCCTTACCCCCGCGAAACACTGCGGTAACCGCTGGTTTCTAGTCTTGAGTTGCATACCCCTTCGGCGATTGTGATCTCGAATCGAGGCAGTCATGCAGACCAACCCGCGTCTCAACATCCGTCAAGTCACCTGGGCGAACCCCGTGGGTGCTGACCTTCGAGCAGCCCAGCAAGCGGAGCTGGATGCCCGCTTCGGAACAGCCGATCACGAGCCTGGCACGCCGCCGTCGGAAGCCGATACTGCTGTGTTCCTGGTGGCCTACGAGAAGAGCTCCGGACAGCCCGTGGGCTGCGGCGGGTTGCGGATGCTGGATGACCGTACCGTCGAGATCAAACGCCTTTATGTGATTCCCTACATGCGTGGCTCAGGCGTGGCGAGCTCCATCCTTGCTGCCTTGGAAGCGCATGCCCACCAGCAGGGTTTCACCACAGTGACTGCCGAGGCGGGGTCGGCGCAACCCGACGGGCGGCATTTCTACGAGCACAGCGGATTTGCGGAAGTGCCGAGCTTCGGACCCTATATCGGCCAGGAGCATTCACACTGCTATGCGAAGAAGATCGATTCGCACAGCGCAGCTCACACGGCCATGGCCTAGCACCATTAGTTCGACGGCGGTGGGGACTTCCGCCGTCGACCGCCCGCTGTCCGCAGTGCCAGATCCCGGGCGGGCTGCAGGCGTCCCGCCAAGGCGAGGCGCATCATAGCTGCCGAGCCAAGACGCAAGGCCTGAGTGCGCAGGAGCCGTTGACGCCCATAGGCCCGGAGCGCGACGTCGACCGGACGGGAGTTGAGCTGGTCCGCCAGGGTCACGGCGTCGATCAGTGCCTCGCAGGCCCCCCGCCCCAGATTGGGCGTCATGGCATGGGCGGCATCTCCCACCAGCGCCACCCGGCCCCTCACGTACCCGGTCAGCGGAGGCGTCGTCCAGATCCGCTGCGCCAAGGTTCTCTCGGTGTCGGCGGTGACGAGAACCTCACGAATGGCTCGTGCATGGCCGGCAAAGCGCACTCGGGCCAACTCAAGGACCCTCTCGACGTCGATCCCGTCCGGTTCCAGTTCCGGGCGGAAGCCGGAGTGGAAGGATGCATACCAGTTGGTGCCTCCGGCCGCGGGGCCAATCCCGAACAGATCCCCCCGCCCCCAGTACTCCCCCGAGTGATCCGCCCAGAGCCTGCCCGGCACCACTCCCCGCACTGCCATATAAGGAGTCAGGCGGGCGCGCGTTGACTCTCCCCACACGCTGCGGCGGACCACGCTGCCTACTCCGTCGGCTCCGATCAACACGCCTGGCCCCTCCGGGCTGACGGACTCAAAGCGGCTGGTTTCCCGGCGGACGGAGTCCGGCACGGCAGATTCGAGCAGGCGGATGAGTTCAGGACGGGAGACAGCAATGGTCCCACGGGCAGGGACCATCAACCATGGCTCACCGGCAGCGCTGCGGAGGGATCCGACAGCCAATGCGGGGCTGGCAGCACTGACGGCACCGAGTATTCCCACCGCAGCAAGCGCCTCTTGCGCCCTCGGCCACATCATCAGGGACGTGCCCACCGTGGGCAGTTGCGTCCTCTGCTCGTGGAGGGTGACCCGGAAGCGCCGGGAATCCAGCCGCGCTGCAAGGGCCAGGCCGGCTACGCCGCCACCCACGATCGTTATCTCATGCACGGGCCGAGTGTACGCGTTCGACGGCGTCAAGGTGGTCCCGCCGTCGGGATGGCTGTGAGCCCGGACGGCCCTTCCCCGCATAACCGTTGCTGGCCAGGGCCGTCCGCGCGGGGCTGGGCCGTCCGCGCGGCTGTTCCTGAAATTGACGGTGATTCGTCATCAGCCGTTTCCAAGTATGCCTATAGGCTTGCGGGACATTGCTGATTCCATTGGGGGAAATGAGTCTTAATCATGCAAAAAATAAAAGCTCTCGCTGCCGGTATTGCCGCTGTTCTTGCTTTGGCCGGTTGTGGTGGTGCGCCAGGGACGGCGTCCCCTTCCGGATCTTCCTCGGAAGCTTCGGGCGGACCCACCGGAGAAACGTTGATTGTTTATACGAATTCCAACGGCGAGGGCCGGGGTGAGTGGCTGACCGAAAAGGCAGCAGCTGCCGGTTTCAAGATCGAAATCGTTGGCGCAGGCGGCGCGGATGCCACCAACAAGCTCATCGCCGAGAAGAATAACCCGATCGCCGATGTCGCCTTCGGGTTGAACAACATGTACTTCGAGCAAGTCAAGGCCGGCGGCGCAATCGAGCCCTACACGCCGTCCTGGGCAGAGGAAGTTGATTCTGAACTCGGCGACAAAAGCGAAGACAAAGCCTATTGGCCGCTGGTAAAGCAGGCCATTCTGCTCGGCTATAACTCCGATAAATTCAGCGCCGACAAAGCACCAAAGGACTGGACGGACTTGTGGAGCAAGGACGAATTCAAGGACCGGTATGAGCGGGTCACAGGCTTGGGGACGGCCACATCCCAATTGGTATTGGCCAGTATTCTCACCCGCTATAAAGACGATTCCGGTGACCTGGGAATTTCCGATGAAGGCTGGAGCCAGATCGAACAATACTTCCAGCATGGCAGCCCCGCGGTTCCAAAGACCGATCTTTTTGCCCGGATTGCAGGCGGCGAAGTGGACATGGGCCAGATGCCGTCGTCCATCATCCCTGAACGCGAGAAGACCTTCAAAGTGAATGTCGACGTCGTCAAGCCTTCCGTGGGTGTGCCGTTCGCGGTGGAGCAGGTTGCGCTGGTGAAGGGAACGGACAAGAAGGAGGAGGCGCTGAAGTTCATCGACTGGTTCGGCGGGGCCGAATTCCAGGGCGAATGGGCCCAGAAGTTCAACTCCATGCCCGTCAACAACCTTGCCGTCGCGAAGGCGAAGCCTGAAGTGGTGGAGTTCGTGAATTCGCTGAAGCAGCAGGACATCGACTGGACGTTCGTCCAGGAGAACATCGGTGCCTGGGTGGAGAAGATCGAGCTCGAATACATGACGTAGGACGGACGACGGGCGGAACCTGAGCCGCCCGTCACCGCCTTTTACGTCCTCGAACAACTCCTTCCAGACAGGCTTTCCCATGATCCGCTTGGACAACATCGAAGTTACCTTTGGAGATTTCATCGCCATCCCCGGTTTGACGCTGGAGGTGGAACAAGGGGAGTTCTTTACCCTGCTGGGACCTTCCGGCTGCGGAAAAACGACGGCGTTGCGCACCTTGGCGGGGTTCATCGAACCGTCCGCGGGAGATGTCTATGTCGACGGCAAGGCCGTAACCCGGCTCCCAAGTGACAAGCGCCAGGTAGGCATGGTGTTCCAGAACTATGCGCTGTTTCCCAGCATGAGCGTGTGGGAGAACATCGCCTTTGGCCTTCGCGTGCGCAAGGAAAAGCCGGCGGACAGCGACAGGATGGTGCGCGAAATCGCCCGGCGGGTTGATCTATCGGATGCACAGCTGAGTAAGAACGTCGCGGAACTGTCCGGCGGACAACAGCAACGTGTGGCGGTGGCCCGGGCGTTGGTGCTCCAGCCCAAGATCCTGCTTCTTGACGAGCCCTTGTCCAACCTCGATGCCAAGCTCAGGCACCAGTTGCGGCAACAACTCAAGGACCTGCAAAGCGAATTCGGCATTACCACCGTCTACGTCACCCACGATCAGGACGAAGCCCTGGCCATGAGTGACCGGGTTGCCGTATTCAACAAGGGCATGGTGGAACAAGTGGGCACGCCGCAGACCATTTACGACGAATCCGCCACGGAATTCGTTTGCAACTTCATCGGCGACAGTTCTGCCCTGACGCCTGAGTTCATCGGCGAACTCAACCGGCAGTCCCGCACCCATTTGGACCCCGATGCCCGCTCGTACCTCCGGGTGGAGAAGGCCTCGCTGGCACCGGGCATAAGTGAATCGGGCTCGGGCACCGATGCACGCTCAGATTTTGGCGCAGACTTGGGCACGGATTTTGGCGCAGCCGTTCCCGAAGGAGCAGTTGCTGTCGGGGGGACCGTGGTCTCCCGGACCTACCATGGGCTTCACAGCAGATACCGGGTGAAATCCCACGGCTCCGAGTTGAGCATCATTGTCCGGGAGGACGGGAGCAGGCGGCCTGAGTCCGGGGCCCGGGTCACTGTCCATGTCAGGCCTGAACATGTGCTGCAATATCATCCGAAGACGGGGAGCAGGCTCGAAAATCAAGCCCTGGCGACCTCGGCCACCTCGCAGTCATGAGCGGAACATCGGCCAGGTCAATGCTGAGATCGCCCTTCGTGATTGTGGTGGGCGTGGCCCTGACCTGGTTCATCGCTGCATTCCTCGTCTGGCCAAATGCGAACGTATTGATCGCCACATTTTTCCCCGACGGCCGCTTTTCCGGCAGGGCGGCTGAAAAGCTCCTGTCCTCCGACCGCGCCATGAAATCCCTAGGCAACAGCTTCATGTTGGCGGTGGCCCTCTCCATCACAGTCAACATTGTGGGGATCTTCATTGTGCTGGTGACGCACTACTTCAAGATCCGCGGGTCCCGGATCTTGTTCCTGGGCTACGCCACCACCTTCATCTACGGCGGCATTGTGCTCGCTGCCGGCTATAAGTTCATCTACGGCGAGAAGGGCATTGTCACGGTTCTCTTGGCCGGCATGTTCCCCGGGATGGATGCAGGCTGGTTCTCGGGCTTCTTTGCCGTCCTGGTGGTCATGACTTTTGCCACCACCACCAACCACATGCTCTTTGTTGCCAACGCGTTGAAAGGCGTGGATTTCCAGACCATTGAAGCCGCCAGGAACATGGGCGCTTCAACCTGGACCATCCTCCGCCGGATCGTCCTGCCCATGCTCAAGCCCACACTGTTTGCGGCCACCATCCTGTCCTTCCTGACCGGATTGGGCGCCCTAAGCGCACCCCAGGTCCTGGGCGGCCGGGAGTTCCAGACCATCACCCCGATGATCCTGACCTTCACCAACAGCCCCACGTCCCGGGACCTCGCCGCCTTGCTTGCCGTGATCCTTGGTGTGGCCACCATCCTGATGCTTGCCGTGATGACCCGTCTGGAAAAGGGCGGCACCTACTTCTCGCTTTCCAAGGTGTCCTCACGCCTCGAGAAGCAGGCCATCACAAACCCGTTGGCCAACGTCCTGATACATGTGGCCGCTTATCTGCTCTTTGCCGTGTACACCCTGCCGGTTGTCCTGATCGTGCTCTATTCATTCGCCGACAGTGCAGCTATCCAAACCGGTCAACTGTCCCTGTCCAGCCTCACCCTGGAGAACTATGTCAGGGTGCTAACCCAGCCTTCCGGCCTTCGTCCGTTCATCATCAGCATTGTCTACAGCGCCCTGGCTGCCGTCATCACGGTCGGAGGGCTTCTGTTCGTCGCTCGGCTGATCCAGAAGCACCAGAACTGGCTCACCTCGCTCTTCGAATACCTCCTGCACATCCCGTGGATCCTGCCATCAGCACTCCTCGCCCTGGGCCTGATCATCAGCTACGACCATCCGAATCCCCTGGTCGGCGGAGCCGTCCTGACCGGGACCACAGTCATCCTGCTGATCGCTTTCGTCACCGTCAAGATCCCTTTTACCCTCAGGATGCTCAAGGCAACATTCACCACAGTGAACTCCTCGCTGGAGGAGGCCGCAGCCATTATGGGAGCCAGGACGCTGTATATATTCCGCCGTATCCTGTTGCCGATTGTCCTGCCCACAGCCGCGGCCATCGCTGCACTGAACTTCAACAGCATGCTGGACGACTATGACACCGCCATTTTCCTGGCCCATCCGCTCTTCCAGCCGCTTGGACTGATCATCAAGGCCAACACCGACGGGGCCGAAGGCGTAGATGGAGTCTCGAACACCTTCGTCTACACGGTGCTGCTGATGGTGATCACCGGGTTCACGATGTACCTCGTGTACGGGCGTGCCCGCCGTCGTGGTGGCCGAGCAAGCCAGAAGCTCCCGACGTCGCCAACAACTGCCGATACCCCCGTCCCGGTCACGGTTTCCAGTTCTGCCCGGTAGCCAAAACGTCCGCGCTCCCCGCCACGCACGGCCCTCCCCCGCTTAAGCGTTGCTGGGCAGGGCCGCGTGTGCGGGGCAGGGCCGGTTGTGTGGGAGAGAAGGCCCTCCTATGCTGCTCCCGGCCAGCCGGTGTATGCCTCAGCCAGGTATGCCTGGCCGTGGCTGGAGGAAACCACCGAGTTAAGCTCCCCCAGTTGGCGGGCGCGTGAAAAGTCGTCAGCGTCCGCGGGGGTGTGCAGCATCGATGTCATCCAGTACGAGAATTGCTGGGCTTTCCACACCCGGTCCAGGGCGCGGCTGCTGTATGAGTCCAACAGATCACTCGAACCGCGGGAGTAGTAGCTGTCCAGCCCCTCGAACAACATCTTTACGTCGTGGATCGCCAGGTTGAGGCCCTTCGCCCCGGTGGGGGGAACGGTGTGGGCCGCGTCCCCGGCCAGGAACAGATTGCCATGGCGCATGGGTGTGTGGACAAAGCTGCGGAATTTCAGGACCATTTTGTCGATGACCGGTCCCTCCTTGAGGGTGAACCCATTGCCATTCACCCGGCTGCGGAAGGTTTCCCAGATGCGGTCATCGTTCCACTCGGCCACGTTCTCGTCGGGATCACACTGAAAGTACATGCGCTGAACGGTGGGAGTGCGCTGGCTGATCAGGGCGAAGCCGTTCTCCGAATTTGCGTAGATCAATTCATCGGAACTCCGCGGAGCCTCTGCCAGAATCCCGAACCAGGCAAAGGGATATTCGTGGAAATACCATTTCCTGCGGGCTTCAGGGATCTGCAGCCGGCACTGGCTGCGGGAGCCGTCTGCACCCGCGATGAAGTCGGCCTTGAGTTCATAGTCCACGCCATTTGCCCCGGTAAACCAGATTCTCGGTTTGCCTTCGATGTCGTGAACACTGGTGCCGGTCACGCTGTAGCGGATGTCGCCGTCGTCGGCCTCCCGTCGCGCAGCGAGGTCTTTAAAGACATCTGTCTGGGGATAAAGCCACACGGACTCCCCCACCAGCTCTTTGAAGTCGATTCGGTGAGACTCGCCGTTGAAGCGTAGTTCAATGCCGTCATGACGATCACCGTCCCGTAGCACACGGTCCGATACACCGCTGTCCACCAGCATGTTCACGGTTCCGTGTTCCAGGATGCCGGCGCGCACCGTTTCGGCGATCTCCTCCCGGCTGCGGATCTCGACCACCGTTGAGGCAATCCCGGATTTCGCCAAGAGGTGCGAAAGCATCAGCCCGGCGGGTCCTGCCCCCAGGATGGCCACCTGGGTGGTGACGACGGTACGTGGTGCCATGGTATTCCTCGCTTCATCGCAGTAGGCCGGGAGCAAAGGGCCGGCTTGTTGATCTGGCACCAGTGTGACGCGAGCGGACCTCCTCGCGTCACATCAATTCCGTTGAACGGAATTACAGCGCAGCATTCCCTAGTTGCCGCCCAATTCCGCGGGCCGCTGTCTGGAGTGCCGGAACTAGAGCGTGCAGACGCATCTCCTGTAGGGGAACAACGACGCCGAGAGCGGCCAGGGCGTTCCTTTTCCGGTCAAGAACCGGCACGGCAATACCCCAGGTGTCCGGGTCCACTACCCCGGCCAGCTGTGCGTACCCCTGAAGGTTTGTCTCGGCCAGGAGCGAACGCATGTCGCGGCGGCTCAGCCGGCCGGAGGGATCCGCGAACTGCTCCAGATACTCCCCTTGAACTCCCTTTGGCTTGAAGGCCATCAGTGCGACGCCGGCCGATGAGATGTGCACCGGCATTCGTCCCGCAATTTGCGCCCTGTTGGCAACCGATCCCCGGCGGGACAACCTTTCCACAAACAAGACTTCCCAACCGTCCAGGACCGCCAGGTTCACGTTCTGGTTCAGGACCTGTTGGATGTCCTCCATAAAGGGTAAAGCCGCCTGCCGCAGGACGAGCGCGGGGGAATTTCGGTTTACGAGCTCCCATAGACGCAGTCCCAGCCGTACCGAACCGCCGTCGCCCAGGTCCACCAGTCCATGCTGGGCGAGTTGCCGGACCAGCCGGTGGGCGGTGGTGAGCGGAAGCCCGGAACGCCCGGCAAGCTCTGAAAGCTGCAGCGTGCTCACGCCGTCGGGAAATGCGGCGATGACCCGCACGATGCGGTCCACCACGGAGTCTCCGGACTCAGAGTTGGCCACGGCCTCCCCACCTCCTCCCGGCACGTAGGAGAACTTCCTAAAGTTCACCCAGCAGTGCTTCCATTGAATGGAAATTCCGCTTTCACCCTACCCCGCGTCAGGCGAAAGTCAGAGGGACCGGTTAAGGCTCCGGCGCAGCAGCAAGGAGCCGAGCAGCAACAGCGCAATCGCCATCGCCGCAAGCACTCCGAGTTGAGGCAGGATGTCGCCCAACGTGCCTTCGTGCCGCTGGATCTCGGCAAAGGCGTCGTACGCGTACCGGTGTGGAGTGATGTAGGAGACCGCCCTGAGGGTCTCCGGGAACAGTTCCGGCGGCACCATGCAGCCGCCCAACCCGGCCAGAACCAAGCCGGCCCCGACCCCCACGCCCGAAGCGGCGCCGTCGTTGTCCATCACGGAACCGATCACCATGGCCGCCGCCGCTGAAACGGTGCAGAACAATGCCAGAACCATGACTGACAGCGGAATACTCCCCCACTGGACGCCGAAGAGCAGCGCAGTCCCAAGCATGATGTAGCCACCTTGCACCAACGCAATCGCGAACCTGCCCAGGGCCTGCCCGCTTGAAACTGGTGCAGCCAACATCCGCGGAACCACTCCCAGTCGCCTTGCCTGGATCAGGGTGGTGGCACCCGTCAAAGAACTCAAGAACACAAAAAGCAGCAGCTGCTGGGCTGCTCCAAGGTCGAACTGGCCCAGGCCGCGGAACTCCTGGGCAATTTCACTGGTATCCACCACCTCCACTTTCGGGGCGGAAAGCCTCTGCGAGGCGGCAGCGAGCGCATCACCCGCCTGCCCTGCCGTCAGGCCGGCCTGGGTGAGGGCGGCGAGCTGTCCACGCTCCACGTTGACCGATTGAATGGCCGTACGCACCTGTTGCATCACTGCCTGTGCGCCGGACTGGGACCCCATCACCACTTCAATCTCGGCGGGCCGCCCGGCTTCGGAACCACGGGCATCGAACTCTGCAGCAGCCGTCTCAGAGATGAACAGCCCGACGTCGGTGCTGCCGCGGCTCAGCTCCTGCCGCACAGCATCCGAACCCGCAAAGGTGACATCGACGTCGGCTGCTTCAAGTTTCGTCTTGACGGCCTCCGCCACTGCCGTTCCCGAACCCGAAATGGCCACCCGCGATTGCCCGGCACCCGCTCCGAACTGTGAGCCGATCAGAAGGATCAGCATGAGCGGGAAGATGAACACAAAGAAGATGTTGGACCTGTCCCGCAGGAACCGTTTCAGCTCCACAGCCGCGAGGGCCAGCACTGCCGTCATGCCCGCGCCCCCCGGTCCGGAATGATCCTGGCTATAACCAGACAGGCGCCGGCGAACACCAGCATCACCGCGATGGGAGCGCCAACCTCAGGCAAGCCGCCCCCGCCAGCGGAAATCCCCAGGCCGCGGATGAATGCACCAACCGGATTGATATCCAGAAGGGTCTGCGCGAATCCGGAGCCCTGGATCGGAAAGAATGCCCCGCCTGCAATACCGAGCACCATCGCCAGGATGGACTGCGCCACGTTGGCCTGTTCAGCGGTCCTGACCATGCGTGCCACGATGAAAGTAAGGCTCGTTGCCGCGGCCACCACGCTGAGAACCAGCACCCCAACCACCAGCGGGGACCCGAAATCCACTCCAAAAAGCAGCGACCCCGTCACCAGCAACACTCCGGTGGCTGCCACGCCAAGGATATAGCCGACGGCGGCCTTGGAAGCCACAATGATTCCGTGGCCGAGGGGCATGGACTTCAGCCGCGCCAGGGTGCCTTGCTCGCGCTCCGCCAGCAGCCCCAGGACTCCGAAACCAACGGTAAACATCAGGAAGAGACCGGCCTGGCCGGCAACCAATGTTCCCTGGAACGAGAGCTGCTCGTCCGAGGCCCGGCCTTCTTTGAGGGTCAGGGCAGGGGCTCGGGCCGCCGCCTGGTTCCCGATCGCGGCAATTGCTTCCGGGGGCAGTCCGGCCGCACCCGCCGCGGCCGCTGCTACGGAAGCGGCGTGCAACTGGTCCACCACTCCAACCACCACAGAAATGAGGACGTCCGTTTCCAGCCCGGCACCGTCGCCCTGAACCACCTGCACCGTGGGGGATGACCCCGATCTGAGCGAGCTGCCAAAGTCATCAGGGATGATGATTGCCACGTCGGCTGCCCCTGAGCGGGCAGCAGCACGGGCGTCATCCGCGGACATCCTGTTGAGGGTAACGTCCACCACCTCCTGGGACTCCATGGTGTCCAGAACGGCTGTGGCGAGCTGGTCGGCGTTGGCAGCGCTTGCCGCAACTGTCACAGGTTCCAGCCCGGGGTCGTCGCTGCCGAAACCGCCTGTCACAAGGCTCAGCACCCCCATTAAGGCGAGCGGAACAACGAGTGAAAAAACGAAGACTGATCTATCCCTGACCCGTTGCCTCAGGTCCTTAAGAGTCATGATCCACAGCTGGCGCATATCAGTCCCGGAGCGCCTTTCCGGTGAGGTGGAGAAACACGGATTCCAGGTCCGGGCGGGTGATTTCCACAGACGTCACCGACATTCCGGCATTAGCCGCACCAGTGACGATGCCGGCCAATACGCTGGGGCCATCATGCACGGTCAGCGCGAGGGCCGAACCGTCGCCGTCCACGTGCTGCACTCCTGGGACCAGGCGCAGGGCAGCCGCCGCGGCCGTGGAATTTCCGCTGCCATGAAGGTTGATACGGTCCACGCCGCCGGTCAGCTTGATCAGCTGGTCCCGCGTCCCCTCTGCCTGGATGCTGCCCTCGTCGATGATGGCTATCCGGTCGCAGAGCCGCTCCGCTTCCTCCATGTAATGAGTGGTGTACAGGACGGCCATTCCCTCGGAAGACAAGGCCTCCACAGCTTCGAGGATGGAATTCCGGGATTGGGGGTCGACGCCGACGGTCGGCTCATCGAGGATCAGCAGGGTGGGCCGGTGCAGGAGCCCGATGCCGATATTGAGCCGCCGCTTCATTCCGCCGGAGTAGTTCTTGGTGAGGTCGCCGGCCCGGTCAGCCAGTCCGATAAGCTCCAGCACTTCCTGCGTCCGCCGGGAGAGGTCCTTGCCGTTCAGGCCCTGGAGCCGGCCGAAGAAGTTCAGGTTTTCCCTCCCTGTCAGGTCGGGATAGATCGCCAGCTCCTGGGGGACGAGGCCGAGATGCCGCTTAGCTGCGGTTTCGGATGGACCCATACCCATTCCAGCGACCGTAACGGTCCCGGCGTCGGCAGCAATCAGGCCTGCGATCATGGAGATGGTGGTGGTTTTCCCCGCACCGTTCGGCCCGAGGAGCCCGAAGGTCTCCCCCGGTTGGATGGTAAAGGACACGCCGTCGACGGCGGTCAGCTCCCCATAGCGCTTCACCAGTCCGTGAACCCTGAGGACTTCAGTCGTTGGTGGTGCACTTTGTCCTGCATCAGTTGGTCCTGCGACGCCCACTCCGGCGGCCCCCTTTAGTCGACGTTCCCAGCCTTCATTATCTGACAGGAAACCCTCAGTCTGAGGCCGTAGGCTGGTAGTGGCAACAAGTTTCCGGTAAGACCGACTTTGCGAGGACCAAGACTGTGACATCCCTTTACTCCATTCCCCTCACCCTGAACGACGGAACCCAGACGGATTTCGGCCGTTTCAAGGGGAACGTGGTGATGGTGGTCAACGTCGCCTCCAACTGCGGATTCACTCCCCAGTACACGGGGCTTGAGACGCTCTACGAAAAGTTCAAGGACCGCGGCTTTGAGGTCCTTGGAGTCCCCTGCAACCAGTTCGCCGGCCAGGAACCTGGCAACGACAGCGAAATCGCCGAGTTCTGCCAGCGGAATTTCGGGGTGACCTTCCCGTTGACCGTGAAGTCGAACGTCCGCGGTAAGGACCAGCATCCGCTCTACGCGGAGCTGACCAAATTCAAGAGCGGCCTGCTGCCCGGCCTGGTGAAGTGGAACTTCGAGAAGTTCCTGGTAAACCGCGACGGCGAAGTGGTGGCCCGCTTTGCTCCAACCGTTGAGCCCGATTCAGCTGAGGTCATCGACGCAATCGAGGCTGCCCTCGCCGGAGAATGACTGCAAGCACCAGCCCTCGGGAGCCCAAAGAAACCGGCAAAGCGTTCACTGACTCCGATCTCACCGGGCTGTGGATAGACGGCGACTTCTCACTCGAATACCACGAGGAAACGTCTCCGAGTGACGGGTTGATCGCATCTGTCGAGGCCGAACTGGGCGGCTATAGACTTCCTGCGTCGTATGTCGAACTGGCCCGGCTCCACAACGGCGGCGTATTGCACCGATGCGTTTACCCCATGGACCTGCCCACAAATTGGGCTGATGACCACATCGTCATCACGGGCCTGTACGCCTTGGGGCGGACAGCGCAATAGTCACTTGTTGGGCCGCTGGGCTCCACCCATATGGAAAGCGAGTGGGGCTATCCGCGCATCGGCGTTGGTATTGGAGACACCCCCAGCGCCGGTCATGAGCAGATCATGCTCGACTACCGTTCCTGCGGAAAAAACGGCGAGCCACAGGTGGTGCACGTCGACCAGGAAGCCGGCTATCGCATCACGTTCGTGGCAGAGGATTTCGCCACTCTCATCCGCGGGCTTGTGGGCGAGGATGACTACTATTTCGCACAAGACGAGCGCACTGCAGCCATGGTGACGGTGGAGCGGGGAACGCTTTCGCCTATCGTTGTCAGGGCAGTGGCTGCGGCCTCGGGCAAACTCCCCGGTAGTGCACGGATACTGCGGGCCCTCGCGCGTCAGATCGTCGAGGATAAGGGCAGTTTCGCGCTGCATGGCGATGAGCAGTCATACGCGATGTACGACCTCATTTTCTGGCTCTATTCTCAGCTGACGAGCGCCCAATCCTTTGAGCACTTTGTGAGAGATCCGGAGGGCGCTGGCTCTTACGACGCTCCTTGTTATGAGCTCATGATTGTCTTCAGCCTCACCGACCAACCATACGGTTTTAGTACCGGCGGCTTCTCCGAGGACTTTCTTCGCCGGTGGTGGGAGGAGCGTGTGGCGTCAGGCGCCATCGCACAGTCCGCTGAAGGGTTCCGGCTGAGCACCGAAGCCGAGCAAACCCTCCTCGCAGTGGTATCTTCTATCGGTTGATTCCGAGGTATTTACGTATAACTGGAGGTCCCGTGTTCAAAGGGTTCAAAGACTTTATTCTTCGCGGCAATGTCATCGAACTGTCCATCGCCGTCGTCGTCGGTACGGCGTTCACAGCGCTGGTTGCCGCGTTCACCACCAACATTGTTAACCCGATCATCGCAGCGGCCGGCGGGGTGCAGACCGAGGGGCTGGGCTTCCCCATCTGGCCGGGAAACGAAAAGACGTTCGTCAACATCGGCGGGGTCCTCACGGCGTTAGTGACATTCCTGATTACCGCAGCGGTGGTCTATTTCATCTTTGTGGCCCCCATGAACAAAATCAACGCCTTGGTCAAGCAACGCCTTGCCACGGAGGAACCCGAAGAGGAACCGATCCCGGCCGACACCGCTCTTCTGGCCGAGATCCGCGATCTGCTGACGAAAATGGCAGAGGCTGACCGCAGCAGAGAGAACTCCCGGTAGCCGGCATCCATCGGGGCCTGAGGCGGAAGCAAGGGCTGCGGAAGCTTCCACTGATCCTTACCCAGGGGCAATACTGCCGAAACAGCCGGCCGACAGTATGGGCTTATGAAGCCAAAGGTGAAAGTCCCGCTCCCGGCTGATCTGAGTTGTGAGGTCTGCGGCCAGATGCCCGAACCTACTAAGGCCCGGCTGACGCTGGCCAACATCGCAGTGATGCTCCCCATCGAACTCCTGGTGCACGCTGCCGTTGTGGAAACCCATCTGCCGTACGTTGCCAAGGTCTTGGTCCTGACCTTCACTGCCACTTTCCTGGTGATCTGGGTAGCTGAGCCGTCGGCCGCGCGGCTCCTGAAGAAGTGGCTTCACGCTCCCGCCCTCCGCCACCGTAGCCGACTTGTGGAGGCACCGGCTCTGTGGCGGGCCCGGACCGTACTTCGTGACCAGCCGGGCTCGCTCCAGAAGGTTACCCGTACCCTGGCCAGACTTGACACGAACATCCTCAGCATTCACGTCCATCCCATCGCCGGCGGCGTGCTCGACGAATTTGTGCTTTCCGCTCCGGGGAACCTGGGAGAAACCGAGATTCTATCGGCATTGCGGGATGCGGGCGGCCGGCACCCGCACATCTGGCCCACCACCGCCCTGGCTATGGCGGACGGCCAAACCAAAGCCCTCAGCCTGGCCTCCAGAATTGCCGCAAACCCGGCAGAGCTTCCTTTAGCAGTTGCCGAACTGCTCCGGGCTCATGTGGTCAATACGGGCGACCCTGTCCGAGGAGACACGCCACCTGCAGTAGCTGGAACCGGGCGTGCGGCTTCCGGATCGCAGGTTACCGGCACTGCTTTGAAGATCCCGACGGCGTGGCATGGGCCGCTTGTTTTCTCCAGGCCTGGGGAACCCTTCACTCCTGCAGAATCCGCCCGCGCCCATCGGCTTGCCGAATTGGCGGAAATACTGGCCTATGATCGTGCCAAATCGCCTCTGAAGTAGTGCTTAAAACATTACTCCAAACACTTCCGTAACTTGATAAGCATACTTATGATGTACTCAAGGATGCGACGTAGATCGGCCTTACCGGAGCGTGGCACCCTGCAGCGCAACATCTGCTAGGCAGTTGTGTACAAGGCAGGAGAAAACATCATGGTAAACACCAACCCGACAGGTAGCCGAACAACCATCCAAACGGCAGCAATGGTCGTAGGAGCAGTCTTCCTGCTTGTGGGTATCCTGGGATTCATTCCGGGTGTAACCACCAACTACGCAGCCCTCGGAATGGCAGGACCCGCCTCGGAGGCGTTGCTCCTGGGCGTGTTCCAGGTCTCCATCCTCCACAACATCGTCCATCTGCTGTTCGGAGTGGCTGGAATCGTCATGGCGCGCAGTGCCACCCAGGCCCGGAACTATCTGGTGGGCGGCGGGGCTCTTTACCTGGTTCTTTGGCTGTATGGCCTCCTGGTACCCCACGATTCCACCGCCAACTTCGTACCGTTCAATGACGCCGACGACTGGCTGCACCTCATTTTGGGACTGGGCATGGTCGCCCTGGGCGTCGTCCTGGCGCGCAGTGTGACAACAACCCGCACCACAGCCCGCGGCTAAAAACAGGTGCGCCGCTGAAGGTAGTTTTGATCGACCTTGGTGACCGGGAGACCGGCCACCAAGGTTTTTTAAGCGCGCTGTGTGTCTTTAGACGACGCCGCGCAGATTCGCGGCTGTTCCCAGGCCGGGATGGTGGGCTACCTCGTCGGGCGGCCCCTTCGACGTCACCGGGGGCTCCGTTGCTGAATTGGGTAATTCACACCGCAACCTCACCGATGAGGACGTTCAAGCAGAAAGGGTGCAGTCATAAAGCCCTCTGCCGAATAGAGCGCAGCGGCGGCCGCATTCGCGCTCACAGTCACTCGCGGAACGCCTCGCTCGTCTGACTCGTGGAGCAATGAGCGAACGAGCGCGCTGCCGATCCCGCGCCAGCGGTGTTGCGGAAGCACGTACACGCTCTGAATGTCACCTGTGAGGCGAGTTCGATCGTCAATATCGGGAACCCGTTCGAAGAGCACCAGCCACGCCATGCCGACGAGCTCACCGTCAATCTCGGCCACATGGCATATTAGTGCCTGCCCTTGGGAACGCATCCAGGCAGAAAGGTCTTCAGCAAACTCTCGCCGCTCGGATTCGGATACCGGGCGGGACAATTGGGCCCAGGCTTCCTTCAAGGCGGCGAGCCCCGCAATGTCTTCGGGTTGGGCCGATCTAACGATCATGTTGTCCTCCACGTATCGAGCATCGCCGCAACCACCTAGTGACCGCAAGCCGACCGGCTAACGTGCGGCCCGGGCTTAGATCTTGTGTGCCAGGCGACGCTGATGTAGACCTCAGATAGGAGGTCAGCCATGGACATTGGTCAGGTCATCGAGCAGTACCACTCGGGATTAGATGTGTTTGCCGCGGGCGATCCGGAGCCGATCAAGGCAATGTACGCGCGGAGCGAGGACGTCCTGCTGGCGAATCCCTTCGGCGGCTCCTCGCGCGGCTGGGATGCGGTTTCACAGGCGCTCGACTTCGCTTCATCGAACTTCCGCAATGGCGCGCCAGTTCGGACTGAAGAAGTTTCCCGCTACGTTGGCGCCGATCTCGTTACTCTGTTCGAGCGCGAGCATTGGGAGACCAAGGTGGGCGGTCGCGAAGAGCCCTCCCCCTTCGACTTGCGCGTCACGACCACTTTTCGCTTGGAGAGTGACGGATGGCATCTCGTCAGCCGCCACGCCGACCCGCTGACGACACCGCATCCCGACGGACCGATCCGCCCCACGAACTGAGTTTGGAGCGCCGCCAGCCCTCAGTCGTTCATCATCCTGATCTTGAGTGCTGCAGGCTCGAGAGTTACTGCCAGGTGTTTACCCGTACCGACGTGGTCTCCGTCGAGCTGGAATTCCTGTTCGTGCTCCAGAATGATTTCGGCAGTCTTCCCCTGGAAGTACTCCACCGACGTGGTCTTGCGTTTGTTCCGTCCGAAGATGCCAGCCACCACTCCCAGCCAACCCAGGCGGCCACGAGGTGCGAGGATCAGGAGGTCCAGAACGCCGTCGTCCACCTTGGCCTCGGGAAATATCTCCACCCCGCCCATAATCCTGCCGCAGTTGCCGATCATCACGCTGCGAATGCGGCGCCGCACAGGGTGCCTTCCGTCCATGCTGATCCTGGCGCGCACCGGCTTTCCCGGGAGCTTTCGGATGCCGGCTTCCACGTAGGCAAGCCAGCCCATCCTGTCCTTCAAAACATCGATGGTGTCCGCCATGATCGCTGCGTCATAGCCCAGGCCGCCCATCACCAGAAAAACCTGCCGGTCGGCAGAGCCGTCCAGGTTGGTCCGGATAACGTCCACCGTGCGCTCGGTGCCGTTCAGCACATCGTAGGCCGCGGCCACCGGATCTGTAATGTTGATGCCCAGGTTCCGCGCCAGCAGATTTCCGGTGCCCAATGGCACCAGTCCCAACGGGACCCCGCTGCCTGCCAGGATCTCGGCCACGCAGCGGACGGTGCCGTCGCCGCCCGCGGCAATAACGACGTCGACTCCTGCTTCCAGCGCCTCCCGCGTCTGTCCTTCCCCAGGGTCTTCAACCGTGGTTTCCAGCCATAGCGGCTCGGCCCATCCCTGGGTCTGGCACAGCCGGACAATGGAACCGCGCAACTCCGGGCCCACAGACTTGGCAGGATTGATGACGACGGCTGCCCGCAGAGTGGGGGTAGCGTTAGTGGCTGTCATAGCGTCCTTAAGAGTGGCGTCTACGCCGCGTGGCGACGGGAAAGGCCCCGAACTGAAATCGTATCGGGGATTGACCGGACTGGGCAGCACCGGCGCGGGGTCGTGGACGGTCCGCCCCTTCCACCCATAGGCTGGCTACGTTAGGGAACACTCCGGCCTGTCCGGGATACTCCTGGGGGCCGCGAAAGCAATGCGGAAGGCGGCGGAGCATGACCGAAGCGGAGAACATTTCAGCAGAGGCCGAGGCGAACAGCAGGGACCCGCATGATTGGGGCCGGGCCATGGCCCGGGCAGTAACGAGGCTTGCTGAACAGCTCGCTCCGGAGGGAAGCGAGGACATCCACGCCTCGGTGGTGGACAGGGAATTGTGCCTCACCATCAGGGACGATCCAGACGGCGTCCTCATCACGCTGTCGACTCAGTTCTCAGGGGAACGTACCAACCACAAGAGCTGAAACGCCCATGCTTGATATAAAGCCTCGTGATTTTTAGAGGCCCTTGACCGCGCCAAGCACCTTGGTGAGGGATTCCTTGGCGTCCCCGAACAGCAGCGTTGTCTGCGGTTCAAACATCAGGTCATTTTCAATGCCGGCAAAGCCAGGGCGCATCGAGCGCTTGAGGAAGACCACTTGGCGCGCATCGGCAACTTCGAGGATGGGCATACCGTAGATCGGCGAGCCGGAGGAGGTCTTGGCGGCCGGGTTAACCACGTCGTTCGCTCCGACCACCAAGGCGACGTCGGCCGTTCTGAACTCCGAGTTGATCTCGCCCATTTCCTTGAGCGACTCGTACGGCACGTTGGCCTCGGCGAGGAGTACGTTCATGTGTCCGGGCATGCGCCCTGCCACCGGGTGGATGGCGAAGTCCACCTGGATGCCCCGGGCCTCGAGCGCCTGGGCCAGTTCCGCAGCTGTGTGCTGTCCCTGGGCAACGGCCAGGCCGTACCCGGGAACGATGATCACGCGCTGCGCGTAGCCCAGCAGCACGGCCACGTCCTCGGCGCTGGAGGACCGCACTGGCCGGTCACTCGCCGTCGTCGAACCCGCCGTCGAACCTCCGCGGAAGGCCCCGAAGAGGATGCCGGCAACGCTTCTGCCCATCGCTGCAGCCATGGCCCGGGTGAGGATAGTACCTGAGGCGCCCACGAGCGTGCCGGCGACGAGGAGAAGCACGTTGCCGAGCACCAGGCCGCTGGCCGCGACAGCGAGGCCGGTGAAGGCGTTCAGGAGCGAAATGACGATGGGAACGTCAGCGCCGCCCACCGGAAGCACCAGCAGGACGCCTGCAGCCAGTCCCAGCACCATCAGTATCAAAGCCAGCGCCAACGAACCGGTCAGAACGACGGCGGTAGCGGCACCCAGCGCTGCGATCAGCACAGCGGCCATCAGCACAGGCAGACCCGGGAACACAATCGGCCGGGTGGTCATGAGCTCCTGCAGCTTGGCAAACGTGATGGCCGAGCCGGCGAAGGAGACGGCACCCACCAGCAAAGTGAAGACTACCGCCAGGCGCACCCAGGATTCCTCGGCATGCCCGAGTTCCAGGAGTGCCACGAGCGCCGCGGCACCGCCGCCCACACCGTTGAAGAGGGCCACGAGCTGGGGCATCTGGGTCATTTGCACGCGACGGGCAACGGGCGCCGCCACAGCTGTGCCGACGGCAATGGCGCCCAGGATCCAGGGCACATTGTCGAGTTTTGCCGAAAAGAAAACAGTGACAACCGCCAGGAGCGCCCCGAAGGCGCCGAGGAGGTTTCCCTGTCTGGCAGTTCGGGGGGAATTGAGGCCCTTGAGCGCGAGGATAAAGAAAACAGCAGCGGCGAGATACAGCAGCGCCGTCCAGACGGGATCGAGGAGGGTCACTTTTGGACCTCCCGGTTTCCTGAACTGGTTTTTTCCAGACCCGGCTTCTTACGGCCGCGGAACATTTCCAGCATGCGGTCCGTCACCACAAAGCCGCCCACCAGGTTGGCTGTGGCCAGGACTACCGCGAGCAGGGCCACCGCGAGCACCCACGGGTCGGCGGCTTGGCCCGCGACGATGATCGCGCCCACCAGGATGATGCCGTGGATGGCGTTGGCCCCGGACATGAGCGGGGTGTGCAGGGTGCTGGAAACCTTGGAAACCACTTCGAAGCCCACAAAAACCGCCAGCACGGTGATGGTGAGCAAACTGATCGGATCCATCAGGACACCCCCTCATTCGGTGCAGCCATATTCGGCGCGGAGGCGTTTTCCATCGCGAGCAGATGCAGCGCTTGGGCGGTGGGCTCGTGCTGCACAACGCCGTCGTGCGTCAGGCAGGACGCTGCCAGGACCTCATCCTCAAAGTGCGGCGCCACAACGCCTTCCTGCGTCATCAGGGCGAGCAGGTTCGCCACATTCTTGGCGTAGAGACGCGACGCGTCTGCCGGCATTGCGGACGCAGCATCCTTCATGCCCACCACGGTGACAGCACCCTGGCCATCTGCGGTTGGAACCTGGAGGTCCTCTCCGGGAACCGATCCCTCCACGTTCCCGCCAGACTCCGCCGCGAGGTCGACGACGACGGAACCCGGGCGCATGCCCTGCACCATTTCCCGGGTCACCAGGAGAGGGGCACGCCGTCCAGGGACTGCCGCCGTCGTTATCAGGACGTCTGACTGGGCAACGTGCGGGGCCAGCAGCTGGCGTTGCAGTGCGCCGCGATCGGCGCTGAGCTCCCGGGCATAGCCGCCGGACGCCTCCGCAGTCTCAAGGTCCAGTTTGATGAACGTGCCTCCCATTGAGGTGACTTCCTCAGCCGAGGAAGGCCGGATGTCGTTGGCCGAAACGCGGGCGCCCAGGCGCTTTGCCGTCCCGATGGCCTGGAGACCGGCCACTCCGACGCCGAGCACCAGCACACGCGCCGGAGGGATCGTTCCAGCGGCGGTCATGTACAGCGGAAAAAAGCGAGGGAAGCGCATTGCTGCCTCAAGCACGCAGCGGTAACCGGCCACCAGGGCCTGGGAAGAGAGGGCGTCCATCGATTGGGCCCGAGAGATGCGGGGCACCAGTTCCAGGGCGAAGGAGGTCACCCCGGCGGCCGCGAGCGCCTGGACGGTGGGAAGCTCCGACGACGGCGAGGCAAGGCCAACCGTGATTGCTCCGGGTTTGAGGCGCTGTGCCGTTGCCGGTTCCAGCGGGCGTACATGGGCGTAGACATCCAGCTCCTGAAGGTTCAGCTCGGGGATGATGTGAGCCCCGGCCTGGCGGTAGTCGTCGTCGCTGTTTCCGGCAGCCGTTCCGGCCCCCGCCTCCACCAGCACCTCAAGGCCAAGACCCGCCAGCTGCTTTACGGTTTCGGGCGTCGCGGCCACCCGCCGCTCTCCGTCCCGGCGTTCGCGCGCTATTCCTAGCTTCACCCGCCACTCCCCTTCCGACGAGTGCAGCGGCGGCTTGCCGGTTCTTCGCCGGTGGGCGATGCCTTGCGGAGCAACACTGCTGCACGTGGTTGGCACGAGTCTATGGCCCCTTGGGTCCGCTTGGTGTGAACAGGCAAGTAATTCCCTCAAATTTGGATTTTGAGGGAATTAGCTGCCGGTTCATTCCGTGGGCCGAGGGTCATCGGCTTTGACGGGACAGTACCAAATGTGACGCTTGACACTCGCCGGAAGGGACGCATACTCTAGGTGCCAAGTCGTTTTACCAAAACGATTTGTCACCGTTCTCCCTCCTCTTCTGAATTTTCCGTTCCCCAGAGAAAGTGAGTCGACAGCGATGTCCACTCGAACAACCATCAACAGGTTTGCCACTATTGGCGGCCTCTGCACAGCCGTAGCACTCACCGCCGCCGGGTGCGGCGCTGGGGGCCCGACGTCGTCGGGCAGCGCTGCCAGCACCGTCAATGTCCTGGTAGAGGCCGGCGGCCACGCGGAGCTGACCGGCGTGGCCGAGCAATGCAAGAAGGACGCCGGGATCGACGTCAACTTCGTCGAACTCCCTTACGACGGCATGTTCAACAGGCTTTCCAGCGAATTCTCCTCCGGCAATGTCTCCTTCGACGTCGCGGCCCTTGACTCCGTCTGGCTGCCCAGCTTCAAGGATGCGGTCCAGCCGATCGATGAACTCTTCACCGACGAGGCCAAAAAGGACATCTTCCCGGCGCTCGTGAAGGAAGCGAACGTGGATGGCCACTTCATTGGCATGCCCGCCTGGACCAACGCCGAGATCATCCTCTACCGCAAGGACCTTTTCGAGGACCCGCAGAACAAGGCCGATTTCAAGGCCAAGTACGGCTACGACCTCGCCGCGCCCACCACATGGAAGCAGTACCAGGAAGTCTCGGAGTTCTTCACGAAGGACGGGATGTATGGAACCGACGTGAAGGGCGGTGTGGAGACCGAATGGCTTGCCCACGTCCTCCAGGCAGGCTCCCCGATGGTGCTGGACGGAAACGACGTCGTCATTGACAATGCAGCACACAAGGAAGCCCTGGACTTCTACACCAGCCTTGCATCGTCTGCCCCTCCGGGCGCGGCACAGGTTGACTGGGCAGCGGCCCAAAATCTGTTCAACCAGGGCAAGACGGCCATGACCCGGTTCTGGGCCCACGCCTACCGCCAGATCCCCAAGGACGCCCCGGTGGCAGGCAAGGTGGGCACAGCGCCGATGATCGGAGGCAGCGCCGGCATAGCAGGAGTTCCCGGCCCCTGGTACCTGACGGTTCCCAAGGCCACGAAGAACACCGAGAACGCCAAGAAGTTCATCAAATGCGCCTACGACCACAACGACCTCGGCATTCAATCCAGCCTTGGCCTGGCCTCGCGCATCTCGGCTTTCGAGAAGTACCAGGACCAGCCCGGTTATGAAAGCTTCGGCCCGCTGATCGAGACCCTCAACGGGAAGGCCACCGGCACGCGCCCGGCGACAGAAAAGTGGCAGCAGATCGTTGACACGGTTTTGGTACCCCTCCTGCAGAAGGCCGTGGCCGGCGGGGACTCCGCTGCCCTCCTGGCCGACGCCAAGAAGCAGATCCAGGACCTCCTTAAGTAAGACCCCGTGGCCGGCACTTGGCTCAACGAGTGCCGGCCGCGGCCCCAACCAGCGGAAGAGAAAACCGTGCGCATCTCCGATCGCCGCTTCGCAATGTTCCTGATGGCCCCGGCGGCTCTGTTCCTCGCAGTATTCGTGGCCTACCCCCTGTTCCGTCTGGTGACGGACAGCTTCTTCAAAATCTCGCCCATGGCCGGAGGGCCCCGCGATTTCGTGGGGCTGGACAACTACTTCCGGGCCTTCGCCTCAGAAGCCTTCATGGGGGCCGGCTGGCGTACACTCGCCTACACCCTTGTGGTGGTCACCCTCGAATTCGCCCTGGGTCTGGGTATGGCCTTGCTGTTCACCATGCTGGGCCGCAATTCCCAGATCTGGCGGACTGTATTCCTGTACCCCCTGATGATTGCCCCCATCGTGGCCGGCCTGCTGTGGAAGTTTCTCATGATCGACAACTTCGGCCTGATCGGGACGCTCCTGCACCAGGCAGGAATTCTGCAAAACCCGAACCAGATCGGCTGGCTTTCGGACCCGAACATCGTGCTCTTCTCGGTGGCGATTCCGGACATCTGGCTCACCACATCGTTTATGTGCCTCGTGCTGTTCGCCGGCCTGCAGAATATCCCCGGAGACCTCATCGAGGCAGCCCGGCTGGACGGGGCGCGGGCCCCGGCCTTGTTGTTCCGTATCATCCTTCCCCTGCTCCGCCCCGTTATCGCCGTCGCCCTCGTAGTGCGGGGTATCGACGCCGCCAGGGCCTTCGACACCATCCTCATTCAGACCAACGGCGGTCCACAGTCCGCCTCGGAAACCATGAGCCTGCTGATCTACCGCACCATGATCCGCTTCGGCGATCCGGGGTTGGCAAGCGCCATGGGCACCATCTACCTGCTGGCCATGCTCGGTGTTGCATTTTTCGCCGTCTCCACCATCTGGCGGCCAGGAAAGGACAACTGATGAGCATTGCAGATTCACGCCTTGGCGGCACCCCGGCAACGGAAACCACTCTCCTACCGGCATCCGGCGCATCCCGGAAGGGTCATGGAAGCCAAACAGCGGCAGGGGGAGGCAAGCGGCGCCGCCCGCGCCACCATGCGGAGGGCCTCGAGGCGGGCAAGCGCAGCACCAGGACCCTGCTCTGGATTCTCCTCGCGATAGCCATGGTGCTGTACGGGTTCCCGTTCCTCTACCTGCTGTTCACCTCTTTCAAGACTCCGATCGACACCATAGCGGTGCCGCCCACGATCCTGCCCAAGGATTGGACACTGGAAAACTACACCAACGCTCTGGGACGCAGCGGGGTGCTCGCCTCATTCATCAACAGCACCCAGACGGCCATCATCAGCACGGCGCTGTCCCTGGTCCTGGCGGTCCCCGCGGCCTATGGGATCACCAGGTACAAGACTCCGAGCGGCCGGGTGTTCATCATGGCTGCGCTGGTGACCCGTATGGTGCCGCCGGTTGCCATCGGCATCCCGCTGGCTTCCATGATGGCGACGGCGGGACTTGCCGATACGCCCATCGCGCTGTCCATTGCGCACACCACCATTTCTCTGCCGCTCTCGATCTGGCTGATGTCCAGCTTCTTTGAGGCCGTGCCGCAGGACCTTGAAGAGGCAGCCACAGTTGACGGCTGCAGCCGGCTCGGCGCGCTCTGGCGGGTTGTCATTCCGGTGGTGTCCGGAGGCATTGCCGTCACCGCAATTTTCGCTTTCCTCGCGTCCTGGAACGAGTTCCTGTTCGCGCTCCTGATGACAGCAATCAGGTCGCAGACCACCCCGGTGGTCATCGCAAACTTCCAGACGCAGTTCGGGCTGGACTGGGGATCCATGACGGCCCTCGCCGCCGTCTATTCGATCCCGGTCATCCTTCTCACCCTTCTCTTGCAGCGCAAGATTGTCGCCGGCATGACGCTTGGCGCCGTCAAGGGCTGAGAAACCACAACACAAGGGGAAGTACCTATGTCAAGCAACAACTGCTACGACGTGACTGCGTGGCCCGTCGGCAATCCGTCCGAGGACGTCGGTGAAGTAATTAACAGCATCATCGCTGACATCAAAGACAGGCAGAACGTCACAGACGCGAACGATGGAGGAAAACCAGGCGCTGTCATCTACATTCCGCCCGGAGACTACCGCCTCCGTACACAGGTGGTGATCGACGTCAGTTTCCTCAGGATCCATGGCTCGGGACACGGCTTTACGTCGTCGAGCATCCGTTTCAACGTTCCCGAAGACGAATGGCCCGACTTACATGAGCTGTGGCCTGGCGGGAGCCGCATTCTCGTCGACATTCCCCTCGATGGAGACGGGGACGAATCCAAGGGAGCCGCCTTCTACGTTGAGCGAAGCGGAAGCCCGCGGATCAGCTCTCTGGAATTCTCCAACTTCTGCATAGACGGGTTGCACTTCAATGCGGACGGCTCCGGTATGCACCCGGAGAACACCTACGTCAACGGCAAGACCGGTATTTATGTCGCTGACGCCAATGACTCATTCCGCATCACCGGAATGGGGTTCGTTTACCTCGAGAACGCACTCACCATCTACAAGGCGGACGCACTTTCCGTTCACAACAACTTCATCGCTGAATGCGGAAGCTGCATCGAGCTGCGCGGGTGGGGACAGGCATCAAAGATCACCGACAACCTGATCGGGGCAGGATTCAAGGGTCACTCGATCTACGCCCAGAACCATGGCGGTCTCCTGATAACCGCGAACAACGTCTTCCCCCGTGGTGCGAGCAGCGTCCACCTCGACGGCGTCACGCGTTCAAGCGTCACCAACAACCGTTTACATTCGTTCTACCCCGGGATGTTGATTCTTGCAGCAAACAGTTCGGAGAACCTCGTGGCCACCAATCATTTCCTGCATGATCATGAGCCCTGGACGCCCTTCCTGGGAGTCGACAACGGACTGAACGACCTCTACGGGCTTCTCAGTATCAGCGGCAGCAACAACTCTGTCATCGGCAATCACTTCTCGGAGATCATCGACTCTGACAGCATCCGGCCGGCAGGCGCGACGCCTGTCATCATCCGGCTGATGGCGGGGGTTGGCAACTTCGTCTCCAATAACCATGTGGTAGCGATGGACGTTCAATCCACGTCAAGTGACTCCTGCTTCTCGGCTCAGGTGGACGCTCTGTTGACCACCGCGGCTTCGGACGGCCTCCCCGTTACGGCCGTCATGGTCGATTCCGAATCAGCTCGGAATACGATCCTTGACTCCGGAAGTGACGCCCAAGTTATCGCAGACAGGGCCGTTAACGCGTTTAGAGCCACACCCACGGTAGGTTTCGAGGCGGAACATCACGAGGGTATGAAAATGAAACAATCGGGCCAGATCAGGTAGATGAGGACGTGGGAGATTTGACCAGCAAAGCCATTAGCATCAAGGACGTGGCCGACGCCGCAGGCGTTTCCGTGACCACTGTCTCCCACGTCCTTAATAACGTCACTTACGCTCGCATCAGTCCGGTTACCCGCGAACGGGTGAAAACAGTCGCTGGAGAACTGGGATACGGGCCCAACCGCTTGGCGCAGGCCCTGCGAACCCAGCGGTCCGGCATGCTCGGATTCATCAGCGAAGAAATCGCCACCACGCCCCATGCCGGACGGATCATCCTGGGTGCGGAGGAGACTGCCCGGCGGCGCGGCTACAACCTCATGATCATCAACACTTCCAGTACCGCCACGGCAGAGTCCCGCAAGGCCGACGTCGCAGCCATGTTGAAGGGACAAGTGGACGGGGTCCTGTATGCCACGATGTACCACCGCAAGCTGGCCGTACCGGACAACCTGAACGGAGTCCCGGCGATCCTCGTGGACTCCGAGGACATCAACCACTCCATCTCCTCTGTGATCCCCGACGAATTCGGAGGGGCCACTGCAGCGGTCAGGACGCTGATCGAGGCCGGTCACGAGCGGATCGGCATGATCAACAACACCGATGATGTCCCCGCAACCCACTCTCGCCTGGAGGCCTTCAGGAGCACCCTCTCGGATGCTGGACTGACTTTCGATCCCTCGCTGGTTGAGGCCGAGCTATCCGAAGTGCCCGGCGGATACCAGGCGACCCTCAGGCTCCTGAACCGGAAGGACCGGCCCACCGCTATCTTTTGCTACAACGACCGCATGGCAATGGGTGCCTACCGGGCGGCAGGAGAACTTGGACTGAAAATTCCTGACGACCTTTCCCTTGTCGGCTTCGACAACCAGGCGCTCATCGCCGAAAACCTCCACCCCGCCCTGACCACGGTCGCGCTCCCGCACTACGAGATGGGGGCATGGGCAACTGAAAACCTCATTGACGCCATCGAGGGCAAAACAGACCTGGCCTTGTTCGCAACCCACCCCACCGTGCTGGGATGCCCGCTTGTAGTGCGGGAATCGGTAGCGGGGCCTCCGCTCCGCTAGCCGCACCCAGCAGTCAGCAAGACCTTCGGACGGCCTCCTTGGACGCCCGACAATCCCTGCATGTCTACATCCAGGGCCAAATGCCCCCGGAGACCAGAAACACGAAGGAACGCCATGACTGAACAAGATCCCCGTCCCCAATTCCACTTCACTGCCGAGGCAGGCTGGATCAATGACCCGCTGGGGCTGACCTGGAAGGACGGGAAGTACCACCTCTTCTACCAATACGTCCCTGGCCGGGACACCTGGGCATCCAACTGCCACTGGGGCCACGCCACCTCGTCGGATCTGGTGAGCTGGTCTGAGAAAGGAATAGCGCTGGCGCCAGGGGACGGCGACGACGGGATCTGGTCCGGATCGATCGCAACTGATACCACAGGCCGTTCAAAGCTCTTCTACACTTCCGTTCAGGAGCCAGGAATCGGAATCGGCACTATCCGCTCGGCAACCCCCGAGGACAACACCTGGAATCGCTGGACGAAGGGCCCTACGGTTCTTTCGGCTCCGAACCTCGGCGTCGTGGCATACCGGGATCCGTTCGTCTTCAGGGACGGAAACAAGTGGCGGATGTTCGTTGGGGCCGGACTCGAAGGCGGAATCGGGGCGGCAATCTCCTACAGTTCACGGGATATGGACTCGTGGGAGCTGGATGGTATCGCCGCCCAACGGCCCGGATCAGAACGGCCCGGTTCAGAACGGGACCGATCCTCAGAAATGGACCAGGCCTGGACCGGAACCATGTGGGAATGCCCGCAACTGTTCGAGATTGACGGTGCCCACGTCCTGGTGACATCGGTATGGGAGGACGATGTCCTCCACTACGTTGCCTACGGCGTCGGGTCTTACAGTGACGGCGTATTCACTGCTCGCGCCTGGAAACAGCTGACGTACGGTTCCGGATACTACGCACCCTCGTTTTTCCGGGACAAGGACGGCAAACCATCCCTGATCTTCTGGATTCGAGGGGTCATCAGCCCGGACAGGAAGTGGGCCAGCGCCCTGAGTATCCCCCACACTCTGACGCTGGAAAACGACACGCTGATTGCCACCCCGCATCAGGATCTGGCAGCGTATGCAGTCCCTGAGAACCACGCCGGAGATGATCCTGAATCCGTGGAAATCATGTGGGTCGGCGGAGCGGATTTCACCTGGATCTCCGGAGAACGAACCGCGATTGATTTCAAGGCTGGCGAAAAGACGGTTGCAACCATCAGACATGCAGGGAACTCGCTCATTCTCGACCTCCCGGACAATGCGGCCTTCAAGGATGTGCGGATTCCCCTCCCCCACGGAGAGCGCATACGAGCCATCATCGACCAAGGGGTGCTGGAAATTTCCACGCGAGGTGGAATGGTGGCTGCGCCGCTGCCTTTCCTCGAAGGCCCGCTCCTGCTGTCGGCAACAGGGCTCCTTCAACCGGCACAATTTAAGACCCTCAAACGCCCGTCTGATGCATCGGTGGCGGGGCTGGTTAGTGCTTCGCCGAAAGGTCTGCCGAGATGAGCTTGGCTGTCTCCACGATCTCCTGGCGCACAGAATCCAGGTAAGCGTCAGGATCGGATTGTCCCGCCACAGCCTGCGCTTGGAGGGAAACGTTGACGGCGGCCACTACCTTGCTGGGACCGTCATACACCGGCGCTGCGACAGACATCAGTCCCACCTCGAGCTCCTGGTCCAGAAGGCACCACCCCTGGGCCCGGACGGTTTCGAGAACCGCCAGCAGTTCCTGCTTGGTTCCAACCGCCCTCGGGGTCAGGGGACTGATTTCGGCTGCCGCCAAGTACTCCTGCAACTTGGCCGGAGGCAGGGCTGCCAGCAGGACCCGGCCCATCGACGTCGCATAGGCCGGGAAGCGTGTGCCCACGGTAATGCCCACATTCATGATCCGGCGGGTGGTGACGCGCGCGATGTAGGCGATGTCCGTCCCGTCCAGGACGGCAGCCGACGTCGACTCCCCCAGCTTGAGGGACAGCTCTTCCAGATGGGGCTGCGCAAGTTGGGGGAGGGACAGCCCGGACAGGTAGGCATAGCCGAGCTGCAGCACCTGAGCAGTGAGCCCGAAGGTCTTGCCGTCGGTGCGCACATATCCCAGCTCCACCAGGGTGTGCAGAAACCTCCGTGCCGTGGCGCGCGTCAGATCCGTGCGCGCTGCCACCTCGGTGAGGGTCATCAGCGGATGGTCGGTGTCGAACGCACGAATGACGGCCAGCCCGCGCGCCAGCGACTGCACGTACTGGTCGCTGGCCTGTGGAGGCGCTGCTTGGTCAATCATGGTTACCAATCCTATTGGCGCGAGGGGTTAGGGTTCGACGGCGGGCGCTGCCTCAGGCGCGACGGGCATGAGCGGGACGGGCACCAGCGCCTGAAGCTCCTCGAACGTACAGCCAAACGTCTCGCGGACTTGAACACCGTTGGGTCCGGTGAGGAACACGGCCATATCGGTATACACCCGGGTCACGCAGCCAACCCCGGTGAGCGGATATGTACAGGTGTCCACGAGCTTGGACGCTCCCTCACGGGTCAGGAGGGTCATCATCACGAAAACGTCCTTGGCGCCGGTGGCCAGATCCATCGCTCCGCCGACTGCCGGAATCGCATCCGGGGCGCCCGTGTGCCAGTTGGCAAGATCCCCCGCGGCAGAGACCTGGAATGCTCCCAGGACACAGATGTCCAGATGCCCGCCCCGCATCATGGCGAACGAGTCGGCATGGTGGAAGTAGGAGGCCCCGGGCAGTTCCGTGACGGGGATCTTGCCGGCGTTGATGAGGTCGCCGTCGATCTGGTCGCCGGTGGCTTCCGGCCCCATCCCCAGCATGCCGTTCTCGGTATGGAGCGTGATGTCCTGCTCAGGCTGGAGGTAGTTGGACACCAGCGTTGGCTGGCCGATCCCCAAATTCACAAAGGATCCCGGCTTGATGTCCCGCGCCACCAGTCGCGCGAGCTCGTCGCGGCCCAGCGGCTTTTCCGCCGTTTGAAGGGAAGTTTCAACAGTCATTTCAGGCCACCTTCACAATGCTGTTCACGTAGATGCCGGGGGTCACAACGTTCTCCGGGTCCAGCCCGCCCACCGGCACGATCTCCGAAACCTGGACCACTGTGTGCTTGGCGGCCGCGGCCATAATAGGCCCGAAGTTGCGGGCAGTTTTGCGGTACACGAGGTTGCCCTTCCCGTCGGCCTTGAGGGCTTTGATGAGGGCGACGTCGGCATGGATGGGCGTCTCGAAAACCTGCCCCCGGCCATCGATGATTCGGGTTTCCTTGCCTTCAGCCAGGATGGTGCCGTAGCCGGTGGGCGTGAAGAAACCGCCGATCCCGGCGCCCGCCGCACGGATTCGCTCGGCCAGGTTCCCCTGCGGTACCAGTTCCAACTCGATCTCGCCGGCCTTGTACTTCGCGTCGAAGTGCCAGGAGTCAGACTGCCGCGGGAAGGAACAGATCATCTTGCGGACCCGGCCCTCCTTGATGAGCAGGGCCAGTCCCTGATCCCCCTGGCCAGCGTTGTTGTTGACCACGGTGAGCTCCTTCGCGCCGCAATCCATCAGGGCGTCGATCAACTCAAACGGCTGCCCGGCGTTGCCGAACCCGCCGATCATCACCGTGGAGCCGTCCTGGATTCCGGCGACGGCCTCTTCAACAGTGTCCATGAAGTTCAACATGTCCTAGGCCTTCCTGTTGTCGGGGACAGAATCAGCAGTGACGTTTTCCAACACCACGGCCAGCCCCTGCCCAACACCGATGCATATGGCTGCCACGCCCCAGCGCTGACCGGATGCCTGCAGGCTCCGGGCAAGTGTGCCCAGGATCCGCGTGCCGGAGGCACCGAGCGGATGGCCCATGGCGATCGCCCCGCCGTGCTGGTTCACGATGGCAGGATCCACACCCCAGGCGTTGATGCAGGCCACTGATTGCGCGGCAAAAGCTTCGTTAAGTTCGACGGCGCCCACCTGGTCCCAGCCGATCCCCGCCTTCGCGAGGGCCTTGTTCGCGGCTTCCACGGGAGCGTAGCCGAAGTACTGGGGGTCGTTCGCGTGGGCTCCGCGCCCGGCAATACGGGCCAGTGGTTCCATGCCAAGAAGCCCGGCGGCACGTTCGCTGCCGATCCAGGCTGCGGAGGCGCCGTCGGACAGCGGGGAAGAATTGCCGGCGGTGACGGTGCCGTTCTCGTTCCGGAATACGGTTTTGAGCCCTCCCAGCTTTTCGGCCGAAGAGCCGGCCCGGATTCCCTCATCCCGGGTCAGATCGGTCCCTGGTACCACTGAGACGAGGTTGTCATAGAAGCCCTCATCCCAGGCCTTGGCCGAGAGATTATGCGAGTCCGCGGCGAATTCATCCTGCTGTTGGCGCGTTACACCGTACTTTTCGCGGAGCCGTTCCGTGGCTTCTCCGAGGGAAATGGTCCATTCGGAGGGCATCGCCTTGTTCACGAGGCGCCAGCCGAGCGTGGTCGAGGCCAGGGTGAGATCACCCGCCGGGTAGGGCTTCTCCGTCTTGGGCAGCACCCACGGCGCGCGGCTCATGGATTCAGCGCCGCCCACCAGCATGAGCTCTGCATCGCCGGCGTTGATCTGGCGGGAGGCGATGATCGCGGCATCTAGGGAGGAACCGCACAGTCGGTTGACGGTAGTGCCGGGGATGGAGACCGGCAGGCCTGCGAGGAGGGTACCCATGCGGGCGATGTTCCGGTTTTCTTCGCCTGCGCCGTTGGCGTTGCCGAACACAACCTCATCGATGTGCTCAACGTCGAGCTGGGGTGCGCGCTTAACTGACTCGCGGATCACGTGGGCGGCCAGATCGTCCGGCCGGATCGAGGCCAGACCGGAGCCGAATTTGCCGAAAGGCGTCCGGACGGCGTCGTAAATGTATGCCTGGTTCATGAAGTCTGGTCCATTCCTTGAAAGCGGGCCCAACTAGGTAGCAGTTGATGTCGTTTTGAGGGCTCAAAACAGCATCTACTGCTACCTAGTTGGGTGGGGCGGGGGCGTTGGGTGGGGCTGCGTTGTCCATTGCTGCGAAGACCTGTTGGGCGGTCTTAAAAGCTGTGTTGGCGGAGGGAACCCCGCAATAGATGGCTGTCTGCAGCAGGATTTCCTTGATCTCATCCCGGCTCAGGCCGTTGGTGATGGCCGCCCGGATATGCATGGCCAGTTCTTCCCAATGCCCGTGCGCAACCATCGCAGTGATGGTGACGGCGGACCGCATCTGCCGGGAAAGTCCTGGCCTCGTCCAGATTCCACCCCACGCAATCCGCGTGATCATGTCCTGGAAGTCCTCAGTAAATGCATCCTTGTTCGCGTTCGCGCGGTCCACATGCTCATCGCCCAGCACCTCGCGGCGGACCGCCATGCCGGCGTCGTAGATTTCCTGGCTCGTGGCGTCGGGACGGACCACTCCGCCGGGTTCTGCCTCAGTCATTGTCGGTTTCTCCCACGAAGTCCTGCAGTAGTTCGGCCACCCTGGCCGGCGCCTCGGCAGGTGCCAGGTGGGCTACCCCTTCCAAGGCAACGGCCCTTGCTGAGCCTCCTCCGGCTCGAATGCCGGCAACCACCTCTTCAGCGAACGACGGCGGAGCCACCCCGTCCTCCACACCGGCCACTGCAAGGGTTGGGACCTGGATGCTGCCAAGTTCTTCACGGACGTCAAAGGTCGCGAGAGCTTCGCAGCAGAAGGCGTAACTGAAGCGGTCGGCGTCGCGCAGGGAGTGAAGCAACCGGCTGCTCAGTT
Source organism: Arthrobacter rhizosphaerae (assembly GCF_023062595.1). GTDB lineage: Bacteria > Actinomycetota > Actinomycetes > Actinomycetales > Micrococcaceae > Arthrobacter > Arthrobacter rhizosphaerae. The sequence continues at coordinate 57,603 of NZ_JALLAN010000021.1, forward strand.
CCGGTTCGCGCTCCATGAAGCCCGGGGCGAACCAGCGCTGCGCTGAACCTTGGAACATCACCGGCGTCCCTTGATTCCGGACTGTTGCCGCGCGCTCGTGCCATCCCTCAGGCGTGCCGAGTTTGGCTCCGCTGCAAAGAATACAGAGGCTCGCGAGCCGTTCACCGTGCTTGATGCCGAGCTGCAGTCCGGTTGCGCCGCCCAGGGAAACCCCGGCGTAATGGAAAGTGGCGCCCGGCGCGATGGAATCGACAAGGTCGACGACGGCGTCAGCCAGCTCGCCGACGTCGAACGTTCCTTTCGCGGCAGGTGAGACGCCATGCCCGGGGAGGTCCCAGGCCACGACGTCGCAGTCATTGCCAAGGAGTGCGGCGGTCTGCCCCCACAGCACTGCGGAGGAGGTACCGAGGGATGGGCCCACCACCCATAGAGGCTTCTGGCCGAGTTCCCGCCGGGGCGAAAGCAGCGATGCCTTGAGTGCAGGCCTGGTCACAACGGCCTCCCTTCGGTTCCTTGCGTTGCCTTCGCCGAAAATTCAGGGAAGGCAGCGAGAATACGGCGTGAGATCTGATGGCTGTGGCCCAGATAGTTGGCAGGGTCCAGGAGTTCCTCGAGGCGCTGGTCCGAAAGCTTGTCCTGCGCCACGGTTTCGCGCAATAAGCGGCAGTAGGTGGCTTTCTGCTCCGCGGCCGGCGCAAGAAGCGTCCGATCCACTGCGGACTGCAGCAGCTTCCTGCCATCCTCACCCAGGAGCGGAGCGACGGCACTGGCTACGGCTTCGCTCAGCAGCAGGGGACCCGAAAGATCCAGGTTGCGGCGCATTGCTTCCGGGAAGACCTGCAGGCCTTCGGCGAGTTCCCGGGCCAGGCCGGCTGCACCGAGGGACAGCCGCAACAGTTCGCGGAAGGCCTGCCATTCGCTGTGCCACGCGCCGTCGGGGCGTTCGTCGTTGAAGCTGGCGGCGGCATGGTGCAGCTGAGCGGCAAGATTGGGGGCCTGGAGGGCGGCGCTGCGGACCAGAACGGACAGGACGGGGTTCTGCTTTTGCGGCATCGCCGAGGACACCCCCCGCCCTGCCGCCCGGGGTTCGGCCACTTCAGCAACTTCGGGCCTGCTGAGGAAGAGGATGTCGGCAGCGATCTTGCCCAAAGCATCGGTCACGCCTGCCAGTGCATCCCCGAGGGACGTCACTGCGAAGCGGTTGGTGTGCCAGGGGGCAGGCGTTGGGCTGAGGCCCAACTGCGCGGCGAGCCGGTCAGAGAGGTCCAGCGCACTTACGGCTGATCCCGGTATGCGTCCGGCTTCCCTCCCGGAAGACGTTCCAGTCCCCCGAGACGTTTCAACCAGCACGGTTCCGGACGCCAGGGTCCCTGCCGCTCCCCCGGTCTGCACGGGCAACTGTACCGACTCGAGCTTCCGGGCAGCGGCGGCGAGTCCGTGGAACCACTGTGCCGCCCTCAGGCCAAAGGTCACGGGAAGGGAATGCTGGGTCAGGCTGCGGCCCACACACAGGGTGTCCGCATGCCGTTCGGCGAGGCTGGCAAGGGCCGTCGTCGTGCTGTGAACGTCTCCCAGCAGGGCAGCGACGGCGTTCCGAGCCAGCAGCATAAGGGCCGAATCCAGGACGTCCTGGCTGGTCAGCGAGGTGTGGACGGCCCGGACGGCGCCGATATTTCCGGTGTCCAGTTTCCTGACCTGCGTGCGGAGATCGTCGAGCAAAGGAATGACCGGATTTCCGCCGCCTTGGGCACGCACCGTGATGTCCGCGGCGTCGTAGTGGCTGACGTCCGCAGCAGCGGTAATGACGGCGGCCGAGCCTGCCGGGGCCAGTCCCGCCTTTTCCAGGACCGAGGCCCAGGCTGCCTCGACGGCCAGGATTGCCGCCAGCACCGCCCGGTCGCCCGTCAGGATCGCCACCAGGGGCGACGCCGAAACGGGACTCAGGAGGCCGACGTCGCCGTCGAAGCCGGGCTCGGGACTGCTCATCGAGATTCCTTGCCAGCGGCACCGCCGTCGAAATCAAGAAAAACGGTCTCGCCTTCACCCTGCAGCCGGACGTCCCACGTCAGTCCGCCGTCCGGATCCCGGCGGGCAATCAGGGTCTGCCGGCGATCGGGATCGAGTGAACTCAGCAGGGGGTCCGCGGCAAGTGCTTCCTGGTTCTCCGGCAGATAGATGCGGGTGAACAGGCGGTTCATCAGGCCCCTGGCGAACACGGCCACGGCGATGAATGGGGCAGCACCCGGTTTGGTGGGGCCCGGGTTGACTGTGGTGAACGTATACACGCCGGAATAGCCCACGGAACTGCGTCCCCAGCCTGTAAAGGTGTACCCGTCGCGGACAAGGGAGCCTGTCCGCTGCACGATCTCCCCTTCAGCGTCAGGCTGCCAGATTTCCAGGAGGGCGTCCGGAACGGGGTGACCCGCGCCGTCGTATACCGTGCCTTGGAGGCGAATCGATCCCGGCGACCCCGGCGCAAGGAGTTCGCCGTCCTTCTCGTAGGGCAAGGCGTAACCGTAGAACGGGCCAACTGTCTGGCCGGGTGTTGCGGTGAGCTTGGAATCACTCATGGTGGTCACCTTCCGCCCCGAGGGCCTCATTTTCGGTCCAGGTCCGCTTCGACCCTGTCAGCACGATGTCCCAGTTGTAGCCGAGGGCCCATTCCGGTTCCGTTAGCTCGTGGTCATAGTTGGCCACGAGACGGTCGCGGGCGTCCTGGTCAACGATCGACTGGTAGATCGGGTCCAGGGGGAACAACTGATCGCCCGGGAAGTACATCTGGGTGACGATGCGCTGCGTGAATTCACTCCCGAACAGCGAGAAGTGGATGTGCGCGGGACGCCAGGCGTTGAGGTGGTTCTTCCACGGATAGGCTCCTGGCTTGATGGTGATGAAGCGGTAGGAACCGTCCGGCCCGGTGATGCAGCGCCCTACCCCGGTGAACTGGGGATCGATCGGGGCGGGATGCTGGTCCCGCTTGTGGATGTAGCGGCCGGAGGCGTTGGCCTGCCAGATCTCCACAAGCTGCCCGGCGACAGGCCGGCCATCGCCGTCGAGCACCCGGCCGGCGACGATGATGCGTTCGCCCTGGGGCTCGCCGTTGTGCTGGATGGTGAGGTCAGATTCCAGCGCATGCACGTCCTGGTGCCCGAAAGCCGGCGAGTAAAGCTCGATGGTTTCCGGATCCGCGTGGTGCAGGCTCTTCGTAGGGTGGCGCAGGATGCTGCTGCGGTAGGGCGCGAAGTCCAGCCGCGGCTGGATCTCCGGTGCATCGCCGCTCCTGAGCTTCGCGGCATAGGCATCGCCGATGGCCTTGAGCTCGGCGCTCAAATCCGCCTGCGTTTCCACTCGTGGTGTTGCCGCCTTCGGGGGCACTTCGGCTGCGTCGGACAGATCCTCGGTAAGGGAATCAGCGTTGTACGTTTCGGCCTTGAAATTCTCTGGCACAGTAACCTCCTTCGGGTTATCGGTGTTGGCTCGGACAATGGGTGGTGGTTTAGCGGGAACGTTTCATTTGGTGCAGATGGTCATACTGGACGGCATGCCTCACAGGTGCGTTGGGTGCGCCGTAGCCGTCATAGGCGCCGCGGCGTTCCACCATTTCGAAGAACACGCTCCCGACGGTGGCCGTGTAGAAGTGGAGGAACTCCCCGTCAGCATCCCGGTCGTAAAGGAGGTTGAGCTCCCGGAGGGTGGCAAGGAAATCCGGCTCGAGTGCGAACCTGGCGTCCAGATCCTCGTAGTAGTTGTCCGGGATCCGGAGGAACTCCAGGCCGCGGTCACGGCATTCCTTCGCGGTGGCAACGAGGTCGGTGACAGCGAAGGCAATGTGCTCCTGGTACGTCCGCCGCAGGCCACCGGTTCCACCGTCCTGCCGGCCGTCGTCGTACGCGCTGTCCTGCTGCCCGCCGTCCTGCTGGAGCAGCGGGGCAAGGTTCAGCACAAGGCGCACGGCGCGGTCCTCAGTAAGCATCACCTGCGAACGGACCAGGCCTGTGGGGCTGGGAACCTCCGCATACGGCTGCGGCTGCAGGGCCAGCGCGCTGGTGTAGAAAAGCACGGCCTCGTCGAAGTGCTGCCACGGCTGCGCCAGGTTTACATGGTCAATCACGGCAGCTGTAGTGGGGGCTCCGGGTCTTGCACCTGACGCACCTAAAGCAATTGGGAACTGCGGAGTTGCCGGCCCGACGCCAAATTCGGAAATCCACGCCGCCGTTCCATCGAAGCTGCCCTGGCACAGGAAGATCTCCGTGGAGTCCGGCGCCGCGAAACCCTGGAACACCTCCTCATTGGCCTGGCTTTTTCGTGGCACGGCCGGTGCCTTGAGCTGCTGAGCTCGGGCGGAGGCAAGCAAGGGGGAATCGACGTCGAATCCCAGGGCTGCAATGCTGGGCGCGGCGCTCAGTGGCCCCGACGCACCCGACCCGGGTTCTTCGTTGATGATCACGCGTGCGTGGCCCATAGTCCACAGTTGCACATCCTTGGTGCGGTGGCGTCCGTTGAACTCGAAACCCAGCTGGCCCAGGACCTTTTCCAGCCCGGCCGCGTCCCCTGCCCTGACTTCGGCAAAGTTGAAACCCGTAGGTTCAGCCACCTTCGGGAGGGTTGCGAGTTCCATGGGATAACGACGGCGGACCGCGGCCCCGCTCACTGCAGGTGTGCCGCTGCTGTTGCCAACCCGCGGGTGGGTATCAAGCCACTGGGCGCTTTGCTCTTCCAGCCAAATGAGGGAACGCATGGCATCAACAGCGGTGCGCTCGACGTCGGACTGGCGGAAGACGTCGTTGAAGACTTCGAGCGAGACGGGGCCCGCGTATCTTGCCCGGACAACATGGCCCATGAATTTGGCGAGCTCAAACTGACCCTCTCCCGGGAAGACACGGTAGTGCCGGCTCCAGGAAAGTACGTCCAGGGAGAGCTTGGGCGCGTCGGCCACCTGTACGAAGAAGATCTTGGCGGGGTTGAGGCCCTCAATCGGAGCCGTATCCCAGTCGCGGGAGAGGATGTGGAAAGAGTCCAGGCACGTCCCCAGATTTGGATGGTCCACCGCCTCGACCAGCCGGTGGGCGTGCTCGTAGTCGTTGACATACCTGCCCCAGGCCAATGCCTCATAGGCCACTTTGACGCCGTAGTTTCCGGCAAGCTCCGCAAGCCTTAAGAGCTGCTCTGCCCGGAGGCCGTCATCGTCGATGGTGGCTGTGGCGACGTTGGTGCAGGCCAGCATGGTGTCCATGCCCAAGCGGGACATGAGCTTGAACTTGGCCTCAGCGCGGCGAAGGTTCCCATCAAGCAGGTCCTCGCTGACGCTATCGAAATCCCGGAACGGCTGATAAAGGTCCAGCGTCAGTCCAAGGTCTGAAGCCATGGTTCTGACGTCCTCAGGGCTCAGCGGCGAGGTCACCAGGTCCTGTTCGAAGATTTCAATGCCATCGAAACCGGCAATTGCACACGCCTGCATCTTCTCCTTCAGCGTCCCGGAAAGGCACACGGTAGCGATCCCCGTACGCATCAGACGGTCACCCCTTCCGCGGCCACAAGCTCCAGGAAGTGGGCACGCATCCGTTCCGCATCGGCTTCAAGCCCCGTGAAGATTCGGAAAGAATCTGCCGCCTGGCCCACCGCCATCCGTCCGCCGTCGAGGACATCGCAGCCCTTGGCCTTGGCTTCACGCACGAGTTCGGTTTCGATAGGGCGGTACACGATGTCGGCCACCCAGTGGCGGGATTCCAGGACTGACGGCTCCAACGGCGTGCCGGGGTGGGCGGCCATACCGGTCGGAGTGCAGTGCACCAGGCCGTCCGCCAGCGGCATGAGCCGCGGTAGCTCCGCCGTCGTCCGGGCAGTGATGGTCCTGTCAGGGAAGAGACCGGAAAGCTCGACGGCGCGTTCAGCGCACCGCATGGTGTCCATATCCACGAGGTCCAGCGTCTGGGTGCCGGCCATCAGCAGTGCGTACGCGACGGCGGAACCAGCCCCGCCGGCTCCAAGCTGGACCACCCGGGTGAGTTTGGCATCCGGAAGGCCCGAGGAAAGGGCTGCACCGAAGCCGGAAGAGTCTGTGTTGTGCCCGATGAAGCGGCCATCCCGGATTACCACGGTGTTCACGGCCCCCAGCTTCAGGGCGTCCGGCGACACTTCATCAAGATGATTCAGCACCAGTTGTTTGCAGGGATGGGTGATGTTCAGGCCATTGAAGCCGAGGCGGAAAGCCGCCTTCAGCAAGTCGCCGATTGCGGCGGCCGGGACACCGATTTCGCCCAAATCGATGGGGCGGTAGAGATAGCGGAGGCCTTGCCGGTCACCTTCACGTTCATGCATGAGGGGCGTCAGCGAGGGCATCACGCCGTCGCCTATGAGTCCTACGAGAAAGGACTCTGCTCGATTGCTCATCCGGTTAGCTCCTTTGACAACACCACGCGGCCGCGTTGACGCCGCAGCGTCGGCTCATGCCGGGTGGTACGAGTTACAGTACAGGAAATGTTCATATGATGCACTCTTGTTCTTATCGCGAACAATGTTAACGTTCGGGGAGGCGGGCCGCGAGTTCAGCCGCCGCTTCCTGCAGTACAGGCACAAGGGCAATCAGCGCTTCCATGCTGAGCCGGAACACCGGAACGGCTGTGGCCAGGGACGCGAAAGCGTGGCCCTGGGAATTGAAAACCGGGACGGCGACGGCGCGCATCCCAAGCTCGTTCTCCTGGTCCATGGTGGCGTAGCCGCGCTTTCGGACCAGATCAATTTCCGCTCGGAATGCGTCGCGGCCAGTGATGGAGAACTCCGTCAGCGGCACAAGGTCCAGGCTTTCAACAAGTTCCTTGCGGGCGGCCTCATCAGCAAAGGCCACCAGGGCTTTCCCTACGGCCGTGGTGTGAAGGGATCCGAGATGTCCGGGGTCGCTCGTAACCCGGAACGTTTGCGGACCGTCCACCTTGTTCACCGTGAGGTGATGGTTTCCATCGCGCACCGAAAGGATGGTGGCCTCGGCCGTCAATTCGGTAACTCTGCGCAGGATGGGCAGGGCGGTGCCGGCGAAGCCGTGGTGATTGGAGACCCGCTGGCCCAGCTGGAAGACCCGCAACCCAAGATGGTAGCGGCGGCCGTCCGGTTCGTAGTCCACAAACCCGTCCCGCGTGAGCGATCCGAGCAAACGGTAAGTGGTGCTGAACGGCAGCTCGGCACGGCGGGAGATCTCGGCAGCACTGGCGCCTCTTGGCTCGTCCCCGAGCAGTACCAGCAAGCCGAGGGCCTTCCCGACCATATCCGTGCGCGAATCATCCTTGCCGCCCTTCGATGCCCTGACAGCATCGATTTCCTTGGCGTCGGCGGTTCCATTGGAGGCATCATGGCCTGTGTTTTGACTCACACTCATAACTCGATGTTGCCACATAGTGAGAGCTATTGCTAGATCATGAAAGTTTTTCTTGACAGGTGACTGTGCTCACATTCATGCTTGCTGTATCGCAACAGTAGCTCTCACCATGTGGCTACGGGTCTTCCCAAGGACCTCGCGGCGCCCCACACTGAACCGGTAGCCGTTGAGAAGCGCATGATTCATCCGCGACATTGTCGTCACGCAAAGGAACACCATGAGCCAGACCCTCCCGTCCAGCACGCCGGACGTCTTAGCACCGGCCGGGACCCCCAAGAAAGCAGCCCTTGCCAGTTTCCTGGGCAGCGCCGTCGAGTACTACGACTTCTTCATCTTCGGTTCCGCCGCTGCCCTGATTTTTCCCACAGTGTTCTTCCCCAATGCCGACGCCAACGCGGCCATCATGTCCTTCGCCACCTTTGGCTTTGCCTACGTGGCACGGCCGGTAGGTGCTGTCATCCTGGGTCACTTCGGCGACCGAGTAGGCCGGCGGAAAGTACTGATGTTCACCCTCCTGCTGATGGGTGCCTCAACGTTCCTGATTGGCTGCCTGCCGGACTTCAACACTGTGGGCTGGTGGGCCCCGGCCCTGCTGGTGGTGGCACGTCTCTGCCAAGGGCTCTCCGCAGCCGGTGAGCAGGCCGGCGCTTCGTCCATGACACTGGAGCACGCACCGGACAACCGCCGTTCCTTCTTCACGTCGTGGACTCTCACCGGTACCCAGGGCGGACAGATCCTTGCGGCCCTCGTCTTTATCCCGGTCCTCGCCCTTCCCGATGAGATCAAGTACGGCATCGGCTGGCGGATCCCGTTCTGGCTCAGCGCAGTGGTGGTTGTGGTGGCCTTCTTTATCCGCCGCACGCTCCACGAGCCGCCGGCATTCGAGGAAGCCCAAAAGAACGCCGAGATCTCGAAGCTTCCTGTGGCTGACCTTCTCAAGTCACACTGGCGCGACGTCCTCCGGGTTGTTGCCTGCGCCTTCATCGCCGCAGTATCCACTGTGTTCGGCACCCTGGCGATCAGCTATGCCAAGACTGTTGCCGGCGTAGACGGGACCACCACACTCTGGCTCGTGGTCGGCGCAAACCTGGTGGCTCTCGGCACCCAGCCGCTGTTTGGGCAGCTTGCGGACAGAATCGGCCGCAAGCCGGTCTTTATCTATGGCGCCCTGGCCAGCGCCGTGTTGACGCCCGTCTTCCTGCTCAGTCTCGAATCCGGCAGTGTGCCTCTTATGTTCCTTGCGGCCATCGGCTTCTTCTCCTTTGGCTACGCTGCATCCAACGCCGTCTGGCCCTCCTTCTACGCCGAAATGTTCAGCACCAAGGTCCGGTTCTCCGGCTTGGCGATCGGAACGCAGCTCGGCTTCCTCATGGCAGGCTTTGCTCCGGCCATCGTTGCGGCTTTGGGCGGCATCAAGCCCGGCGGCTGGGTGCAGATCAGTATCTTCACTGCCGTCATCTGCGTCATTGCCGCCACCTCGGCGCTCACCGCCAAGGAAACCTTCCGCGTGCCCACAAAGGAACTCGGCCTCAAGTAGCGCACTTCGCCGTCGTGACCCTGTTTCCTTCCGAAGCGCACGGCACCACGGCGAGTCGTCGGCCTAAAAGGTCAGTCCAGCTTCAAAGAAGGTAACGACGGCGGCCCTCCCCCGCGCTGCGACGGGAGGGCCGCTGCACCCGGTGCTAGGGCTTGGTGGCCAGCACCTCTGCCAGATCATAATTAACGGGTTCTTCGAGCTGGTCATAGGTGCAGGACCGGGGATCCCTGTCCGGGCGCCAGCGGACGAACTGTGCCACGTGACGGAAACGCTCGCCTTCCATGTGGTCATAGGCAACCTCCAGGACGCGCTCCGGCCGGAGAGGCGTAAAGGACAGATCTTTGCCTGCACTCCATCGGCTGCCCTCGGCGTTGCGCGGGGTTCGCTTGCCTTCCTCCTGTTTCGCCCACGCCCAGGGGTGGTCTTCGAAATCAGTGACGAGGGGCTGCAGTTCCTCGAAAAGTTCCTTGCGGCGCTTCATGGGAAAGGCGCCCACCACCCCGACACTCGCCAGCACGCCGTCGTCGTTATAAAGCCCCAGCAGCAGGGAGCCGATGACGTCCGTCCCGCTGGTATGCACCCGGTATCCGGCCAGGACGCAGTCAGCTGTCCGGGCGTGCTTAACCTTGAACATTGTCCGCTTATCCGGCTGGTACTTGCCCTCCATGGGTTTGGCGATGATGCCGTCAAGGCCTGCACCCTCAAACTGATGGAACCACTGCTCGGCCCTCGTCTTGTCGTGCGTGACGGCGGTGAGATGGATCGGGGCGTCGGCACCGGAAAGCGCCTCTTCCAAGGCAGCGCGCCGTTGGGAGAACGGCTGGCTGGTGAAGTCCTGGTCCTCCAGGGCCAGCAGGTCGAAGGCCACAAACTTCACAGGTGTCTGCTCGGACAGCAGCTTTACCCGGCTCGCGGCGGGGTGGATCCGCTGCTGGAGGGCATCAAAGTCGAGGCGGTCCCCGGATGCTCCCACCAGGATGATTTCGCCGTCGAGCACGCAACGGGGCGGCAGGTTGGCTTTCAGGGCTTCAACAAGTTCGGGGAAATAGCGGGTCATGGGTTTTCCGTTGCGGCTGCCGATTTCCACTTCCTCTCCGTCGCGGAAAATGATGGACCGGAATCCGTCCCACTTCGGCTCGTAACTCAGGTTGCCGTCGGGGATGGCGGTCACGGATTTGGCGAGCATGGGGGCGACAGGGGGCATGACAGGCAGCTGCATGAGGCCCATTCTTGCCCGGACACCCGCTCAGCGCTACCCCTCCGCGCCTCATCTCCAAGCGCAGCAACAGGGCTCGTGAAATCCTCGACATCCGACGGCCAGCGACGGTAGACCTTAACGATGGCTACCTTCGGATTCCACGCATCGCATGAACAGATCAGTCCAGGCCGGCTCTTGAAGGATGTCCAGTTGGCGGAGAAAGCAGGGTTCGACGCGGCAATGTGCTCGGACCACATCGAACCCTGGTCAGCAAGCCAAGGGCACTCCGGCTTTGCGTGGTCCTGGTTGGGGGCAGCACTCGCCACCACATCCCTGCGCTTCGGTGTGGTCACAGCACCTGGCCAGCGCTATCACCCAACGATCATTGCCCATGCGTCAGCAACCCTTGCGGACATGTTTCCCGGCAGGTTCTGGCTGGCCCCCGGGTCCGGCGAAAACATGAACGAGCACGTTACCGGTGACCCCTGGCCTCCGAAAGAGGTCCGCCAGCAACGACTCGAGGAATGCGTTGAGATCATTCGCCGCCTGCATGCGGGCGAAGAGGTCACGCACCACGGGGTGGTCACCGTGCAGCAGGCAAAGCTCTGGGATGTTCCGGAGATCAAGCCCTTGCTGATTGCGCCTGCCGTGAGCGTGGACACCGCGCGTCGTTCCGCCGCGTGGGCTGACGGGCTGGTCACCGTCAACCAGCCTGCTGAAAAACTCCAGGAAATGCTCGCGGCTTACCGGGATAACGGCGGCCGGGGCAAGGCAGTGCTCCAGGTGCATTTGTCTTGGGCGGAGCGCGAAGAGGAGGCGGTGGCCATCGCCCTGGACCAGTGGCACTCGAATGTCTTCTCTCCGCCCGTGATCTGGGATCTGCCAACGGCCGCGCATTTTGACGGCGTCAGCGCGGCCGTGGGAGAGGAGCAGATCCGCAAGGTGGTGAACGTTTCCGCGGACACAGCCCAGCACGCTGCCTGGCTGCAGGAATACGTAGACCTTGGTTTTGACGAGCTGTATCTGCACTTCGTCGGCCAGCATCAGGAACCGTTCATCAACACCTTCGCCGAGCGGGTCCTGCCCCAACTCCGGGGATCGAAGAGCGCCGGAGCCCGCAGCCCTCTCACCGTCGATCAGGAGGTTTCGCCGTGAGGATCGCACAAACTTCAGATCTTTGGTGGAAGAACGCCGTGATCTACTGCGTAGACCCAGAGACTTTCTTCGATAACGACGGCGACGGCACCGGTGATTTCGGCGGCCTGACCCAGCGCGTGGACTATCTGGCCGCACTGGGCGTGACCTGCATCTGGCTTATGCCCTTTTATCCCTCCCCCGATCGGGATGACGGCTATGACGTCACTGGGTTCTATGGTGTGGATCCACGCCTGGGAACGCTGGGGGACGTGGTGGAGTTCATCAGGGCAGCCAAAGACCGGGGAATGCGGGTCATCGCCGACTTCGTCATCAACCACACCTCTGACCAGCACCCGTGGTTCAAGGAAGCCCGCAAGTCCGTGGACAACCCGTACCGCGACTACTACGTCTGGCGCAGCGATACTCCGCCTGACACTTCTGACCAGGTGGTTTTTCCGGGAGAGGAAACAGCCATCTGGACCCAGGACTCAGCCACGGATGAGTGGTACCTCCACATGTTCGCCAAGCACCAGCCGGACCTCAACGTGGCAAATCCGAAGGTCCGGGACGAAATTGCCAAGTCCATGGGCTTCTGGCTCCAGGTTGGACTCGATGGTTTCCGGTTGGACGCAGTTCCCTTTTTCCTGGAGCTCCGCGGAGAGCCCGAGGACGAGGCAGCAAGGACCGATCCCCACGACTACCTGAGCGCACTGCGCAGCTTCCTCAACAGGCGCAACGGGAGCGCCGTGCTGTTGGGAGAGGTCAATCTGCCCTACAAGGAGCAGCTGAAGTACTTCGGCGGACCCGAGGGCAATGAACTGAATATGCAGTTCGACTTTCTGACGATGCAGAGCATGTACCTCTCCCTGGCACGGGAGGACGCACGTCCGTTGGCAAAAACTCTGGCTGGCCGGCCTGCCATCCATCCGGACAACCAGTGGGCCATGTTTGTCCGCAATCATGACGAACTGACCCTGGACAAGCTCAGCGACACCGAACGCGCAGAGGTGTTTGCCGCCTTTGGACCGGAGGAGGACATGCAGATGTACGGGCGCGGACTTCGTCGCCGTCTGCCCACCATGCTCAACGGTGATCCGGCCAGGATCCGCATGGTCTACTCGCTGCTGTTCTCCTTGCCCGGCACCCCCGTTCTCTTCTACGGCGAGGAAATCGGGATGGGCGAAAACCTCCAGATCAAGGGACGGGGCGCCGTCCGCTCCCCCATGCAGTGGAACGAAACCCGGAACGGAGGCTTCTCTACAGCCCCCGCGGAGCAACTGGTGGCACCCGTCGTGGAAGGATATTTTGGGCCAAAAAACATCAACGCCGCAGGCGCCAAACGCGATCCCGATTCGCTGTGGAACTTCATGGCCACGCTCATCCAGCGCTATCGCGAAAGTCCCGAGTTGGGCTGGGGCCGCTTCGAGGTGATTGAGCAGCCGCATCCACGGGTTCTGCTCCACCGCTGCACCAGCGATGGTTCCACCCTGGTTCTGGCCCACAATATGGGCTCGCAACCTGCTGCCCTGATCGCCAGCGTGGCATCGCCCAATGAGCCCGAACGAAGCTACGCGGGAACTGTCCTGCTGGACCTGCTGGACGGCGAGGACATCGATGTGGAGGACGACGGCGGGTTCGAACTTCAGCTGGACCGTTTCGGCTTCCGGTGGTTCAGGCTCCAGCACCCGGAGGACCGCCGGATTCTGTAGCCGTGAGCGAAGCGGAGCACCAGGAAACAAGGGAGGCGCAGAAAACTAACCCAGCGCTTACCGTCGTGAAACGCCTAGGCAATAATGGGGCGGCACACTGGAAGTGCCGGAACAGCCGGTGCCAGCTCCAACCCAGGAGGCCAGCCATGTTGAAGGAAGCCAAAGCCCATATAACCCGCGTTCGTGCCCTTGACCAGTTGCATCGTGGCGACGAGATTGAAGCCCGCCTGTCAGTAGGTCCCGGCTATGACGACGTCGTAATCCGCAGGGGGAGGGTTCAGGAGACAGCGCCGGGAATAGGCGTCGTATGGATCATGGACCACGTCAGCGGTATGCGTAAGGCAATCAGCGCAGACGAATGCAGTGTGTGGCGGGTTGCCTGAGGCACTTTACGGCTTCCATTGACAGCTCAACCCTTCCATTGACAGCTCAACCGCCGGCGACGGACTGGATTACCAGCACTTCCTGTCCAGCAGCCACCTCGGTTTCCAGGCCCTGAAGACGCCGGACCTCATCCCCGTTCACGTAAATATTCACGTAGCGGCGGAGGGCACCGGTTTCATCCCGCAGCCGTCTCCCGAGCACCGGGTACTCCCCGGTCACTGCATCCAGCAACCACCCCACAGTCACCGCTCCGTCCACGGGCGCAGTCAGTACGGACTGCCCGCCGGCGAGTGGCTGCAGAACGCTGGGCAACAAAACGCTGATCTCACTCAATGACTCACCCTCGGGAATCCTTACCTGGGTCCTTACCCGGCATGGGAAACCACCGCGGCCCGTACGCACAACACGTCGGGCAAATGCGATGCTACCTCGCTGAACGTTTCTCCCTCGTCGGCGCTGGCATAGACCGAGCCGCCACGCGTTCCGAAGTACACGCCGGCGGGTTCTGCGGAATCCACGGACGCAGCGTCCCGGAGGACCGCGTTGTATTCCCGGTGCGGCAACCCGGAATCCAAACGTTTCCAGGAACTGCCGGCGTCGTCGGTCCGATGCACGGCCAGATTCCCGTCCGGCGGGATCCTCTCGCCGTCGGCCTTGAGGGGAACCACCCAGGCAGTACCTTCCCTGCGCGGATGCGTCAGCATGACGAATCCGAAGTCGGCAGGCAGTCCTTCAGCGATGGACTCCCACGTGTCTCCGTTGTTGTCTGTCCGGTAGACGCCGTGGTGGTTTTGTGCGTACAAGCGGCCCCCAACGGCGGGATCAGCGGCAATCTTGTGGACGCATTGGCCGAATTCCGGGTTGGGATCGGGCATAAAGCGAGCGGTAATACCCTTGTTCCGGGGCTCCCAGGAGGTACCGCCGTCGAGTGAGCGGTAAACGCCGCCGGTACTCATGGCCACGTGGACATTGTCCCCGGCCGGATTGACCACGATGGAGTGGGCAGCAGCGCCCCCGTAGCCAGCTCCCCATTCCCCACGGTGGGGATGGTCCCACAGCCCCCGGTTCAGCTCGAAGTGCTCGCCGCCGTCGGTCGATTTCCAGACTGAGATGGGCTCCGCACCCGCCCAGACCACCCCCGGGCGTGACTCTGCGTCAGGATAAATCTGCCAAATACGCTCCAAGGCCGCATCAGTGCCCTCGGGAAACTTTATGGCGCCTTGCTCGGGCTCGGTCCAGGTTTGGCCAAGATCGTCGGAGTGGGCGACAGTTGGTCCCCAATGCTCTGAACGAACACCCACCATGATCCTGGTCCGGCCGTCCCGGGTGTCGATTCCGATGCTGGGAATCTCACTCATCAGGAAATGCGGGCCGGAAAGAGACCACTGCTTCCGGTCCTCACTGTTCGCCAGCCAGAGGCCTTTTTTGGTTCCGATCGCCAAGATATAACGCTCTGCGGTTGCCATGCCCACCATGCAACCACTCAAGCAGTGAGGAGGCAATGGTTTCCAGGCACCAGCGGCGGCAGATCAGTCGACGAACTCCGATTGCGTCTCGATGAAGTCCCAGTCAGCTTCAGTCAGTACATTCCTGGGCGAGTCGGGGTGCGGTCCCCCTGCTTCGGCAATCCCTTGAAGCACAGGAAGCGGGAGTTCTTCGGCGCGCAGGTTCTCGCGGAGCCACTCCTTGCTGTCAAGATCCAGATCAAGCCACCACATAAAGATTTGCATCAACGTCCACCTCTCCTATGCCTCAACGTTAGGCCGGTTGATGGCGGCGGACAATGTCCTGCGAGGACAACTCATCCCGAGCCGACGCGACCTAGGCTTGCTGTCCGGCGCCCTCGGACTGGTCCGGACCGTAAGCGTCCAGTGGGGTCGAGACCGCAATCCGGCGGCTGCCGTCAGGAGCGGTGACAACCTGGTAGGCATTGTTTTCAACGCCAACAGCGGAACCCGAGGAGTCAAGATTCTCGAGCACCACGCGTCCCACCCAGATGCCTGGAACTTCGACGTCGGTAATAACGTCGCGGGCGCGGACGCCCTGGATCCCGCGCGAGCGGTAAAACTGCTGCCCCTGATTGAAGAAATCCCTGGATTGCTGGGGTTCGGTGACCGCAAGGCAGCCCATGGCTGTAACGGCAAGGGCCGGGTAGTTGTAACTGCCCACGAGGCCTTCGATGTCCCCTGCCGTGAGATAGCCAGTGTAGCGGGCGAAAAAATCCTCGATTTGTTCAGTAGCCGCAACGACGTCTTCCATAAAGGTGATGCTAGGCCAGACGCATCCTCTTGAGTAGGGCGCCGTCGGTGCTGTTCAAGCCGGATCGGCAGAGTCACAATGAGGTATGCCCCCGGAACCGTCCAGCAGTCAGGCCCCCTTGGTAGTCGGCGTCCTTCCCGGCCAACACCCGGAGGTGCTCAATACGGCCGCCGCACTGGCCGGTAGGCTCAATGCCCCGTTGATCTGTAGTTACGTGGACGAGGCAAGCTACCTGGTGGAGTGGGATCCCGCCCGCTCTGCCCACAGATTGTCATTGCACCCTGACGCGGACGACGCCGAAATCCGCTCTGTGACGGAGGAACTGCAGGCCAAGGTCGCCGCCATCTGTGAGGACACAGGCATTACGTGGACGTTGCGCATTCTTGCCGGCGATCCCGCCCGGGCCCTCGGCAGACTGGCAGCGGAAGCCCACGCTTCCATGATCATCGTCGGCACCAGTGAACGCGGCCTCGTCCACAGGATCTCTGAGGTGCTCAATGGATCCGTCGCCGCATGGCTAACCCACCACCAAGAGCACCCGGTCCTGGTGGTGCCTCCGCACGTTGGAGCGCACCGGGAACTTCCGGAATAGGCAGCAGCGGCTGTTCCATCTGCTTCAGATGTACACATTCGCACCGGTTGTGATGCCCACTCCGAGGCCGATCGAGCACATTGTGTAAATAAAGTGAAAGTACTAATTCCGGCTGCTGGTATACGCCAACATCGGACAGTATGCTGGAATTCGCAGGCACAAAGAAGAGCCTGCCCATAGACGGCTCCGGAGTGCGTATCCCCCAATAACGCACTCCGGAGCTCCTTTTTGTCCACTGACCCGCCGCATACCCCCTGGGGGTACTTGACCACATACCCCCACCGGGTATACGTTGGCCATATGAACGCACCTGAAGAAGCTGTCACGGGCCTTGCGGACGCGGAGCCTCAGCATCAACACGGCTATACCTCCAACAAGGAGGCGTACTTGCGCCGGCTTAAGCGCATCGAAGGGCAGGTCCGCGGAATCGCGCGGATGGTTGACGAAGACAAGTACTGCATTGACATCCTGACTCAGGTTTCCGCCGTCACGAAAGCCCTGCACGCCGTCAGCCTGGGACTGGTTGAGGAGCATATTGGCCATTGCGTTGTAGGCGCCGCTGGAGAGCCTGACGCTGCTTTGCGTGCAGAAGCCATCGAATTCAAAGTCAAGGAGGCCACGGATGCCATCGGGCGCCTGCTGCGGTAACGGCAATCAGACCCACCACACCATCCGGCTGATGAATCACAGCACGTCGGCTAATTCCAACGCGAAGGACACAACTATGAGCCCCGTTTCCACCATCGTCAATGTATCCGGTATGACCTGCGGCCACTGTGTCTCGGCCGTCAGCGAGGAACTGGAGTCCTTGGAAGGCGTGGAAAACGTCGACATCGACCTCAACGCGGGGGGCATCTCCACCGTCACTGTCACTTCCGAAAAGGAGCTCTCAGCATCGGAGATCGGTGAGGCTGTGGCGGAAGCCGGGTATCTGGTGGTGGCTACTAACGCCTGAGAGCTTACTGCTCCCGCGACGCCCGCTTCAGCCCGAACCACCAATCCCCGAGGACACCACTGTGAGTAACGAGCAATTGCTGAACCAACCCGGAAGCCGGGTGATTGAACTCGATATCGAGGGGATGACCTGCGCGTCCTGCGTCAGCCGGGTGGAACGGAAGCTAGGCAAGCTCGACGGCGTAGAGGCCTCTGTCAACCTGCCCCTGGAGTCCGCCCACGTCACAGTCCCAGCCGGCATCACAGACGAACAAATCACCTCAACAGTCGCAGCAGCAGGCTACAAAGCAACCATCCGGGAGCCAACAGCTTCCCAGGGTGACAGCCGCAGAAACGATACGCTCGGCGTGCTCGCTCGTACCTCCCCAACGGCGCCCTCCCTTAGACGCACGCTGCCGCGCACCAGCTCAGGTGAGCTGCCCACGAGCGGCGACGCCGGGCATATGCGGCAGCATGCGTCTAAGGGAGGCACGACCGAGCATGCAGAGCATGTGACCGGTGGCGCCGCGAATGTTCTCAAACCGAGGTTGATACTTGCCACGCTGCTGACGCTCCCGGTGTTTGTGATTTCGATGTTCCCGGCTTTCCAGTTCGCCAACTGGGGCTGGGTTGTGGGCGTTCTCGCTTTGCCTGTTGTCAGTTGGGCAGCCTGGCCTTTCCACCGCGCTGCCGCTATCAACGCCCGCCACTTCGCCTCAACCATGGACACGCTGGTCTCCATCGGAGTGATTGCTGCCTACATCTTCTCGGCCTGGCAATTGTTCATAGACCCACGTATGACCGAGCACGTTGGCATGGCGGAGATGGGCCCCGGCGGGCTGTATTTCGAGGTCGCGTCAGTGGTTACCACTTTCCTGCTCCTCGGCCGGTACCTTGAAGCGAATGCGAAGCGGAAGGCCGGGGATGCCCTCCGGGCGCTGCTCAATCTCGGCGCCAAGGATGCAACAGTGCTGGAAGGCGGCACGGAATACCGCCTTCCCGCCGACCAGCTCATGGTGGGAGACGTCATCGTCGTCCGGCCCGGGGAGAAAATTGCCGCTGATGGCGAGGTGATCGAAGGCGTATCTGCTGTTGACGCTTCCTTGGTAACGGGCGAATCGGTGCCGGTTGAGGTGGCTCCGGGCAGTCTGGTTACGGGTGCCACAATCAATACGTCCGGGCGCCTGTTGGTGCGCGCCACCCGTGTGGGTTCCGAGACCACTTTGGCCCAGATGGGGCGGCTGGTTTCCCAGGCCCAGACCGGAAAGGCGCCGATCGCGCGCCTCGCGGATCGAATAAGCTCCGTGTTTGTACCCGTCGTCCTGGTCATCGCTGCTGTCACGTTCGCGCTGTGGCTGCTTGCTGCCGGGCCCGAAATTTCCGACGACGAGTTGCGGGCAGCCTTCACGGCAGCCGTCGCGGTGTTGGTCATCGCCTGCCCGTGTGCCCTGGGACTCGCCACGCCGGTCGGACTGCTGACAGGCACTGGCCGCGGCGCGCAGCTGGGCATCCTGATCAGGGGCCCGCAGGTCCTCGAGGACACCCGCACCGTGGACACCATCCTGCTGGACAAAACAGGAACGGTCACCACCGGTCAACTTGCCGTGGACTCGGTCCAGTCGTTCGGCGGACACTCAGACGCTGACGTTCTGCTCCTCGCCGGCGCGGTGGAGGCCGCGTCAGAGCACCCGATCGCCCATGCCATCGCCGCTGCCGCACGCTCCGCTGTTGGAGCCGAACGCCCGGCGCATGGCACTTCCAGTCCGAAGGGTAACGACGACGCCGGTCGGCTGCCCGCCGTCGAGCACTTTGCCTCCGCTCCCGGCGGAGGAGTGCTGGGAACAGTTGACGGACGCAATGTGGTGGCAGGCCGCACCGGGTGGCTCCAAGAGAACGGCATGCCTGTCAGTTCGGAGCAGAGGGATGCCCTCAGGACCGCAGAGGAGTCGGGCGCCACCGTCATCTGGGTGGCGGTGGATGGAGAAGTAGCAGGCATTATCGCTTTGCGCGACACCATCAAACCTGGTTCCGCCTCGGCCATCGAGCGGCTCCGCAACCTGGGCTTGCGCCCTGTCCTGTTAACCGGCGATAACGCTGCCGTGGCCGCCCAGGTGGCTGCCGCCGTCGGAATTAATCCTGAGGATGTGTACGCGGGCGTTACGCCCGAAGGAAAAGTGGACGCTGTCCGCCAGTTGCAGGCTGCGGGGGCAACGGTGGCCATGGCGGGCGACGGCGTGAATGACGCCGCTGCACTGGCACAGGCCGATCTTGGCATTGCAATGGGCTCAGGAACGGACGTTGCCATCGAGGCGGCAGATCTCACCGTGATGGGTAACGACCTCGGCCAGGTGGCCCAGGCAATCGAGCTCTCGCGTCGCACGTTGTCCACCATCAAAACAAACCTGTTCTGGGCGTTCTTTTACAACGCAGTGGGGATTCCGGTAGCAGCCCTGGGCCTTCTCAATCCCATGATCGCGGGTGCGGCCATGGCAGCCAGTTCAGTGCTGGTGGTGGCCAACTCCCTGAGGCTGCGCCGCTTCGGCGCAACGGAACCCAAGTAGGGCCTGCGCGACGGCGTTCAGGCGGTGCCGTAGCGGATGGCCGCCTTCGCCCTGGCCTTGGCAGCCTCCTCGGCACGATCCTTCGCCGGCGCATGCGTCACCAGGGCGTCCAGGAGGTGCTCGGTAATGTGGGCAATCTCGTGCACAGCCCGGTTGAACGCCTCTTCATTGGCTTTGGACGGCTTGGTGCTGCCACTGATCTTGCGCACATACTGGAGCGCAGCGGCCTGAACCTCATCTGGTGTGGCGTGCGGTTCAAAGTTATGCAGGGTCCTGATATTGCGGCACATAAGGTCCATGCTAGGCTCTGGAACGCCTAGGATCGACCCCCCGAAACCACATCCACGCCCCCGCCCACCGCCCGGACAACAGGTAATGCCGGCAAGGGATGGGGAGCAGTGCATGGGGAGCGGTGCCCATCGACACTCTTTGGAATGCGGGATAGCTTCTAGGTAATGGATCTTCCGGATCAGCCGGAGGCCGCTGGGGATGCCGATTGTTGAATCGAATCCGTTGACAAGAAGGAGATAGACATGGCTATTTGGGGTGCAGATGTAGAGTCGCTGCGGCAGCTTGGCGGCAAACTGCTGGACGGCTCGCAGGAGATCGCGCAGACGAAGAGCCGGCTCACCGGCCAGGTCAACACCGTCGACTGGAAGGGCCCGGACGCCGAGGCCTTCATTCGCGACTGGAACGGTGAGCACACCACCGCTCTGAACCGGGTTATTCAGGCGCTTGAGGAAGCCGGCCAGAAGGCAAAGAACAACGCCACCGCTCAGGAAAGCACTTCTCAGTCCCACTAGGCTTCAGAGCAAACATGATGGCCCGGACGCCCAGCGTCCGGGCCATTCTGCCGTCTGCCTACTTTTTTGCCAGTGACTTGAGCGAGGGAGCGGGAGCAGTGTGGCAAAGAGGTTCGACGTCGTTCGCGTGGTCCAG
This sequence comes from Arthrobacter rhizosphaerae, assembly GCF_023062595.1. Lineage (GTDB taxonomy): Bacteria > Actinomycetota > Actinomycetes > Actinomycetales > Micrococcaceae > Arthrobacter > Arthrobacter rhizosphaerae. The sequence goes on from NZ_JALLAN010000021.1 coordinate 78,221, forward strand.
AACCTGGGCAGCCACCGAGGGCTCCGCACCATGAGCCGCCAGGGCGCCGAGCCGAAGCTCGTCCAGCCGAACAAGAATTACGCCGCCAACAATCAGGGCGCCACCCAAGAGCTGGATGGGACCGGGAAGTTCACCCAGCAGCAGCCAGGCCCAGATGACAGCGAACAGCACTTCCGTCAGCGACACAAACGAGGCAACTTTTGAGCCCAGGGCACGGGCAGCCATAACGCCAGAAACGTACGCCAGAACGGTGGCGAGGACCACCAATCCAGCCACAGACACCCACCAGGGCGTGATCCAGGGGCCAAGTTTCGTGTCGGCCGTGCTGAAAGTCATGGGCAACAGTCCGGTCGCGGCCGCAAGCCACATCACGGCCGCGCCCACCATCAGGCCGCTCGAGGCCAGGACGATCGGGGGCAGTGTGTCATTCTCTTTGGCCGTGATGAAAAAGTAGATTGCCAGGCAAACTGCTGCCGCAAGCCCCCACAGAACGCCGATAAAGTCGATTTTCACGGCTCCAGTGAGGTCCAGGACGAGGACAAGTCCCCCCAGCGAGAGCAAAGTGCCGGCGATCGTCAGAGGCCGCGGACGACGACGGCTGGCAGCCCAGAGCCACAACACGATCAGCACCGGCGCCAGGTATTCGAGCAGCAGGGCAACACCCACCGAGAGTCTTTCGACGGCGTTGAAATAGAAGAGCTGGCAGGCGGCCACACCGATCAGTCCGAACAGCAGGATGGTGATCCAGTTGTCCTTCAGCTGATGCCACCGTCCATGAAGCGCCGGGATGGCGGGGATCGCGAGGATCAGGGCCGCTCCGGTCAGTCGTGCCGTAACAGCGGCGCCGGGGGTCCATCCCGTTTCAAGCAAAGCTTTGCCGAACGAACCTGAGATTCCAAAAACAGCAGAGGAAAACAGGGCAACTCCCAAGCCGGAAGCCAGAAAGCCCGTGGCCGGCCGCGGCAGGCGTGCGTCCTTCGCTGTGGCGGGGGCGGAGTTGTTTGCGGCAGGCACGGGCTGCCTCCTGTCAGGAGTAAAGTGGGGTTATGGTCATTACATTACGCTCAGCCAGAGTAAGGAGTCAAGGTGATCTTTGCCCCTGACACGGAGGTGGCTCTCCGAACCGTCGTCAATCTCATCAACAGCGCTGCCAATGGTGAGGAGCATCTGGCCACAGTGGAGCAGTTGGACGCCTTCCTTGAAGCTGAAGGGTTCAGTGGCTCGAGGACGCGTGATGAAGCGGAATTGGCCAGTATCCACGCGCTCCGGCGAGAACTGGCCGAGGTTTGGGAGGCGGACGAGGACACCGCCGTCGCCACTGTTAACAGGCTGCTTCGCGACGCCAGCGCACTCCCGCAACTGATCAAACACGATGGCTGGGACTGGCATCTCCATGCCACCACGAGGGAGGCGCCACTCTCGGACAGGATGAGTACGGAAGCGGCGATGGCCTTGGTGGACATCATCAGAAGCAAGGAGATGGACCGGATGCTGGTCTGCGCTGCCGAGGATTGCGATGCGGTGGTGCTGGACCTCAGCCGCAACCGCTCAAAGCGCTACTGCGATACCGGAAACTGCGCCAACCGGGCGCACGTTGCGGCATATCGCGCCCGCCAAGCGGCGACATCCAGTTGACGGGTCCGCCGGGGTGGGCAGTGCTAAAGTCGGTCGGGCTCGGGCCCATCACCGGATTCAGTGCCGGTCGCTCCCGTGGCTCCGGTGGTGCCGTTTCCTGAACCGGCCCGGTAACCGCCGTGACCGCCTGATTTTTTGGAACTGAGATTCACGCCGGATCCTTTACCCAGGTGCTCGGCGTTGTCCTTGTAGCTCATGGAAAGCATGGCTGCGATGACGAGGGTAACGATAAAGGCTATGCCGGCGCCCGTCAGGGCAAGATCAAAACGGGGCGAGCGTGAACTTCCTCCGGAGGCAAAGATCAGGACTGCTATGAACGCCACCACAGCCCAGAACGCAGAAAACATCAGCGGTCCCTTCACCGAGGTCCGCAGGTTGCGCGGCTCTCCTGGTTTCTGGTCTGGCACGATGATTCCTCCACTGACTTGTCGTCACGTTTAACACTAAATTTTCTACACGAGGTAGAAGCCTGCTCCTAGTTTACGGCCTTTGCGGAAACAGCACGCGCATCGTACCGAAGCGTCAGTCCGGCAAGAATCCATAGGACTCCGGAAATAATGGCGCCACCGCCAGCGACCCCGAGCAGGGCGTGCGCCCCCAACGAAATGAAGAACGGCAGTGCCACGGCGGTTCCTACGCCAATGACACCCGAAATAGCCCAGTCGCGCCCCAGCGGATGGCGGCGATACCGGATGCCCACGTACAGCTCAACGGCCCCCACCACCGTCAATGCCACTGCGGCAAATACTCCGAACATCAAGTCTTCGGGCAGGAACAGCAAAGCCACACCGGCCCCGGTCATGATTGATGGACCGGCCGCAAGGAGCCGCCCCGGCAGTTCAACGCGGCTGAAACCGGTCTTTCTGACCGACCACAGGAGGGCAAGTCCCGTTGCCACCAGATACAGCCCGCCAGCGCCGCCGAGGACCAGCACCGATGGCTGCGTCCAAAAGATGGTCACCGCACCGAAGACCAGCGCGACTCCTGCCCTCGTGAGAACCGGCTTCCAAAGGTCGGCCGACGGGACAGGGGCAGCAGGCTCAGCAGGAGTTGCGGGTACAGTCACGCGTCCAGTTTAGTGCGGCCCGGAGACCCGACCGACCGTTCCAGCCACTTGTCAGCGCGATCCAAGAACCATCCAGCGGTCGCCTCGGGCGCGCAGGGCAAGGGTTACAGCGCGGGCAAGCATGTAGCCCAGCGCGAAGGCAGCCCAGAGCCACACCAGCGCCTCTGCGCCGTCGGCCGCCCAGAACGCAACAGCCAGAAGCATCGGCACGTAAAACACCAGATTAACGACGCCGGCAATCGCCAGGTACTTCGCATCGCCGGCTCCGATGAGGACACCATCGAGAACGAAGACGTATCCCGCCAGCGGCTGTCCGAGGGCAAGGACCCACAAGGCCAGCATCAGGGCTGAGCGGACATCGTCGTCGGAGGTGAACAAAGCGCCCGCCCAAGGGGCCGCCGCCGCCAAGAGGGCTCCGGTCAGGACTCCAAAGCCGACGCCCCAGCGGATCATGGTTGCCGTAAGCTGCCGTGCCTTGGCCGCCCGGGCAGCCCCAAGCTCCTTGCCTATCAGGGCCTGTGCGGCGATGGCCAGGGCATCAAGTGCGAAGGCGAAAAACGTGAAGATGGTCATGGCCAACTGGTGCGCTGCAAGGTTCACGGGTCCCTGCGAGGTGACCACCAGGACGGTCGCCAGGATTGCCACGCGAAGGCTTAGCGTCCGCAGCATCAACCAGGAACTGATGGTGGTCATGGCGCCAATACCGCTCCAGCTGGGAAGGAGGGAGATCCCGTGCTCGCGCCCTTTGCGTTCCAGCTTCACGACATAAACAATGGCCATGGCCCACTGCGCGATGCTTGTTCCCAAGGCGGAACCCATCACTGAGAGACCGAGACCGTACACCAGCACAAGGTTCAGGACGATGTTCAAACCGAACCCCACGGTCGCCACCACTAACGGCGTTCTGGTGTCCTGCAAGCCGCGCAGGACCCCGGTTCCCGCAAAGATGAGCAGCATGGCTACAAGTCCGGGCATGGACCAGCGGAGGTAGTCAACAGCGAAATCCAGGACTGCACCGCGGGCCCCCATCAGTTCCAGAACGGGTGCTGCGAAGACAGACCCCGCGGCAGCCAGGATGGTCCCAAGTCCAAGAGCGAGCCACACTCCATCACGTCCTGCAGCCAGCGCCTTAGGGAGTTTCCCGTCACCGATGGCCCGTGCCACCGCTGGAGTTGTGGAGTAGGCCAGAAAGACCATCAAACCCACTGCCGTGTGCAGAACTGCAGTCGCCAATCCAACTCCCGCCAGCTCAGCCACGCCCAGGTGGCCGACAATGGCGGAGTCCGCGAGAAGGAACAACGGCTCAGCAATCAAAGCCCCGAATGCGGGCACTGCCAGCCGTAAAATCTCACGGCGGTGACCGGTGGTTGGCTCTGCCCGGTTGACGGAAGGAGTTTTTGGCACGGAATTCAGCGTACCGGCATGTTTTGCGCCACAGTTCACTACGATTTAGTTGACAGTTCAAGTATTAGTGCGGAAGACTCGGGGTCGAACCAACCGCAGGCCAATCGTCTACCGACTGACCCTCATGGCCCCTACGAAAACGGTGACAAGAATATGAACCAATCCAACCTGACCACAACAGCCCTGACCGCCCTGCGCGTTATTGCAGGTTTTCTCTTCGCTGCCCATGGCTGGCAGAAATTCAGTGAGTTCACCATCGCCGGAACCCAGGCTTCGTTCGCCAAAATGGGTGTTCCCGCTGCCGACCTTGCCGCCCCTGTTGTGGCCACCTTGGAACTGGTCGGCGGAATTGCCCTCATCCTTGGCGTTCTGACCCGCATCTTCGCAGCCCTGCTTGCCGTTGACATGCTCGGTGCGCTCTTCCTGGTTCACGCCCCCGCGGGCGTCTTTGCTGCTGCAGGCGGTTATGAACTTGTGCTGCTCCTCGCAACAGCCGCCGCTGCCGTTGCCCTTACCGGCGCGGGCAAGCTTTCTGTAGATAACGCCACTTTCGGCAGGAGCGCCAGCAAACTCAGCGTGCTCGCTTAACCTGTAATTCTTGAGCGTGTGGGTTATTTGCCTGCGCGGGCTTAGCTTCAGCTAAACGCCGACGGCGGTCCGGTCACCCTTTGGTGGCCGGGCCGCCGTCGGCGCTTA
>NZ_JALLAN010000022.1 GCF_023062595.1 Arthrobacter rhizosphaerae
CGGGTTCGTTGTGGCCGTGGAGGAGGGTGCGGTCGGTCATGACGAGTTGGATTTCGATGCCGGTGATCCCGCCGGGGGTGCCGGTGATCCGTTCGACGAGGGTGTCGGCCATGATCTGCCCGCGGGAGCGGGTGTCCGGGCCGCGGATTTCCTCGCCGGTGTCGGTCGTGGTGCCGGTGCCGCTGGTGAGGGTGTTGGCGTGTTGGGTGAGGGCTGCGTGGACGGCGACTCCTGCGGCGACGGGGAGCAGGGCGGTGAGGTAGGTCATGGTGTCGGGGGCCGGGCGGAGGCTGACGTGCCGGTCCGCCGTGGCGTTGGCGGCGCGGGTGACCAGGGAGCGGGGATCGATCCGGTAGGCGGCGGTCCGGGCGGCGGCGATGAGGGCGCGGTCCCCGAGCCCGGAGAGCGCGCCGGTGTCTGCTGCGAGTTCTTCATCGACTGTGCACCGGTCGGCGGCTGTGAGGCAGGCTGTTTCCCTGACCAGGAGGGTGGCGCGCCATTCGTTGAGTTGCCCGGTCTGGAGGGCTGCGAGGGTGTGGGGCATTTCGGTGGCGAGGGCTTTGGCCAGTCCGAGGAGCCGGGAGCCGCCGGCGGGGGACTCGCGCCGGGCCAGGGCGATCTGCGCGCCCACGCCTTTCCCGAGTTCGGCAGCCGGTAAACCAGCCTGCCGCTGGGTGCGGCGTTGGTCGGCGTCGAACGCGACGGCGATGCGGGCCTGCAGTGCTGCGGCGGCGGACTTCAGGTCCTCCAGCTCACGCAACTGCCCGATCAGTCCGGCGCCATCACTGCAGGGACGGACCGCCGCCAGTGCCATCAGCAGATCACCCACTGACACGTCCCCCACGGCGGCTCCGCGGCTGCCCGCCAAAGCGAGTCCCGCCGTCGACCCCTGAATTTCCCCCATGGATAGAGTCTTCCAGCGACCATCGACAATTAAAGTGACAGCCCTAAGGTGGACGGATGAGCATCACTCTTCGCCGCTATGAACCCCGGGACGCCGCAGCAACCCTGGACATCTTCTACCGGGCTGTTCATGTGACTGCGGCCTCCAGCTATTCACCCGAACAAATCGCGGTATGGGCTCCTGAGAACATCGACGTGGAGTCCTGGGGAGGCAAACAGATCACACGCAACGGGGTTGTCGCTGAAGTCGACGGTGAAGTTGTGGGTTTCAGTGACGTTGACGCCCACGGATACATCGACATGATGTTCGTCGCCCCGGAGCATGGCCGGACTGGTGTGGCATCTGCGCTGATGTCCTGGATTTTGGTTGAAGCGTCCAGGCGAGGGGCCAGGAGCCTCAGCACCAATGCCAGCGAAGCGGCCAAAGACTTCTTTGAGAAGCACGGATTCACAGCAGGCGAACATTGCCGCTTTCTGCGCGGCGGAGTCATCTTGACCAACTACGCCATGAGCAGGCCACTTGCCTAGATCGCAGGATGCCTAACGGAAAGGGAGCCCCGGCTTCCCTTAGCGAATTAAGGGAAGCCGGGGCTCCTGAAACATCGGAGCCCACGGTCAACAGTTAGCAGGACAAAGCGTCCACGAGATGGCCCTTCCGGGGCCAAATGCACGCATTCATTCACTCGGAGCGTCGGTAGTCTGAAGAGGGAGATCTGACGAGTGAGCGGATCACACAGGGAAAGTGAAGTGGTGCTGGTGCTGTTGGCCGTGATGCAGGCGAACTCCGTGGTGTTGGATATTGAAGCGAACTGCCGCACGCTCGATGAGGCCGCGGGCAAAGCTGCGGCAGCCGGCGCCGACCTGCTGCTGACCTCCGAGCTCTTTCCTGTCGGCTACGCGCCGCTTAGGGTGCGGAACGAGCTTGATCCAGCGAGACTTCCCGCAATTCAGCGCACTATCGCCGAAACAGCCCGGAAGCACGGAATTGCGCTCGTCTACAGCTTGCCCGGAGTGACTGCCGAGGGCCTGTGGCACATCACTGCAACTCTCCTTGATGATCAAGGGAACGAGTTGATCAGCTATGAAAAGGTCCATTTGTTCGGAGCCGAGGAGAGCGCGGCATTTTCGCCGGCCGAAGCACCTCCCGGCGTCGTGGATTTCCTTGGCATTCCAACGTCACTGCTGATCTGCTACGACGTCGAATTCCCCGAGCCGGTGCGCGCCGCAGCTGTCCGCGGCGCCGAACTGCTCTTGGTTCCTACGGCATTGTCGGAAGGGTTCGACGCCGTACCCCAGGTGTTGCTGCGCGCCAGGGCGCTCGAAAGCCAGCTGACGGTGGCATATGCCAACCACAGCGGCGTGGAAGATGGCTGTACCTTTCTAGGCGGGAGCGTGGTCGCAGGGCCGGATGGCTCACTGCTTGCTGCCGCAGGTGCAGGCGACGAATTGCTGTTTGCCACCGTCGACCCCGCGGCAGCGAAGGCCGCCCGGGCAGCCGTTCCCTACCTCCGGGAGCGCAGGCCTGACCTTTACCGCTCGTGGGAGGAATGAGCTGCTGGGACTAGGCGAAAGCTGCCGGTGGGCCGGGCACCTCGTCGGCGTACTGAAGCGCAAACCACAGTTCGGCGCGTACCCCGGCCTGATTGAGGTCCATGTCCAAGAGCTCGCCCAGGGTGTTGATCTGCCGTCGCACACTGTTCCGATGCAGGCCCAGGGCCTTTGCTGTGGCATCCCAGCTCCCGTTTTCGCCCAGCCACGCCCGGAGAACTGCCAGCTGTGCGGTGCGGCGCTCGGGGTCCTGATTGAGGACCGGCTCCAACAACCTGGCCGCAAGAATCGTCCCGGCGTCGCGTCCCAAAAGGCCTTCAACTGACCAACTGATCTCGTCCACCCTGGCGCTCTTACCTGTGGTCTTGACCCGGGGTCGAAGGGAAGTCACACGCTGATAGGCGGCAGCCAACCCGGTTAGTTCGGTCGCGTCTCCGATAGCAAGACGCCAGCCGAGCTTTTCGACGTCGGCCAGAAGGGCGTCGTCCACCTTCAGTCGCGTAATCGCGGTGAAACCGTAATCGGTGATCTCCACAAGTTTCGTGTCCAGCATCCGCCGCCACTGCAGCAGTTCCCTGACGGGACTGTCGCTCCCGGGCCAGGAGGGGGAATCGATGGTGATTCCCTGCACGACCCGTAGGGATGCGGAGCGTGAGGAGCCTGTGCTTTGCGCCAGCAGGTCTTTCAGGGCGTTTATGTGCCGCGTGCCCCCGGTTGCCAGGCTGTCCGGATGCAGTAGCAGGGCCGTAGCCAGCTGGCTTGGGGCCAGAGAACCGCTGGTCCGCTGGCGCACCAGCAGTTCCAGGAGGCCGACGGCGGATGACACCACGCTGTTCTGCGCCGGCGTCAGGGGCGTGCTGCTACCGAGGACCAGGCCGCCCAGATTGGCATCCCGGGTGCTGCGCAAGGGGTGGCCGAATACCTGGGACGATCCGGGGGAGTCCAGAGTTTCGGTTTCCACACGGGGGCCGCTTCCGGCAAGAAGGCGCCCCAGCAGTGACTGCAACCTGGCCAGCTCCGGGACTGTACCTGCCCGTGCCCGTGCCCTTCCGTCAGCGCCCACCAGAAGAGCCCAGACGGGAACGCGCTGGACAAGGGCGGCAAGGAGTTCGTGCTCGGGCCTGGCCGAGAGCACGGCCCTCATCAGTTGCCGGTTGGTGTCCGCCAATTCCCGCAGCAGCCTGGCTTTATCCGATTCGAGCAGCTGCGAGAATTCAAGTCCCAAAGCCGCGAACGGAACCGTCTGTGGAATCTCCACAAGGGTCAGGTTATGGCGAATGCAAGCCTGAACCACGGCGGCCGGAACCGCCTGGAAATACGGTTCCAACCCGAAGCCAAGGGCTGTTACGCTCGCCCCAACCAGCCTCTCCACGTAGGCATCCACTTTGTCCGCGGCACCACCTTCGCCAACGAAGGGAAGGCCGGAGGTGAGGAGGAACTCTCCATCGAGCAGGTAAGGAGTTGGATCTTCCAGCTCGCTGGGCTCAACCCACCGCAGCGTCCTGGTGCGGTTGCCGCCGTCGTGCAGGATCCTTAACTGCGGTGGCAACTGCTTCAGGAACTGTTCGAGGGTAACAGCGCTCAGCCCTTCGGTTCCGGCGTCAGGCGTCACTGGGAGCGCCTCCGGTGTCCGGATCTCCAAATAGCACAGGCGTGTCACCAACGAACAGGTCTACGCTGACCTGCCCTGAAAACACCGCGCCCGCAGTGCTTGTGTTCTGTGCATTTTGTCTCATGGCAGATCACTATAGGTCATTTTGCACAACCGTGAGAGGTGGCTCACATGCCTAAGCTTGGTCGAGGGAAAATGACTCACTACACACGAACGGACGTCAACGATGACTCTGCCAACCATCACCGGACAGAAGCCCGCGGCAGCCCCGGAAGGGGGTGGGCAGCGCACTGGCCTGACCGCGCAGCTGCTCCGCCGAAAGCCGATCGGCCAGATGCTCAGTGAGGCCGAAGGCAAGCAGGACGCCCCAAAGCTGGTCCGCAGCTTCGGCGTGCTGCAACTGACCATGATCAGCGTGGGAGCCACCCTCGGGACAGGAATCCTGGTGATCCTGGGCGAGTCCGTGCCGCTGGCCGGCCCCGCCATCTGGATCTCCTTCGCCATTGCCGGCCTCGCCGCGCTGCTGTCGGCTGTTTCGTATGCCGAGATGGCCGGCCTCGTGCCCGTCGCGGGCTCCAGCTACTCCTACAGCTACGCCACTATGGGCGAGGGCATGGCCTGGATCTGCGGCTGGTGCCTTGTCCTGGAATACGCGGTTTCCGTCGCTGCTGTAGCCGTCGGGGCCGGGCAGTACGTCAACGAAACCCTCGCTGTCTTCGGCAACGTCCTTCCGGATGCCATCTCACAGCCACCGGGTGAAGGCGGGATGATGAACATCCCGGCCATGGTCATCGTGGTTCTTGCCATGATGCTGCTGGTCCGTGGCGCCAGGGAGAGCGCCTGGATTAACACTGCGATCGTCGTGGTCAAAGTAGGCATCCTGGTCTTCTTCTGCGCCGTGGCATTCACGGCCTTCAACGCCGGCAACTTCGAGCCTCTCCTGCCCATGGGGGCCGCAGGTGTTTCCGCCGCCGCTTCCAGCGTCTTCTTCTCCTACATCGGTTTCGACGCAGCCTCCACCGCAGGCGAGGAAGCCCGGAACCCGAAGCGCGACCTGCCCAGGGCCATCATGCTTTCCATGGTCATCGTCACCACCATCTACGTCCTGGTTGCCGTAGCCGCTATCGGTGCCAGGCCCTGGGGTTGGTTCGACGGAACCGACGCCGCCCTTGTCCGCATCCTTGAGGAAATCACCGGCCAGCCCTGGATAGCGCTCGTCTTTTCCGTGGGCGCCGTCCTGGCCATCGCGAGCATCGTGCTCACCGTCCTCTACGGGCAGACCCGTATCCTGCTCTCGATGTCGCGCGACGGCCTCGTTCCCCGGATCTTCGGACGCGTTTCCCGCCGGACAGGTACACCGGTGGCCGGAACGCTCATCGTGGGCATCGCCGTCGCCCTCACCGCGGGACTCGTGCCGCTCGGGTCCCTCGCGGACGCCACCAGCATCGGAACCCTCTTCGCCTTCGCTCTGGTCAACGTGGCCGTCATCTACCTGCGGCGCACCCGGCCCGAACTTGAGAGGACCTTCCGCGTCCCGCTGTTTCCGCTGACTCCGATCCTCGGGGCGGCCATGTGCGGTTACCTCATGCTTAACCTCGGTGCCGATACCTGGGTGGTCTTCGGGCTGTGGATGCTCGTGGGGGTCGGAGCATACTTCAGCTACGGGCGACGCAACTCACGGGTAGCCGCACTGAGCCAGGAGGAATACCGTGAACTAACACGTCCCCGGTCCTCCGAATATCAGTCCTCGTAACTACCTCCGCATCCCCAGTCCACTCCTGAACTGACAAAGGCAGACCCCCATGACCACCGCCACTGAATTGCCGGCTTCCGATCCGTCGAGCACCCTGGACACACCGGGCCCCATCACCATGCTGAACCCGGACTTCCCGTTTAGCTACGACCACTATCTGGCCCACCCAGCCGGCCTTGGCTCGCTGCCGCCGGAGTTGTACGGAACAGAAGTGGCTATCATCGGGGCCGGACTTTCCGGACTTGTCACAGCCTATGAACTCATGAAACTTGGGCTGCGCCCGGTGGTGTACGAGGCCGACCAGATCGGTGGACGACTGCGCACAGCAAACTTCCCGTCCGCCCCTGACGTCGTGGCAGACCTGGGTGGCATGCGTTTCCCTGTTTCCGGCAAGGCCTTCTACCACTACGTTGACCTGCTTGGGCTGCAGACGCAGGATTTCCCCAACCCGCTTGCCCCCGGCACCTCCAGTACCGTGATTGAGCTCGCGGGGGAGAAGCACTACGCCACCACGTCAGCAGACCTGCCGCCGTTCTTCCGTGAGGTGGCTGAGGCCTGGAAACATGCAGTGAACGACGGCGCCAGGTTCAGTGAGATGCAAGAGGCCATTCGTGCGCGGGACACCGTCCGGATCAAGGAAATTTGGAACGATCTGCTCCCGGAGCTTGATGAGCAGACGTTCTATGGGTTCATAGCGGGCAGCAAATCCTTCAAGGACGCTGGTTTTGCGCACCGCGAGGCGTTTGGGCAGGTGGGTTTCGGGACCGGTGGCTGGGACACCGACTTCCCCAACTCCATTCTGGAAATCCTGCGGGTTGTTTACACCGACGCCGACGATCAGCACCGCCTGATAACCGGCGGTGCGCAGCGGCTCCCGGAGGCACTGTGGAAGCACGCGCCGTCGGGCATGGCCCACTGGCCGGAGGGCACCTCGCTTTCATCCCTGCATTCCGGATCGCCCCGAGGCGCGGTTGACAGGATCGTCCGGGCAAACAGCGGCGATCTCCCTGCCGGTAATTTCCTCGTCCGGGAACGCTGGGGTCGGGAGGCGGCCTACCCGGCTGTTGTCACCACCTGCCAGTCCTGGTTGCTGTCCACCAGGATCCACACGGAGGAGGCGCTGTTTCCTGCCCAGCTGTGGACAGCCATTGAGCGCTCGCACTACATGCAGTCGTCCAAGACGTTTGTGATGGTCGACAGGCCGTTCTGGAAGGACTTTGATCCGGATACGGGACGGGAAGTTCTCTCGATGACCCTGACGGACAGGCTGAACCGGGCCACTTACCTCCTCGAGGACGGTCCGGACAAGCCTGCGGTCATTCTGCTCTCCTATACGTGGAACGACGACGCCCTCAAGTGGCTGGCGCTGGATGCGGACCAGCGTGTGGAACTGATGCTGCATTCGCTTCAGCAGATCTATCCCGGTGTGGACATCGCCAGCCACATCATCGGCCAGCCCATCACTGTCTCCTGGGAAGCGGATCCCAACTTCATGGGAGCTTTCAAGGCGAACCTGCCCGGGCATTACCGCTACCAGCAGCGGCTCTTCTCGCACTTCAAGCAGGACCAGCTTCCTGAGCACCAGCGCGGGATCTTCCTGGCCGGCGACGACGTTTCGTTTACGGCAGGCTGGGCGGAAGGCGCCGTCACTACCGGATTGAACGCCGTCTGGGGAGTGGTGAACCATCTGGGCGGGCAGTCCGCTCCGGAAAATCCGGGACCGGGTGAGCTGCTAGAGGATCTGGGTCCGATAGCCCTCGACTGAATCCACGGCCGGCAGCAGGCTTAGGCCTCTGCGCTGCGCAGCTTGGCTGATGGTGCGGGCGGGTGGGGCGCGCTGCCGGATTGGCGGGGGACCTGAGCCACCCTGTCGATTTGGCCAAGGTAGTGGTCCCTCGGCCAATGCCGGACACGCTGCGGCAGGATCGGATTAACCACGGCAAGCAGACGCATGACCCGTTCGAAGCGCCGCCGATGCCCCTTACTCCACGGCAGCCTGAAATCCTCCTGAAGCGAGCCCGGGAGGAGGCCAGCGGTCAGGAGACGGGCAAGGGGCATGGTGAGCCGCAGCCACAGCGGCACAGCGGACGGATACAGCAGGTCGTGTGCCACCCGGACCGCGACCTCGTCAACCTTCAGGGCGCCGAGGCTTCGGTCCCAGTACTCGCGGAACGCTGAGCGGTCAGCCGGCCACAACTCTGCGGGGAGCTGCAGGGCTGTTCCGATCTTCGCGTACTCGCGGTAAATGACATCGGCGGAATCGTCGTCGAGCGGGCCATGGATGCGTTCGTAGACAGTCACGGCGGTGTCGTAGAGGGTGGCCACAACCCAAAGCTGGGACTCGGCGTCGAAAGCGTTGTAGCCCTTGGAACCAGCGTCCGCTGCTCGGCGGACGGGGGCGTGGGCACGGTTCACGCTGCGGCGCATGGCTGCCATTTGCTCCGGTGACCCGTAGATCACGGCGTAGACATAGCTCATGGTGCTGCGCAGCCGGTCCAGGGGCCGTTCAGCGAAATTGCTGTGCTCAGCCACGGCATGGCCGATCGAGGGATTGGCGATCTGCAGCAGGACCGCGCGCCCTGCCCCGGCCAGCAGGACGCCCTCGGCCCCGATGTCAGAGAGTCTACGAACCATTCAGACACCATACCTGAGGGGGCAGAGACGTGTCCCCGCCAGTCAGAACTACTTACTGGGGTAGCCGACGGGGCCGGTCATGCCAATAGCCCTGTGCATGAACATGGCTCCGGGGATACCACGGCGGACCAGGCTTTCACGCATCCCTGCCACACGGCTCCGGACGATAGGCCTACAGGCCTGCTTGTTCCACTCGGTGGGCACGGGCAAGCTCCACGTACCGCTCGGCGTTGCGCCGGACGCCGTCGAACTCTTCCTCGCTCAGTTCCCGCCGTACCTTCGCGGGAACGCCGGCAACGAGGGAACGGGGCGGAATCACCGTCCCCTCGAGGACGACGGCGCCTGCCGCCACGAGCGAACCGGCGCCGATCACTGCCCCGTTCAGGATGGTGGCGCTCATCCCGATCAGGCAGTCGTCCTCAACGGTGCAACCGTGGACGACGGCGCTGTGCCCAACACTGACGCGTGCCCCGACAGTGCAGGGGAAACCTGGATCGGCGTGCAGTACCACGTTGTCCTGCAGGTTGCTTCCCGTTCCCACAGTGATGGCGGCAGTGTCGGCCCTGACTGAAACCCCGAAGAATGCACTGGCATTTTCGGCAAGTGATGCATTGCCGATGATCGAAGCCGTGGGGGCTACAAAAACGGAATCGTGGACGTCGGGGACGGTGCCTTCAAAGGAGTACAGGGGAGCCATGGGTACAGCCTAGAGGACGCCTGCCCCCACCCAACTAAGTAGCAGCAGATGTTGTTTTGAGCGCTCAGAACAACATCTACTGCTACCTACATGTGGAAAGACCCGTCAGTTGAAGACGACAGTCCTGTTGCCGTCCAGCAGCACACGGTGTTCAGCGTGCCACTGCACAGCCTGCGCCAGGGTGCGGCCTTCCACGTCCCGGCCCATCTGCACGAATTGTTCGGCGGTCCGCCGGTGGTCCACGCGGATGACCTCCTGCTCGATAATGGGCCCCTCGTCCAAGGCGGCAGTGACGTAGTGGGCGGTGGCACCAATCAGTTTTACTCCGCGGGCATGGGCCTGGTGATACGGCTTCGCACCTTTAAAGGAGGGCAGGAACGAGTGGTGGATGTTGATCGCCTTCCCTGTGAGCTCTGTACACAGGGAGTCTGAGAGGACTTGCATGTAGCGGGCAAGCACCGTGAGTTCGACGTCGTTTTCGGCCATGATGCCCCGCAATGCATCCTCAGCGTCCGCCTTGGTCTCCGGGGTGACAGGGATGTGGTGGAAGGGAATGCCGTAGAACTCCGCCAGGCCTGCGAGGTCCCGGTGGTTGGAGACGATGGCAGGGATCTCAATGGGCAACGTTCCGGAGCGCTGCAAGAACAGCAGGTCATTGAGGCAGTGGGCGGACTTGCTCGCCATCAGCAGCGTCCGAACCCTGCGGCCGGCCGGGTTGAGCGTCAACTGCATCTCGAAAGCCTTGGCAACGGGGTCCAACGAGGAGTGCAGCTCTGCCTGGGAGGCGGTGGTGGTGGCCTCCACGCGCATGAAGAACGTTCCTGTCGCCTGGCTGCCGTACTGCTGCGAGTCCGTAATGTTGCATCCGGCCAGCAGGAGAGCGCCGGCGACGGCATGCACAATCCCGGGCCGGTCCGGGCAGGAGAGGGTTACAACGTACGAGTCGTTCAGCAGGTCTTCAGTCACGGAGACCAGCCTACCTGCGCGGGCATGGCTCCTGTTGTACGCTTAACCGGTCGCAACTGGCGTTGGGTGGCTAACCACCAGGGAGCGGCACTCACGAAGACCACGGATCGTACGCCTGGGCCGAGGGTCATGTTTTGCCGGATGGCAGTGCACTTTGCTGCCGCCTCTTGCTGTGGTTCTCCGTAGCGGCTGTCCTGTGTTCAAGGGCACCCGTAACCAAAGGGCGGAGCCATTCGCCAGCCGGTAGCCTGACCTTTAGCAGTAACCGTTCCCTAGCCAGGAGTTCTTCGTGACTACTTCCACTCCCACGACCTCGTCAGTGGTCAGCAACCAATCGCTGGCCGAGCTTGACCCCGAAATTGCAGCAGTCCTGGACCAGGAACTCGGCCGCCAGCGTGGCACCTTGGAAATGATTGCCTCCGAAAACTTCGCCCCTCGCGCCGTGATGGAAGCCCAGGGCTCGGTCCTGACCAACAAGTACGCCGAAGGCTACCCGGGACGCCGCTACTACGGCGGCTGTGAATACGTTGACGTCGCCGAGCAACTGGCCATCGACCGCGTCAAGACACTGTTCGGTGCCGAGTACGCCAACGTCCAGCCTCACTCCGGTGCGCAGGCCAACGCCGCGGCGCTCTCGGCCATGATCACCCCGGGCGACAAGATCCTGGGCCTGTCCTTGGCTCACGGCGGACACCTCACCCACGGCATGAAGCTGAACTTCTCCGGCAAGCTCTACAACGTAGCCGCGTACCAGGTGGAAGAGGACATCTTCCGCATCGACATGGACAAGCTGCGTGCACAGGCCATCGCGGAAAAACCCCAGGTCATCATCGCCGGTTGGTCCGCCTATCCCCGCCACCTCGACTTCGCAGCCTTCCGCTCCATTGCGGACGAGGTTGGCGCACTGCTCTGGACCGACATGGCGCACTTCGCCGGACTGGTGGCAGCAGGCCTTCACCCGAGCCCGGTGCCGCACTCCGACGTCGTCACCTCCACTGTTCACAAGACGCTTTCCGGTCCCCGCTCCGGCGTAATCCTCGCGAAGCAGGAGTGGGCCAAGAAGCTGAACTCCAACGTGTTCCCGGGCCAGCAGGGCGGTCCGCTCATGCACGTTATCGCGGCCAAGGCTGTTGCGTTCAAGATCGCAGGCACCGAAGAGTTCAAGGAGCGCCAGGAGCGTGTCCTCGAAGGTGCGAAGATCATCGCCGACCGTCTCACCCAGGCTGACGTCACCGAGGCCGGCGTCTCGGTACTCACCGGTGGCACGGATGTCCACCTCGTGCTGGTGGACCTCCGCAACTCCCAGCTCGATGGCCAGCAGGCCGAGGACCTCCTGCACTCGGTGGGCATCACCGTCAACCGCAACGCTGTCCCGTTCGACCCGCGCCCGCCAATGGTCACCTCCGGCCTGCGCATCGGTACTCCCGCCCTGGCCACCCGCGGCTTCGGTGCTGCGGAATTCACCGAGGTGGCAGACATCATCGCCACCGCCCTGAAGTCCGGCACTGCCACCGACGTGCAGGCGCTCCAGGCCCGGGTGGACAAACTCGCCGCCGACTTCCCGCTGTATCCGCAGCACGAGCAGTGGTAAGCATGGTTTCCACTGGCTCTCAGGGCACCGCCCAGGTTCTCGACGGCAAGGCCGTGGCTGCTGCCATCAAGGCGGAACTGACCGAGCGCGTTGCCACTCTGCGGGCTAAGGGAGTGGTTCCCGGGCTTGGCACTGTCCTGGTGGGCTCCGATCCCGGAAGCACCTGGTACGTCGCCGGAAAGCACAAGGACTGCGCCGAGGTAGGCATCACGTCCATCCGTCGCGACCTTCCGGATACTGCCACCCAGGAGGAAATTCTGGACGTCGTTCGGGAACTCAATGAGAACCCTGACTGCACCGGCTACATTGTCCAGCTTCCGTTGCCTAAACACATCGACCAGGACGTCATCCTTGAGGCCATGGACCCTGAGAAGGACGCCGACGGCCTGCACCCGATGAACCTCGGACGGCTCGTGGCCAACGTCAGCGGGCCGATGAAATCCCCGTTGCCCTGCACTCCCAAGGGTTGCGTGGAGCTGCTGGCCCGCCATGGGATCAGCCTCAGCGGCAAGCGGGTGCTGGTGGTGGGCCGCGGCGTCACCATCGGCCGCCCGGTGGGGCTCCTGTTGACCCGTAAGGACGTCAACGCCACAGTCATCCTGGCCCACACCGGCACCACGGACCTGCCCGCCGAACTCCGGCAGGCCGACGTCGTAATCGCTGCTGCCGGCCAGCCGCACATGATCAAGGCACAGGACCTCAAGCCGGGGGCCATAGTGCTCGACGTCGGTGTGAGCCGTGTGGACGACGGCGACGGTAAGGCTGTTGTCACCGGAGATGTTCATCCCGAGGCTGCCGATGTTGCGGCGTGGTTGTCGCCCAACCCGGGCGGCGTGGGTCCGATGACCCGCGCGATGCTGCTCGAGAACGTAGTGGAATCAGCGGAACGGCAAGCGGGCCTGGCCTGACTCAGGTAAGGCCTGGGCGCGTAAAGCCGCCGAGCTGTGCAACGACGTAGGGTATCCGGTCATTCCTTGGCCGGGTACCCTTCCTCTTTAACGAGTTGCCCCATATTTAGGGGCTGCGGCCAAGCTCTGGGGAATTTCCCAAATCGAATGGATTTTTTGAGAGAGAACTCTTTCTTTGTTCGAATATGAGTACTAGCGTTAGGTGGGTGCCTGAACTCGTGTCGAAAGAAAAAGCATCCTCCCTCCCTCCCCGCAGTGACCGTAAAGACGCAGACGAGTACGTCATTTCCGCGCAAAACCTGAGCAAGACCTATGGTGACGTCACCGCCGTCGACGATATCTCCTTCAACGTCCCGGCCGGTGAGGCCTTCGGGCTGCTGGGGCCGAACGGTGCGGGCAAGTCAACCACCATGAAGATGATCGGTGGTGTCTCGCAACGAACATCGGGCCAGCTCACCATAATGGGCCTCGACCCCGACCAGCATGGACCTGAGGTGCGTGCCCATTTGGGGGTTGTGCCGCAGCAGGACAATCTGGACGAGGAACTGCGTGTCCGGGACAACCTCCTGGTCTACGGACGCTACTTCGGCCTGCCCATGAGTTACCTGCGTCCTAAGGCGGACGAACTCCTCGAGTTTGCCCAGCTCACGGACAAGGCGAAGTCCAAGGTGGATGCCCTGTCCGGAGGCATGAAGCGCCGCCTGACCATTGCGCGCTCGCTGATCAATGAGCCGCGGATCCTGTTGCTGGACGAGCCGACCACCGGCCTTGATCCCCAGGCGCGCCACATCCTGTGGGACCGGCTGTTCCGGCTCAAGGAACAGGGCGTCACGCTGATCCTGACCACGCACTACATGGATGAGGCCGAACAGCTGTGCGATCGGCTGATTGTGGTGGACAAGGGAAAGATCATGGCGGAAGGATCCCCGGCCAGCCTGATCAGGGAGTACTCCACCCGTGAAGTGCTGGAACTGAGGTTCGGATCCGAACGCAACACGACCATCGGTGCGGAGCTGGAGGGAATCGGTGAACGGATCGAGACACTTCCGGACCGGGTGCTCATTTACGCCGAGGACGGAGAGGCCGCCCTTGAACAGGTGTCTGCCCGCGGCCTCCATCCCCTGACCTCGCTGGTCCGCCGGTCGTCGCTCGAAGACGTTTTCCTCCGCCTCACCGGGAGGAGCCTCGTTGACTGAACCGCGAGCAGCAGCTGTTATAGGCGACGGCGGGGCGGGGCCGGCTACGCTTCGCCAAGCGCATTCCCCGGAGATCTCTGCCGCCCGCGCCCGTCGCTGGGGAGCTTTCTACTACATGGAACAGGTCCTTCGGGTGATGAAGGGCTACAGCTGGACCATCGTGATGTACGGCGTGGGGCAACCTGTTGCCTATCTGTTCGCCATGGGCGTGGGGTTGGCCACCCTGGTGGATGCCAACAGCACTTCAGCGTTCGGTGGGGTGAGCTACCTTGTGTTCATTGCCCCTGCCCTGTTGGTTTCCGCGTCCGTGATGACAGCAGCCAACGAATTCACCTTTCCCGTGATGGACGGCTTCAAGTGGCGGCGTGTCTTTTACGGTCCTCATGCGTCACCGTTGACTCCTTCACAAATTGCCAGCGGGCACGCCATGGCCATCACTTTGCGGTTCGTGGTCCAGTCGGCTCTCTACTTTGTAGTTGTAGCCATTTTCGGTGCCTCGCCGAGCGGCTGGGGGTGGGTGTCCGTGCTGGTGGCCACCCTCGCCGGGTTGTCCTTCGGGCTGCCACTGATGGCCTATTCAGCGTCCATCAAGGAAGACAAGGGCCAGTTCGCGATGGTCATGCGCTTCATAGTGATGCCGTTGTTCCTGTTCTCAGGGACATTTTTTCCGCTCGATACATTGCCGCTGGTGGTGCGCTGGGTGGGCTGGATCTCACCCATCTGGCACGGGACGGAGCTTGGCCGGGTCTTCAGCTACGGCTACGAGGAGCCTCCGCTCCTGACGATCTTCCATGTCGTGTTCCTCGTCACTCTGGCCATCGTGGGATGGATCCTGACCAAACGGCAGTTCGAGAAAAGGATGGCGTCATGAGCATCCTCACTGAGGGCCACAGCGTTACCGAAGCTGCGCGCAACAGGTCTTTCGGTCCGCTCTATTCACGCAACGTCAAGGCGGTAGTGGCGCGCGGCCTTATGGCAACCAAGAGCAGCAACTGGATGGTGATGCTCTCTGGCTTCTTCGAACCCGTGCTGTTCCTCATTTCCATGGGGGTGGGGCTCGGCGCGATCGTTGGCACGGTGCAAGGGCCGGGCGGTTCGGAGATCAGTTACACCGCCTACATTGCCCCGGCGTTGCTGGCGGTTTCGGCCATGAATGGAGCCGTCTACGACTCCACCTGGAATGTGTTTTTCAAGATGAACTTCGCCAAGCTGTACCAGGGAATGCTCTACACCTCGCTGGGTCCGCTGGACGTGGCCATGGGAGAGATCTTCCTGGCGCTGCTGCGTGGGCTGCTGTATGCGACAGGCTTTACGGCCGTGATGGGGCTGATGGGCCTGATTACCACGCCATGGGCGCTGCTGATGATTCCCGCGGCGGTGCTCATAGCTTTCGGGTTTGCCAGCTTCGGCATGGGAATCACGAGCTTCATGAAGACCTTCCAGCAGATGGACTGGATCAACTTCGTGATGCTCCCTATGTTCCTTTTCAGCGCCACGTTCTACCCGCTGAGCGTCTACCCGCAGCCCATCCAATGGTTCATTCAGGCGATGCCGCTGTGGCATGGGGTCGAGTTGCTGCGGCAAATCAGCGTTGGTGTGTTCACCTCGGCCACTCCCATCCACGTCGGCTACTACCTGGTGATGATCGTGCTGGGCGTACTTCTGACCACCGGGCGGCTCCGCAAGTTGTTCCTGAAGTAGGCTCCTTCAACCCAACTGTGTGGCAGTAGGTGTTGTTATCAGGCGCCAAAACAGCACCTGCTGCTACCTACTTGGGAATGACCTGCCGTTCGCCCGCGGTGGAAGCGGGCATGGAGCCACTGTTGCATTTGCCATACTTGGTGTATGCGATCTCTGGGCAATCCCGCGTCCCCCTCTCAATCAGGCAACTCCAAACCCGCCAGGCGCGGGTTCAATATGTTCCGCATCAGCGGGCTTGGGATGGCGGTTTTCATCATCGCCTTCGTGGTGGCTGTCATTTTTGCTGCAAACCAGAACGACGTCGTGGGGTGGGTCATCGCCATCATCGCGTTTTTCTGGCTCGCCTTGGCGGCCTTCGTGGTGCTCAGCATCCAAAGGGCTGCCAAGAAAGCGGGAGCAAAGCTTACTGAGGCGCAGAACGCCTTCAATTCCGCCGCCGGGCTGGCGCCTTCCCCGTCGGGCTCCGGCCGCGGTGGTACCCGTCTGGTAGCCGAGCGCAGCAACGCCGATGAGGTGCGGGACCTGAAGCTGGATCACTCCTTCAAGATCGTCCAGGTCCAGGTGCGTGTGGTGGAGAAGGAACGGGAAAAGGGTGCGGCCGGGAACCAGGACACCATTGCCCGGGCTTTGGAGACCATCGAGATCACCGCCACCAATGCGAGGGACATGATCAAGTCCTCGGGCGGTAATGACCAGCCGGTCAGCGGAACCATCATCGACTAGAGTAGTGCGGGTGAGCTCGGCATTGAAGAAGGATTACCTTCGCATCGCATCAGTAAACGTCAACGGACTACGTGCTGCCTACAAGAAGGGCATGTCCGCCTGGCTGGAGCCCCGCGAGGTCGACATCCTTTGCCTCCAGGAAGTCCGGGCGCCGGACTCCGTCGTGCGGGAACTCCTGGGCGAGGGCTGGCACATTCTGCACGTTGAAGCCGAGGCCAAAGGCCGTGCCGGCGTCGCGATCGCTTCCCGCTCGGAGCCTGTGGGAACGCGCTCAGGTATCGGGGACGATTACTTCGCCACCACCGGCCGCTGGGTTGAGGCGGACTTCTATGTCACTGATACGGCCGGAAAAACGGCTCAGCTTACCGTCGCAAGTGCCTACGTCCACTCCGGCGAGGCCGGCACACCAAAACAGGACGACAAGTTCCGGTTTCTGGACGTCATGAGCACCCGCCTACCGGAGCTGGCCAAGCACAGTGACCATGCCCTGGTGGTGGGCGACCTCAACGTCGGGCACACCGAACTGGACATCAGGAACTGGAAGGGCAACGTAAAGCGTGCCGGCTTCCTGCCTGAGGAGCGCGCTTACTTTGATCGTTTTTTCGGTGATGAAATCGGATGGAGGGATGTCCACAGGGGCTTGGCAGGAAATGTTGATGGCCCCTACACCTGGTGGTCGCAGCGAGGTAAGGCCTTCGATACGGACACAGGCTGGCGCATCGACTACCACATGGCTACTCCCGGCCTCGCCGCCTCAGCATTTTCGGCGGTTGTGGACAGGGCCTCGTCATGGGACACCCGCTTCTCCGACCATGCACCGCTGGTAGTGGACTACCGGCTCTAACCCTTAAGGCTTTTCCGAATGACCTCTCCTTCCACCGTGACCAACCCCGCAGCCTCCGCCCAGCCCTTGCCCTCTGCGGACGGTCAGCGGAAAACGGCGGCGCGGCACCGCATCCTTTCCGGCATGCAGCCTTCGGCTGATTCCCTGCACCTGGGCAACTACCTTGGCGCGCTGGTCAACTGGGTCCGGATGCAGGATGAATACGACGCCGTGTTCTTCATTCCGGACCTGCATGCCATCACCATCCCATACGACCCCGCGGAACTCGCCCGGCGGACCCGCATTACGGCCGCGCAGTACATTGCCGGCGGTGTCGATGTGGACAAGTGCACGCTGTTCGTCCAGTCCCAGGTGCCGGAGCATGCCCAGCTTGCCTGGGTACTGAATTGCATCACGGGCTTCGGTGAGGCTTCGCGCATGACGCAGTTCAAGGACAAGTCGCTGCGGCACGGCTCGGACCAGGCCAACGTGGGCCTGTTTACCTACCCCGTTCTGCAGGCGGCGGACATCCTCCTCTATCAGCCGCATGGCGTCCCGGTAGGAGAGGACCAGCGCCAGCACGTGGAACTCAGCCGTGACCTCGCCAACCGCTTCAACACCCGCTTCGGCGAAACGTTCACGGTGCCTGAGCCCTTCATCCAGAAGGCCTCGGCAAAGATCTACGACCTCCAGAACCCCACCGCCAAGATGTCCAAGTCAGCTGAGTCCCCGGCCGGGCTCATCAACCTCCTGGACGAGCCCAAGCTCATTGCCAAACGGATCAAGTCGGCAGTCACGGATGCCGAAACCGAGGTCCGGTTTGACCGGGAAACCAAGCCCGGCGTGTCAAACCTCCTGACCATCTACTCCTCGATCACGGGCCAGAGCGTGGAGGCCCTAATTGAGGCCTACCAAGGAAAAATGTACGGCCATCTGAAGGTTGACCTGGCCGAGGTTGTCACCGAGCACCTTTCACCCATCAGGGAGCGCGCCAACCAGTTGCTGGGGGACCCGGCTGAACTCGATCGCCTGCTGGCCCAGGGGGCAGACAAGGCACGGGCCATCGCGGGTGCCACCCTGCAGGATGTTTACACCAAGGTGGGTTTCCTGCCGTACGCCGGAGCCAAAGGAGTCCGCTAACCCGATGTCCGCTGCGAGTAAAGTCACATCACACCAAGTCTCCAACACCACAGGACGTGGCGCGGGAAAGCCAGCTGATGGCGCTGTGACACGAAAGAACGCGCAACGAGATCTTGATGTGCAGAGGGAAGGCATGAGCGTTGGGGTCATCCTGGGCTTTCCGCCGGACATCGCACTGGAACTGCAGCAGTGGCGGGCATCGTTTGGCGACCCGATGGCTGATGTGGTCCCTGCCCATATCACCCTGATCACCACCACATTGACGGATGACTGGGAAGCGACGCTGAGCCATGTCCGCGAAGTGGCCAGGAACCAGGAACCGTTCACCATAAGCATCGCGGGAACCGGGTCATTCCGCCCCGTCTCTCCTGTCGTCTTCCTCAACGTAGAGGACGGCTTCGGCTCGTGTGTGGATCTGCACGAAAGGCTGCAGACCGGCCCCCTTGAGCGTGACCTTCCTTTTGCCTACCACCCTCATGTGACCATCGCCCACGATGTTGCTCCCGAGAGCCTGGACGAGGCCGAAACGGTGTTGAAGGACTACAGGGCCACCTTTCCTGTGGTTAGCATGGGACTCTACGAGCACGACACCAACGGCATATGGCAGCTACGGGAAGAGTTGGATTTTGGTATCGAAACTGACTACCCCCGAGGGGCGGACAGCTCAGCGCGGTCCCGCTGACCGGCCCCTGCCCGCTGACCGTCCACTGCCCACCAACTTGGCCCAGCTGCAGCTGGAAATAATCCGCAGGAAGCTCGAGTGGGGCAAAACCCGTCGTGCCGGCGGCGGCCGCCTCAAATCCTTGACGGCGATGGTCCAGTGGCTGGTGGCCCGGCTCAACGCCCTTCGCCCCGTCCGGGCCATGCAGCAGTACAACCTTCAGCGCGGACCGCTTCTTAGCGCCGGCATCGGCTTCAACATGTTCTTTTCCATCACGGGTCTTCTCACTACCGGCTTCTCCATTGCAGGCCTGCTGCTGCGGGGCCAGCCGGCACTCCTGGACAGAATCGTCAGCAGTGTCTCGGCGGCCGCCCCAGGACTGCTGAAAACAGATGGCAGGGAAGGCCTGGTGGCGCCGGAAGAACTCCTGAACCCTGACGGGTTGGGCTGGACAGCCGTTATCGCCGCCGTAGTAACTGTAGTGACGTCCCTCCGCTGGATAGAGGGGATGCGCGGCGGCTTGCGCATAGTCCATGAGCTGCCTCCGCTGACAATGAATCCTGTGCTCCTCAAACTCAAAGAGGCAGGGATACTCCTGCTGCTCGGCGCTGCACTGGTTCTCAGCGCCGGTGCGTCCCTGGTCTTCGGCACTGCGGCCGGCTGGTTGACAGAGCAATTCCGGCTCGATGCGCTGCTGTCCTGGCCTTTGACCACATCCATTAAGATCGGCGTGCCACTGGTCCTGGCCTGGGTGACGGCAGTGATCATGTTCCGATTGGCAGGCGGCTTGCGGCTGTCACGCCGGGCGCTGCTGGAGGGAACCATCATCGCGGCGGTGGGAACCGGCGTCCTGCAGATCTTCAGTACCGAGTTGCTGGCAAGCGCCAGCCGGAACCCAATTCTGGCGCCGTTCGCGATCATCATTGGATTGTTGATTTGGTTCAACCTGGTTAGCCAGGTGTATCTGATGGCCGCGGCCTGGTCCAAGGTACGGGAGGAAGACCTCAAAAGGGCGCCCACCGGAACCATAACCGGCTGGGGTCCCCGGCAGGTACAGCCTGGCAAAACACCGGTCGATCCGGAGCGCGCGCTGGAGGCTATCGCCCGGCGTCGAGGTACTGATCGGCCCAAGCCGAAATAATCCTGCCGGCTCGTGCCGCCTGCCCCTTGCCTGTGAGCAGGTGGTCGCTGCCTTCCAAGGAGACGAAGCTGCGTGGATGCCGTGCCGTCTGGAAGATAGTGCTGGCGTTTTCGATGCCCACTGTGTTGTCAGTGGGGGAGTGGAGGACCATCAGCGGCTTGTGCAGGCGCTTGATGCAGTCGGTGAGATCGGCGTTTTCAAGATCCTCCACGAAGTGCCGGCGGATTTCCACCCGTTTGCCGCCGAGGTCCACCTCGGCGCTGCCTTCGCTGAGGATCTTGTCCAGGGCTGCGTCAAAGACGTGGGCAACATGCTTCGGCGAGAACGGCGCCGCGACAGTAGCGACGGCGTCGAGCTCCGGAATGTGCTGGGCCGCGGCCAGCACTGCGGCACCGCCGAAGGAGTGCCCCACCAGGATCGAGATGGTTTTTCCCTGGGCGCGCATAAATTCGGCAGCCCGGACCGTGTCAGCCACCTTGTGGCTGAAGGATCCTTCAGACCACAACCCGGCTGAATCGCCCAGGCCAAGATTGTCGAAGCGGAGCATTCCCACCCCGTTGTCCGCCAGGGCTTTGCACATCCTCGAGGCAGAAGGGCTGTCCTTGCCGAGCGTGAACCCGTGCGAGAACACACCCCACCCCTTAACCGGGCCCTCGGGAACGTCGAGAATCCCCGAGAGGATCTCGCCGGTTGTTCCCTCGAAGCTGATTTTCTCCGACCGTGACATCGCTTTGCCTTTCAGTTCTGCCGAAACGACGACGGCGCCGGCCCACCGCTTGGGGTGAGGGCGCCGTCGCTATTGAGCCTTGTTAGTAGACCTTGGTGCTAAAAGCGTCAGATCTTGCGGGACAGGATGGCCTGCTTGACCTCAGCGATTGCCTGCGTCACCTGGATTCCGCGGGGGCATGCCTCGGAACAGTTGAAGGTGGTGCGGCAGCGCCACACACCTTCCTTGTCATTGAGGATCTCCAGGCGCATATCTCCGGCGTCGTCGCGTGAATCGAAGATGAAGCGGTGGGCGTTCACGATGGCAGCGGGGCCGAAGTACTGGCCGTCGGTCCAGAAGACGGGGCACGAGGACGTGCACGCGGCGCAAAGAATGCACTTGGTGGTGTCGTCGAACCGCTCGCGGTCTTCGGCGGACTGCAGGCGTTCCTTGGTGGGTTCGTGTCCTCTGTTGATGAGGAACGGCATGACCTCACGGAAGGACTGGAAGAACGGTTCCATGTCCACGATGAGGTCCTTCTCCACCGGGAGGCCCTTGATGGGTTCCACCGTGATGGGCTTGGACGTGTCCAGGTCCTTCAGGAGGGTTTTGCACGCAAGGCGGTTGCGGCCGTTGATGCGCATGGCATCGGAGCCGCAAACACCGTGGGCGCAGGAGCGGCGGAAAGAAACACTGCCGTCGATTTCCCATTTGATCTTGTGCAAGGCGTCCAGCACACGGTCGGTGCCGTACATGGTGACCCTGAAGTCATCCCAGGTAGCCTCAGCAGAAACCTCGGGGTTGTAGCGGCGCACGCGCATGGTGACGTCGAATGTGGGGATCTCTCCGCCGCCTCCAACGTGTGCGGGCAGTTCGATCTTGGAGGCTGGCTCAGCAAGTTCAGCGGACATCTTAGTACTTCCTCACCATCGGCTCGTAGCGCGTGAAGACAACGGGCTTGGTGCCAAGCCTGATGCCGGCGATTGCCTCTGCGGAACCGGTACCGTCCGCAGGTGCGTGCTCGTCCTTGTACGCCATGGAATGCTTCATGAATTTGTCGTCGTCACGCTCGGGGAAGTCCTCGCGGAAGTGACCGCCGCGGGATTCTTCCCGGTGCAGGGCTGCCACGGTCATGACCTTGGCGAGTTCCAACAGGAAGCCAAGCTCTACGGCCTCCAGGAGATCCAGGTTGAACCGCTTGCCCTTGTCCTGCACGCTGATGCGCTTGTACCGCTCCTCGAAGGACGCGATGTCCCGCAGAACCTGGTTCAACGTATCGGCTGTCCGGAACACCTGCATGTTGGCGTCCATGGTGTCCTGCAGCTCCTTGCGGATCACAGCCACCTTCTCGTCACCGTTCCCGTTGCGGGCGATGTTCAGCAGCTCGATCGTGTACGCTTCCGGGTCCTCCGGGAGCTCAACGAAGTCTGCTGTCTTGGCATATTCCGCAGCGGCGATGCCGGCACGCTTGCCGAAGACGTTGATATCCAACAGGGAGTTGGTGCCGAGGCGGTTGGACCCGTGCACCGACACGCAGGCAACCTCGCCTGCGGCGTAGAGGCCGGGAACTACGGTGTCGTTGTCCTGCAGGACCTCCGTAGTGATGTTGGTGGGGATGCCGCCCATGGCATAGTGCGCTGTCGGGAAAACAGGAACCGGTTCGGTGTAGGGCTCCACACCGAGGTAGGTGCGGGCGAACTCGGTGATGTCCGGCAGCTTGGCGTCAATGTGCGCCGGCTCAAGGTGCGTCAGGTCGAGGAGCACATAGTCCTTGTTCGGACCGCAACCGCGGCCTTCCCGGACCTCGTTGGCCATGGAGCGGGCCACAATGTCACGCGGGGCCAGGTCCTTGATGGTGGGAGCATAACGCTCCATGAAACGCTCACCCTCGGAGTTACGAAGGATGGCGCCTTCGCCGCGGGCAGCCTCGGAAAGGAGGATGCCGAGGCCTGCGAGGCCTGTCGGGTGGAACTGGAAGAACTCCATGTCCTCCAGCGGGATGCCGCGGCGGAAGGCGATGCCCATGCCGTCACCGGTAAGGGTGTGGGCGTTGGAGGTGGTCTTGAAGACCTTGCCGGCGCCGCCGGAGGCGAACACCACGGACTTGGCCTGGAATACGTGCAATTCACCGGAGGCGAGGTCGTAAGAGACGACGCCGGCGACTCGCTTCTGCTTGTACGGCGTGCCATCCTCAC
Organism: Arthrobacter rhizosphaerae; assembly: GCF_023062595.1. GTDB lineage: Bacteria > Actinomycetota > Actinomycetes > Actinomycetales > Micrococcaceae > Arthrobacter > Arthrobacter rhizosphaerae. The sequence goes on from NZ_JALLAN010000022.1 coordinate 22,899, forward strand.
GGACGGCGTCCTCTTCGACGGTCAGGAGGTCAAGGACGTAGTACTCGTTGTAGAACTCAACGTTGTGCTTGACACAGTTTTGGTACAGGGTCTGAAGGATCATGTGGCCTGTGCGGTCTGCTGCGTAGCATGCCCGGCGGACGGGAGCCTTGCCGTGATCGCGGGTGTGGCCACCGAACCTGCGCTGGTCAATCCGGCCCTCAGGGGTGCGGTTGAACGGCAGGCCCATCTTCTCCAGGTCCAGAACGGCGTCGATTGCTTCCTTGGCCATAACCTCGGCGGCATCCTGGTCAACCAGGTAGTCGCCGCCCTTAATGGTGTCGAAGGTGTGCCACTCCCAGTTGTCTTCCTCGACATTGGCCAACGCCGCACACATGCCACCCTGCGCGGCACCGGTGTGCGAGCGGGTGGGGTAGAGCTTGGTCAATACTGCTGTTCGCGCACGCTGACCGGATTCGATCGCTGCGCGCATGCCAGCACCACCGGCACCGACGATAACGACGTCGTACTTATGGACCTGCATACCAGACGCTCTTTCTCTCAAAATTCGCTATAAAAGCGCGGGCGGGCGGAGCCTGCGCCGTAAAACCTGAAACGTGAAACCACTGCCCGCGCCAATGCAGGCAGTAGGGCGGCCCCTAGACTGCGGGGCAGAAGCCACCTTGCAGCGGGACGCCGTCGATCATGGGGCACGGGTTGAACGTAAAGATCACCAGGGTGCCCAGGATGATGATGACGGTGGTGGCGGCGTAGAGGACCATCTTCAGCCAGAAGCGGGTGGAGTCCTTTTCGGCGTAGTCATTGATGATGGTGCGCACGCCGTTGGTGCCGTGCAGCATGGCCAGCCACAGCATGGCAAGGTCCCACACCTGCCAGAACGGATCCGCCCACTTGCCCGCCACGAAACCGAAGTCAACTGCCTTAATGCCTTCGCCCACGAGCAGGTTGACGAAGAGGTGCCCAAAGATCAGGACAACAAGGACAACGCCGGAGAGCCGCATGAAAAGCCAGGCGAACATTTCGAAGTTGCCGCGGGAGCCGCCTGTCCGGCGGTATTGGGGAGCAATGACACCGGCAGCAGGCTTGCCACTGATCTGGCCGCTGCGCGGGCTCTGGATCTCAGTTGCACTCATGGCTTAGTGACCTCCGAAGGCGAGGGAAAGGTGGCGGATGGAGAAGGCCACCATGGTGACAACCCAGAGAGCCAGGACAGTCCACAGCATCTGGCGCTGGTACTTGGCGCCCTTCTTCCAGAAGTCGACGGCGATGATCCGCAGGCCGTTGAAGGCGTGGAAAACAATTGCTGCGACGAGGCCCGTTTCACCCAGGGCCATCAGCGGGTTCTTGTAGGCAGCGATCACGTGGTTGTAGGCCTCGGGGGACACGCGCACCAGTGAGGTGTCCAGGACATGGACCAACAAGAAGAAAAAGATCACTACACCGGTAATACGGTGTCCTACCCAGGACCACATGCCTTCACGGCCGCGGTACAAGGTGCCAGCTGGTTTTGTCGGCACTGAATAAACCTCCCTGCAACACAGCGGCGCTGGCGTGGGATCCACGCGGGGGGAACGCCTGCTGCGAGAGCACTCGTAGCTCGGGCCTAAATCTAGGCTTCGCTCACAGCTTATTCAATTTAGGCCCTCCTTGGTGGCCAGTAACAGCGCGGATTTCAGGAAATGGTGAGACAAATGCCACATCATGACGTGCTTGCGCAGGCTCACGGGCCGGGTGCGGGAGCCGCCCTGAGGCGCTTCCGCTAAAGTAGGCCGTGATGAGAGACGACAATGTGACAAACCAGAATTCACCGTTGGACCGTTTTATTGCGGTGATTCCGGCCGGCGGAGTGGGGACCCGCCTTTGGCCCCTGTCACGGGCAGCAGCCCCGAAATTCCTCCATGACCTCACGGGATCAGGCAGCACACTGCTCCGTGCCACCTATGACCGCCTTGAGCCTCTGGCCGGCAAGCAGGTCCTGGTGGTGACCGGAACGGCGCACCGCACGGCTGTTTGCAGCCAGCTGCCCGAACTGCAGGACAGCGACCTCGTGCTCGAAAGCGAACCCAAGGATTCTGGCGCCGCCATTGGCCTTGCCGCCGCCATCCTGCACCAGCGCGATCCGGACACCATCATGGGATCCTTCGCCGCGGACCATGTCATCAGCCCTGACAACCTCTTCCAGGACACCGTCCGCGAGGCGATCCACACTGCAGCCGCCGGCAAGATCGTCACGATCGGTATCAAGCCGACCCACCCCTCCACCGGCTTCGGCTACATCCGCTCCGGACGCAACCTCGCTATCCCTTCGGCACCGAGCGCGCAGGCAGTTGTGGAGTTTGTGGAAAAGCCGAGCGAAGAAGTGGCCCAGGAATATGTGGACAGCGGTGAGTACGTCTGGAATGCCGGCATGTTCGTCGCGCCGGTCGCCCTCATGCTGAAGCACCTCGAAGCCAACCAGCCCGAACTTTTCAAGGGCCTGCTGGAAATCGCCCAGGCCTGGGATGGTCCGGACCGCGATGAAGTCACCGCCCGCGTCTGGCCAACACTGCCGAAGATTGCCATCGACTATGCGGTGGCTGAACCTGCAGCCGCGGCGGGGGACGTCGCCGTCGTGCCTGGTCTTTTCCGCTGGGACGACGTCGGAGACTTCGCCTCGGTGGGAAGGCTGAACAGCGCCAAGGAAGTACGCGATGTCACCGTGCTCGGCGAAGGCGCCCGGGTGTTCACGGAGAACGCCTCCGGTGTGGTGGTCTCGGATACCAAGCGCGTCATTGCCCTGATCGGTATCAAGGATGTGGTCATCGTGGACACTCCCGATGCCCTGCTGGTGACCACTAAGGAGCACTCGCAGCGTGTCAAGGCTGCTGTTGACGCCCTCAAGGCGAGCGGCGACACCGACGTCCTCTGACGGCGTCGGGGCCTGGAATGCGGCTGAAACCGTAACGGGGCGACGGCGATGCCGCTATTCTTTGTACGCTCGCTAGAGTTATTGCGTGCGCAATTACACTACTGAAGCTGAGCCCACCGACCTGGTGGGGCCATGGCTGGAATCCCTCCTGCCGGAACTGATCGAATTCCGGCGCGACCTCCATGCGCACCCCGAACTGTCGTTCAAGGAGTTCCGCACCACTGACAAGCTCGTGGCACGGCTCGAAGCAGCAGGGCTCACACCCCGCAGGCTTGAGGGCACGGGGCTCACCGTGGATGTCGGCGACGGGCCCATTGCGACGGCCCTGCGCGGTGACATCGACGCATTGCCGATCATTGAGGAAACGGGCCTCCCGTTTGCCTCCAAGAACCACGGCGTCACGCACGCCTGCGGCCATGACGTCCACACCACCACCATGCTCGGTATTGCTCTTGTGCTGCACCGGATGCACCTGGAGTCGCCGCTGCGTGGTTCTGTCCGCATCGTCTTCCAGCCCGCCGAGGAGACCATGCCGGGAGGTGCCCACTCATGCATCGAGCAGGGCGTGCTCGACGGCGTGCCCCGCATCCTTGCGCTTCATTGTGATCCCCGGATCGACGTCGGCAAGATCGGTACCCGGATCGGCGCCATCACGTCAGCTTCGGACACCATCAAGATCACCCTTAGTGGCAGGGGCGGGCACACTTCCCGCCCGCACCTCACCGAAGACCTCGTGTTTGCCCTCTCGCAGATCGCCGTCAACGTGCCTGCGGTCCTGTCCCGGCGCGTTGATGTGCGTAGCGGCGTTTCAGTTGTCTGGGGCCAGATTTCAGCAGGCTCCGCGCCCAATGCCATTCCGGCAAACGGCTTCATGGCGGGCACCATGCGCTGCCTGGATCGAGACGCGTGGAAGAGCGCCGGCGAACTCCTGGATGAGATCGTCCACGAGATTGCCGCTCCCTATGGGGTTGAGGTCCACCTCGAGCACACCCGTGGGGTCCCGCCAGTGGTCAACTCCGAACACGAAACGGCCCTGATCGAAGCCGCCGCCCGCGCTGAAATCGGCGAAGGCGCGGTTGTCCTCACCCCGCAGTCAATGGGTGGCGAGGACTTCGCCTGGTTCCTGGCCGAGCGCCCGGGCGCCATGATGCGGCTGGGGACCAAGACTCCCGGTGGCGAAGAATACGATCTCCACCGCGGAGACTACATCCTGGACGAACGTGCCCTGGGCTACGGCATTCAGGTGCTCACGGCTGCAGCGCTCCGGACCATCCGCGACCTCTAGTCACTTTCCTTAGGTGCTTCTGTGGGTGGTTCTTTGTGTAATTGAGTTGTGCACAATCTAATTGTGGGCTACCGTTACAGCATGACCGATGCTCCCAGACTCAACCGCCAGCTGTGCTTCGCCCTTTACTCGGCATCGAAAGCGGCCACTGCGGTTTACCGGCCCATCCTGGAGGAGCTGGGGCTCACTTACCCGCAGTACCTCGTGATGCTGGTGCTGTGGGAGAACGAGCCGCGGAGCGTCCGGGAACTGGGGGAGGAGCTCGGGCTGGATTCGGGAACACTTTCACCACTTCTGAAACGGCTCGAGTCGCTTGAGCTGGTGGAACGCCGCCGCTCGGCAGTGGACGAGCGCCGGATGGAGATTTCACTGACCGACGCCGGCAGGAGCCTGAGCGCCAAGGCCGCGGGGATTCCGCAGCACCTTGCGGACGCCGCCAGGCTTTCCGCTGCCGAGCTGGAACAGCTGCGCGCAACCCTGGACAAGCTGACCTCCGCCCTCCACGGTCACCTCTGAGAATTAACCACCCACAACAGATCGGGTACCACATGAAGACTCTTTACACTGCAGAAGCGCTGGCTTCGGGCGAAGGCCGCGAAGGCAGCGCCCGCAGCAAGGACGGAAAGCTCGACGTTACTCTGGCCGCCCCCGTAGAGCTCGGAGGCGACGGCCAGGGGACCAACCCTGAGCAACTGTTCGCGGCCGGCTACGCCGCATGCTTCCACTCGGCGCTGCGCACTGTTGGCCGTAAATACCGCGCAGACCTGACCGATTCGGCCGTCGCGGCAAGGATTCACATCGGCGCGCTGGAGGACGGCCCCGGCTATGGCCTGGCCGCCGAACTCGAAATCGCCCTTCCCGCCCTGGACCTCGCAACCGCGGAGGAGCTGGTGGCGAAAGCCCATCAGATCTGCCCGTATTCCAACGCCACGCGCGGAAACATCAATGTAGACATCAAGATCCTGGAGGTGGCCGCATGAGCCACGAAACCGTGAACCAGGAAACCATCACAACCACCCGTGTCATCGAGCTGGCATCCCGGCCCACAGGCCGTCCCGTGCCGGAGAACTTCCGTCTCGCAGAAGCCGCCATCCCGGAATTGGAAGACGGCCAGGTACTCGTACGGAACCTTTTCATCTCGGTGGATCCCTACATGCGTGGCCGGATGAATGACGTCAAGTCCTACTCTGCACCTTTTGGCGTAGGGGAAGCGCTCGACGGCGGCGCAATAGGTGAGGTCATCGCGTCCCGGTCCCCGGACCGGAAGGTGGGGGACGTCGTCGTGCATTCACTGGGCTGGCGTGAACACTCTGTTGCTGATGCGGGCTCCACCACCGTTGCCAGCACGGATCTTGCGCCCGCCTCCGCCTTCCTTGGTGCCCTCGGCATGACCGGCTTAACGGCTTACGCCGGCCTGTTGAAGGTGGCGGAGTTCAAGGAGGGCGACGCCGTTTTCGTTTCCGGAGCAGCCGGGGCAGTGGGCTCCTTGGTTGGCCAGATAGCCAAAGCAATGGGCGCGTCCCGCGTCATCGGTTCTGCTGGCTCGCAGGAGAAAGTGGACAGACTGCTTGAACTTGGTTTCGACGCGGCTTTCAACTACCACGACGGCCCTGTGAAGGATCAGCTGAAGGAAGCGGCCGGCGAGGCGGGGATCGACGTGTACTTCGACAACGTGGGCGGCGAACACCTTGAGGCTGCATTGTCCGTGCTGAACGTCGGCGGGCGGGTGGCGATGTGCGGTGCGATTGCCCAGTACAACGCCACCGAGCCAACGCCCGCCCCGCACAACCTGATGCTGGCCATCGGGAAGCAGCTCACGTTGAGGGGATTCCTGGTAGGTGGCCAGCGGCAGCATGCAGCGGAATTTGCTTCCAGGATGTCCCGCTGGCTGGCCGATGGGACAATCCGGTATGACGAGACGGTCGTCGACGGCCTTGAGAACGCGCCGCAGGCATTTATGGACCTCCTCGATGGTGCAAACACAGGGAAAATGCTGGTTCGCATGTAGGTGCCCCGGCCGGTTTCCAGAGCCTGCCGTCATGTGACTTGCACCCGTGCCTACCCGTAGGTAACAAGTTCTCAACAATATGCCGATATGGCTTCCAGCGTGCGCCAGGACGTGTTCCAGGACACTAAAGTTGCTTATATCAGTGCGCTACGGCGCAGTGCTGCGAACCCATCAGTGAAAACAGAATTTCAGTGTGGAGCATTAGAAACGGACACTCATTGAACCGTCGTAGCGCCTATCTCTTTTTTCCTGGAGGAACATTGAAGAACTCACTGCGTGCAACCGTCAAGCGCGGTTCCATGGTTGGCGTCGCCACCGCAGGTGCGGCCGCTCTCCTGCTGACGGCTTGCGGGGCTCCCCCTGAGGCGGGGGGCCCGATTGCCACGGCCAGCGATTACGCCGGCTGCATCGTGTCAGACTCCGGTGGATTCGATGACCAGTCGTTCAACCAGTCCTCCTATGAGGGCTTGAAGAAGGCCCAAGCGGACCTCGGCATTAAGGTCAACCAGGTTGAATCGAAGACCAACAGTGACTTCGAGCCGAACCTTAACGCCATGGTCACGGCAGGCTGCGACCTCACCGTCACGGTCGGATTCCTCCTCGGCGATGCCACGAAGAAGATCGCCACCGCCAACCCGGACAGCCACTTCGCTATCGTCGACTTCGCACACGACCCCGCCATCAGCAACGTCAAGCCGATCCGCTATGACACTTCTCAGGCCGCCTTCATGGCCGGGTACCTTGCTGCCGCAACCACCAAGACTGGAACAGTTGCCACCTTCGGCGGTATCAAGATCCCCACGGTCACCATCTTCATGGACGGCTACGCCGACGGCGTGAAGTACTACAACGAACAGAAGGGCAAGGACGTCAAGGTCCTTGGCTGGGACAAGGCTGCCCAGGACGGCAGCTTTACCGGTGACTTCGAAAAGCAGGACAAGGGCAAGCAGCTTACCCAGAACTTCCTGGATCAGGGTGCGGACATCGTCATGCCCGTTGCCGGTCCGGTCGGTAAGGGTTCTGCTGCTGCTCTGAAGGAAGCCAAGGCCGCAGGCAAGGACGTCAAACTCATCTGGGTTGACTCTGACGGCTTCCTCACGGCTCCTGAGTACAAGGACATCATGCTGACCTCCGTGATGAAGGAGATGGGCGACGCCGTCGAGAACGTGGTGAAGGAAGACAAGGACGGCAAGTTCTCCAACACCCCGTACGTCGGTACCCTGGCTAACAACGGGGTCCTGCTTGCTCCCTTCCACGACCTGGAATCGGCCGTACCGGCTGAGCTCAAGACGGAGCTGGAACAGATCAAGAAGGACATTGTGGACGGCAAGCTGAAGGTGGAGTCCGCCGCCAGCCCCAAGGTCTGATCCCCAACGCCCTGATCCCAATGCAAGGCGCCGCCACCCGGACAGTTGTTACTGGACGGGCGGTGGCGCTTTTCGTTGGCATTCTCCTTTTTCCGTTGTGCATGGCCTGGCTCTGCCCGCAGCGGCAGGTACTAGGCTGATGCTGCAGCCACATATCCCGTCCGGATAGATGCGCCGGACGCTTCGAGATTGGTCAGAGTTTTGAAACTTGAACTCAAGGGGATTACCAAACGCTTTGGCTCCCTGCTAGCCAACGATCACATTGATGTGGTTGTTGAACCCGGCCAGATTCACTGCCTGTTGGGCGAGAACGGCGCCGGCAAGTCCACCCTGATGAACGTCCTCTACGGCTTGTACGAGCCCACCGACGGCGAAATCCTCATCGACGGCAAACCGGTCACCTTCCGCGGGCCGGGAGACGCCATGGCAGCCGGCATTGGCATGGTGCACCAGCATTTTATGCTGGTGCCTGTTTTCACAGTTGCCGAAAACGTCGCACTGGGCGCTGAAGCCACGAAAGCCGGCGGCTTCCTCAACCTGGACGATACCCGCCGGAAGATCAAGGAAATCTCTGACCGCTACGGGTTCGACGTCGATCCCGACGCCCTCGTGGAAGACCTCCCCGTGGGCGTCCAGCAGCGCGTCGAAATCATCAAGGCCCTGGTCCGCGACGCAAAGGTCCTCATCCTTGATGAGCCGACGGCGGTGCTCACGCCGCAGGACACCGACGAGCTCCTTGACATCATGCGCCAGCTGAAAAGCGGCGGAACTTCCATCGTCTTCATCTCGCATAAGCTCCGGGAGGTGAAGGCAGTCTCCGACACCATTACGGTGATCCGGCGCGGCAAGGTGGTGGGCACCGCTGCTCCCGGAGCCTCAACCACTGAACTGGCCTCCATGATGGTGGGCCGCTCCGTGAGCCTGACACTTGATAAAGAACCTGCCCGTCCCCAGGAAACCACCTTCGAGGTCAAGGACCTCACCGTGATTGCCCCCAGCGGGCAGCACGTGGTGGACGGAATCAGCTTCGACATCGCCAGGGGAGAAATCCTGGCGGTGGCCGGCGTCCAGGGAAACGGCCAAACGGAACTCACCGAGGCGATTCTTGGCCTGCAGGAACGGGTCCACGGATCCATCCTGCTCGACGGCAAGGAACTCCTTGGCCGCAGCGTGAAGGAAGTGCTGCAGGCAGGCGTTGGATTCGTTCCCGAGGACCGGAAAGTGGACGGACTGATCGGCACCTTCTCCATCGCCGAGAACCTGGTACTGGACCTCTACGATCAGTCTCCCTTCGCCAAGGGAATCGGCATGAGCCCTGCCAAAGTCCTGGAAAACGCCACGTCCAGGATTGGTGAGTTTGATATCCGCACGCCATCCGGGTCGCTGGCCGCCGGCACTCTGTCCGGCGGCAACCAGCAGAAGGTGGTGATGGCGCGCGAACTGTCGCGTCCGCTCCGCCTTTTCATCGCATCCCAGCCAACCCGCGGCGTGGACGTAGGCTCCATTGAGTTCCTGCACCGGCGAATCGTCGCCGAACGTGACAACGGCACTCCGGTAATGATCGTGTCCACTGAACTGGATGAGGTCATGGAACTGGCGGATCGGATCGCAGTGCTCTACAAAGGCAAGCTGGTGGGGATTGTTCCAGCCGGCACCAGCAGGGACGTCCTTGGCCTCATGATGGCAGGTCTGTCTCCCGATGACGCAGCCCACGCCGACCGTGCCCACCATGATGGATCACTGGATGATGGACCATCCCCTGAACCCTCCACCTCCCGCGCCGAAGGAGGCGATCATGACTGAGAAACACAAACACGTGGCAGACAATCATTCGAAGAAAACAGCCAAATCATCAGGCACCGACGATTCCGGGAACGCCACCAACGCCGCCGATGCTCCTGCCCCGGCTGAAGATACTGCGGCTGCCGTATCGCTGGACACGGCCGGCGGTGCAATGGGCCCGTCAGCGGTGCCCGTTTCTGCCCAGAGTGGGACGCTGCCTGGCGGGCCGGACACCCTGCTCCGTAAGATTTTCACCGGCAGCGGCATGGTTTCCCTGCTGGCCGTTCTCCTGGCGTTGGTCCTGGGCGGTTTGCTCATCGCCAGTACTGACGAGCGGGTGGGAGCCACGGCCACCTACCTTTTTGCGCGGCCCACTGATTTCCTCCTGGCGGTATGGAATGCGGCCACAGGTTCCTATGTGGCCTTGTTCCAAGGGTCAGTGTTCAACCCGCGGGGGAACACAGCTGCCGCCCAGTTCGCCCCGTTCATGGAGACCCTCACCATCGCAACGCCGCTGATCACGGCAGGCCTGGGTGTGGCGCTGGCTTTCCGTGCCGGCCTGTTCAACATAGGTGCGCAGGGCCAGATCATCATGGCAGGTATCCTCGCAGCCTGGGTCGGCTTTGCGCTTCACCTGCCGTTGGGGCTGCATCTCCTGCTGGTCCTCGCGGCGGGCGTCATCGGCGGTGCCATCTGGGGCGGCCTGGTGGGTTACCTCAAAGCACGTACCGGTGCGCATGAGGTGATTCTGACCATCATGTTCAACTACATCGCCCTCTACTTCCTGCGCTACCTGCTGAACACTCCCGCGTTCCAGCGTCCGGGGGAGACCAACCCTATTTCCCCGATCCTGGATCCCACCGCGGTTTACCCGCAGATACTCGGAACCCAGTACCGGCTCCACCTCGGATTCATCCTGGCCATCGCCGCCACGGTACTGGTGTGGTGGCTCCTCAACCGCTCCACGATTGGCTTCGAGTTCCGGGCCGTGGGCGCCAACCCCAAGGCCGCGCTGACGGCTGGAATCAACGTTCCGCGTGCCACCATCCTGGTGATGGCGCTCGCAGGGGCCTTGGCTGGCATGTCCGGCGTAGCCCAGGTGGCGGGAACCGAAAAGGTTCTCACGGACGGGGTCGCTGCCACCTACGGTTTTGACGCCATAACAGTGGCGCTGTTGGGACGTTCGACGCCGTGGGGGACGTTCGCCGCCGGCCTGCTGTTCGGCGCCTTCCGCGCCGGCGCCGTCCAGATGCAGATCCAGACCGGAACACCTATCGACATTGTCCTGGTGGTCCAGTCGCTCATCGTCCTCTTCATCGCAGCCCCGCCGCTTGTGCGGGCCCTCTTCGGGCTCAACCCGAGGCGGAAGAAAACGGCTACCGCCGGCAAGTCCACAGCGGCAGCCATCACCGGAGGTGCAGCATGAGCACAACAACCACGGCACCCAGGCCCGGGACCCCTCAGCCGGGCTCTACCCGCATCCAAGGCTCATCAGCCAAGCCGGTTACCTGGAAAATACCTATCCTTCTGGCTGCACTTGGCCTTGTTGCCTTCGTCTTCTTCGGGCTCATGGGTCCCAACCAGACAGCAAAGTTCGGGATCTCCTCAGCGGGCGACTTCTTCCAGTTGCCAGTCATCGAAGTCCCGGCGTTCCTTGCGGGCATTGTGCTGTCCGTGGTCCTGCTCGGCCTGGCCGGCTATGCCGTGTATCTCAAGACGAAGAGCCAGCACGTTCCGCGCTGGCTGCCTATTGCGTTCATCGTCGTGTTTGTCGTGGCCTTCCTGATCTGGCTGGTGGGAGGTGCCCGCACCCCCAACATTTCCCTCGCCGGCCTTATCGCGGGGTCGGTGACACTGGCCGTCCCCCTGGTCTTCGGCTCCCTGTCAGGCGTCTTATGCGAGCGGGTGGGTGTGGTGAACATCGCCATCGAGGGCCAGCTGCTCGGCGGAGCCTTCACCGCCGCCATCGTGGCAAGCATTACCAAGAACCCCTTTGTCGGACTTCTGGCTGCGGCCGTAGCCGGCGCCCTCGTCTCAGTGGTTCTCGCCCTGTTCAGCATCAAATACCTTGTCAACCAGATCATTGTGGGCGTGGTTCTCAACGTCCTGGTGTCCGGCCTGACCGGATTCATGTTCAGCACTGTGATGCAGGCAGACCCGGAGCAGTTCAATTCGCCGGACAGGCTGCCTATTGTGGACATCCCCGTACTTTCCAGCATTCCCCTGATCGGGCCGATCCTCTTCAGGCAATCCGTGGTGGGCTACCTCATGTACATTGCGGTGATCGTGGTGTGGATCGGGCTGTTCAAAACGAAGTGGGGCCTCCGGGTCCGTGCGGTGGGTGAACACCCCGAAGCGGCCGACACCTTGGGCATCAAGGTCAATGCCACCCGATTCTGGAATGTCACCCTGGGCGGTGCGGTTGCAGGCATCGGAGGCTCATTCTTCACGTTGGTGGCCATCGACAGTTTCACCAAGGAGATCTCCGGCGGACGCGGCTTCATCGCCCTGGCAGCCCTGATCTTCGGACGCTGGAACCCCATCGGCGCCTTCTTCGCAGCATTGCTGTTCGGTTTTGCGGATAACCTGCAAAGCATCGTGACCATCATCGGTACGCCCGTGCCGAGCCAGTTCATGGCAATGCTGCCGTACCTCGTGACAGTGCTGGCGGTGGCCGGGCTCGTGGGCCGCTCGCGGCCACCGGCTGCGAGCGGCATTCCGTACGTCAAGGGTTGACGGAGATGACCATCACAGAAGTCGACTGGCAGGCTTTGGAGGCTGCCGCCGTCGCCGCCATGAACAACGCTTACGCCCCCTACTCAAAGTTCCAGGTGGGGGCCGCGGCGCTCACTGCGGACGGCCGGATCGTCAGCGGCTGCAATGTGGAAAACGCCAGTTACGGTCTGAGCCTGTGCGCGGAATGTTCGTTGGTGGGCAACCTGCACATGACCGGAGGCGGACTGCTGCGTGCGTTCTATTGCGTGGACGGTGGTGGCCAAGTGCTCATGCCGTGCGGACGATGCCGCCAGCTGCTCTATGAGTTCCGCGCACCTGACATGGAACTTATGACCACCCAGGGAATCAAGACAATGGACCAGGTGCTTCCCGATGCATTTGGCCCCCAACACTTGGAGGAAACCCGGTGACACTCACCCCAAACAAAACAGAGGCGTTCGACGCCGTCGACATCATCCGCATCAAACGGGACAAGGCTGTACTTAGCCCGGAGCAGATCGACTGGACCATCGACGCTTACACCCGGGGCGCCATTGCCGATGAGCAGATGGCGGCACTGAACATGGCCATCCTGCTCAACGGCATGGACCGGGCGGAAATCTCCCGCTGGACTGCCGCCATGATCGCCTCAGGCGAGCGGATGGACTTCTCTGCACTGCGGCGTCCCGACGGCGGCGTGAAGGCTACCAGCGACAAGCACTCCACAGGCGGCGTGGGGGACAAGATCACCCTTCCGCTGGCACCGCTCGTTGCTGTGTTCGGCGTCGCAGTGCCGCAACTCTCCGGCCGCGGGTTGGGCCACACCGGCGGCACCCTGGACAAGCTCGAATCCATCCCCGGCTGGCGTGCCGCGCTCAGCAACGAGGAGATGATGGCGCAACTTCAGGACGTTGGTGCCGTGATCTGTGCGGCCGGGGCCGGGCTGGCCCCTGCTGACAAGAAGCTGTACGCCCTGCGGGACGTTACCGGAACAGTGGAAGCCATTCCACTGATTGCTTCCTCCATCATGAGCAAGAAGATTGCTGAAGGTACCGGCTCACTTGTACTCGACGTCAAAGTGGGCAGCGGGGCCTTTATGAAGGATGAGGCACGGGCCCGCGAACTGGCGGAAACCATGGTGGCGCTGGGTAAGGACGCCGGGGTCAACACCGTGGCCCTGCTGACCAACATGAACACTCCGTTGGGTCTCACTGCAGGCAATGCGATCGAAGTAGAAGAATCGGTCGAGGTGCTTGCAGGCGGCGGTCCGGACGACGTCGTCGAACTGACCGTAAGGCTTGCCGAGGAGATGCTGGCGTGCGCAGGGGTACACGATGCGGATCCAAGGGCAGCTCTCAAGGACGGCCGGGCCATGGACGTCTGGAACCGCATGATCGAGGCGCAGAGCGGGGATCCCCGTGCGGCGCTTCCGGTGGCCAAGGAGTCAGAAGTGATTTACGCGCCGGCCGACGGCGTGCTGGTAGAACTTGATGCCTTGGCTGTGGGGGTGGCCGCGTGGCGCCTTGGTGCTGGACGGGCCCGCAAAGAGGACCAGGTTCAAGCCGGTGCCGGTGTTCGAATGCACGCTAAACCGGGGGCGGCAGTGAGGGCAGGAGAGCCGCTGATGACACTGCTGACCGATACCCCGGAAAGATTTGCACGCGCCAAGGAAGCCCTTGAACACGCAGTGACCATCGCCCCCGATGGTTCCCGGCCGGCACAGCAACTGATTATTGACCGCATAGCGTAGGCAGGAGCGAACACGTTCCGCAGGCTGTTAGGAAACTGTGCAGGAAATCAACGACTTCATTCTCGCGGCGGCCGGGCAGCCCTGGGTCCTGTTCCTTGTGCTGGCCTGTTGCCTAATTGATGGGTTTTTCCCGCCCATTCCCAGCGAATCTGTGGTTGTTGGCCTTGCTGCTGTTGCGGCCACGGCGGATGTGCCCAACCCCTGGCTCCTCGCTCTGGTCGCAGCGCTCGGTGCGTTCAGCGGCGACAACATCGCGTATCTGCTCGGCCGGGGCGTGGGGACAAACCGCTGGAGGTGGATGCGGGGCCGCCGGATGCAGAACGCATTCCGCTGGGCCGGACTTGAGTTGAGGAAACGGCCTGCCTCGCTGATCCTCGTAGCCCGGTTCGTTCCCATTGGCCGCGTTGCGGTCAATCTCACCGCGGGAGCCACGCATTTCCCGCACGTGCGCTTTGTGCTTCTCACGGTGCTCTCAGCAATCCTGTGGGCCGCTTACTCCGTAGGAATCGGCCTGTTTTTCGGGCAGTGGTTCGAGGATAACCATCTGCTGGGGGCTGTGATCGCCATCATCTGCGCGGTGGGCCTTGGTATTGTGGTGGACCTTGTGATCACCAGGCTGCGCGGCAAGCTGCCGGAAGAGCCGGATGAAGAGTCCGGCGAGCGTGAGGCTTCCCGCGAGGCCGGCGCTTGAGGACTCTGTCTCCAAGCTGGTGTTCAGCCTTAAGAGGTAGTTTTCCCTGATGGGATATCAACCCGTAGGTGGATACTTCCAGTCGGTAGACAAAGATACGCTGAAACAGGTGTTTCCCCCGGCCGGGGCGTAGCGAACGACGCCCCGGCCGTGGGACACTGAAGAGCGATTTGCATCACATGCAGCTGAGAGTTTTTTCGTCTAGGAGAACCACCGCGTGGAGTTTATTAATGAAGCCGTGCTCCATGCGGCGGGACAGTGGTGGATCTACCCTGTATTGCTCGTGTTTTTCTTCGTTGACGGCTTCGCGATGGTGGTTCCCAGCGAGACCCTCATTGTCGCGCTGGCCGCGTTTTCCCGGCACAGCGGGGAACCGAATCTTTGGATCCTTGGGACAACCGCCCTGGTGGGAGCCATCGCCGGTGACAACATGGCTTTCCTCCTGGGTCGGAAGATCGGCCTGGAACGCTGGAAGTGGATGCGCCGGGCCAAGGTCCAAAAGGCGTTCGGCTGGGCGCGCTATGAACTTGAAAAACGCGGCGCTGTCCTGATCTTCACGGCAAGGTACATCCCGTGGGGGCGTGTGGCGGTCAACTACGTGGCAGGGAGCACTGGTTTCGGACACCGCCGCTTTTTCCTGCTGGACGCCTTCGCCTGCGTCACCTGGGTCGGATACTCAATCGGCATTGGCATCCTGGCCAGCTCGTTCCCCTGGCTCCACCACAATCCGCTGCTTAGCGCCGGAATCGCGGTGGTGTTCGCCATCGTGCTCGGAATCCTCATCGACCACGTCTTGCGCTGGTGGCACAAGCACCTGGCACGCAATGACGCCGAAGTTGTTGATGAATGGCTGGACGGCGGTCCTGCCGGCGCGCAGACCCTGGAAACCAGCTCTTCTCCCATCCTCGCCTCTACTGCATTAGACCCGGAACCAGGCGGAAGGTAGCGGCTGGCGTTAGCCCGCCGCCAACCCTAAGGTTGGAACGTGACTGAGCCTATCCTTGACGCTGCCCCTGCCCTCGACTTCGACCTGAAGAGCCTTCCCAAGGTCTCTCTGCATGACCATCTGGATGGCGGATTGCGCCCATCCACCATTATTGAACTGGCCAATGAAGTGGGGCACACCCTGCCCACTACCGATCCGGTGGCACTCGGCGAGTGGTTCCGGGAATCAGCCGATTCAGGCTCCCTGGTCCGCTACCTGGAAACCTTCGATCACACCGTTGCGGTCATGCAGACCAAAGACGGCCTGTTCCGGGTCGCCAAGGAGTTCGTCGAGGATCTGGCGGACGACGGCGTCGTGTACGGCGAAGTGCGCTGGGCGCCGGAGCAGCACCTCCAGAAGGGTTTGACCCTGGACGAGACCGTTGAGGCCGTCCAGGCCGGCCTCGAGGCCGGCGTTGACGCCGTTGCAGAAAGCGGCCGCGATATCCAGGTGGGCCAGCTCATCACCGCCATGCGCCACGCTGACCGTGGCCAGGAAATCGCAGAACTTGCCGTGCGGCACCGGGACCGGGGCGCGGTCGGCTTCGACATCGCCGGAGCCGAGGACGGATTCCTGCCGTCACGCTTCAAGGACGCCTTCACCTACCTGGCCGAAAACAACTTCCCCGCCACCGTCCACGCGGGCGAGGCCGCAGGACTCGAAAGCATCCAGTCCGCATTGGTGGACGGCCGGGCACTCCGCCTGGGCCACGGCGTACGCATCGCCGAGGACATCATGGTTGAGTTCGAAGACGCGGAAGATGCCTCTGACGACGACGACAACGTGGGACTCGTGACCCTGGGGAACCTTTCAAGCTGGGTCCGGGACCGGGGCATCGCCTTGGAAATCTGCCCCTCCTCCAACCTGCAGACGGGCGCCATCGCAGGATTCGGCGACGACCTCGACAGCCACCCGCTGGACATGCTCTACCAGTTGGGCTTCAACGTCACCATCAACACCGACAACCGCCTCATGAGCGGGGTGACGCTCACCGATGAGTTTGAACTCCTGGTTGAGACGTTCGATTATGACCTCGACGACCTGCTTGAACTCACCCTGAACGCCGCCGAGGCCGCCTTCCTGCCCCTCGAGGAGAAAGAAGCCCTCGTCGAATACATCAACGACGCCTACGCCAACCTTGCCTGATAGTGGCGGATCCGGGCCGGACAGCGGTTTTCCTGGAAGCAAGGGAACTCCCATTGCAGACCTGCTCGCTGTAATCGCAGCCCTCCGGGAGCACTGCCCCTGGATGGGGGCGCTGACCCACGAGTCACTGGTGGAGTATCTGTTGGAGGAAGCCTTTGAGGTCGCCGAGACCATCGAGACAGGCGCCGCCGAGGCCGAGCTCCAAGGTGAACTGGGCGATGTCCTCTTGCAGGTTGTCCTGCACGCCCGTCTGGCCCAGGAACGCGATGTCTTCGACTTCGACGACGTCGTGCGCAGCATCACGGGCAAGATGATCCGCCGCAACCCCCACGTTTTCCGTTCCGACGGCACTCTTCAGGACACTTTCCCGGCCACCGTGGCCGAAATTGTGCAGAAATGGGATGCCGTGAAGAAGGCGGAAAAGCCGGCAGGCGCGGGTGTCTTCGAAGGCGTCCCGCTCGCCTTACCTGCTCTTGCCCGTGCCCAGAAGTCACTGGACCGGGCAGAGCGGGCCGGACTTGCGTTGCCCGCAGTACCCCCTGGGAAGTTGGCAGAATTAATGCCTGAATTAGTGCCTGCGGCAGACCATGGCACGTACTCCGAAAAAGAGCTGGGCGAGCTCCTTTTTGGTCTTGTAGCGGGGGCACGGGCCCAGGGCCTGGATGCCGAGCGTGCCCTGCGCGGGGCCATCCGTGAATTCCAGGAAGGCCACCACTCGCCTTCATGACGTCAAGGTGCCGGAGAGGTTTCCGTAACCTGTACCACTCTCGACTACGCTTGTCCTGACGAGTACGTCGAGTTTTCAGCTAGATTCCCAGTAAATCGCTTCACCATAAGGAGCATATTCATGGCGCTTATCGATGCCATCCACGCCCGCGAGATCCTCGATTCCCGCGGCAACCCGACAGTAGAAGTTGAAGTTCTGCTTTCCGACGGCCAGATCGGCCGCGCAGCAGTTCCGTCCGGTGCTTCCACCGGTGAGCACGAGGCGGTCGAACTCCGCGACGGAGACAAGGGCCGTTACCTCGGCAAGGGCGTCCAGAAGGCCGTCGACGCCGTCATCGACCAGATCGCTCCTGCACTGATTGGCTTCGACGCCACGGATCAGCGCAGCATCGACCAGGCCATGATCGACCTGGACGGTACACCCAACAAGAGCAAGCTCGGCGCCAACGCCATCCTGGGTGTTTCCCTGGCCGTTGCCAACGCAGCTGCGGCCTCTGCCGACCTGCCCCTGTACAAGTACCTGGGCGGGCCGAACGCCCACGTCCTGCCTGTACCGCTGATGAACATCCTCAACGGTGGCTCCCACGCCGATTCCGACGTCGACATCCAGGAATTCATGGTTGTCCCGCTCGGCGCCGAGACCTTCTCCGAGGGCCTGCGCTGGGGCGTTGAGGTTTACCACGCGCTGAAGGCCGTTCTCCAGGAGAAGGGCCTCTCCACGGGCCTCGGCGATGAAGGTGGCTTCGCGCCGAACCTGCCGTCCAACCGCGCTGCCCTGGACCTGATCCAGGAGGCCATCAAGAACGCAGGCTACACCCCGGGTACGGACATCGCCCTCGCGCTGGACGTCGCCTCCTCCGAGTTCTTCACGGACGGTGCGTACCAGTTCGAAGGCAAGGCGCTTTCCGCTACCGAGATGAGCGCCTACTACGCAGGACTCGTCGCCGACTACCCGCTGGTTTCCATCGAAGACCCGCTGGATGAGAATGACTGGGAAGGCTGGAAGACCCTCACTGACACCATCGGTGACAAGGTCCAGCTCGTTGGAGATGACCTGTTCGTCACCAACCCGTCCATCCTGCAGCGCGGCATTGACACCAAGACCGCCAACTCGCTGCTGGTGAAGGTCAACCAGATCGGTTCCCTGACCGAAACCCTGGACGCCGTCAGCCTGGCCCAGCGTGCCGGCTTCACCACCATCACCTCGCACCGCTCAGGCGAGACCGAGGACACCACCATCGCTGACATCTCCGTCGCCACCAACGCCGGCCAGATCAAGACCGGCGCCCCGGCACGCTCGGAGCGTGTGGCCAAGTACAACCAGCTGCTGCGCATCGAAGAAGAACTCGACGACGCCGCACGCTACGCCGGCCGCAGCGCGTTCCCGCGTTTCAAGGGCTAGTAGCCGCAAAAACGCTTGACCGGTGGCTATGGTTGAAAGACCATGGCCACCGGTTTTCTTTAACCAGGCAGGCAGTCAGCCCCCACGCGGGCCGGCAAGAGCATCAAGACAAGAGCAGCAAGGCAAGTGCAGCAACCGCCCGCAAGGACAAGGGCATTACAGGAGTGTCATGGCAACCCGACGTCCCAAGGTTCCCAGGATCACCAGTGCGGCCCCTACAGCGGAAGGGACCGACGGCGGCGATGTCATTCAGGCGCATTTCGGCTCCACAGCTTCAGGGACGAAGCCTGCTTCCGCAAGCCAGGGTCTGCGGGCAGACGAACCCCGGGCGGGTGCTGCTAAAACCGCCGGTGAGACACGGGGAACGGCCAGCGCCGCAGCAGGCAAAGCGGACGCCGCCATGTCCGCCGCCGGTAAGCGTGGAACGAACAAGTCCTCCGCCAGTCAGGTGAAAGTGGAAGCCCGCACAGGGGTGGGGAGTTCGCGGCACAGCGTGAAGCGGCCCCTGCCCGCCGGGCGCGACGGTGATGCCTCCTTGGATCCTGTTCCCGCACGGGCGTTTTCAGGCCGGTTGCTGGCGCTGGCCGTGGTGATGATCGCGATTACAGTGATGCTCGCACCAACAGTGAAGATTTACGTTGACAAGTCAGCCGAGATAGCGGCCCTGGAAGCGGACATTGCCGCCCGCAAGGCAGAGCAAAACGGCCTCAAGCAGCAGGTCTCCCGCTGGCAGGACCCCAACTACGTCAAACAGCAGGCCCGGGACCGCATTAACATGGTTATGCCGGGTGAGACGAGCTACTGGGTTTTTGGCAGCGATGAGCCTGCCGGAACCAGCAGCGGCCAGACCGGTTCAGGATCAGCAGAAGACCCGGCCAACCTGCCGTGGGTGGATGCCCTTTGGGAGTCCATCCGGCGGTCGGCAACAGACTAGAAGCGGTACCCGCCCCTGGAATGTCCCCGGGACAGTCCCCACCGGGAACGAAAGTGGCAACGCAGTGGAATGGAACGCAGTGGAATCGAATGCAGCGGCCTCGCCGGAGGAACTCCGCCAGCCGTCAGAAAAGGATCTTGACGTCCTCAGCCGCCAGCTGGGGCGGCCCGTGCGGGACGTTGTCGAGATCCCGGCGCGCTGCGTCTGCGGCAACCCCCTGGTCGCAGCCACCGCGCCCCGGCTTAGCAACGGAACGCCGTTTCCGACCACGTTCTACCTCACGCATCCAGTGATCACCTCCGCCGTATCGCGGCTTGAGGCCGCTGGGCTGATGAACACCATGAACGAGCGGCTTGCAGAGGACACCCCCCTGGCAGAGCGGTACCAGTCAGCCCATGAAGCCTACCTGCGCTCCCGGAACGAGATCGGTACACGCTGCGGAATCGGCGCGGTACCGGAGATCGACGGCGTTTCAGCTGGCGGAATGCCCACCCGGGTCAAATGCCTCCATGTACTGGTGGGCCACTCCCTGGCTGCCGGTCCTGGAGTGAATCCGCTCGGAGACGAAGCCTTGGCCGCAATTGCCGAGTGGTGGACGGCCGACCGTTGCTACTGCGTGGGGGCCTGGGATACAGCCGGCGAGACGCCGTCACGTGAACTGAGCCGCCACGGCCCCCAGGGCTTGCCTGACATAGTGGGCCGCCCCGCCCCTGTACGCGGCACCGCCGCAGCGAAGGATCTCCCATGACCCGCGTAGCGGCCGTTGACTGTGGCACCAATTCGATCCGCCTGCTGATCGCTGATGCCGCAGGCAAGGACGGCACGTTAGCCCTGAACGATGTGGTGCGGGAAATGCGGGTGGTACGGCTCGGCCAAGGGGTTGACGCCACGGGGGAGCTGGCGCAGGAAGCACTCGACCGGACCTTCGCCGCGGCGGCAGATTATGCGTCGATGATAAGGAGCCACGGTTCCAGTCATGTCCGTTTTGTAGCTACCTCGGCCACTAGGGACGCTGCCAACCGGCAGGTCTTCGTGGACGGCATCCGCAAGCTTCTCGGCGTCGAACCGGAAGTCATCTCAGGAGATGAGGAGGCTGCGCTGTCCTTCGCCGGAGCCAGCAGCGTGCTGCCTTCCAGAGGCCAGGATCCTGTCTTGGTAGTGGACCTCGGGGGTGGAAGCACGGAATTCGTGCTCGGCGATGTCTCCGGCGTGATAGCCGCAAAATCAGTGGATATCGGCTGTGTCAGAATGACGGAACGGCACCTGCTCAGCGACCCGCCGACGGCCCGGGAGATCGCCGCGGCGGAAGCCGACGTCGACGCCGCCATCAGCCAGGCGGCACTGGCCGTTCCCCTCGAACGTACTGCCGCCGTCGTTGGCGTGGCCGGCTCCATCACCACCATTACCGCGCACGCCTTGCGGCTGCCTGAGTACTCGCCGGCCGCTATCCATGGCAGTGAACTGAGCATCACAGTCATCCGGGAGGCGGCCAGCGACCTGCTGCGAATGACACGTGCGGAAAGGGCGGCCCTGCCCTACATGCACCCGGGCCGGGTTGACGTTATCGGAGCCGGGGCCCTGGTGTGGCGCCGTGTGCTGGAACGGATGGCGGAGGTCACTGATGGGCGGATCAGTACGGCTGTCAGCAGCGAACACGATATTCTCGACGGAATCGCCCTCAGCGCCCTCTGACCGGGCACCTGACCACCCCCTCCGTGCCGCCTGACATACAGCCGATTGGACCAGAATGACCAGAGCAACAGCCCGGTACCGCCGGACCGCCTCCGCACTCATCGCTGTAGCCCTCGCTGGCGGAAGCCTGACCACGGCCCTTGTCGCGGCGCCCGCGGCACACGCCGATGCCTGGCGGGACAAGCAGTACTGGCTGGCCGAATCCGGCATCACCAAAGCCTGGGAGGTCTCCAAAGGCGCGAACGTCAAGGTGGCCGTGATCGACAGCGGCGTGGACGCGGAGCACCCGGACCTTAAGGGAGCGGTTTCGGGGGGCTCTGACGCCTCCGGCGCGGGGAGCCCTGATGGACGCAAGAGCATCGGAGCGAAGCCGGAGCACGGAACGCTGGTCGCCACGATGCTGGCAGGCCGTGGACACCAGCCCAAGGATTCCACCGCCAAACCAACCAGCGGCCCCGAACCCAAAACTGGCCCCGACGGGATTGTCGGCGTCGCTCCTGAATCCGAAATTCTTTCAGTCTCCACCTGGCTCGGTTCTACGAACCCGGGTGGCAGGACCGACCAGGAGCAGATTCCCGACGCCGTCCGGTGGGCCGTGGACAACGGGGCCAAGGTCATCAACATCTCGCTGGGCAGTACCTCACCCCAGTGGCCGCAGAGCTGGGACGCGGCCTTCCTCTATGCCGAGCAAAAGGACGTTGTCATTGTGGCAGCGGCCGGAAACCGGGTGGGAGGAAACGTCCAGGTCGGAGCACCTGCCACCATTCCCGGGGTGCTCACGGTGGCCGGATTGGACCGGAAAGGTGTGGCCAGCGTCGATTCGTCATCACAGGGCATCAGCATCGGTGTGGCCGCTCCCGCCGAAGACCTGTTGGGTGGCACGCCGGGCGGCGGCTATGCGGAATGGGCTGGAACATCCGGGGCGACACCGATTGTCGCCGGTGTTGCCGCGCTGATCCGTTCCAAGTGGCCTGAGATGAGTGCGAAGCAGGTTATCAACCGCATCGTGACCACAGCTAAAGACGCAGGTGTCCCGGGCAAGGACCCCATCTATGGTTTCGGAGCCCTGAACGCTGAGGCGGCGCTGAAAGCCAACGTGCCGGAGGCAGCAGTTAACCCGTTGGGCACCATTTCAGATTGGATCCGCGTTCACCGCAGGGGAGGAGAGGCCCCTGCGGCGCCTGTTCCGAGCGCGAGCCCCACGAGCGCTGCTCCCACGCATCCCGAAGCCACGGTGCCTGCAGTAACGGCGCCTTCCTCGGGGGAGGCGGTCCTTCCCGCTCTCGTAGTTGTGGGCTTCGGATTGCTGTTCCTTGCCATCGTCGGTGCCGGGACTTTCCAGTTCCTGCGGGCATACAGGAATCCAGTCAAGGCGCCGGAAGAACCCGATACAGGAGTCCTTGAAGCTGTTCCATCCAGTCAGCGGACAAGCACCGGACCTAGTTAGTGAAGATTTTCACAAACTACTGTATTCTTGAAACATGGCATCCACCCCACAGCTCCAGGACCGTCCCAGGGTACTCGTCGTAGGCGGCGGGTACGTCGGCCTGTACGTAGCCCTCAAACTGCAGAAGAAGATCGCGAATGCCGGTGGCATCGTCACCCTCGTTGATCCCCTGCCTTACATGACCTACCAGCCGTTCCTGCCGGAGGTTGCCGGTGGAAACATCGAGGCACGCCATGCCGTTGTTTCCCACCGCCAGCACCTCAAGCAGACCGAGCTGATCCAGGGTCGTGTAGCTTCCATCGATCACGCCAACCGGACGGCCGTTGTAGCACCGGCAGACGGCGGCGCGAACTTTGAAGTTCCTTACTTCGACGTCGTTGTGGCGGCAGGTGCCATTACGCGCACCTTCCCCATCAAGGGACTCGCTGACAAGGGGATCGGCCTCAAGACCATCGAGGAAGCTGTTGCACTCCGCAACAAGGTTCTCGAGCGGATCGAAGCCGCCTCCGTGATGACTGACCCCGCCGAACGCGCCCGGGCCCTCACCTTCGTAGTCGTGGGAGGTGGCTTCGCCGGTATTGAGTGCATCACTGAGATGGAAGATCTGGCCCGCGCAGCTGTCAAGAACAACCCCCGCATCAACCAGGAGGAAGTCCGCTTCGTACTGGTGGAAGCCATGGGCCGCATCATGCCCGAGGTCACGGAGAAGCAGGCGGTGTGGGTTGTGGAGCACCTCCGCAGCCGCGGTATCGAGGTGCTGCTGAACACGTCCCTGGACAACGCCGAGGGCGCCCTCAAGCTGATCAACCTGCCGGATAAGACGCTGGCACAGGAATTTGAAGCTGACACCCTGGTCTGGACTGCAGGCGTGCAGGCTAACCCAATGGTGCGCTCCACCGATTTCCCCCTTGATGAGCGCGGCCGTGTCCGCACACTGCCGGACCTCCGCATCGCCGGGGACGAAGGCATTGTCGAAAACGCCTGGGCTGCCGGCGACGTCGCAGCAGTTCCCGACCTTTCCGGCGGTGGAGTGGGCGGTTTCTGCGTGCCCAACGCACAGCACGCCCTGCGCCAGGCCAAGCGGCTTGCCAAGAACCTGTGGGCCTCCCGGTGGGAGAAGGACCTCAAGGACTACAAGCACAAGAACCTGGGTGCCGTCGCCGGTTTCGGCGAATGGAAGGGCGTTGCCAACATCAATCTGATCGGCAGCATCGGCCTCAAGGGCGGACTCGCCTGGCTGGCGCACCGCGGCTACCACGGAATGGCGATGCCTACCTTTGAGCGCAAGTTCCGGGTCATCCTCAACTGGATCATCGCCTTCTTTATGGGCCGGGACACCACGCAGCTGATTGACCTTGACAACCCGCGCGGCGCCTTCGTTGCTGCTGCTACTCCGGCACCCAAGCCGGCCGCTGCAGCCCAGCCGGAGATTCCCGCAGGCAAGCAGGGTGCTCCAGTGGCTAAGGCCAAGGAATCAGTTTCGGCGGACAGCAAGTAGCTGCACTGACACACACTGTGTAAACGCCCGACGGCGACCGTTCCCTCTGGGGGCGGTCGCCGTCGCCGTTAACATGATCCGACACTGCTCTTTCAGCTCGCTTGTCGGGAAGGCGGGTTACGTAGACTGGCCCCATGACAGGCGAAAAAGACCTCCAGGTACTTCTGGCGACGATGCAGCCCGTTCTGCGGCAGGGGGACTATGTGTATGCTCTCTGGCCGCACGGAAAGCCACTGGGGGGCGGAATCGAAGCTGCTGTGCGGGAAGCCGAGGGCCTCACAGTAGTGCTGCCAAGGAGCGAGGCCGACACGCTGGGACTGAAGTATGACTTCGTGGCGTCCTGGATCACTCTCCAGGTGCACTCGGCCTTGGAAGCGGTGGGCCTTACGGCGGCCGTGAGCGCCGCCCTGACGTCAGCCAAGATCAGCTGCAACGTGCTGGCGGGCTTCCACCATGACCATTTGCTGGTCCCTGTGGCCGACGCACCCCGGGCCATGGTAGTTCTGGCCGAGCTGGCGGCTGAGAATGCCCACGTGCCGGCGCCGCAACTGCTGCTGCGCGACGAGCAGCCGGGGGACCGGGAAGCGCTGCTGGAGCTCACCGCGGCGGCGTTCGCGGTGTCACCGGCAACGGGCATGCCGGTTGACGGTGAGCCGATCGAGGTGGAGGTGCTCCGCCAGCTTTTTGATTGCGATGAATACTTGCCGCAGTTCAGCATCGTTGCCGAGCTCGACGGCGAAATTGTGGGCCACGTTATCAGCACCCGGGGCTGGGTTGGTGAGCTCGAGCTGCTGGGACTGGGCCCCATTGGCGTGGTGCCTAAGCTGCAGCGGCACGGCATAGGCTCGGCGCTGATGCACGAGACGGTGGTCCGGGCCAACGCGGCGGGGGAATGGGGCATCGCGCTGCTGGGAAGTCCCGTCTACTATGAGCGTTTCGGATTTGTGCCCTCGAATTCCCTGGGTATTGATCCGCCAAACCCGGAGTGGGGTGACTACTTCCAGTTGCTGCCCCTCGCAGTGTGGCCTGGTGGTATCCATGGGACTTTCCGGTATGCCGCGCCACTGGCACGCATTTGACGGGATAACATTGACCGGGCGCCCCAGTAGCCCAATTGGCAGAGGCAGCGGACTTAAAATCCGCGTGTTGTGGGTTCGAGTCCCACCTGGGGCACTTCATTTGGCTCGTCATGCCCGTTAGATTTCCCATAGGCAACGAGTGTTATAAGGATGTGACCGTAGTCACTTATTTTCAGGCCAAAATTGCACTAGCTTGAAAGTTAAACCCAGGAACACCTGGTAATTCGCATCAAAGGCCGTTCGCACCTTTCGATCGAGGAGATTCTAAATGATTGCAATTCCCCAGGCAGCGCCGCGGGTTGCTAAGCTCACAGCGCTTAGCTTCGGTGTCGCTCTTCTGGCTACGGCTTGTGGCGGTTCACCAACCCCCGGCTCGACCCAAACCACCACGGCACCGTCCGCAGGGATCGCGTGTCCTGCAGGAGCGGGAGGCGGCACAACCACCGCGCCCGCGGCAGCATCCGGTTCCGTCCCTGCATCCAGCACCACCACAGACACAGCGTTGAAGATCGGCTCGCTTCTGCCGACGACCGGCAACCTGGCCTTCCTTGGCCCACCCGAAATTGCCGGTGTTAACCTCGGCATCCAGGAGGTTAACGCTGCTGGAGGTGTCCTAGGCAAGCCTGTAGAAGTTATTCACCGTGACTCCGGTGACACCAAGACAGATATTGCGACGCAGTCCACGTCGGCTCTGCTCGGCCAGGGTGTCAGCGCGATTGTCGGCGCAGCCTCATCGTCTGTGTCCAAGACGGTCATCAACCAGATCACCGGCGCAGGTGTCATCCACTTCTCGCCGGCGAACACGTCCCCTGACTTCACCACGTGGGATGACAAGGGCCTGTACTGGCGTACCGCGCCCTCTGACGTCCTGCAGGGCAAGGTCCTCGGAAACTACATGGCCACCTGTGGAGCCCAGACCGTGGGCATGATCGTACTGAACGATGCCTATGGAACCGGCCTGCAGAAGAACGTCAAGGAAGCCTTCGAGGCAGCCGGCGGCAAGGTTGTTGCCGAAGAGCTGTACAACACGGGCGACTCCCAGTTCAGCAGCCAGGTGGACAAGGTCATTGCAGCCAAGCCGGATGCCATCGCCCTGATCACCTTCGACGAGGCAAAGAGCATCATTCCGCTTCTGACAGGCAAGGGCGTCAAGGCGAACCAGATGTTCCTCGTCGACGGCAACATGGCTGACTACAGCAAGGACCTGCAGCCGGGTACCTTGAAGGGCGCCCAGGGAACAATCCCTGGCACGTTCGCCAAGGACGACTTCAAGAAGAAGCTGCTGGCCATCGATCCGGCTCTCAAGGACTACAGCTACTCCGGAGAGTCCTACGACGCCGTGAACCTCATCGCGCTGGCCTCGGAAGCGGCCAAGAGCACCAACGGTGTGGAGATCTCCAAGCAACTGAAGTCAGTCTCCGAAGCCGGTGAGAAGTGTAGCGACTACGCTTCCTGCGTCACGTTGCTCCGTAACGGCAAGGACATTGACTACGACGGCCAGTCCGGCCCCGTCACGTTCTCGGACGCTGGTGACCCGACAGAGGCCTTCATCGGCATCTACGAGTACCAGGATGACAACAAGTACACACCGGTGAAGGAAGAATTCGGCAAGCTGTAAGCCGAACGCTCACCGACACTAAGGGAAGGCCCCCGTCCAGGCAGTTTTCAAGCCTCGGACGGGGGCCTTCCTGTGTAAGACTCCAAAGCAGAAGGGCCGCCACCGGATGGTGACGGCCCTTCTGCTTGCGGTTTATCCGGTCAGATAATTCTTACTCGACGGTGTCGGCCAGGGTGCCCAAGTAGAGCTGGATAACCTTGGGATCCTTCATAAGTTCGCGGCCCGTACCCGTGTAGGCGTCCCTCCCCTGATCCAGGACGTACCCGCGGTCGCAGATCTGCAGGCAGCGGCGGGCGTTCTGCTCGACCATGATCACCGAGACACCCGCCCTGTTGATCTCGTGGACACGGAGGAACGTCTCGTCCTGTTTGACGGGTGAGAGGCCGGCAGAGGGCTCGTCGAGCAACAGAACGGCTGGTTCCATCATGAGTGCGCGGCCCATGGCTACCATCTGGCGTTCACCACCGGACAGGGAGCCTGCACGCTGGGCCCGCCGCTTGCCGAGTTCAGGAAACAGGCTGGTGACGAACTCAAACCTTTTCGCGAAGTCTTTGGGTCGCTGGAACATGCCCATCTGCATGTTTTCCTCGATGGTGAGGGTGGCAAACACGTTGTTGTTCTGCGGAACAAAGCCCACGCCCTGAGTGACCAGCTTGTTCGCCTTGAGCCCGGTGATGTCCTGTCCCCGCACCACAACAGACCCTGAATGGACTTTGACCAGTCCGAACATGGCCTTCAGCAGCGTGGACTTACCGGCGCCGTTGGGGCCGATAATGCCGATCAGCTCTCCCTTACGGGCTTCGATGCTGCAGCCGTTGAGGATGTTTACGCCCGGAAGATAGCCCGCTACGAGATCGGTAACCTTTACCACGACGTCATCTGTGGACGCCATTTGAGGTGACGTCGCTGCGCTGGTTGCACTCATTCTTTGTCCTTCTCTGTGCGGCCGGGATCAGCCATGCCTGACTCGGGGGAGTTGGGCTCATCGGCGGCCGGAGCCTGGTGGGCCGCGGGGCTGAGGTCGGGTTGTTCGGTATCAGCCTCCCGGATCTTGGCCTCTACTGAATCAACCGCGATGATGCCGGCGTTTTCAGTGCCCACGATGGATTCCTCGTCGGCTTCGAGTACTGCCTCCAGTTCCCTGATGCCTTCGGTGTCACCAAGGTCAACATCATGGTGTGCACCAAGGTATGCGTCAATAACAGCAGGGTTCTTCATAACCTCGCCAGGGGGGCCCTCGGCCACGATCTTCCCTTCGGCCATCACCACAACCCAGTCGGCGATGTGCCTGACCATGTTCATGTCGTGCTCCACGAAGAGCACGGTCATGCCTTCGGCTTTGAGGTTCTTGATGTGGTCCAGCAGCGACTGGGTCAGTGCCGGGTTCACGCCGGCCATAGGCTCGTCCAGCATTACCAGCTTGGGCCGGACCATGAGGGATCGAGCCATCTCAAGCAGCTTGCGCTGGCCCCCGGAGAGGGACGCTGCGTAATCGTCCTTTTTGGCGTCGAGCTTGAATTTCTCGAGCAGGGCGTCGGCCTGGACGGTAAGTTCCTTCTCGCGACCACCCCAGATCCCCTTGAAGAGGGCCTTGGAGAGCCGTTCACCTGGCTGATTCGCGCCGCCAAGGCGCATATTCTCCATGACAGTGAGCTTGCCCATGACCTTGGTCAGCTGGAAGGTGCGGACCATGCCCATGCGGGCCAGCTTGTATGAGGACACGCCCTCGATGTTCTTACCTTCAAACTGCCATTTCCCGGAGTTAGGGGTATCGAAGCCGGTGAGGAGGTTGAAGAGAGTTGTCTTCCCGGCCCCATTGGGACCGATAAGTGCAGTGATTTTGTGCCGCGGGATTTCGAGATACTGGACATCGACGGCGTTGATGCCGCCGAAGCTCCGGGTGACGTTTTCGGCCACCACGATGGGATCCCTCTTCTTGCAGCCGGGGGCGATTTCGCCGGCGGCGATCGGACTTGTATCCGTCATGTAATCGACGCCTGCAGGGTTCTGTGCCGTGCTGCCTGCGCTGTTGCTTGTTGAATGTGCGCTGTGGCTCATGCGAACGCCAGCTCCTTCTTATTGCCAAAGACACCCTGAGGTCTGAAGATCATTAGCAGCATCAGGGCAATGCCAACCAGGATGTAGCGCAGCTGGCCCGCCTGGACCGTAGTCAACCAGGTAACTGCGCCGGATTCGATGAGACCGTAGAGGATGCCCTGGGTCAGGGACAGGACCACCCAGAAAATCATGGCGCCCACCACCGGCCCCAGGACCGTGGACATACCGCCGAGGAGGAGGCAGGTCCAGAGAAAGAACGTCAGTTCCGTTCCATAGTTGGCGGGCTGGACGGCGCCGCGGGGCAAGGTGAACACCATGCCTGCGAAGGCGCCCAGGACGCCGCCGATCACCAGCGCCTGCATCTTGTAGGCGTAGACGTTCTTTCCGAGGGAGCGGACGGCGTTCTCGTCTTCGCGGATTCCCTTAAGGACACGGCCCCAAGGGCTGCGCATCAGGAGCCAAACGAGCAGGCAGCACACGATGACCAGGGCCCAGGCGACGACCCGGATGAAGAAGTCACGGTTGTTCATGCCCATGTAGGAACCCTCGGGGAAGGGGTTCATGGCGTAGAAGCCGCCTTCGAAAGCCCCGAGGCCGTCGGCTGATCCGGTGACTGCATCAAGCTGGTTGGTTGTGACGATATACCGCACAATTTCTGCCGCGGCGATGGTGACAATGGCCAGATAGTCAGCCCTGAGCCGCAAGGTGGGGATACCCAGCAGGAGCGCAAAAAGGGAGGAACAGATGACGGCGATGAGCAGGCCGACAAAGAACGGCACGCCGAAGGTCAGCGTAGAGATGGCAAAGCCGTAAGCTCCCACCGCCATGAAGCCGGCCTGGCCGAAGTTCAGCAGGCCCGAGTAGCCGAAGTGGACGGCAAGACCGAGGGCCGCGAGGGCGTATGCCGCCGTCGTCGGAGTGAATATCTCACTGAGTGCACTGGAAAAAATAAATCCGAAGTCCATGGCTGTCTCCTAACCCACACGCTCACGCCGGCCGAGGATTCCCTGCGGGCGGAACAAGAGGACGATGATCATGATGAAGAGGGCGCCCACATATTTGAGGTCGGCAGCCAGTCCGAAGACAGTGGTCAGTTCGACAAAGATGCCAACGATGATGGATCCGACCAACGCACCAAACACGGTTCCCAGGCCGCCGAGGGTGACGCCGGCGAAGATCAGCAACAGGATCTGCGAGCCCATATCGAAGGTGACTCCAGGCCGGTAGTACGCCCAGAGAATGCCTCCAAGAGCTGCGAGCATGCCGCCGGCGACCCACACGATACGGATCACGCCGTCGACGTCGATGCCTGAGGCTGCCGCCAACGCGGGGTTGTCGGCCACAGCGCGTGTGGCCTTCCCCAGACGGGTCTTGAGCAGCACGATGCCGATCACGGCGATGACAACCGCACTGATGATCAGTGACCACAGGTTGTTGGGGGAGATGGATACCGGGCCGAGTTGGATCTCGGGGGACTGGGCGAAGGGCAGCTGCTGGGTTGCGCCGCCGAAGTTGAACTGGATGACGTAGCGGACGGCGAGGGCGAGCCCGATGCTCACAATCATCATGGGTACAAGCCCGGTACCGCGTCCGCGCAGGGGCTTCCAGAGGCCGGCATCCTGGATGTAGCCGGACAGGCCGCCGATCAGGAGGGCCAGCAGCCCTGCAAGCCAGAAGGGAAGATTTAAGGCGCTGAGTCCAAACATGGCCACTGCACCTAATGTGACCATCTCACCGTGAGCGAAGTTCGTGAGGCCAGTGGTACCGAATATAAGGGAAAGGCCTACAGAAGCCAGGGCCAACAGAAGGCCAAAACTCAGGCCTGCAACCAAGCGGTTCAGCAGATTCTGTGCGAAGTTCTGTTCCTGGATCACGATTCCCTTGCCGAAGGCGAAGATCACCGAGAGATTAGAGGTCTGGCTGAACGTGACGCTCCTTGGGTTCTCCTGGCCTTCCGCCAGCTTGATGCCCTCTGGAAGAGTGGACTCGTCCAGCTCCACTTCATAGGTTCCCTGAGTAGGCACGCCGATCGTCCAGGCGCCGTTTGCGGCGGACGTTGCGGTTCCCGTGAAATCGCCGCTTGTGGCGGTGATGGTGACATCTGCGATGGGTTTGCGCTCGTCATCCCGAAGGAAGCCGCTGATGCTGTTTTGGAACACCGTGGTTGTTGGTGACGGTGTAGGTGAGGGAGTGGTGGCTTGCGAGGCCGGTGCGACGACGAGCAGGATTGTGATGATGGCGCCGAACACGGCCCCCACCGCTTTCAATAACCTGCCCCGTCTCCGGTGCAACGTGCCTCTCGGTGTGCTTCTCAAAATAAAAAACCTCCGCTTGGGGGGTGATCGGGTTGCGCCATTGCAACCACTGCGAACGATGCAGGCAACGAAAGGGTGGTGCGGTACTGTGATGCGCAAACCGTAACGGCTTGTGAGATTCGTCACCTTGCTTGGCCTATGTTACAGCCCGGTAGATACAAAAAATGCTGGCCTGGAGGGGCTGCAACGTCGCAATAAGGTAACAACCGGTGGGTTGGGCTCCCGATCGGACGGGTGTGAAGTGAGCGCTGCCAAAACTGATGTCACGGTTCGGTTGCGGGTAAGCGTTTCCGGGAACCAAATCTGCCCACCGCTCGTGGAAATTGATACCTTGATCTATAAGGATTACTAACCACCCCCTTTATATGGAGGACACCCGCAATGGCACTTGGCGGAAACCCGATCTTCAACGGAAAGAATTTCCGTGGAGCCACCCAGGCACCGCCTGTTCCGCAGGCTCCGTATGGCCAGAACCAGTTCGGCCAAAACCCTTACGGCCAGAACCAGTATGGCCAGCCGCAGTACGGCCAGAACCAGTTCGGGCAGAACCCTTACGGTCAGCCGCAGAATCTTTCGCAGGACCAGCTCCAGGACATGTACAACGCGCCGGCTGCCGGTCGTGCCGACGTCGGACGGATGACATTCGACGACGTCATCGTCAAGACCGCCGCTTGCCTCGGAATCCTCGTGGCCGGTGCGGCTGTGACACTGGTCGTGGGCATGGGGCTTGCGAGCATGCTGATGATCGTTGGTGTGCTCGGCGGCTTCGTGCTCGGCCTGGTCAACACCTTCAAGAAACAGCCCTCGCCGGCACTCATCCTGGCCTACGCAGGCCTTGAAGGACTGTTCCTTGGTGGCCTGACCCGCATCCTGGATGGCATGTTCCCGGGAGTCGGCCTGCAGGCCGTTATCGGCACGCTGTCCGTCTTCGCCGTCACTCTCCTGCTCTTCAAGAGCGGCAAGGTGCGCGCCACCCCCAAGGCCATGCGCTTCTTCCTGATTGCAATGGTCGGCTACGCGTTGTTCTCAGTGGTGAATCTCGTGATGATGATGACGGGTGTACTGGATCAGCCGTTCGGTCTGCGCCATGGAATTGTGGGCATCCTCATCGGCGTCCTCGCGATCGGCCTCGCCGCGTTCTCGCTGATTATGGACTTCACCAGCATCGAGGCAGGTGTCCAGGCCGGGGCCCCGCAGCGGTTCTCCTGGACCGCCGCATTCGGCCTCACGGTGACCTTGGTGTGGCTGTACGTCGAGATCATCCGTCTCCTGGCAATTCTCCGCGGCGAAGACTAACCGCAGGCAGATTTCTAACTGAAGCAGGGCCCCGCCTTTCGACTGAGTTCGAAAGGCGGGGCCCTGCTTTTTGCTGTTCCTCAGCTGAGGCGTTCCACAATCATGGCCATTCCCTGGCCACCACCGACGCAGAGCGTAGCGAGCCCCAGCGTACCGTCGGTGGAGGAGAGTCCGTTGAGCAGGGTTGCCGTCATGCGGGTTCCGGTCATTCCAAAGGGATGACCGAGGGCAATGGCACCCCCGTGAACGTTCAGGCGGGAGTGGTCGATGCCCAGTTCGCGGGCACTTGCCACGACCTGGACGGCGAACGCTTCGTTGAGCTCCACGAGGTCTATGTCCCCGATCCCCAGCCCTGCAGCAGCGAGGGCACGGCGGGTCGCTTCCACCGGCCCCATGCCCATCAGTTCCGGTGACAACGCACTGACGCCTGTTGCCACAATCCTGGCAAGGGGCTCAAGTCCAAGTTCGTGTGCCCTGGCATCGCTCATCACCACTGCGGCTGCGGCGCCGTCGTTCAGGGGGCACGCATTTCCTGCGGTAACTGTCCCTTCTTTGCGGAAAACCGGCTGCAAGGCACTGACCGCTTCGAGGCTGACTCCTGAGCGGGGTGAATCGTCCTTGCTGACCACGGTGCCGTCATGCCTCGTGTAGGGGGAGATCTCCCGTGCAAAGAATCCGGAGGCTATGGCAGCCTCGGCACGGTTCTGGCTCAGGACCGCCCACTCATCCTGTTGAGCTCTGGTGATTCCATGGGTTGTGGCCACATTCTCGGCTGTCTGGCCCATGGAGATGTAGATATCAGGCATACGGTCGCCCATGCGGGGATCGGTCCATGGCGTGTTCGAGGCAGCCCTTGCGGCTGTCCGCTGGCGGGCGGCTTCGAAGATCGGATTGTGGTTGCCCGCGTCCGTTTCGCCGGCCCCCGCCCAGGCGCTGTAGCGGGAAACGGCCTCGACGCCGCCCGCTACGAAGGCGCGCCCCTCCCCGGCCTTGATGGCGTGGAAGGCCATCCGGATGGTTTGGAGGCTTGAGGCACAGAACCTGTTGACTGTTGCTGCCGGTACGTCGTCCAGGTTTGTCAGGATGGTGACGACGCGTGCCATGTTGGAGCCGGCTTCTCCGCTTGGCTCGGCACACCCAAGGTAGAGATCGTCCAGGCCCTCGCCGTCATGGCCGCGAGGGTTGAACTGAGGGATCTTGTCCAAAGCGGCGGTGACCATGGCCGCCGCCAGGTCGTCGGGCCGTTCGTCTTTGAGGGAGCCCTTGAATGCTCGGCCGATGGGACTCCTGGCAACGGAAACAATGACAGCTTCAGGCATGGCCCCAGCCTACGCCGCGGTCACGCCAGCCGCATGGCCCCCTCGGCGGGAGTAACAGTGAAAATATCGGGAGCTGTGTAGCCGGCGTCCGCGAAAGCCTTCACGACGGCGGCGCGCACCTGTTGTTCGGCTTCCAGGGGAGTGAGCGCTATGGCTGCACCGCCAAAACCTCCGCCTGTCATCCTGGCCCCGATAGCTCCGTTGGAGCGGGACGTCTCCACGGCAAGGTCGAGCTCGCGGCAGGAGATTTCAAAGTCGTCACGCATGGACACGTGGCTGGCGTCGAGGAGCGGCCCGATCGCGCGGGGGCCCTCGCTGGCCAGAAGCTCAACGGTTTGAAGTACCCGGTCGTTCTCCGTCACCACATGGCGCACGCGCCGGAAGGTCTCTTCATCCAGCAGCCCGCTGGCCTCCTGGAGGTCCTCCACGCCAACGTCGCGGAGGGCTTTGACGCCCAGCACATCAGCCCCGAGTTCACAGGAGGCACGGCGGGAGGCGTATCCGCCGTCGGCATGTGAATGTGAAACCTTGGTGTCGATCACGAGCATCACCAGCCCCGCGGGGTGCGCCTCGAACGGCACCAGTTTGACGGTCTGGTCACGGCAGTCCAGGAACACAGCGTGGTCCTTGGCGCCCCGCAGTGATGCCGACTGGTCCATGATTCCCGTGGGGGCGCCGACGAAGTCGTTTTCAGCGCGCTGCGTGGCCAGGACCATTTCCTCGGCTTCCAGGCCCGCACCTGTCAGCTCGTTCAGGGCTGAAATCACGGCGCATTCGATGGCATGGGAGGAGGAAAGTCCTGCGCCCAGAGGTACGTCTGAATCAAGCAGCAGATCCATGCCGGGGACGGTGATGCCACGCTGCTGCAGCGCCCAGATCACGCCGAGGGGGTACTTGGTCCACCCACGCGCAGTGGACTTGTCCAGTGCATTGGTATCCGCCATCGTCATGCCCTGGTCCCCGTAGGTGGAGAGCAGGCGGAGGGCGGAGTCCGGCCTGGTCCGGATGGCGATCCTGGCCGTTTTGTCGATGGCGAACGGCAGGACAAAGCCTTCGTTGTAGTCGGTGTGCTCACCAATGAGGTTGACGCGCCCGGGTGCCATCCAGACGCCGTCGGGCTCAGTGCCGAACGCCTCGGTGAAACGGGCGGCCAACTGGCTGGCGGTCAAGGGAGCAGTCATGCAGGGACACCTTCCGGGGTGTGGTTCAGGGAGGAGGGCCGGGTGCCAACCGCACGCAGCCTCTCGGCGACAAGTTCGGGCGTTGTGTCGTTGATAAAGGCACCCATGGCCGCTTCCGAGCCGGCCAGGTATTTGAGTTTATCTGCGGCGCGGCGTGGTGACGTCAACTGGAGGTGCAGGTAGCCGGCAGGGCGGAGGAGGTCATCCAGAGGCGCCTGGTGCCAGGCCGAGATATAGGGCGTGGGAGTGGGATAGAGGGTGTCGAGCCGCTTCAGCAGATCGAGGTAAACGTGTGCGAGTTCATCCTTCTCTTCCCCGGACAGAGCGGCCAGATCCGGGACCTGGCGGTGAGGCACCAAGTGGATTTCCAATGGCCAGCGTGCAGCAAAGGGCACATAGGCGCTGAAGTTTGCGCCCTCAAGCACCATACGGCTGCCGTCCTCCCGCTCGGAACGCAGGAGCGAACCGGTAAGGGTTTCGCGACCATCGGCGGCGTCGTAGAATTTCCGGGCGGCCGCACCCAGGACACCGGCGCGCGGCGTGACATAGGGGTAAGCGTAAATCTGGCCGTGCGGATGGTGAAGCGTGACGCCGATGTCCGCGCCGCGGTTCTCAAACGGGAAGACCTGCTTGATGCCCTTCATGGCGCTCAAGGCTTCCGTGCGGTGGGCCCAGGCTTCAATGACGGTCCGCGCCCGCACCTCGCTAAGACCGCTGAATGAACCCGTGTGATCCGGCGTGAAGGACACCACTTCACAGCGTCCGTACGCCGGACCGGTGGTGCCCCATTGGGGGTTGTCAGGAATGGATCCCAATGCCGGGCCCAGCGAGGGAAAGCGGTTCTCGAACACCACGACGTCGTAGTCCGGGGCCGGGATCTCCGAGGGATTGTTGGTTGTGGTGGGGCAGATGGGGCATTGGTCTGCCGGCGGCAGGTGGGTGCGGCTTTGCCGGTGCGCGGCGACTGCCACCCACTCGTCGGTGAGGGCATCGAACCTGACTTCGCCCGGCTCCCCGCGGGCGGGAAGTGGCCGGTGATCAACGGTATCCGCCTGGCTCCGGCGCGACGCGGCCCCGGCTGCGTCGTCATCGAAGTAGATCAGCTCCCGGCCATCGGCAAGCTGTGTGCTGGTGATAGCTGTCATGGGTGCGGTCCTTATTTTGTGGCTGGGGTTTGGGGGTGGGGAGGTACGCGAAACGGAATCAGCGGATCTCGCGGCAGACTTCCCGGTGATGGATCGAGAACCATTATTTCACAAACGATCAAAAAGTAATAGTTTCTAACAAAAAATAACAATTTGAAGGGTGGTCGGATGAAAAGGGTGATGCGGAGCCAAGCGTCGTCCGGCGTGCTGAGCAGGGTAATGACCTGTACGGTGGTGCCATGAATCCCAGCATGGACCCCAACACCGGCATCGCCTACGGTGTGGCAAGGCGTTGCGCCACAGGACGCCAATATGAACTCCGCCGTGGTGACGCACTGGCTGTAGTAACGGAACTCGCCGCAGGATTGCGTCTGTTCAGCCGTGGGGGAACCCAACTGACGGAAAGCTACGGCGACGCCCAGATCCCGCCGGGTGCCACCGGCATAACCCTGGCGCCCTGGGCCAACAGGGTCGAAAACGGCGTGTGGCAGCTGAAAGGGAAAAAACAGCAGCTGGACATCACGGAAGTCTCGCGGAACAACGCCAGCCATGGCCTCCTGCGCAACACCGCCTACGAACTCCTGGAGGAATCAGATTCTTCCGTCACGCTGGAGGGCGTGGTTTTTCCGCAGCACGGATACCCGTTCTTGGTGAGGCACCAGGTGGAATACGCCCTCACGGAGGGTTTGGGCCTGCACGTGCGGCAGACACTCGTCAATGACTCACCGGAGTCTGCTCCGTTCGTGCTAGGCGCCCACCCCTACCTGCGGTTGGGCGATGTGTCCCCAGAAGATCTTGTTCTTACAGTCAACGCCTCCACCGGGCTGGTGGCGGATTCACAATTGATTCCCCGCAACTCTGAGGCAGTACACGGCGACAATGATCTCCGTGGCGGACGCCGTGTGTCTGAGCTCGATCTCGATGTTGCGTTCACAGACCTCGAGTTCGACGACGGCGTTGCCCGCCACACGCTGGCGGCTCCCGATGGCAGCAGCGTGAGTCTCTGGCAGGACGCATTCTGCCCCTATGTACACGTGTTCGTCACCGATACGTTCCCGGGCAGGGCCAAAGCAGTTGCAATAGAACCCATGACCGGGC
Source organism: Arthrobacter rhizosphaerae (assembly GCF_023062595.1). Lineage (GTDB taxonomy): Bacteria > Actinomycetota > Actinomycetes > Actinomycetales > Micrococcaceae > Arthrobacter > Arthrobacter rhizosphaerae. The sequence goes on from NZ_JALLAN010000022.1 coordinate 60,344, forward strand.
CGGCCAATGCCTTCAACAGCGGCGATGGCCTTCGTTGGCTTGCTCCCGGGGAGGCATTCAGTATGACGTGGGGGATTGACGCCAGCATGGCCGGTGAACGTGGGCCGTCGGGTGAGCACGGGCTTTCCAGCGGGCTCAGCAGAGACATCTGACGGCCGGCAGCGGAAACCGCGTCCGGTTTCCCATCAGCGCCCGGCTGGTGAATCATTAGGCTATGACGCCAGCCAAGGACGCCGTACCTTCCAACACCCCCAGCCACGCTACTCCGGTCACGGAAGGATCCTCAGCGACGGAAGGATCCTCAGCGACGGAAGGATCCTCAGCTCCGACGCCAGGTGACCTTGCAGCAAACCCGAACGCCGCCGTCGTTCCTGAGACGGTGCCGGGGGTTGTCCCGGGGAAGAGCCTCCCGCCTAATGCCGCCGTTGTTCCTGAGGCAGAAACGGCGCCGGAGGTTCTGCCGGAAACTGTGCCCGACGCTGTTCCTGAGCCGCTGCCAGGGGCTGGGTCCGTCGCCGGGGCCAGGCCTCGAACCGACCGTGAACTTGACCAGGACATTCCGTACGGGATCCGCATCGCAGCATCCTGGGCCTGGCGTATCGGCTTGATCCTGCTGGTCAGCGCCGGCCTCATCTGGCTTCTCAGCAGGATCAGTTTTCTGATCATCCCGGTAATGGTTGCTGCCCTTCTCGCGGGCCTTCTTAGCCCGGTAACCCGGTGGCTGAAACACCAAGGCGTGCCCAATGGGCTGGCCGTTGCCATCACCCTGCTCGGGTTCATCGGGGTCATCGCCGGTGCCCTGGCGCTTGTTGGCAGGCAACTCGTCACAGGATTCAGCGAGCTCTGGACTGAAGCGCTTGCTGGTGTCCAGAAGGTGCAGGCCTGGCTGGCGGAGGGGCCCCTTCACCTATCCGCGGCCCAGATTGACCAGTACCTCAAAGAGGCCACCGATGCGTTGCAGAACAACACCAGCAGCATTCTGAGCGGCGCACTGTCCTTTGGTAATACCGCCGGTCACTTCGCCGCCGGACTCCTTATCGCCCTCTTTGTAACTATCTTCTTCCTCCTGGAAGGCGAACGGATCTGGGCGTTCCTCGTGAGGCTTCTGCCACGCAGGGCAAGGGCAGCAACGAGCGGTGCCGGACGCAAGGGCTGGGCGTCCATGGTCAGCTATGTACGAATCCAGATGTTCGTCGCCTTCGTCGACGCAGTGGGCATAGGCGTGGGTGCAGCCATCATCGGGGTGCCGCTGGCCCTGCCGCTGAGTGTCCTGGTCTTCATAGGTTCGTTCATACCCATCGTCGGAGCCCTGGTCACCGGAGCTGTTGCAGTGCTGTTGGCGCTGGTGGCAAACGGCGTCGTGAATGCGCTGATCATGCTGGGCATCGTGCTCCTGGTCCAGCAGCTCGAAAGCCATATCCTCCAGCCGCTCGTCATGGGCAGGGCAGTAGCGCTCCACCCGGTGGCCGTGATTCTGTCAGTTGCCGCCGGTTCCTACCTTGCAGGAATCCCTGGCGCACTGTTCTCAGTGCCAATACTGGCCGTAGCAAACTCGGCAATTCGCTATATTGCCGGCCGGACGTGGGAATATGAAGGAGTGCCGGCAGGCGCGGGCCCCCAGGCAACCGGGGATACCGCAGACGCCGGCAGGGACAGCACCTTCAAGGAAGTTCACCTTCCGGGTGCCCATCCCCGAAACGGCAAAGGCGCCGTGAAGCAATCAGGTGTCCCCGGCCATGCCGGACCGGATGCCGGAGCCGAAACCCCTAAAGGAGAATAGTTCGTGAAAACCCTCAAGAGCCTGCCCGTCACGCTGGACGATGTCCTGGAGGCGCAAAAGCTGCTTGAAGGGATTATTACGCGGACGCCGGTGGAGTCATCCCGGGCCCTGGGCGGGATGGTCGGCGGAGAGGTCTTCTTCAAGTGTGAGAACCTGCAGCGGGCCGGTTCCTTCAAAGTCCGCGGCGCGTATGTCCGGATGGCCCGGCTGTCAGCTGAGGAAAAGAAGAGAGGCGTGGTGGCGGCGTCTGCCGGCAACCACGCGCAGGGTGTTGCGGTAGGTGCCAAGAGCCTGGGGATCAAGGCCCGCATCTACATGCCGCTGGGCGTCGCGCTGCCCAAGCTTGCGGCCACACGGAGCCATGGTGCGGAGGTCATCCTGCACGGCCACAACGTGGACGAAGCCCTTGCCGAGGCCCAGCGCTACGCCAACGAAACCGGCGCAGTGTTCGTCCACCCGTTCGACAACGTTGACGTCGTGGCCGGCCAGGGAACGGTTGGTTTGGAAATCCTCGAACAGATCCCCAACGTCGACACCATCCTGATGGGCGTCGGCGGCGGCGGGCTTCTGGCGGGGGTGGCAGTTGCAGTGAAGGCCCGGGCCAGGGAACTGGGTCGAGATATCCGCATCATCGGCGTGCAGGCTGAAAACGCCGCCGCCTATCCGCCTTCACTGGCAGCCGACGCGCTTGTACCTCTCAAACGAGTGTCCACCATGGCTGATGGCATTGCCGTAGGCCGTCCCGGCCAGCTGCCGTTCAGCATCATCCGGGAACTCGTCGATGACGTCGTCACCGTCAGCGAGGATTCCCTGGCGCGCGCTCTGATCTTCCTTCTCGAGCGGGCGAAGATGGTGGTGGAACCTGCAGGAGCGGTAGGGGTCGCGGCGCTGATGGACGGCAAGATCGAGAACCCCGGCAATACGGCAGTGATCCTCTCCGGCGGCAACATCGACCCCATGCTTATGCTCAAGGTGATCCAGCGCGGCCTGTCAGCTGCAGGCAGGTACATGACAGTACGGATGATGCTTGACGACCGCCCCGGTTCCCTTGCGACCATCGCGCGGATCATTGCAGAAAACGACGCCAACGTGACCGGTCTGGATCACACGAGGGTGGGTGGCTCCATCAGCATGGGCGACGTCTCCATCACGGTCAATCTGGAAACGAAGGGACACGAGCACTGCGAACAGGTCCTTAGTGCCCTGCGCGCCGAGGGATTCCAGCCGATCGTGGTGCATTAAGGGGTTAATGATGCTGGAGGCAGGCGGAAAAGGGCCGCGCGGCAGGGGGCTTCAGCCCGGTTTTGACACGCCGGCGGCACGGGCGAAGAGCGGCCTGCTGGTGGTCGGGTCCTTCGTCATCCTGTTGTTCATCATCGAAGTGGTCAACCTGTTGATGTTCCATTCGCTGAACCTGACGTTCGGCCTGCGCCCGAGGAGCCCGGACGGCCTGCTGGACATTTTCACGTTTCCGTTGCTGCACGCCAATTTCGGGCACCTGATCTCCAATTCCTTCCCGCTGATCATCTTCGGTTTCCTGGTGCTGATGTCCGGGTTGCGGGTGTTCCTGACCACCACTGCCTTGAGCTGGCTGGGATCCGGCCTGGTGGTCTGGCTGATCGGCGACGGCGCAATCACTGTCGGTGCGTCTGGCCTGGTCTTCGGATTTTTTGCTTTCCTGCTGGTTCGTGGGTTCTTCAACCGCAGCTGGTGGCAGATCCTGCTCTCGGCGGTGCTGTTTATGGTCTACGGAGGCATCCTGTTCGGGATCCTTCCCAGTGTTGCCCACTTCGTTTCCTGGCAGGCCCACTTGGGTGGTGCCCTGGGCGGCATTGCGGCTGCCATGGTCTTGAGGCCAAGAATCAATCGCTCCCGCCGCGACGCCACAGGAGTTTAGAGGCATTACAGCTTAAAAAGCACCACGCCGGCCCTCCCACCCAGGGGAGGACCGGCGTCGTTCTTGCACTGCCGGGCTGAGCTTGAAGGCTAGCCGACGTAAGGCGTGGCGGAGATGATCTCCACAGTGATTTCCTTGCCATTGGGGGCGACGTAGCTGAGGCTGTCGCCCTCCTTGTGGCCAACGATGGCAGCACCAAGGGGAGACTTCTCACTGAACACGTCCAGGTCGGAGTCCCCGGCGATCTCCCGTGAACCGAGCAGGAAAGTCTCCTCATCACCGGCGATCTTCGCGACAACCAGCATGCCGGGCTCCACAATTCCATCGTCGGCAGGAGCCTCGCCCACGTGGGCATCACGGAGCAGCGCCGTCAGCTGGCGGATGCGGGCCTCGATCTTTCCCTGCTCCTCTTTGGCAGCGTGGTAACCGCCGTTTTCCTTGAGGTCACCCTCCTGGCGGGCAGCTTCAATTTTCTGGACGATCTCCGCACGGCCGGGGCCGGAAAGGTGGTCCAGCTCTGCCTTCAGGCGGTCAAAAGCTTCTTGGGTAAGCCAAGCTGCAGGCGCACTGTTGGTGGTAGACACGGACTTCTCCTCTTGTGGATCTGACAAACAAATGCCCCACCGGACAGGCCACTTTCAGGACGCAGTAACCAGCTCAGCAGGGCTAAGGTATTGATCCATTGTAGGCAATCCTGTGGACAAACCCAAGAAGACTGCGGTGTGGCTCACATTTCGGGGAACGGGTTTACTTCCCCGCGTCGGGAATCCAGCAGTTGTCCACAACACCCGAGACAGCCTGCGACTCCGTACGCAGGACCACGCTGTGGATGGTTGTCCTGCCGCCGTCAGTGCCTGTGTCCACGCTGTTCGGCCCGATATCTACAACTTTCCATCCCACCACCGCAAACTTGGAATCCAACGCTTTGACGGCACACTTGACGGCGATGTCAGGCCCCTTTGTTACCTGGAAGTCAATGACCGCCTGGGTGGCATCAGGTGTGCTGTATCCGACGTCCTTGAAGGTGACGTTGTTGGTGGAAAACGAGGTCGAAATCCATGCCATAAACGCAATTCCCACGACGAGTGCTGAGAGCACAGCAAGCCGCTTGGTCTTGACGGTCCACGTGCGCTTTTGGCCGCCGTACCGATTGGCTAGGCTGGTGTTTGACGGGCGGGCAGAGGCCGGCTGATCCTCGGAAGTCACCCATCCAGTTTAGTGTGGATGCGAAGGGGAATTTTCCGGGGGTTTTAATGGCCTGCGACATTACAGCTGTGGCCCGTCTTGGGGGCAGCGGCGCCTTCAGGCAAATGCAGTGAATCCCAATGCAGGAACAACAGAAAGAGGAGCCGTCCAAGATGACAGCCTCCACCCATCCGCCAGCGTCCCTCCGCCTGTTGGCCGTCCATGCGCACCCGGACGACGAATCGAGCAAAGGGGCCGCCACAATGGCCATGTATGCGGCCTCCGGCGTTGACGTAATGGTGGCGACCTGCACCGATGGCTCACGCGGTGACATCCAGAACCCCGCAATGGAGGTGGCCCCGCATCCCAAACGGGATATGGCCGGTGCCCGATACCTGGAGATGGCGCAAGCAGCCAAGGTGCTCGGCATCCGCCAACGGTGGCTCGGTTTCGTTGACTCCGGCCTGCCTGAAGGCGACCCGCTTCCCCCTCTCCCGCCGGGTTCATTCGCTCTTCAGCCTCTTGAGCGGGCAACTGCACCCCTTGTAAGGCTGGTCCGGGAATTCCGCCCGCATGTCATCCTCAGCTACGACGAAAACGGCGGCTATCCGCATCCTGACCACATCATGGCCCACCGTGTGGCTGTGGAGGCCTTTGAAGCCGCAGGGGATCCCGACAGATATCCCGGCATTGGCGAACCCTGGATGCCGAGCAAGCTCTACTATGACCGCGCCTTCAGCCCTGAACGCTTCCGCGCGCTGCATTTCGCTTTGGAAGAAGCAGGGCTGCAGTCGCCGTATGCCGAACGGCTCGCCGCCTGGCTTGAGACTGACGCCGAGGGTCACACGCCACCAATGCCGAAGCACCAAACCACCACGCAGATTGACTGCGGCGATTACTTTGAGGCGCGCGACGATGCTCTTAGGGCGCACCGCACCCAAGTGGACCCGTTGGGATTTTTCTTCGCCGTGTCACCGGAAATGCAACGCCGCGCCTGGCCGTGGGAGGACTACACCCTGGTGAACTCCAGAGTCCAGACCGATCTGCCGGAGAAGGATCTTTTTGCGGGGCTAAGATAGTCTCAGCTGGAGATTTCTATCCCGCGTAGAAGATATTCCGGCCCGTTCCACAGAAGGTAAATGACAGTGCACCACTTGCTCCTCGTCCTGGCAACCACAACGCCGCCCTCTCCTTCGCCGTCGTTGCGTGCCGGGCTTTCGGAAGACCAGGTGACCCCGGGTCTCTGGGGCTTCATCATGACCGCCTTTTTTGTGGTGGCCACCACCCTGCTGATTGTGGATATGGTCCGCCGAATCCGCCGGGTCAGGTACCGCGCCCAGGTGGAAGAGCAGCGCCTTGCTGCTGCCGCGGCGTCTGACGACAGTGACGCGAACGGGAATGCAGGACCAGCCGGGCGCTGACCGTCCACGGGCGGAATCCGGGCCTGGTGCGGGGAACGCACTGGGCGGGGAACTCTCTGCCTACCTCCGCCAGCATGCGGAGAATCCCGTGCATTGGCGGGCCTTTGGTGACGAGGCTTTCGCTGCCGCTGCCCGGCGCGACGTCCCCGTTTTCCTCTCCATCGGGTATGCCGCCTGCCACTGGTGTCATGTGATGGCCCAGGAGTCCTTTGAGGACGAGGAAACTGCGGCCTTCCTGAACGCACACTTTGTTTCAGTCAAGGTGGACCGCGAAGAACGTCCGGACGTGGACGCTGTTTACATGGCTGCCACTCAGGCCATCAGCGGGGAGGGTGGCTGGCCGATGTCGGTCTTCCTCACCCCGGACGGACGGGCCTTCCACGCCGGTACGTATTATCCGCCCCGTCCCATGCCGGGGCGCCCCTCGTTCCGACAGGTCCTTGAAGCTGTTCGTGACGCATGGACCGAACGACGTGACGCCGTCGAGCAGAATGCTGAGTCGCTGGCCCTGGGACTCGGGCAGGCTACTTCCGCAGCCGTGGTAGAGCTGACGGGTCCGCCCGCAACAATAGATGCCGAGCTCCTGTCCGATGCCGTCCGCGCCCTTGGCCGGTCTGAGGACCATGCCGGTGGGTTCGGCAGCGCGCCTAAATTCCCGCCGTCGCCCGTGCTGGAATTCCTGATCCGCCATGCCGCGGTACCTTCCGAAACGGCGCAGGCTGCTGCTGACATGGCTGGCAGGACGCTTGCAGCCATGTCCCGGTCCGCTCTTTTTGACCAGCTCGACGGCGGATTCGCACGGTACTCCGTGACGCAGGATTGGTCGGTTCCACACTTCGAAGAGATGCTCTACGATAACGCCCAGTTGCTCAGGGTATACGTCCACTGGCTGCGGCTGGACAACCTTTCCCTCGACCCGGCCAAATCCCTTTATCCCGCCGCTGAAGCAGCAGACGTGGCCCAGCGCACCGCGGCGTGGATGATTTCCTCCCTTGGCATGCACTCCGGGCCCGCGGCCGGGTGGGGCTTGGCAAACGGTGGTGATCAGGCATTGGCCTCGTCCTTGGACGCCGACACAGTCATTGACGGTGAGCATCACGAGGGTGCCGCTTATGTCTGGACGGCCGCTGAACTGAGGCAATTGCTGGGACCGGATGACGGAGCCGCAGTGGCCAGGATCATGAACATCCGTGGCGAGGGCACCGTCACGGCAGATGCTTCACCGCTGCACCCCGGGCGGGCCCTGGATGCCAGGGAGGCAGCGCTGTGGGAGCGCGTCCGGCCGATGCTGCTGCAAGCGCGCTCAGCCCGGCCCCAGCCGGCACGTGATGACAAGGTGGTTGCCGGCTGGAACGGACTTGCGGTCGCGGCGTTGGCAGAAGCCGGAGCTGTGCTGGATCGCCCGGAGTTCATCGAGGCCGCGCAGGGGATCGCAGGGTATCTGGAGCGCGTGCACTGGAGACCCCAAGGAGAAGCGGGCACCGGGACCCTGATGCGCATTTCGCACGCTGGCCAGGCGAGGGGGATCGGAGGCCTGCTTGAGGATTATGCCTTCTGTGCAGAGGGTCTCATGTCGCTCTATGCCGTCACGGGGAATGTGCACTGGTTCCGCTTTGCCGAAGCCATCCTGAAATCTGCTGAGGCTCACTTCACGGTAGACGGCACGCTGGTGGACACCACGGCTGAATCGGAGCAGGTCTTCAACGCGCAGGGGAGGAGGCACGGGCTGGACCCCTTCGACGATGCCACACCGAGCGGCGCAGCGGCCTTTGCCGGTGCCCTTCTGAGCTATTCCGCGTTGACCGGCGCCCTCTCTCACCGGGAGAAGGCAGGCAGGATTCTGTCGCTGGTTGAACCACTCGCAACGCGGGCGCCCCGGGCGGCAGGGTGGATTCTGGCCACAGCGCAAGCGGAACTGACTGGCCCGGTGGAGGCCGCCGTCGTCGGACCCTCGAGCCCAGAGCGCGATGCGCTGCATAGGGCCCTCTTGCAATCCCCGAGCCCCGGTCTGGTGATTGCCTTGGGGACCAATGCTGACGACGATGATGACGCTGTTCCGCTTCTTCATGCCCGAACTGCCGGGCCAGCCGGAGCGCCGCAGGTGTATCTCTGCCGGAACATGGTGTGCGAGCGTCCTGTCGCCACCGTTCCCGAGCTGACGGATCGCCTGGCCGGAATGACACGATGAGGCTTGCCGGCTCCTCAGCTCAGCGGGGGCAAAGTGAATCACCGTTCAAGCTGGTGATCTTCGATTGCGACGGGGTCCTGGTGGATTCCGAAACCATTGCTATCCGGGTGGACCAGCGCGTCCTCGCCGATCTTGGCTGGGATCTGAAACTTGACGAGATAGTCCGGCGCTTCGTTGGAAAATCCGAAGCGGACTTTGTGGCCCAGATCGAAGAACACCTGGCTATCACCTTGCCTGCCGGTTGGGACCGCGGGTATCAGAGCTGGTACCAGCGGGCGTTTGACCGGCATCTGCGTGCTGTGGATGGAATCGAAGATGCCCTCGACCGGCTGGGGCTGCCACATTGTGTTGCCTCCAGCGGGACCCACAGCAAAATACGGCGAACACTGGGAAAGACAGGGCTGCTGCCTCGGTTCGAAGGCCGGATTTTCAGTGCCGAGGACGTGCGGATCGGTAAGCCGGCGCCTGATCTCTTTCTTCATGCGGCAGATTCCTTGGGATTCCGGCCCGAAGAGTGTGCGGTTGTGGAAGACAGCGTCCATGGTGTTGAGGCCGCCAGGGCGGCCGGTATGCATGCTTTTGCCTTCTCAGGGGGAGTTACTCCCGCCAGTGCATTGGCAGGACGTGCCACAACGGTATTTGACCGGATGACCCTTCTGCCTGACCTTGTGGCCGGCCAACTGCCACGCTGAGACTGAGGGGCGCCCGCTCAGAAAGTGACAGCTCAGCAGATGTCAGCTCAAAACTGCGATGGCGATTGCAATGAAATGAGCGGCAAAGGCCAGCACGGTAAAGGCGTGGAAAAGTTCATGAAAGCCGAAATGCTTATAGCTGAAGTTCGGTTTCTTGAGGGCGTAGAAGACGGCTCCGGCGATGTAAAACCCACCACCGACGCAGATCAGCAGTGCAGCAGGGATACTCGCCGCGAAGAAGTCCGGCAAGTAAAACAGCGAACCGCAGCCAAGCGCAATGTAGATCGGCACGTAGAGCCAACGTGGCGCGTTCGTCCACAGCAACCGGAAAAGAACCCCCAGGATCGCGCCCGACCAAATGAGCCAGAGGAGGAAAATTGCCTTGGGCCGTTCTAAAAGTGCCCAGGCCAAGGGGGTGTAGCTGCCGGCAATCACCAGCATGATGTTCGTATGGTCCAGGCGTTTGAGGACCATTTTGGCCCTCGGCGGCCAGTTCCCGCGGTGGTATACGGCACTGACTCCGAACAAGAGGACCCCGGTCAGCGCATAGATAGCGGAAGTGATCTTGCGGTCGTCAGTGGGTGCGATCAGCACCAGCACCACACCGGCGGCCAGAGCCAGTGGTGCAGTGACGGTATGAATCCAGCCCCGCCACTTCGGTTTTATCGTCAGAAGTTCGGCAATCCGGGTCACTGCGTCCTCAGCAGGCCCCGGATCCTGGCCGTTTCCTGGTGTCATGCCACCCTCTGCAGCTGTGCTTCCCATGCTTCCAAGAATAACTTACGCGCCAGTAAGTTACTGGCCAGTAGGAAAGCCAAGTAGAGGAACGGGCCTTTACGCTGTGCCCTCCACCTTCGTCAGGCAGGTAGCCTTGAACTTGCACTGCCGTCGAAAATCAAGGGAAGTGGTGAGTCTCCGGTTGGAAATGCCCGGTATTCTCTACGATTTCTATGAACGCAGATTGCTGCGGTCCCTTGATACGGACCGGATGCCCAAACACATCGGCGTCATGGTGGACGGCAACCGGCGGTGGGCCAAGCAGTTCAATGCACCAACGAGCCAGGGTCATCAGGCCGGTGCCGATAAGATCCACGAATTCCTGGGCTGGTGCAAGGAGCTGGGCATCAATGTGGTGACCCTCTACATGCTGTCCACAGACAACATGAACCGTTCCGGCGAGGAACTGGACATGCTCATGGGAATTATTGCCAATACCCTGGACCAGCTGGACGAAGACGAACACATCTCAGTGCACGCCATGGGGGCTCCGGAGCTTTTGCCGGACTATCTGGCTGACCGCCTCAATAAACTGACAGCCCGCACGCCAGTCCGGGAAAAACTTCACGTCAACGTAGCGGTGGGGTACGGCGGGAGGCGCGAAATTGTTGACGCCGTTCGCGAATTACTCCACGATGCTGTGGACAAAGGAGCCGACATCGGCAAACTGGCCGATGAACTTTCGGTGGATGACATCTCAAGGTTCCTCTACACCCGCGGACAGCCCGATCCGGACCTCGTGATCCGGACGTCCGGAGAGCAGCGGCTCTCCGGATTCCTGATGTGGCAAAGCGCCTATAGCGAGTTCTACTTCTGCGAGGCACTGTGGCCAGCCTTTCGAAAAGTTGACTTCCTCCGTGCGCTGCGCGACTACACGGGCAGGCAGCGACGTTTCGGATCGTGAATTCCGGCGTTCACCGATCGTTCACCTGGACACGGCAGGAATCGCTGGCGAATAACGTTGGAAATTTCCCTGCCGCGATTTACGTTAGAAACATCAGCAGGTAAACCGCCCGCTGATCGGGGAGGCCACTGCATGGAGCGGATTTTCGCACCGGATGTATGGGGGGCCGCGCCCGGCCTCCGGGCCGAGCCGCCTCACCAATAACAATTCCGGGCATGAGCCCCGGGGCTGGAGTCGATGTGGCTATTTCTGAACAATTGCCCGAAGTCGTTACCGATCAGGGTGAGAAGGCTACCTCTCGCGCCAAGCGAGCAAATTCAAAGACCGGTGCAGCGAAAAAAGATGCTGCAGCCGGTCTTTCTGTTTCCAGCAAACATACCGGGCTCCGGGCCGACGTTTCGACCTTCGTCATTGACACCTCCGTTTTGATCTCCGACCCCCGCGCGCTTTTGCGGTTTGCGGAGCATGAAGTGATAGTTCCCATCGTGGTGATCACCGAGCTTGAAGGGAAGCGCCACGATCCTGAGCTGGGGTACTTTGCCCGGAAGGCGCTAAGGCTCCTTGATGACCTTCGGGTCCAGCATGGTGGACTCAACCGCCCCATTCCTTTGGGTAACGACGGCGGCACGCTGGTGGTGGAGATGAACCACATATCCAGCGAGGTGCTTCCCGCCGGGTTCCGGAGCGGGGACAACGACAGCCGGATTCTCGCCGTCGCCAAGAACCTCGCCAACGAGGGCCGCAACGTGACGGTGGTGTCCAAAGACCTTCCCATGCGCGTCAAGGCATCTGCGATGGGCCTCAATGCGGACGAATACCGCAATGAGCTGGTGAAGGACTCTGGCTGGACCGGTGTCGCCGAGGTGGACGCGAGCGAGGCCGAGGTTGCAACCCTGTATGGGCACGAGCCCGTCTTCATACCGGCCGCTGCAGAAATGCCTGTCAACACCAACCTGGTGATTCTCTCCTCCAGGGGCTCAGCGCTGGGCCGGGTGGGAGCGGACAAACAGGTCCGACTGGTCAAGGGTGACCGTGACGTCTTCGGACTACACGGCCGCTCTGCCGAACAGCGGTTGGCCATCGACATGCTCATGGACCCATCCGTGGGGATTGTCTCCATTGGTGGGCGGGCAGGCACAGGAAAGTCAGCGCTCGCCCTCTGTGCGGGCCTCGAGGCTGTGTTGGAACGGCGGGAGCACCGAAAGGTAATCGTGTTCAGGCCGCTCTACGCGGTGGGTGGGCAGGAGCTTGGGTATCTGCCCGGTTCCGAATCCGAGAAAATGAACCCCTGGGCGCAGGCGGTTTTCGACACCCTCGGGGCACTTGTCAGCCAGGAAGTGGTGGAAGAGGTTATGGACCGCGGCATGCTGGAAGTCATGCCGCTAACCCACATCCGCGGGCGCTCGCTGCATGACGCCTTCGTGATCGTTGACGAAGCCCAGTCACTGGAAAAGAACGTCCTGCTGACTGTTATGAGCCGGATCGGACAGAACTCGAAGATCGTCCTGACCCACGACGTCGCCCAGCGGGACAACCTGCGCGTGGGCCGTCACGACGGTATCGCCGCCGTCGTCGAGACCCTGAAGGGGCACCCCCTCTTCGGCCACATCACCCTGACCCGCTCCGAACGCTCACCGATCGCAGCGCTCGTCACCGAACTGCTCGAAGGGGCAGAAGTCTAGGCAGAGGAGCCGCGCGAGGTCACCTTCGCGCGGCTCCGGCGTCCCGCCGTCGCTTAGACACCTCCCGGCGCGTCGCTCCGGTCGCTGGCGACCTTCGAGCCGCTCTGGTCGGCGATGCGCTCCTTGCGGGAAACCGCAGCCGCGCTAGCACGGTGTCTCGGCTCCCGCTCGGCCGGTCAAAATTTAAGGAAGTGGGCCAGGGGCTCGTGGCCTTGTACTTTCAGGGTCCAGTCGGGGCGCTTGAATGTTTCCGGAGTTACCTGGATCTGATGGACGATGCGCCGGGTACCGGACCAGGCCTGGCGGCTTGTTCCGTTGGATTCGTAGCCCAGGGACCGGGACACACCGAGGGAGGGTGCGTTCCAGTCGAGCGCCTCGGACCTGGCAAGGTCGGCTTTCAGGTAGTCGAAGGCATAGAGGATCAGGGCCGCGCGCATTTCCTTGCCGAACCCGAGTCCTTGGGCGCTGCTCCTGAGCCAGGACCCGGTGGAGACAGTCTTCAGCGTTGCGAAGTCCTTTGCCTCCATGTCCTGGCATCCCAGAAACTGGCCCTCATGCCAGACGCCGAAGAGCAGCATCCATGACTCCGGAGAGGTGCCGGCCCGGCACTGCCAATACCAGCGCGCCATGTTGGCTCCAAGTTCATCAGGTCGAACTTCCGTCCAAGGATTGCTGAACGGGCTGCGACCCGGTTCATGGATGCCACTGGCGGCCGCCTCCACAGCGGAGGCGATGTCCTCGTCGCGGATCGGCCGCAGTTCAAGACGCGGAGTAGTAAGGGTGAGCCCGAAGGGGGGCCAGATGGTGCTGAGGGCAGTCATTCAGGAAGCCTAGTCCCAATGCCGGAGTTCCGGAGGAGTCTCACGCCGCCGGGTTTCCCGCCGGGGATTCACACGCCGTCGGGGATGTCCCAGCTGATATGGCGGCGGACATCCGTCAGGTTCATGGACTCGGCCAGGAACAGATCGTCAAGCATGTACTCGTCGACGGCCAGGATCTTTAGCCAGTGACCGCCGGAAGGGCCGTCCAGCCAGCTGCTGGCAACGCACACGCCCGTACCGACGTCGACCCTCACCAGATTGCGGCCCTCGCGGCAGAGCGGCGCCGACGGATCAGTTGGCCGATAAGCAGCGTTAGGGACCGCTATGGCTTGCATTGCAGGCCGTCCCTCGTGATCCACTTCAGTGATGGAAGTCAGCTCCACCGCATTCAGGTTGGGGAATTCAGCGGGAACCGGGGAATTTCCGGCCAGCTCCACGGGGTCCAGGGCCGCTGCGAAGCGGCCGTTTCCAAAACAAGGCTCACCGTAGGCGGCCTCGGGACGGCGGCGGACCAGCCCGCCGTCGTCGTACACGGGTGTCACCAGCTGTGGCGGCAGCAACCAGGACTTCCGGGTGGAACTGACGTAGAGACCGTCGCGGGAGTCGTTGATGCCGGTGGTGCTGTGCAGCACCGTGCCATCGGCTGATTCGAGACGAAGGGCTCCGGGGCGTCGGAGCCAGGCCCGGACCATAACCGACTCCGAGGCATTGCCTGCTATCGGGGAATCAGGGGGTTGTTCGCGGTACTCAAAGCGGAGGGTCTGCCACTTCCAGGGTGAGGACCGGCACAGGTTCCGGAACCGCGTAGGCGCGTCCATACTGCCATTCTGCTGGGCGGATTCCGCCTGGTGCTGGGTGTCCCACGACCACATATCCACAGTTTACGCGCGGGCGTCGTTCGCAGGCCGGGAAAAGCCGGTAGCATCCGGAGAGTGATCCGACGACTGGGCGAACTGTGGGAAGCAACACCTTTAGCCTTCTGGCTGGTGTTGGCGGCGTGCGCCTACTTTCTGGTCATGGCGGCATGGCTCACTGTTATCGACGTGAAACACCACCTGCTGCCGAACCGGATCGTTTTTCCCTCCTATGGCGTGGCCGGCGCACTCCTGCTGGGAGCGACGACGGTTTATGCGGTGTCCGGTGCCCTTGCGGTTGCGGAAGCACCCGACGGCGGAGCCGCCCTCTGGGGCATACCCGGGCTCCGCATTCTGGCAGGCGCTGCTGTCATGTGGCTCTTCTATTTCATTCTCCGACAGGTGTATCCGCCCGGCATGGGGTTTGGTGACGTCAAGCTTGCAGGAGTGTTGGGAATCTACCTTGGGTATCTTGGCTGGGCGCACATCTTTGCCGGCACCTTTGCCGCCTTCCTCTTTGGCGGATTGTGGAGTCTGGGACTGCTGGCGGCCCGGAGGGGAACCCTCAAATCAGATATCCCTTTTGGGCCCTTTATGCTGGCCGGCTCCGCCACGGCCATGCTGTTTCTTCCGGCATGAGGAATTGGTTGGTCTGACGCCGCCGAAAAATGCGTCTGCAGGAATTTGCCGCTGCTCGAGGCGCTGTTGAAATTGCCGCCATTCCGTTACCGGCCCGACTTTCCGCTGCTTCCCCCTGGGAGGAAACTGGCATCAGTACACACAGCCATACGGGCGAACTTGGGGAGGCTGTAAAGTGGCGGGCAGCCTTTTGAGCAGGATTGCACGGGCAGTCCTTGTTGCGGTCGCATTGACCGTTGCCTTGGGAGGATGCGGTGATCTGCCCGGGGCACCTGCTCCGAAGCCCACAATCCCAGTGGCCGAGAGGGCTTCGCAGATCCCGCTGCCGCCTGATTCGCCGTTGGAACCGGGCGTGCCGCTGGGGTCGGCCGAGCCATGGAAATCAGACCCGCCGTCGGACCCTGGCGAGCCCTTGGAGCCCATGCCCGCCAGTCCCGCTACCCCGAATCCGGTTCCCAGTTGCCAGGGGGGACCGTTCGGGTGCCGTACGTTTACCTCTGTTGGCGGTAGGGATGGCTCCGGCGAGCTTGAGTGGCTGAAAGCCCAGCCCCTTGAGGTGTCGTCCATCTTCGTGAACGACACCTGGACTATTGGCGTGGGAACACCGTGTAATTCGATGGGCGTGAGTGTGACGGTCCAAGGAAACCAACTGATTCCAGGCGACATTGTCTCGACGGCGATGGCATGCCAGGGGCCCGAAGGCAGCTATGAAAATTGGACCCATGAGCTCTTCAAACAGGCAGTGACCTGGGAGCTGGTGGGGGAGTCCCTGGTGCTTCGGAACGGCCATGGCACCGTGGAGCTGAAGGACTCCGGGCCCAATCCCTACGGCCAGGCAGCAGGTTGAATCTGTCCTTGCCGTTTACCTTCCTTGTCTCTTTCCGTTGTGGATCCTCAGCTAGGCTGACGTGATGGCGACTCCGGATTACATTCTCAAAATCCGTCAGAAGATTGGCAACGACCCGTTGTGGCTGCCGGCCGTCCGGGGCATTGTCTTCGATGATGAAGGCCGTGTGTTGCTGGGCCAACGGTCGGACAACGGACAGTGGGCACTGATTACCGGCATGCTCGAACCAGGCGAGCACCCCGCACCGGGGATTGTCCGCGAGATCTTCGAGGAGACCGCGATCATCGCCGAACCAGAGCGCGTAGTCTCTGTAGGCACCGTGGGCCCGGTGACATTCCCCAACGGCGACGTTTGCGAATTCCTTGACGTTGCCTTCCGCTGCCGCCATGTCTCTGGAGAACCTCGGGTCAACGATGACGAATCCCTGGCCGTGGGCTGGTTCAGACTGGATGAACTGCCGGATCTCATGCCCGGCCATCTGGCGAGTATCCACCTCGCGCTGGATCCTGCCGAGGCCGTTCACTTCGAGCCGTAGGGCAGTCTTGAGGGACGCGAACCGGAGTCCGGGGAGAAGGACTGCCTCGACCACATGGCCGCGGTGACCATACACGGGAGCGGCTACGCCCACTTCGTCGAGGCTTCGCCATAGTTCAAACCATCCAGTCCTATCGGAGGACCATGAAATACGACCCGGCCACGCCACCTGAGGTTGCCCTCGCCGTAGCTGTTGTGCAGCGCCGAGCCGTGGTGTTCGGATGGTGGTATTTCCCAATGCTGCTGGCCATCTGCGGGGCGGTCTATGCAATCACCGCACTGGCGGTTGGTCAGGCCGCGGAAATTGAGACCGGGATGGGGATGACCGTCCTGGGATTGATCATGTCGGGGCTAGGCTGGCTGATCTCGGCTGGACTGAGGTTCAGCAAAAAGCCACCCAATCCTGCCGGATACATCCCACGGGTGGAGCAGGCGATCCGTAGCAACCCACCGGTCATCATCTTCTGCTTCATAATGGCGGCACTGTCATTCCTCGGAGGGATTGCCATGATCATCCTCCTCAACTTCGGGCGAATGGCTGCTGTCCCGGTGGCCATCTCGATCGCAGCCTTCTTCCTCGGCGTCGCATTTTCAATGATTCTGAACCAACGTCTCCTGGTGGCAGCAATGAAGGTGAGAGTGTGGCAAGGACCGAACCCAACCCGGTAATCATCCCGGAACGTCCCCTCTACTACGGGCCATTGTTGGCATTTGGGCCACTATTGACACCCTTGCGTGCTGACTGCCATATTTTTCAGTACGCGCCATGTGCATCTTGTTGTGTAATACGCAATTCTCGATCGGCCAAGTGATCCCAGCCAGCCTGGAACCATCCCTTTGGGCGCAGCGAGCCATCCCTTTGGGTAGCGGCCACTGGACGCCCCAGACTCTAGTATTTGGTAGTCGGGTGGGCGCTATTCGTCCGACCAACGAAAGGAACACAGGAAACATGGTTCACAAAGTAAAGGCAGTCATCGCCAAGGAAAAGAACGCTCCGGTTACGGTGGAGACCATTCTGGTACCGGATCCGGGTCCAGGCGAGGCCTTGGTGGACATCCTCACCTGCGGCGTCTGCCACACCGACCTCCACTACAAGCAAGGCGGAATCACCGATGATTTCCCCGTCCTGCTGGGCCATGAAGCCACAGGGGTTGTCAGCGCGGTCGGTCCCGGCGTTACCGAAGTGGCGGCAGGCGACCGTGTCATCCTCAACTGGCGGGCCGTCTGCGGCAGCTGCCGGGCCTGCGCCAAGGGACAGCCGCAGTACTGCTTCAACACCTACAACGCCACACAGAAGATGACCCTTGAGGACGGCACCGAACTCTCGCCCGCACTCGGCATTGGCGCCTTCGCTGAGAAGACCCTTGTGGCTGCAGGGCAGTGCACCAAGGTGGATGACGACGTCGATCCCGCCGCCGTCGGGCTGCTCGGCTGCGGTGTGATGGCCGGAATTGGGGCCGCGATCAACACTGGCGAGGTAAAGCGCGGCGAGTCTGTGGCGGTGATCGGTTGCGGCGGCGTGGGTATCGCCGCCATCGCAGGGGCGAAGCTGGCAGGTGCCACCACGATCATCGCCGTCGATATCGACGCCAACAAGGTGGAGCTGGCCAGGTCCCTGGGCGCCACCCACGGGATTGATTCCTCCAAAGAGGACCCGGTCGAGGCCATTAGATCCTTGACGGGAGGCAACGGTGCTGATGTGGTGATTGACGCCGTCGGCCGTCCGGAGACGTACAAGCAGGCGTTCTACGCCCGCGATCTAGCAGGCCGCGTGGTGCTGGTGGGCGTCCCGACGCCGGACATGAAGCTCGAACTGCCGCTGCTGGATGTCTTTGGCCGGGGCGGCTCCCTGAAGTCATCCTGGTACGGGGACTGCTTGCCGTCCCGCGACTTCCCGATGCTGGTCCAGCACTACAAGCAGGGAAACCTGAACCTGGACGCGTTCGTCACGGAGCGGATCACCATTGACCAGGTGGAGGAGGCCTTCGAAAAGATGCATGAGGGCAAGGTCCTCCGATCAGTAGTTGAACTCCCTCAGGTGGTGAAGCTCTGATGGGCGTCACCATCGAGAACCTGGTCACCTCGGGAACTTTTTCGCTCGACGGCGGTACTTGGGACGTGGACAACAACGTCTGGATCGTGGGGAACGACGACGAATGCGTGATCATCGACTCCCCGCATGACGCTGCCGCAATTATCAGCCAGGTCCGCGGCCGGAAGGTGCTGGCCATCCTGCTGACGCACGCGCACAACGACCACATCGGGGCGGCCAGGGAAGTTGCTGAGGCAGTGGATGCGCCAATCCACCTGCACCCTGACGACCTGATGCTGTGGGAGCAGGTCTATCCCGGCGACAGGCCGGAGCAGGACCTTGCTGACGGCGACGTTATAGAGGTGGCAGGCGCGAGTCTGCGGGCCATCCATACCCCCGGTCATTCGCCCGGCTCCACGTGTTTCCTGTTAGAGGAGGAAGGAACGGTGTTCACCGGAGATACGCTCTTCAACGGCGGTCCTGGCGCGACCGGGAGATCCTACAGCGACTACCCCACTATCCTCACATCGATCCGGGAGCGCCTGCTCACACTCCCTCCCGCGACCGTGGTGCGCACCGGTCATGGCGACAACACCACCATCGGAGCGGAGCAGGAGACGCTGGCGAAGGTTTCACAGTAGCCGGTGAACTCAACACATATAAGGCGCGCCGGGAATGCCTGGCGCGTCTTAGTTCCGCCCGGAACCAGCCGGGAACAGCACAAAGAAGACCCTGGTCGGTTAGGAAATCAGGCGTCGGCGTGGAGGAACTGCTGCAATGAGTCCTCTCCCAAGGTCTGACCGGCGTGCTCGAAGTACGAGTGGCGGCACGGAGCATAAGGCGGGGTTGAGTGCGGCAGCTGCTTTTCCGAGTTCAGCGCGGGCAAATTCAGCGTGCGTTTTAGATTCCTGGGCCAGTTAGGTGGTTCCCAGTCCTGCTGTTCGCTTCTGTAGTGCCGCCCGGAGGGTGAGGTCCATCCGGGAGGTTCGTTCTTTGCCGCCGCTGTGGGGGTCCAGGTGCTGGCGTGCTTGAGCCGGTGGTGTTTGGGGCAGGGCTGTCCGAGGTTGTTGATACCGGTGGTTCCGCCCTTGTGCCAGGCGAGGAGGTGGTCTGCTTCGTTGTCCAGCGAGTGGTTGCTACAACCCGGGAAGGGGCATTTTCCGTCGCGCAACCGGAGCCAGTTGCGCATGGCTTTAGTGAGCCGGTAGCTTGTGCGGCCGATTTCCAGCGGCGCACCATCGCGCGGATCGACCAGGACCCGGTAAAACGAGTCGGCGCCGTTGGCAACAAGGCCCCTGGCCATGGAGGCTGGGATCGGACCGTACCCGTCGAGCATCGCAGGCTCATCGGTGGCACCGAGCAGCGAAAACACGGGCACCGTCACCAGGACCTGCGCGCGAGGGGGCGGGACATGCCCGGGCCGCATGCCAGCGCTCCCAGTGCTCAGCACGCCCGCAGCCAGCACATCGGCCCGCAACTGGGGGAGGGTCCTCGACTCGTCGGGTCCCTGTAGGCCCCTTGCGACGGCAGTGGTGCGGTTCCAGATCCCATTGGCTGTGGCTGCAGGCAGATAGACAGACAGCCACGCCATGCCGTCGTGATCGGGCGTGTACTCCACGCGCCGGTCCAAGGCACCTTTGGCGTGCCGCTTTTCGATGCTTTCAGCGTGGTGGCGTTCGCGCCAAGTGCGGGCCTTGTGACGGAACCGCGATGCCGGCAGTTCCCCGGGAGGGCAGCCACGGGCCGGATGGGGCGCCTCAGGATCCAGGAAATGTGCTTCCAATGCCCCTGCTCCAACGGGATCAAGACAGGCTGCTTCATCGATCATGGCCCGGGCATGCTGCCAGGAAATGCTGCCGGCCTGCAGTGCAGAAAGGGTCAGCGGCAATGTGGTGGTGAGTGCATGGGCCTGGTCCAGCAACGCTCCAGCGGCGCGTTCGCCGATGGTCAGCACGCACGCGACCTCAGCGGTGACAGACATTTCCCGGGCCGCGGCATCCTGCGCTGACGCAACTGGTGAGGCGAGGGAAGCGGCCGTCTCCGTGTATGTCGCAGCAGCCGCGGCCTTAAGAGCAGCCATCTGCGCCTCGGACCTGGAGACCCGGGCGAGGATATCCAGGCAGCCGTGGGCCAAGCCGCCCAGCGGATCTGGAGCAGATGACGGCCCGGCTCCAGAGTCAGCTACTTCGGCAGTAAGCACAGCAATGGCAGCCTCGATGGCGTCAAACGCCCCCACCACTGCTCCGCCGTCCATGCCTCCATCATCTTGCAAGGGTCCGACATTTTAGCGTTAGCGTCTCGTGTAGCCCATGTTCGCGCTGATCTGCAGCCCTGCCTGCTTCAATGCCTCAACGAGACCCGGCGTCTTCTCAGGATCAAAACGGAAAGCAGGCCCGGAAATACTGACGGCGCCGATTACCATTCCCACATGGTTGTACACGGGAACAGCCATGGAGTTGAGTCCGATCTCGAACTCTTCCCGGGCAACGCCGTAGCCCTGGCGGGAAACGTCCAGCAGTTGCTTTTCCAGCTTTCCCCTGTTGGTGAAGGTCCGGGGAGTCCTGGCAGGCAGGCCGGTCTCCTTCAGGATCTGCTCTCTCTCGTCGGCCGAGAGCGCCGCCAGCAGGACCTTTCCACTGGAGGTGGCGTGAAGTGGCGTGAGACTGCCCACCCAGTCGTAGGTAGCCAATGTTGAGGGGCCCATCGCCTGGTCCACATTCACGGCGTAGTTGGATCGCAGAACGGCCAGGTTTACAGTTTCCTTGTATTGCTCCGCCAGGCTTTCCAGCACAGGGCGGGCCTCCCGGACCAGGCTCAGTCTGCCGGGGATGGAGCTGGCCAGCCTCAGGATTCCGAAGCCCAGCTGGTACTTTCCGCGTTCGCTGTTCTGGTAGACCATCTCCCTGCTCACCAGCGAGCCGAGCAGCCGCGAAGCAGTGGATTTGTGAATGTGCATCTCTTCGGCGATTTCGCTCACGCCGGCATGGCCGTCGCGAGCGAGGATTTCCAGTACAGCCAATGCCCTGTCTACGGACTGAACGCCGCCGTGCTGCCCGCCCTCAGCGTCAATGTCAGATTCAGGGTCAGTGTTTGCAGCCATGATCCATGCTCTTGAGTAGTTTCTGGCGCCCGCAGACCCGACAAAAGGCCGCCTCTAGCGTTACCTCGATTAGTTCCACAGTTTGATCCTAGACCGGGAAGTACGACGAAGCTGACATTGCGTGGCGGTTTGACGCGCAGATCAAATCCGCGGATTCTTTGCATCTCCGCGCGGGCATTCCGTCGAGGCCTCAGCCGTGCGACACTTGAGAAATCGATCGGCCTGGGGGACCAAGTCAGGAGATTATTGTGGCGGGATGGGCGTACCTTATAGCCGGAATTATGACCGTGGACGCAGCCTTGCTGGCACTGATTCTGCTCAGCGTGAAGTGGCCTAAACTCCGGAAACGGAGGTAGCGACTGGCTACAGAACCTTGCGGATTGTCTGCTCAAAGCTCGTTACATGGTGAAGGGCAAGCTCACCTGCTTTGTCGGCGTCACCCTCAGCCACCGCCTTTAGTAAGTCCACATGCTCGGTGATGTGGCCGCTGACCGACGGGACTTTGTCCAACACAAGGCACCAGATACGCGTCGCGAGGTTGTCGTAGCGGATCAGGGTGTCTTCCAGATGAGGATTGGCAGCAGCCTTGTAAATCAACCTATGCACTGTCAGGTCATACCGCATGAGATCCCGGGACTCCGCGGGGCTGGGGTCCATTGTGGCGATGGTTGTTGCCGTGGCAAGGAGCTCCTGCCGCATTTGGGCGCTTGCCCTCTTTGCGGCGCGACGTGCAGCGAGCGGCTCCAGGAGTTCACGGATCTCGGAGACATCGGCCAGCTCGGTGAAGTCCACGCTGGTGGCGAACGTACCGCGTCGCGGGTAGGAGACCACCAGATGGTCGATTTCAAGACGTTTGATGGCCTCCCTTACGGGTGTGCGGCCATAGCCAAGTTCAGCCGCCAGCTGTCCGTCGTTGATCGGCTCGCCGGGCCTGATTTCGAGCATGATCAGCTTGTCGCGCAACTGCCGGTAGGCTGCCTCTGCCTGGGACAGGACGGCATCTTCTGCTGCCGGCGGTAGGACGGGAAGTGCGTTCAAAGGACTCTCCATTCCTCGGTATCTGGCCCAAGCGGAATCTTGGTCGAGCTTAGTGACTCTGCTGTAATTCCAATCCTAACATCGCGCCGGAGAATTGATATATCAGTCCGTCTCCTACATGTGCGGGTGAACCGGAAGTGGTCACGCACCGGATCATTTCCATTGCACAGACGCTGGGCGGAGAAACCCTCTTCACCACACAGGGGGATGCCAACCCGCATCCG
>NZ_JALLAN010000023.1 GCF_023062595.1 Arthrobacter rhizosphaerae
CCATCCTCCTCGGCAGCGAAGGCCGCATCCTGGACATCGGCCGCACCACCCGGATCTTCCCACCCCACATCCGCAAAGCCATCACCGCCCGCGACCAAGGCTGCACCTTCCCCGGCTGCACCATCCCAGCCCCCTGGTGCGAAGCCCACCACACCACCTACTGGTCACACCACGGACCCACCAGCACAGAAAACGGCACCCTCCTCTGCAGCCACCACCACCACCTCATCCACCAAGAACAATGGACCATCCACATGCCCCACGGCACCCCCTGGTTCATCCCCCCACCACACATCGACCCCACCCAACAACCCAGACAAAACCACTACTTCCACCAATAACCACCGGAAGCCAAGCCGCAACAGAAAGGTGGTTCCACTACGGATTGTCGCCATGCGCGCCGAGGCTCCCGCTCGCAGATGCATCTCGTTCCGGCCCTCACATCCCGTGAAGCAGGGATGCAGGCAACGGCTGCCGGGTCGGTTGGCGCCGGCATTTGCGGGT
This sequence comes from Arthrobacter rhizosphaerae, assembly GCF_023062595.1. Lineage (GTDB taxonomy): Bacteria > Actinomycetota > Actinomycetes > Actinomycetales > Micrococcaceae > Arthrobacter > Arthrobacter rhizosphaerae. The sequence continues at coordinate 505 of NZ_JALLAN010000023.1, forward strand.
AATCTAAAAGTGTTCCGGGCCCAGAGCGGCCCGGTGCGATTCCATGGCAGGCAGTAAGGCGAGGTTGATGGCCCACATCTGGAACGATCTGACTGAGGTCCCGGCGGACTTCGGCCCCTCGGTTGTAACAGTCGGAAATTTCGACGGCGTGCACCGCGGGCACCAGCAGGTGCTGTCGCAACTCATCCGCACAGCCCGACTCAATGGCGCAAAGTCCGTAGCGGTCACTTTCGATCCTCATCCCGCGCAGGTGCACAGGCCTGAATCCGCTCCCGAACTCATCATGGGTCTGCAGGACAAACTTGATGCCCTGGGAGAACTTGGCCTGGACGCCATACTGGTCATGAAGTACTCACTGGAACTCGCGAGCCTGACCCCTGAGGAATTCGTCGAGCAGGTCCTCGTTGGTGCCTTGAAGGCCAGCCATGTAGTGATCGGCCATGATGCCCGCTTCGGCCGAGGGAATTCCGGTGACCTCTCCACCATGCAGCAACTGGGGGAGAAGTTCGGCTTCAACGTCCAGGTCATCAGCGAGTTTGGTTCCGAGGGCTACCCCCTGCATTACCCCGAACCCGGGGAGGGCAACAACACCAGCGACGACGGAAACCGCCGCTGTTCCTCCACTTGGGTAAGGGAAGCACTGCGCGACGGCGACGTCGCCACCGCCGCTGCTGTGCTCGGACGTCCCCACCGGATGCGCGGCCAGGTGGTCCATGGCGCAGCCAGGGGACGCGCCTTGGGATTTCCTACCGCCAACCTGTCATCGGATGCCACTGGCTACATTCCTGCTGATGGCATCTACGCCGGCTGGCTCGTGGATCAGGCGGGCACGCGGTGGCCCGCCGCCATTTCTGTTGGCTCCAACCCCACTTTTGAAGGTGTCAGCCGCCAGGTGGAAGCACACGTCATAGACAGGCCGGAAGAATCGGTCGATGACTTCGATCTGTACGACCAGACAGTAGTGGTTGAATTTGTGGCCAGGCTGCGGGGCATGGTGGCGTACCGTGGGCCTGAAGCGCTCGTGGAGCAGATGCGCCTGGACGTCGTCCAGGCTCACGATCTGCTTGTGAGGCGCTGATTTCCGGTCCTTGGAAGGAAGGCGGCACTGTGGCTGTCGAAAACAACACCAGAAAGCTGGACAAGGGGATTGTGCGCGACTTCAGTTCGCGCATGAGCTATGCCTCGTACCTCCAGCTGCCGACACTGCTTAGCGCACAACAGCCTGTAAGCAGCCCCGAACACCACGATGAGATGCTCTTCATCATCCAGCACCAGACCACCGAGCTCTGGCTCAAGCTGGTGCTTCACGAACTCCAGAGCGCTGCCGAACACCTCCGTGCGGACAATCTCGGTTCGGCCCTGAAGGAAATAGCACGCGTTAAGCACATCCAGAAGACGTTGACCGAGCAGTGGTCCGTCCTGGCTACCCTCACGCCAACCGAATATTCCCAGTTCCGCGGCTTCCTCGGTAACTCTTCAGGGTTCCAATCCAGCCAGTACCGGGCCGTGGAATTCGTGCTGGGGAACAAGAACCGCAAGATGCTGCCCGTCTTCGAGTCCGATCCGGAAGCGCACGAACAACTGCGGCTCCTCCTGGAGGCCCCGAGCATCTATGACGAGTTTCTCGCTTATCTGCACCGGCAGGGTTTCGATATTCCCGAGTCGGTGTTGAACCGGGACGTGACCCGTGCCCACGAATTCAGCCCTGAGCTGGTCCCCGTCTTCAAGTACATCTACGAAAATGCTGTGGACAACTGGGGCGCCTATGAGGCGTGTGAGGAACTGGTGGATCTTGAGGACAACTTCCAGCTGTGGCGATTCCGGCATCTGCGGACCGTCCAACGGACCATCGGGATGAAAACGGGCACAGGCGGATCCACAGGTGCTGCCTTCCTGCAGAAGGCCTTGGAACTGACCTTCTTTCCTGAGCTTTTCGCTGTACGGACGGAGATCGGCCAGTGAAGCGACCAACACCCGTAGGCGCAGGATCGCACACATTCGTCGAGCCGGGCTCCAGCGATGACACCCTCTTGGCCCGTGCAAGGCAACTCGACGCCGATGATCCCCTGGCCGCGTATCGAGGCCACTTCATCGGCGCAGAGAGCTCGTTGTCCTACCTGGACGGCAATTCTCTGGGCCGCCCGTTGAAAAGAACGCGGGACGACATCAGCCGCTTTATTGAAGAAAGCTGGGGCGGACGTCTCATCCGGGGGTGGGATGAGGAATGGCTTGACCTGCCCCAGGCCATCGGCGACCAACTGGGACGCGCTGTTCTCGGCGCCGCCGCAGGACAAGTAACTATCGCTGACTCCACCACCGTGGTGCTCTACAAGCTGATCAGGGCAGCGCTTGCCGCCAGCACCGGTCCCGGCCGAAACGAAATCGTCCTGGACACCGAAAACTTCCCCACGGACCGGTACCTCGTTGAAGGAATCGCAAAGGAGCAGGGGCTCACCCTGCGGTGGATCACTCCGGATGCGGCCGCGGGCGTCACCCTCGAAGAGGTGCGCGCCGTCACGGGGCCGGCCACCGCCGTCGTCGTCCTGAGCCATGTGGCCTACCGCTCCGGCCACCTTGCGGACCTGCGGGGGATTACGGAAGCAGTGCACGACGCCGGTGCCCTGGTTGTCTGGGACCTTTGCCACTCAGCGGGGTCGGTAGAGATTGGGCTGGACGCCAGTCAAGTGGATTTCGCTGCCGGCTGCACTTACAAGTACCTCAACGGCGGGCCAGGGTCACCGGCGTTCGCCTACGTCAATGCCCGGCACCTTCCCGGACTGGCTCAGCCGATCTGGGGCTGGATGGGCCGCAAGGATGCTTTCGAGATGGCCGCGGGCTATGAAGCCGCGCCTGGAATCCGGGGCTTCCTCAGCGGAACGCCTACAGTATTGGCCATGATCCCCATGCGCGGCATGGTGGACCTGATTGAGGAGGCCGGCATTGAGTCAGTCCGCCGGAAGTCGAGTCTGCTCACTGCTTTTGCCGTGGAGCTGTACGACTCGTGGCTGGCGCCGCGGGGAGCCCAACTCTCCACGCCACGGGACCCAGACCAGCGGGGTAGCCACATCACGGTGGACCACCCGGCCTTCCGGGAGATGACGTCGGTGCTCTGGGAACGGGACATCATTCCGGACTTCCGGGCCCCGCATGGGCTCAGGATCGGTTTGTCGCCGCTGAGCACGTCGTTCAGCGAGCTGTACGACGGCATGGCCGCCATTCGCCAGCTGGTGGATGGCTGACGGGTGAACGACGACAGACGAGTGAACGGCTGAAGGCTGCACGACCAACATTGCTCGACAGCTTCTGCTCAGAGAGCCCTTGTTTCGACAAGATTAGGCCGCTGCCGGTAAACTAAACGATGGATCCGGCTGCAGTCCGTGGCGGCTGGTTCCTGTTGTGTTACGGCCTTCTCCGGAAAGTCGTAACAGCATCCCCGGCAGTGAGTTACTGATTCGGGCCTCACGGCACATCTCTAGGAGTTATTGTGGCACTTGACGCCGCTGTAAAGCAGTCCATCATCAAGGATTTCGCAACGTCCGAGGCCGACACCGGCTCACCGGAGGTCCAGGTTGCAGTCCTGACTCAGCGGATCAAGGATCTCACTGAGCACATGAAGGAGCACAAGCACGATTACCACACCCAGCGCGGCCTGCTGGCCATGGTTGGGCGTCGTAAGCGCATGCTGACCTACCTCAAGAACACTGACATTGCCCGCTACCGTGCGCTCATCGAGCGCCTCGGCCTGCGCCGCTAGTCAGACTTAGGGGGCGGCCCTTTCCTGCACGGAACGGGCCGCCTTCTTCACAAAAAATTCAATAGGAGGATCAACCGCATCACGCATTCGCGGTCCTCGGTAGTGATCCCCGGGAACGGCTTTGAAGAACGAAGCCCTGGCCCGTGGGTCTCGATCGATGACCGGGTGCAGTGCAATCCAGTAGACAGATGCTGGGTTGGGTTGATGCGGCTGGACTTCCGTTAAACAAGAAACGGAGGTGACTCTCTTGGAGGGTCCCGAAATCCAGTTCTCAGAAGCAGTAATTGACAATGGCCGCTTCGGCAAGCGTGTAATCCGCTTCGAAACCGGCCGCCTCGCCAAGCAGGCAGCCGGCGCAGCAATGGTGTATATCGATGAAGACACCGCGCTGCTTTCCGCAACCACCGCAGGCAAGCAGCCGCGCGAAGGTTTTGACTTCTTCCCGCTGACGGTCGACGTCGAAGAGCGTATGTACGCTGCGGGCCGTATCCCGGGTTCGTTCTTCCGCCGCGAAGGCCGCCCGTCCACCGAGGCCATCCTGGCCTGCCGCCTCATGGACCGCCCCCTGCGTCCGGCCTTCGTTAAGGGCCTGCGCAACGAGGTCCAGATCGTGGTGACCGTCCTCGCAATCAACCCGGACGAGCTCTACGACGTTGTAGCCATCAACGCTTCCTCGATGTCCACGCAGCTCTCGGGCCTGCCCTTCTCCGGCCCCATCGGCGGCGTGCGCGTTGCCCTCGTGGCCGACGAGAACGGCTCACAGTGGGTCGCGTTCCCGAAGCACTCGCAGCTCGAAAACTCCGTGTTTAACATGGTTGTTGCCGGCCGTATCGCGGGCGACGACGTTGCCATCATGATGGTCGAAGCCGAAGCAACTGACAACTCCTGGAACCTCATCAAGGAACAGGGCGCCACTGCCCCCACCGAAGAGGTTGTTTCCGAGGGTCTTGAGGCAGCCAAGCCGTTCATCAAGGCACTGTGCGACGCCCAGGCTGACCTGGCCGCACGGGCAGCCAAGCCCACCGTCGAGTTCCCGGTCTTCCTGGACTACGAAGACGACGTCTACGCAGCAGTTGAGTCGGCTGCCGCTGACAAGCTGGCCGCGATCTTCCAGATCGCCGACAAGACGGAGCGCAACGACGCTTCGGACGCGCTCAAGGACGAGGTCACCTCCTCGCTCGCCGGCCAGTTCGAAGGCCGCGAGAAGGAGCTCTCTGCAGCATTCCGCTCGGTCACCAAGCAGGTTGTGCGCCAGCGCATCCTCAAGGACCAGATCCGCATTGACGGCCGTGGCCTGACGGACATCCGCCAGCTCACCGCCGAAGTTGAGGTTCTGCCCCGCGTTCACGGTTCCGCGATCTTCGAACGCGGCGAAACCCAGATCATGGGTGTCACCACCTTGAACATGCTCAAGATGGAACAGCAGATTGACTCGCTGTCACCTGTCACGCGCAAGCGCTATATGCACAACTACAACTTCCCGCCGTACTCCACCGGTGAGACCGGCCGCGTCGGTTCCCCGAAGCGCCGCGAAATCGGCCACGGTGCCCTTGCCGAGCGCGCGCTCGTGCCGGTGCTGCCGTCCCGCGAGGAGTTCCCGTACGCCATCCGCCAGGTGTCTGAGGCTCTCAGCTCCAACGGTTCGACGTCGATGGGTTCAGTTTGTGCATCAACCCTGTCGATGCTCAACGCAGGTGTGCCGCTCAAGGCAGCCGTTGCAGGTATCGCCATGGGCCTGGTCTCCGACCAGGTTGACGGCCAGACCCGCTACGCAGCGCTGACCGACATCCTCGGTGCAGAAGACGCCTTCGGCGACATGGACTTCAAGGTCGCCGGTACGTCCGAGTTCGTCACCGCCATCCAGCTGGACACCAAGCTCGACGGCATCCCGGCGTCGGTCCTTGCAGCAGCCCTGAAGCAGGCCCGCGAAGCCCGCCTGCACATCCTCGAGGTCATCAACGCAGCGATCGACACTCCGGACGAACTCTCCGAGTTCGCTCCCCGCGTCATCGCCGTCAAGATCCCCGTAGACAAGATCGGCGAGGTCATTGGCCCCAAGGGCAAGATGATCAACCAGATCCAGGAGGACACCGGCGCTGACATCTCCATCGAGGATGACGGCACGGTCTACATTGGCGCCACCAACGGTCCGTCTGCAGACGCAGCACGTTCCGCCATTAACGCCATTGCCAACCCCCAGGTTCCGGAAATCGGCGAGCGCTACCTCGGTACGGTCGTCAAGACCACCACCTTCGGTGCGTTCATCTCCCTGACCCCGGGCAAGGACGGTCTCCTGCACATCTCCGAGCTGCGTAAGCTGGCCAGCGGCAAGCGCGTGGACAACGTCGATGACGTTGTTTCGGTGGGCCAGAAGATCCAGGTGGAAATCACCAAGATTGATGACCGCGGAAAGCTGTCCCTGTCTCCCGTGGTTGCCGAGGAAGAAGGCGCGGGCGAAGAATCCGACGGCGTTCACGCTTCGGCTCCTTCCGAGGGCGCTGACATCTCCGAGTAGTCAGTAACACCAGCAATAACGGCGGGGCCGGTGGATAATCCACCGGCCCCCAGCCGTTAAGCCCCTGAACCTTTAGAACAGCAGCCGCTGATAGCATTGCAGGCAGATTTGACCTGCATCATTGAAAGGCCTTAATGACTGTCGTACCCCTGCCGCTCAAGCAGAACCAGCCCGGTGACACCCTGATCCACGGAGCCGACGGCGGGGCCGTGGTCCGGCGCTCGGTGTTGCCAGGTGGTGTGCGCGTCCTGACGGAGGAGATGCCGGGGCAGCGTTCAGCAACCATCGGGTTCTGGGTGGGGGTCGGGTCCCGGGATGAGGCTCCGGGCCAGCACGGTTCAACCCACTTCCTTGAGCACCTTCTGTTCAAGGGGACCCGCAGGCGCACCGCCCTTGAAATCGCGTCCGCCTTTGACGAGGTGGGAGGGGAGTCGAACGCTGCCACTGCCAAGGAAAGCACGTGCTACTTCGCCCGGGTGCTGGACTCAGACCTCCCCATGGCCATTGACGTCATCGCCGACATGATCACCGGTGCTGTCCTGGACCCCCAGGAGATGGAGCAGGAGCGGGACGTCATCCTGGAGGAGATCGCCATGGACAGCGACGACCCCACTGACGTCGCCCACGAGCATTTTGTGGCGGCGGTGCTTGGAACGCATCCTCTCGGCAGGCCCATCGGCGGAACCCCTGAAGCAATCATGGCAGTGGCACGCGACTCCGTCTGGGACCACTACCGGCGCTATTACCGCCCTGACGAGCTGGTGATTACGGCCGCCGGCGGTCTTGATCACGACGTCGTCTGCCGCCTTGTGGTGGACGCTCTGCGTGCCGCTGGCTGGGAACTCGAAAGTGGCGCGGAGCCCGTCCAGCGGCGCTCCACAGCACCGGCCCAAATCACGGGCACGGCGGGGCTGCACGTCGTCAAACGACCAGTGGAACAGGCCAACATCATTGTGGGTTGTCCCACGATTGTGGCAACGGACGACCGCCGGTTCGTCATGAGCGTGCTGAACGCTGTCTTGGGCGGCGGGATGTCGTCCAGGCTGTTCCAGGAGGTCCGTGAGAAGCGCGGGCTTGTCTATTCCACGTACTCCTTCGCGTCCTCCTACGCCGATGCCGGGTACTTCGGCATGTATGCAGGCTGCACCCCGTCCAAGGTGCGGCAGGTCCTCCAGCTCCTGGGAGCAGAGCTCGATAAGCTCGCCCAGGATGGAATTTCAGAGGATGAACTTCGCAAGGCTGTGGGTCAACTTTGCGGCGGAATCGTCCTGGCCTTGGAAGATACCGGATCCCGGATGTCACGGCTGGGCCGGGCCGAGTTGGTTTCGGGGGAGTACCAGGACATCGATGAGACCCTTCGCCTCATCAAGTCCGTGACCGCAGCCGAGGTCCAGATGCTGGCACGCGAGCTTGCCTCCGCTCCACGAACAGTGACTGTGGTGGGACCTTTCGAGGAGAGCGAAACGTTCGGGCTCTGACCCCCTCGTCGTCGTTGGGCCTTCGGATTGTGACTGCTCTGGACACCGTCTGTTGCTATGGCAATGATGGTGCCATAGGCCGCGCCAGTCGGGAGGAAGCATGGACGGTGGGCAGCCAGGCAAGGGGAACTCTGCCCTGGAGGTGTTCCTCGGACACTGGACGGGCGTCACTGAGCTTGCCGCAACTGCATGGAGCCCGGGGCGGACAGCGCAGGCAGAGGTGACCTTTACACGCGCAGCAGGAGGCTTCGCCGTCGTGCAGAGCTACCGCCACGTCGAGGCAGACGGTACCCACTTCGAAGGGCATGGAGTCTTCACGGTGGATCCTGACCATCACGACACCCTGTGGTACTACGTCGACAGCATGGGAGGACCCCCTGGGGTTCCCGCCCGCGGCACCTGGCACGAAGGAACGCTGACAGTTGAGCGTCGCAGCGAGGATGGAACGGCAAGGCACCGTTTCCGAGTGGACGACGGCGTGTTGACGCACACAGCCGACCTTAGGCTCCGGGATGACCACGGTTTCCGCCCGTTCATGAGGTCAGTCTGTCGACGCGTCTGACTGATCGGCCACGTCTGACTGATCCGCGGTGTGCGCCTGCAGTTGAAGCTAACCGCCCGCGAAGGGCGGAAGTACATCCACGACGTCGTCTTGACTCACCACAACGGACCGGTCGCGGACAGCTACCTCGTTCAACAGGAAACTGCTCCGTGACAGGAGGCGGGCAAGCGGAGGGGTCCCGGCAGGAGGCTCTGGACGTGCCACCTTGAGCACGGCTGCGAGGAGGTCCTCCACGGAAGATCCCGCGGGGAGTTCGAAGCGCTCTTCCTCCACACCTGCCGCGGCACGCGCGGCAGCGAAGTAACGGACGTTCAAGGGTTCAGCCTCCGATGGCGCTCATGCTGCGGTCCGGCTGGACGAAGTCCGGGGCGTCGAGTCCTACATGTTCCATGCCGTGAGCCTTGGGCTTGAGCCACATCGCATCCTGCCACCGTTCGGCGAGCTGTTGGTCAGTCGCTCCTGTCCTTAAGAGTCCCAGAAGGTCGAATTCCTCCCGGGAGAACAGGCAGCTCATGATCTTGCCTTCGGCTGTGATGCGCGTCCGGCGGCAATCCGAACAGAACGGTTCCGTGACCGAGGCAATGATGCCGACAGTGCCCAGCACGGGCCCGGTGGCGTCACCGGAACCAGCATCCCGCCGTCGTACTTCAAAGCGTTCGGCTGGAGCACCGTCCCGGGCACGCGGGTCCGGACCCAGGACGTAATCCACCGAAAGCAGTTCGCGGATTTCAGCGGCTGTGATCATGTTCCGGCGGGTCCACCCGTGGTCGGCGTCGAGAGGCATCTGTTCGATGAAACGCAGCTCGTAGCCGCGTTCCAGTGCCCATGCGAGCAATGAGGGGGACTCTTCGTCGTTTATCCCGCGCATCAGGACGGCATTGAGCTTCACCGGTCCCAACCCGGCAGCCCATGCGGCGTCGACCCCGGCGAGCACCCTGTCCAGGAAGGGGCGGCGGGTCAACTGGGCGAAAGTCTCTTCGTGGAGGGAATCGAGGGAGACGTTGATACGGGAAAGCCCCGCTGACTTCAAGGCAGCGGCCTTCTTGTCGAGGCCCACTCCGTTGGTGGTCATCGAAATGGGAAGTTCCGGATGCGCCTTGCGCAGGGCGGAAATGATATCAATCAGGTCGGCCCGGACGAGGGGCTCCCCGCCAGTGAGGCGCAGTTCGCGGACTCCCAGGTGGTCCACACCGATACGGACAATGCGGACAATCTCTTCCGCGGTCATCACGGCCTGCTTGGCCAGCCATTCGAGGCCTTCGGCGGGCATACAGTAGGTGCAGCGCAGGTTGCATTTGTCTGTCAGCGACAACCGCATGTCGGTGGCACGGCGACCGTAGCGGTCCACCAGGCCGGGGGCGAGACCGGCCGGACGGGCGGCGGGCAGAGGTGTCCGGTCACCCGAACCGGAGCCGCCTTCTCGCGGCTGCGGCATGCCTAGCTGAACACTCATGAAATCAGGCTACGCCACCAGCGGGGCATCCATCACGCCTGTGACTTCCGTGGATCTTACGGAATGCGAACGGTTGGCCCTTCGGGTGCTGAAACGGATGCCCGGCAGCGGACACGAACCTATGCTGAAGACGTGACCAAGTTCCCGGTGCCAGCCCACGAAAGCGGGAATCTGGCCGAAACAGGCAATCGGCGTATCCTCCTTGTCGAAGACGAACAGATCCTCGCGGATGTCGTCCGGAATTACCTGCTGCAGTCCGGATTCCAGGTGGACGTCGCGGGGGACGGGTTTACCGCTTTGCGGTTGGCGTCCGAGCGTAATCCGGACCTGGTCATCCTGGACCGCATGCTGCCGGGCCTGGACGGCGTTGAGGTGTGCCGCCGACTCCGGCGAAGCATGGAAGTCCCCGTCATCATGCTCACAGCGCTCGGGACCGAAGACGACCGGATCCTGGGTCTTGAAGCCGGCGCGGACGACTACATAACCAAGCCTTTTTCACCCCGCGAGCTGGTGCTGAGGGTCAAATCCGTCCTCCGGCGCAGCATCCAGGCCTTCAGCCCGGAACCTCCCGTTGAAATTGGCGGGTTTGATCTCAATCCAGCTGCCAGAACCGTGACGCATAACGGCCAGCCGCTCACGCTCACAGCCAGGGAGTTCGACCTGTTGGCCTTCTTCCTCCGCCGGCCAAACCAGGCCTTCAGCCGGGAGGACCTTATCCGTGCAGTGTGGGGATGGGATTTTGGCGATCTTTCCACTGTCACGGTCCATGTGCGGAGGCTCCGGGAAAAGATTGAACGCGATCCGGCCCGGCCCATGCTCCTCAAAACGGTATGGGGGGTCGGCTACAGGCTGGATCCCTCTACCGTGAGCGAGCCTCGGCTGGCCGGAGACGAGGGTGTTGCAGATGCAGGCCGCTGAGCTGTTCGGCATCGTCGCGTGGGCCTTGCTGTGGGCGGTGGTGATCGGTGGCGCCTCCATGCTGGTCCTCAGGTCCCTGCGCCGGACCTCCCTTGCCATCCAGATTTCCGTCGCTGTTCTTGCCACGGTCGCAGTGCTGACGGCGGGCATGGTGAGCGCCTTCAACGCGATGTTTATTTCCGCCCGGGACCTCGAAGTCATGTGGTACATCCTGGCCATTGCCGCCGTCGTCGCCGTAGCCATGTCCTTGATGCTGGGGGCACGGGTATCTCGGAACGCACGCGCCCTGGCTGATGCTGCCCGCGATCTTGGCCACGGGAAGGAGGCCGGCACCGCCGTTCCCGTCATGAGTTCCGAACTGGCAGCGCTCGCCGAGGAACTGCAGCTGAGCAGCAGACGGCTGGAAGAATCCCGCCAGCGTGAGGCGGCGGTGGAGAAATCGCGCCGGGAGCTGGTCTCCTGGATTTCCCACGACCTTCGGACGCCGCTGGCCAGCATGCGGGCCATGGCCGAAGCGCTGGAGGACGGAATGGCGGAGGACGCCGGCAGCTACCACCGCCAAATCATCTCCCAGACAGACCAGATGGCAGGAATGGTGAATGACCTCCTGGAGCTGTCCAAGATCCAGGCCGGTACCCTGCAGCTGACTTCCGAGCCACTTGACCTTTATGACCTTGCCAGTGACGCCATCGCGGATCTCGCGCCGTTGGCTGCCCAAAGGAACATAAGGCTCGACGGCGGAGGGGAACGCGAGTGCCTTGCCGTGGCGGACGGTCCATCGCTGGGGCGGGCCATCCGCAACGTCGTGCTCAATGCCATCCTGTACAGCGCCAGGGACTCACTGGTGCACGTAGAGGTTGGCCGCGACGGGAAGGATGCAATGGTGTCCGTCAGGGACAGCTGCGGCGGGATAGCCGAGGAGGACCTGAAGCATGTTTTCGAGACCGGTTGGCAGAAGGACCTTGCCCGGAGCCGTGCCGGGCAAAATCGGGGGACAGTCACCGGCACTCTGGAAGACGGACGGACGCCTTACAGCGGGGCCGGGGTCGGATTGAGCATGGTGGCAGGGATTGTCCGCTCTCATGGAGGCACGGTATCCGTGCACAATGTGGGGGAGGGATGCCGCTTTTCCATCCGTATCCCGGCGGAGGGTTCGAAGCAGACGGGATTGCCAGGCGACGGAAATCAAGGAGGCAGCCATGGAAAGGCCTGAGCGGTGGGCGGCGTCAGCGGGCATCGTGGCCATCGGAGCCGGTGTGGCAGGTGGTGAGCTCGTAGCTGGTTTTCTGAGTCCTTCCCTTACCCCTATGACAGCGGTAGGCGGAGCGGTCATTGATGCCGTGCCTCCTGCCGTTAAGGACTGGGCGATAGCGGCGTTCGGCACCGCGGACAAGCTTGCATTGCTGGTCGGCATGATCGTAGTTATTGCTGCGCTCGCGGCTGTGGCCGGTGTCGTGGAACAGCGCCGGCGTTTCGCAGGCGTATGGCTGATCGGCATCTTCGGCGTGGTGGGATTCCTCGCAGTGCTTGGCCGTGCTCAATTCACCGGACAAGCCCTTGCCGGGCCTCTGGTCGCGGCTGTTCTGGGTGTCGTCCTTCTGCGCCGGCTCATTCAACAACTGGAGAATTGGCAAGCGGCAGCACTGATCTCCGGAGGCGTCCTTGCGGCCCCTGGCCTCCAGGGGCAGGCGGGCCAGGAGCGGGCGGGCCAGGAGCCTGCGGCCCGAAAGCCAGCGGCCGAAGGGCAGACACTTCAAAAGTCCGCGCTCCGCGAAGACGCACGCAGCCAACCTGCCCGGCGCCGGTTTCTGCAGGGTCTGGGATGGGCAGGAGCCTTGGCCGCCGGCGGGGGTGTCCTGGCGGCCGTCCTGAACAGTGCTGTTGTCGGAGTGAATGACGTGCGGCGGAAGCTGGTCCTTCCCCCGCCGCGCTCCTCAGCTCCGCCTATCCCGACCGGTGCCGAAGTGGCCGTGGACGGAGTCGGCCCGCTTGTGACCCCCAACGCCGACTTTTATCGGATCGACACCGCCTTGAGGGTGCCTGCGCTGGATGCCGACGCCTGGACCCTCAAAGTCACGGGAATGGTGGAGCGGGAGGTTCAGCTGGATTTTGCTGAACTTCTGGCCAAGCCGCTGATTGAACGCCATGTGACCATCGCGTGTGTTTCCAATGAAGTGGGTGGGGATCTCATCGGCAACGCCTTGTGGCTTGGGTGGCCTCTGCGTGAGCTGCTGTTGATGGCCGGGGTTAAGAGCGGCGCAGATATGGTGCTGTCCCGGAGCGCCGATGGCTGGACGGCGGGGACTCCGCTGGAAACGCTGACGGACAGCAGGGATTCCCTTCTGGCGGTAGGCATGAACGGCGAACCCCTGCCCCTGGAGCACGGGTTCCCGGTCCGCATGATCGTCCCGGGGCTCTACGGCTACGTGTCGGCCACAAAATGGCTCACCGAGCTGAAGGTGACCAGGTTTGCGGACGACGTCGGCTACTGGACTCCGCGGGGCTGGAGCGAACGGGGTCCCATCAAGATGTCATCCCGGATCGATGTGCCCACCACGGACAGGGTGGTGAAGACGGGCGCAACCACCTTCGCCGGCGTGGCCTGGGCGCAGCACACGGGGATCAGTAAGGTGGAGCTCCGTGTGAACAGGGGGAAGTGGCAAGAGGCGCGGTTGGCCCCGGGCATTTCCCGCGATACGTGGTACCAGTGGCAATTGCCCCTGGAGTTCACACCGGGGCAGTACGAAGTGCAGGTTCGTGCAACCGATCTGGACGGCGCTGCGCAGGTGGAAGAACGCCGGCCCGTCGCCCCTGACGGAGCTACCGGCTATCACACAGTTAGAGTGGTCGTGACGTCGTAGCAGCTCCCACCGAAGGCAGGATTATGGACTCCACCCCGCACAGGCACAGCAGCGTGGAGGCGCACAGATCGGTGGGCGAGCACAGGTCAGCAGTCAGGGATCTGCTGAAACCGCTCACATCATCCGGCCGGACAGAACGCCTCCCCCTCCTCGATGCGCTGGGCCGGGCGCTCGCGGACGACGTCCACGCACCCCTCGACCTGCCGCCGTTCGCTAACTCCCAGATGGATGGCTTTGCCATCCGCAGTGCTGACGTTCCTCCCGGAGGCACTGAACTGCGGGTGGCCGCTCCGGTTCCTGCAGGTGCCGGCGCATCGATCCTGGAGCCCGGAACCGCCGTCCCCATCATGACCGGGGCCATGATGCCCGTGGGGGCCGACGCCGTCGTGCCTATTGAACGGGCAGTTCCCGATTCCTTTCCCGCCCCCGGTGCCGAGGCGCTGGTCCGGTTGCCCGCCACCGCGGCGGGAACTTTTATCCGCGCAGCTGGCAGCGATATCGCTTCAGGCGAGCTGGCGCTTTCTGCAGGAACGCATCTGGGCCCGGGCCAGCTCGGGCTCCTCGCCGGACTGGGGATGGCGGATGTGGAGGTGTACTCACCGGCAAAGGTACTGCTGATCACCACCGGAGACGAAGTAGTGGAACCAGGGCTTCCGCTTGATCCCGGGAAAATCTATGACGCCAACGGCACCCTCCTGGCGGCCTCCATGGAGCAGGCCGGCCTCCACGTGACCCGCACCGGAATCGCCACCGACGACCCGCAGGAACTACAGGCACTGCTGCGCGACCATTCCCAGGGGATGGACCTCATTGTTTCCACCGGAGGCGTCAGCAAGGGCGCCTACGAAGTGGTCCGCCAGGCCATGGAGGATTACGACGTTGAATTTCTCCACGTCGCGATGCAACCCGGCGGTCCGCAGGGGATAGGAACCTTCGACGGCGTGCCCTTCCTCGGCTTTCCCGGGAACCCCGTCAGTTGCCTCGTTTCCTTCGAGATGTTCCTCAGGCCAGTGCTGACCTCCTTGCTGGGGGCTCCGGCCGCGCGCCCGGCGGTCAAGGCCCGCCTGGCGGAGCCGCTCACATCCCCTGAAGGGAAGCACCAGGTCCGCCGCGGCACCTTCCTTGCTGACGGCAGTGTCAGGCTTGAGGGCGGGCCGTCGTCCCACCTGGTCCATGCCCTGGCCCATTCCAATGCCCTGGTACATGTCCCTGCCGGGACCGCGGCGCTCGCTGAGGGCGCAGAAGTGGAAGTATGGATCCTGTGAACGATCAAGACAACGCCGCCGCCCTGACCCATCTGCGAAGTGACGGAACCGCCCAGATGGTCGATGTTTCAGCGAAAGCGGAAACAACCCGCGAGGCAACAGCGACAGCCACAGTGCGCAGCACCGCCGAAGTCCTCTCCCTGCTTGGGTCAGGCGGCCTGCCCAAGGGAGATGCCCTGGCCGTTGCCCGGGTGGCAGGGATCATGGCCGCAAAAAAGACGCCTGAGCTCATTCCGCTGTGCCACCCCTTGCCCATTTCCAAAGTGACAGTGGATTTTGAGCTGGCAGAGGATTCAGTGGTCGTGCTGTCGACCGTCCGGACCCGGGGGGTCACCGGCGTCGAAATGGAAGCCCTTACGGCGGCGTCGGTAGCCGCCCTCAGTGTCTACGACATGATCAAGGCAGTGGACAAGCACGCAGTCCTGACCGACATCAAAGTGCTCGCCAAAAGCGGCGGCAAGAGCGGGGACTGGGCACTGTGAGCACTTCCGAACCACACCGCCACGGAGAGATCACCGGGCGGAAGGCCGGCGTCGTCATCGCCTCAACGAGGGCTGCGGCAGGGATCTACCAGGACGAAACGGGACCGGTCATCATCGATTGGCTGACCGAGCACGGCTTCGAGCCGTTCCCTGCCATGGTGGTTCCGGACGGGGAACCCGTGGGGGCCGCTATCCGCGCGCTGCTGACCCAGCGGCCCGCCGTCGTCATTACCAGCGGAGGCACTGGACTCAACGCTGACGATCTCACCCCCGAGATGACCCTTCCCCTGCTTGATCGTGAAATCCCGGGAATCATGGAGGGCATGCGGCAGGCTGGCCGGGCGAAGACGCCTATGGCCATGTTAAGCCGCGGTTATGCGGGGGCGGCAGGGTCAACGTTCATCGTGAACCTGCCGGGATCGCCGAAAGGTGTCATGGACGGATTGACGGTGCTTGATCCGGTCATCGGGCACCTCTGTGATCAATTGGAGGGAAGCAATGGGCATTGAATCCAGCTTCGAAGTGGTACATGCCGTCTTGAGCGACCAACCCATTTCGGTGGATCAGGCCATCGCCGCTGTCGAATCGGATACGGCCGGCGCCGTGGTCAGCTTCAGCGGAGTCGTTCGGAACCACGACGGCGGCAAGGCGGTTGAGCGTCTCAGCTACAGCGCCCACCCCACGGCACACCAGGTAATGGCCGACGTCGTCGCACAGCTTGTTGCCGAATATTCCGCTGGAGCGGAGGGACCCGTCGTGAGGATCTGGGCCGCCCACCGGGTGGGAACACTGGAAATTGGCGACCCCGCCCTGGTTTGCGCCGTTTCAGCAGCGCATAGAGGCCAGGCGTTCGCCGTGTGCTCGGAATTGGTGGACCGGATCAAGGAACAGGTTCCCATCTGGAAGGAACAGTTTTTCAGTGACGGGACTGTTGAGTGGGTGGGCGCAGGCGCCTGACCCCCGGCGGTAGGGTTAACGCCATGACCGAACAACTCGCAGTCGCCGTCCTGGGCGCGAACGGGCGCATGGGCGCCGAAGCCGTCAAAGCGATCGAAGCCGCGCCGGACCTGTTGCTCGTCGCGGCATTGGGACGCAAGGATTCCCTCGACTCGCTCGTTGACTCAGGTGCCGCTGTTGTAGTGGACCTGACAGTCCCCGAGAGCACCGAGGCAAACGTCCGGTTCGCCGTCGAACACGGTATGCACGCGGTGGTCGGCACCACGGGTTGGAACGGGGAACGCCTTGAAGGCCTCCGCTCCCTCCTGGCTGGCTACCCTGCTGTCGGGGTTCTTATCGCACCAAACTTCGCGCTCGGTTCGGTCCTCGCTTCCGCGTTTGCAGCCAAGGCCTCCAAGTACTTCGAGTCAGTGGAGATTATTGAACTGCACCACCCGGACAAGGTGGACGCGCCGTCGGGTACAGCGTTCCGCACCGCCCAGTTGATCGCCGCCGAGCGCAGCGCCGCCGGTGTCTCTGCAAGTCCCGACGCCACGACCTCGGAGCTCCAAGGGGCCCGCGGATGTGACGTCGATGGCGTGCGGGTCCACAGTGTGCGCCTGCGGGGTCTGGTGGCCCATCAGGAGGTGCTGCTGGGTGGCCCGGGGGAGCAGCTGACATTCCGCCATGATTCGTTCGACCGCGCGTCATTTATGCCCGGCGTGCTGCTGGGCGTTCGCGGTGTCAGCGGCAGGCCCGGCCTCACACTGGGGCTGGACGGCTACCTGGATCTCGGGCTGTAAGCCGCCGTGCCCAACATCCTGGCGAGTTTGAGAAAAAGCCGCACAAAAATCTGGGTGGGTGCTGTCACGCTCCTGCTCGTCTTCTACCTCGTGGTCGCGTTCCAGCGCTCTGTCCTGCTGCTGCTTGATCCCAACCTTGTTGCCAAGGCCATCGGGGCCGGCTATCTGGTCCTTCCAGTCATCGGCGCCTGGGCATTGATCCGGGAGCTGATGTTCGGTGCCCGTACAGAGCAGATGGCCAAGGTCCTGGAAGCCGAGGGCGGGCTTCCGGTGGATAACCTTCCCCGCACCCCTGCCGGCCGGATCATCAGGGAAGCGGCTGACCTCGAGTTCGAGAAGTACCGTGAAGAGGCTGAGGCAGCCCCCGGGGACTGGCGTTCGTGGTTCCGGCTGAGTTGCGCCTATGACGCGGCCGGGGACCGGAAGCGGGCCAGGGCGTCCATGAGGGATGCCGTGAAACTGTTTCGGGGCATGCCCGGCTAGACGTGCCGATGAGCCCGGTCATCGGCACAGATGCGCCGGTGGCGGCCGGACTGGGGCCGGCTACCGGAGTGGCGGTCACGCGACGCGCTGTGGTTACCGGACGCGCTGTGGTTACCGGACCTGTGCCGGTTGGTAGCGGCCTACCTGGTTTGCCGCGTGCGCTACCCATTCAAGCGGCCCGCGCCATTTGAGGATGGCGAAGAGGGTTCCAACCAACACTGCAGTGGCCGCATGGGCGAAGTACATGCCATCCTCGGTCCACCCCTGTGGCAGAGGTTGGCGGTACATGGCGGCAACGACCCACACGTGCGCTGTGTAAAGGGTCAGGGTCATGGCTCCCGCACCCCTCAAAGGGAGGAGAAGGTCCAGGGCAAGCCATTCCCCGAGCCTTCCCAGCAAGAGGCAGGCGCCAACAACTGCTGCCGCCACTGCCGAGGTGTGAATCAGGTCCAGCGTGGTCCCCGAGTGTGGAGCGCTTGATGCGAGCCACCACCACGAACCGGTTTGTTGCACGCCGGACAGATTGACCTGAAGCACACTGTCCAGGGGATAGGAAGGATCCCCGATCAGTGCCTGCAATGCATCCTTGCCGCCCCAGTCATTCATCATCACCACGCCGAACCACTTGGCGACGACGGCAACCCCCGTTCCAACGGCCAGCAGCAGAACGGGGACTGCGGCCTTGGTCAGGGCAAGCCGTCCGATGACCAGGCCGACGAGCAGGTAGCTGAGCCACTGGAAGACCGGGTAATACCCCGTGAACAGCAAATCACCCAGGAGTTGGGCCGGCGTCCCCAGATCCTCCCATTTCGGATTGTGCCCCAGCTTCAGGGGAGGGGAGGCCGAAAGAAGCCAAGGCCTCAGCATGAATGCGACAAGGGGAGAGACCAGGATCCAAGTACCTGCCGTGATGCAAAGACGCTTCACGCTCATCCCCAGGAATGGCAGCACGCACAGGAACAACAATGCGTAGTGGACCAGGATCACAGCGACGTTGACATCGAGGCCACCAAGGAAGAGCCCGACGACGGCAATCACCAAAGCCCTGAGCGCCACACCGCGCCTCGCGGCCCACAGTTGGTCCCGCGCCAGTGGGCGCTCTTTCCCTGTGGACAGGGCAAGCCCGATTCCTGCCAGCACCGCAAACAGGGCAGCAGCCCGGCCCGAGAAGGTCAGGCCAACCCATGTCGGGGTCAGAGCCGCGGTCCGCTCAAAGGTGGGCAGTAAATGGGTGGCCATCATGCCGAGCAGCGCCAGGCCCCGGGCTGCGTCAATACCGGCCAGCCTGCCAGTTGATTGACCGCGCTTGGTGGTCCGGCCGGCTGCAGCGGTGCCACGGGAGGTCATGAGCCGATCGTCTCACATCCCGTCCCCGCAGGTCCGGTTGATACTCCGGGCGCCCAGGAACAGGCACTTGTGTTCGAATATATGTTCGAATAGCATGAACGGCATGAGCAGTCCTATGGAGCCGGTTTTTCCTGAACGCAGCGTTCCTCAACACAGCTTTTCTGAGGGCCGCTTGCCTGAACGCAGCTTGCCTGAACGCGGTTTTCGTGAGGGTGGTCTTCCCGGACGTGAGCCCGATCCGTCAGGAGTCCTGAAAGCCATGAGCCCCGGTGTTGTGGATTTCCTGTTCCGGCGGCTGGTAGCCGGCGAGTCTTCAGAGGATGTCCAGTGGAACGGGGAAGGCGCCGCGCTGGCGGCGCAGCCAGTGGGAGCTGAGCTGGCACGGAGGCTTGCTGAGACTGATGTGGAGGCACTGACCCCCACGGAACTTTTCCACTATGTCCGGGCCGCCCAACGCCTCGCGGCGTGGGCTGAGTCGCTGAAGGAGGAGGCTGTTCAGCGATACTGCGGCGGGCCTGATTCCGGCAAGGGCCTGCCGCTGCCGGAAGGAAGGGATGCCGGTGCCGGCAACAGTGGACGGCGCCGGGGCATTTCGACCTAAACTGGCGCTGTGACTTCCCCCTTGACCGTCTCTGTCATCCAATACCGAGCCCTCTACGGGGGTGTGGCAGCCAACGTGCCCGAACATGTGGCGCTCATTGAGGACGCCGCTTCCCACGGCACGAGGTTTGTCGTTTTTCCGGAGCTCTCGGTTACTGGCTATTCCCTGGCACTGCTCCAAGAGCCGCAGCAGTGGATCACCGATGGTGATCGGCGTCTGGATCCGATCAGAGAGATCTGTCGCCGGACGGGAATCACAGCAGTAATTGGTGCGCCCTGGGCGGAGGAAGACGGTACCCGGCGGCTTGCGGCACTTGGCATCCATCCTGAAGGAACAATTGATCTCGCCTTCAAATCCCGACTCCACGGGCCGGAACTGGAACTGTTCACGGCGGGCGACGGGGTCAGGTTGATCGAGGTGGATGGCTGGAAGGTGGCCCTGGCAATCTGTTACGACGCTGCGCACCCTGACCACGCCGATTCTGCCGCCCAAGCGGGAGCCGATATGTATGCTGTGTCTGCTCTCTACACCGACGTCGAAAGCCACCGGCTCGGTCTGCATCTGGGCGCCCGCGCCATGGACAACAGGATGTTCACGCTGGTAGCCAATCTCGGAGGCATCACGGACCTCGGAAGCTCATGCGGGCTCAGCGGGTTCTGGGGGCCGGACGGACTCCTGATCAAGCAGGCGGCCGGAGTTGGCTCCGAGGTGCTCACCACCACCTTGCGTCACGGCGCGATTGAACGCTACCGCGCCGGATAGCCCGCCTCATCGCTTAGCCGGCGTCATCGGTTGGTCCGCCTCATCGCTTAGCCGGCGTCAGACAGGTCGAGGCCCGGATCTCAGACCGGGATGTCCGCCAGGAAGCGATTTACATCAGAGGAAATTTGCTCCGGATTCTCCCAGAGGAGCACGTGCCCCGCTTCTTCGTAGATCCGAAGACGTGACTGCGGAATCCGTTGGGCCAAGGTTTCCTCATCCTGACGGGACAGCAGATCGTCTCTTCCGCCCCAGAGAATCAGGGTCGGGGCAAGAATTTCTCCAGCCTCCGTCGGTGGAACGGCGTTACCGAGTCCAGCCAGGCTGCTCTTCCAGATCCGGGCGGGCACTTTGCTGCCATCGCGGACCCGGTCCTCAAGGTATTCCTTGGGAACGGGCTGAAACAGCGTGAACCAGGAGAGGGAGTCGCGCACCCAGCTTTCCGGTACAGGATCGGGCAGCTGGTCAACTTCGTCGGCAAAAGGAGCCCTGCCATGGAGGCTAAGTGGGGAGCCAATCAACACAAGTGCTGCGACCCGTTCCGGATGCGAAACGGCAAGCTGCTGGCCGACATACCCTCCGCTGGAGGAGCCGATGACCACGGCCTTGGGCAGAGCAAGCGCGTCCAGAAGAGCGGCAAGATCGTCCGCCACCTCGGGCAGGGAGTAGCCGGTCTCCGTCTTATCGGAATCTCCGTGGCCTCGAAGATCCGGGGCCACCACGCGCCTCCCCGCTAGCAGCGGACGCAGGCGATCAAAGCTGCCCCTGGATTCCGTCCAGGCATGAACAAGGAGCAGAGGAGTGTCAGTCAGGTTCCCAGCGCCGCTGCTGTCGCGTTGACGGTCTTCGATCAGGCACGCCAACGACACCCCGGTTCGCAAGCGTATCGAGCGGACTTCCGGCCTCATCGCCCTAGTCTAGGAGGCTGGCTGCCGGCAAGAGAAGCTCTTCCGGACCCTTCGCAGTGACAAAAGAGTGGACACAAGAGTACTGACTTCTCAACGCGTTTGACGTTCATCACCCCGATGCCGTTGTTCTAACACGCTGCAGACAAGGTAACGTTTTTCCTATGGCTGACTCTGACATTCGCTCGCACCGCTTCGGGACCCTCCTGACCGCTATGGTCACCCCTTTCACTTCCGACGGTGAGGTCGACTATAAGCAGGCCGCAGAGCTCGCCAACAAGCTGGTCGACGACGGCTGCGACGGCCTGGTGGTAACCGGAACCACAGGGGAAACCTCCACCCTCACCGACGCGGAAAACCTCGGAATGTTCCGTGCCGTAAAGGAAGCAGTCGGAGGCCGCGCCGCTATTATTGCCGGCACCGGGACCAACGACACAGCACACTCAGTGCATCTTTCCCAGCAGGCTGCAGCCTTGGGCGTAGACGGCCTCCTGATCGTCACGCCTTACTACAACAAGCCCAGCCAGGGTGGCGTCCGCGCCCACTTCGAGAAAATCGCATCATCTACCGATGTCCCAGTCATGGTCTACGACATCCCGGGCCGGTCCTCCATCCCGATCCAGCCCGAAACCATGATCCGTCTTGCCCAGCACCCGAATATTGTCGCCGTCAAGGACGCCAAAGCAGATTTCGCTGCCGCCACACGGGTTATGGCTGAGACCGACCTCCTCTTCTACTCCGGCGACGACGGACTGACCCTTCCTTGGATGGCCATGGGCGCCGTGGGGCTGGTGGGGGTCACCACCCACGTTGCCACCCGCCGCTTCCGCGAACTGATCGACGCCGTCAACGCCAACGACCTGGGAACTGCGCGCAAGATCCA
The DNA here is from genome assembly GCF_023062595.1 of Arthrobacter rhizosphaerae. Taxonomy (GTDB): domain Bacteria; phylum Actinomycetota; class Actinomycetes; order Actinomycetales; family Micrococcaceae; genus Arthrobacter; species Arthrobacter rhizosphaerae. The sequence continues at coordinate 22,510 of NZ_JALLAN010000023.1, forward strand.
CTTGGAGCTTGAGCCCGTAGTGCGCGCAACAATGACCCGCGTCCAAGGGGCCGTCGCGGCCAAACAAATTCTTAAATGGCAGGGAGTCCTGCCCAACTCGATTGTCCGTTTGCCCCTCGTGGAGCCGGACGAAGCCGAGATCGAAACCATCCGCGAGGATTTGGCGCAAGGAGGGCTGGTCTTTTCCTGACGGATTAGGACCAGCACTCTTCCGCCTGGAAAGAAGTGCATTATGACCCAAGTAGCCCTACCCGGCCTTGTCACGCCTCCGAAACTTCCGCAAGGCACTCTTCGTATTGTCCCGCTGGGAGGACTTGGCGAGATCGGCCGCAACATGGCGGTCTTCGAAATCGACGGCAAGCTCCTCGTTGTCGACTGCGGTGTCCTCTTTCCTGAGGAAACCCAGCCGGGCGTTGACCTGATCCTGCCCGATTTCTCTTACATCGAGGACCGGATGGATGACATCGTCGCTGTCGTCCTCACGCATGGCCACGAGGATCACATCGGTGCGGTTCCCTACCTCCTGCGCCTCCGCAACGACATCCCCCTGATCGGATCGCAACTGACGCTTGCCCTCATCGAGGCGAAGCTGCAGGAACACCGCATCAAGCCCTACACCCTCACTGTCACCGAAGGGCAAGTAGAGAAGTTCGGCCCCTTCGAATGCGAATTCGTGGCCGTGAACCACTCGATCCCCGACGCTTTGGCTGTCTTCATCCGCACGGCCGGCGGCACGGTCCTGCACACGGGCGATTTCAAGATGGATCAGTTGCCCCTGGACGGCCGGATCACCGACCTTCGTCACTTTGCCAAGCTGGGCGAAGAGGGTGTCGACCTGTTCATGTCGGACTCCACCAACGCCGACGTTCCCGGGTTCACCACCGCTGAAAAGGAAATCGGACCCACCCTGGACCGCCTCTTCGGCCAGGCAACGAAACGTATCATTGTCGCCTCGTTCTCATCGCACATCCACCGGGTGCAGCAGGTACTGGACGCTGCGGTCAAACATAACCGCAATGTCGCCTTTGTGGGCCGTTCGATGGTCCGCAATATGGCAATTGCCGCGAAACTTGGCTACCTGGACGTGCCGGACGGCGTCGTCGTCGATATCAAGAACATCGACAACCTTCCCGACAACCGCGTGGTCCTTATGTCCACCGGCTCACAGGGCGAACCGATGGCTGCATTGTCCCGGATGGCCAACGGAGACCACCGGGTAATCGTGGGCGAGGGTGACACCGTTATCCTGGCGTCCAGCCTCATTCCGGGCAACGAGAACGCCGTCTACCGCATCATCAACGGGCTGCTCAAGCTCGGTGCCGACGTAATCCACAAGGGCAACGCCAAGGTCCACGTGTCCGGCCACGCCGCCGCAGGCGAACTCCTTTATTGCTACAACATTCTTGAGCCGCTGAACGCCATGCCGGTGCACGGCGAAACCCGGCACCTGATCGCCAACGGCAAGATCGCCGAGGAATCGGGAGTGCCGGCCGAAAGCATCCTGCTCGCCGACAACGGCACTGTAATCGACCTTAAAGACCATCGGGCCGACGTTGTTGGCCAGGTGGAGGTTGGCTTCGTCTATGTCGACGGTTCCAGTGTCGGTGAGATCACAGACGCCGATCTGAAAGACCGCCGTGTCCTCGGGGACGAAGGCTTCATCTCCATCATCACGGTCATCAACCGGGCAACCGGCAAGGTTGTCTCCGGGCCGGAAATCCATGCCCGCGGCGTTGCCGAGGACGACTCTGTGTTCGATGACATCATTCCGAGGATCAATGCAGCACTGGAAGAAGCAGTGCTCAACCACACAGATCACACAACCCATCAACTCCAGCAGGTTGTCCGCCGCGTGGTCGGGACGTGGGTCAACCGCAAGCTCCGCCGTCGCCCCATGATCATCCCGGTGGTTCTGGAGGCATAGTCTCAGAACACCGTTTCATGCTCCATCAAGTACGAAAAGACCCGGTTCTGAGAACCGGGTCTTTTTCGTATCCTCCGCCTGAGTCCTATACCGGCTCAGTCATATACGGGAGCTCTATCCCTCGCCAACGTGTATCCCACGAGGCACTCCAGTGTCGCGAGGCCATCGGACGAAAGAACCGACTCCAAGTGTCCCTGAATCGAGGCGACTCCAGCGCCTCTCAGGGCCACGACAAAACCGTCCTCTGCCGAGATATCGAGATTGAGCCTTGGGGTGACAAGCTGGTCGCCTTCCGCCACCGGGCTGAAGGTGTTGTAGAAGCCAAGGGCAGCGCCCGTCCCGAACACATTTGTCTGCAGCCGCACCCCCTGACGTGGTGTCGGCAAGGCCTCGACTGGAAGCCCGGCAAGCATCGACAGAATCTGGTGGCTCAGGCAGACAGCCAGCAAAGGCCTGCCGAGATCCAGCCGGGAACGCAGGAGAGCGCGCACCGTCTCGAGCCGGACGTTATCGAGGTCGCGGGGGTCTCCCGGACCAGGACCGAACACCACCAGATCCGGCGTCAAAATGTCTTCCACCGAATCCCAGCGGGCCACAGAAGTCCGCAGCCCCAAGTGGCGCAGCTGGTGGGCAAGCATCTCGGTGAACTGGTCCTCGCAGTCAATGACCAGGGCTGTAGTGCCGGCGAAGGGAGGATGTTGTTCCCATCCTTGGGAGCGGATCCAGAAGCTCGCCAGCTGATGATTCCGCTCCACGAGCGCTTCAGCAACTCCTGGCTGGGCGTTCAGGTTGATTGCCGGCTGCGGTGGAGCCTGCGGGATAAGCCCCAGGGCAGCGAGCATCCCCGACGCCTTTGCGTGCGTCTCCGCCACCTCGCCTTCCGGGGTGGACAACCGAACAAGAGTCGCTCCTGCTGACAAAGTGACAAGTCCATCGCCGTCGAGATGGGCGGTGCGAATAAGGATCGGTGCATCGAGCTCATAGGAAACGGCACCACTGCCATCCGTCCGCGACTCGAAGAACGCCAGGACGCCTGAGTAGTATCCCCGCCCACCCTGTTCATGGCGTTGGATAACGGTGCAGGCGTTTTCCATAGGGGACCCGGTGACTGTCGGGGCGAACATTGTGGCCCGGAGAACGTCCCGGAGGTCCAAATCAGTACGCCCCTCGAGCAAATACTCCGTATGGCTGAGCCTGGACATTTGCTTCAGGTACGGGCCCAGAATGCGGCCACCCGTCGGGCAAATGCTGCTCATCATCTTCATTTCCTCGTCCACCACCATAAAGAGTTCGTCGCTCTCTTTGACGTCGGACAGGAACTTCAGGACGCCTTCAGGCGTCGGGCCCTCGGCCGGGTGCCGGAACGTTCCTGAAATCGGATTCATCGTCACCAGGCCGTCCCTGACGGAGACGTGCCGCTCGGGGGTTGCCCCTACCAGGGAATGGCCGGGGGAGTGGACGGCGAAGGTCCAGTACGCGCCCTGCTCTGACAGGAGCAGCGTACGCATCCAGGCGAGCACGGCTGTTGCAGGCGAGACGGAGGTGGAGCCCCGGAACGATCGGCGGATGACGAAGTTGGCGCCTTCGCCTCGCCCGATTTCCTCGCTCACAACACGGCGCACTATCTCTGCATAGTCCTCGTCTGTGGTGTCGAATCCCAAAGAGCCGATGGGTACCTCAACCTCGGGAAGAGCTGCCAGGGCATCATCCAGGGTCACGGTGTCGCGCTCTTTCACCAGGAGGCAGCGGAGCGGGGCGCCGTCGTCTGTGGCGGCAAATCCGCGCTCCCTAACCTGGCGAAAGGGCACAAGCGCCAGGACATCACACCCGCTCCGACTCCCGTCGAGCGGGATGTCTGCCAGCTTTTCCACATCGACGATCTCGCCGGTAAGGACGTCGACGAGGTCAGACTCGTGGCGCCGGATGACAGCGAAAGGGGTTGAAGCATCGGCGGAGGATTCGACGAGGCGGGAGAGGAGCGAGGTCATTGGCAGTCCCTGAAATTGAGTCCACCTCACCGACCGGTGCCGCAAAAAAACGACCGCCTGGCGAGGCGGTCGTGAGCGTAATGGTGCGCGCGTCTGTCCGCCTAGGAGGCGGACCACCAAGAGGAGCAGGTCGAGAAGCGCATGGGCTGATTGTAGGTGGCAGGATCGGATCCATGCAAGCTCGGGCCGCCGGGCAACATGGATCAGCCGGGCCCGGAAATCCGCGGAATTCCGGCCTGCCTCAGGTAGCGTGGCAGCTATGGCGACACGTACTTCCTCCACGCCTAGAGGAAACTCCCGCAGCAAATCAGGCACCGCCTCCGGCCGGGGCACAGGCTCCTCCGCGCCCAAAACCGCCCGGTCCACCAGCGGCACCGCTGCCCGAACCCGGCAGATGCCCGCCGTCGTTCCCCACCAGCCGTGGCCCATGCGGATGCTGTCCGGTGCCTGGTTGGGGATCGGCCACCTCATTGGCGGCGGTGTTCGCCGCATAGGCCATGACGTCAGCGATCTGGCACCGGAGGACCGCAGGGACGGAGCGGGGCTCTTCAACTTTGCTCTCGCCGTCTTCATCGCAACGTTCGCCTGGTGGGGGATGAAGGGCTGGTTCCCCGATGCCGTCTATGCCGTGGTCAACGGGACCTTTGGCTGGATGTCACTGCTGCTTCCGCTAATGCTGCTGGTTTGCGCCGTCCGTCTGTTCCGGCAGCCGGCAGACAGCCGCGGTAACAACCGGATCGGCATCGGCTTCCTGATCATGACCTTCGCCGGGTCGGCTCTGGCGCACATCATAGGTGGCCAGCCGACCGTGTCGGATGGCTTCGAGGGCCTCCGGCAAGCAGGCGGAATGCTGGGATTCCTGGCGGCGTCCCCCTTGGCCGCTATTCACGTCGCCGTGCCGCTGATGGTCTATGGACTGCTCGCATTCACGTCCCTGCTTGTTGTCACGGCAACTCCCTTCGGAGCCATTCCACGCCGGCTCAAGGGCGCTTATGAACATCTCATGGGCATTGATCTCCAAGAGCCCGGGGATCACGCGAACGGTCATGACCGCAGCTACCTGTACGGCGATTCGGCGGCGGAATCACCCAAGAAGAAAAAGCGCATGCGGCTCTTCGGCAAAGACCAGGACACCGACGCCGGTCTGGAAGGCTACGTCGGGGACGAAGCCTTTGAGACTCCGGTCATCGACGACGACGAGCCCGGCTCCAAGGGTGACAAGCGGTCCGCGGCGGCCGCGCCCGGGGTCCGGCGACCCACCCAAGCCGAAATCGCCATCGAAAAGATCAAGGCGGCCCAGGGTCTTGGCTCCCGGACTGACATGGCCGGGGAGAACGCCACCGAGGCCATTCCCCTCGTGACACCCGGCATGGTGGCCGCTGGATCCCTTAACGCGGCCCCGTCGAAGCCGTCAGGTGTTCCGGTGAACCCCGTACCCGCGAATCCTGTGGCCCCCGCCCCGCCGCCGACGCCCATCCCGCAGCGTACGGAGCAGCTTTCGCTGGCCGGGGATGTCACCTATACCCTGCCGTCGTCGGATGTCCTGACGCCCGGATCCATTCCCAAGGAGCGCACTGAAGCCAACGACGCCATCGTGGCCTCGCTGACCGAAACGCTCAACCAGTTCAATGTGGAGGCGCAGGTCACCGGCTTCAGCCGCGGACCCACTGTGACGCGTTACGAGATTGAGTTGTCACCTGGCACTAAGGTGGAGCGCGTTACTGCCCTGTCCAAGAACATCTCCTACGCTGTGGCCAGCTCGGATGTGCGCATCCTGAGCCCGATTCCCGGCAAATCGGCGATCGGCATCGAGATCCCCAACACCGACCGCGAGACGGTGTCGCTTGGTGATGTGCTCCGCAGCCAGAATGCCCGTCGTACGGACCACCCCATGGTGATGGGGGTTGGCAAGGACGTCGAAGGCGGCTACGTTGTCGCGAACCTCGCGAAGATGCCTCACCTCCTCGTCGCCGGTGCCACCGGCGCGGGTAAGTCTTCCTTCGTCAACTCCATGATCACCTCAATCCTGATGCGGGCCACCCCGGACGAGGTGCGGATGGTCATGGTGGACCCCAAGCGCGTGGAGCTCACCGCCTACGAGGGCGTACCCCACCTGATCACACCCATCATCACCAATCCGAAGAAGGCGGCGGAAGCCCTGCAGTGGGTGGTCCGCGAGATGGACGCCCGGTACGACGACCTCGCCAACTACGGCTTCAAGCACATTGACGACTTCAACAAAGCAGTCCGTGCCGGGAAGGTCCACCCGCCCGTCGACTCCAAGCGTGTCATCCGCCCGTATCCGTATCTGCTGGTGATCGTAGACGAACTCGCCGACCTCATGATGGTGGCTCCCCGCGATGTGGAAGATTCCATCGTCCGCATCACGCAGCTTGCCCGTGCCGCGGGAATCCACCTGGTGCTGGCCACCCAGCGCCCGTCCGTGGACGTTGTCACCGGCCTGATCAAAGCCAACGTGCCATCCCGAATGGCCTTTGCCACCTCCTCCGTCACTGACTCCCGCGTGGTCCTCGACCAGCCGGGGGCCGAGAAGCTCATTGGTCAGGGTGACGCCCTCTTCCTGCCGATGGGCGCCTCCAAGGCCATGCGCGTACAGGGTGCTTGGGTGACCGAATCGGAAATCCACAAAGTTGTTGAGCACGTCAAGGGCCAGCTCCAGGCAACCTACCGGGACGACGTCGCCGCCGAGGCCCCCAAGAAGCAGATCGACGACGACATCGGCGATGACCTCGAGGTGCTGCTGCAGGCCACGGAGCTCGTGGTGACCACCCAATTCGGTTCCACCTCAATGCTCCAGCGCAAACTCAGGGTGGGGTTTGCGAAGGCGGGCCGCCTGATGGACCTGCTGGAGTCCCGCGGTGTGGTGGGTCCGTCGGAGGGATCGAAGGCACGCGATGTCCTGGTCAAGCCTGACGACCTCGCGCCGGTATTGGCAGCAATGAAGGGACAGGAAGCGCCGGCCACCCCTGACTCGCACACGGCAGCCCTGAGTGACAACGCCAATGCCAACATCGCCCAGGGCGGTTATGCAGAAGACCTCGTCGCTTCAGACCTGGAGAACCGCAAGCAGAACGTTGAGTATTACGACGGCGCCGACGGCACCCCGGACGACGAAGATGGCTCCGAGGACGCCTGGTCGCTCACCGGACGGTAGCCTAGGAAGGTGACTAGCACCGAGGCCCACAGCACCGGTTCCTCCTCGGGAATCTGGAATCTGCCGAACATCCTGACCATGCTCCGGATTGTGTTGGTGCCATTCTTCGTGTGGTTCCTTGCCGCCGATAACAGCAGCCACGGCTTCTGGCGTTGGGCGGCCGTGGTGGCGTTCGCCGTCGCGATTTACACCGACAAGCTCGACGGCGACATCGCCCGCAGCCGCGGCCTCGTAACCGACTTCGGAAAAATTGCCGATCCCATCGCGGATAAATTGCTCATCGGATCAGCGTTGGTGATGCTGTCAATCCTGAACGAACTGCCATGGTGGATCACCATACTGATTCTTGTCCGCGAGTGGGGCATCACAGCCCTCCGGTTCTTCGTCATCCGCTACGGTGTGATTCCGGCCTCGCGTGGCGGGAAGCTGAAAACCGTAGTACAGACCCTGGCGATCTTCCTCTACGTCATTCCGCTGGCAGCCCTGGCGCCATGGCTGGGAGTCCTTGCTCTCGGAGTCATGCTTGTTGCGGTCGCGATCACTGTATGGACAGGCGTGCAGTATGTCGTGGAAGCGCTTAAACTGCGGGCACAGGGCCTGCCTTCCAAACGGCGGCCGGACGGGAGCGCGTCATGAGCAACCTTCACAGAAGTGCGGAAGCCGCAGTCACGAAGGCCCGGGAACACGGCATCACCGTGGCGACCGGTGAATCCATCACTGCCGGCATGATCGCAGCGGTTTTGGCCGATACCCCCGGGGCCTCAGCCATGCTGCAAGGGGGCGTGGTGGCCTACCAGAACGAGGTCAAGAGCGCTGTTCTTGGCGTATCGTCGGAACTCCTGGCGGAAGTCGGTTCAGTGGATGGCAGGGTTGCGGAAGCCATGGCAGCAGGTGTCCGGACCCTCTGCGGCGCCGATATCGGAGTATCAAGTACCGGCGTCGCCGGCCCCGAACCGCATGATGGTCAAGCGGTTGGCAGGGTGTTCATAGGCATCGCCACTGCGGCAGGATCTTTTGCGTCATCCTATGACTTCCAAGGGAACCGGGCGGAGATCCGTGGGCAGGCGTGTGCGGCGGCCCTGGAACAGTTGCTGAAAGCGCTTCCTTCCTAAAGCTACCGGGCGTAAAGTAGCCGGGAACAAAAATTGAATCCCAATAGTTGTTACATTGTGTCGCTTCCGGATCGCGGAGGCGCCTAGGATAAAAAGACCACACTGGTTCCCCTGAATGGTGAACCTGAAGTATGAGGGAGCAAGGCGATACAGATGGTAAAGCAGCCCGTATCCGTAAACGGCGTTGTCCGCTGGAAGGATGTGGGCCTCGCCGATCAGGCTAAGAGCGAACAGAAGGAGCGCAAGATGGTTGTTCTTCGTCACGAAATTGGTGATGTCCTTCGCGATGTCCGCCAGCGCCAAGGCCGTACCCTCCGCGAAGTCTCACACAGTGCCCGGGTTTCGCTCGGCTACTTGAGCGAAGTGGAACGCGGCCAGAAGGAAGCCTCTTCGGAGCTGCTTTCATCGATCTGCTCGGCCCTGGATGTTCCCTTGTCCGGCATGCTCCGCGAGGTCAGCGACCGCGTGGCCATTGCTGAGGGAGTGGCAGTTCCGGACACCGTCCCGCAGGAGTTCTCCCAGCGCTATGGCCGTGACCTCGAGCGCGAGCTGAACACAGACCTTAACGACGAACTCACTACGGGCCTCCTGTCAGGCGCCCGCTGATCCGTTCCGGACTGAGCTGTGACCCGGATCTTGAGATTGCCCGACTGACTTCGAGACCTCATGACTTCAAATCGACTGCTTGACTAAACGAAGGGCCCGCCGCAGTTGCGTCGGGCCCTTCGTTTTTGTGTTGTGCTCCGCGTTCTCTGCGCCGGATCTGCGCTACTGCACATGATCCCTTTTTGATTCGTCCTTGGGGAAGCCATCCCGCTCGTACGTAGTGTTCAGCTTTGCAATGTACCGGGCCAGAGTCTGAAGCTCCGAGACCGGCCATTCCCCCAACCGTTCCCGGAACACCTGATTGCGGGCGTCCTGGACCTGATGCATCTTCTCCTCGCCACGGGGAGTGAGCCGAATGGATTGTGCGCGGCCGTCCACAGGATCGGCTTCCTTGAAAATCAGGCCAATGCTCTCGAGAAAGGCAATCTGCCGGCTCACGGAGGGTTTCCCAACGCCAACGCAGGACGCCAGATCGGTCAGGCGCATGGGTCCTTCCCTCCGGATGATGGTCAGAAGGCCGTACGCTGCAGGCTCCATATCGGGGTGGACCTGCCGGGAGAGCTGCTGCGAGACCGAGCGTGCCCTTCGCCAGAAAAGGCTCAATTGCTGTTCCACGGACTGCAGGGCAGCGTCGACGTCGTCGGCGCCCGCAAAATCCTCGGGCGAACCTGGGCTGTCAACTGGGTTGCTCATGGCAACAATTCTAGAGTCAGCGTCCGTGAGAGACTCTATTGGTGCGGATTAGCGAATTTTGGCGGCTCATGGACGATGAATTTGGCGCCGGCTACTCGCGGGTTCTGAGCAGTTCATTGGTGCTGGCTGCTGTTGGTGGACGAACGGCGGACCAGGCCTTGGCTGCTGGCGTCAGCCCACGTGCCGTATGGCTCGCCATCTGCGAGCTGCAGGATGTTCCCCAGGAGCGACGCCTCGGCAGGGACATCAGCCCGCGTCGCGATTAGCGCCGGCTGACACGCCGGTCACTTGTTCGAATATCTGTTCGGGTAGGACTATGCTTTTTTGAGAGTGTTATCCACATAAGCAAGGTGTCCCGGCCAGAATGTCGGTGGGTGCAATTAGCGTCGTTGATGACAAAGAAACGGCCGCTGAGGCCACTCCAAAGCGAGAAAGCATTAGAGGTGTGAACCATGGCGGCAGCCCCGGATCGTGAAAAGGCGCTTGAAGCAGCGCTCGCGCAGATTGACAAGCAGTTCGGCAAAGGCTCCGTCATGCGCCTCGGAGACGAGGTCCGGGCGCCGATTGAGGTTATCCCCACCGGTTCCATCGCGCTGGACGTGGCCTTGGGAATTGGCGGGCTGCCCCGCGGCCGCGTCGTGGAAATCTACGGACCCGAATCGTCAGGTAAAACTACTGTTGCCTTGCACGCCGTAGCTAATGCCCAACGACTGGGCGGCATTGCTGCCTTCATCGACGCCGAGCACGCCCTCGACCCCGAGTACGCCGCGAAACTGGGAGTCGATACAGATGCCCTCCTGGTGTCCCAGCCGGACACCGGAGAGCAGGCGCTCGAAATCATGGACATGCTGATCGGCTCCGGCTCGCTGGATGTCATCGTCATTGACTCCGTGGCAGCCTTGGTTCCGCGTGCGGAAATCGAAGGCGATATGGGTGACAGCCACGTGGGCTTGCAGGCACGGCTCATGAGCCAGGCACTCAGGAAGATCACCGGGCGCTTGAGCCAAACCAAGACCACCGCGATCTTCATTAACCAGCTGCGTGAAAAGATCGGCGTCTTCTTCGGGTCACCGGAAACCACCACAGGCGGTAAGGCCCTGAAGTTCTATGCCTCCATCCGTATCGACGTCCGCAGGATCCAGACGCTGAAAGAAGGCGCGGATTCGGTCGGAAACCGGACCAAGGCAAAGATCGTCAAGAACAAGATGGCACCCCCCTTCAAAATCGCGGAGTTCGACATCATCTACGGTCAGGGGATCTCCCGTGAGGGCGGCATCATCGACATGGGTGTCGAGCACGGGATCATCAAGAAGTCAGGTTCCTGGTTCACCTACGACGGTGACCAGCTCGGTCAGGGTATGGAGAACTCGCGCCGCTTCCTGCGCGACAACCCCGAGCTCGCCGCCGAGTTGGAACGGCTCATCAAGGAGAAGCTCGGCGTTGGAGTGAAGCCCGCAGCAGAAGCCGAAGCCGCACCGAAGCTCAAGGCCGTTGACGGCTTCTAACCGCACCAGGGATCCGGCTGCGCTCGATGCGGAGCCGGATCCGGCATCAGTCGCCCGCGCCATAGTGCTGAGGCAGCTGACAAATTCGCCCAAGAGCCGCCTTCAGTTGGCCAGGAAACTCGCCGAACGGAACGTACCAGAGGACGTTGCGGAGGCAGTTCTTGACCGCTTCGAAGAGGTTCGCCTGGTTGACGACGCTGAATTTGCTGATGCCTGGGTACGAAGCCGCTCCCAGTCACGAAAACTGGCACGCGGCGCCCTGAAGAGGGAGCTTGCGGAGAAGGGCATTGATTCAGAGACGGCATCCCAGGCGCTCGAGCAGATCACGGATGAAGCCGAGGAGTCCGCTGCGCGCGAACTCGTGATGCGGAAGCTGCGCGGTTCCGGCCCGTTCGAGGATCGAAGCGAGCGGGACAAGGCCACGCGCAGGCTTGCTTCCATGCTGGCACGGAAGGGCTACAACCCGTCCGCAGCCTTCAGGATTGTCGCGGAGGTCCTGGATTCGGCCGGCGATCCGTGATCGCTGTGAATCCCGGACACAGATCAAAGCCTCTCGCAGACCCCCACGAGCAGCCAACCGTTTCAACCGTTACCCTTAATGGGTGAGTTTGACCATTCCTTCGCCGGCAGCCGGCACCCATTCCGCTTCAGCCGCTTCTCTTGCCCCGGAAGCGCCACGCCCACGCACCTACGAGGTTCGCACCTTCGGTTGCCAGATGAACGTTCACGATTCAGAGCGTATGGCAGGCTTGCTTGAGTCTGCAGGGTACGTTCCGGCTGCGGCGGATCAGGCTGATGTTGTGGTGTTCAATACCTGTGCTGTGCGGGAGAACGCTGACAACAAGCTCTACGGAAACCTGGGCATGCTGGCGTCTGTCAAGGAAGCCAATCCCGGAATGCAGATTGCTGTTGGTGGATGTCTGGCTCAAAAGGACCGTGAGACGATTCTCCGAAAAGCTCCCTGGGTCGACGCCGTGTTTGGCACTCACAATGTGGGCGCCCTGCCTGCTCTGCTCGAACGGGCACGGCACAATAATGAGGCCCAGCTTGAGATCCTGGAATCCCTCGACGTGTTCCCATCCACGCTGCCCACCAAACGCGACTCCGTCTATTCGGGGTGGGTCTCCATCTCTGTAGGCTGCAACAACACCTGCACGTTCTGCATCGTGCCCGCACTCCGAGGCAAGGAGAAGGACCGCCGGCCGGGCGACGTGCTGGCAGAGATCCAGGCCCTTGTTGATGACGGCGCCATCGAAGTGACCCTCCTTGGCCAGAACGTCAACTCTTACGGCGTGGAGTTCGGAGACAGGCAAGCGTTCTCGAAACTGCTGAGGGCTTGCGGGAGCATCGATGGGCTGGAGAGGGTTCGTTTCACCAGTCCGCACCCCGCAGCCTTCACGGACGACGTCATTGATGCCATGGCCGAGACGCCCAATGTTATGCCGCAACTGCACATGCCACTGCAGTCTGGGTCGGACAAGGTACTCAAGGACATGAAGAGGTCCTACCGTTCCACCAAATTCCTTGGAATCCTGGACAAGGTCCGCGAAAAGATTCCCCATGCAGCGATCTCCACGGACATCATCGTCGGATTCCCCGGTGAGACGGAGGAGGACTTCCAGGCGACTCTGGATGTCGTGGAGAAGTCACGCTTTGCGACAGCATTCACCTTCCAATACTCCAAGAGGCCCGGGACGCCTGCCGCTGACCTGCCCGATCAGCTCCCCAAGGCAGTTGTCCAGGAGCGTTTTGAACGGCTCACCGCTTTGCAGGACCGGATCGCGGCTGAAGAGAACGCGCGGCAGCTTGGCAAGCGTGTCGAGGTGATGGTGACGGCCCAGTCCGGACGAAAGGCAGGGGAGACCCATCGGCTTTCCGGGCGCTCCCAGGACCAGCGGCTCGTGCACTTCACCGTTCCCGAAGGCGCAGAAGCTCCCCGGCCTGGTGACCTTGTTACGGTCACTATTACTGAGGCCGCTTCCTTCCATCTGGTCGCTGACCCTTCCTCACCCCAGGATTACAGTCTGCGCCGGTCACGTGCTGGCGACGCCTGGGACAGGTCCCAGGCAGACTCCTGCGGAGTGCCCGCCCCTTCAGGGAAACCGGGTAAAACCGGAGTCTCCCTGGGGATGCCCTCCCTTCCCGTCCGCGGACGGTAGGGAATGCCAGACCCCCGCACCGGTGCAGGAAGCGCCCACGCCGAAGGGTCACCACCGGTGATCGCGGTCGTGGGGCCGACTGGCTCCGGCAAGTCTGATCTGGCTGTGGGGCTGGCCCTCGAACTTGATGGTGAAGTCATCAACGCTGATTCAATGCAGTTTTACCGGGGCATGGACATCGGTACGGCCAAAATCAGCATGGAAGAACGCCGGGGAGTGCCCCACCATTTGCTGGATACCCTCGATGTCACCGAGGAAGCCAGTGTTTCAGACTTCCAGCGGCAAGCCAGAGCGGTAATCGATGCGATCCATAGGCGCGGAAAGAGGGCTATTCTAGCGGGCGGTTCCGGCCTCTACCTACGGGCGGCCTTGGATGTGCTCGAGTTTCCCGGTACCGATCCCGCCATTCGCCGACGCCTCGAGCACGAGGCCGCGTCCGAGGGGGAGGCCGGCCTGCGCTCCCGCCTCGAACGCCTGGACCCCGTGTCGGCCGCACGCCTTGGAGACACGCGCCGGGTCATCCGCGCCTTGGAAGTCTATGAGTTGACCGGTCGGCCTTTCAGTTCCTACATGCCCACGCGCGAGTACGTCCGGCCCACGGTGCAGATCGGGCTTGAAGTGGATAGGGACGTTCTCCGGGCACGCCTGGCCCAACGCGTCCATGGCATGGTGGAGAACGGCCTCCTGGAGGAGGTAGGGCGGCTGGAATCACGGGGACTGAGGCAGGGGAAAACCGCCTCCCGTGCCCTCGGGTACGCGCAATTCCTGAAGGTACTCGATGGTGTCAGTGACGTGGCTGAAGCGGCGGAGGAGACCATTGTGGCCACCAGGCAATTCGCCCGCCGGCAGCTGACATGGTTCCGTGCGGATCCCAGGATTGCCTGGCTGGATTGGCAGGACCCTGCGCTGCTGGAGAGGGCAATAGCCGCCTGCCGATGACTTTGACAGCGGACGTTCCAGGGCATTTCACGTCGGGTTTCCGGCGAAGGGGCCTCGGCGGACGGTTTTCCGGGGAACAGGACCAAGACGGTAACCTTGGAGCATGAATGACACCCTTGAAGAGACCCCCGCACACGCTCATCAGGGCCTGAGCGGCTTGGAGTTCTCGAAGGGGCACGGCACGGGAAATGACTTCGTCCTGATAGCCGATCCGGCCGGCACCTGGCCTGTGGGGCCTGAACAGGTAGTCGAACTGTGCGACCGCCACCGTGGAATCGGCGGGGACGGGCTGATCCGCGCTGTTCCGTCACGTTTCCTTCCTGAAGGCCGGGACCTGCTGGCCCAACATCCGGACGCCGAATGGTTCATGGACTACCGCAACGGTGATGGCTCCTTGTCCGAGATGTGTGGAAACGGAGTGCGTGTTTTCGTGCACTTTCTCATCGCCCAGGGACTTGTCCGTCTGGACGACGGAGCTGCTTTGACGATCGGTACCCGCGGAGGCGTGAAAGTGATAGTCCGCAGCGGTTCCGGATATGCGGTGGACATGGGGCCTTGGGAATTCATCTTCCCCGAGGACGCGGCAGCCCGGGCCATGGACTCCCTCGTAAGCGCAAGCGGACTCGAAGTGGCGCGGCCTGCTCTCTCCGTCAGCATGGGAAATCCGCATACTGTAGTTGCCCTCGCAGAGCTTTCCGAGCTCGAGGCAACGCAGCTGTTTACCGCCCCTCACGTGGATCCCACCCCGCCCAACGGCACCAACGTCGAGTTTGTGGTGCCGTCCGAACCACTTGTCCATGACGGTGTAGGGACCATCACCATGAGGGTTCACGAGCGGGGCGTCGGGGAAACGCAATCGTGCGGGACCGGCGCCTGCGCAGCAGCAGTCGCAATCCGGCACTGGGCAGGCGAGGGCGCTCCGAATGCGTGGAACGTCACAGTTCCAGGCGGCGTCGTCGGCGTGAAGTTCTTCCCCGGCCCCGACGGGCGCGAGCACGTAGAGCTCAGCGGTCCCGCCGTCATTGTTGCTAGTGGGACGCTTTCCTGACCTTAAGGATCCGGAAGGACTTCGAGGTACTCTCGCGGGTCACCGTGAAGGATGAATCCAGCTCTGCTCCTAACCACCGCTGCAGCGAATCAGATCCAAGGTTTTTTTGGACCACCAGCCAGGCGGAACCGCCAGGGGCAAGCCGGGGAAGCCAGCGCAGCAGTAGCGAATGAAGTTCGTCCTTACCGATCCGGATCGGGGGATTTGACCAGATCGTGTCGAAGCTGATCCGGGCATCTACCTCATCCGGCAGGCTGGCCCGGAGATTTTCCAGCCCGAGTGCGGCTGCATTTTCGTTCGTCAGGGTCACGCATCGCTCGTTGACGTCCACGGCGTAGACGGACGCATGTGGTGCCCGCAGTGCCATTGTCAGGGCGATTGGACCCCAGCCGCAGCCGATATCAAGCAGGTTCCCCTGGGGTGAGGGCGCAGGTACCTCGGCCAGTAGAACGGCCGTTCCCTTGTCGATGCCCTCGGGGCTGAAGATCCCTGACGACGTATGGAGCTTCCGCGTTTCACCGGCAAGTTCGACAGTCAGGGGCTTGCGGGTGAACGGCCCTGCCGGCTGGGCGCTGAAATAATGTGCGGACTCCATAACTGGCCAGATTAGTTGGCCCGAAGCTGGATGGGAAACCGGGGGTTGGACCATCTGTTACGCTTTAAACCATGTTCTTGATCTTTGAGTAGCGGCATTCAGTCCGGCACAGACGCGTTGGCATAAATTGCCCGCCTGATGCTCCGCTTAATGCCCGTCCGCAGCGATGCAGGTAATTCCTTCCGCTTAGCGCGCTCAGCACCAGTGCTTCAAGTCAAGAACCATCAGGCGAACAACTCCCGGCCCACACCACCCAGGCAGCATCCAGGGTCCAAGGGCCGACGCGTGGCGGCTAAAGACGAATGATCCAACTGGCAGGTCAACCGGGCGCCCGATCCACAGGAGTCCATCATGATCAACCAAGGCGATTGACAACCCCACTGGAATTCACTCTGGCCAGCCGACCGCTTTCCGCAGGCGCTCCCAGACACCAACGTCCCCAAACCATGCCCGCCACGGCACCGCAGCCGCGGCCACCTGGAGGAACAATTGACCAACAGCCGTCAGCCCACCGCGAATACAGCACCGCAGCCCGGCAAAGGGCACTATTCTGAAGATGTAGAACCTCTTAAGGAGACCATGACCAGTCAGCACAACACCGGACCAGATTCAGCCGCCCAGGATATGTCCCCTGAGGAGATCCAGGCTGTAATTGACCGGATTCTCGCCAAGGATGTACCGGCCAGGAATGTCCGGAAGGCGGACGATGACAGTAAGGCTGTCTTCGGCAGGGCCCAGGCCATATCAGGGCTCGACGACGAGCACACCAGCTATGACGGTGATCAGCAGGATCTCGAAGAACGACGCGCTCTGCGCCGTACCGCGGGACTTTCCACAGAGCTTGAGGACGTTACCGAAGTCGAGTACCGGCAGCTCCGGCTCGAACGCGTGGTCCTGGCGGGGTTGTGGGCAGAAGGAACCCTGGCAGATGCTGAGAACTCCTTGCGGGAGCTGGCAGCACTGGCAGAAACCGCGGGCTCAGAAGTGCTCGACGGTCTCGTCCAGCGCAGAGCCAAGCCCGATCCCGGAACTTTCCTTGGCTCAGGCAAAGCACTCGAACTGAAGGACATCGTTATGTCCACGGGGGCGGACACCGTTGTGGTCGACGCCGAATTGGCCCCATCACAGCGGCGTGGCCTTGAAGACATTGTCAAGGTCAAGGTCATTGACCGTACCGCGCTCATCCTCGATATTTTCGCCCAGCACGCCAAGAGCCGCGAAGGTAAAGCACAGGTAGAACTGGCCCAACTCGAATACCTGTTGCCGCGCCTGCGTGGTTGGGGTGATTCCATGTCCCGCCAGGCCGGTGGCCAGGTGGGTGGGGCAGCGGCTGGAATGGGTTCGCGCGGTCCTGGTGAAACCAAGATCGAATTGGACCGGCGACGAATCCGGACGCGGATGGCAAAACTGCGGCGGGAAATCGCCGCCATGAAGCCTGCGAGGGAGACCAAGCGGGCCAACCGCCGTCGTAATGCGGTTCCATCTGTTGCGATTGCCGGGTACACCAATGCCGGCAAGTCTTCGCTCCTGAACAGGCTGACCGACGCCGGTGTCCTGGTGGAGAACGCGCTGTTTGCCACGCTGGACCCGACGGTTCGCAAGGCAGAAACCGCCGATGGGCTGGGCTACACGCTGGCGGACACCGTGGGTTTTGTGCGTTCATTGCCCACCCAGCTGGTGGAGGCGTTCCGCTCTACCCTGGAGGAAGTGGCCGATTCCGACCTCATCCTGCACGTAGTGGACGCGTCCCATCCCGATCCGGAAGGCCAGATAGCGGCCGTCCGTGCGGTTTTCAGCGAAGTGGATGCACGGAAGGTCCCAGAGATCATCGTGCTGAATAAGGTGGACGCTGCGGATCCGTTCGTGGTGGAGCGGCTGAAGCAGCGCGAACCCCGGCACGTGGTGGTTTCTGCCAGGACGGGCCAGGGTATCAGCGATCTGCTTAAAGCCATCAGTGAATCCATTCCGAGGCCAAGCGTCAAGCTGGAACTGCACATTCCATATAACCGGGGTGACCTGATCAGCAAGCTCCACGAAACGGATGCGGAGATCCTTACCCTCGATCATGATGAACACGGCACGCGTGCCGTGGTGATGGTCCGCGAAGGTCTTGCCGCTGAGCTGGAATCCTTCGTCAGCAATGACTGAAGCGGATCCGGAGGCGAATGCATCGGCCAGTGAGCGGTTTGTGGTTGAACTGCTCGACCGGGCTGTCTCCGGAATGGGCGGCGAGAGCCGCACCGGTCAGCATGAAATGGCCAGGCAGGTGGCGCGTGCAATAGACAGCGGCGACCACCTGCTTGTCCAGGCAGGAACAGGGACAGGTAAGTCTCTCGCGTACCTCATTCCACTCATCGCCCATTCGCTTGTCAGCGACAAACCCACTCTCGTCTCTACCGCCACACTGGCCCTGCAGACTCAAATTGTGGGAAGGGACTTGCCCCGGCTGCTGGAAACGATAACCCCGGCCTTGGACCGGCCCATAAAGGTGGCACTCGTCAAGGGCCGCGCCAACTACGTCTGCCGGCACAAGCTCGAGGGCGGGTTCCCCTCCGAAGAGCCCTCTGAGGGGCAGTTGTTCTCCTTGGGGGAGGACACCAGCGTGCCGCACTTTGCCGCCGCCATGGGTGGTCCGTCGTCCCAACTGGGCAAAGAAGTGGTCCGGCTGCGGGACTGGGCAGAAAAGACCCCCACCGGTGACCGCGACGAGCTCATGCCAGGCGTGACGGACCGGGCCTGGCGGCAGGTGTCTGTCACGTCCATGGAGTGCCTCGGGGCGCAGAAGTGTCCCATGGCAGCCGAATGCTTCAGTGAACTGGCCCGTCAAAACGCGGCAGAGGCCGACGTCGTCGTCACTAACCACGCCATGCTGGCGGTGAGCGCATTCGAGGGCCTGGCGGTGCTTCCTGAGTACGACGTTGTGGTGGTGGACGAGGCCCATGAACTTCAGGACCGCGTCACGGGAGCTGTCTCCGGGCAGCTCTCCGTTGCGATGGTCCATGCGGCGGCCTCAGGGGCACGCAAGCACACGGGCATCACCGTTGACGCCCTCAACTCTGCCGCTGCCAACCTGGAAGTCGCAATTGCCGGGATTCCCAGCGGACTGCTGCCCAGCGGTCTCAACGACGAACAACTCGACTGTGTGGACCAGCTCCGCGATGCATGCCGTGCGGCGCTCTCCGATTCCAAAGGGGACAGTTCCACCCCGGCCGACGGCGGGCGGCAGCTGGCGCGTTCACGCCTCCTGGTGATCCTGGAACTGTGTGAACGGCTTGTCTCAGCACGTGAAAACGCCGAGGTGGTGTGGATTTCGCGAAACAGCACCTTTGATCCGCAGCAAGGTTACTCCGCACCGGACGATACCTCTCCGGCTTTGATCAACGTCGCACCGCTGAGCGTAGCCGGCCGGCTCCGTGAGGGCCTGTTTGAGGGACACACCGTTGTGCTGACGTCTGCGACCCTCGCGATCGGTTCCGCTTTTGAGCCTGCGGCCGGGGGCTTGGGCCTCGTAGGACCTGGTGCGCCGAGTTGGACCGGCATCGACGTCGGCTCGCCTTTCGACTATCCGAAACAGGGGATTCTGTACGTGGCGGGTCACCTGCCGAAGCCGGGCCGAGGCACCTCACCCGAGGCCCTCGACGAGCTCGAAAAGCTGATTCTTGCATCCGGGGGCGGGGCGCTGTGCCTGTTCTCCTCACGCCGGGCGGCAGAAGACGCTGCGGAAGCTCTGCGTCCACGGCTTAACGTGAACATTCTCTGCCAAGGTGATTCAACTATGACTGCTCTGGTCCGGCAGTTTGCGGATGAGCCTGACACCTGCCTCTTCGGCACCATGTCCCTTTGGCAAGGAGTGGACGTTCCAGGGGGCTCCTGCCGTCTCGTAGTCATCGACAGGATTCCCTTTCCCCGTCCTGACGATCCCCTCATGACGGCGCGGTCCCGTGCGGTAGCAAAGGCAGGCGGCAACGGCTTCATGTCTGTTTCTGCCACGCATGCCGCCATCAGGCTTGCCCAGGGTGCCGGCCGCCTCATTCGTTCAACGGGGGACAAGGGCGTGGTCGCCGTGCTGGACTCACGGTTATCGACTGAGCGGTACGGCAACTTCCTGCGCGCTGCCCTTCCGCCGTTCTGGCCCACCACCGACCCCACGATTGCGGTGGCGGCACTCAAACGGCTGGCCGAGGAAACGCGGGTGGCCAGTAGTTAGTTGCAGGGCAGGACTTAGATGGATCGCAGGACCGAGACCACTTTGCCCATAATGGTGGCCTGATCGCCCAGGATAGGCTCGTACTGCGTGTTCTGTGGCAGCAGCCAGGTATGGCCGTCCCGCTGGCGGAACGTCTTGACTGTCGCTTCATCGTCCAAGAGTGCGGCCACGATATCGCCGTTGACTGCATCGCTCTGCCGGCGCACAACCACCCAGTCACCATCACAGATCGCGGCATCAATCATGGAGTCGCCAGCGACTTTCAGCATGAACAACTCGCCATGGCCAACGAGCTGACGGGGGAGCGGCATAAACTCCTCGACCAGTTGTTCGGCGAGAATGGGCCCGCCTGCAGCGATGCGCCCGACCAGGGGAACCATGGCTGTGTCTGTTGCGCCGGCGAGTTCCGTCACGGGTTGACGGCCCACGCTCCTGAGCCGGGTTGGCTTTTCCGGCCGTGAAGGCTCCGTTCCGCCTTCTTCCAGGGTCAGCGGCATCAACACTTCCATGGCCCGCGGGCGCTTCGGATCCCGGCGCAGGTAACCGAGTTTCTCCAGCTGCGACAGCTGATGGGTGACGCTGGACAGACTCGCAAGGCCGACAGTGTCCCCGATTTCGCGCATGGACGGGGGGTAGCCGTTGTCATTGACCGATCGCTGAATGGTCTCCAGGATCCTCTTTTGGCGAAGGGTGAGGCCCTTGGGCGTCCGGGCGTTCTGCGAGGCCCTTGGGGTGGCCTTGCTGCCCGCGGCTTGTGCTGCCATTTTCGCCAACGCCTTTCCATTTCTCCCGGCTTCTGAGCGTCAGCCGGGAACGTTCTGCCTGAATGTCAGACCCTGCTGATCAACTGCAGATGTGGTTGTCCTGATCAATCTTTCTTTGATCAAACGTAGGCCAGCCAAGGGAGTTTTTCAAACATTTGTTCTAGTGAGTCTCGACAATGTTCGATCATAGATGCTAAAACTTACTCAGTAAGGTTCGAATATGTGTTCTAGTCAGCTTTCTAATTCGCTTATTCCGGTCATCACTTCCGTTCAAACGTTCGAAAATGGAGGCCGCTGGCAAATGAATACCTTGCAATCAACGAACACAACGGGCAGCACAGTAGGGTCCAGGAGGACGGTCATGTCAGCTACATCTGCGTTCCACGAGTTCTTTCCGCAATCGGTCTCCGGGGAGCCTCAATCGGCGACGACGTTGCAGAGTTCCCTCGCCCGGCAGGAGACCGCCCCGTCGTATGAGTCGGAAGGAACCCACGCCAGTCAGGAGGCCCACGCCCACGAAGGAGCGCGTGCCTACGACGGTGCCGGCGCCTACGACGCAGCCCCTGGCCGGGTCCATGCGCCGCTGCGGCTTACCCGACGCGGATGGATTGTCCTGGTGGTCTTGCCCCTTATGTTGCTCACCGCATTCATGATGTCGCTTTCGGGTTTCCTTACGTCTCCGGCCAAGGCGGCTGACAGCGTCTCCGAGCTCTCGCTGACTCGCACTGTGAGCGTCACTGTGCAGCAGGGCCAATCGTTGTGGGCTATCGCCGGAACCGTTGCGCCTGATCGGGATCCGCGGGATGTCGTCGCGGACATCGTGCAGTTGAATAACCTCGACGGCGGAGCGGTCAGTCCGGGGCAGCAGCTCTTTATTCCCTCCGCGTGAACCACGTTTGGGCTCCCGGTAACCCTGTGGGCGTCACAGTTTTCCGGCCCCGGCATCCGGCACTTAAACTGTTTTGGTGACTGACCAGCTAGCGCGCTTGAACCGACTGCCACTCCGCGACAATCTCCGGGGCCTGACGCCTTACGGCGCGCCGCAATTGGATGTGCCCATCCTGCTCAATGTGAATGAAAATACCCATGGTGTGCCAGAGGATGTCCTGAAGGCAATTTCGGAGGCTGTCACGGCTGCCGCCGCAGGCCTGAACCGATATCCCGACCGGGAGTTCAGTGAGCTCCGCTCTGCTTTGGCTGAATATCTGGGGCATGGCCTTGGGGCTGAAAACATTTGGGCTGCCAATGGATCTAACGAAGTCCTGCAGCAGACACTGCAGGCCTTTGGCGGACCTGGCAGGACGGCCATGGGCTTTCCCCCCACGTACTCCATGTACCCCCTGCTTGCCAGCGGCACTGACACTGAATACGTCACGGGGCTGCGTGCTGCAGGCTACGGGCTCAGCGCCGAGTACGCGGCAGAACAGGTCCGGGAGCGTCAACCGAACATTGTGTTCCTGAGCTCGCCCAACAACCCCACCGGCACCGGCCTGGGGCTGGATGTAGTTGAGGCCGTCTACGGAGCCGGCGAGAAGAGCCAAACCATTGTCATCGTGGACGAGGCCTATCACGAGTTCGCACACGACGGTACTCCCAGCGCGCTTACGTTGCTCCCCGGTCGGGAACGCCTGATCGTAACGCGCACTATGAGCAAAGCGTTTGCGCTGGCCGGTGCCCGGCTCGGCTACATGGCGGCAGCGCCGGAAGTCACTGATGCCTTGCGCCTGGTCCGCTTGCCGTACCACCTGTCAGCCGTCACCCAGGCAACGGCTCTCGCCGCGCTCCAGCACAGGGAAGCCTTGATGGCTGATGTTGAGGACATCAAAATGCAACGCGACAGGATTGTCTCGGAGCTAACGCGAATGGGGCTGAAGCCAGCGGCATCTGATTCAAATTTCGTTTTCTTCGGGGGACTGGAGAATCCGCACGCAGTCTGGCAAGCGCTGCTGGACTGCGGGGTCCTGATTCGCGACGTCGGCATTCCGGGTCACCTGCGGGTTACGGCGGGAACCGAGGACGAGACCACAGCGTTCCTTGAGGCACTGGAGCGCATCCTTACAGGGCAAACCGCGGTTCCAGCCTAAACTTGAACCAAGACCCAGAAGCCCCAGGCTTTCAGGCCCTTCTTCCTAAGGACACATCACCATGAGCAACACCGGATCCATTGCTGTCGCGGCACGGACTGCGCGCATGGAGCGCGCCACCAGTGAATCATCCGTGCTGGTCGAGATCAATCTCGACGGAACGGGAACATCGGATATCGATACTTCGGTTCCTTTTTACGATCACATGCTCACGGCGCTCTGCAAGCACTCCCTGATCGATATCACGGTCAAGGCCACCGGTGACACCCACATCGACGTTCACCACACTGTGGAAGACGTCGCCATTACCTTTGGGGAAGTCCTGAAAGTGGCCTTGGGTAACAAGGCAGGCATCCGCCGCTTCGGAGAAGCCACTGTTCCCCTTGATGAAGCACTTGCACACGCGGTGGTTGACGTCTCCGGCAGGCCATATCTCGTCCACGGCGGGGAACCTGCCGGCCAGGAATACCACCTCATCGGCGGGCACTTCACGGGTTCACTCACACGCCACGTCTTCGAAGCCATCACCCTGCACGCGGGAATATGCCTTCACATGAACGTCTTGGCAGGCAGAGATCCCCACCACATTGTGGAAGCACAGTTCAAGGCGTTCGCCCGGGCACTGCGCGCGGCCGTGGAAACCGATCCGCGCGTGGACGGAATTCCATCAACCAAAGGGGCATTGTGACCGGAAAACTCCTCCAGGATGGCGCCATCGTTGATCCGGACGCCACGGTCAAGCCCGCTTCACCGGAGGGTAAGCCAACCGTCACTGTCCTGGACTATGGCTCGGGCAATGTCCGCTCTGCTGTCCGGGCGCTGGAGCGTGCCGGAGCCGAGGTAATCCTGAGCGCCAAGCCCCAGGACGTCCTCAACGCGGATGGCCTCGTGGTTCCCGGCGTCGGCGCTTTCGAGACCGTCATGAACGAACTGAAAGCCGTAGACGGTATTCGGATGATCGGCCGGCGCGTCGCCGGCGGCAGGCCCGTCCTGGCCATCTGTGTCGGGCTTCAGGTGCTGTTCGAAGCCGGCGTTGAGCACGGCACAGAGGCCGAGGGCATGGGCGAGTGGCCTGGGAAGGTTGAGTTGCTTCCGGCCGACGTCGTGCCGCACATGGGCTGGAACACGGTCAAGGTCCCCGAGGGTTCGCACCTCTTTGAAGGTGTGGAGAATGAGCGCTTCTACTTCGTTCACTCCTACGGCGTCCAGACCTGGGACTTCGATGTTATCCAGCCGCGGATGGCTCCGCCGCTGGTCACCTGGTCGGAGCACGGTGCCCCCTTCATTGCTGCGGTTGAAAACGGTCCTCTGGCAGCCACCCAGTTCCACCCGGAGAAGTCCGGTGATGCAGGTGCCCGTCTCTTGCGTAACTGGGTCAACGGCCTGCGTCATGCGGGGCGCACTGAGGCTCCTGCTTCCATGGAATCCACTTCCTCCAACCTGTCTCCAGCTCAACCAGAAGCAGACGCCTAGTGTGGTCCATAGTGCTGATGGGCCTCGCCGGTTTGCTGGTCGGCGGGGCGTTGTCCTTCAGGCAACAGAAGGCACCGTTCTGGATCCAGATCGTGTTCTATACGCTTGCTGGACTGGCGCTGCTGGCCGCTTACCTGCTGACTCTGCCCGCCGCTTAGCGAGCATCACTGCCAGCCACCTTTCCTACTCCGCTCCACCACCCCGAGGACCATGATGATTGACGAAACCCAGTTGCCTGTACTTGAACTGCTCCCGGCCGTTGACGTAGTGAACGGCCAGGCCGTGCGCCTGGTCCAGGGCGAAGCAGGCAGCGAAACCAGCTATGGAACTCCACTCGAGGCGGCGCTGAACTGGCAACAGCAAGGAGCGGAGTGGGTTCACCTTGTTGACCTCGATGCCGCCTTCGGCCGTGGCTCGAACTCGGAGTTGCTGCGGGAGGTCGTTGGCAAACTCGACATCAAAGTGGAACTTTCCGGTGGACTGCGGGATGACGAAACACTGGAGAAGGCGCTGGATCTGGGCGTCGCCCGGGTAAATCTTGGCACTGCTGCCCTCGAAAACCCGGAGTGGACGCAGCGTGCCATTGACCGCTTCGGTGACCGTATCGCCGTCGGACTCGATGTCCGGGGAACCACCCTTGCAGGCCGCGGCTGGACGAAGGAAGGCGGCGACCTGTGGGAGGTCCTGGAGCGCCTTGAAGCGGCCGGTTGCGCCCGCTACGTGGTCACTGACGTCACCAAGGACGGTACGCTGCAGGGTCCAAACGTGGAATTGCTGCGCCAGATGGTGGAGAAGACCCGCAAGCCTGTGGTTGCTTCCGGTGGCATCTCGAGCCTCGAAGACCTCAAGGTGTTGCGTTCACTTGTCCCGCTGGGTGTCGAAGGAGCCATCGTGGGCAAGGCCCTCTACGCCGGTGCCTTCACGCTGCCCCAGGCGCTCGACGTCGCCGGGCGCCGCTGACAGTGGAAGACGCATCCGGCTCCCGGCCTTTGCCGGGCCACATCGCTGCAGCCTTGGCCAGTGCCGGGGGTGCTGCCGATTCGGCGGGCCAGCCATGGTCAGGGCGCAGCCTCGCCGGTGAGGATGCCAGGATCCACAACTTTGAGGACGACGACGGCACAGCCGACGCCGGATATCTCGCCGCGGTTTCCGCTATGGTGGCTGGCGCCGGTGACGAAGACGACGTTGTGCAGGCTTTGGCCCATGCCAGGGTTTTTGTTCCGATAGTCGCGCAATTGGGCGAAGAGGGGCAGGGCGCAGCAGGGCTCCAGGCGGACAAACAGGCAGACATGGCACTCGTGACGCTGAAGGCTCCCGACGGACGGACCGCCTTGCCGGTCTTCTCCTCTGCTGAGTCGCTGCATGCATGGCACCAGGAGGCCAGGCCTGTTGCCGTCTACGCTGCCCGGGCTGCCTTGTCTGCTGCCGCCGAAGGCGCCGAACTGATGGTGGTGGATCCGGGCTCGGACGTCACCATAGTTGTCCGGCGGCCTGCGGTCTGGGCATTGGCTCAGCAACTGCCGTGGTCACCGTCCTATGCCGACGCCGAGGTGGCGGATGCTGTGACAGCATCTGCCTCCGGTATTACCTCGATCCGGAGCATTGAGCTCCACCGTGGCGGGGGAGTAGGCACCTCCACAGCGGGAGGCCTGCAGCTCAAAGGCGGCGGTCCCGGTCCCGAGCTGCGCATTGTCCTGTACTTGGTGGACGGACTGGACGCCGCCGGAGTCCAGGAAGTGGTGACAGGCATGAATAGCGCCTGGGCCAGGAATGAATTGTTGGCCGAGCGGGTTGACTCCATCGAGGTCAAGCTGCGGCGCGCAGTAGAGTAGCTCTCGGCCAGGGGATGGATCCTCCTGCCGTAGGCAAGATTAAGGATGTAAACCCGTGAATTTCGCTCTGTACAGGGAGCTTCTTGCTGTTCGGCCTGTCCGGCGGCTGTTGATCGTCGGCATGATCGCCCGCATTCCACATTCAGCCGCCGGGATACTTCTTACCCTGCATATAGTCCTGTCCCTGGGGCAAGGCTATGCGGCAGCCGGGGCCGCCGCCGCCGTCATGACCATTGGCATCGCCGTCGGCGCGCCGTGGCGTGGGCGGCGCGTTGACACCGTCGGCTTGCGGAAGGCCCTGATACCTTCGGTGATTTCGGAGGCCCTGATCTGGTCGGTCGTTCCTCATGTCAGCTACGAGTGGCTGCTGCCGCTGGTCTTTGTCGGCGGACTGTTCACCCTTCCGATCTTCAGTGTGGTACGTCAATCCCTTGGCGTCATGGCGACTGGCGAGCAGCGTCGTACCGCGTTCGCCCTCGATGCAATCTCCACCGAGATGGTTTTTATGATCGGCCCTGCCGCAGGAGCGATCGTGGCCACCACTGGATTCTCGGTTCTGGGGCTCACGGTGGTGGGCATAACGACGTCGGCTGCGGGACTTTTCCTGATGTGGTTCAACCCGCCCACCCGAAGCGAGGCTCCTGACGAGGAATGCGCAACCGAGCAGCAGCAGGCAGCTGAACTGGCAGTCGTGGCTGCAGCTCCGGCGCACGTCCAGGAGGCAGCGGCGGGGTTGAAGCCGGCGGGCACCGAAGAGCGGTCCCCGTCGCGCCTCAGGGGTGCCGTCGCTCGCAACTTCACGTGGTTCACAGCCTCAGTAGCAGCAGTCTTCTCAGTGGCGGCGGGCGCGGGCATGGTACTGAGCGGGACCGACGTCGGGATCGTTGCGTTGCTTGAGACTGGCGGCCACGAGGCCGAGATCGGGCTTGTCTTCTTCTTCTGGTGCGCCGCTTCGGTGGCCGGTGGTCTGATTTACGGAGCCATGCACCGCCCGGTTTCCCCCTTGGTCCTGCTGCTGGGAATGGCGGCGCTGACCATCCCCATGGGCTTCGCACAGGACACCTTGACGCTCGGACTCCTGTCGCTCCTGCCGGGTCTCCTATGCGCTCCCGTTTTGTCGGCTGCGTCGGAAAAAGTCGCTGACCTCGTGGACGAGGCACGCCGGGGCGAGGCGATGGGCTGGTACGGTTCTGCTCTCACCGCCGGCGTCGCTCTCGGCGCCCCTCTGGCCGGGCTTTTCATCGACGGGATCGGACCGTCTGCAGGATTTGTATCCGTCGGAGTGGCAGGCGTAGCCATCTGCCTGTTGGGGCTCCTGCTTCAGCAGCGGCGTCGGAGCCAGACGGCGTCTTAACCAAACCCGGTTAAGTAACTAAATGATGACGACGGCATGACGACGACGGCCCGAACCTTCTGAAGATGGACCTTCTGAAGGTGCGGGCCGCCGTCGTCAATCAGCAGTAAAAGCGGTTACCAGGGCAAACAGTAAGGGCTAGTTGACCGGCCCGGTGTACTTTTCCCCAGGGCCTTTGCCGGGAGCGTCCTGGATGGTGGATTCTTCCCGGAATGCCAGCTGCAGCGAACGAAGCCCGTCACGCAATGGTCCCGCATGCTGGGAGCCGATTTCCGGTGCGGCTGCGGTGACCAGGCCTGCGAGGGCGGTAATAAGCTTCCGGGCTTCGTCGAGGTCCTTGAGTTCCGCTGCATTGTCCTCAGCTGCAAGGCCCAGCTTCACGGCTGAAGCGCTCATCAGGTGGACTGCGGCAGTGGTGATGACCTCGATTGCCGGCACCTCGGAGATGTCACGGATCTGTTGGGCCACATTGCCCTGCTCATCCGCGGGCTCATACACGTGTGAATTACTGTCTGGAGTGCTCATACTGGTAAGCTTGTCACAGACCGACTGGATGTCGTTATTTTGCTATGGATGCCCATTCCCGCCAATGTGCGGAGAACGGGTATCTTTCTGTAGAATTGACTTCTAGTTTGCAAGCGGAGATCTCTCCCACCCGCGTCAGCCGTTTTCCACGAGGAACTTTCTTGTGGCAGCAAGGCTGCCGGGTACCGGTCGGGCGGTTCAATCAGGCGAATGCCTGTTCGAAGCGCGTGCCACCTCACTATGAGGCGGGCACATCCGATCCTCGAGGCCTTCGATTGCTCCGGCAATTGGGGGCCTTCTCTGTTTGCCGGTGGAGTACTCATCACAACCACAGGAGCTTTAACATTAGCGAGCCAAGAATCAATGAGCGTATCCGCGTCCCCGAGGTGCGGCTGGTCGGCCCTGCAGGCGAACAAGTAGGGATCGTCCGTATTGAGGACGCGCTGCGTTTGGCTGCCGAATCCGATCTGGATCTCGTTGAAGTTGCGCCGCAGGCTAAGCCTCCGGTGTGCAAGCTGATGGACTTCGGCAAGTACAAGTACGAGGCTGCCGTCAAGGCACGCGAGGCCCGGAAGAACCAGACCAACACTGTTCTGAAGGAAATCCGTTTCCGTCTGAAGATCGACACCCACGACTACGAGACCAAGCGGGGCCATGCGCTTCGTTTTCTCGGTGCCGGGGACAAGGTCAAGGCCATGATCCAGTTCCGTGGCCGTGAACAGCAGCGCCCGGAAATGGGTATCCGCTTGCTTCAGCGCTTCGCGGATGACGTTGCCGAGGTCGGCGTTGTTGAGTCCAGCCCGCGCATTGATGGCCGCAACATGGTCATGGTTGTTGGTCCGCTGAAGAACAAGGCCGAAGCAAAGGCAGAAGCACGCCGTGCAACTCAGCGTGCCGAGGCCAAGGCTCAGAACGAGGCCAAGGCTTCCGGCCGCGTAGACACCAGCGGAGACAACCAGGCTTCCCTGACGCAGTCGCTGGCCGATCTTCTGCCCGAAGGTTTCCTGACTTCAGCTGATGAAACCACCGAAGGCGTTCAGCCGGAGGCAGTTGAAATCGATGGTGAGGACACTGTCCAGGAACAGCAGGTGTCCGCTCCTGA
Organism: Arthrobacter rhizosphaerae; assembly: GCF_023062595.1. Lineage (GTDB taxonomy): Bacteria > Actinomycetota > Actinomycetes > Actinomycetales > Micrococcaceae > Arthrobacter > Arthrobacter rhizosphaerae. Next base: position 51,595 of record NZ_JALLAN010000023.1, read on the forward strand.
CGCAGGGAACGAGGCCTCCGTGAAGGAAGCCGAATCCCCCGTTGACGAGGCGCCTGCCCAGGATGCTCCCGTCGCTGAAGCGCAGGCTGTTGAGGCTCCGGTAGCTGAAGAAGCTCCGGTAACCGAAACGGTGAAGAAGGAAGCAGTCGAGGCTCCCCGCCAGGCCGCTCCCAAGACGCCGGCTCCGAAACGTGAGGCTCCGGCTGCACCTAAGGCGCCAGCGGCCAAAGCTCCTGTTGCGAAGGCGCCGGAAGCCCAGGCGCCTGCTTCGGAAGCTGCTGCGGCTCCTAAGCCGGCAGCAGTACCGTCGCCGCCGAAGCCCGTGGCCCGGCCTGCGGCACCGAAGCCCGCTGCCAGGCCTGCAGCCCCCAAGGCTCCCAAGCCTGCGGGGAAGAAGACCAACTAGTTCAAAGCTGCAGAGGCATTGCTTCCGCAGTAAGCAACCAGCATGCCGCCCCACAGGCGGCTGCTCGAAAGAACTGCAGACACTGTCTGCGGATACGTAAGGAGATCGGTTCCCATGCCGAAGATGAAGACCCACAGCGGTGCTAAAAAGCGCTTCAAGCTGACCGGTAGCGGCAAGCTGCGCCGCCAGCAGGCCAACCGCCGTCACTACCTCGAGCACAAGTCATCGCGCCTGACCCGTCGCCTTGCCGGCGACAAGATCGTCTTCAAGGGCGACGCCAAGGTCATTCGCAAGATGCTCGGCATCTAATTTCCAAGTTCTCTGGCTGATGCCTCCTGGCAGCAGTCAACTACCAAAAAGCCTTCTCAGGCCGGCCGGGTTTCCGGCAGTAGACGCTTGGGATCAGAATTCTAAAGGAGTACGCACGTGGCACGTGTGAAGCGGGCGGTAAACGCCCACAAGAAGCGCCGGGTTATCCTCGAACGCGCCAAAGGTTACCGTGGACAGCGCTCACGCCTGTACCGCAAGGCAAAAGAGCAGCTGCTGCACTCGTTTGTGTACAGCTACGGCGACCGCAAGAAGAAGAAGGGCGACTTCCGTCGCCTCTGGATCCAGCGCATCAACGCTGCATCGCGCGCCAACGGCCTCACCTACAACCGTCTGATCCAGGGCCTCAAGGCCGCTGAGGTCGAGGTTGACCGCCGTATGCTGGCCGAACTCGCAGTGTCAGACGCCAACGCGTTCGCCGCTCTGGTGAAGATCGCCAAGGACTCCCTGCCTGCTGACACTTCAGCTCCTGCCGTCAAGGCGGAGACTGCGCCTAAGGCCGCAAAGGCCAAGGCCGCGAAGAAGCCGGTTGCCGCAGCCGCTGAGTAATTCAGGAACTGCTGGCAACAGCAACTAAAGTTCTTGTATGAACGAAACCGGGCGCCCGCAAGTCTTTCCACTCTCCAACCCCCGAGCTGATCGGGTGAGGGACGTGGCAAAGCTTGCAGGGCGCCCGGCCCGTTTAAAGCGGGAGCAGTTCCTTGTTGAAGGGCCGCAGGCCGTGCGGGAGGCCCTTGTTCTCCACGCCAAGCGAATTGCGGCCGGTGAGCCCGGGGTGGTGCAGGACGTTTTCGCGAGTGAGGCCTGCCTAGACCGATATCCCGAGTTTGACGAGCTCGCCGAGGGCACCAACGCCAGGCTCGCCACCGAGGAAGTGCTCGCGGCGATGGCAGATACCGTCAATCCACAGGGCATTATCGCTGTGTGCGGCTTCGTTGATGTGAGTCTTGAAGCGGTTCTCGAAGCCTCACCGCGGCTGATCGCCGTTCTGTGCCAGGTCAGGGACCCCGGAAATGCAGGAACAGTCCTCCGGGCGGCCGACGCAGCCGGCGCCGACGCTGTGGTGCTCACTCAGTCCAGCGTGGACATCTACAACCCCAAGGCAGTTCGTTCGACTGCCGGTTCCCTCTTCCACCTGCCGGTTGTGCTCGGTGTCGATGTCCAGGACTTCGTGGATCAATGCCGAAACCGTGGAATCGGAATCCTGGCTGCGGACGGATATGGCCAGCTGAACCTCGACCAGCTGCAGGACGAAAACGCGGCCCGCCGGCTTGGGCTGGGGGAGGGCCCCTCTGACTATCACCTGGAGCGGCCCACAGCCTGGCTCTTCGGCAACGAAGCCCAAGGCTTGTCTGAGGAAGAGCTTGCCCTCGCTGATCACCGGGTGGCCGTGCCGGTTTACGGGGCAGCTGAGAGCCTGAATCTTGGTACCGCCGCTACCGTCTGCCTCTATGCGAGTGCCCGGTCGCAGCAGCAGGGGTAGAGGTTTAGGCGGCTGGCCGCCTAACAGGGCTTGTGGCTTAAGCAGCTGCGGGGCCCACCTGGTGGTGAGTCCCGCATCTTGATGCGCCCCTGACATTGTGCCGTCAGCGGCTGTAATTCGATTGGTTATGTAGTGGTTTTGTTGCGGCCGGTGATCGCGCCATAGATGCCGGCCACGACGAGGCCGCCGACGATTGCGAGGATCCAGGAACCAAGGTTCCAGAACTCCATCCTGCCACCGCCAAACAGAAGGTCGCCGATCCAGCCGCCAACAATCGCGCCGACGACGCCGAGCACAAGACTGGTTACCCAGCCCCCGCCGACCCGCCCGGGCATTACTGCCTTGACGATTGCTCCAACAATGAGTCCGAGAATGATCCAGCCTAGAAAGCCCATTTCTCCTCCTACATATTCGTCGGGATTCCTTTACAGCTCCCGATTATGGCTTCAAGCTAACATACAGCCGGCACCTTGTCAGCAGACTTACTTTTGCCTGAACGGGACGCCGCTGCCTGCCTTCGTGGTGCATCAGGGAGTGCAGCACGGGCACGGTATTCCTAGCGGAAGCAGTACCGATGGTGCGGGTTATCTACCTGGAACCCGATCTGGAGCGCCTCGACGCCTGACGCGGTCACGGACACGCACTAGCGGAAATTTCAAGAAGGCTGCGGGCCCTTCCTGCCTTGAGGCAGGCTAAGGGCCAGCGGCCTTTTCCGTTCCAGGAGGCCGCTGAGGAGAGCGACCCCCAAACCGAGGATGGCCAGCACTGCGCCCACCAAAGCAGGAGCCACGTAACCCCAGCCCCAGGCGATGACGAGGCCGCCCAGGAACGCCCCGAGGGCGTTGGCAACATTGAGGGCTGCGTGGTTCAGGGATGATGCAAGCGAGGGCGCGTCCGGTGAGGCATCGAGGAGCCGGGTCTGGAGCGCAGGGATAAGCAGCGACCCCGCGGCGCCAACAACGAACACCATAGCGAACGCAGACCACGGCCAGTGTGCTGCAATCGCGTAGACCACCAGCGCCACGGCGATCCCCGGGAGCACCCAATAGATGGTGCCCATCACTGACTTATCCGCGATCCGGCCGCCGACGATATTGCCTGCCACCATCCCCAGGCCGTAAAGGGCAACAACCACTGGCAGCAGCGACGCCGGTATCCCTGCCACGGATGTCATGGTGTGGGCAATGTAGGTATACGTGGCAAAGAAGCCGCCGAAGCCCACGATGCCGATCAGGATGGCCAGCCACACTTGTAGCCGCTTCAAAGCTCCCAATTCCCGGCGGATGCTCGCGTCCGCATGAGCATGTTCAAAGGGGACGTACTTCCAAAGGCAGGCGAGGGTAGCAAGGCCGATTATTCCTACCAGGACGAACAGCAGGCGCCAGCCGAAAGTCTGGCCCAGCCAGGTTGCGAACGGAACGCCGACCACATTTGATATGGCCAGGCCGGACATGACCATGGAGATTGCCCATCCCCGTTTTGTGGGAGCCACCAGGGAAGCAGCGATGACAGCTGCGACGCCGAAGAAAGCTCCGTGCGGGAGCCCCGCGGCGAAGCGGGAAACCAGCATCGTCCCGTAGTCAGGGGCAATGAACGATGTCAGGTTGGCGAGGCTGAAGAAGAGCATCAGCCCCATCGCCAAGTGCTTCCGCGGAAGTCTTGCACCTACCGCTGCCAGCAGTGGAGCCCCAATGACCACGCCCAGTGCGTAGGCCGAGATCAGGTGCCCTGCCTCTGGAGTGTCGATATTGAGCCCCCGCTCCACTTCCTGCAGCAGGCCCATCATGGTGAACTCCGTGACTCCAATGCCGACACCGCCCATGGCGAGCGAGAAGATTGCCAAAGCAAGCTGCCGGCTGCTGAGCCTCGGTTTGACGGCGGGGACGATGGTGACGACGGACATAAGCCTGCTTTTCAAGAGACGGCGACGGAAGGCGCGGCAACGGCACCAATAAATCAGATTTTAGCTGCTTCGGCATAACCCCGATGAAGTGGGGGGTATTCCCAGAAGGCTGAGCAACTGCTTCTCCATTGTCCCCCATAGACTGATGCGGTGACTGGACTGATCAGAGTGGTGGGCGGAGCTATCCTCGATTCGCTTGAAGAACCAACGCGGCTGCTCAGCGCCCGCCGTACGTCGCCGCCGAAATTCGCCGGCATGTGGGAGTTCCCCGGGGGCAAAGTGGAAGCCGGCGAGTCAGCGGAGAATGCCCTCCATCGGGAGTTGAGGGAAGAACTCGGCATCGGGGTCCGACTGGGAGCAGAGCTTGACTCAGGACTGGAGGATGGCTGGCCGCTGAACCCGAGTGCTTCAATGCGTGTGTGGTTTGCCGAAATCACGGAAGGCGTCCCGGCACCTCTGGAGGACCACGACGAATTGTGCTGGGTGGAACTCGGTTCCGAGGCTCAAGCTCTTAACCTTCCGTGGATTCCGGCCGACTTTCCAATCGTGCGCAGCCTGTTGGAGGTGCTCACGCATGAGTTCCCGACCCGAATCAGAACAAGGTAGCCTGCGGGTGGCTTAACCGCCGAGCACGCACTCCTGTTCCGGGATCCGGTCCAGGCATGCTGCCCGCCGGATACTGGGCTTCCTCGTCCCTGGCATCAAGCGGGCCAGCCGGCTCATCGCCTGCTTTCTGAGTAGTTCCGGTCTCCATGTCTCTGTGGCTGAACCCAGAAGCGTCCGAGAAGCCGTGCAGCTTCTTAAAGTATTTGACGCGACCGGCCAGCCACGTCCGGTATTCCTTCGAGGCATACGAACCTGAGCCATACAATCGGCCGTATTTACCAGCGAGTTCCGGGTGGTGAGCGGCGATCCACTTCATGAACCACTCCCTTGTTCCGGGTTTCAGGTACAGCGCCCCCGCTGTAACCCCGGTTGCGCCGGCTTGCGCGAGAGAACTAAAGAGGTGGTCCAATGCCTCATCGCTATCGGAAAGCCACGGCAGAATGGGCATTGCCATTACTCCGCAGGGCAGTCCCGCTTCCCGCAAGCGCATGACCAGTTTCAGGCGTGCCCGGGGTCCGGGTGTTCCTGGTTCGATGGCCTCTGACAATTTCTCGTCCGTCATTGCCAGTGAGATGCCGATCCCTACCGGTACCTGCGCTGCGGCGTGTTTCAGCAACGGGATGTCCCTGGCCAGGAGGGTGCCCTTGGTGAGAATGGAAAAGGGAGTGCCCGAGTCCGCCAAAGCTCCGATAATGCCCGGCATGAGCTGATAGCGCCCTTCGGCCCGCTGATAGGGGTCCGTATTGGTGCCCAGCGCCACTTGATGGTGTCCCCACGATGGCTTGGCCAATTCCCTTCTGAGGACCTCGACCGCGTTGATCTTCACAACCACCTGACTGTCAAAGTCAAGGCCGGCGTCGAAGTCCAGATAGGTGTGGGATTTGCGTGCAAAGCAATAAACGCACGCGTGACTGCAGCCGCGGTAGGGGTTGATGGTCCATTCGAAGGGCATCCGGGATCCGGCAGGCACCTTGTTGAGGACTGATTTGGCGGCTACCTCGTGAAAGGTAATTCCAGCAAATTCCGGCGTAGTGACCGACCGGACCAGCCCGGCGAGAGGCAACAAAGCGTCGGACGTTACGGCTGCCGGAGCGGCGTCTTTTCCTCCGTCTTTAGCAACCGGGATGATTGCCTGTGCGTCCCATCTCATAACCTCATTCGAATCTATGTTCGAATAAAAGTCAAGGCCGGAAGTGATCCTCAGTCAGGAGAGCGCAGTTCCCACACGACATCGAGATGCGCGCTGACGCTGGATTCCCCGGCTTCTACCGTCAGCGAGTCTGCGGCCACTGCCCGTTCCATTTTTACGAGGGGAATCGGAATTGACGACGACTGTTGTGCAAGCGAAACCACCTTGCCAAGCACAGTGCCCGAGAGCGCCGCGTAGTGTTGCCCGGTTGCCAGGGCGTCCTTCCAGGCCGCTTCCCTTGCCCGCGCCTGAACGCCGGCAGGATCGGCGAAGCCGCGTTCCAGACCGTTGAGCCGCACATCGTTACCTCCGGCTTCAACAGCCGCGGCGATGGCTTCGGCGGAACGCCCGAAGTCACGAAGGCGCACTTGGAGAATGCTGCTTGCAATGTAGCCCGTCACGGTCTGGCCGTGGCCCTCCTGCCACACCAGGTCGGCCCTGACATTCAGGCCGGTGGTGCTGATATCCGCTGCGCCTACGCCAAAGTGGCGGAGCGCGGCTGCAATCTCCCCTGATAGCCTTGCCGCGTCTCCGTACGCGGCAGCAACGTCCTGGCGGTGGCAGTCAACGCCGATCGACAGGGTCAACAGGTCCGGCGCAGCTTCAGCGGTGCCGGTGCCGGTGACTGAAATTGTGCGGGGAAGGTTCTTCACCGTTATGCCTCACTTCTCTTGTTGGAAGGGTCGCTTCGATGGAACCGGTGCCCATTCCTGGTCACGTTCCGATTCCCGGTCCGGCGGCTGCCACGCGAGTCCACATAGCCACCAGCCTCGAGGCCCGCCATCCGTTCAAAGATGTTGCCGCTCCCGGCGCTTCCGGTGCGAAGGAACGACCAGCCGGCAGCGAGGAAGTACAAGGGAAGAAACGGCAGTCCGAGGCACCACGCGTACTGCGTGCAGTGCCGCTCCTCGTGCCCAAGAAGGACAGGGTTTCCCCGAACCTGCCCCGCGTCACCTCGGAAGAGCACCACGTTGCCGACGGCGAACGCCCCCGCAACGGGCAACCGGGGCCGGTAACCGGTGGCGATCAGCAGTCCGCGCGGTCCGGTACGGATACCGCATCGCGCGGAGCGTGCCAGCAGCAGACCCAGGACGGTAGATCCATTGAGCAGGTTGGCAACCTGCCGAAGCCGTTGTGCTGGCGTCATGTGGCCATGGTAGCGAACATAGGAAATGGAGCAGCCAGTTCGGGCCAACCGCTGCTCTCTACTAGACTGGGAAGGAGCGCGTCCCGGACGGAATCCGGTGCGCCCTGCCCTTTGTTGTTTTGCCGGGACCTTCATTGGCGCCGTAGAACAGCTTGTCAGTGCAGAGACTAACGCCGGAGCAACAGCCCCCGGGGCAATCAGGCACTGACGCCATCCGACTCGTAGCTAAGAACAGTAGATGACTGAAACTTTGCCGGACGCTGCCATCCCGAACCCTCTGGATGAAGCTGCCATCACTGCCGCCGTAGAAAACGCCATTGCCGCCATCGCCGCCGCGGCGACGCTCGATGAGCTCAAGGCCGTGCGCCTCGCCCACACGGGGGAGAAGGCGCCCCTCAGCCTCGCCAACCGTGAAATCGGCTCCCTGCCGAAGGACCAGAAAGCCGTGGCCGGGAAGCTCATGGGTTCCTCCCGTGGGCGGGTGAACCAGGCGCTCGCGGCACGTACTGTGGCGCTTGAGGCAGAGAACGACGCCCGGATCCTTGTAGAGGAAACCGTGGACGTCACTGCAGCACCGCGCCGCCGCCGTGCAGGTGCCCGTCATCCGCTGTCCACACTGCAGGACCGCGTCTCGGATATCTTTGTCGGGATGGGCTGGGAAATCGCCGAAGGCCCCGAAGTCGAGTCCGAGTGGTTCAACTTCGACGCCCTTAATTTCAAGCCGGACCACCCTGCCCGCGAAATGCAGGACACATTCTTCGTGGAGCCTCCCGAGGCCCACCTCCTGATGCGCACACATACTTCCCCCGTGCAGGTGCGCTCCATGTTGGAACGCGATCTTCCCATCTACGTGCTGTGCCCCGGCAAGGTATTCCGCACGGATGAACTGGACGCCACCCACACCCCCGTTTTCCACCAGTTCGAAGGCCTCGCCATCGACAAGAACCTCAGCATGGCGGACCTCCGCGGAACCCTGGAGCACTTTGCCCGCCAGATGTTCGGTGACGAAGCCCAGATCAGGCTCCGCCCCAACTACTTCCCGTTCACTGAGCCCTCAGCCGAGCTGGATATCTGGCACCCGGGTGCCAAGGGCGGCCCGCGCTGGATTGAATGGGGCGGTTGCGGCATGGTCAACCCCAACGTCCTCAGGGCTGCCGGCATCGATCCGGACCTCTATTCAGGTTTTGCCTTCGGCATGGGCATCGAGCGCACCCTCATGTTCCGCAACGAGGTGGGCGACATGCGCGACATGATCGAAGGCGATGTACGTTTCAGCGAGCACTTCGGGATGGAGATCTAACAGTGCGTATCCCACTTTCCTGGCTGCGTGAATTCGCGCAGGTACCGGCCGGAGCCACGGCCGAAGACGTTATGGCCGAGCTGGTCAAGGTCGGTTTTGAAGAAGAGGCAGTCCACCGGCCTACCGACACTCTTCAAGGCCCCATCGTGGTGGGCCAGGTGCTCAGCCTCGTGAAGGAGCCGCAGTCCAACGGCAAGACGATCAACTGGTGCCAGGTCCGTGTCGTCCCGGAGGGACAGGAACAGACCCTCACTGGTGAAGGCATTGATCCCTCCGGAGTCCAGGGCATCATCTGCGGTGCCCACAACTTCGTCGAAGGGGACAAGGTGGTGGTCACCCTGCCCGGTGCTGTGCTGCCCGGCGACTTCCACATCTCCGCACGCAAGACGTACGGCCACCTCTCGGCCGGGATGATCGCCTCTGTGCGCGAACTCGGCATCGGCGATGACCACGACGGCATCCTGGTTCTGTCCCGTATTGGCCTTGACCCTGAAATCGGCACGGACGCGATGGAGCTGTTGGGGCTCTACGACGAGGCTGCCGAGATCAATGTCACCCCGGACCGTGGTTACGCATTCTCCATCCGCGGTGTTGCACGCGAATACGCCCACGCCACGGGAACATCATTCTCGGACCCGGCTGCCAAGGTGCAGGCACCCGCGGAGCTGACAGGTGGTTACGGCGTCAAGCTCAACGACGACGCCCCCATCTACGGGAAGCCGGGCTGCGACCGCTTCGTGGCCCGCACTGTGCGCGGCGTGGACGCCACCCTGCCTACGCCGGCCTGGATGACTTCCAGACTTCGCTTGGCCGGGATCCGTTCCATCTCCCTCCCCGTGGACATCTCCAACTACGTGATGCTGGAACTCGGGCAGCCCCTGCATTTCTACGACCAGGACAAACTCTCGGGCGACATCGTGGTCCGGCGGGCCGTGGCGGGGGAGAAGCTCACCACCCTCGACGGCAAGGAGCGGTCCCTCGACATGGAGGACCTGCTGATCACCGATGATTCCGGTCCCATCGGCGTCGCAGGTGTCATGGGTGGCGCATCCACCGAAGTCTCCGAGGCCACGTCCACCGTGTTGATCGAGGCTGCCCACTTCGAGGAAGTTTCAATCGCCCGCTCACGCCGTCGCCACAAGCTGCCTTCGGAGGCTTCCAAGCGTTTCGAGCGCGGTGTTGACTGGCAGGTTGCGAACGTTGCCGCCCAGCGCGCCGTCGACCTCCTTATTGAACTTGCCGGAGGCGCCGCTGACGATGCAGGCACCGACGTCGGAACCGCGCCAGACGCAGTGACCATCGCCTTGCCGGCCAGCTTCGCCGCCGAACGGATCGGCATCGACTTCACCGAAGAGCAGATTGTCACCTCCCTTGTGGACCTCGGCGCCATAGTGGACAAGGCCGACGGCGGCTGGACGGTTTCGGCGCCCAGCTGGCGGAATGATCTGGAAACCAAGGAAGACCTCTCAGAGGAGATTGCCCGGCTGGTGGGCTACGACCAGATCCCTGCAACGCTCCCGGTAGCCCCTCCTGGCCGCGGCCTGACCCGCGTGCAGCAGCAGCGCCGGAGGCTCATCCAGGCCTTCGCCGATGCCGGGCTCACTGAAGTGCTGGCCTACCCGTTTGTTTCCAAAGCGGCCAATGACACGTTCGGCGTGGCTGAGGAAGGGGCTCCTCGTTCCGCGGTCAAGCTGGCCAACCCCATCAGCGAGGAACAGGGCTTCCTGCGCACGTCAATCCTTCCCGGACTGATCGAGGTAGCCAAACGCAATCATTCACGGGGTTTCCGCGACCTCGCTGTTTTTGAAGCCGGGCTGGTGTTCTTGCCGGCTGGCGAGGTGGGGACAGCTTCAATACCGCCGCTGGGCGTCAAACCTGCCGATGAGGTGCTGGATGCGCTGTACGACGGCGTTCCCGACCAGCCTCTGCACATCGCCGCCGTGTTGACCGGGCACGACTCACCGGCGGCAGCGAATCACACCCCGCGTCCTTGGGACTGGGCCGACGCGTTGGATATAGCCCGCCTTGCCGGTGATGTCCTTGGTGTGGAAGTCGTTGTCAGCCAGGGGAGTCACCAGGCCTTCCACCCCGGCCGGGCGGCACGGCTGTCGCTGCGTTCAGGTGAAGTTGTGGGTTACGCCGGCGAGCTTCATCCGAAGCTGCTTGCGGCGCAGGACATGCCGGAACGTTCGGTGGCCCTGGAAATTAATGCCGACGTCCTCTTTGAGGCTGCGGCTGATGTGATCGTGGCCCGGCACATCTCAACGTTCCCGGTAGCTACCCAGGACGTTGCCCTCGTGGTGGCCCAAGAGGTGCCGGCAGACGACGTCTTGTCCGCACTGCGGGATGGCGCCGGAGAACTGCTTGAGGATGTCGCCTTGTTCGATGTATATGCAGGCAAGGGCATCGAGGATGGCAAGAAGTCTCTGGCCTTCAGTCTCCGCTTCCGAGCCGCTGACCGTACCCTCACCGCAGAAGAAGCGTCGGCTGCGCGTGAGAACGCTGTTGCCCTGGCCGCCAAACGGTTTGGTGCCGTTCAGCGCTAAATCGCCTCAGCACTGCCACTGAATGCAAAAGATCCCCCGCATATCTTTGCGGGGGATCTTTTGCATTCAAAACAGGTACTCGCCCTGCCCGTGGATGGCTACGGAACCAGCAGTACCTTTCCGGTTGTGTGCCGTCCTTCGAGGTCACTGTGGGCCTGACGGGCGTCCTGCAGCGGATAGGTGGCGCCGATCCGGACCTTGAGGTTTCCGTTGGCGGCAGCGGCGAAGATTTCCCCGGAGCGCCAGCGGCGTTCTTGTGGGTTGCCCAGGAAATGAGCAAGCGAGGGGCGAGTGAGCGTTAGCGAGCCTGCCGCGTTGAGCCGTTGCGGGTCAAAGGGCGGGACAGGGCCGGAGGCTGCCCCGAAAAGCACCAGAGAACCACGGGTGCGCAGGCAGGAGAGTGAGCCATCAAAGGTGTTGTGGCCGACGCCGTCGTACACCGCATCCACCCCTTTGCCGCCTGTCAGTTCGCGGACGTGGTGCGGAAAGCCGACGTACCGCAGGACTTCGTCGGCCCCTGCTTCCCTTGCCAGCTCTTCTTTTGCATCCGAAGAGACGGTGGTGATGACGCGGGCGCCTCTCTCCTTGAGCAGTTGGATCAGCAGCAGGCCTACGCCGCCCGCTCCGGCATGCGTCAAAATGGTGTGGCCCGGCTCCACCCTGAAAGAGGAATTGATCAGGTAGTGGGCGGTCATGCCCTGTAAGGGGAGTGCAGCTGCTGTGCGGTCGTCGACGTTGTCCGGCACAGGCAGGGCTTTGACGGCATCCAGCACGGTATAGCCGGCATAGCAGCGGGACCCTTCGGCCGTAGCGACGCGGTCTCCCACGGCAAGATCGCTCACCCCTTCGCCAAGTTCCTCCACGGTCCCCGAGGCTTCGGACCCCGGCGTGAACGGGAAGGGGACCTTGTACGTGCCGCTGCGGTGGTAGGTGTCGATGAAATTGACGCCCGCTGCCGCGACCTTGACCAGCACCTGGCCAGGTCCCGGTTGCGGGCGCTCAACCTCCGCGTAATCCAGGACTTCAGGTCCGCCCGGCTGCTGGGCGAGGATGGCATGCGTCATGGGAACTCCTTCTCCAGGCAGGGACTTCCTATGCCCGGGTCGTGAATCCCATCCTAGGTACCCATGACGGTCACGGCGAACACGACCGTGTGAGGCAGGCGCGTAGGTGAGGCAGGCTCAGGTGAAGCAGGAGCCAGTGAAGCGGGTATCAGTACCTGCGGGTCACAGTAGCCATGGGGCACTCAAAGTGACGCCCGGCAGCCAGACCTACATCGTTGAGGTATCGCACGATGATTCCATAGGACTGCAGAAGTGTGGTTTCGGTGAACGGGATCCCGTGCTTGTCACAGTACTGCCGAACAATGGCGGTTGCCCTGTGTAGCTGGGGACGGGCCATGTCCGGGAAAAGGTGATGTTCCACCTGACGGTTGAGACCGCCCAGGAGGATATCCATGAAGCGGCCACCGGAGATATTCCGGGATGTCAGGACCTGGCGGCTGAGGAAGTCTACGCGGCTGTTCGCGGGCAGGACGGGCATACCTTTGTGGTTGGGAGCAAATGATGCGCCCATGTAGAAACCAAAAACTGCGAGTTGAACAGCGAGGAAGGCAAAGGCCATTCCCAGCGGCAGGAACGAGAAGGCAAGAACGGGAAGAACGCTCAGCCGGACGACGAGGATGGGCAGCTCGACCCAGCGGTGGGTGACCTTGGCGCGGCGGAAGACGAACTTGACCGAGTCGATCTGGAGGCCCAGCCCCACAAGAAAGAGAAGGGGGAAGAAGAACCAGCCCTGCTTTCGGGTCAGTAAGGAGGAGAGCCATCCCTGCCGGGAGGCCGATTCTTCGATATGGAAAGCGATGGGGCTGTCCATGATGTCCGGATCCTTGGAGATCACATTCGGATGATTGTGGTGGGCACCGTGCTTCTGTTCCCACCAGGAGTAGCTCATCCCGGCCACGGAGGTGGCGAGCAGTCTTGCCGCCCAATCGTTGGCGCGGCGGGAGGCGAAGATCTGGCGGTGGCCGGCCTCGTGCGCCAGGAAGCTCAGCTGGGTACAAAGGACGCCCAGGGCTGCGGCGATCAGGAGCTGGAACCAGCTGTCACCGATCAGGGCGAAGCCGAACCACGTCGCGGTCATCAGGAGGACAAGGCTGGAGAAGACTGTGACGTAGAAACCGACACGGCGCTCAAGCAAGCCTGCAGCTTTGACGCTCTTCAAGAGTTCGGAATAGCTTTGAACAACCGGGTTTGCCTTCACAACCCGCGATTTCGGGCGCTCCGAGGTGATGGTTGGGGTCATAAATGTCTGCCTCGCCACTGTTACGGGCAACGCTGCATCCGACACTCGGCCTGCACGGTCTGGATCACCCTCCACTCAGCATACGCTGTCCGGCCAGCATCAATGGCGGTCTCACTGCTTTCCGTCTTCATAATGCAGTCGGGCCAGGCGGTGCATAAATATCGAGACATGTGCATACTTTTGCTGTATGGTCATAGTATGACTATTTCTGTTGCCGTCTCAGGCGCCAGCGGCTACGCCGGTGGCGAAGTGCTGCGTTTGCTTGCCGCTCACCCGGACGTGACCATCGGTGCCATCACCGCCCACAGCAACGCCGGTTCCAGACTAGGCGAATTGCAGCCGCATCTCCATGGCCTTGCCAGCCGGATACTGGAAGACACCACCGTGGAGAACCTGGCGGGACACGACGTCGTTTTCCTGGCGCTTCCGCACGGCGCGTCTGCTGAGATTGCAGCAAAGCTGCCCGAAGGAACCGTGGTGATCGACGCCGGCGCTGACCACCGTCTTGAAGACCCGGCCGCCTGGGAGAAGTTCTATGCGTCCACGCACGCCGGCAGCTGGCCTTACGGCTTGCCGGAACTTCCAGGCCAGCGCGAGGCCCTGAAGGGGGCAAAGCGGATCGCCGTCCCGGGCTGCTACCCGACGTCTGCGCTCCTGGCGCTCGCCCCGGGCTTCTCGAACAACCTGCTGCAGCCTGACGACGTCGTTATTGTGGCGGCGTCTGGCACGTCAGGCGCGGGAAAGGCTGCAAAAGTAAACCTCATCGGTTCGGAGGTCATGGGCTCGATGAGCCCTTACGGGGTGGGCGGCGGACACAGGCATACACCGGAGATTGAGCAGGGCCTGTCCAAAGCTGCCGGCGAAGCAGTGACTGTCTCCTTTACTCCCACCTTGGCTCCAATGAGCCGCGGCATCCTGACCACCGCCACGGCGAAAGTCCGTCCCGGCGTGACTGCAGAGGACCTTCGGGGTGCCTGGGCGGATGCGTACGACGACGAGCCTTTCGTCCACTTGCTCCCTCAGGGCCAATGGCCTTCCACTAAATCCGTTGTGGGATCCAATCACGCTGCCATGCAGCTCGCGTTCGACGAGCACACCGGGCGCGTCATCATCACCTGTGCCCTGGACAACCTCACCAAGGGGACAGCCGGCGGCGCAGTACAGTCCATGAACATTGCCCTTGGCCTGGCAGAGACCGCCGGCCTCAACCTGCAGGGAGTCGCACCGTGACCATCACCGTACCCAAGGGGTTCCGCGCTTCCGGAGTCACAGCCGGCCTGAAGACTTCCGGCAAGCCGGATCTCGCGTTGGTGGTCAACGACGGGCCGTCGAAGGCGGCGGCTGCAGTATTTACGAGCAACCGAGTGGCCGCTGCGCCCGTTCATTGGTCCCGGGAAGTGATCAAGGACGGTCGGGTTGACGCCGTGATCCTCAATTCCGGTGGAGCAAACGCCTGCACCGGGCCTCAGGGATTCCAGAACACGCACACGACGGCGGAGAAGACAGCTGAAGCGCTGTCCCTGTCTGCCACTGACGTTATTGTCTGCTCCACGGGCCTGATTGGGGAGCACCTGCCCATGGATAAGCTCGTGCCCGGTATCGACGCCGCTGCCGCTGCCTTGAGCGACGAGGGGGGATCCGAGGCCGCGACCGCCATCATGACAACGGACTCCGTCTCCAAGCAGGCGGTGTTCACCGGCCAGGATGCCGAGGGCACAGAGTTCGCTATCGGGGGCATTGCCAAGGGGGCTGGAATGTTGGCACCCGGGCTCGCCACCATGCTGGTGGTCCTCACTACTGATGCCGACGTCCCGGCGGAAATGCTCGACGTCGTCCTCCGTGACGCGACCAAGGTCACCTTTGACAGGGCAGACTCCGATGGCTGCATGTCCACGAACGACACCGTGGTGCTGCTGGCTTCCGGTGCTTCCGGCGCCGTCCCCAGCGCCGAGGTCTTCGGTGAAGGACTGACGCAGGTCTGCGCGGAGCTCGCACGGAAGCTGATCGGCGATGCTGAAGGCGCCAGCCACGATATCGCCATCAGGACCTTCAATGCGGAGAGCGAGCGGGACGCCGAAGTGGTGAGCCGCGCCGTCGCCCGTTCCAATCTCTTCAAGGCAGCGATCTTCGGTAAGGATCCGAACTGGGGCCGAGTGCTGTCGGCCGTCGGGACCACCGATGCTGCCTTCGACCCGGATGAGCTCAACGTTTCCATGAACGGTGTGCAGATCTGCCAGAAGGGCAGCATCGGGGAGGACCGCGGGCTTGTGGACCTTGAGCCCCGCGAAGTCCTGGTGGAAATCGACCTTCAGGCCGGCGGCGCCGAAGCCACCGTTTGGACCAATGACCTGACCCACGACTACGTTCACGAGAACAGCGCCTACTCCAGCTAGGGAGAGACAGCAGCAATGAACACCCAGACCCGCGAACCCACCGCCACCAGTGCGGCCCAGAGCAAGGCTGAGACTCTCATCGAAGCGCTGCCCTGGATCCAGCGCTTTGCCGGCACCACCATGGTGATCAAGTACGGCGGCAACGCCATGGTCAACGAGGACCTCCGCCGGGCTTTTGCTGAGGACGTCGTGTTCCTCCACCACGTGGGCATCCACCCCGTAGTGGTGCACGGGGGCGGCCCGCAGATCAACGCCATGCTTAGCCGCCTCGGCATCGAGTCAGAATTCAAGGGTGGCCTGCGGGTCACCACTCCCGAAGCCATGGATGTGGTCCGGATGGTGCTGACAGGCCAAGTCGGGCGTGAGCTTGTTGGCCTCATCAACTCCCACGGGCCCTACGCCGTGGGCATGTCGGGCGAAGACGGCGGATTGCTGCGGGCTGTGCGCACGGGAACGGTTGTAGACGGGGAAGAAGTGGACCTGGGCCTCGTGGGTGAAGTCGTGGGGGTGAATCCCGAAGGCATCCTGGACATCCTGGCGGCCGGCCGCATCCCCGTCATCTCCACCGTTGCTCCTGAAATTACCGACGACGGCACCGGGTTCCAGACCACCGGCCAGGTCCTCAACGTCAACGCGGACAGCGCCGCTGCCGCCCTGGCAGAGGCGCTGGACGCCTCAAAGCTCGTGATCCTCACCGACGTTGAAGGCCTCTACGCCAACTGGCCCGACCGCAGCTCACTGATTTCTTCCCTGACGGCCTCCGAACTCCGCAAGCTCCTGCCGTCGCTGGAATCGGGCATGATTCCCAAGATGGGCGCCTGCCTGAAGGCTGTCGACGGCGGCGTGGGACAGGCTCACATCGTTGACGGACGGCTTCCCCATTCCATGCTGCTGGAAACCTTCACCACCGCAGGCATCGGCACCCAGGTTGTTTCGGACGAGGACATGAACGCATGAATATGGTTGAGAACGCCACTGAACACACCGCACCAGTACCAGCGGAGCTGGAGTCCTCTCCGATCCGGGAGCTTGTCGCAGCCCACAGCAGCGGTGCGGAATGGCTGGCGCGCTATTCTTCGTCCCTGATCGGCGTCTTCGGGACTCCCCAGCGGGTCCTGGTCCGCGGGGCCGGTTGCCTCGTCTGGGACGCGGACGGGAAGGAGTACCTTGACCTGCTGGGCGGCATCGCTGTCAATGCCCTTGGCCATGCCCACCCCTTCGTCACTTCAGTGATCTCCAGCCAGCTCGCAACACTTGGCCACGTTTCCAACTTCTTCACCAGTCCCACGCAGATCGCACTGGCGGAGAAGCTGCTCGCAGTCACCAAGGCCCCGGCTGGGTCAAAGGTGTTCTTCGCGAACTCCGGCACCGAAGCGAACGAGGCCGCCTTTAAGCTGGCCCGCCGCAACACGGGCACGGAAGGAACGCCACGTACCAAGATCATCGCGCTTGAGGGTGCTTTCCACGGTCGGACCATGGGCGCCTTGGCGCTCACGGCGAAAGAAGCGTACCGCACGCCTTTCGAGCCCTTGCCGGCGGGCGTCGTCCACGTCCCGTTCGGTGACGTGGAGGCACTTCTGAATGCCATCGATGAGTCGGTGGCCGCTGTCTTCCTGGAGCCCATCCAGGGCGAAGCGGGTGTCCGGCCGTTGCCTCCCGGGTACCTGCAGGCTGCCAGGGAAGCAACCAGCAAGGCAGGCGCCCTGCTCATCCTTGATGAAGTCCAGACCGGTATCGGCCGGACCGGGAAATGGCTGGCCAGCGAGGACGAAGGCATCGTTCCTGACGCCATAACCCTCGCTAAGGGGCTGGGCGGCGGGTTCCCGGTTGGTGCCCTGGTCACGTTCGGCGAGCAGACGTCCTCTCTCCTTACTGCCGGCCAGCACGGAACCACCTTCGGGGGGAACCCCGTGGCGACGGCGGCAGCCTTGGCGACGCTCCACACGATCGAGCATCAGCACGTCCTGGAAAACGTCCGGGAGGTGGGTGAACATCTGCGGCTGGCCCTCGCCGATGTGGAAGGCGTTACCGAAGTGCGGGGCGAAGGGCTCCTCATCGGCTTCGACCTTGACGCCGATGTTGCTCCTGCTCTGGTCACAGCCGGGCTGGAGAACGGGTTCATTATCAACAGCCCCGGTCCGCGGACCATCCGCCTGGCTCCACCGCTCATTCTTACCGTCGAACAGGCCGACCGCTTTATCAAGGCCCTGCCCGTGCTCCTCACCATCGCAAAGGACGCCCAGTGACCGCCACACGCCATTTCCTCAAGGACACCGACCTCACGCCGGCCGAGCAGGCTGAAGTACTCGATCTTGCCCTTCGGCTGAAGGCCGCGCCCTACAGTGCTCAGCCGTTCGCAGGAGACGGAAGCGGCCGCAAGACCGTTGCGGTGATCTTCGACAAGACGTCCACCCGGACACGCGTCTCCTTCGCCACCGGTGTGGCGGACATGGGCGGCAACGCGCTGATCATCAATCCAGGGGAAGCGCAGATCGGCCACAAGGAATCGGTGGAAGACACCGCCAAAGTCCTTGAGCGCATGGTCTCCACCATCGTGTGGCGAACGGGAGCGCATTCCGGCCTGGTTGCCATGGCGGAAAACTCAAGTGTTCCGGTCATCAACGCCCTGTGCGATGACTACCACCCCTGCCAGCTCCTGGCCGACCTCCTGGCGGTGAAGGAACACAAAGGCGAGCTCAAGGGTCTCACCATGAGCTACCTCGGTGACGCCGCCAACAACATGGCCAACTCCTACCTCCTGGCTGGTGTGACCGCCGGAATGCACGTCCGCATCGCCGGCCCGGAAGGGTATCTGCCGTCAGCGGACATCGTGGCAGCCGCCGAGAAGCGTGGCGGTGAGACCGGTGGTTCGGTCCTGATCACCACCGATGCAGCCGAAGCGTTGGCCGGGGCCGATGTCGTCGCCACTGACACTTGGGTGTCTATGGGACAGGAAGCCGAGAAGGAAGCCCGGCTGCAGCTGTTCCGGGAGTACTCCGTCGATGAGGCAGCCATGCAGCACGCGGCGCCTGACGCCGTCGTCCTTCACTGCCTGCCGGCCTACAGAGGTTACGAAATCTCCGCAGGAGTCATCGACGGTCCCCAGTCGATCGTCTGGGACGAGGCGGAAAACCGCCTGCACGCCCAGAAGGCGCTGATGGCATGGCTGATGCATCAGTCCGGACTGGCCGTTGTGGAAGGCCTCCCGCCGGTGACCAGGGACGGCAATTAGTGTCCGTTCCCTCGGTTTCACCTGGCGCCAGCCCCGCCACCAAGACCGCCCGTCAGGCTCGCATCATCGCGATCCTGACGGGGGAGTCGGTACGTTCCCAGGCAGAGCTGGCAGCATTGCTGGCGGACGACGGCGTTCAGGTCACCCAGGCAACGTTGTCCCGTGACCTCGTTGAACTCGGAGCCGTGAGGGTCCGGGGCAAGGAAGGCGTTCTCGTGTACGCCGTGCCTGGCGAAGGCGGGGAAAGGGCTGCCAAGAGCGGTGTCACCCAGGAAATCCTGGACAGCCGTCTCGCGCGGTTATGCGGGGAACTCCTGGTCACTGCCGAGGCGTCAGCCAATATCGTGGTGCTCAGGACGCCCCCGGGGGCAGCCAACTTCCTGGCACTGGCCATCGACCATTCGGTGATGCCTTCGATCCTCGGAACCATCGCCGGCGACGACACCGTCATGCTGGTGACGCGTGATCCCGAAGGTGGAGCCGAACTTGCCGCCCGGTTCCTTAGATTGGCTGACGAAGCAGGCCAATAAGGTTTAGCGGGCGGACCCCTAAGCTGTAAACAGACCAGCCGTGCGACCACCTGGCGGCTAACCATCAAACAAGAACAACAAACACAACTGAGGAGCATTTCCGTGACTGAGCGTATTGTGCTGGCCTACTCCGGTGGCCTTGATACTTCCGTAGCCATCGGCTGGATCGGTGAAGCCACCGGTGCCGAGGTCATCGCTGTGGCGGTCGACGTCGGACAGGGCGGCGAGTCGCTGGAGACCATCCGCCAGCGCGCACTGGGCTGTGGGGCCGTCGAAGCCTACGTTGCCGATGCCAGCGACGAGTTCGCCAACGAATACTGCGTCCCCACGCTGAAGGCAAACGCCCTCTACCAGGGCCACTACCCGTTGGTTTCTGCCATCTCGCGTCCGGTCATCGTCAAGCACCTCGTCAAGGCCGCCCGCGAATTCGGCGCCACCACCGTCGCCCACGGCTGCACCGGCAAAGGCAACGACCAGGTCCGCTTTGAGGTGGGCATCCAGACCCTCGGCCCGGACCTGAAGTGCATTGCTCCTGTCCGCGACCTCGCCCTGACCCGCGACAAGGCCATCGCCTTCGCCGAGGAAAAGGGCCTGCCGATCGAGACCACCAAGAAGAACCCGTACTCGATCGACCAGAACGTCTGGGGACGCGCCGTCGAAACCGGCTACCTCGAAGACATCTGGAACGCCCCCACCAAGGACATTTACGACTACACCGCCACCCCGGAGTTCCCGCCGGCCCCGGATGAGGTCACCATTTCGTTCGAGGCCGGAGTGCCCGTGGCTATCGACGGCGTCAAGGTCACCCCGCTGCAGGCCATCAAGGAACTGAACCGCAGGGCAGGCGCCCAGGGCGTGGGCCGCATCGACGTCGTCGAGGACCGCCTGGTAGGCATCAAGTCCCGCGAAATCTACGAGGCTCCGGGCGCGATGGCACTGATCACCGCCCACAAGCACCTCGAGGACATCACCATCGAACGCGAGCAGGCCCGCTTCAAGGCCACTGTTGGCCAGCGCTGGGCCGAACTTGTCTACGACGGCCAGTGGTTCTCCCCGCTCAAGCGCTCCCTGGATGCCTTCATCGAGGACACCCAGAAGTACGTCTCCGGCGACATCCGCATGGTCCTCCACGGCGGTCAGGCGATCGTCAACGGACGCCGCTCCGACACCTCGCTGTACGACTTCGATCTCGCCACCTACGACACCGGCGACACCTTCGACCAGTCCATGGCACGGGGCTTTATCGAACTGTGGGGCATGTCTGCAAAGGTTGCCTCCGGCCGCGACATCCGCGTCGCGGGGCAGTAAATGGCGTCGGCTACAAATGAGGGTGCCCTGTGGGGCGGCCGCTTTGCCGGCGGCCCCGCCGATGCCCTCGCGGCCCTGAGCAAGTCCACCCACTTTGACTGGCGGCTGGCCCGCTACGACATCGCCGGATCGGTGGCGCACGCCCGCGTGCTCCACAAGGCAGGGCTGTTGGACGATGCCGAGCTTAAAGGCATGCTGGCTGCACTGGCACAGCTCGACGAGGACGTGGCTTCAGGGGCCTACCTGCCTGCTGAATCAGACGAGGATGTTCACGGCTCCCTGGAACGCGGGCTCATTGAGCGTGCCGGCACCCAGCTGGGGGGAAAGCTCCGGGCCGGACGTTCCCGCAACGACCAAGTGGCCACGTTGGGCCGGATGTTCCTGCGGGACCATGCGCGCATCATCGCCCGCGGAGTGCTGGCCACCATTGACGCTCTCGTCGAACAGGCCAAGGCGCATCAGGGCGTGGCCATGCCCGGCCGAACCCACCTGCAGCACGCCCAGCCTGTGCTCCTCAGCCATCACCTCCTGGCCCATGCCTGGGCCCTGCTGCGTGATGTGCAGCGCCTCCAAGACTGGGACAAGCGGGCGGGTGTTTCGCCCTACGGCTCCGGCGCCTTGGCGGGTTCTTCGCTGGGGCTGGATCCGGAGGCTGTTGCGGCTGACCTTGGCTTCTTCTCCGCAACCCACAACTCGATCGACGGCACCGCTTCCCGCGATGTTTTCGCCGAGTTCGCCTGGGTGACGGCCATGATCGGAGTGGACCTTTCACGGGTTTCCGAGGAAGTGATTTTGTGGGCCACCAAGGAGTTCTCCTTCGTGACACTGCATGATTCCTACTCCACGGGATCGTCGATCATGCCTCAGAAGAAGAACCCGGACGTTGCCGAGCTGGCTCGTGGCAAGGCGGGACGCCTCATCGGCAACCTGACCGGGCTTTTGGCCACGCTCAAGGGCCTGCCGCTCGCATACAACCGCGATCTGCAGGAGGACAAGGAGCCGGTGTTTGACGCAGCCGACACCCTCGAGCTGCTGCTTCCGGCGGTCTCGGGAATGATCGCCACCCTGAAATTCAACAAGGAGCGGATGGAATCGCTGGCTCCACAGGGGTTTGCGCTTGCGACCGATATTGCCGAATGGCTCGTGCGCCAGGGTGTTCCGTTCCGGGAAGCGCATGAGCTTTCCGGTGCCGCCGTCAAGCAGGCCGAGAGCCGCGGCGTCGAACTCTGGGATCTGACCGACGAAGAGTACGCTGCCATCTCGGAGCACCTCACTCCCGAGGTGCGGACCGTCCTTAGCACGGAAGGTTCGCTCAACAGCCGGAATTCGCAGGGCGGAACGGCACCGGCCGCCGTCGAACGCCAGCTGAAAGCCCTGGAAGTGGAAGTCTCCATGGTCAGGGCGTACGCCGGCTGACCGGGCTACCCAATTCGCACGAGATGGCACTTCACGGCAGTATTCTTCGGGATAACTGCCGTGAAGTGCCATCTCGCGCTTAGGATGGGCGCCATGACCACGATCAGAACCGACGAACTCCTTTTAGAGCTCCACAAGGCGGCTGACGTCGTGCATGGGCTTGCCGCCAAACTGACGGACCAGGACGTTCCCGCGGCTTCCGAACTGCCCGGATGGAGCCGGGGACACGTGCTGGCGCACATCAGCGGCATAGCGAACGCCATGGCCCGCCAGCTGGAGTATGCAGCCCGTGGCGAGACCGTGGAACTGTATGACGGCGGCATGGAGGGTCGGAACCAAGCCATCGATATGGCCGCAAGCCGATCATTGGCAGAGCACCGGACAGCCCTCAACGCCGCCTTGGAGCGGGTTCTGCGCGCCTTCGACGGTTTGGAGCTTTCAGACGGTGTGGGGGAAACAGGATGGCAGGCTCCCATCGCGTACCGCGGCGGAGTGGTGTACGACGGCGGCCTGGCCCTTTGGCGTGAACTCACCATTCATGCTGCTGACCTCGGCATGGGCCGCGGTCCGGAGACATGGAGCAGGACCTTTTGCGGGCACCTGTTCGATTTCCTGGCTCCGCGGGTCCCCGAAAATCAGCGGTTTGTGTTCCAGCCGCTCGGTTTGCCTCCCATCACCCTTGGTTCCGGAGGGAAAACAACGGTGGTCAGCGGCATGCTGACTGACATTGCCGCATGGCTTGCCGGCAGGACTCCCTCGCTGGGCAGCCTCCGGGCTTCGGCTGCTGCTGACGGTGTGGATCTCCCGGAGCTGCTGCCATGGCCTGCAGGCGTTCCGGTGGTACGGCCCTAGCCCTGCAGTAAGGCCTGGAGCCCGCAGCAAAGGCCAGAGCCCGCAGCAATCCTCAGGCGGCCTCGCGCGCCAGCAGACTTTCCTTGACCGCAAGGCCCCACCGAAAGCCGCCCAACGTTCCGTCGGTCCTGATCACACGGTGGCACGGCACAAAGAGGGCTGCTGCATTGAATGCACATGCGCTTGCCGCCGCGCGGACAGCCAGCGGATTCCCGGCGAGCATGGCGTACTGAGCGTAAGTGACTGGCTTACCGGGGCTTACGGTGCGGAGCATGTCCCAGGCGTGGCTGCGGAAGGGACCGGATTTCTGCAGCACCGGGACCTGCATGGCCGGATCGGGATCGCCTGCGTAATACGCTTCCACGGCCTCAGACACGGAACCCATCTGCCGGACCGCCACAAGTTCTGAGGGACGCAGCAGAGGGTGTACCTGGCCGGTCAATTCGTCAGGCTCAGCGGTCCAGCCGGACGCGAGGACTTCGCCGTCCCGGGCAATGATGCTGAAGGGGCCATCGGGCGTGGACAAAGTCAGGAGCTCGGCTTTCATGATTTCACTTTCGCTGTTGTCGGGCCTGTGCGTTTTATAGGAGAGGCGGACGACGCGGCCCGCCACAGGTGCATGGTGGCGTAGGACCGCCATGGGCTGACTTCCCGGAAATCGGGAGTGCCGGGGTACAGGGCGGCCACAGACCGGTTGACCGAAAGGGAACGGATTCCATTGCGTACGGCAGCATCATTGGCCAGGAAAATATCGGGCGCGCCGATAACGCGCATGGCCACATATCCCACGGTCCAGGGACCGATTCCAGCCAACGGTAAGAGCTTGTCCGTCAGGCTGGAGAAATTGTCTCCGTAGCCAAAGCTAAAGTCACCTGCTGCCATGGCGGCTGTCACAGATACCAGTGAATCCATTCGCCGCTGCGGGCCCTTAAGTAATAGGGGTGCTGATTCTGACAGCTGGGCCGGCGTTGGAAACAGTCGATCAAGGCCATCTCCCGGCACCGACGTCTCGCTGCCGCAAACGGCCAGTTGAGTAAGGGCGGTCCTGGCCGACGCCACGGTTATCTGCTGGCCTACCATCGCCCGGACCAACAGTTCCCGGGGGTCAACGGCGCCAGGCAGACGCATGCCGGGGGATTCGGCAACGGATTGTGCGAGCCGGGGTTCTGCGGCCAGCGCTGAGTCCACTGCCCCCGGGTCGGCGTCGAGATCCAGGAGCCGGCGTACCCTGCTCAGAAGAACAGGAAGGTCACGGAGATCCACGGCACCAATGGTGAGAATCAACGGACGGCCGGGGGCGCCGTCGTCGTACTCCACCTTGAAGCGGGAATCACCGTGCTGCAAGCGGAGCGTTCGGGCGTAGGAAGCCGGCGTGCCCGCCTCTATGCCCGGGATGGCCCGGACGGCGAGGAAGGTGAAGATGCCGGGATTGAAAGGTTCCCGGTAGGGGAGTTGGAGCGTCAGTGCCGTAGTGGTGGTGACCGGGGCTTTCTGATGCCGGGCTGTGCCGCGGAGAGCCGTCGGAGTCATATCGAAGACCTCCACCACGGTGTCGTTGAACTGGCGCACGCTGTTGAAGCCCGCGGCAAACGCAATATCGGCAAACTTCATCGACGTTGACACCAGCAAAGTCCTTGCAGTCTGGGCCCTTCCCGCCCGTGCCAGCGAGAGGGGACCGGCACCGAGTTCTGACGTGAGGATCCTGTTGAGCTGACGGGAGGAGTAGCCCAGCCGCGAAGCCAGCCCTTCCACTCCGTCGCGATTAATGACGCCGTCGTTGATGAGGCGCATGGCCCGTCCCGCTACGTCCGATCGTATGTTCCAGGCGGGCGTTCCTGGTACGGCCTCCGGAAGGCAGCGTTTGCACGCCCGGTAGCCGGCTTCATGGGCAGCCGCCGACGTTTCATAGAACGTGACGTTCTCGGCCTTGGGGGTCCTCGCAGGACAGGACGGCCGGCAGTAAATCCCTGTTGTCCGGACAGCGGTGAAGAACTGCCCGTCGAAACGGGGGTCGCGGGCGTCTATTGCCCGGTATCGCTGCCAAAAGTCCATGCCTTCATCCTGTCAGCTCCGGGACGGCCGGGCTAGCGGAATTCGGACATGGCCGTGGAGTGCCGGCCCTCGCCGTTTTGTTAAGGTTTGAATCATGAACGTGAGCTCTCAGCATCCAACCGGCGGTGTGCCGCCGATGTCGGTGCGGGAGGTGCTCTCGGCCGATGCGCGGCATGTTGCGCCTTTGCTGTTGGGGGCGGTCCTCACCCACAACAGTGCGGCGGGAGCTGTATCCGTCCGGATCACGGAGGTCGAGGCCTATCTGGGCCCCCATGATTCCCTGCATCCTGATCCCGGTTCCCATACATTCCGCGGCCTGACTCCCCGGAATGCGCCAATGTTCGGCCCGGCCGGCCATCTTTACGTCTACTTCACCTATGGCATGCATTACTGCGCCAATATTGTCTGCGGACCCGCCGGCGTGGCATCCGCCCTGCTGCTGCGCGCCGGAGAAGTCGTAGCCGGCCAGGATCTTGCCCTCGCCCGGCGGCCCGCGTCCAAAACGGCTGTTGATTTGGCCAGCGGCCCGGCCCGCCTCGCCACTGCACTCGGCCTAACGACCGCGGACAGCGGCAGGGACGCGCTCAAGGAGCCCTTCGCGCTGGAACTGCCTTCCACCCCTGCGTCAGGGGTTAGCGCCGGGCCCCGCGTGGGCGTCGCGGGTGCCGGCGGCACACATGAATATCCCTGGAGGTTCTGGCTGACCGGCGACCCCACAGTCTCCCGGTACAAGGCAGCCAAAAGCAAGGCTGTCACCGGGAAGTCCGCCGGCACACAGTAGTGTGGATGCGTGAATCCAAGCGAGCCAGTTACCACCCGGCGCCCCGTCCCCGTGGACGAGCTCATCACGAGCCTCTGCGTCACTGTGCCGGACTACCCGAAACCCGGCATCTCCTTTAAGGACCTAACCCCCGTTTTTGCCAATCCCGCGGCCTTCAGGGCCATCGTCGACTCTTTGGTGGAACCGTTCAAGGGACAGTTCGACGCCGTCGCGGGAGTGGAAGCACGAGGTTTCCTGCTGGCCGCCGCAGCTGCCTACGCCACGAATACAGGAGTTGTGACCGTCAGGAAGGCGGGGAAGCTTCCGCGCGCTGTTTTTGCCGAGGACTATGCCCTGGAATACGGCACGGCAACATTGGAGCTGCACACCTCGGATTTGCCGGCCGGCAGCCGCGTGCTCATCCTCGACGACGTCCTCGCAACCGGAGGCACACTCGGTGCGGCAACCAGGCTCTTTGAACGATGCGGCATCCATGTGGCCGGAGTCGGGGTTGTGATGGAGCTTGGCGAGCTCCGCGGACGCTCCACTTTGACCGGTCATCGGGTCCGATCGCTTCTGCGTTTGTAGCAAGGCACGTCATCACACACGCGGGCAACGGATTGGTTGTAGAATGTTAGGTCTGTCTTTTGCGATAGGGGAACGTCTCGATGCTCGACGCTGATTTAGCCCATGAACGGGACTACGTAGCGGGGTTGTATGCCCGTTTGGATGAACTGCGCGAGGAAAAGCGCACCCAGTTGGCGCAAGTGCGCCGTGCCGGCGCCATAGGAACCATGCAGAACGTCTCTGAGCGTGACGCCTTCGCCGCGCTGTACGAAGACCGCCTGGCGCAGCTCGACGCCGTCGATGACCGCCTTGTCTTCGGCCGGCTGGACCTTGACTCGGGCGAAGCCCAGTACATCGGACGTATCGGCCTCACCACTGAGGATCTCCAGCGACTCATGGTGGATTGGCGGGCACCTGAGGCGGGCCACTTCTACCAGGCCACCGCCTTTGACCGGCAAGGCGTGCGCCGCCGTCGCCACCTCATCCTCCAGGGGCGGGAAGTACGGGCCATCGAAGATGATGTCCTGGACGCAGACATGCTGGCTGACAACGCATCGTTGCAAGGGGAGGGCGCGCTCCTCGCCGCCCTCGATTCAAAGCGCACCGGACGTATGTCCGACATCGTGGGCACCATCCAGTCTGAGCAGGACAGGATCATCCGCTCCAGCATTTCCGGGGCCTTGGTTGTCCAGGGCGGTCCCGGCACCGGCAAGACGGCCGTGGCACTGCACCGCGCTGCGTATCTGCTGTATACCCATCGAGACCGGCTGAAGACCGCAGGCGTCCTGCTGGTTGGCCCGTCGTCGTCGTTCATGAAGTACATCGAACGTGTCCTCCCCTCACTGGGCGAGACCGGCGTCGTGATGGCCAGCCTTGGCAGGCTGATGCCGGGCATCAATGCCGTCGCTGAGCCGGAAGGCGATGTCGCCGCCCTCAAGGGCAGCCTGCGGATGGCTGAAGTGGTGGCCAATGCTGTGGCCAACCGTCAGCGGATTCCCGCCGAGGACCGGATTCTCGAGGTGGACGGCCGCAAACTCGTGCTCACTCCGCGTCAGGTCCGCCGCGCCAGGGACAAGGCTCGTGGAACCGGCAAGCCTCACAACGAGGCCAGGGTTACTTTCGTGAAGATCCTGCTCCGGGAGCTGACGGAGCAAATGACCGAGCTGGTCGAAGCCGGCAGTATCGGCAACAATGCCGACCGCTCCTACCTTGCGGAGGATGTCCGTTCAGCAAGGGACGTCAGGATCGCCCTGAATCTGTGCTGGATGCCCATGACTCCGGAAAAGCTGGTGGGTGAACTGCTCAGCAAACCGGCAATCCTGGAAGCATGCACGCCCGGCTTTACAGCCGAACAGCGAGCCCTCCTCTTGCGGCCTGCGGATTCTCCTTGGACGGAGTCTGATGTGCCGCTGCTGGACGAGGCTGCGGAATTGCTGGGCGAACTCGACGCGGCTGCCGGCCGTGGGTTGGCCCAGCAGGAACACGACCGTGCCCGCGATCTCGCCAACGCCCGCCAGACCCTGGTCAACATGGAGACTGCCGGGGTGGACGTACTCATGAGCGCCGAGGAGCTCGTCGACCAGAACCAGGAGCGGGAAGCCCGGCTAACTGCTGCCGAGCGCGCTACCAGCGATCGAACGTGGGCTTTTGGGCACATCGTGGTGGACGAGGCGCAGGAGCTGTCGCCCATGCAGTGGCGCCTACTGGTTCGGCGGTGCCCACTCAAGTCCTTTACCATCGTCGGAGATATCGCCCAGACCAGTTCTGTTGCCGGCGCGAAATCCTGGCAGGGTGCGTTGGAACCTCTCTTCGGGGACCGCTGGCAGCTCGAAGAGCTGACTGTGAACTACCGGACGCCGTCCCAGATCGCCGAGGCTGCCGCTCGTATGGCAAATGCCGCGGGCCTGGTGGTGTCAGCGCCGAAGGCTGTCCGCGAGGGCCGCTGGTCACCGATCATTGACGAGGTGGAGCAGGGCTCCATGGTCAGTCACCTTGTGGACGTACTTCCCGAGGAACTGGAAGCGCTCGACGGCGGACTGCTGGCAGTGATTGCAGATGGCCCGTTGCTGCCCGAAGCCACGGCCGCCCTGCGGTCCGCATACGGCCGCAGGGTCGGAACCGGCGCGGGAAGCTACGAACAGGACATTGTGGTCATCAGCCCGCGCGAGGCAAAGGGCCTGGAGTTCGACGGCGTCGTGGTTCTGGAACCTTCGGCAATGCTCAACCATGAGCACGGCCGCGTAGGTGATCTCTATGTGGCCATGACCCGGCCCACGCAGCGGCTGAGACTCATTGCATCAGCAGGGATACCGGCCGGCATCGAAGGCTGAACCCGGCGCTGCTTATCCGTCAATCCTGCTAACTTAGATCACGTGTCACAACTAACTGATCTTGAATCCCAGCAGAACGATCCCAGCTTCGCCAACATCTGGCAGGAGCTGAAATGGCGCGGACTTGTCCACGTTTCCACCGACGAAGTGGAACTGGAAAAGCTCCTCGCCGGCGACGCGATCACCTATTACTGCGGATTCGATCCCACTGCGCCGAGCCTCCATCTCGGCAACCTGGTGCAGTTGCTGCTCATGCGCAGGCTGCAGCTCGCCGGCCATAAGCCCCTTGGGCTTGTGGGCGGCTCCACTGGCCTCATCGGCGATCCCCGGCCGACAGCTGAACGGACCCTGAATACCAAGGACACTGTCACCGAGTGGGTGGGATACCTTCAGGCCCAGGTACGTCGATTCCTGAGCTTTGAAGGGGCCAATGCGGCCCGTATGGTCAACAACCTGGACTGGACTGCCCCTTTGAGCGCCATCGACTTCCTGCGCGAAATCGGCAAGCACTACCGCGTCGGCACCATGCTCCGTAAGGATGCCGTAGCGTCCCGCCTCGGCTCCGAAGAGGGAATCAGCTACACCGAGTTCAGCTACCAGATCCTGCAGGGCATGGACTACCTCCAGCTGTTCCGGGACTACGGCTGCGTACTCCAGACCGGCGGATCAGATCAGTGGGGCAATCTCACGAGCGGCACGGAACTTATCCGCAAGGTTGAGGGAAAGCACGTGCACGCCCTGGGAACACCCCTGATCACGAACTCGGACGGAACCAAGTTCGGCAAGAGCGAAGGCAACGCCATCTGGCTGGATCCGGAGATGTGCAGCCCGTACGCCTTCTACCAGTTCTGGCTGAACACTGCCGATGCTGACGTCGCAGCACGATTGAAGGTTTTCACCTTCCTGAGCAGGGCCGAGATCGAGGCACTCGAACTCTCAGTGGCGGAGCGTCCCTTCGCACGGGAAGGGCAGCGGAAGCTGGCATATGAGGTCACATCGCTGGTTCATGGCGTCGAGGCAACCGAAAAAGTCATAGCCGCCTCGGCTGCTTTGTTCGGCAACGGCGATCTCAGCGTGCTGGATGAGCAGACCCTCGCAGCGGCGACGTCGGAGCTTCCCTCCGCGAAGATCGACGACGCCGGCCTCGGCATCATTGACCTCTTGGTGGCTTCCGGGCTCTCGGAGAGTAAGTCAGCCGCCCGGCGCACGGTAGGGGAGGGCGGCGCTTACGTGAACAACGCTAAGATCTCCGATCCTGAAGCAGTGATTTCACCTGAGCAACTGCTCCACGGCCGTTACTTGTTGCTGCGACGGGGCAAGAAAAACCTGGCCACAGTGGAAGTCGCGGCTCGCTGAGCACACTGGCATCACCTGGGCAAAGCGCCACGCACTACCTGGACAGAGCACGCTCCTTTCCGCCGATTTGCACGGCCGGGGAGGAGCGTGTAATGTCTTCTGAGTCGCCGCCGCTGAGTGGCGACAGACCCCCTACAAATGAGAAGCAATTCTTCATGCGCAAGGCGCACAAAATGAGAATTGTTTCAAATTTTGCTGGGCGGATTCATTGAAAGCCAAGTGAATTTGCGGAGAATATCCGGATTTGCAAAGTGAAAATGAATGAAATAAGCTGGAAACATCGCAGCGAAGAAATGCGAAACAAAAGAATTCGAGAGTTATTCGGATAAACATTGTTTCAGTAAGTATTCGAATGTGTCTGTTGTTTGAGAACTCAATAGTGTGCCAAGTTTGTTGATACCAATTGTTTTATTGATTGGTTGTTTTGGCCAGGCCTGTCCACCCCGTGGATTGGGTTTGGTTTTTACAGCTGGTTTCAAA
>NZ_JALLAN010000024.1 GCF_023062595.1 Arthrobacter rhizosphaerae
CCTGGAAGGTGCCGTTGCCGTTGTTGAGGGAAACCCAGACGCCGGCGTCGCCGAATCCGACGATGTCCGCCCTGCCGTCTCCGGTGATGTCGGCCAGGAAGCGCGGGTGTTTCTCCACGCGCCAGCCGCCGGCGACGTAGGCGAAGTTGTCGATGACTTTCTGGGGCGCCTGGAAGGTGCCGTTGCCGTTGTTGAGGGAAACCCAGACGCCGGCGTCGCCGAATCCGACGATGTCCGCCCTGCCGTCTCCGGTGATGTCGGCCAGGAAGCGCGGGTGTTTCTCCACGCGCCAGCCCCCGCCGCTGTAGCCGAAGTTGGGGACTACGAACTGCGGCCTGGTGACGGCGCTGAAGGCGTTGATCCTTCCGCGGCCCAGCATGCCGGCAAATCCCGTATTCAGGGCGTCGACATTGTCGCAGGTGCCTTCGAGGACTTCCCGGACCTGGGCGTTGCTCAGGTGCTGGTGCCTTGACCAGATGAGTGCCGCCACCCCCGCCGCATGCGGAGATGCCATGGAGGTGCCGTCCAAGAAGCCGAAGGTGTCATTCGGCATGGTGGACCAAATATTGACCCCCGGGGCCGCCACGTCCACGTTGGTGCCGAAGTTGGAGAAGCTGGCCTTGCGGTCGCGCTGGTCAAGCGCCGCCACGGAGACCACCTCCGGGTACACTCCGGGGAACTGCGGGGTGATGTCCGTGTTGGTGTTCGCGTTGCCGGCGGCAAACACGATTACGACGTTCCTGTTCACGGTGTTCTGGATGGCGGTGCGGACGCCGGCATGGTCGCCGTTCATCCGCCAGCTGCAGTTGATCACGTAGCGCCGCGCCGGATTGGCTACCGCTTGCGTGCCGACGTAATTGATGGCGTCGGCACGGTTCTGGTTCATCCCGGTCTGCAGGTTCACGCGGAGCGGCATTACCCTACAACCCGGGGCGACACCGATCACGCCCGCCGTGTTATCCGTGCCAACCACGGTCCCGGCAACGTGCGTGCCGTGCCCGTCTTGGTCATCAGGGACGGGATCGTTCAGGTCCGCGAAGTCCCAGTCCTCGGTGCCGCGCGGCAGGAGGTTTGGCTGGAGGTCCGGATGATCCAGGTCTGCACCGGTGTCGATCACCGCGACGATCACGTTCGGGTGGCCGCGGGTCACGTCCCAGGCTCCGGTGGCATCGATGTCCGCGTCCGCAGTGCCGGCCGTGCCGTTCACGTTCTGGGCCGTGTTGTGGAGTCCCCATAGGCGGCCGAATTCCGCATCGTCCGGAATGTAGGGCAGGGCGCTGTTGAAGCTCACCTCGCTGGGCTCGGCGAACTCCACATCGTCCAGGTCGGAGAACTCCCGGATGGCTTCGAACAGCCCGGTACCGGCAGGGACGGCCAGCGTGTAATAGCCGGGCGTGCGCTGCTGGACCACCACGCGGCTGCGGTGCTCTTGGATGATGGCCTCTGCCTGCTCCTGGCCCACTTCTTCCTTGAACTGCACGGTCAGTTCGTCGGGGAGGAAGTAACGGGCTGCGCCGTTCTCGTCGATCATCACCGGCAGGGAGCCGGACACTTCCGGCCGGGCTTCCAGGGACCGCGCTGCCGCGGCCATATCCTCGCCAGGAGTCAAGTAGACGGCGGCGAACCCACGCTCCAGGTCCATCCCCTCGCTCAGCGAGAGCACGGGCGTGTCCCTGACGATGTCCCGAACCGCGTCGGAGGTGGGACGGTCTTGGAAGGTGATCATGGCCTCGTCGGCCTTGGGGGTAAATGTCACTTGCCGCCCGGTTGACGTGTCAACATAGCTGTAATTGCTATTCGCCGGGGTTTGTTCGTTCTCCATGGTGGGCTCCAGGTTGGACTGCTGTTTGAATACCTGATGAACGGCCAGGGGTTGGGGCTTGAGAGGGCGCACGGACCGCCCTGGCCGGGAATGTTTTGCGCGAGTACCAGTTAGAGAATGCGCCTCGGCGGACATCCTCCTCAATACATCCATCGATTCGATGGAAAATTCTGGGATGCCGATACCGACGATCCTCGCGCCCGGAGTGGGTGTGGTTCAGCTTCACAAAGCTCCGACGGTAATAGTTCGTCTCGTCCAGTTAAGTTCCTGGGGGAGGCGGACGAGGTGTGGCAGATGGTCGGATGGCGGCAGGGGCCGGTGCTGCTGCCGCGTTGGCCGGCTCGCGTCCTGGCTCCGGGCTCGGCTTCCTTGTGATTTTCCACAGTTTCCGCTTCTTCAGGTTCAACGGAAGTTCCTCACTAACATTCAAGAAAACGTTTCTAACGGTCTCGTCTCGATGACGATTTGTCCGTGGCTGGTGGACAGGTCTTGGAGGTCTACTCGACCCAGACTGATATGCCGTCAACAGAGCCTTCGGTTAGACCCGCCGGTGGATGCTGCAAGACAATCTTTGCCGTGGTACGTAGGTTAACGTCGGGAGGAAGAATAAGCGACAGCGACAGAGGGGCCAGCTAATGACCGCGCCTATTAGCGCTTTCTGAAGGTCAGGCTTCTCCATGCCGAGAGACGCCGCAGTTAGGATCACCACTGATCCAACCAGAAGGAGAGCAAGATAGGGCCGGGTTAAACTAGTTTCACCAGGACTCGTTTCCTGATTTAGCTGACGGAATCGAAACCGGGTCGATACCACGAGGGTTATTAGGACCAAGAGTAGTGTGAACCACAAAAGGACCGTCGGGTCACTTGCGGCCGGAAGAAGCATGCCATCCCCTCCATCTGCTGTGACGTGGAGAATAGCCAAGATGCTGTTACTGGCGCGTTACTGGCCCATGGAAGAATCCGGCGAGTCTCTGAATGCAGTAGTAATGAACGCACTGGCCAATCCAACGAATCATCGCCTCGCCGAACATTGCGCATTGGCCCTCGATATACATATCTGGATCAGATAAGCCCTTTGACGCTGCCTTCACAAGAGTTGCGGGGCGGAAAGGCCAGAGCAAGGATTTCTGACAGGTCCCTTTCCGGGCTACTCCCGTGCCCACTTCAAACTGGCATGTACGATTATTCATGAGGCGGGAGTAGACCGTTCTTGTCGGACGTGACGT
Organism: Arthrobacter rhizosphaerae; assembly: GCF_023062595.1. Lineage (GTDB taxonomy): Bacteria > Actinomycetota > Actinomycetes > Actinomycetales > Micrococcaceae > Arthrobacter > Arthrobacter rhizosphaerae. The sequence goes on from NZ_JALLAN010000024.1 coordinate 3,049, forward strand.
TCTACTAAGTTTCATTTGGGGTCAGGGCTCATGTGCAGTGAGCCAGTTCAGCATGTCAATGGCCCACGATGACTTCCTGTTTGGCGCGAATGAACGGTGCCGCGAATGACTTCGTCCATGAGGTTGCCGTTGCCCCCGCATCAGGTTAGCGGGCGAAAGTTGGGGATGGGTGTCGTAGCCTGCCGCGCCGCATGCCTAAGCAAAGCGGCCGTTCAGAGGCAGGGCAAGACCGAGGGTGAAGCTGAAGCAGGACCGGCGACGGACTTCAGCCGCTAAGGCCGGAGAACACCAACGCATGAGCATGTGGTGACGAGGGGGATATTGGCATGCTGTCACGGATCTGAAGCTCGCTTTTCGCTCGTTTATGAGCACATCACGAGACCGATACAGCGCTGTCCGAGTCGCGAGACCAGGGAGCTAACTCCGCCAGAGCACTATGAATAGCCTATGACCGCCGGGACAGTCGAGCAGGCATCGGTTTGCGACCAGGCCAGGGATGGCTGTAGGGGCAGAGCATGTTCCACCATAACGACGCTCTAGACCGTATAGCCTAGACGTCGGTCGATTAGCGGATAGTTCCCCAGTCGGCGGTCATCAGCACTCTGATGTGTTCACAGCCTGGCTCGGTGATGACGACATCCGATCCGCTACCACTTTCACTGAGAAGCAGCACCTGCAGCGGGACATTCGTCGGGCAGCCCTGTCCTAAGTCCCCGTTGAGCATCAGCCGGCCTCCGTCAGATAAGGTCAGTGAACTGCTGCCGACTTTACCGACCACGGCCGGCGACGCCGTGCTGCTTGCCAGATTGGCAGGAGGGTTGGTAGCCCAAATGAAGACTCCTATTCCGCCTCCGGCGATGACGGCACCAAAGGCTATAACGATCGCAGAAATTGCCCAGCGCCGGGTCAGCTTTTGGTAGGACGCCACAGTCATAATGTTCTCGATTATGGGTTCAAGAAAGGCAAGTTTGGAGTTGGCCTGCTTGGCTTTATCGGGGTCCGGCGGATCCTGACTGCTGTCACTTGATTCGTCAGGCCAATATGCCCTTGCGTTCCTCGATCGCGCCAGAAGCGTTTGCTCGTAGTCATCCCGGATCTCCTCGAGCGTTGCGTCATGCTGGCGCAGGATTCGGTCGATGTAGTCCTCGTTCTTAAGTTTGGCTAGGCGCGCCGGCGGCGTGGAAGCGGTCCACACCGTGCCAAATAGAATCAATGCGGTACCGATGGCGGCTAAGGCTGCGCCCCTTATAGCAATGTCGAACCGCTCGCTGCCTGGCGTGAGAGAGCCTATGCCGCTGAATTGAATGCCTGCTGTCAGAACTCCTCCAAGCAACGCCAAACTAACAGTGAGCCATTTGGCTGTCTCGCGGATGCGGTTACTGGCGGAAGTCAAGTCTGACTTCTTCCCAGCCTCATCGGCCATTCCGTCCCTCCCAATCCTTTCCCTCACCAGTTCCGAACGCCTCTTGCGCTTTGGCATGGGGCTGGATTGTTGTCCAAAGCGGTTCCTTGTCCTCAGAATCGACGACGTGTGGCATTATGACCGTCCACGGGGGCGGCTCACTGCCCTCAGCGTTGACATGCGAGTTGGGATACTCCCATTTGGGCGGCTCCCTGACTTCCGTGGCCATTCCCGCCCAGATTCCTTCCCGGTGCAGTATCAGTTCGACGTCAGCCACATCAAGAATGGCTTCCGGGTTGGAATAGTCTTGCCAGCCGGCCTCGGCCACATTCAAGTCAGGAGAGTCCCCGGGGTTGTCCGCGTCGAGGATCGTTACACCCGGCCCGGACACCGAGCCAGGTGGGGGCGGACCAACTCGGACTTCGATTTCCAGATCGTCAACGACCGCTCGGAAACTCTTCTGACTATGTAGGTAGATCATTAGCTTCTTATTCATGTCAGGCCCCTTTAACGGCCACCCACGCTGAACAACAGAGGGCGGGTGGCAGGTAGATTGCCTAGGCCACTGAATAGCTGCAGGCTCAGCATTCGCAGCGAAGGCTCCGCGCCTCCACCCTCCCCCAGAAGGCGTTACCCGGCCGTTACTGCCTCCGCTGGCCGCTTTTTCGAGCCTGTAAGGGACCGGTGGCTTGTCGAAGGTGGAAGAACTGGGGTCGTAGAAGCGGTGTACCCAGATGGTTCGCGCAGGCAGCGTTTCCGCTGGAGGCTTTCTGGAGCAAGCGCTGTTGACTGCCTTTGACCATCCACTCGTACTCGTAGTCGATCATCAACTTCAGAAGCGGGGACTCAAATTGACAGAAATGTGGTTTGCGGTGAGCGCCGACGCGAACGGCGCCAGCACCAGGGCGGGACACCATGAACACGCTGCCCTCGCAATCAGTTGCCCCCAGGGTTTGAGGTAGCCGGGTTGCCCCGAATGAGGCGATGGCGTCGTGAATAGAACCAGTAGAGCGGAAACGCCAGGCCTTATCACCACGACTACTTCGGATTTTTAACCCATCTGACCTCCTGGTTGGAATCAGTCCGCCGGGTCCTGACTCAGCGTGGTAATAACGCGACGGTAACGTCGGCTGCGTAGGCTTGCCAGGCAACGTTCCGCTAGGCGCCAAGGAGCTGATCATGAGTACTTCCCCGCAGGCCACCTCCCAAGGGCGATGTCAGGCGAGAACTGGTTCAGCAATATTGCAGCTATGTCAGCACGGATCAGGAGTCTCGACTCCCAGGACGAGCAAGACAGGCTAGTGACAGCACGGGCGGCGCTGGACGACGGGGTTCGTCCTCTCAATGACAGCACGAGCGCCTTGAGGAGGTACCCCGCAGACAGTTGTAACGCAGAAATAACTCAGGCGCCGTTCGCTATAGGAGGCAACAAAGCTACAAGAAAACAGAGGTTGGACACTATTCCTGCAATTTAGAAGGAGAATTGACATGATTGGCCCGGATTCATCTTCAAATTTCGACAATGCGCCTGGGGCTGTCCCGGCCGCTGATTATTCCTCGGCCGAGACAACGGGTCGGTTTGTGGTGGTCTTTACGCAGGACGAGAGCAATCCTTCATTGGTGCTGGAATCGGCAGGACTGTCCAACGTGGCGGACTCGCGTGACTTCCAAGATCGCGAGGTGGATTTCTCGGAAACCAGCGGTGCGGATGCTACGTTCTTTAGCTCACTGGGCATTGCGGTGGTTTCGGCGGAGCCGGAGCAGATCGGAGCCCTGCAAACCTCGCACGAGGCGCAGGGCGCGGTGTTGTCCGTGTCGCCCGAATTGGTTCACCACGTCCTGACCGCGGCCCCCGGCGAATACGTGAGGGGTTACCGTGACGCAGTCACGGACTTGGACACCCGTCTCAACGGAGCAAACGGGCAGGGCGGCGCGGCAACAGCGGCAGTCCCAACTGTACCCATCTTCCAGGACACCAACCAGTTCGCTTGGGGACTGCAGGCAGTTCAGGCCAACTCATCTCAATATTCGGGACGAGGGGTCAAGGTCGCCGTCCTGGACACCGGTTTCGACTCAACCCACCCGGACTTCGCTGGACGCAATATCACTAGCCGCTCCTTCATCCCGGGGGAATCTCCTCAGGACGGACACGGGCATGGCACCCACTGCATCGGAACCTCCTGCGGCCCCAAGACCCCGTCCACGGGGCCTCGCTACGGTGTCGCCTACGAAGCGGATATATTCTCAGGCAAGGTGCTCAGCAACGCCGGCTCCGGCAGCGACGCCGGTATTTTAGCCGGCATCGACTGGGCGGTGTCCAACAGGTGCGCCATTATTTCCATGTCCCTCGGAGCTAACGTCCCCCAGGTCCATCCCCCCTACGTCGCTGCCGGTAAGCGCACCCTGGACGCGGGTTCGTTGATCATCGCCGCCGCCGGAAACAATGCGCTCCGCCTCCAAGGCAAAGTGGGTTTCGTCGGCGCTCCAGCGAACAGCCCGTTCATCATGGCCGTCGGCGCCCTCGACCATCAGTTGGACGTGGCGTTCTTCTCCGCCCGTAGCCTGGCGGTTAGGGGCGGTCACATCGACGTTGCCGGACCGGGCTGGCAGGTCTATTCGTCTTGGCCCATGCCAGCCCGATACCGGAGCATCAGCGGCACCAGCATGGCCACTCCCCACGTCGCGGGGGTCGCCGCGCTGTGGGCACAGGCCACCGGCTTCCGCGGACGGGAGCTGTGGGCCGTGCTGATCCAGGAAAGTGACAGGCTGATTGAACCGTCTGTAGACGTCGGCTCCGGCCTGGTCATCGCCCCGCAGTAGGTTCGCGTACAACAAGGTGAGGATAGTCTGAGGCAATGGTCAACATAAACGTTACGGTCGACCCGGAGCATCTGTCCGCCATAGGTGACGTCGCCGACGCTCTGCGCGCCCGGGGCATGCAGGTAGAGCAGGTGCTGCAGAGCGGATTCATCACCGGTTCCGTCCCCAACGACAGCCGACCGGCACTGGAATCAGTCGACGGAGTCCAGTCCGTCGACGAGGACCTGGGCTACCGTCTCCCGCCGCCGGAAGAAGACATCCAGTAGTGCCCTCCCGGTCCGTGCGGATCTATGAATTCGCACGGACCGGGCAGCTTACTCCGCCGAGCCGCGGCAGCGCCGGCCGCGGCGTGGAGTCCTGCTCTTGCTTCTTAGACTGACGGCGAGCCGGTCATTTGAACCCGTGCAGCCCACCTGTAATGCCGTTGTCCAATTTCCCGAAATGGCCACGTCTCATCCTTCCTATTGCCCGCGTTCCGCAGGGCTATGCGGGCCATGTTTGCGTACACACAGCAAACTAAACCCAGCCGTTGAGCAGGCGTTACTCGGACTATGTGCCATCAGCAGCCCGAAGACTCTGGTGGCTGGCCGCAGACCCTCGACTGCGTTACGACGATTCGGGGGCGGTAACGCAGTAGTAACGCCGTGGGAGGTCTACTCAGAGTAAGAAGGCGTGCGTGACACCTCCAAGAGTCTTGGCGCCCGACCTTCAGTAATGAAAGGGGAGAATGCGATGAGCGTTGACGCGAGGCTGTTGTCAGGGTCGCGTTGCTATTTCTTTAAGGAAAACCAGTTTGTCGGGCTAAGCACAGGAGGCACCGGCTCGGAACTGTCGACTCTGGCTACCGGCGCATATCTCGAACTGGGGGTGGTCCGCCGGATCTCGTGCTTGATATGGAGGGGAAGAACCTTCCTTATGAGTAGAGTACGGATAGCCGTTGGCCCTCGCGGATACAAGCTGTAGGCCTACCTTCGCCTTTTCATTGGCCGGCCCCAGAGGATGTCGCTACTAGCCAACACCACTAACTCAGCCTCCTCACCGCTGGATTTGTCTTGGCAAGCATTAACGGAGAAATAACGGGGATGACTTCTACTCGTGAATAAGAGACTGGATGACAACAGGAGGCGCTGTGGTACCTGCCCGCATCCGTGGGAGTTGTTGATGGCTGCGCAGGAGCATGTTTCTGATGCCACTACCGGTGTGGCCAAGTTTCTGTACTCCGTCGGTTTCCTGCCCCAGGTTCGGACTCGGGTCAGCAGGGCTAACAAGGCAGCCATTGCGGCCAGCCCGAGATCAACCGCACAGGAAAGGGAAACAGCATGAGCAGCACAAGGCGTTCTACAGAAGAAGCAGAGCCGGACGATGAGCAGATGCTGGCATCGCTGCGGCAATTCATCAGGACCGAAGGCGCCGGCTTTCTGGAGGACCCAAACATTTCTTCGATTGGTGTGGGCAGGAAGCTTGTTGGCGGCAAGCCGACGGGAGAGATCTCGATTCAGTTCACCGTCGAGGAGAAGGCGGCTCCGGAGGCCCTCGAATCGCTGAATTCGGAGTTGATTCCAGAGGCAATCGTCGTGGATGGGGTCCCGGTACCCACCGATGTCATCGAACGTAACTACCGTCCCTCGTTCCGATCCGTGCCCGAACCTGAGGCGCCGACGGCAAAAGTCCGGCTCGACCCCGTCATGCCTGGCGTCAGTGTCGGCCACATCCGTGTCAGCGCAGGCACAATCGGCTGCATTGTGTACGACAGACACGACGGGACGCCGCTCATTCTCAGCAACTGGCACGTACTGCACGGCGCGACTGGCGTGCTAGGTGACGACGTTGTCCAGCCCGGCCCGCACGATGACAATCGGATCCAGGCCAACGGTCTCGGCCGACTGAGCCGCTCCCATCTGGGCGTCGCCGGAGACTGTGCTGTTGCAACCATCGACGGCCGTCAATTTCAGACGGCAATCCACGGTCTGAACCTGACTCCTGAAGAATTAGGGGAACCCGAAATAGGCGACAAAGTGATCAAGAGCGGCCGCACCACGGGCGTAACGCACGGGATTGTGCGCCGTGTGGACGTGATCGCCAAACTCAATTACGGAGCCGCAGGGACCCACGCCGTAGGCGGCTTCGAAATTGGCCCGGACCCGGATAATCCTCCTGTCGACGGTGAAATTAGCCGCGGGGGAGACTCGGGGGCGGCCTGGATGTTCAAAACTCCTTCGGGTGAACTGACTACTGTCATGGCGGGCCTTCATTTCGGCGGGGAAGCAGGCAACAGCCCGGACGAGCACGCCCTGGCCTGCCTGCCCCAATCTGTGTTCGAGAAGCTGGAAATCAGCCTGCGGCCCCCCTTAACGGAGGAGGCGGGCGACGACATTCCCAAAGGGTTTTCATCCGATTTTCTCGGCCCACTGATCGACCTGCCGAAACTCTCTGCTGCCATAGATGGCGACGCGGTCCGCCTCGACGGCTCGGAAGTAATCCCTTACAACCATTTCTCGCTCTCCCTCAGCACGTCCAGACGGTTTGCCCATTGGGTGGCTTGGAACATTGACGGCGCCAGCATGAAAAAACTCAGCCGGAACGGCATCGACTTCATCAAGGACCCCCGCATCCCCGCCGACCTCCAGACCGGTGACGAGCTCTATCGCGGCAACCGCCTGGACCGTGGGCACCTCGCCCGCCGTGCCGATCTGCTCTGGGGATCCGTGCCCGAGGCCGACCGGGCAAACCGAGACTCGTTCTACTTCACCAACATCACCCCGCAGATGGACGACTTCAACCAAAGCAGCAAAAACGGGGTCTGGGGGCAGATCGAGGACGCCGTATTCGCAGACGTAGACATCGACGACCTCAAGGTCAGCGCATTCGGTGGACCGGTGCTCCAGGACGATGACCGCGCCTACCGGGGAACACAGCTGCCGCGCGAGTATTGGAAGGTCATTGCCTTTATGGAACACGGACACTTAAGGAGCCGGGCCTTCCTACTGACACAGAACCTCAACCAAATTGAAGCGCTCGAACTCGACGAATTCCGGGTCTTCCAAGTCGCCGTCACCGAAATCGAGGAACGCACAGACCTGAGCTTCCCGGACAAGCTGCGAGACGCCGACACCTTCGTGGCCCCCGAGGCCCTGGAGGATCGGCAACCGCTCGAGGATACATCGGACATTCAATGGTGAGTGAAGAATTGGAATAACCCATGTGACCGATGTGGAGTATGCTCTTTGGTCGTGGCGCAAAGACCAGATAACTGCCGCCGAGTTGCTTTCCCATGTAGTTTCGCCAAGCGCATCATAGCCTCAATGGGACACGCCATTTGAACCCATGCAGCTGGTAACAGTCTTTCTGCTACCGAAAGACAATTCTGAGCGGGCCAGAAAGTACATTCTGGACCTGTGCGTTTTCGCCGCTGAGAAAAAGGGGTTCATCGTTTTCGTTCCCACAATGCCAACGCCGATGCTTAATTTCGTTCCCAAGTCGCGAGAGGCAGGTGTATGACTGATGGTCTCCCTTGACTGCACATGCTCGGCCTGGGTATGGAAAGAATGGTCATAGCCGGAAAGAGACTGGTGTGTGAATCGGTCAATTTAGAGCGCCAGCCTGCTGCTTGCGAGCGTATTATAGAAATAACCGCAGATTTCGGTTGATTTTAAGAATGCGAGCACCCGCTGATTGATAGTGTGACTTACTGCTAATCCTCAGTGGAAATACTGTGTGTTCAGTGCAATTTGACTCCGAGAATTCGAAGACTGACTATGGCTTAAAGCAGCAAGAATCAGGAAAGTGATTGTCACTCTTGAGCAGGCAGCCTTAACCGAAATCGGAACCGATATCGGTTAAGGCTGAAGGCTAAGGAGCCATTCGCTAACCCCAGTCAGCACCGCCTCCGGACTTCCGGCATACCTAACCACAGTCCCAGGTGCGTCGCCAGAAGTCGAGGTTAGACGTGCCCGGAAGGGTTCAGAATGCTCGGCTTCATACCACACAGTGATAGCCATAGTTGACTGATTGACTTCGCCGTCGGTCAGATCAGAAGCCACGGTAGGCACCGAGTCTTATCAAAGGATTTCTCCTGTTCGTCGTCGCATACCACAACCATTCAGGGAAACTCCCACCCGAAGATCGCTCTCACTTACGAAGTCTTTCATAGCAAACTCAAGATCGGGCATAGCTCAGCGCAGGAAAAGCCATGGACTGATTATGGCGGCGAGAGATCTTAGGCGCCTTGAAAGCAGTGTGGTAAGAAGGATAGGCGGACAAGTTATCGGAATGGGTTCGGCAATAATATTGATCTGAAACTGGCGGGTCACGTCAGTTTTCTTGCGACCTGCTGATAGCATAATTTGGCGAGTGGTAAGGCTGCTGGTTCACATGGATGGTGACCCGGAACTGTCTTAGGCACCAGTACGCCGGGGGGCGCACTCCCTAAGACTTGAAGGATAATAGCGAAGCAATGACGGCCCATTCAATCCGTCGTTCTTTACAAGGGCACGTTGCGAACCTCTTGGGTCTCGTGGACGCGAGCGGCCGTTTGGGGGGACCCAATGGTTGAGCATAACGGTGTCCGATTTGAGCTGAACCTATTTCAACGCTGGCAACTATCGCGTGATCAGGTTGAAGTCACTGTTTCTGCGCGGCAGCAGCGGCTAATCAGTGCTCTAGCAATCCACGGATCCAGACACCGACGTTATCTGGGAGGTCTCTTATGGCCAAATAGCCCGGAAGCCCTCGCACTAGAAAGCCTTCGTGCAAGTGTGCATCTGATCTCCCGTCAAATCCCGGGGCTTATCGTAGTTGACGGTCCTGTTTTATCGTTGAGAGACAGCCTGGACGTGGACTTACATAATTTCTTCGAACAGGTCAGGAACTGCGAACGGATGGATAGAGACTCCAATCATGACAGTTGTCTCACTTATCTTCTGGATGACGAATTACTCCCGGGCTGGTACGAAGACTGGGTAATTCTCGAGCAACATAGGCTTCAGAATGTCCGCCTCCGCGCTTTGCTGATGCATGGTCGGCGCTGGCTCGAGCGGGGGGAAGCCGAAATGGCTATAGAGGCGGCCGACACTGCTCTCAACATTGAACCTCTCCATGAAACCTGTGTGGGACTAATGATGCAAGCCGAACTGAACATGGGAAACCGCGCCGGAGCCCTTCTCACATTCGAAAAGTTCCGCGCACGGTTGACTAGTGAATTGGGTGTGGCACCATCAGGCTACCTTTTGAAGTTGGCCGCCGCGCTTCACACATAGAAACACTTGATCTATTTGTGTCTCAATAGCATCAGGACAGTATCGGTCGTGGCCAAAGTAGCGATCTGCGGGAGCCTGGGGTTCGAGTGAGAAGTTTGCATCGTGGGCTCGCTGTGGTTCATGCCCAGCCCGTCCCGTCACGTCCGGCGTAGGACCATTCTGCTGCGGTTCAGGTCCAGTATCGTCCCATTGACCTATTTGAGCCGGAACACACGTATGAGCCGGTCCCTTCGAGGGGAGAGATCGGACCGAAACACCGGCAGGGATTGCGGTTTGGCTTCGCAATGAGGCTGGTGAATTTCTGCAGTCCGGACTCATCCCTTCACAGTGCTGTTGATTAATATCGCGGTCCGGGACCTGTCAGGGTCTTTCGCCGGGCATCAGTCCCGTGCCTTGAGCATCGCCATCGGATGAAGGCGCTTTTTCGCCGGGCATCAGCCCTGCGGCGGGCTTCTCGCCAGGCATCTTGGTCTGCCCTTCCCCTGGCATCCCGGTCCCGGCTTCTGGCCCAGATGGAGCCTCCTCAATCCCCGCGCTGCCAGCGCCTGCCGCCTGGCCGGACCGGGACGCAAGCTTGGCTGTGAGCTGCCGTGGCGCATCGGATGGAACCGAGGACAGGGCTACCTTGCGGACACCCGGGTCGCTGTCGTCAACGAGGTCCATCAGTATCACGGCCGCTGAATCAGCGGGAAGGTTATTGGCAGCCGCCGCGGCTGCCACGCGTATGCTCGCCGTTTCGCTGTGTGCTGCGGCGGTTACAACGTCCTTGCCTTGGTCGCCTTCCAGGAGACTGGCGGCGAAGGCGGCCTTGGCGGCCAGCATCGGGTCATCGCCCTCAACCAGCGCCCGCAGGTGCGGGAGCGAGTCGGGCCCTAAAGATGCGGCTTTGTCGTAATTTGGCTCGTCAGGTTCAAGGACCTCGAGTACGGCCTTCATCGTTACGTTCATGATTCGCTCCTAACGATCCTGAGTGAAGGCGCTGTTGATCATGGTAGTCACCTCAGTGCTGATCAGATCCGGTGGGGGATTGGTGATATTGCCGGTGCCGTTTCCTGTCATCAGTCTGTTGTTGTCATTGATGTGCCGCAGATCCAGGACATGCCCCACCTCATGGCCCAAAGTCCATTGAGTGGCGCCCTGCGCCACGACCGCGCCCGGGCGGCCAGCGGGATGGGCGGCGCAACCGTTGAACGGGGGTACCGTTGACCGGACGAAGTACACAACGACGTCGTTGTTGCCTGCGTTATTGCGGTTGGCGAAAAGCTGGTTCTGCTCGGCCGTGGTCTCCCCGAAAACGCAACGCCCGACGTCGACGTCGTCCAGGGTGGGCAGGTTTAGGTTCTCAGTGGACACCAGTTCGACGCCGATACCCGCCGTCGCATAGACCTCCCGCATCCGCTGTACAGCAGTGTTCACAGCAACGTTTGGGGCAGTAAGGACTTTCGCGTGCAGGCGGACGGTCGGGCGGACCGACCACCACCTGTGCCACATGGCGCTATCGGTTCCTGCTGCAAAAATATCGATCCGGTCCTGCTCCCATGACACAGCCCCGGGCTCACTCGTCAGGACGCCGCCAAGGGACTCCCAGCCAGACCAACCGTTTTGGAACCACTTATGCCAGAGCGCAGAATCGGTTCCTACGGCGAACACATCGAGGCGCCCGGATGCCCAGCTGGTGACAGCGGGGGCGGACGTAAGGACGCCGCCCAGGGATTCCCAGCCGGACCAGCCGTTCTGGAACCACTTATGCCAAAGCGCCGAGTCAGTGCCGACAACGAAGACATCGATCCGCCCATTGCCCCATGAGACGGCAGACGGGGCGGATGTGAGGACGCCGCCCAGGGATTCCCAGCCGGACCAGCCGTTCTGGAACCACTTATGCCACAGTGCCGAATCAGTGCCGCGCACAAATACATCAAGGCGACCGGCAGCCCAGCTGGAAACCGACGGGGCGGACGTGAGGATGCCGCCCAGGGATTCCCAGCCGGACCAGCCGTTCTGGAACCACTTATGCCACAGTGCCGAATCGGTGCCACGCACGAAGACATCGATCCGCCCGTTGCTCCACGAGACCGCACCGGGAGAGCTGGTCAGCACGCCGCCCAGGCTCTCCCATCCGGACCAACCGTTCTGGTACCACTTGTGCCATAGGGCCGAGTCCGTCCCTCGGGCGAAAGTGTCCAGCCGGCCCGGTGACCACGACGAGACACTGGGGCCCGTGGTCAAGACGCCGCCCAAGCTCTCCCATCCGAACCATGTCATTGAACGTCTCCTCTCAGGTAAGCCGACCACTGGGCGACCGATTCCACCGCGCCGTGAATAGCTTTTGACGGTGCAACTGCTTCCGAAGCAAGTAGAGCTGCAGTGCCGTTACTGCCGCGTTATCCGACATTCTCGGCTTGAATAAAAGGCATGACACCAAAACCAACACGCGCCCGTACGCAGTAACACCGCTGTAACGCCAGGCGTGTTGAAATCTCCACATGCGCGCGCCTCTAATCCGTTTCGGAGCGGTGCGCTTACTTCTTGGAGAGGGCTAAGACATGAGCAACCCCGGAGATGACGGCAGGCTCCCGGTAATCTACGTTCGCGGGTTTGCCGGCGGCGGCTCCGCCATAAACAACGCGGTGGACGATCCGTTCTATGGCTTCAGCCAAGGGTCCGTCCATGTCCGCGCCGACAGCGGTGGCAGTGCCAGGTTCCATCAGTTTGAATCGCCAATGCTGCGTCTGATCGCAGACCATAAGTATGAGGTGCCCGTCCACGGTGACCAATGGACCTTCCTGGAGCGTGTTGAGGCCGGCAAAGTCAATCCTGCGTCCGTGTGGATTTATCGCTTTTACGATGACTCTGCAGCGACCTTCTCAAAGGATCCGGAGGATTTTTCCTTCGAACGGGCAGCAAAGGACCTATTCAAGCTGATCAAGCTTGTATTGGAAAAGACCGGTGCGCCCAAGGTTTTTCTCGTAGCGCACTCCATGGGAGGGCTGATTTGCCGTTCACTCCTCCAGCGCGTCATTCCCGAAGAACTGGCCGGCGACGACGGCGAAATCGACCCAGCCGCCGGAACCAAGTACGTCGCCAGATTATTCACCTACGCGACCCCGCACGGGGGGATTAGTTTCGCCATGGGGTTTGGACTTTTGGAGCGCATCCGCGACGCCACAGGATTCCAAGGCGCAGATATCTTCGGCCCAGACCGCATGTATGAATATCTCACCCCGGCAGCGCTGAGGCGCGAAAAGACTCGCGCTGACTTTGCGGCGACCGAGATGCCGGCCGACGGATTCCCTGTAGATGAACTGTTCTGCCTTGTCGGCACCAACCCTGAGGACTATGATGTGGCACTCGGCTTGTCTTCGAAAGCGGTGGGTCCGCGCAGTGACGGGCTTGTCCAGATCGAAAATGCCGCCGTCAAGGATGCCCCCCGCGCGATAGTCCATCGCAGTCACAGTGGGCGCTATGGAATAGTCAATTCCGAAGAGGGATACCAGAACATGCAGCGGTTTCTCTTCGGTGACCTGAAGATCGAGGTTGAGCTCTTCGGCCTCACCGTTGGCCGCAATGCCGAGAGTGACGTCGAGTTCCAACTGGACGTTGGCCTGGCCATCCGCGGCCTGCCCGTCCTGGTCCACGAGCAGAGTGCAGCTCACCACTGCCCAGTCCAGATTCAGCACTGGAAGGAGGACAATCCGATTGATTCCCCTGTGCCGCTGCTTACCACTTTCCTGTCCTCGAAAGCCCCCCGTCCGCGTGTTGACGGGAACGAAGTGCCCCGGCTGCGCCATGCGCTCAAACTGCGGCTGATGTCTATAAGGGAAAAGCAGGGCAGGTTCTTTTTTGACGATCATATGGAACAAACGGAGGACTGGCAGGACGCCCTCCTCGTTGACATTGAACCTCCCGGCAATGGCCGGGACCTTCCCCGTGCCTGGGCTGCCTGGACCAGCACTATACCCACCGCCATAAGGGACTGGACTCCGAGGGAAGAAGACTTCCTTACGGACATGGAAGACACTCCCAACTTCTGGCGCGGACACATCGATGTCCCGGAATTCTCCAAAAAATTGCTCGGACCAAACGCCGGCGTTCGGCTCACTGTAACCCCGAGATCCCTCTCCTATGACGGCACGGTCCACTGATGCTGATCCTGCCGGGCGCTGCCCGGACCGTTTGCTGTTCATTTGGGCTTGGGACTGCTCCCGGCTTTTGTTGACGGGGGGCTTAGGCCGCTGGAAGCGCGGTCCGGTTGATTGTCTTATATTCGATCGGCGTGAGTTCCCCGGGCGCGAAGCAAAGTCGCCGCCCGCCGCCCGTCAGTGATTGCTCACGGGGTTGTTGGGGGAGGAAGACGGAGGCTGTCCTGGATGGGGTTGTGACGAAAACAGTCCAGCCTTGGCATCGGTCCTTTACTGGCGAAGTGCATTCGCACATTCAGCGGGTAGCAGGACAAGAATCGAGACGGTTCTCTGCCTGGAAATTACATTGCCACTGCGTTGAGTACGTTGTCCCTCAAGTTGCAGACGTTGTAGCTGACGATCAACGATGTTGCTGTGGTTTGGGCAGCTTACCAAACATTCGTCCGTGGGCTCACGAGGCAGCTTGCCCATTCAACCAGCTTCCAATTAGACGCCTTCGCCCAAGCCCACCTCAAACGTTGTCCTTTGGACTCATTTGGCTGGCTGTTGGGCGCAAGTCTTCAGAGGGAACAACAATGTTCCAGGCCCGCGCAATCCATGCCCTGCGCGGGACTGGACTATGCGTCCAGTCAGTGAGGCGGCAGACAGCCGCTCTGACGCCAAGCCTTTTTAGGGCCTTTGAAGCGGCGAATGGAGGGGGTGGACAATGTCCACACTTTTGGCTTCGGACTGGGTCGTATATCGGTCGGACTGGCTCGTATTCGGTATGTTTTCGGGAGTTCCCAGTGTTTGCAAGGGCTGGAATGCGGTTCGAGTCCCACCTCGGGCACAGTGTTTCCGCAGGGCAGAGGCTTTTTAAGCCTCTGACCCTGTTGACAGTGTCAACACCCCTGTCCATGGGTCTTTTGACGAGTGGCGGTCACGCCCGTATTTGTCCGGTAGCCATTCTTTTGGCCGGGTACTCCTTTCCTTTTCTGTTGGCGACGTTTTGCCTTGCTACTCCTTCATTGCTGAGCCGGGTCGTGGCAACATGACTTGTTTCGTGTTGGGGGAGCGGCTCTGTGGCGGCTTGTTCTCTGTTTCTCGTCTCATACCTGTTCATGGTGATGGCCTTGGGCTACTGCATGACCAACGGGTTGCTTTCGTCTCGTTGTCGGGGCTCGGTCGGCAAGCTGGTCGATCCCAATCATGGGGTTCCCTACTGGCAGGCGGCCTGGTGCTCGGGGTCTGCCTCCAGGCCTTCCAGTTCGCGGCCATTGGATTGGGGCGTCGTCCTGTTAGCGGAGCCACCGCTGGGTTCAGGGGCCGGACTGCAGCTTGGGGAACCGGTCGGAGTCACGAAATTTCGCGAGGAAATAAGCGACGAAGGAGCGCCGAACGGAATTTCGCGGATACGGCCGGCGCTTGGCGCCCTGGTTGCGTGGAGGCCGCGCCCAGCGATGATGAAGCATCAGAATGACGAGCAGCGATGATCCGTCTGTTCACTCGGGACAGTTCGAACGAGGCAGCATGCCGAGCGGACCTGATTTGTGGATAGGAAGCCACGAGCTGCGCTCCCAGCCCATGCCGGAAGGAGCCCGGATTTGAACGAGGCGATGTAACGGGTCCGGGTTGGCGTCCAGCTCCAGATGGGGAACTTGCTTTTCCAAGGCCGATATCCGGCCTTCGTCAAGCTGCCTCTATCGGCTTACGCGCGGTCTTGCCTTTTGCATCCTTATCTTGTGGCGCTTTGCGGTGCGATGCAGTTTCTGGCCCGGGTATCAGCGTCATCAGCACGGAAATGGGCGTGAACCCCGCGAGGGATGATCCCGTGAAAAGCGCGGATGTCTAATGCAGACCTCGCGGCCCTGTGCAGTATCTTCCAAGTTTTGGTAGCCATTATCAGTGGTGGACGCCGCATTGGTGCCAGAGAGATTCCGGACCTTATTGGCTGAGGCATTATCAATGCCTCGCTTCGTTCTATGTCTTTCTGTCGATAAAGAAGGTGATCATCAGATGCCTGCTGCAGATTCTTCGAGGGTGGCCGCCTGCACCAAGTTGCCCGTGTCTGACTAGCTCGCATTCCGATCTCCGCCACCGGAACCGTAAAGGTTGCCTCGGGCGCCTTTTGGATTTCGGCGGAGGGCCGAACGCAAGAAAACCCCGACCTCCTAGGATGGGAACCGGGGTCTTCTGGATTCTGCTACGCCTTATCAGGGACCCGTGCAGGAAATGGATCCGTGGTCATACCCGCCCTTTTCGACCGCGACAAGGAAGTTTGAGTCGAAGGTGCACGTCCGGCCGTCCGGGAACGTCATCGTACTGGTCCCATCAAGTTTGATGACGTTGGCCTCGTAAATGAGACCGTCCACGTACCACGCATACACGCTCACATACCTGGATGACCCCGTTGATGTGGTTGTCTCGCCCCGATGAGTCGTGGTCGAAGAATACTCTGCCTCTCCCTGCATCACGACAACTCCTGATGGAGCGTGTACCTCGATGCGTCGGTCTGTGCTCGTTATGCAGAAGGTCAGGTTGATTTCCTCTTCGTAGACACATCGGTCCTGAGCTGTCGTCTCTCGGCCTTCGGTACTGGAAGCATTGGCCGGCACAGCACCGGCTGCCAGCAGCGCAGTGACACCAAATCCGACTGCCGTCAGGCGTCTTATCTGTCTGATCATTAACCCCATCCTGTTCCCTGAACAGCCCATGCCTGCCATGGGCATGGCGGGAGCCTATGATATAGCGCTGCCTAACGTCAATAAGTCCAATCAAAGGATAAAAAGAAGACGTTCTGGGGTTCTCTACGCGACAGTCCCGCATCAGGCTTAGATGCGGTATTTGGCCACGTTCCTGCCCAACGTAGTTGCCCGGCCGTAACATGGAAGCAGACGCACGCGCCGGCGTGGCAAGTTTGCTGAAAAAGGACTGGAGACGTTGCCGCTGGAAACATTGCCCGTAGTCGACTTCTCCCGATTGAACGCGGGCGCGGAGGAGGCATCCCAGTTTCGTGACGAACTGCGCGACGCCATGCATGAGGTCGGTTTCCTGTATCTGGCCGGCCATGGGATCCCGCAGGAGCTCACGGACGCCATGCTGGATGTGTCCCGCCGCTTCTTTGAGCTGCCCGAAGAACAGAAGCTCGCGATTGAGAATGTCCACAGTCCGCAATTTCGTGGCTACACCCGGGTCGGCGGGGAACTCACGGAGGGTGCAGTCGACTGGCGCGAGCAGATCGACATCGGGGTAGACAGGCACGTGGTGGCGCCGGGCCCGGGGGTCGCGGATTATTGGCGCCTGGAGGGGCCCAACCTGTGGCCGGAGGCGCTGCCCGAGATGCGGGAGATTGTCGCCGAGTGGATGGAGCGGTTGAGCACGATCTCGTTGGCTCTCCTGCGGGCCCTGGCGGTGTCCCTCGGAGTGCCGGAGGACATTTTCGATGAGGCCTTCGCCGCGCGGGCTTTCCCCGTGCTTAAGGTTGTACGGTATCCGGGATCATCCAACGAGTTACCCAAGCAGGGTGTGGGCTCCCACCGGGACGGCGGGGTGCTGACGCTCCTCCTGGTGGAGCCCGGGAAGGGTGGCCTGCAGGTCGAGTACCAGGGTACTTGGATCGAAGCGCCTCAGGTGCCCGGAACTTTCGTGGTCAACATCGGCGAGATGCTCGAGCTGGCCACGAACGGCTACCTGAAGGCGACCTTGCACCGCGTGGTCTCGCCGCCTCGCGGCACGGACAGGGTCTCCCTTCCGTTCTTCTATAACCCGGCACTGGACGCGAGGATGCCGCAGCTCGCGGTGAGCCCAGAGTTTCAAAGTAGGGCGCGCGGCCTTTCGGTTGATCCGACGAACAGCCCGATTCTGGAAACCTACGGTGATAACGCTCTTCGCTACCGGCTTCGGGCTCACCCGAACGTTGTCGCGGTGCACCACGCGGACCTGATGGAAGGCTGACTGGGTACGTCCCAGGCATTGTCTACACCCGGACCTTGCGGCTGACGATGCTGTCGCCGATTTGTCCCATAGTTCTTGGAGTTGGAGTAGACGCAAACCTGGACGATGATTCCCCATTTGCTCTTGCCCGAAGACCTCACAGGAATTCTCGTACCCGCCCAAATTTCCCAAAGTCGATCCGGACGGCTAGTTCCGGTTCAAGCCCTTATGACAGGATGGGGCATCCACAGCCGTCACATCAGTGTGGTTATCAACCGAGCCCAGGCGGAGGTCTACGGCTTCGCCGCCGACCCTGCGAACCTTCCCGAGTGGGCAGGCGGCCTTGCCCAGAGCGACGTTACACGCTAGGGAAACGCGCTGTTCGCCGCTTCACCAATGGGCCGGATCAGTTTCGTTTTCGCGCCCCGCAACGACTACGGCGTGCTCGACCATAAAGTGACACTGCCGTCCGGGAACAAGGTGAACAACCCTTTGCGCGTCATGGACCACCCAGAAGGCTCCGAGGTCATCTTCACTCTTCGGCAGATGGACCTGACTGACGAGGAGTTCGGGCGGGATGCCAAGATGGTAGAGGCGGATCTAGAGCGCCTCAAGACTCTGCTCGAATCCTAGCCTCGATGCACCGATCGGCGGAACTCCAGCCTATCCGGGCGCGCGCGTCGGCGAATGGGGCAGCGACATGGGCAAAAGAAAGGTGTGCACATTGTGCACACCTTGGCCGCCGGACTGGGTCGTATATCGGCCGGACTGGGCCGGATCGCGGAGTTACCTTGACCCTCCGCGCGTTCCTCTGACGATTCTCCGCATTTGCCTCACGATCCTAGAAACTGGTCACCAGTTCGCCGAGCACCTCTTCGAGCCTGTTCGGATCGGTGGCGTCATAGTAGTGCGCCCCGCTGGCCCTGGCGATTTCCAGCAGAGTGGGGACGTCGGCGTCGGGCCCGTAAGCGAGCGTAAAGACCAGTACCGGCGTCGAGTGGTTCTGATGGCTCAACTGTTCGGAGAGCCCGCCCAGGTCTCCTGGGTGGGTGGAATCATTTTTGCCGTCACTCAAAAGCACGATGGTGTTGATGAACGTGTCTTTGTATTCCTTGGCCTGTTCGCCAGTGAAGCGGCTCACCGCTTCGAAGAGAGGCGTGGCGTCCACGGCCTTGAGATCGTTGAGCTTGGCGAGGAGGTCTGCTTTATTGGTCTTGAACGGGGCTACCGGACTCACGATGCCAGGCTGCAAGGGGCCGTCGTCCACATGGGAGAAAGCGGCCAGTCCAACCTCATCCTCACCCGTGAAGTGGTCCAGTGCCTTCCGTACGGCGTCCTTGGCCCGCTGCAGCTTGGTCACGCCGGGTTCCTGCACCATGGACTCCGAGACATCCAGCAGGAACAGGGCCCTGGCCCGCTTACGGACCTCGGGGAAGCTGTCCTGCATGGCTACAAGCGCCTCCGCCTTGGGCAGTGGCAGTGGCTGGAGCGCCTCAGCGTACCGTCCGGTTCCCGCCACTCCGGCGTCCAGCTTGCCCTGGACGGTCCGGTACCCGGAGGCCTTTACAACGTTTTGGCCGTGTTCCGTAACTGCGAACTTTAGGAAATCCTGGGCCGCCAGGCGCTGCTGGGTCCCTACCCAATCCCCGTCAGTTACTGCCGGGTTGTCCGCCACATGCACGCCGTCGTGGGGGTAGATGGCACGGAGGGGCTCCTTGGGTGGCGGACCGGATTGCTTCGTTATGCCGTCCTCGCTGACGACTCCGCGGTTGTAGTCCCAGACGGACTTTTCATCCACGATCACGGCGGAGAGGAACTCCGAGACCTTCCCGGCCTCGTCGGCCTCCCTGGCGTGCCACAGGAAATGCTCGGGGGTGGCCATGTAGTGGCTGGTGCCCAGTTCCACGGCACGCACTTTCTCCACCAGCGACGATGCGTCCAGGTCCATGCTGTCCACACCTCCAAGGCTGCCGCCGGCGGCGCCATAGGAAGCAGTAAGGGCCATCAGGCCCGACGTCGAGACAAGCGGACTGGCCTTGCCGAACTTGAACTTCCCCCAGTCGCCATGGCCGAGGCGCTCCCAGACGTCCCGGTCCCCGGCCATCCTGAACACCTCAGACCACGACGGCGGTTTGCTGTCCCAGCCGAGGGCACTGGCCATCGTCTCGGGCATCGCGACCACCACCGCACTCCGCGCGATGCTCATTCCCGCTTCCGGGTCAGGGCTTCCGCCGGCACTTTCCTTGGCGATGCGCAACCACGCGGAGGAGTCGGGCAACCAGATGGCCGGCCTGTCGCCGGCCGGAACGCCGGGGAACTGCTTGGCAACCTGGGCGGCTGCGACACCCGATTTTTCCTGGGTCAGGGCCGGTGTCACGCATTTGCCTTCCACGCTGCGGGGCTTCGCCGTGTATTCGGCCGCCACGGACCGGACCATCTCAGCGTTCTCCAGCGAAGTGAGGATGTTTAAGGAAATGCAGGGAGAGGACCCGGCGACGGCGGCGGGACTGTCCTGCGCCAAGGGTGCGCCGGCCGGAGGTACGTTGTCATTTCCGGCTGTAGGCCCGCCCAGTCCCGACTCCGCGGGAAAGATGAGAGTTCGCAGCACGAATGCGCCGCCAAAAATGAGAAGTGCCACGGTGGCCGCAGTGGCGATCCAGATCCAGCGTGGATAGCTCGGGTCAGTTGCTGCACGTCGACGGCCCATGCTCGTTTCCTTTGAAATCCGCCGGGTTCCCCCGGTGTGGATGCAAATAATGAAACTGGCCCGCGGCAGTCACACCGCGGGTGCGCCTAGCCCCCCGCCCGGATGCCCCCGCAACTGGATACGCTCTTTGAGGATAACCCCAACGGACGCAATGTGAGAGTTCGAATTCACGTTTTATTGAAAGTTTGTGGGGTTCCGGATCCCAGCTTGGCTTCCGGTACCCTTCCTTGCTGGGCCCATTGGGCGTAAGCTGCCCGCCGCTCAGTCGTGCAAGTTTCCCCGTCTCAGCCCGTGCGTGCTCTAAACGGAAGGCGAACTCCATGAGGGGAGTTCTGATCATGCCTGAGCTGCTAACTAAAATGCGGCCGACGGGTAGGCGTCCGGCCACTCCGGGCCAACACCAACTGCAGCCGGTCCGGATGCCTGTTTCAGCGCAGCCCAGGCCTCACACGGGTCAGCCCCGGACATCGCCCAGGCAGAAAATGGCCAACCCATCGCAATGATCCTTTCCCCGGCGATGCTCCCGCACTTGGCTCGGACCCTACTCGGCGGGGAACGGTGTACACGGGTTCAGAGATAGCTGCTCGAGTCGTCTGATAACACGTGTAGCTCCGTTCCATCCACTCCGGTTTCATCCGTGTAGACGACAATAAGCGGGCGGTTCTCGCTCCGCCGTTTGCCGCGCGGCCAGTTACCACTGGGGGCAAATCCCAGTGGCGCCATCTCACCCGGTGCCTCCGCACGCAGGGGAGCGCTGAGAGTACCGCCGTTGGCGGTGAGCACAACGAAGAATCCGCTCGAGTGCGGGCCTAACATGTGCGGAACTGGTCCCGATCTTTCGTCGGTCATACCGGGCAGTGCTCAGTCAGCTGGATGCTACCCCTTGGAGCGACAAAGGGATGGGGGGAGTGGCTGCACTGAACTGCCGCCCAGACCGAACGAGCCTACCTGCGTCAAGGGTTGAGCCGCCGGTCCGGCGGTTCCTACTCGCCGGGGCCATGGGCGGCGGCGGTGTGAGTGTCGGTGTCGACCCACTGCACCGATGCCTCCGGCATCCACACGATGTCCCCCGGAGCGACATATAGCTGTTCCGTCGAGGTCGTCGATGTGGACGAGTATCATTTTCCTGGCCATGGGGTACGTCCTTTATTTGTTTGCGGTCAATACCCTGCAGATGTCGGTCTCTCCGGCCTCTAATTTAGTGAATGGGAGGCCCTGACACTACGTGTTGAGGAGGGCATGGGGGAGACGCCCAATATCCAAGGTAGTGGAACGAGGCCATGGACCGCGTGCTGAAGACCCGGCTGGGCTGCCAGTTCCTGTCGAAAAGTTGGGAAAAAACCTAGGGGATTCTTGAGGTTGGATCGCCAGAATTGCCAGCAGCGGGAAGTTCAGGTCCCGGTGGCATAAGATCCTCAGCGCCGAAATGGTCTCAGGGAGGTGACGCCATAGCAGCAGGCTCGATGGGGATCCTGCTCCTCTGGGGGAGCAGGTACCCTTCGCCGCTGAGGGCCGCTGCCAATTGCGCAGTCTGGCGCTTGGTTTTTTGATGCCTGTCCGATCAGATCCGTCAGCATGCAACTGCCTCGCGGCATTGAAAGCCGGGCTCTGATTAGCCCAGTCCCGGAACCGGCCAGCGCCCGTCGCTATCCCTGTCGTCGTATTTACCGCAGCGTGTGCAGCGCCTGTAGCGGTCACCATCCTCGTTGGATTCGACGTGCCATTTGTGGCCCAGATTGGTCTTGCACAGCAGGAACTTGAGCATGATGCTCTCCCATCCGAAGCACGGTAACCCATAAAGGGTGACCGCTTCCAGCTTAGATCCCGCCTCCAGTCGCGGCTACACTGGCGGCCGCCGCTACAACCGGGATCCGGGACGCCTACACAGCCGAAATCCCGGCCTGGTACGGCTTCGCCACACCACCCGAAAAGGAACCTGACAAAACGAGATCCCAAAGTAAACGACTGCACCAACCGTTGGAGTCACTTATGTGTCAGTGCTTTGCCCTACTGATTCCCCCTTCTGTTGCGATGGTGTGGAGGCCATGATTGGAGTCATAGAGCGGTGCGGTTCAGATCGGAGTCATAGAGCGGTGCGGTTCAGATCGGAGTGGCCATGATCCAGGCTCTGCTGTGCAGATTTGGAATCCAGCACGATTGGCACATTGAACATGCCGAAGACGGAGGCCTGTACAGGCGTTGTCTGCGCTGCGGTAAGGACGAGAGTGGTGGCGGCGCCAGCAACGGGTGGGCGTTGAAGAAGTGGTGGTAAGCCCGCCGGCTTTTCATACCCAGCTCTTCCGCGCTGACCGGCTTCGCGATAGGGGTGTCCGCGACCCAATCGCAGAGGATCCGATTGCAGCGTCCGCCAGGGAGGCTTGACCGCAGCCAACGCATAGCCGCCGTTAGGCCGGCGGGATATGAAGCAGCCAGCTCATGGCCTCTTCCCTCGATGTGAAGAATCGTGTGGGGCACGGTGGGATGTGTACGCCAAGGAAGAAGTTTGCGATGATCCTATCGACTGGGCTTGATCCGAGTAGGGCTATTCGTGACGCGGCGCAAGGGATGGAGAAAACGGATCTGGCTTGACGGGTGACTGCTTCGGTGTCTGCCATGTCGACCAACATTGGATTCTCCGAGTCGTTGGCGACTTCATTGACCTTGGCCATCGCCGCGTGCGCATCGGCCGCTTCCAGGACGATCCGGGGTTTCCAAACAAGGTGGATCACACCATCGGCACGGAGCTCTACAGTTCCCTTGCCGCTCTGAATAGCAATTGGCTCCATGTTCACTCCCCACGCGTCTGTATGACCTAGCGTAAACGGCCTGCCCTGCAGCCCTAAGCTCAGACCCCAAACAAAGGGGGTAGTCATGGGCGAGCCTGCCGTGCACCGTAAGTTGTGGCTTTCGCCGATCGTTTCGCAGGTGCTGGTTTTCGCCATGTTTCGGGTGAGGGGTTCGGGACCTACACTTAGTCATGGATACGATCCCGACGATGTTTTTTGTTATCGTGGCGGCCTTTGCCTGGCTGGGCTTGATCGTATTTGCTATCCTTCGCTTACGGCGCCGGCGGAGCGGTTCGTCAGCAGTCGTTCCGTCTTCCGTTCCCGTTGACCCGAACCGTGGCCGGCTTCGCATGGTCCGGGGTCGTTACGGCCGGCGGCGGATCATAGTCCGGCGCGACCGATCCAGGGCGACCGCCAAGAAGGTCCGTGGATGATTGCGGTTAGTCACCTCAACTGCCCAGTGCAGTGGGTGTTCACTCAATCTGCTTCCCGGTGTGCCAGGAGTGGAAGGCATACCGTTCGTGTAGCCCGGGACGCTAAAGGACCTTGTTGCCTTTTCCTGTCAAAAAGTTCGGAAAAGAATAGGGGATTCTTGAGGTTGGATCGCCAGAATTGCCAGCAGCGAGTATCCCGCAAAGGGTGTCCTAATCCAGCTTAGATCCGGCCTCCGGCCGCAGCTATTGCGTACATGGCGCTGGTCAGTAATCGTGCGGGCAGTACCAGCGGGTTCTTGTTGTACGAAGATCGACCCCCTCACGGGCGGCAGCGAGCCTAAGAGCCCGACACCCAGTGATCAGGATCCAACCACCGCTACGCGGCACTGTCACCCTGACACTGATTCGAGTTAAGGGGCGTCTCGAAGGCACAGCCGCGGTCATTCGCGGCATGCCGGGGCGTAGGGCCGAGCCCCCAAGAGCTCACCCCACTCCTGTTCGGTCAGTATTCTTCCCGCGATCCGACACGCGCGTTCCTCCCACGCCGTCGGCTCGGCGACGACCACCTGCGTAGTTCCGTCGGACTGTTCAAGTGCGACGGTGCGCTCATCGAGCTCGGCGGGTGCATGGTCCCGTAGGTGCAGGTCGGTGCGAAAGGCCGCCGACCAGTCCCCGAAGTCCGACGTCATGATCGCGCCGTCTGCTCCGGCGGTCACCAGCTTGCCGGTCGGTCGAAACTCGACCGCGGTGACCGCTCCGTCATGATCCCGGAGCGTCTCCGCGATCTCGCCGGTCTCGATGCTCGCCACTACGACGTCGTTGCCGGCGGCGATGGCAAGCTGAGGGCCGTCGGGGCTGAAGTCGGCCACCGTTGGAAAGGACGACAGCGGGACGGTGATGGGTGCTGCTTGCCCGGAGGAGTCGACGATACGCACCGCGCGCGAGCCATCTCGAACCGCGATCCGGCGGCCATCCGGACTGACGGCGAGAATTCCGTTGCCGGGGAGCCGATGGAGCTCCTCGCCCGATGCCGTGTCAAGTACGACTGTCGGTCCGAAGCCACTGACGTACATCCGCAAGCCGTCCGGCGAGAACTTCACCGCACTGTACTGCCAGCCCGGCCCGGGCAGGGGGCCGGGATCGGAACTGATCACGCCCAGATCCAGGAGTATCGGGCCGGTCGGGCCCCCCGCGCCACCTCGCCAGAGGGCGATGCTCACGGACGACTCAGACTGCTGTGTGGCCGCGAGCGCTGCGAACAGGGATCCGTCGGCGGAGTATTCGACGTCTATCGCGGGCCCGCCCATCCCCTCGTAGGTCGACAGGCCGGAGCGTCCCTGCTCTGCGAGATCGAGGGTTCCCGTCCGCCAGCCATCACATCGGGCGTCGGTACAGGGGTCGGATGCCTCGCTGAACGCTACGGCGCCGGAGACGGGGTCGACGGCCGATGTCACCACTTTCTTGAAGAACGGCGCGTACTCGCCGAGCTGCGATCGGTCGTCCAGATCGAACAGGCGCACGTCGTGGTCGCTGTCGATCACCGATGCCCGGGTCCCGTCCTCCGCAAGGGACATGCTCACCGCGGCGACTCCGTCTTCCGGGATCCGGATCACGCTCGTCAGACGGGGTGCGCGCGAGATGACGCGTACGAGGTTGACACGAGTGTCGGAATCGTCCCAGGTGTGGATGGCCTCCACAGCGAGTAGCAGCGCGCGGTCGAAGTCCGGCTCCTCCAGCGCCAGCCCCGCGATCCGCCGGGCCTCGGCGACCGTCGCGCGCTCTCCGGCGAGGTTCGCCTGGAAACCGGCAACGAGGCTCGCCGTCACCGCAAAGATCGCGAGCGCGGCCGCGCCCACGGACACCCAGGAGAGTCGCCGCACCATGCGGCGCTCCTTGCGAAGCTGGTTCTGCGCGGTAGCGAGTCCTGCGGTCTCATTCGCTGCGGAGGCATCGAGGAAGTCTCGTTCGACCGCCGTGAGTGCGGGAACGACCGCATCCCGCCAGTGCTGGGCCGCCGTCAGTCGGCCACCGCGATAGAGCTCGCTTTCGGGTCGTCCCATCGCATCCCAGGCGGCCGCCGCGGAACCAAGGTGTCGCATGATCCGCTGACCCTCGACATCATCGGCGAGCCATTCCTTCAGGCGTGGCCACTCCCGTGCGAGCGCTTCGTGCGAGAGCTGCACCGACGCCTCATCGGTCGTGAGCAGTCGTGCGTCTACCAGCCGATCAACGATTTTGGCATGGGCGGCGTCGATGGCGATCCGAGTGCGCTCGACCCGACGAGATATAACCGCACCGTCCGCGGATGCTTCGACGAGGCGGAGAAGGATGTCGCGCAGCATCCGCGCGCCTTCCGCCGTGAGCGTCGCGAAGACCTCTTCCGCGGTCTTCGCGACAGCACCGTCGATTTCACCGGACGCCCGATACCCGTCGACCGTCATGACGCGACCCTCACGGCGTGACCACACCTGACGCAGGGCGTGCGACAGCAGCGGAAGGGTTCTTCCATCAGCGTCGCGGAGGAGTATCTCGACGAGGCCCGGCTCGAGGATGAGCCCGGACTGCTCGGCGGGCTTCTCGGTCATCGCTCGGAGTCCGTCAGAGCCGAGAGCGGTGAGCATGAGCATGTGCGACTGGATGATTTCGGCGAACCCTGGGTGATCCGCCAGGTCTCCGAGGCGGTCGGCGCGGATCGCGACGACGAGCATGCCGCGGACGACCATTCGCGACAGAGCGTCGAAGAACTCCCGGATCTCGGCGGGGTCGTTCGCCGCGAACGCCTGCTCGCATTGATCGACGATGAGCAGCGACTCTCCGGCGGGAGGATCGACATCACGAAGGGAATCGATCGGATGCTCGCCGGGCGTCACGATGGCGACCTCGATGCCGTGTGCGAGGAACCGGGCACCGATTCCCGCCCGAACGAAGGATGACTTGCCGACACCCGATGATCCCGCGATGAGCAGCACGCCGTGCGCCTCGAGCGCGTGGACCGCCCCGGACAGCTCCTGCTCGCGACCGAAGTACCGCTCGGCGTCCGCCACACCCGCGGGGGGCAGGCCGAAGTACGGACAGTCCGGGCTCGCGGCTCGGAACACCTGGTCGGACAGGAGCGATGGATCCTGCCTGAGGATTGCCTGCTCCAGCTCGGCGAGCTCCGTGCACGGATCCAGTCCGAGCTCCGAGGCGAGCAGGCCCCGCGCCCTGCGCACTGTGGCGAGCGCGTCCGCTTGCCGGCCCTGGCGGTACTGCGCCACGCTCAGCACGACCCAGCGCCGCTCGCGTAGTGGCGCCTCGGCGACGCGGGCGCGCGCCGATGTGGCGACCTCCTGGACCTCACCTGCGTGGAGCCGTGCGTCAAGAAGCAGCTCCTCGGCCCCGAGACGCATCTCCTCGAGGCGACCGGAGGCGATCTGAGCCGGCTCCCAGTCGGGGAGGTCAACGTAGGGTTCGCCCCGCCAGAGCGCGAGCGCCTCCGAGAACGTGTGCGTGGCACGGTCGGGCTCACCCAACTCCAGCTGCTGCGTACCCCGCTCGACGAGTCTTTCGAACCGTTCCGCGTCGACCTCGACGTGTTCCGGGACCAGTCGGTACCCGTGCGGGGTGGTCTCGATTCGGGCGGGCGCGATGAGCCGGCGCAACCGCATGACGCACCCTTGGATGACCTTCGACCACGACGCCGGAAGGTCCTCCTCCCAGAGCGCGGCGGCGAGAGATTCCCCCGAGAGGGGTGCGCCCAGGCGGACCGTAAGCGCACTCATCACCGCACGATCGCGCGGCGCCAGCGGAATCCTACCGTCGTCGAGTGTCAGCGCTCCGAGAACGCGAACATCCATAGGGCCACTGTGCGCCCGGCTCCCGCATCCGTCAAGACGGCTGGTACCGGGCCGATACCGGGCCGACGGGAGCCGGTACCGTGCTGATACCGGCGCGTACTTGACTGATAGAGCAGCACCGTGCTGCAGGGATCGAAGGACGTGACATGTGGAATTCAATCCGGCGCTCCTGCGCCGCTCAGGCGACACGCTCGCGGCGGGTGGGTGTTGTCGTCGCTTTACTGGCGTGCTTCGGTCTCGCCGCGTGCACCGCGACCGAACCGCCGTCCCCCGCATCGACCGCGGAGGCTGACACGATCGCACCGTTTCCGGAGAGCGGCGTCATCGACGCCGGCACCTACCTCGTGACCGGCTACCCGGTGCCCTTCCAGATCACCGTCCCAGACGGCTGGGAGACCTTCGACGGCGCGGGCGTGGGCAAGGACGACCCGGATCTCCCGGATTCATGGAATGGCACCGTGCTTTTTTGGCCCGCCACCCATGTCCCGACGGACGCATGCGCCTGGAGCGGCGCGCTCGTCCAGGTCGATCCGACGGCTGAGGCGTTCGTCGATGCGATGACGGCGCAGGCGTCAACGGTAAGCACGAACCCCGTCAAGGTCGTGGCGGGCGACTACTCCGGCTTCGAATTCGACTACGCCGTCGCGAGCGACGTCGACATCACCGACTGCGACGGCGGCAAATTATGCGTCTACTCGAATTCGGCGCAGGACTGCGACGGACGCGTGTACCGAAATGTGGGCGAGCGCGAAACCTACCGAGCGGTCGACCTGAACGGCGAGCGCGCTGTGATCGCGGTGGGCCAATCCCACGAATCGATGAATCCGGAGCTGACGAGAGAGGCACGCGCCATCTTCGACTCGATCGAGTTCAGGTCCGACGAGTGACCGGCTGATGCGAGTCGGCACATGCGCTGAGAATTGGTGCGGCCGGAACAGGCTGGCCGGATATCAGTTCTGGAATGTACCTGCTGCAGAACACGGAACTGCCGCGTCCCCTGTTAGGGGAGCGCGGCAGTCGCTATTTGCGGCATGGAATGTGGCGATAAGGGGCTGTGTACAACGCGCACAGATTTGGCGTCGGACTGGCTCGATGTCGGCCTGATTGGCACGGATTGCGTATGTTTTCGGGAGTTCCCCGTGTTTGCAAGGGCTGGAATGCGGTTCGAGTCCCACCTCGGGCACAGCAGATCCCCTCGTCAGAGGGGATTTTTGCTTTAACGTGTGTACAAAGCTTGTGGTGGCGTCCCTCTGACGCTAGTGCGCGGGCTCTGGCCTGGCCCCCGCGGTGGCCTATTCAGGTGTGTGGGTGGCGGGTTCAGGTCCCTGGCTGGTGGGCGCTCCGCCTGCTGTGGTGGGCTATGCGTTCCTTTCGTGGGTTATGGCGGACTGGTTGGCCGCTTACCTGGCCATGGTCCGTGCCTGTCTTGATGACATGACTTGGGCCAACTGTTTCTAAAGTTTCTTCCTACCTGGATGCTCCGAGTCGTCTAGGTGCGCGGGGTCGGTAAGGCCATTTGTCGGGCTAAAGGTGGTGTGGACATTGTCCACACTGCCTAGATTGCCGTCTCATCCGCGAGTACGACGCCGAACTGGTGACGAACGTTGCCGAGATGGCGGAGCTCGCGCGATTCGGCTCGGTCGGCGACGAGGATGGCGCTTCCGGGCCGCGGCCGGGCTGATGGTCACAGGTGGAGACCCGGGTCATCGACGCGCTGTCCGCGAGAAGCCCTCGGGCGGTCGAGGTTGTCGCCCTGCGGAGTGGTCTCTCGATGCACAGACGCAGGCGGTCCCGGACGCGCTGGAACTCGGAGGCGCTGCGGCGCTTCGGGAGCGCGGCTGGGTGCGGACCGGGGGAGCGCGGTAACCCTTCATTCCTCCCAAAGGTCTGTCACGCTGGGGATTTCGCGCCCACTGACCTTGCCTTCATCCGCCCGTCGTAGGCTCGATCTCCCCGCTTGGAGAAGGAGGGCGTCCATTGAGTGTGCTGCAGGGTCGAGTGCTACTGAGGGTCTCCCGCAGTGTCTGGCTCCGGCTCCTCGGCGTGCTCGTGGCGCGCGCTGATCAGCAGACCCAGCACCGCGCCCACCACACACACGATCGCGGTGATCGAGAAGATCTCGCCGTACTGCAGGGCGTAGGCCTCCCGGATCCGGCCGGCCTCGGCTGACAACCGTTCCGCGAGTGTCTCGCCGGTACTGGCGGGCAGGCTGGCCAAATGCTGGTTGAACCGGTAGAGGCCCCATGCGCTGAGTGCCGCAATGCCGAGCAGCATGCCGATCATGCGGGCGACCACGATGGCTGCCGACGCGATCCCGTGCTGAGCGGCGGGAACCACCCGGAGCGTTGCCGACGTCAGCGGGCCGATCACCAGGCCGAGACCGAGACCGGCGATCGCCAGGTCGGTGTCCAGTGTCGGCAGGGTGAACACTCCGAGATCGTGTCGTGCTGTCAGCGCATCTACCGGCCATTTTGAGATCAGCAGATAACCCATGGCGGCGATGAGCAGGCCGCTGAACGTGACGATCCGGTCGCCGATCCGCGTGGCCAGCCATCCACCGAGCAGCGCCCCAACCGGCAGCGCGACGAGGAAGCGCAACAGCAGGAGGGCAGCCTGGTTCTGGTCCTGAGCCAGGACACCCTGGCCGAACAGCTCGACGTTGACCAGCGTCACCATGAGCGCGGCGCCGGCGGCCAACGACGCGCCAAGTGCCGCCAGGAACGGCCTGACGTGGACTCCCGCCGGTTCCAGCAGGCGGGTGCGGGCGAACCTCTCCCAGATGAAGAACGCGATGGTCGACACGGCGGCGGCGATCAGCACCGGCATTCCCCAGATGGGCAGCACCAGCTTTCCGTCGGGCTTGGGGTTGTAAAGCCCGATCACGGCAAGGCCCAGGGCGATGGCCAGCAGCAAACCGCCGAGCACATCTACCTTCTGGGGATCATCCGATCTCTGTCGGCCTGGCAGACTGAAGTGAACCATCACCATCGCGATCACCGCAAGCGGCACGTTGACCCAGAAAACGGCCTGCCAATGCTGGAACAGCCCGACCAGGGCGATGCCGTACAGCGGGCCGAGCACGCTGCCCAGTTCCTGTGCGGCACCGACACCGCCGAGCACAGCTGCCCGCTGGCGCGCAGCCCATAGTTCGGCGGCCAAGGCCATCGTGACCGGCAGCAAGGCGCCACTGGCGGCGCCCTGGAGAGTGCGGCCGATGACCAACACGGTGAGATCGGTCGACAGTGCCGTCACGACCGATCCGAACGCGAAGCCGGCCAAACTGACCTGGATGAGCATCTTCCGCCCGAACCGGTCCGACGCCCGACCCAATAGCGGCATTGCCGCTATGTAACCGAGCAGGTAACCGGTGATGATCGGGGTGACCCGTTGGAGCTGATTCACTCCGATTCCGACGTCGCGCATGATATCGGTCATGATCGTGACGACGACGTAGGTGTCGAGCGCGCCCAGCGTCACTGCCAGACTGCCCGCGCTGATCGCGATGCGGCGGTTGGTCGACACCCGCCCGGTGGCCGGGGGCGGGCTGTGGATCACACGGCCGGTTTCTCGACGGTGACCGGTTCGCCCCACTCGGACAGGGTCATCGTGACGCTGCTACCAGGACTGGGCTCCAGCCGGGCCTGCATCAGCTCGTGGTCGTCGTCCTCAGAGATCCAGACGGTGCCAGGCACGGGGCCCGTCGCCCGGATCTGCGGGGCGATCTTGTTCACCGCGTCCGCAGTGACGTTGCCCGTGATGCGTACAGAGTCCACGCCCTCGATGGTCTCGTTGCCGTCGACCTTGGCATCGGAGAAGTTGGCGAGCACGTTGGCCAGCCCCACATCGGGGTCCAGGATCGCCGCGACGTCGTAGATGTTGGATGCCGGCCCGAAGTTCGACGGGCTGCCCCCCGGCATGACCGCGGCCCAGAGTTGGCCGTCGGCGACCACGAACTCGACCCCTTTGAGCTGCTGGCCAAGGTGCGTCATGTCAAGTGTGCCCTTGGCGGCGACCGCGGGAGTCTGTGTGAGATCGGCATCGATTAACTCGACGGGCAGTCCGGCGATCTGGCCCTCGACCGCGAGCTTGAGATGCGCGCTGGTCTGCCCTTTGGTGGTCTCACTCGACTCTTTTAACAGGGTGGCCGGGTCGAGGGTATCCTCCGCGGGTGGGGAGGTGCACCCTGCGACGAGGGCGACGACGGCGATGAGGGGCGCGAAGATCGCCACAAGGCGGGTGTGCATGGCCGCGCTATTCATGGCCGCATTGTACATGACCGCATCGGGACTGTGGAAGGTGTGCTTGACACTTTGCCTGCGGGGATTTGATCCTTCGGGTGGAAGAATTTTCATCGTGCCCAAAGCCTTTCTCGAAGAGTTCCACCGCCCTCTTCGCGGTTGCCCGCAAGGGCGAAGCGCCCGTCACGCAGATCGCCCAGGACTTCGGTGCCTCACCGCGGCCCTGCACCGCTGGATGAAGGTCGCCGACAAAGAAGACGGCGTGAAATCCGGTGTGGTGTCCGATGACACCACGAAACTGCGGGAGCGAATAAACGTTTTCGGCTCCTGGAACATGAAGCGGAAGTCGCGCCGCGCTGTTGCCTACCTGTACCGGGACGTCAATTCAAGGACTAATGTGCCCGCTGGTCCGAGAGTTGGCTG
The DNA here is from genome assembly GCF_023062595.1 of Arthrobacter rhizosphaerae. Classification (GTDB taxonomy): domain Bacteria; phylum Actinomycetota; class Actinomycetes; order Actinomycetales; family Micrococcaceae; genus Arthrobacter; species Arthrobacter rhizosphaerae. The sequence goes on from NZ_JALLAN010000024.1 coordinate 35,001, forward strand.
CTAGGGACACCCCGGTCCAGGTTCCCGTGGCAGTGTCCTGCATGATTGAGCCATGGAGACCAGCCGCTGGCTATGAGGGCCGGAGTGCAACTTGGGGGACCGGGCGCGGGCCAAAAAGTTCGTGAGGAAATAAGCGACGGAGGAGCGCCGAGCGAAGTTTTTGATCGGACCCGGCGGGGGAGCGCCCTGGTTGCGCAGAGGGCCCGCCCAGCGATGATGGATCATCAGAACGACAAGCAGCAGCGATGACTCATCTCGTCATTCATTTACCTGCCGGCTGGACTCTGGTCATGCCATTCCCCATCCTTACTGACATGAAAGCGTGTGACAGGTGAAACGACCGCCATCATGCACTGCGAGTCCTCGCTCGTGCCGCGCCACCTCCATCTGGCACCGACAGCGACTGATCTCGGCAACGATCCAGCGCAGGTCTGGGCGCCAGGTGATGCCCATCTCAAACTGCATAGGGCCGGCATGGAACTGCCGCGCCTCCGGAGGGGTGCGGCAGTCGAAATGGATGCAGCAACTGGGCAAAAAAGAAGTGTGGACAATGTCCACACTTTTCGCTTCGGATCGGGTCGTACATCGGCCGGATTGGCTCGGATTGCTTATCCTTTCGGGAGTTCCCAGTGTTTGCAAGGGCTGGAATGCGGTTCGAGTCCCACCTCGGGCACAGCAGATCCCCTCGTCAGAGGGGATTTTTGCTTTAACGTGTGTACAAAGCTTGTGGTGGCGTCCCTCTGACGCTAGTGCGCGGGCTGTGGCCTGGCCCCCGCGGTGGCCTATTCAGGTGTGTGGGTGGCGGGTTCAGGTCCCTGGCTGGTGGGCGCTCCGCCTGCTGTGGTGGGCTATGCGTTCCTTTCGTGGGTTATGGCGGACTGGTTGGCCGCTTACCTGTTCATGGTCCGTGCCTGTCTTGACATGACTTGGGGCAACTTTTTCTTAAGTTTCTTCCTGACTAGCTGCTCCAAGTCGTCCAAGTGCATGGGTCTGGAAGGACATTTTGTCGGGCCAAAGGTGGACATTGTCCACCCTTATGTGTGTTTTTTGGCACCTGGTCACGGTTGGCTTGCTCCTCTTTCCTAGCCCTGCACGAATCATTGATGGCAGATGGGCTCAACGACATGACTACCGGCCGAGGTGGTTGGTGTCCAGAGTGAGGCAGACCAGGCTTTCCTGGAGCCAGAAGCAGAGAGTGTGTCCGATGAAGCTCAACAGGTCTGCGGGGGATTTGATGGTGAGCGTTTCCACGACCGAAGGCGCGTGCCGTCCATGAGAATCTTCTTCCCGAGGTGCTGAAGCCAAAAATGACAGGTAAAAACGACGCCGAACTCCATAGAGCCGAACTCCATAGAGTAGTGGTCGGCCTAATCCCAGAGTTGGCGGACCACCTCGACCCGAAAAAGCTTACGCAGAAGCAAATCACAGAAGCTTGCGAAGTGATCGTTGCGGGAATGTCGGCGGATGTTCGGCAAGCTTCTCACATTGCTCCTGGACGAGGTCGAGGATGAGTTCGACGACCCCTAGACCCAGAGGCGGCGGCTGGGTAACGGCGCAGCCGCGTCTACCCCCGTTCTAAACGCTCGACAGAGCGCATCTGGTCAGCTGGTACCCACCAGGGTCATCTGTGCGCAGGCCGACGTATGACTCGGGCCCCAGCGGACCGAAACCCGCGATCCCGGCAATCTCGGCTGACCCTAGCGGCAAGGAGACTGGTTCGTGAGCGACCCTGTCCGTCCAGGGGCCACCGTGAGGCTGGTCCGGGACCCGCAACAATGTCCACAAGGTCTTTCACCGGGCACCTTGGTTCCCCGGGATCGCGTAGCAGGCCAAGATCTACTCACCGAATTCATTCTCGGTCGGTAGACAAACAGCATCCGCGCTCCGGCTGACCGGGTGGACTTCGCATTTCTCTAAAATTCCTTCTCGAACAGCGGGGGACAGCAGCCCGAGCTAGAGTGGCTCGGGCTGCTGCGAGGGAAGGTCAGGAGGCGATGATCTGCCAGTGCTGGTGGGTGTTGCCGAGCAGGAAGGGGTCCTGATCGACATTGGCTTCATTGGCTGTCGAGGCTCCGTCGACCGTCATTGCCAGACCGCTGAACCGGTTGATCAGCGCGACGTAGCCGCCTGGCAGCTGTGTGAGAGCCCAGTGTTGGGGGAACGTACCGGCATTATGCCAGGTCGCCACGTTGCCTCCTGCGATCCTCGAGAGACCTGCCACCTCTACTAGTTTGCCGCTATTGAAGTCCTTGATCGAGAAGTATCCATCACCGACGCTTGTGAAGGTGAACTTCTGGCAAGCTGCTCCGCTCCATGTGTACTGCTGAACGTTGGAGCCGTTTGCCGTGCCGAAGTTGTATACGTCTAGAACCTTGCCGCTCTTGCGGTTGACGAGGCGATAGGCGCGCCCTTCCTCCACCGGGCGTGAGACCAATTCCGGCTTGGATAACCTGCCTCCGATGTGGAGGCCGTTGACGTTGGCATAACCACCCGCCGCCGCGGTTGCTTCGAGTCGAACGTATGCTACGTTCTGGCCCGGCCATTCGGCGATCTTCGGCGTCGAGTCCGCGGCCCAGGTTCCACTGGCGACCTGAGTGAAGGTGTTCCCATCAGTGCTGACCGACACCTTATAGCCGGTGATGTCACCATTGGTGTTTCCGGAACTCCGGTTCCACTGCTTGGGAAGGTATTGGAGGGTGGAGACGTTGCTCCAGACGGCTCCGAGGGCGATTGTGACCGCCTGCGGCAGAGCGATCGTGCCGCCCCAGGTCGACCAGCAAGTTTCCGAGCCCACGTCGGACCTGCCGTCGATGACGTTCCTGGGGGGTTCCTCCGGGCGGTAAGCCGACGCGTAAGCGGCCGCGGCGGTGACAGGGTACTCGACCTTGAGTGGCTGGACCGGAAGCGGGGCCCGGGAGGCATTGGGGCCAGCCCACGCGGCTCCGACTTCGGCGAGCCGGTTGACGATGTTCGTGTCGAGGCGGCCGTTACGGTTGGGCGGACAGTTGAGGAGGAAACTCGTGTACTTGGGCTCGAGGTCCGTCAGATGGTTGATGATGTCGTCCCTGGACATCAGAGCCTCGCCCGGCGTTGTGGGGTGCCAGAACCAACCGTTGCTAACGGTTTGGCCTTGTACACCGGCGTATGCGTTGCCTGCTGGCGCCCTGATTCCGAGAGGCTCTTCGAAGTAGATCGCATCGCCGAGCCACGGCTGGCTCATCCCGCCGTGGTCGATCATCGCGCAGTTCGGCTGCAGCTCCTGGACAAGTGCACGCAGCCGCTGGTAGGGGACCTCGTGCTGGCCCATCTGCCATGCATAGCCGTCGGTGATGAACATGTCGATCTCGCCATAATTCGTGAGGAGCTCGCGTACCTGTCCGAGCGTGTAGTTGATGTCGTCGAGATCGATCGACAGGGTCGTGTCCTTAACATGATGGCCACCATAGGCCTCCACCGTTTTGGTGCGGTCCCAGATGGAGAAGTACAGACCCACCCTCAGGCCCTTGGCGCGGAATGCGTCAACGTACTGGCGTACGACATCCTGCTTATACCCGCTGTTGGCGACGTTCTGATTGCCGTAAGCGGTCGGCCACAGGCAAAACCCGTCATGGTGTTTGGTTGTGAGCACACCGTAGGTCATCTTGGCAGCAGCGGCGGCAGCTGCCCACTGTGCGCAGTCAACGGAGGGCGGGGCGAACTTTGTCGGGCTCTGACCGCCTGCAGCCCACTCTTCATTGGTAAAGGTGCCCAGGTTGAAATGGTTGAACATGCCGAACCGCTGGTCCACGAGATTCCTTAGGTTTGTCTGGTTGTCTGCGGCCACAGCAGGGGACAGGCCAAAGCCCGTGCCGATTGGCAGCGAAGCAGCTAAGACCCCCGCTCCCGCTGCGGTGAGGAGGGTACGTCGAGAAAGTTGGAAAGATTCCACGTTGAATCCGCTTCTAGGCAAGCCACCGATGGTGGGGAGGAAGCGACACGCGATGGCGTCGCATGGTCCAAGAGACCGATTCATCAGATGATAGTAAGGATTTTCGTATTCTTCAAGGAGCCATGCGGACATTCTTGGCCGCATTTCGATGAATGCATCTGATCTATCCTTCGTGGTGTTTCCGACACCCCGGCGGTTTGCGCGTGCTCCGACCGACGGCACATTCGCCATGCGGATGATGTGGCTAAGTAAATTGATCTAATCTTTCGGGCCTATATTCGGCAATAATGGCACGTAACTGCTGTAGACATCTGATGAATCGTGTGTCTATAGTGTTCTGACCCTCGACCAGGAGGGCCATTCGAGAGTAGAGGTCAGTATCGTGCGTATTCGATCAATGGAGATCGCTGTAGGAGCCGTTGTAGTGATGGCTGGAGTGGCAGGGTGTTCCGGGGGCGGTGCGAACACATCGTCGTCGGGCGGGGCAGACAAACTGATCGGAGTTGACTTCCCGAGGTCTGACACCGACTTCTGGAACGCGTACACGCAGTATGTTCCGGCGACCGCCAAGGAGCTCGGGGCTGACATCGCGACCAGCAACTCGCAAAACAGTGTGCAGACGTTGGTGTCGAACATCCAGGCGCTTGTGGGCCAGGGCGCCAAGGCACTGATCATGGCGCCCCAAGATACGGCGTCCATCGGCTCGGAGCTGAAAAAGCTCAACAGCCAGAACGTTCCTGTCGTTTCCATCGACACCCGCCCGGATACGGGAGATGTCTTCATGGTGGTGCGTGCTGATAACAAGCAGCTGGGGGCGAAGGCCTGTGAGTTCCTCGGCGGGAAGCTCGAAGGCGAACACACAGTTGTGGTGCTGCAGGGCGGTCAGGATTCGGTCAATGGCCGTGACCGCACAGAAGGCTTCTCCGAGTGCATGAAGGACAAGTACCCGGGAATCAAGGTTTCGTTGCAGGCCTCTAACTGGGACGGAGCCCTGGCCGCTTCGCAGTTGCAGACTGCGCTGACGCAGGACTCGGATATCCGCGGAGTCTACATGGCTTCCAGCTTTGCACTCTCAGGAACCCAGCAGGTGCTCGAGCAAGCCGGCAAGGCCGTTCCCCGGACAGATAAGAACCACGTCTGGACGGTGTCCAACGACGGCATCCCCCAGGAATACAAAGGTATAAACGAGGGCAAGCTGGACGCCACAGTCTCCCAGCCGGCTGATCTCTACGCGAAGTACGGCGTCTACTATGCCCAGGCTGCTCTCAAGGGAGAGTCCTTCAAAGCCGGGCCGACTGACCACGACTCCACGATTGTTGAAGTCCGGGCCGGTCTGTTGGAGGACCAACTCCCCTCAATCCTCGTCACCGAGGACAACGTCAACGATCCGGCCCTTTGGGGCAATAACCTCAAATGATCCCGGAGGACCGACTGATGATGCAGACCCAGAAGCCGGGGGACAGGATTTTCCCTGACCAAACGGGGGAGCGGTACACCCTCCGGGCACAGAACGTCACCAAGAGATATGGAGCGACTGTTGCGCTCAACGACGCACACCTTGAGGTTAAAAAGGGTGAGTCACATGCACTCGTCGGACGAAACGGCGCCGGCAAATCGACGCTCGTTTCGATCCTCACCGGCCTTGCATCGCCTGACCAGGGAATCGTCGAGTTCTCAGGTCAAATCGCTCCACCGCTGACAGACCGGGAAGAGTGGCGTCGCAAGGTGGCGTGCGTGTATCAGAAGTCGACGATCATCCCCACCCTCTCGGTTGCGGAGAATCTCTATCTCAACCGACAGCAGCGATCGGGTCCGACGATTTCGTGGCGACGCATGCGCAGAGAGGCCCAGGAGCTGCTGGACAGCTGGTCCCTTCCTGTCAAGGCGGCCGATCTGGCCGACACGCTGACGGTCGAGCAGCGACAGATGGTGGAGATCGCCCGGGCACTTTCGTTCGGAGCCGATTTCATCATCCTCGACGAGCCGACCGCTCAGCTCGACGGTAAGGGCATCGACCGCCTCTTCACCCGGATGCGCGCGCTCCAGGAAGGCGACATCTCTACTCTGTTCATCAGTCACCACCTGGCGGAAATCTTTGAGATCTGCGACACCGTCACGGTTTTCAGGGACGCCCGACACATTCTCACCGCACCGGTCGCAAGCATGAACCACGACGAACTTGTCTCCGCCATGACGGGCGAGCAGGGGAAGGTCGATCTCCGCGGTGGCGCATCGACCATTCGTGAAGGGGCTCCTGTCCTGACCGTCGATAAGTTGTCGCTGGATGGGCTGTACGACGGTGTCTCCTTCGACGTCGCGCCTGGCGAAGTGCTCGGTGTCACCGGGAGCGGGAGCAGCGGCCGCATCGCGCTGGCCGAATCGATCGCCGGTTTGCGCAAGCCATCGTCCGGAACCGTGCAAGTTGCGGGGCAAGCAGTGAAGCCCGGGAGCGTTCCCGACGCCTTGCGCGCCGGAATCGGGTTCGTGCCTAGAGATCGGCACCATGAAGGACTCGTCGAAGGTCTCAGCCTCGCTGAGAACATCACCATGACGGTACCCAGTCGTATTTCCCGACATGGCATTATCAGCAACAAGCGGCGCGATGCATTCGCGCAGCGGATGATCGATGAACTCAGTATCCGCGCGTCCGGACCCGAGCAGGTCGTCGGATCCTTGTCCGGCGGAAACCAGCAGAAAGTCGTGATGGGCCGGGCGATCGCGGATCGGCCAAAGGCCCTTGTCCTCATGCACCCCACCGCAGGGGTCGACGTTCGTTCGAAGGCCACGTTGCTGGAGTCGATCAATTCCGTTCGCTCTGATGGGGCGGCGGTCCTCATCGTCAGCGATGAGTTGGACGATCTGCGCCCCTGCGACCGGCTCATCGTGATGGTACACGGACGCATCGTCAAAGAATTCAACCGAGATTGGGCCGACGCAGACGTCGTTGCCGCCACAGAAGGGATCACTGAACAATGACTCAGCTTCAGACAGCGCCAGCAGGGACCGGAGGACTCGATCCTCGACCCCGGCGGCACTTGCAGATCGCACGACTGCGCGACCTGGCGTTGATTCCCGCCTTGATCCTCGTCTGTGCACTCGGTGCGATCATTAGCCCGGTGTTCCTGTCGCCGCAGAACCTGATTAACATCCTGCAGCAACAGTCCGAGATATCCCTCGTCGTCCTGGGGCAGGCCATTGTGATGATCGCAGGAAGGATGGACCTGTCGCTGGAATCGACGGTTGGTCTTGCCCCCGGCCTGGCAGCCTGGCTCATCCTTCCCTCAGGGCTTGCCCACGGGCTGGGCGCTGAATTGCCCGGCTGGCTGGCCGTGCCGATTACGTTGCTCGCCGGTTTGATTGTGGGTTTGTTAAACGGCCTTCTCATTGTGCGTTTCAGGCTTAACGGGTTCATAGTCACCCTCGGCATGTTGATCACTCTGCGGGGCCTGCTCAACGGGATCAGCGGGGGGCAGACGTTCTTCGGGCTTCCAGAGTCAATGACCTACCTGGGTTCGACCCGCTGGCTCGGCGCCCCGGCAGAGATCTGGGTGTCTTTGATCCTCTTCGCCAGCGGCATTTTCGTGCTCGGTTACACGCGGGTGGGCAGATCGCTATACGCCATAGGCGGCAACGCCGCCGCTGCGAAAGCCGGCGGCATCCGTGTCGACCGGACAGTCTGGGTCGCCCTCATTGTTGCGAGCCTGCTCGCTGCCGTGGCCGGCATCATGCTCGCCGGTCGGCTCGGTTCTGTCGCTGCGGTGTCCGGCAACGGCTGGATCTTCACGGTCTTCGCAGCAGCCGTGATCGGAGGCATCAGCCTCAACGGCGGCCGGGGAACCATCTTTGGCGCGTTCACTGGCATCCTGCTTCTTTTCACTGTTCAGAACGTGCTCACCCTCGCAGGAGTATCCGCGAGCTGGATCAACTTCCTCAACGGAGCGATCATCCTCGGTGCGCTGGTCATCAGCCGCCTGGCATCCGGTAAGGACCAGAACGACTAAGCGGCCTCTAACGCTCCTTTACTGAGCCGACTCCGGTTGGCGGAATGACATGAACGTAATACCCCTTGGAGGGCGTGCGGATCCTCGCTGCGCCCGGGAACGGATTTCAGGAGAATCAACGCATGCAAGCTGTCAGTTACATTGGCGAACGCACGTTCGCCCTCACCGACGTCGAGCCTGAACCGGTTCGTCCGGGCACCGTCAGGGTCGAACCGGCTTATGTCGGTTTGTGTGGAACGGACCTTCATATTTTCCATGGGCATATGGATTCGAGGGTGACGAAACCGGCCATTATCGGTCATGAGATGGTGGGGATTATCGCCGAGATCGGTGCGGACGTCACCGGGTGGCGGATCGGTGATGTTGTGACCGTGATGCCGTTGATCTGGGATAACACGTGTCCGGCCTGCCTGGCGGGCCACACCCATATTTGCCAGAATCTGCAGTTCGTCGGAATCGACACCGCAGGCGCGTTGCAGCAGCAGTGGGTCGTCCCTTCAGAGCTTCTGGTCCGTGTGCCCGAGGGGGTATCACTCGTGCATGCGGCGCTGGTGGAGCCCGTCGCTGTCGCGGTCCATGACGTGCGCCGCTCAGAGCTCAGCAGCGGACAGCGGGCTGTCGTTATCGGTGCTGGACCGATTGGTGTTCTGATCGCGACCGTCGCTCGAAACGTGGGTGCCGATGTGGCAGTCGTCGAGCTGGATCCGGGCCGGCGGGCGCTGGCGCGGGAGCTCGGCCTGACCACAGTCGATCCGGGTGAAATCGATCCCGGCGCGTGGGTAGCGGACTGGACGGACGGAGCGGGCGCCGACGTTGTCTTCGAGGTCGCTGGTGCAGCGGCAGCCATCCGCACCGCGACCTCCCTGGCGAAAGTGCGCGGTACCGTCGTCGTTGTCGCGATCCACCCGGAACCGCGCCCGGTGGACCTTCAACGGGTGTTCTGGCGTGAGCTGCGGATTCTCGGTGCCCGGGTCTACCAGCGCACCGATTTCGAGGAAGCTGTAAGGCTCATCGCAGCCGGGGTGATACCTGCCGGGCAGCTCATCACGGAGATCGTCCCGTTGAACGCAGTGCAGTCCGCGTTCGAGAAGCTGGAAACAGGGGCCGCACTGAAGGTACTCGTCGATGTCGGAGGCGCACTGTAATGAGCTCTTTCGATCTGAGAGGGAAAACGGCGCTTATCACCGGGGCCAGCCGCGGTATCGGGTTGGCGATGGCGGAGTCTCTGGCAGCCGCGGGTGCCGATATTGTGGCGGTCTCGGCGACACTGAATCCACAGGGATCAGCCGTGCAGGAAGCTGTCGAGTCGCACGGTCGGTCGTTTTCCGGGCACCGCGTGGACTTCGCGGACCCTGATGCCGTGGCTTCATTCGGGTCAGGCCTGGCCGGCAGCGGCACGCCGATCGATATTCTCATCAACAACGCGGGCACGATCGAGCGGGCGCCGGCAGCGGAGCACTCGGTGGACTCCTTTTCGCGGGTGATCCAGATAAACCTCACCAGCCAGTTCATCCTCACTCAGCTTATTGGACGCGGGATGCTGGCCCGGGGGAGTGGACGTATCATTTTCACTGCGTCACTGCTCTCCTTCCAGGGAGGGATCAACGTTCCCGGGTACACCGCGTCCAAGTCGGCGGTCGCCGGACTGATCCGGGCTCTGGCCAACGAATGGACTGCGTCGGGGGTGACGGTCAACGGGATCGCGCCTGGATATATCGCCACCGACAACACGGCGGCACTGCGGGCGGACCCCGGCAGGACCCAAGCCATCCTGGACCGGATCCCCGCCGCCAGGTGGGGCGAGCCGGAGGATCTCGGTGGCGCCGCTGTTTTCTTGTCCTCTGACACTGCCCGCTATATCAGCGGCGTGATCCTCCCGGTCGACGGCGGATGGCTCGGACGATGAGCGTCGGGATGGGACCATTGCTTCCGATCGCGGTGGTCGATAACGCCGGGCACGCGGAGGCCCTTGGTGCGGCACTTCTGGAAGGGGGTATCACTCAGGTCGAGGTGACTCTGCGCACCGGAGCGGCAATAGAGGTGATCCGCCGCCTTGCGCGGATCCCAGGACTCACTGTGGGTGCGGGAACGGTTCTCTCCGCATCCGATGTCGCCCGCGTCACCGATGCCGGCGCCGAGTTCCTCATCAGTCCCGGTTGGGACGATGGTGTTCATCGGAGCGCCCTGGAGCACGGCCTTCCGTGGTTCCCCGGGGTCGCCACTGCCACGGAACTGATGACTGCCCGCGCCGCCGGGGTCCACACGGTGAAGATCTTCCCCGCCGCACATCTGGGGGGCGTCGGCTTCATCGATGCACTGACCGCGGTCTTTCCCGAGACGACGTTTCTGCCCTCCGGAGGGATCCCCCTCGAGGAGGTCGCAGACTACCTCCTCCGCCCTTCAGTCCTTGCAGTGGGTGGAAGCTGGATAGCAAGCCGCTCCCTCATCGCCGCAGGATCCTTCGAGAAAATCGTGGATACTTGCAAACACGCCATGAGGACACTGCAATGAGGCGGCGCGTATACACCTTTGGTGAGACGATGGCCTTGTTTCGGACGGTGTCACCCGGAGGTATAGAGACGACCAGCGAGGCCAGGATAGGCATTGGTGGTGCGGACAGTAACGTTGCGATCGGCCTCAGCAGGCTGGGCGTGCCGGTCCTCTGGGCGGGCAGGGTCGGCGACGACTCCCTCGGGCGGCGTATCCAGCGGGAACTGCGGGCCGAGGGAATCCAGACCCATGCGGTCCTCGACCCGGCGCCCACCGGGCTGATGGTCAAAGACCACCGCACACCGAACACCACCCAGGTCCTGTTCTATCGACACGCCAGCGCAGGCAGCCGCCTCACCCCGGCGGACATCCGTCGCGATCTGATCGCGGAGGCCGGCGTCGTCCATGTCACAGGGATCACAGCCTCGCTCTCCAGCTCAGCTGAGGACGCCACTTTCACTGCCATCGAGTACGCCCGCGAGGAAGGAGCCCTGGTCAGCTTCGACGTC
>NZ_JALLAN010000025.1 GCF_023062595.1 Arthrobacter rhizosphaerae
GCATGATTCGATCTCCAGGCCCGGGTGCACAGACCGGATTTCCTCCAGCAGGGCGTAAAACGCCAGGGCAAAACAGCATCTACTGCTACCTAGTTGGGTGACCAGCCGTGATTTATCAACGCCGTTCGAACTTTCGCCACGGCAGACCGCGCACCATTGGCCATATGTCGCTTAGAGAGTCGAACCAGCGTCCATCCAGCACGGACGAAGTCCTCTTCCCTGGCAATGTCCTTGACGATCTGCGCCGTTTCCGAATGTCCGTCCCCGTCATACTCCACGGCCACAAGGAACTGCGGATAAGCAAGATCCGGTTGACGCACGACGTCGTCACTCAGGACTGCGGGAATGTTCAGTTCCGGTTCGGGCAACCCAGCGCTCTCCAAGGCCAGCCGAAGGCGGGTCTCAGGGGCTGAATCCGCTCCAATGCGCGCTTGTTCAAGGGCAAGACGTGCCTTCTGAATCCCTGGCGTGCCCTTGTGTCTGTCCAGCATGTCGGCCAGTTCATCAAGGGTTGCGTAAGGTTTCGTCCGTCCTTCAAAGTCCGGTCGTGGAAGCCGCACAAGATGATCTGCCACTACTGTCAGTTCGTCGATGCTCATTCGCCTTGCGCAATCCAGCCATGTCCTGGTCCGCGAAGTGACGAGCAGGCCGTGCATGCTGACAATCTCATCTGCAAAGAACTGCCCGCGATGTCCCACGACTCCGGTGCGTCTCGGGATAGCCACGGTGTCAGGTCGGGAGATGTGGATTCCTGGTTCATCATGCCCCGGATGGAAGCCCGGGAAAGACCAAAGGGAGAAGGCTGTTGCATGGGATGCGGCCGAGAACTCGGTGATCAGAGTGAACGGCCGGACCTGCTCTGAAAGAACGGGAGCGACTTCATTTAAGGGCTGCCTGATCCCACGACTAGGTGCGGCGAGCGAGCGGTGCCGCAAGCGCACTGGCGTGACACCGGCGTCGAGCGCTTCCTGAATCGTAAAGCCTGCGAACCCCAAGTGTTCCGGCAGCGGCCGGGGAATCTTCATTGCCCTATCGTGGCAAATAGCGCTGGGGTATAGGGAGTTATCCACAGCCCGATGTCGCGCCAGCCCAACTAGGTAGCAGTAGGTGACGTTTTGAGCGCTGAAAACAGCATCTACTGCTACCTAGTTGGGGAAGAAGGCAGAGGCATTAGCCGCGGGGCGCCAATTGGCCGGCCTTGTGCTCTGCCGCCAGCATGGCCAGGGTCGAGACGAGGAGCCGGCGCTCCACCAGCTTGATGCGCTCGTGCAGGCTCTCCTCGGTATCGGTGTCCTCGATGGCCACGGCTTCCTGCGCGATGATGGGGCCTGTGTCCACACCGGCGTCGGCCCAGTGCACTGTGCAGCCCGTAACCTTCACGCCGTAGGCCATGGCATCGCGAACGCCGTGGGCGCCAGGGAAAGCGGGCAGCAGGGCAGGATGGGTGTTGAGGTATTTGCCTTCGAACGCCTCGATGAAGCCAGGGCTCACAATGCGCATAAAGCCCGAGGACACCACAACATCCGGGTTGTAGGCGGCGACGGCGTCGGTCAGTGCCGCATTCCATTCAGCACGGTCCGGGTAGGCCTTGAAATCGACCACAAAGGTATCGAGGCCGGCTGCGGCTGACCGTTCCACGCCGTAGGTCCCGGGACGATCCGCGCCTACGGCTGCGATCTCGACGTCCAGCCCGCCTGCCTTGACGGCGTCGATGACTGCCTGGAGGTTGGAGCCAGTGCCGGAAACGAGGACTACGATGCGCATGGCTCTAGCTTAGGGGCCGCTCGCGTAGGCTTGAAAACATGAACCCCACACAGGATCCCGGCAGCATGCAGCGCGCCAGGCAACCGCTCAGCGAGGCCGCCCAGGCTTCGCTCGCCAAGACGCACACCCTCTTCCGCCTTTTTATCGTGGTGGTCCTGGGATCCCTCTTCGTGATCCAGCTGGATATCGCCTACGTTTGGCTGTCGGCCATCCTCACGGCAGCCAGCCTGGCGCTGGGGATTATCGTGTTGATCCGTGCCATCACGCGGAAGGAGTCCAAGCTGGTGCTGTTCGGGGTCATCACCGGGCTGCTGGTATCCGGTGTCATGGTCCTGGTGCTCCTTGTGATGGGCGCGTTCTTCAACCAGTTCAGCGACTTCCAGCAGTGCCAGCGCGAGGCTCTGACGCAACGCGCCACCTCTGAATGCCGCACGGACCTTGAGAACAGGCTGCCCGGAATGTAAAGGCGCTAAACAGCGCTTTGCAGGTCTTCTTCCGGCACGTTCTGCTGCCGTTCCAGCCAAGGTCCTGCCGCGTAACCGATCACGACGCCGGCGCCCACTTCCGCTGCCAGCCAGACTGCCGTCCACATCGGGTCGGGGCCGATGTCCGTGAGGCGTCCGATTCCGACGGAACCTCGCGCCAGCCAGGCCAGCACGCCTCCCAGGGCTCCGGCCACGGCACCTATCACAATCCCCAGGGCCAGCGTGGAAACCGTCGCAGTGAACCAACGGGCCCGGATCTTGATGGCCAGCCACTCATCGAAGTGGTTCTCCCCTGCCCGCAGGAACCACCATCCACCCAGGATCCCCGCAAGTACCGGCACCACCAGGGCGACGAACCCGTACTCGAGGTAACCCGAGGGCAATGCGGCGAAAACGGGGATGGACGGCAAGGGACCCACGGCGGTGGCGAGCGGACCGGCCTGCGATCCCGCCCCGAGGGCGAAGCCCGAGCCTGACGCCCAGGCGAGCGCATACACGGCGAGGTTGGGCAGGTATCCCAGCTGTGCAATAGTGAGCACCGCACCGCCGATCGCCCCGGCGTCGAGCCCTTCATACACTGCGATGATCAGGTCCCAATGGATCAGCAGATTCACAGCCAGCAGTGCCGAGGAGAGCGCGAAGGCGGCTATGACTGCCACCGTGGCGGCCTTGGCCACCGATGCCACGTACGAGCCCGCCCAGCGTGAATGCTGGCTGGTCCGCGAAATCCAGGCCACGGCGTCGACGCCGATCAGCCGGCTCCAGGAACCTGCTTCGCGGCGAGCGCCAACCACCATGCCCAGGGCAAATGGCACAAGCGGTATCAGGGCAGCAAACCAGAGGTTGATGGCGACGTCCGTGGTGCGGCACACGAAACCGGTCGCTGCTCCGAACGCTCCGTATACCAGCCAGGATCCCAGCAGAGCCTGCCACAACTGGTCCGTATAGGAGGCCCTGGCGAGGCGGCGTCCCGCGCGCCAGGCGAGCAGGAACGGAATAAGGGTCAGCCCCAAGGGAATCAAGGAGAGCGTCCCTGCGTCCGACTGGCTTGCCGCAGACCCCTCGATGGTTGTCAGATGCAGCGGCACTCCGTGAATCAACAACCACGCTTGTCCGGCCAGGCGGGCAAGGACCTCGAAACCGGAGTTCTGGAAGCCGGACGTAGCCCAGGCAGCCACAATCGGTGCAATCACCACCAGCGCTGAAATGATGGCTGCCTGCGCCGATTCGAGCGCTCCCTGCAGCCACAAGGGCATGGGAAGGCCACGTTCTCCGGTCTGATCAGCGCGCAGTTTCATCGTGTTCCATCGTGCCATGTACGGGCCGCTTCCCCCTGTTTCGACAGGCACCCCAGGCAACTACCAGAGTTCGTAATTGTCCACGCTGATCAGGAATCCATGGCCGGTCCGCAGGTGGGCGCACGTGACCGCGCCGGGTGCCCGCTCACACACCATATTGCCGACCCGAACCGCCTGGCCGTCTTGCAGCCACGGCCCGGGAAACGCCGGGCCGGCCACGTTCTCGGCCTCCATGGGCGATATTCCGTCACCGCAGAGTCCGTACTGTGCACCGGCGTCGACCGTTACCGCGGCATAGCCGCCGTGATACTTGCTGTCTCCGCCGCACTGGCTGCGCACATCGTCCGGTCTGGGCACCACGTCGCTCACCAGGTGGCACGCGGCGGCGTCGGCACTGATGGAACACTGCATATCCTTGTTGCCCGACTGCACCACCACCGGCACGTCCTTCTGCCAAGGTTGCAGATGCACCTTTTGCAGGAGCTGCTCGGCCCGGTTGATCGACGGCGCCGCCGTACTACCGGCGGGAGCGCCATCAGCAACGCGGAGGGCACCCAGCTCGGGAGCGCGGCTTTCCGGCACCGCAACGCTGCATCCGGCAGTGAGCAGCAGCACGGCTGCTGTCAGGATGGTCTTTGCGAGGCGGTTTTGGGGGCTCATGGTGTCCCAAGTCCAGCAGAAGAGGCCGGATCTGTCGCTGGGCAGAAGTACCCATCAGGGGTTCCTAACAGGGCTTCATCCAGCGCTTTTTGCGTCCACCCGCCGTAAACTTGGAATGTCCGCAAGTCAGTGGTTGGAGGCAGAAAATGACTACCGCATCCCCACATGCTCACGGTATACATTTTGGGCGCACAGACGTCCAGAACGTGGGCATGGGTGTTGGTATCCTCTTGATCGTGGTCGGTATCCTGGGCTTTATCCCGGGAGTCACCACGCAGTACGACGAACTAAGGTTCTTTGGACCTGATTCGAATGCAATGTTCCTTAACCTGTTCCAGGTTTCCATGCTGCTCAATATCGTGCACTTGGTCATCGGCGGAATTGGATTGGGAATGTGCCGCAGCGGTATGGGCGCACGGAACTTCCTGATGGGATTTGGTGCGTTGTACATTGTTCTCAGCATTTACGGGCTTAGTGTCGGAGTGGATTCGGCGGCCAATTTCCTGTCGCTGAACACCCCTGACAACTGGACCTTCATGGTGCTGGGTCTTTTGATGATTGGCGCCGGCTGGATTCTCTCCCGGCATCTGGCCGAGGACCGCAGGTAACCCGGATATTCGTAAGCCGGGAATAAGGAGCCGCGAATGAGGAAAGATTCATAGCAATCTGAAATGTTCGTATCTACCGGTTGGTGCAGTTGTTCTGCGATTCCCGCAGACAACTGCACCGACTTTTTAATGTCCACGGATAGACTTCCGAATAAGACACTACGAGGGTTATGCAGAGTACTAAATCCGCCGCTATCCAAAGCAGATCGAATCCAAGGAGCAAGCCATGATTCCAGAGATCAACTTTTGGGCCGTGCTATTGGCCACGCTTTCGAGCATGGTGGTGGGCTCCGTCTGGTACACCCCAAAGGTGTTCGGCAATTACTGGATGAAGAAGGCCAACGTCACCCCCAGCGGGAACTCCAAGGATGCCATCCGGCCCATCGCCATAACCCTGGTCGTCAGCTTCGTGACGGCGTGGGTCCTGGCCGGTTCGGTGGCCATTGCCCAGGATTTCTACGGCGGCAGCTTCCTGGCCAACTCGCTCATCACCGGGGCGATCCTGTGGGCCGGTTTCACCGCTGCCCGCTTCATTACCCACGATGCCTTCGACAACCGACCCGCCGGGCTGACTGTACTGAACTGCGCGCACGAACTGGTAACCATCCTGGTCATGGCCCTCATCATCGGACTCTTCGGTATCAGCGGCGCCTGAGGGTTCTCCTGTGCGGGCACTCAGCCCATCGTGTCCCCCTGCCCGTAACCGTGGCGCAGCCGTAAGCTCGTGCCATGGCCAGATTCTTTGATGTTCATCCTGAGGACCCCCAGCCGCGCGCCATCAACCAGGTGGTGGACATGCTCCGGGGCGGCGGGCTCATCGCCTACCCCACCGACTCCTGCTACGCCCTCGGTGCCCAGCTCGGTAACAAAGAGGCACTGGACCGGATCCGTACCATCCGCCAGCTGGACAATAAGCACCACTTCACCCTGGTGTGCAGCGACTTCGCGCAGCTGGGGCAGTTCGTGAACATCGGCAATGATGTCTTCCGCCAGATCAAAGCCGTGACGCCGGGCAGCTTCACCTTCATTCTGCCGGCCACCAAGGAGGTTCCCCGCCGTCTCCTGCACCCGAAAAAGAAGACCGTGGGCGTGCGGATCCCGAACCACAGGTTTGTCCACGCACTCCTGGCCGAGCTGGGGGAACCGTTGTTGACCAGCACGCTGCTGCTGCCGGACCAGGAGGAGCCGCTCACCCAGGGTTGGGAAATCAAGGAACGCCTGGATAACGAAGTTGATGCCGTCATAGATTCCGGCGACTGTGGAACGGAGCCGACGACGGTGGTGGACTTTTCGGGAGGAACCGCTGAAGTTGTGCGGCGCGGAGCCGGCGACCCTTCACGGTTCGAATGAGGGCCCGGCTTCGCTGAGGGGAAGCGTTGAACAGGGGGCAGAGTTGGATCAGACGCAGCGTTCAATCAGGGCAGCGGAGAGTTGAGCCATGACAGCCGTCATCCTGGCCTGGAATCCGGACCACTGGAACGACTGGGATTATGAGGCCGTCCGGAAGCAAGTGACCGAAACCGGTCAGTTCCTGCGCAGCTGGAGTGTGGGCGGGCACCTGGACATCCCCATAGGAGCGGACGCCTGGCTTCTTCTGCAGGGCCGCCCGGGCAGGGGCCTGATCGGTCACGGCAGAGTTCTTTCGGAGCCATACGCCACGGAAGGCGCAGCATCCCTGCACGTCGACGTCGCCTTCGACGCCTTCCTCCCGTTCGGTGAACAGATTGCCCCGGAGACACTTGTGGATGCAGTGCCTGGAGTGCGATGGGAGACCGCTTCCGGTTCGGGGCTCCCCATAGATCCGTCCGAGGAGCTAAGAGTCCGTCTGCTGTGGAGCGAGTTGGGACCGGCGCCCATCGCTGACCCCACCCTTCCCGCGCCTGGGACCTATCCGGAAGAGGCCCTCAGCAGGGTCGAGGTGAACCGCTATGAGAGGAACCCGGAAGCACGGAGGGCCTGCCTGGCCCATCACGGCACCACCTGCGCCGTCTGCGGTTTCTCCTTCGAAATCAAATACGGCGAGATAGGGAAGGACTTCATCCACGTCCATCACATCGTTCCGGTCTCGCAGCTCGCGGCCGACTACGAACTGGACCCGGTGACGGATCTGGTTCCGCTTTGTGCCAATTGCCACGCGATGGCCCATCACGGCGTGAGCATCCCCCGTACTGTGGCCGAGCTGCGAAGGATCATCTCCGGAGCCGGTTTCCTGGCCGGTCAAACCCTCAGCCCCGAGGAAGTCGAAGCGCAGAACGAAGCCCGGCGGATCCTGGGCCCGCCGTAGCCCGCCCTCCGGGTCGGTGTGCCCTCCGGGTCAGTGTGCGCTCCGGGTCGGTGTGCCCTCCGGGTCAGTGTGCGCTCCGGGTCAGTGTGCGCAGCAGGAGTCGCCGCGCCAGGCTTCACGGCCTTCCTTGATCGCGACCCCCGCGATGACCAGGGCGGCGATGGGATCGGCCCAGGTCCAGCCGAGGGTGCTGTTCAGGACCAGACCGGCCAGCAGGACCGCGGAGAGGTAGGTGCACAGCAGCGTTTGCTTGGAATCGGCCACGGCGGATCTGGATCCAAGTTCCCTGCCCGCACGGCGCTGGGCCCAGGAAAGCACCGGCATAATAGCCAGGCTCACGGCAGCCAGGACGATGCCCACCGGCGAGTGCTGCGGCTCGGCGAAGCCCAGGAGGCTGCGGAACGAATCGACTGCCACGATGACTGCGAGCCCGAAGAACGAGAAGGCAACGAGCCTTAGGGCTGTCTTCTCCCTGGCCTCAGGGTCGGGACCGGCGAACTGCCACGCGACGGCGGCTGCGGAAAGAACCTCGACTACGGAATCAAGACCGAAGGCCACCAAAGCCGCGGACGAGGCTACCGTTCCCGCACTGATGGCCACCACAGCTTCGATGATGTTGTAAGTAATGGTGGCCGCGACGAAGAGCCTGATCCTGCGGGATAGCACGGCCCGGCGCTCCAACGTGGGTGCCGTCGGGTGCAATGCCCCGGCGCTCATCAGCAGCAGTCCTTCGGGTCGTTGCTGCAATCGCACTCCGGCGCCACGGCAACGACGCCCAGAAGGTCCGTGAGTGCGTGGCCCAGTTTGGGGTCGGCGAGCTCATACTTGGCCTTGCGGCCCTCGGGGACGGAGACCACCAGCCCGCATCCGCGGAGGCAGGTCAGGTGGTTGGACATGCTTTGGCGGCTGACTCCGATCAGCTCGGCAAGGTCACTCGGATAGGCAGGGGCCTCCCGCAACGCCAGCAGGATCTTCGCCCGCGTCGGATCAGACAGGGCATACCCGAATCTTGCCAGGACGGCCGAATGCGTCAGTGTCTCCATGACAGCCCAAAGTACAGGGCAAGCTGGATTCACGCAAAGCTGTATCAAAATGCGTCGGAGCCCGTGCCAGCCATCAGCCGAAATGCGTAACTTTTGAACCTGGCAGCTCACGCCGGCCCCTGGATCGCGGGCAACTCTCGCGGGCCCCGGCGCATAAGTCACGCATTTCTGCCTGCCCCGGCCGACTTCCTAGCCGGCAACGGCAACGGTTAACCCAAACTTCCCCTCGCCGTCACGCTCCCTCCCCCGCGGAGTAAGCCGCCGCCCACACGGTGGAGGGGTGAGGATCGCAATTGTTGCCGAATCATTCCTGCCGCTGATGAACGGGGTTACGCACTCCATCCTGCGGGTGCTGGAGCATCTGCAGGAACGGGGGGACGACGTGCTGGTCATTGCGCCGTCAACACAGGACACGGAAGTCCTCGATGTTGTCCACGGCGCCTATGTTCACCGGCTTCCCTCAGTACCGCTGGCCGGGTACACCAACGTGCGTGTGGCGCTGGGAGGTGTGAATCGGGTCAAGCGAATCCTTGCCGATTACGCACCCGACGTCGTCCACCTCGCCTCTCCTTTTGTCCTGGGCTGGCGGGCGGCCCAGGCTGCACACCAGCTCGGCATCCCGTCAGTGGCCATCTACCAGACCGAGGTCCCCAGCTACGCAGCCCGCTACGGCGTCCCGTTCATGGAGAACTGGGCCTGGAACCGGGTGGAGAACATCCATCTCCTCGCCAGCAGGACGCTGGTCCCTTCCACTTTCGCGCTGAACCAGTTGCGCGGCCGCGGGATTCCGCGGGTGGATCTGTGGCGGCGCGGTGTGGATACCGCGCGGTTCAGCCCGGAAAAGCGCGACGACGGCTGGCGGGCTTCGGTGGCACCTGGCGGTGAGCGGATCATCGGCTATGTAGGGCGGCTGGCGGTCGAAAAGCAGGTGGAGGACCTTGCCGTCCTGGCCGACATCCCGGGCACCAGGCTGGTGATCGTCGGCGACGGCCCCCAGCGCGAAACCCTCCAGGATGCCCTGCCCCGGGCCGTGTTTACAGGTTTCCTCGGCGGCGAAGAACTGGCCAGCGTGGTGGCTTCCTTTGACCTTTTCGTCCATCCCGGCGAGCTGGAAACCTTCTGCCAGACCATCCAGGAGGCCATGGCCTCGGGGGTGCCTGTGGTGGCTACCGGCCGCGGGGGGCCCTTGGACCTGGTGGAAAACTCCCGCACCGGCTGGCTCTACGAGCCGGGAAATCTTGCCGAGCTGCGGCGCCGCGTGGTGGACCTGACGGGCGACGACGCCAAGCGCCGGGCGTTTGCAGCGGCAGCCCACACTTCTGTCCAGGGCAGGACGTGGCCTGCGCTCAGCGCCGAGCTGGTGCGCCACTATCGGCAGGTCATGGCCTCGCACAGCACTGCAACCACTCCGACAGTTAGGAACCCGGTATGAACATCTCCGTGATCGGCTGCGGCTACCTTGGCGCTGTCCACGCCGCCACGCTGGCATCCATGGGGCACAGTGTGGTGGGCATCGACGTCGACGCCGCAAAAGTTGACCAGCTGGGGCGTGGCTTCGCACCGTTCTACGAACCCGGCCTGGACGAACTCCTGCAGGACGGTCTCACCACCGGCAGGCTGAGGTTCTCCACCGATTTCGCGGACGCCGCCGACGCGCAGGTCCACTTCCTGTGCGTGGGTACACCGCAGTCCAAAACGTCCGACGGCGCCGACCTCAGCTACCTGCTCGCCGCCACCGGAGCGCTGCTCCCCCACCTGGGCCGCCGCGCCGCCGTCGTCGGTAAATCAACCGTGCCCGTGGGCACCGTCGACGTGCTGGGCGGCATCCTGTCGGAGCGCCCTGACGTGCTCCTCGGCTGGAACCCGGAATTCCTGAGGCAGGGAACCGCAGTGAAGGATTCGCTGGTGCCCGACAGACTGGTCTACGGCGTGCCCGGCGGAAAGCACTCGGTGGAAGGCCGCGGCGTGACAGTCGCACTG
This sequence comes from Arthrobacter rhizosphaerae, assembly GCF_023062595.1. GTDB lineage: Bacteria > Actinomycetota > Actinomycetes > Actinomycetales > Micrococcaceae > Arthrobacter > Arthrobacter rhizosphaerae. The sequence continues at coordinate 10,123 of NZ_JALLAN010000025.1, forward strand.
GACACCGTGTACGAACCCCTGCTCTGCGCCGGCATTCCGCGGATGGTGTGCAACTATGCCACGGCGGAGCTCATCAAGTCGGCGTCGAACGCGTATCTGGCCACCAAAGTGAGCTTCATCAACGCCATGGCCGAGCTGTGTGATGCCTCCGGCGCGGACGTCACCGAGCTCAGCGAGGCGATGGGCATGGACCCGCGGATCGGCGGCCGGTACCTGCACGCCGGGCTGGGCTTCGGCGGGGGCTGCCTTCCCAAGGACATCCGCAGTTTCCGGACGCAGGCAGTTGGGCTGGGCGTGGACTCTGTTGATGCGTGGATGGGACTGGTGGATTCCGTCAATATCGCCCAGCGCTCCCGTACCGTGGAGATCGCCCGTGAGCTGTGTGGCGGTCACTTGTCGGGCCGGACCGTCACCGTCCTGGGCGCCGCCTTCAAACCTGACACTGACGACATCCGCGACTCCCCCGCCCTGGACGTGGCCCTGCAGCTCGCGGCAGCAGGGGCCCACGTGACAGTGACCGATCCGAAGGCCATCAACAACTCCTGGATGCGCTATCCGCAGCTGCGCTTCGAGCGTTCCGTCGAGGCTGCGCTCGATGACGCCGAGCTGGTACTGCTGCTCACCGAGTGGGAGGAATACCGCAGGCTCTCGCCCGCCGCCATCGGGAAACTCGTACGACGCCGGGTGATGCTGGATGCGCGAAACGTCCTGGACGCCGGGCTGTGGCAGGCGGAAGGCTGGACCCTTCGGGGCCTCGGAAGGAACGCCGGCCTGGCCAGCGCATCCCTTGCGCTTTAGTCTCCGCCCCCTATGATTTCCACAAGGGGGAGGAAAACAAGATGGCTCTATTTAAGACCGAATACCTTGTTTCTATTGCGTGATGACGGAAGCCCAAGGGGACGCGTCCGCCGATGCAGGGCTTGATATCAGCCCTGACGCGCTGCTGATTCTGGCCCCTGACGGCACCATCCGCCGCGCAAACTCAGCCGCAGAGCGCCTGTTTGGGCGGTCCCGGGACGAGCTTCTGGGATCGGATCACCGGATCCTGCTGGCCGAGGGGTTCCTTGAGGCCATTGTCTGGGAATACGACGTCTTGCGGAAAAGTCCTGATCCTGTTCTTGGGAATGCGCCAATAGAGCCCGTCTGCCTGCGCGGGGACGGCTCCGAGTTTCCCGCCGAGATCGTCTGCTCCCTGCTTCCGGCACCAGGGCTTCCGGCACCCCAGGCGCCCGGATCACAGCCGCCCGAATCACAGACGCCGGGGCCGTCGGGCCAGGCAGCGCCCTCATTGGCAATGTCCGTCCGGGATGCAACGTACCGGAAGGTGGGCAACGCGCTCGCGGAGGAGGCGTCCCAGCTGAGGGCGATGGCGTTCCAGGATCAGCTCACAGGACTCGCCAACCGGCAGTTGTTCAACGACCAGCTGGCCCAGGCCATGCGGCGCCCACGGCATATCGCCGTCGACGTCATTCTGCTGGACCTGGACGACTTCAAGGAAGTCAACGACATCCACGGCCACCACGCGGGTGATCAGATGCTGATCGAAACGGCCCGCCGGCTGCGTTCCTGCGTCCGTCCCAACGACACCGTGGGGCGGCTGGGCGGGGACGAGTTCGTGGTGCTCCTGACCAACGTCGCGGATCCGGCTGCTGTGGCGGAACGCATCATGGAAACGCTGAACGTTCCCGTGAACATCGGCGGGGCGCAGCTGAAGCCAAGCCTTTCCCTGGGCCTGGCGTCCATGAGTGAAACCACCATGGAGCCGTCGGACCTGCTGCGGCAGGCTGATGTAGCCATGTATGCGGCCAAGGCCGGAGGCAAAAACCGGTACATGCGGTTCCGGCCGGAAATGCTTAGGGACCTGGCCCACCGCAATGACATGGAGGCCAGGCTCCGCGTCGCCGTGCTACACGGCGAGGTGAAGGTGCAGTACCAGCCTGTCGTTTCCACCGGTTCAGGGCGGGAGGTGCAACTGGAGGCCCTGGCCCGCTGGGAGCGCGACGGCGAATTCATTCCTCCAGGGCAGTTCATTCCCATGGCGGAGCGGAGCGGGCTGATCAGCGATCTGGGCAACAGCGTGATGGCGCGGGCCTGCGTTGAGCTGCAGCCGTGGCTTGCTGCGGACAAATCCCGCTCCCTGACTTTCAACGTTTCCGGCGGCCAGCTGCACGAGCACGATTTCGCCGACGTCGCGCTGCGGATCGCGTCCTCCTGCCGGGTTGATCCGGGACAGTTGGTGCTCGAAGTGACGGAGAGTGTGTTCCTGGATCCGGGCTCGCAGGTGATCGACCAGCTGAAGCACCTCCGGCGGGCACGGATGCGTGTTGCCCTCGACGATTTCGGCACGGGCTATTCGTCATTGGGGCGGCTGCAGGACTTGCCCGTTGACGCTGTGAAGATCGATGGCAGCTTCGTCTCGATGGTGCGGACCGGCGCGGAGAAACTTCCGCTGCTCAGTTCCATGATCACCATGGCGCACGGCCTGAACCTGTCCGTCACGGCCGAGGGCATTGAGACCCCGGCACAGGCCGAGTACCTGATGGATCTGGGCTGTGATTTCCTGCAGGGTTACCTCTTCTCGCGGCCGGTTTCTGACAACCGATTGGACATGGCCATGACGAGGGCTGAGACGGCCATGGAGTCCGTCCGGGGACTGCGCGTTGGCGGCCGGCGGTGAGGTTGAAGCGGCTGTAGGAGCACGTGAAGAAATGGAACGCAGAATTGATTCGTCGCCATTGATAATTGACCTTTGCACCTTATGATGTGCTTGGGGGAAGGCGAATATGAATAATTTTAGGTCTCAAAAAAAGGGCTCTATGGAACCGTCTTTACGCCGTGCTGCAGACAACAGCGGTGAAGTAATTCCCATCTCGGGGATTGAACACCGCTCTGTGCTGGAGTCCAGCCCGGACGCGGTCCTCGTCCTGTCCGCGGACGGCACCATCAGTCTGGTGAATTCAGCTGCTGAGCGCATGTTCGGGCATTCACGAGCTGAATTGATTGGCGCCGATCACCGCATACTGCTGGCCGAAGACTTCCGCCACGGATTCCTCAAAGTGTTCGACGCCCTACGGCGCAGCTCGCCGGAAACTCCCCTGCAACCATTCGAGGCTTACGGGGTACGCGCAGACGGCAGCGAATTCGCGGGCGAGGTGGCGTGTTCCCTTTTTGAAGCCGCCTCCGGGACTTTTATGACGGTCACGGTCCGCGATACCGCCCACCGGAAAGAATCGGACGCCAGTCTCCGCGAGGCCATGTCGCTGCTCACCGCCACACTTGAGTCGACGGCGGACGGGATCCTGGTGGTCAGCAGCGACGGTCAGATCGCCGGCCTCAACGACCAGTTCGTGTCCATGTGGGGCATCCCGCGGGAACTGCTGGACACCCACGACGACGAAGCCGTGATGAAGTTCGTGCTGGAACAGCTTTCCGAGCCCGAGAGTTTCCTGGAGAAGGTCAAGGAGCTCTACGCGAATCCGGATGCTGAAAGCCACGACGTTTTGGAGTTCCTCGACGGCAGGACTTTCGAAAGGTATTCCCGCCCGCAAAAAGTCGCGAACGAAGTCGTGGGACGCGTGTGGAGCTTCCGCGATGTCACGCCCCGGAGGAAGGCCCAGGAGCAGGCCCGGAAGGCCATGATCGACCTGGCCGAACAGGCTGCGCAATTGAAAGATCTTGCCTTCAAGGATCCCCTGACGGGGCTGGCGAACAGGCAGCTGTTCAACGATCAGCTCACCGAGGCCCTGCGCGGTCCGGCCGGCACTTCTGTGGACGTCCTGCTGATTGACCTGGACGACTTCAAGGAAGTCAACGACATCCTCGGGCACCATGCCGGGGATCAGATGCTCATCGAAGTGGCACGACGCCTCCGCTTCTGCGTCCGGCCCAACGACACAGTAGCCAGACTGGGCGGCGACGAGTTTGTGGTGCTGCTGACGGATGTTGAGAACGCTGAGGAGGTAGCCGAGCGGATTGTCGATTCCCTCAATGTTCCCGTCTTCCTTTATGGCACCATGCTTCGGCCGAGCCTGAGCCTGGGACTTGCTTCGCTGGGCGAGAAGCCGGTTGAGCCCTCGGATCTGCTCCGGCAGGCCGACGTCGCGATGTACGCGGCGAAGGCCGCCGGCAAGAACCGGTACATGCGGTTCCGTCCGGAAATGATGGCTGCCCTGGTCCAGCGCACCGATATGGAGGCGAGCCTGCGGCTGGCCGTAGACCGCGGCGATATTTACGTGAACTACCAGCCGGTGATGACTCCGCGGCTTGACGCCGTGGTGCAGTTTGAGGCGCTGGCCCGCTGGGACCGCGACGGCGAGATCATCCCGCCCACGCAGTTCATTCCGCTTGCGGAGCGCAGCGGATTAATCGGGGCGATCGGGGCCCTCGTGCTGCGGCGTGCCTGCACGGAGATGGGCCCGTGGCTGGCCGAGGACCGTACCCGGTCCCTCGCCGTGAACATCTCCGGCGTGCAGATCCAGGAACCGAACTTCGCCGAGGGCGTGCTGCGGGTTGCCGCCTCCTGCGACGTGGACCCTGCGCAGATGGTCATTGAAGTCACCGAGAGCGTGTTCTTCGATGCCGACTGCCAGGTGCTGAAGCAGTTGAATCAGCTGCGCGACGCCGGTGTGCAGGTTGCGCTGGACGACTTCGGCACCGGGTACTCATCGCTGGGCCGGCTGCAGGATCTTCCCGTGGACACCGTGAAGATCGATCAGTCGTTTGTATCCATGGTCCGAACCGGGGCGGAGAAGCTGCCCATCCTCAGCTCCATGATCAACATGGCGCACAACCTCGGGCTCCTGGTGACTGCCGAGGGAATCGAGACCCCGGAGCAGGCCGCCTACCTGATGGACCTGAAATGCGACTCACTCCAGGGCTTCTACTTCTCGCACCCGGAGCCGGAGGCCGGACTGGAAATGGCCATCCTGAGGACTCTGCACGCGTTCGAGCTGATCCACAAACTGCGGGTAAAGCCCTAATGGGTCAGCTCTGAACGTACTGGGCAGAAAACTCACCTGAGGGCTCAATTGGCTGTATCACGTCGATAAGAACTTGATCGGGTCCAATAAGTATGAAGTGGCGCTGCCCGAAGTCTTCCGACCGAATGTCCTGCGCCATCGGGAGCCCTTCCCGGACAATCAACCGCTCGTATTCTGAGTCAACGTCATCGACTTCGACATTGATCAAAACACCACCGGCCGGACGACCGAACCCCGCGGGAATCGTCGCATGGGCATGGTCGAGTAGCGCCAGCTCCCAGAGTCCGCGCCTGAGACTCACGTACCAGTCCGATTCGAATGTGGTCTCATACCCAAATGCAGTTCGGTAGTAGTCCGCGGATCCGAGTACGTCGCTCGACATGAGGACGGGGTAAGAACTGATCATCGCCACACCTCCTTTCACTTACATACACAGTGTATGTATGTGAGCTACAATACATACACCGTGTATGTATAGGCAAGGGGACGAGATGGCAAGAGCCACCCAGGAACAGAGCGAAGAAACAGCGCGCACAGTTTTGATCACAGCCCAAGAGCTTTTCGCCGAATACGGGTATGAGGCAGTTGGACTGGAACAAGTAGCGGCAGGGGCGGGGGTGACGCGCGGGGCGGTGTATCACCATTTCAGAAGCAAGAAAGGGCTGTTCGAGGCCGTGCTCGACGAGGCTCAAAGCCAGGTCAGCGCGGCAATCACCCAGGCCGCCCCCGGAGAAGGGTGGGATGCCATCGAAGAGGGATGCAAGGCATTCCTGCGGGCAAGCATCTCGCCAGGGGTGCGCAGGATAATGCTCGTCGACGCGCCCGCCGTGCTCGGATGGACAACATGGCGGCGCTCTGACGCCAGACACTCCGCACGATTGCTGGAGGAAGGTCTGGAGAGCGTCATCGGGCCGGAGGAGGACCGCAGTGCGATCGCTGCGCTGCTCTCAGGCGCCATGAACGAAGCAGCCATGTGGATTGCCGAGGGAGGCGACATCGCCTCGGCGGAGCGCGCCCTGTCACAAATTCTTCGCTCCCTGAGATCCCCGTGAGTTCGGCCTTCAGCTAGGGAGCCTGGACCATCTGCTCGCTGCGGTCCCAGAGCTCCCGCGCCAGGCCGGCGTCGTAGGCCTGTTTGTTCGCTTTCGCCAGTACCCGCCTGGCGTAGTATGCGCCCGAGGCCCAGTCCTCCCCGGGCTTTGACGTCGCGAGCCAGACGAGCGTATCCGCGCCCTGCTCCGGGGTCAGGAGGAAGCGGTTCAGGATCGTCTTGTAGGCGTGCCTGAAGGGGCTCGTGGAGTCGGCCGCAAAGTTGGTGGCTACAACGCCGGGGTGGAACGCCGCCGTCGTAATTCCCGGGGTTGTTCCTTCCGCATTGGTTCCGTCGGCCCCGAAGCGGCGGTGGAGTTCGCTGGTGAAGAGGATATTTGCGAGCTTGCCGGTGCCGTAGGCGCGATTGGTCGAGTAGTTGCGGGAGGAATCGAGATCGGCGAGGTCCAGCTTGCCGTAGCCGTTGGCCGCGCTTGAGGTGTTGATGACGCTGGCCTTGCTGGCGGTGAGCACGGCCATCAGCAGGGTGGTCAGCAGGAACGGGGCCAGATGGTTCACCTGAAAGGTCTTCTCGTAGCCGTCTACGGTGAGTTGGCGCTTGCCCATGATGCCGCCGGCGTTGTTGGCCAGTACATCGATCCTTGGGTAGTTACTCCTCAGCGCCGCGGCGAGCTCCCGGACTTGGGAGAGGTCTGCGAAGTCGCTCAGGAAGTAGTCGGCGTCGAGCCCTTTCGCCACCGCCTGTGTCTTCTCCGGTGAACGCCCGACGACGACTACCCGCTCCCCTGCCCGACTCAACGCCCGCGCGGCTGCTGCACCGATGCCGTCGCTGGCTCCGGTGATGACAATTGTCCGCTGGCTCATGGTGTCCTATTTATTCGGGGGTTTCGCGTGGGCTGGCGCTGGTACAACGACGGCGGCGCGGCTTACGTTCCGCCCCCTTCCCCCAACTAGGTAGCAGTAGATGCTGTTTTGCGCGCCCAAAACGACATCTACTGCTACCTAGTTGGGCAAACCAACGATTAGAGGCAGCGTGGCTGGTAGGCCGGATCCGCGGGGCCGGACGTCCTGCCGAGGGCGTGGGTGACCAGCTGGTGGACTACGGGATCGTTCGGCGTCTGGTCGTGCTCGAACACGTCGGCGGGGCATTTGTCCTGGATGGTGAAGTTGGTGACCTGGCGGGCCGGACCGGCGAGGAACTGGCTGTTGTACGGGATAACGATCTCGTCATACCTGGTCGAGATCACCGTGTAGGAGGGGCCGGCCACGGTGTCGCCGATCGAGTTCAGCTTCTGCATAAACGCCGAGCCGGCCTGCTGGTCGGCACAGGCAGCGCAGCCGAGGGCGTCGAAGTCCGGTTCCGGCAGGAAGCTTGGCGGCGGCACGATCACGCCCTCAGTGCCGTGGTTGGACGGGGCAATGCCGATGAGCTGGTTGACGTACTTCGCTCCACCGAGGAAGCCCATGTAGTAGCGGGGCATCATGCCACCCTGGCTGTGGCCCACCAGATTCACCTTTTTGGCTCCGGTCGCTGCACGAACCGCATCAACGAACGGGGCCAGTTCCCTGGCTGAGTCGGCTACCGGTGCTGTTGCGTAAACGCCGTTCGTCTCACCGTAGTTGAGGGCGAAAACGCAGTAGCCGGCATTCTTGAGGTAGGGCGACAACGTGATCCAGTTTTTAGCCATGCTCTCGAACGTTCCGGGGACCAGGACGACCGGATAGGGGTGCTCGGCGCTCGGTTTACAGGACCAGTCGTTGGCACCAGGAGGGGATATCTCGACGACGGCAGCCTGGGCGGGAGCTGCCGTCAGGGAGGCAGCGAGCACGAGGCCGGCGGCGAGGGACACAATCTTCTTCAGCGGTAGTTTGCTGGGCATGGTTTTAGGCAGCGACATTGAAACCTCATCGTTTTAGTGTCTGTTGGTGTGGGGCGAGAAGTGCGGACGGGCCGGTGTGTGAACCTGTCATCGAGGATTGGGTGTTTCGATGTTAGGCAACGTGGGCGCTTTTTCGACGGCACTTGCACGAACGTGCGGCCAGAAATTGCCCGCGCCTCGAACGCGGCCTCCGAAGTTTGCGCCACCTTTTGCCGCTAAGTTACTGACGGGTACAGCTCGGTGGGCACAGCTCGGCAGCGCGTCCCGCTCATGCCGGTTGCACAAATGTTCACACCCGAAAGCTTCGTCCCGCCCCCTTTGCGGCATCGCAGCACTCTCGCTACGCTGGAAAGGTAAGCATGCTTAGCGTCATGCCGAAACGCTGGATTCCAGCCATAGTCCGTGTTCAGACCAATCTTGCGGAGGAGCACCATGACCGATCAGTACACGTTCCAGAACCCTGTCACCGCCTATGAGCACATCGAACCGCCCAAGCAGCACCAGCCCGAGCCCGGCCTGGACGCGAAGCTGGTGCCGAAGGCCGATCTGGGCGAGGAAACCTACCGCGGCACGGGCCGCCTGGACGGCCGGAAGGCGATCGTTACCGGCGCGGACTCAGGCATCGGGGCAGCGACGGCCATTGCCTTCGCAAGGGAAGGTGCCGACGTCGTACTTTCCTACCTTCCGGAAGAGGAAGAGGACGCAACCCGCATCGCCAACCTGATCGAGAAGGCTGGGCGCAAGGCGGTCAAGGTACCGGGCGACCTCAAGGACGCGGCAGTATGCCGGGACCTGGTGGACACGGCCCTGCGCGAGCTTGGCGGCGTGGACCTGCTGGTGAACAACGCGGGCAAGCAGGTGGCCCAGGAGGACATCGGCGAGATCAGCGACGAGCAGTTCGACCACACCCTGAAGACCAACGTCTACGCGATGTTCTGGCTGACCAAGGCCGCGGTGCCGCACATGCCAGCAGGCTCCGCCATCATCAACACGACGTCGGTCCAGGCGTACAACCCGTCGCCCACTCTGCTGGACTACGCCACCACCAAGGCCAGCATCAACAACTTCACCAAGGGCCTGGCGCAGCAGCTGGCGCCGAAAGGCATCCGCGTCAATGCTGTGGCGCCCGGACCGATCTGGACGCCGCTGCAGGTGAGCAGCGGCCAGCCGAAGGAAAAGCTCCCCGAGTTCGGGCATAGCACTCCCCTGGGCCGTGCCGGGCAACCGGCGGAACTCGCCCCGGCATATGTGTTCCTGGCGTCGCCGGAATCGAGCTTCGTGATCGGCGAGACGCTGAACGTCAACGGCGGCAGCCCCACGCCTTAGACGAATCCAAGCCGGACGGGCCCTTCCTCATTGCACGGGGGAAGGACCCGTCCCTTTCAGGCTTTGGAAGAAATCCGCGGGTTCCGCGTCGGGCGGGCCAGCTGAGACGGAGAAGACCATGGCAAAGATCAGTGTTTTCCAGAGCGTCACCCTCGACGGCGTGATGCAGGGCCCCGGGCGACCGGATGAGGACACCCGTGGTGGCTTCAAACATGGCGGGTGGGCGAACGGCTACCAGGATTCGGTGTCCATGGAGTTCGCTGCGGAGGGAATGGCGGCCGGGGGTGCTCTCCTGTTTGGCCACCGCACTTACGCGGACCTGCTTGGCTTCTGGACAATGACGCCCGAGCCCAACCCGTTTACCTCTGTGCTCGTGGACTCGCAGAAGTACGTTGTCTCCCGGTCCTCGGACACCGTTTTGGAGTATCCGAACTCGACTCTGCTCGCAGGCGAGGCCGCCCAGACTGTTGCTGCACTTCACGAGAACGACGACGGCGACCTCACCATCCTGGGCAGCGGAGAGCTCGTCCGGACACTGCAGGCCGACGGGTTGGTCGATGAGTACATTCTCCAGATCCACCCGATCCTGCTCGGTTCCGGCACGAAGTTATTTGACGAGGGCGGGCGGGTCGATCTGATTCTGGAGCGTTCAATCACGACGACGACCGGCGTCATCATCGCGCAGTACTCGACGCATTAGGCGCCTGACAGCTCGAAAGCCAGGACCCCGCCAATACTGCGCAGGGTCCTGGCTTCGCTTCTTTCCGCCGAACTAGGACTGAGCCGCTTGTAGAAGCGAAAGCGGGGTGGTGGCAGGTACGGTGGTGATGGTGTTGCTGTCCAGGGTCACCGCTCCGTTCAGTGCCAGTGCACGTCCTTCAATGACGACGCCGGTCGTCACCGTGATTGATGCAAGCGCCATGACCGTCCCCGCGAGCGAGGACCCCGTGCCCAGCGTCGCTGAACTGCCGACCTGCCAGAAAACATGGGAGGCCTGTGCACCATTGATCAGCTTCACGCTGCTGGCCGAAGCCGTCGTGAGCGTGGAACCCATCTGGAAGATGAAGACCGCCTCCGGATCGCCCTGGCCATCCAGGACCAGTGTCCCGCTCAACCCGAGTGAACTGGCCGAGCTGTAAACCCCGGCCGTGAGCGTGCGGCCCACCAGATCCCCCGCAACAATCTCCGTCGGAGTGCGCCCGGCAGCATCATCGTAGGCAGCCTGCAGATCCGCATGCGCCGCACCGGCCTGCACATCAGCCGAGTGGGTGGTGCCGGCCACCTTGCCCGGCGGGAACCCGGTGATCGCCGTTCCCGGGCTGACCCCCAGATCCCCGCCAAGGTACGTCGGACCCGTATTCGTCACAGTCGAAGCACCCAACACCGAGAAACTCCCCGCAGCACCCAACTCCACCATCGCACCCGAGGGCAACGGATCCGCGGCAGGTACGGTGGTGATGGTGTTGCTGTCCAGGGTCACCGCTCCGTTCAGTGCCAGTGCACGTCCTTCAATGACGACGCCGGTCGTCACCGTGATTGATGCAAGCGCCATGACCGTCCCCGTGAGCGAGGACCCCGTGCCCAGCGTCGCTGAACTGCCGACCTGCCAGAAAACATGGGAGGCCTGTGCACCATTGATCAGCTTCACGCTGCTGGCCGAAGCCGTAGTGAGCGTGGAACCCATCTGGAAGATGAAGACCGCCTCCGGATCGCCCTGGCCGTCCAGGACCAGTGTCCCGCTCAACCCGAGTGAACTGGCCGAGCTGTAAACCCCGGCCGTGAGCGTGCGGCCCACCAGATCCCCCGCAACAATCTCCGTCGGAGTGCGCCCGGCAGCATCATTGTAGGCAGCCTGCAGATCCGCATGCGCCGCACCGGCCTGCACATCAGCCGAGTGGGTGGTGCCGGCCACCTTGCCCGGCGGGAACCCGGTGATCGCCGTTCCCGGGCTGACCCCCAGATCCCCGCCAAGGTACGTCGGACCCGTATTCGTCACAGTCGAAGCACCCAACACCGAGAAACTCCCCGCGGCACCCAACTCCACCATCGCACCCGAGGCATGAGCCGGGGAGGGTGTTGATAGAAGGCCCGCAAAAAGCAGTGTGAATGTCAGCGCGGCCGCGCTAACAACCGCCGTCCAACGGGTCGTTCCGGTACCTTCTGTGGTCCGAAAAAGGCTACTGAACATCATGGTCTTCCCCCAGGTTGACTGCCGCCCGCGGGTTTTCCCCGCGGAAGACTCATAGTGATGAATACAGGTGTTTGGGACGGATTAGCTAAGCCGCAATCAGCCCTGTCTTTGGTGCTTCGACGATTCCGGACGTGCCGGGACAGCTCTGGCTCTGGATAACTGCGAGATCGCAGTGGACATGTTGAAGAGTCGCCGAATACATGCTTCCGGGCCTGCTGATAGTTACTGGATCTCTGCGTAGGAGGACCCAAGAGAATACGTTCTGTGGCCCCCACCATGAACGAATATCACCAACGACGTGGTGTGTAGGCCCCCACAGTGAACCTCATCCAGGATGAAGTCAATAGCCGCGCTGGCTCAGAGAAGAACACGCAATCAGGGCAAAGAAGTTTTGGCGCGCATCATCGGCTACACGGTTTTGGGCGGTTTCATCGCGTTCGTCCTCGCAGTCATCATCGGAATGATTGTGCCGAGGGAAGAACGCTCCTATTCGGGGACAGCGGAAGTCGTGAAGTCGTACAAGCAGAAGAGCTTATGCACCATTGACGTCCGTTTGTCCGACCGTGCCGAGTACAGCTACGTCATCCGTGCCAACCCGGAGGGCGTGAAACCCTGAACCGTGCATGCGCCGGCTCCAATCAGGAACGGCCACAGCTTCCGAAGCTGTGGCCGTTCCTGTTGCTTTTCCTTGGCTGCTCACCGCTCCGGATAAAGCTCCTTGCTCCAGAGGACACCACCGTTGGCATTGCGGAGGCTGACCGTGAAGACGTCGTCCTCGCCCAGGTCCACATGGCCGAAGTACTGACTCTCGCCACTGCGCGGGGACTCGTTGGCGTAAGCGCCGGCCTTGAAGAAAGCCACCTCGGGTCCGAAGGTGCCGTCCAGCTGCCCGGGGCCGAATGTTCCGGCGTTAATGGGGCCAGCCACAAATTCCCAGAACGGGTCGAAGTCCTGGAAGGCCGCGCGCTGGGGCGAGTAGTGGTGGGCTGCGCAATAGTGGACGTCCGCCGTCAGCCACACCACGTTTTTAACCCGGTTGCGCTTGAACGCCGACAGCACCCCGGCGATCTCAAGCTCCTTGCCCAAGGGGGCTCCGGCGTCGCGGTTTGCGAGGGACTCCTGGTTCACCGGGCCATCAGGCACAATGAGTCCGAGCGGCAGGTCGGCCGAGATGACCTTCCACGTTGCCTTGGACCGGCTGACCTCCTTGATGAGCCAGTCCGCCTGCTCCTGGCCGAGGATGTGGGTGAGGTGCGTTTCCTTGCCGTCCGTGTTCGGGTCCTTGAAGGTGCGCATGTCCAGGCAGAAAATGTCCAGCTGCGGGCCGCGGGAAATCTTGCGGTAGATGCGGGACGGCTCGAAGCCGGTACTCCCGTCGCTGAGATCCGCGATGGGCTGGTACTCCTGCCATGCCTGGCGGCCCCGCGCGGCGAGCACGTCCACACTGCGCTCGGTGTAGCGGGCGTCGGTGAGGATCTCCCCCGGGTACCAGTTGTTGGTGGTCTCGTGGTCATCCCACTGGGCGATCACCGGAACCTCCGCATACATGGCCCGGACGTTCCGGTCCATCAGGTTGTAGCGGTGCCGGCCGCGGAACTCGTTGAGCGTCTCGGCCACTTTCGACACTTCTTCAGTGACCAGGTTCCGCCAGACCTGCCCGTCCGGCTCGGTCACCTGCGCGGCGATGGGGCCGTCTGCGTAGATGGTGTCGCCGGAGTGGATGAAGAAGTCCGGGCGCGTGGCGTGCATGGCAGCATAGCCGCGCATGCCCCCGATGCCCTCGTTGATGCCCCAGCCTTGGCCCGCGGTATCGCCGGACCAGACGAAGCTCTGCCCCCGGCTTGCCCGGCCGCCGCCAATCGCGCCGAGGCCGTTGGTGTTGGCACCGGGGGCCGTACTGAAGGATCCCTGCGCGGATTCCCCGGCGTTGCCTTCGGGGTCCTCGAAGTGCATGGTCAGGGCGAACCGGGTGCCGCTGGGGAGGTGTTGGGCGTTGATTTTCGACGTGAAGTCCGTGGCTTCGCTGGCGACGCTCCCCCGCAGTACCCGCTGGAAGGCGCGGCCGCCGCTGAGAGGCGACCCGCCGTCGTCGACCGCCAGCAGGCTGGCCACCAGCCGGCCAGAGCCCGACGCGCGGGACCAAAGGACACCGGAATTGGCGGTGACATCACCGGTGGCGATCCCGGACGGGAGCAGCAGGCGGTTGCGGACCAGCGCGACGGCGGATGGCCGGGCAGCGTGAGCGGTTGAGGCACCACCGGCTGCAGCAGCGGGAACGACGGCGGCAGCACCGGCGGCGGCAAGGGCACCTTTGAGGATGTTTCGGCGGGTGAAAGCAGTCATGCGTTCATCCTTGACGGCAGGGGTGAACCGCCGGTGGCTGGCGCGTGAACGTCAGTGCAGCATTGATTCCTGAACGCCCGAAGGGCCCTAGATTCTAAAAGTAACCGGGACTAGTCTTGGAGTTGGAGGCAGGTGTCGTCTTCGCCTCCCACGTTATTCGTCGGGAGGCGGACATGGAGAGCAGGGCAAAAGCAGCAGGGCACGCAATTCACCAGCAGTTGGTTGTCTTCCCGCTGGGGTTGCTCACCGGAGCGGTTGTGTTCGACATCATCGGGCTGGTGCTGAACGACGGGCGCTTCACCACAGCCGGGTACCTGATGATCGCCGCAGGCGTCCTGATGGGCCTTCTTGCAGCGGTTTTCGGCTTCATCGACTACCTCGCAGTGCCGAACCAGTCCCGCGCCAAGCGCGTCGGGCGGCTCCACGGGATCGGCAACGCGGTGATGCTGGTGCTGTTCGCGGTCAGCTGGTTGCTCCGAGGCGGCACCCAGAACTATCTGCCCACGACTTTGCCTTTCGTGCTGGAACTGCTGGCCATTGTCATCGCCACCGGCACGGCCTGGCTGGGTGGCGAGCTGGTCAGCCGGCTGGGAGTCGGGGTGGACGACGGCGCCAACCTCGACGCTCCCGCCAAACTCACCACCGGCATCTTCCTCAAGCGCGGAGCACGCCGGGCCCACTGACCATCCCTCAGCATGCCGGTGCCAACCACATCGAAACGCAAGGGCACGAAAGGAAGATTGGCTGTGGCTTCACCAACAGTTGGGGACTATCTGCTCGACCGGCTCCGGCAATGGGGAGTGGATAGAGTCTTCGGTTACCCGGGCGACGGTATCAACGCCATAGTGGCAGCCTTCGGCAAGGCCGAAAACAGCCCGAAATTCATCCAGGCCCGGCACGAGGAGATGTCCGCCCTGCAAGCCGTTGGCTATGCGAAATTCACTTCCAACGTGGGGGTCTGTGTCGCCACGTCAGGTCCCGGAGCGATCCACTTCCTGAACGGGCTGTACGACGCCAAACTCGACCATGTCCCCGTCGTCGCGATCGTTGGCCAGACGGCAAGGAGTGCGATGGGCGGTTCCTTCCAGCAGGAAGTGGACCTGCTGACGCTGTTCAAGGATGTCGCGTCCGACTACGTCCAGATGGTCACCGTCCCCGAGCAACTGCCCAACGTCCTCGACAGGGCCATCCGCATCGCCGTCTCCCGGCGAGCGCCCACCGCCATCGTCATCCCCGCCGATGTGCAGGAACTCGACTACACCCCGCCCACACACGCCATGAAGATGGTGCCTTCCAGCCTTGGCTTCCGGCCGCCGGAAATTCAGCCCGACGTCGAAGCGATCGCAGGAGCCGCCGACCTTCTGAATCAGGGAAAGAAAGTCGCCATGCTGATCGGGCACGGCGCCCGCGGTGCTGCGGCCGAAGTCCGCGAGGTAGCGGAACTGCTGGGTGCAGGTGTGGCCAAGGCACTGCTCGGCAAGGATTCGCTCCCCGACGACCTGCCCTACGTCACCGGGTCCATCGGCCTGCTGGGCACCCGGCCAAGCTACGAGATGATGCGCGACTGCGACACCCTGCTGACCGTCGGCTCAAGCTTCCCCTACTCCCAGTTCATGCCCGAGGCAGGCCAGGCGCGCGGCGTCCAGATCGACATCGACCCGGGCATGATCGGACTCCGCTATCCCTACGAATACAACCTCGTGGGCGATGCGGCAGCAACATTGCGGGCGCTGATCCCGCATCTGCAACGAAAGGAAGACCGCTCCTGGCGCGGGGACCTCGAAAAGAAGATCGGCCGTTGGTGGGAAACCATGCGTTCAGAGGCCATGGTGGATGCCGAGCCCGTGAACCCCTTGAGGCTCTTCTCCGAGCTCTCCGACCGGTTGCCTGAGAACGCCATTGTCATTGCAGACTCCGGCTCGTCCGCCAACTGGTACGCCCGCCAGCTGAGGTTCCGCAGCGACACCAGGGGCTCGCTTTCAGGGAGCCTGGCCACCATGGGATGCGCAGTGCCCTACGCGATCGGGGCCAAATTCGGACACCCGGACCGTCCCGTCATCGCCTTCGCAGGTGACGGGGCAATGCAGATGAACGGGCTCGCGGAGCTCATCACCATCCAGCGGTACTGGCAGGAATGGTCCGATCCCCGGCTCATCGTCGCCGTACTGCACAACAACGACCTCAACCACGTCACCTGGGAATTACGGGCAATGGGCGGGGCCCCCGCCTTCCGCGAATCACAGTCACTTCCCGACGTCGACTATGCGGCTTTCGCCTCCAGCCTCGGGCTGGAAAGCATCACCGTGACCGCCCCCGAGGAGGTAGGACCTGCCTGGGAAAAGGCACTTACCACTAACCGGCCTACCCTTCTGGATGTGCATACCAATCCCGACATCCCGCCGATTCCCCCGCACACCACCATGGAGCAGGCAATGAACACGGCGAAGGCCCTGGCCAAGGGCGACACCAGCACGTGGGGCATCATCAAAGAAGGCGTCAAGACCCAGGCTGGGAAGCTCCTGCCGAACAAGGATTCTTAGAACATCAACAGAACGAACCCGGCAAGGGTGCAGACCAGCCCGGTCGCGGTCAGGATCCACCCGATGGTCATGACGGTGTTGTCGTCCCGGTGCGGGCCTAGGCTCCATCTGCCGGGGTGGCATACGTCGTAATGGAGCGCCACTTCGCTGCCTGTCTCCAGACCCTTCGTTTCCTCAGCAGTGAGAAGGGAAAGGTGGGAGGTGTTGTCCCCGTCGGACCAGCGGAAGCCCTTGAACCCGCCGGCTTCGACGACCTCGGCGGTGGTCACCGTCCATGGGCAACGACGTCTCGCCAGCATCCAACCAGCGATCAGCAGCGGGATGCCAGGAATGAAGCCCACCCAGGTCATGAGTTCCAGGATGGGACCAAGAACTTCTGCGGGTCCGGGCATGATTCGATCATATCCGTCGATTTTGTTGCAGCCGGACCACAAGATTCGGAGACTTCCTGTCGCCGCCCGGAGCGGCCTGTTCCGTGGACTCTGCCCTTGAGACGGCAAAGGGACTACGCTTCTGCCCACCGGACGTGCCGTTCCTGACGCCAGGAGGATGCAGTGTCTACCTTCCTTTTCGCAACGCTCGACGCCGGCGGGAACCTGCCGCCCGCCGTCGGCATCGCCCGCGAACTGGTGAGTCTCGGGCACCGCGTGCGTTTCCTCGGCCATCCGCGGCAGGAGGCCGCCATTACGGCCTCAGGCGCCGAGTTCCAGCCGTACAATCACTCGCCAAGGATGGCACTCGCGGAGCAGCTGCCCACGCTGCAGCAGATCTCCATGCTGGTGTCCGTCTTCACCGACGCCGGCATCGCCCAGGACGTAGTGGAGGAAGCCCGGAGGGAACAGGCGGATGTGGTGATCGTGGACTGCCTGCTGCTGGCTGCCCTCGACGCCGCAGCCAAGGCCGGACTCTTCACCGTGGCGCTGGTGCACAGCTTCTATGCCTTCTTTGATGGCCCGTTCCGCCGGACTCCGATCACGGCGATGCTGGCACTGCGCGGGTTGGGCCCGCGCCGGGTGATGGGCAAGGCCAACCGCATCCTGGTGTGCGCGGACCGGCAGCTCGATCCGGCCGGACGCCCAGGCAGGACAGGGGCAGGCGACCAGAACGGGAGGGTGGTGTGGTCAGGAGCAGTGGTCGACGTCGACCGTCCGGCACCCGCTCCCGCCCCCGGTTCCACGCCGCGCGTGCTGGTCAGCCTGAGCACCACTGCATTCAGCGGGCAGGAGGCGTTTATGCAGAGGGCGCTGGATGCGGTGGCGGATCTGCCGCTCGACGTGATCCTCACCACCGGACCGGCGATTAACGCCGACAGAATCTGGGCGCCGGCAAACGTCACCGCGCACAGCTATCTGCCGCATCGGGAAGTCATGCCGGAGTGCGCTGCCGTGCTCGGACACGGCGGGCACGCCACCACCATGCTCGCGCTGGCTCACAATCTGCCGCTGGTGATCGCCCCGATGCATCCCCTGCTCGATCAGCGGATGGTAGGCAAGGCAGTGCAGGACGCCGGCGCAGGATTGCTCATCAGGCCTTCGGCCTCAGCGGAGGAAATTGCCGGCGCCCTCCGGACGGCTGTGGACTCGGCGAGCCTGCACCTTGGGGCCGCCACCGTGGGGCAGCGGCTCCGGGAGGCCGACGGCGCCCGCACCGGCGCGCTGTTCCTCGCGGAAATCGCGGGCTAATATCCGGCCAGGGCGCGCCAAAGGGCGGCAAACCCGCCTCCGAAAAAAATCAGGAATTTCCGCAAGCCTGTAAGGATCCGGGGCTGTCCGGAAATATTGAGTAAGCCGGACGCTTTCCGGCAGACAAAGTCTCAGGGTTACGGGGCGGTCCGATGTTGCTGGAGCGGGAAACGGAGTTTGAGGCGCTGTACAAGGCGCATTACAGCCACGTCTACCACTACATTCTGCGCCGCATCGGAGACCGGGACACTGCACAGGAGCTGACCGCCGATGTCTTCCGGATCGTGTGGAACCGGCAGGACAGCCTTGAGGGGACGCCAATCCCCTGGCTTCTTGGGATTGCCAGGAACGTCGTGGGAAACGAATACAGGGGCCGGAAGAGGCGGCAGGAACTCCAGCTGCGTCTGCGGGATTTCGCACTGCACCAGGCTACGCAGCAGGCGTCAGGCACCTCCGATGCCGTTATCGAGGCGCTGGGACGCCTGGCTTCACGGCACCGGGAGATTCTGATCCTGGTTTTTTGGGACAACCTCAGCACGCCGGAACTGGCCGAATTCCTGGGTTGCAGCGACGGCACGGCCAGCGTGCGGATCCACAGGGCGAAGAAGGCGTTCGCGAAGACGATGCCTTCGCTTCACGAAGCGAATCTCGAAACGAAAAGGGAGGACTGAGATGGACCCGCTGGAACGGCTCCTGAGGGATGCCAACCCTGTATCCGATACGTCAGATTCTCCGCGCGACCGTGACCAACAGCTGAAAGCGCTGCTGTCGGAACTGCGGAAGGCAGACGCTGCTCCGAAGCATGACCGTGCTGCATCTGACGCTGCCGTACGTGACCCTGCCGTACTTGACCCTGTCCGCGGGGGCAACCGTGCCGCGGATGTCCGGGGAACGGTCGGGCGGCGTGGTGCTCCGCGGCGTCTGATTCCTGTCCTTGCGGTCATGACTGTGGTGCTGGGACTTGCGGCTGCAGGTTTTGGCGCTGCCGTGAACTGGTTTTCAGACCTCTCGCCAGCCCCGGCAGGCAGCCCTTCCCCGACGTCGACTGCACCGGATGGCTGGCGTCTTGCCGGTTTTGCGCCGAATCCGGCTGGCTCCGAGACACACATCCACCTGATGGTCGCAGAGGGCTGGGAACTGATCGATTCTCTCCCCGACGATGACTACCCGGCGCGGACTGCCTTCCTCCACCCCGTTGACCCGTTGCAGCAGGGCCTCGTGCCCCAGATCATGCTCTACTACGGACCCTCTGGACCCCGCTACGATCCGGCAGCTTGCGCCGGCCCGCAGGAGAGCTTTGTTGAACTGGACAGCTCACCGGTGAACATCCCCTTTGACGCATCCGTGCCGGGAGCAGTGCCACCACGGTTCGTCTATCGGGTCTCGACGACCGGCGACCGGGTGGTGGCCTCCTTCGGCATAACCACCCGCCCGCCGTCGACGAGCATCGATCCGTGCAACCAGTATTTCCAGATCCGGGCTGCCCGCGCCGGGTACCTTTTCTCCTTCTCGAGCTACTCGACATACGTCCAGGGGAATCCTGGCTGGCTATCGCCGGTCCAAAGAACACCGATGGAGTTTTCCTCTATGGATGCTGCCCGGGCCTTCCTGGAGACCGACGACTACGCCATCATCAAGCGCACGTTCAGCTCAGTGACCATCAGCGCTCCCTGACCAAACACTCGCAACAAACAACACTCGCGACGATTCGTAGCTAGGAGTGCGCCATGAGCGTGCCTGATTCCGGTTTCTCCGGAGAACATGTTGAGCTGTTCCACCGAGTCTCGGACGTCCTGACCCGCAGGATCGGGGACGGTGACTACGCGCAGATGCTGGTCCTCGACGCCTTCAATGTCGCGTGGCGCAGGGCCCAGGAAGACGACGCCGAAATCACCTTCTCCTCTCTTCTCGCCCTCGCCATGGGGCCGGCTGCAGTTCTGATGCAGGACGCCGACGCCCGGCCTGCAAAGCATTCGACGGCGGCCGGTGTCATCGCGTCGCTCAGGCCGCACGACCGCGAGATTCTGAGGATGGTCTATTGGGACCAGCTCAGCATGGCGGAACTGTCTGACTTTCTTGGCTGCACCATAGGCCAGGCCGGGCGGCGCCTGGAGCGGGCCTACCGCAAGGCTGAACGCCGGATGCTGCGACTGGAACACTCTTCCAAAAGGGAAGACCGGTGAACCCCCTCGAGCAGCGTCTCCACGAGGCTGCACCGCCGGTGGCCAGAGCCCGTTTCCCGCTGGATGTGAAGGCAGAGCTGGAGATGATCCCTCACCGGGCCGACGACGTCGAGCTTCTCACCGCGTCACCGCGGCCTAAAGTCCGGACTGCTTTTGGGACACGGCGCAGTGTTAAAGCCGGGCATGGTGCCAAAACCTGGTCCGGCGTTACAGCGGGGTCAGGCGCACTGGCCCTGCTGCTCGCCATCATGATCGGTGCGGCGCTATGGGTGGTCGCAGCAGCCAATCAGCCTCGTGCGACGTTCGGCAATGCCGAGGAGGCCGGGATCCAGCCAGGCTTTGAGGCAGCGGAACCTGGGGCAAGCACTCCGGCGTGGCAGTGGGCCGTGGCGTACTCGTCATGGACGGACGTGCTTGTGTCCCGGCCGTGGGCGGATGCTTCGGCGGAATTGACCGCCGGCCTTGAGATACCCGCCGAGTGGAAGGTCCGGCGCCACAACATCTCGCCCGACTATCCTGGGCTCCATTTCACAATCCTCGATCAGGACGCCCTCCCAGTGGCGATGTTCTACTTCGGGCCGGTGCCGGCGGCAGCAGCCTGCAGACCGCAGGACAGGCAAGGAACCGAGCTGGAACGCACAGCACTGACTTCAGGTGCTGAACTGCTCGGTCCCGGGTTGGACAAGGAATTCACCTACTCAGTGTCCGCGGGACCGGAACCCCGGGGATCCTTCGGGCTGCGGCAGGTTTCGCCGTCAGCAGGCCCACAAGCAGGGCCATGCCGCGCGGATCAGACCACAACCGAGCGTGTTCTCGTGATGGACTTCGGCGATGCTCTGAAGCTCGGGTC
The DNA here is from genome assembly GCF_023062595.1 of Arthrobacter rhizosphaerae. Lineage (GTDB taxonomy): Bacteria > Actinomycetota > Actinomycetes > Actinomycetales > Micrococcaceae > Arthrobacter > Arthrobacter rhizosphaerae. The sequence continues at coordinate 31,147 of NZ_JALLAN010000025.1, forward strand.
TTCGGCAGCATCCCCGCGAAGCACTTATGCCCGTTCCTTCCCGTCAGTTGAGGACGCCGGCCGCTATCTGAAATCGGCGGAGTACGGCGCGCTCAAACGGATGTTCACGTCGTTGAAGCTCTCTTTTCCCTCAGGCATGTCCCTGTCCTGGGAGGTTCCGTCGGCTCCGCGGCGGGATTTCTGACAGCCGCCCGCCACTCCCCCGCCCGTAGTCCAACCATGCGGATCGCTGCTGGGCTAGGCTCACGTTATGACGCCTTCCGTCGGCCGCCTGCGGCCTAACGATTAGGGATAACGTATGGACCTGTTTGAAACGATCATGTTTCCGTTCCAGTGGCTGGTGTCCATCATTATGGTCGGCTTCCACGAGGGCCTGAGCGCCATCGGAATGCCGCCGGCCAGCGGCTGGACCTGGACGTTCTCCATCATCGGGCTGGTGCTGGTGATCCGCGCGGCCCTGATCCCGGTGTTCGTCAAACAGATCAAAGCCCAGCGCGGCATGCAGCTCCTGCAGCCCGACCTGAAGAAACTGCAGGACAAGTACAAAGGCAAGAAGGACCAGCTCTCCCGGCAGGCCATGGCGCAGGAACAGATGGCCCTGTACAAGACGCACGGCACCAACCCGTTCTCGGCCTGCATCCCGCTGCTGATCCAGATGCCGTTCTTCTTCGCGCTTTTTACGGTGCTCGCCGGCATCAGCCCGGCCAAGCAGGCCGGCGAGGGCATCGGCGCGATGAGCCCGGAGCAGGTGCTGCAGTTCGACGCATCCACCATCTTCGGCGCTCCGCTGACTATGGCCTTGCTCCACGGCGGAGCCGAGAACATCTCGGTCACCGTCCTGACCATCGTGATGATCCTGGCGATGACGGCCACGCAGTTCATCACCCAGAAGCAGATCATGGCCAAGAACATGTCCGAAGAGGCCATGGCCAGTCCGTTCATGCGGCAGCAGAAAATGCTGCTCTATATCCTGCCGATCGTGTTCGGGGTGGGTGGCATCAACTTCCCCATCGGCGTGCTGATCTACTGGACCACTACCAACCTGTGGACCATGGGGCAGCAGTTCTTCGTGATCCGCCGGATGCCGACGCCGGGATCCCCCGCCGCGAAGGCCCTCGCCGAGCGCCGTGCCGCCAAGGGCCTTCCGGCATTGCCCAACCCCGGGAGCAAAAAGGATCCTCACGCAGAGGCCGCGGCCGCAGCGGCCATTGCGCATGCGAAAGGCCAGCGCGTCCAGCCGCACCGGAAGAAGAGGAAGAAGAAGTAGCACGTGACTGCTGCGTACAAGTTCCGGGGCGAGTTGTGGCATCTTCCCGAGGAAGCCGGGTGGCATTTCGTCACGCTGCCGCAGGACCTGGCAGAGCAGCTCAAGGAGGACTCAGCACCCTTCCGCAAGGGCTTCGGTTCGGTAAGGGTCAACGCTTCCATCGACGGGCACCGTTGGTCCACCTCCGTGTTCCCGGACGCCAAGACCGGCTCCTACCTTCTTCCGGTGAAAAAGGCGGTCAGGACGGCGGCGGGCATCCGCGCCGGAGACGAGGTCGACGTCGAACTTTCCCTGCTGCTCAGCAGCTGATTTCGTTCCGGGAGGCTTCACCCGCAGCGCTTTCCACCGGCTCTATCCCGCCGCAGTTCACAGGAATACTATGCAGGTGCGGTGCTGCGTTGATACCGCGCCACGGCGAGTGCCGAAGCAACTTCATGGAAGGACATGTCATGGAATCCATCACCTGGTTCGCTCCGATCCTGCCCGGGAAGCTGGAGGAGTGGAAGTCGCTCATCGAGGAGATTCACGGCCCCCGTGAGGCGGACCACCGCCGCTCGCGGGAGCGCATGGGACTGACCCGTGAAGTGGTCAGCCACATGGAGACACCGCAGGGGGACTTCGTCTGCCTGTTCCATGAGGGCGAGGATCTGACCAGGTCCTTCCAAGAGGTGGCTAACTCGGACGATCCGCACGATCAGTGGTTCAGGGAGAAAATCCAGGCAGTTCACGGCATCACCGCTGACATGCTGCAAGGCCCTCTCCCGTCGACCCTTCAGTATGACTACAAGGCCGGTTGAGCCACCGTCGTGGAACATCCGGGTTAAACAAAAGCAGGGCCGGTCAAGTTGAACTGCTCCCCCAAAGTTGGACTGTAAATTCAGTTCTGACTTACGGGGAGCAGGTTTTCATGTTTAAGGGCAGCTCGTGTCCAGCGAGGCAGCTATGGTGTGCCCGATGACCAGGGCATCGACTCGGCGGAGGCGGAGAAGACGAGGGAATCCCGCCACTGCCCGCGAATAAGTTTGTCTGCCTTTCGCAGCCCGATCCGGGACATGCCAATCTTTTCCAGGACCCTGGCGGACGCAACGTTTTCGGGCCTGCAGGTAGCCGTGATTTCCGCCAAGCTGAGATCCTGCACGCCAAACACCAGCATGGCCTGTGACGCTTCTGTGGCGTAGCCGCGTCCCCAGCAATCCGCAGCGACCACGTAGCCGAGTTCACCTTTGCCACCGACTAAGGAAAGACTGACCGAGCCAATTGGATCGCCGTTCGGGACAGTCAGCGCGAGAGTGAATTTCGTCCGCTGTGGCTGGCTTTGAGCGAAGGAGCATGCTTCGAGGAATCTTCTGGTATCCGCTGCGGTGTTCGGGCCCCACTCAACGAATTCGGCAATTCGTCGGTCCGAGGCGAAGGCATGCACCGCATCGAAGTCGTCCAACGTGTATTCACGAAGCAAGAGGCGCTCGGTATGGAATTGCATCTCCCCATCATGCCGGGCTTGGACGGAGGCGAACAGGGGTACAAAGGTTCGTTCAAGCGTGTCGACGCTTGGCTTAGCGCTCTGTGACTCGGCTCCAAATCAGGTTAAAGCGGAAGGCCCCGTCCCAGATGGGACGGGGCCTTCTCAGAAAAGCTCGAAACCTTTACGGCTCCGGACTCAGAAGAGTTAGCTGAAAGCTAAGTCTTAGAGAGTCTGGATGTTTACGGCCTGAGGACCCTTGGGGCCCTGCTCGGTTTCGAAGGAGACCTTCTGGTTCTCTTCGAGTGAGCGGAAGCCGGAGGAAGCGATCGCAGAGTAGTGTGCGAAAACGTCCTGTGAGGAGTCATCGGGGGAAATGAAGCCGAAGCCCTTTTCAGCGTTAAACCATTTGACGGTACCAGTAGCCATTATTTTTGTCCTTCGTGAAGGTGGAGGAAAAGTCCCGACTTTCGGGTCCTCCGGTGTGGGGTGTTCAAAACCGCTACTTCAGAAGAACGCGGACTTTCGACCGCGCGTACTGCCTGAACTACGAACTGCTAAAAACACAACAACAAAAACGACTCTACACGAGAATCTGCGGCAACGCTTGCCGACTGCGAGCCCGGGCGCGTCGCACAGATTTATAAATTCGTTAGATTTAGCTCTGGTGCAGGGGATCCGGCAGGAGTAACCTCTTTCCTAGACGCCCTTCGCGGGCGTAGCCGAGCGGCTCCTCCCCCAGCCGCCCTCAGGGATTACCCGTACTTTCACGCAGCTTTTATGCGCCTTTCCCCAATACCGCTATGCCCAGATTTCGAGGAAGAAATGAACCCCAAAAGCACTCTTCTTGCCATCCCCGCAGTCCTTGCAGCAGCCATGCTCGTACCGGCCCTGCCGGCGTCGGCATCCGGACCCGAGGTGCCGGAAGTTCCCTCCTATATCCCGGTTGGCTATGCGTGCCCGGACTTCAACCTGGGCTTCACATGGTCCGGCGGAAAGGCCTGGTCGCGGGCGTTCTTTGATCAGGACGGCTTCGTGACCCGCACCATGGCACATTCCACCGGTACGGAAGTCACCTACATCAACTACGGCTCCGATCCGCTCAACCCGGTGGCAGGGAAGACCTTCACCTTAAGGATGTCCGGATCCGGCGTCCACACCGAAGGCGGCCCCGAGGGCCAGACCATCACGCTCACCGGAGACAACTACCTGACACTGATGGGGTCGGACATTCCTGACGGAGTTTCCACCACCCTGCACACCGGGCGGGTGGTCTTCACCTTTGACAACGCCACCGGCGCCTTGGAGTTGGTGAGCAGTTCCGGCAAGGAAATCGATCTCTGTGCACAGCTGAGGTAGTGGCAGCTATCCCAGCCAGGAACATCGCCTGCCGCCCCGCTTGGGGTCGGCAGGCGGTGTTCTGTTTCCGGCTCAGTTGAACCCTCCCCGCTCCCCTTGTAAAGCCAGCGGCCGGGCGTATGGTTCTTCCATGGGACCGATTCGCGTCATCCTGCTTCCCGGGAGCGTGCTCCCCGCCCAACCCGCCTATGGCGCGCTGATCGAGGCGTTGGGACCTGACGTCCAAGCGGTGGCAAAGGATCTGGAACTCTATGCTGACGACGAGCCTCCGCCCGGCTGGAGCCTGGACACAGAGATCGATGGCGTTCTGCGCGAAGCCGATGCCCAAGGCTGGGAGACCTTCCATCTCGCCGGATACTCGGGCGGCGGCGCGGCGGCGCTGGCGTTCACTGCCAAGCATCCCGAGCGTCTGTTGAGCCTGGCCCTGCTGGAGCCCGCGTGGGCCGGGAACTGGGACTGGAGCCCTGCGCACACGGAGCTCTGGAAAAAGTACGACCAGCTGGAGACACTTCCGCCGGAGCAGTTCATGCCCGCCTTTGTGAGGCTGGGAGTTAAGCACGACGTCGTCCTCCCGCCACCGCCAGAGGGTGACCCGCCGCCGTGGATGGCCAAGCGGCCAGCGGGAATCAAGGCGTTCCTGAGGACCTTCAAGAGCTATGAATTGGAGAGGGCGCGTTTGGCCAGCTTCGACAAGCCGGTCTTCTTCGCGCTGGGCGGGCTGAGCAACCCGGATGACTATGGCGAGATTGCCCAACGGCTGGCAAGGGTTTTCTTCCCGGACTTTCACCTGGAGGTGTTCCCCAAACGCCATCACTTCGACCCGCCCCACAGGATCGAGCCGGAGCGGCTGGCAGAGTTGCTGCGGCGGCACTGGGAGCAGTCGGAAGCGAGCACGGCTGCCTGAGGCGTGAAGGGTTGGTGAGTGACGTGGCACCCTTCGCCGTAACGTTGCTGGCGGCGGCCGCCCTCCTGCTGTCCGGTTGCACCAGCCCAGCGGAGCAGGTCAGTGATTCAGGGCTTGTCGAAGGGTACGTCCTGAGCTCTCCGGTCTGCCCCGTGGAACGTTTTGCTCAGGAGTTGTCCGCCGCGCCCTGTTCCGGGCGCCAAGGTCATCGCATTGGACGGCGACGCCGTCCGCGGCTCAACCATCACTGACACCACCGGCGCCTTCCAGCTCACTCTTCCTGACCGCTACCTTATAAGGGCGACCAATGTGGGCGGCTACGCTTCTACGGCCACCCAGGAAGTTGCCATCTCGGACACTCCCAACCACGTCACATTGATTGTTGACAGCGGAATTCGCTGAGCCTCCGGATGGTCTGGCCGCTTCTGGCTAACAGGCATATTCTGCAAGCAAGTCCACGCCCAGCCATCAGGCCTTTCAACCCGGGGAGAAGTTCACATGCAGATGCCAAAAGCGTCCGACGCCGACAAGGAACACTTCCGCTCCGTCCTGCCACAGGACGCAGATGTTGTGGTCAAGCCGATGTTCGGCAACCTGGGCGCCTTCGTCAACGGGAATATGTTCGCCGGCCTGTTCGGCCCGACCATCGGGATCAAGCTTTCCGACGCCGACCGTGCCGAACTTGAGTCCACCGAGCGGACTGTTCCGTTTGGTCCGGCTGAACGTCCCATGGGCGGTTACGTGGGGCTGCCGGAAGTCTGGAACGCTGACGGTGGCGATGATTCAGCGCGGGAAAGGGCATGGATTTCGAAGGCCTACGCCCATGTGGCCGGGCTGCCTGCGAAGGCTCCCAAGTAGATCGTGCGGTGGCCCTAACTACCGGACGGCGTTGTTGGCGTTGACGCGGCCGTGTGCCCAGTTGGTGCCGGTGCCTGCGATCTTGTCCGCGGTTGATTCCACCTTTGAGCGGATTGAGGTGGGTGTTGCACCCGGGTTGGAGCTCCAGGCAAGGGCGGCAGCAGCAGCGACGATCGGTGAGGACATCGAGGTTCCGTTGCCGACGTCGTAACCGAAAGAGCGCTTGTTCTGGGTGCCCAGGACGAAGGTGTGGTTCGGGAAGGTGGAGTAGACGTTGACGCCGGGCGCCGCGATATCCACCCAGCTGGCGCCGTAGGTTGAGAACGATGCTTTGGCGTCGTTGTTGTCGGTGGCTGCGACGGCAATAACGTTCGGGTAGGCGCCAGGGTAGATCTTGGTCTGGTTACCGCCATTGCCTGCGGCCGCAACCAACACGGCACCCTTATTCCAGGCGTTGTTGACGGCGGTTTCCAGGGTGCGTGATGCCCGTACGCCGAGGCTCATGTTGATCACCTTTGCGCCATTGCTGACAGCCCAGTTGATCCCGTTTGCAAGGCTCGACGTCGATCCGACCCCGCTGTCGTTCAGCACTTTGCCGTCCAGGATGGTGCAGCCGGGGCACGTACCGGCCACGCCGCGGGTGTTGTTTGCGGTGGCGGCGACGATGCCGGCCACATGGGTGCCGTGGCCGTAGTTGTCGTCACCGGTTTCTCCACCTGTGAAGTTGGCCCGTGCAACAACCTTCGGCGTGATGTCCGGGTTGTCGTTTGCAACACCCGAGTCGAGGACGGCAACTTTAGTACCGGCACCAGTGGTGACGTTCCACGCTTCGACGGCGTCGACGTCGGCGTCCACTTTGCCCCCCGCAATGGTCAGCGTCCCAGCGGTGTTAGTGAACTGCTGGCCATTGTTTTGCAGCGCATACTGTCGGGGGAAATACTCGTCAGCCGTGGCCGCTGTCACCAGCTCGTCCGGCTCGGCGTACTCAACTGCCGGATTCCGGCTCAGAGCTTCAATCAGTTGACGTTCTTTGCCCGCCGGCACGTTGACCAGTTGCGCGCGGGTACTGCCGATAGTCTCGCCCTCGCCGAGGCCGTGCTGGCGCAGCACCCCGGCCGCAGCACGATCGTCGCGGAACTTGACAATGACTTGCCCCTCAATCGGCGGCGACTGAGTCGCCGCATTGCCCGGGGCCGCAAAAGTGATTGCGCCAAATCCCATGCTCAGAGCTGCGAGACCCGCTACGACAACTTTTTTCATTTCATCATTTTGCTCCTACCCACCACCGGGTAAATAGGGCCTGCCGGCACATTGACATGCGGGTTTTCCATCAAGGCATTCCGGTCCCAGTGGGCCCCCGGACAAAAAGCGGACGGTGGTAAAAGTGGGACCAGAGAAATATATTGAGCCGCGACGATGACCATGCGCCTGATTGTTGATACTTTTTGATTGCCGTTCCGCAATGTGCGGGCCGGGGGGACCCATCATTCGGAAATTTGAAAGGCACATTCATGAGCACTCCGCAGTACCAGGGCTACGCGCCCGCACCCGTGCAGGCCAAGACCAACACGCTCGCTATCGCGGCACTGATCTCAGTCTTCTTCATCAGCCTGCTCGGCATCATCCTGGGCCACATTGCCCTGAACCAGATCAAGACCACGGGTGAAGGGGGCCGGGGCCTCGCTCTCGCCGCTGTGATCATCGGTTATGTTTCCGTGGTCATCGGCATCATCGTCGTCTTCGTGCTCCTCGGGACAGCTGCCGCGTACCAGAGCTGACCACGCTCCCAAAAACCCCCGTCCGGCAGCTGCCGGACGGGGGTTTTTGCGTGTGGCGGCACGTTGCGGTGTTTCGCTCAGGCCCTGTGGCGTGCGAGCAGGCTGAACGCATTCGGAACCTGGCCATTCCAAGCGGCTGCCTCCATGCCTTCGGGCCGCCAGAACGGTTGGGCGTGCTCCTCGAGGTGCAGGATCTCGAAGTCTGCAGCAATGATCGCCATGATCGTCTCCGCGAAGGTCCGCTGGTACTCGACGGCACCGCCCGCAGGAAATGAATCATTGACGTGGCTTCGGGCAAAGTACCCGCGGTCACTCCGCACCTCCACCTTGTCGCTGTCCCAACTCCACAGAGGCGTCAGCGGGTGCGCTTCATAGATGAACAGATGGCCTCCTGGCCGCAGCAGGCGGCACATCTCGGTCAGCCATGCTTCCAGATCCTCCACCCAGATCAGCGCACCCTTCCCGGTGTAGACAAGGTCCGCAGTGTCATCGGGAAGGCCACTCGCCGGCAGCGTCGCGGTCACATACCTGCAGTCGACGCCGAGTTCGTCCGCCCGGCGCTGTGCTGCTGACGCGGTCGTGGGGCTGTAGTCGACACCGGTGATGCTGCGCGCACCAAGTCGTATCAGCGCCACGTCGTCGATGCCGTGGCCGCTCATCGGATGCACCACGTCGGCGCCCGCCACAATGTCGCGCAGCAGGGTCTCCTCGACGGGGAGCAGACTGGCGTTCCTCGCCTCCTCCAGCACCTCTTCGTACTCGTTGACGTACTTGTGGGACGCTGATTCCCACGCTTGCTGCGTGTTGTTGTGAGCGCTCATTTCTCAACCCTTCCAGAGAAACGGTGCTGACACCATCCCCCGGGCAGTCGGGTGACTCCTGTGTAAGTAGCGGTCAGGCGCGTTCCACCGGAAGCCACAACTCGGTGGTTGCGGTGCTGAAGTCGGCGGCGCGGTCCAGGATGGCCACCACCGACGGGCCGGGCCGGAGCCGCCAGGGGTTGGAGGGGAACCAGTCGGAGGCGGTCGCCGCCCAGGTGGACTGGAGGGCCGCCGGGTAGGGTCCGGCGGTGCGGAACACCGCCCAGGCACCGGCCGGGACCGGGATGGCGTCGAGGTCCTCGGGCACAGGCGTTCCTTCGCTGACGGCGACGCCGTGCAGGTAGGTCAGCTCACTGCCCTCGGTGTAGTCGGGGTCTACGTCGGCGCTCACTTGCAGCAGTCCTGCCGGTTCCGTGTTGCTCAGTGCCTTGAGGCGAACGTGTTCCGCGTCGGGCAGCGAGGCAATATGCGCCTGGATGTGCGGGTTGGGGCCATGGTGAATGAGCGGTACCCGGGCCGTATGGCCGACGAGCCGGAAGGCCGGTTGATCTGCGATACGCGTATCCATGGTGGTATTCCCTTCTATGGTCATGCGGAACCTGAGCTGTGGTTGTGAGCGGAGGGGGCCACCGTCCCGGCGCGCCTCGCCTGGGCTGACGCCGTGCACGGCCCGGAAGGCCCGGCTGAATGCCTCGGTGGAGCCGTAGCCAAACCGCACCGCGATGTCCAACAGGTCGCGGCCTTCAATGACATCGGCCGCCGCTACGGTCATGCGCCGCCGCCGGATGTACTCGGACAGGGGCATGCCCGCCAGTGACGAGAACATCCGGCGGACGTGATACTCCGTGGTGCCCAGGCGGCTGGTCAGGCCGGCGACGTCGATCTCCTCGGTGAGGTGCTCCTCGACGAAATCGACCACTTGGTTCAGAACTGCGATCACGGTTTCCCCCTTCGGGATCAAGCCTGCTACACCGGCACCTGCCCGCACCCGACTATTGCGGTCCGAATCGGTCGCGCTCAGCTTCGCCGCGGAGACACCTCTGGGCCGGGCTGGTCGCCGCGTAATGCCTCTGCTTGGCTAGGCGCGCGAGTACGCCCGTTGGCTTTGGAACTGCGAAGTCCGGTACCGGGGCGATTTGGACACGCACGGCTGACCTCCCAACCCCGCGGCGGGTTGTCGAGCATTGGGGCAAACAGATCCACGCCCACTTGAGGTAATGGTCCAAGAAGTGCCCATTATCCGGTTTTATGGTGATGATAATGACAGTTAGCACGGACCCAGCTCCGCCGCCTGAAACATAACGTCAGGCTATGAGGGAATGTAGCCGGGTCGGGCCAGGAATTTGATCAAACGCCCATGGCTACCCCGGGAACCCAAAGCAGGGGAAGAACTCCTCCACACCGGGGCGGGCAATTTCGATACAGCGCGCCTTCACCTGTTGCAGGACTGCACTGCTGTCGGTGCCCGCAGCCGTAAATCCGTTGACCGTTACCGACACAGTTGCCGTGGCAGCACGAGCCAAATTGTTGTCGGTTGAGTTGACGTTGCCCAGACCCGGGACGTTTTCGTGGGAGCTCACGGTGGAATGCTCGAGCGGACCGGTGCCGATCCACGACGCGGCGAGACTGATGGTGACGGGGTTGCCGTCGCCGTCGAAGCCGGCCAGTTCGGTGGTGATGGATGCGCTGGTCAGTCTCGGCTGTGCGTCCAAGGGTGCCAGATTCCGGCCTTCGGCCTCGAACAGCACCACACCGCGGCCGGGCACCCCGGAACAGATGTCTGTGACGCGCACCAACACACTGGTGAGGCCCTGCTTGTTGACGGGACCGGGCTGGGCAGCGAACATGCCCACCATTGAGGAGACGAAGATTGAGGTCTGCTCGCAGCCGACGGTCTCAACCACGGCTGCAGAGCCGTGCGTTGACGAAATCGTGTGGTAGATGTTCGGAGCGGCACCGGCCGGCGCTGCAGTCAGGGCGACCGTAGCCGCCGTACATAGTCCGATCAGCAAGCGTTTCATGACGTCTCCTTTGTCCGCCACCCTCAGATTAGGCCTCCTGGATCGAGGCCGTCCAGAGTGGTGCACCCAGAGAGACGCCCGGAGAGTCAACAGTCTTTTGCCACGCAGTTAACCGAGCATTCACGTCCTTCTCAAGACCTGTCCAACCGGCCTTCCTACGTTTGAAGCCATGGACAACATTTCACGCAGGTCCCTTCTTTCCGTCGGCCTCGGGGCCGGACTGGTCGCCGCCCTGCCGGGTGCCGCCGTCGCCACTTCCATTACGGACGACGCCGGTCTCCGCGCCGATCCGTTCCTGCTGGGCATCGCCTCCGGCGAGCCGTGGCCGGACGGCTTCGTGATCTGGACCCGTCTGGCGCTGGACCCGATCGCCGAGGACGGACTGGGCGGCATGCCGTCCCGCAACGTCCCGGTGGCGTGGGAAGTCGCCGAAGACGCAAGCATGCGCACGGTGGTGGCCCGCGGCGTCGAGATTGCGCGGATCGAAACCGCCCACTCCGTCCATGTGGAGCTGAAGGGCCTCAGGCCCGGGCGCGAGTACTTCTACCGGTTCCGCACCGGCCCGCACATCAGCCAAGTTGGCCGCACCCTCACGACCCCTGCCCCGCACGAAACGCCGGCGGCGCTGGCCATGGCGTTCGCCAGCTGCTCCCAGTACGAGCACGGCTACTTCACCGCCTACACGCGGCTGGCCCAGGACCACCCGGACCTTGTGCTGCACCTGGGTGACTACCTGTATGAGTACAAGAAGGACAGCTACGTGATCGGCGGCGGCAACCCGCGCGACCACCAGGGTCCCGAGACCTCCACGTTGCAGGGTTACCGGCAGCGGCACGCGCAGTACAAGTCCGACGCCGACCTGCAGGCGGCGCACGCCATCGCGCCGTGGCTGGTGGTGTGGGATGACCACGAGGTGGACAACAACTGGGCCGACGAGGTCCCCGAGAACACTGACGCCGCCCAGCTGAACGACACCACCGAGCGTTTCCGGCAGCGCCGCGCGGCCGCGTTCCAGGCGTACTACGAGAACATGCCGCTGCGGGCCTCGTCCGTGCCGGCCGGGTTCGACATGAAGATCTACCGCACCATCCAGTGGGGCCAGCTGGCCAATTTCCACATGATGGACACGCGGCAGTACAGGGACGACCAGCTCGCCGGGGACGGCTGGAGGAAAAACGTGGCCGAACGCCTGGCCGAGGACCGCACCATCACCGGGGCGGAGCAGGAGAAGTGGCTGCTGGACGGCTTCAGGAACTCCACCCAGCGCTGGGACATCCTGGGCCAGCAGGTGTTCTTCGCCGAACGGGACAGGAACCAGGCTCCGGAGATCGACGACGTCTCCATGGACGGGTGGGACGGCTACGCCGCATCGCGCCGGAGGATCACGCAGGGCTGGGTGGACGCCAACGTGCGCAACGCCGTGGTCCTCACCGGTGACGTGCACCGCAACTGGGCCAACGACGTCAAGGTGGACTACAAGGACCCGGCGTCGCCCGTGGTCGGCTCGGAACTGGTATGCACGTCCATCACCTCCACCGGTAACGGCACCGGCTCCACCACGGATCCCGTGATGGCCTGGAACCCGCACCTGAAGTTCTACAACGACAACCGCGGATACGTGAACACGCGCATTACGAAGGATGCGATGACCGCTGACTTCAGGGTGCTGGACTACGTCACGACGCCGGGCTCCGCCGTCAGCACGAAGGCATCGTTCGAGATCCGGGACGGGGTTCCTGGGCTGCAGGCGCGGTAATAAGGCGCCGACGACGGCGGGGGGGGTGCCTCTATGTTTTTCGTCAAGCCGCTGACGGCAGATTCCGTGGTTCCGGTTCCTGGTAGAGGGTTCCGTCTCGGAGCATGGCGAAGAGGACGTCTGAGCGGCGGCGTGCGAGGGCGATG
>NZ_JALLAN010000026.1 GCF_023062595.1 Arthrobacter rhizosphaerae
ACGGACACCGAGCTGATGTCGGCCGCGGACGGCGTTGGTTTTCCGCTGCTGATCAAGCCGTCCGCGGGCGGCGGTGGGAAAGGCATGCATGTTGTAGAGCGGCCGGAGGAGCTGGCAGCCACCCTGGCCACCGCGCGGCGAGTGGCGGCGAGTGCTTTCGGGGACGACACGCTGTTCCTGGAGCGGCTGATCCGGACGCCGCGGCACATCGAGGTCCAGGTCCTGGCGGACAACCATGGCAACGTGATTCATCTGGGGGAGCGTGAGTGTTCGCTGCAACGCCGGCACCAGAAGGTCATCGAGGAGGCGCCGTCCCCGCTGCTGGAATCACTCCCCGACGGCGCGGCGGTGCGGGAACGGATCGGTGAAGCTGCGTGCCAGGCAGCCCGGAGCGTGAACTACAGCGGCGCCGGGACGATAGAGTTCCTGGTTTCCGCCGAGGCCCCGGACGAGTTCTTCTTTATGGAAATGAACACCCGCCTCCAGGTCGAACATCCCGTGACGGAGATGGTCACCGGCGTGGACCTGGTGGAATGGCAGGTCCGGATCGCCGCCGGTGAGGTGCTCACCGTCGCCCAGGCCGACGTCGAACTCACCGGTCACGCCATCGAAGCCCGCGTCTACGCCGAAATCCCCGAACGGAACTTCCTGCCCTCCACCGGCACCGTCCTGCTGCTGGACGAAAAACCGACTGGGGCAGCAGGCAGCTGCGTCCGGGTGGACTCTGCGCTCCTTAACGGACTTGAAATTTCCTCCAACTACGATCCCATGGTGTCAAAGGTCATCGCCTGGGGCGTGGACCGCAAAGCGGCGATTCATACCTTGAACAAGGCCTTAACGGATTACGCCTTGCTGGGCGTAGAGACCAACGTCGAATACCTGCGACTGCTGATCAATGACGACGACGTCTGCGCAGGGCGCCTCGACACGGGTCTTATCGAACGGAAGATTCCAGGCTTCACCTTCAGGCACGTCGACGAAGCTGAATTGGCAGCTGCTGCCGTATACATCTGGTCATTCACCAAGGCACAATCCGGATCGGGACGGGACAGGAACAGTGCGTGGGGCAACACTGACGGCTGGAGGCTGGGCAGACGCGCGCCATGGCGGCTGACCATGAAGACACCATCCGGCGAATTGGCATCCGTACAGATAACCGGTACCTGGCCGTCTGGTCCGGTTCAGGTGTGTGTCAATGGAGGCCCGGAACGAACAGCCTCCTTGACGGCACTCGCGGATTCCAGGTTTCGCCTCACCCTGGATGGTGACGACTCCATCTACTCGATGATTCCCGGATCCTGTCCCGGCGAGCCCCAAAGTACTTCATTGGGCAGGGCCCGCCCTTTGGAAGCAACCATTGTGCGTCCTGGCGAGATGTTCCTTGGTAACGGCGGGTGGGGGTGCCGTTTGGAGATCCTCAGCCGTGAATTGCGGCTGGCATATGTGCTTGCCGCCATTGAGAGGGACGAAGGCAGAGCCGATCCGCAGGTCCGCGCGCCCATGCCCGGAACAGTGGTTTCGGTAGCCGTCAGTAACGGGGCCATCGTCACCGAAGGGCAGCTGCTGCTGGCAGTGGAAGCCATGAAAATGGAGCACCAACTCCTCGCACCGCTGGCCGGCACCGTCCACGTCACAAGCCGAAGCGGTGACCTCGTCAAAGCCGACGAAGTGGTGGCGACAATTCATCCCCTCGATCCCGTCCCGGTCGAGGACCAACCATCCAATCTGCCAGCGAACCAGACAAAAAGAACAGACCCCAATAGTGAAACGGAGCAACACCATGCCTGATTTTGAGCTCAGCGAGGAGTACCAGGAACTCAGCAAGACAGTCAGAGAGTTCGCGGATGAGGTCGTGGCCCCGGTGTCAGCCAGGCACGATGAGGAGCACAGTTTTCCGTATAAAGTGGTGTCGCAGATGGCCGACATGGGCCTCTTTGGTTTGCCGTTCCCGGAGGAGTTCGGTGGCATGGGCGGCGATTACTTTGCGCTGGCGCTGGCACTGGAGCAGTTGGCCCGGGTGGATCAGTCTGTGGCGATCACCCTGGAGGCCGGCGTCTCCCTGGGCGCCATGCCTATCTACCGCTTCGGCACCGATGCCCAGAAGAAGGAATGGCTCCCTGCGCTGGCCTCCGGTAAGGCGCTCGCTGGATTCGGACTGACGGAGCCTGAGGCGGGCTCGGATGCCGGCGGCACCAAGACCACCGCCAGGCTGGAAGGCGGCGAATGGATCATCAACGGGAACAAGGAATTCATCACCAACTCGGGCACGGACATCACCCGGCTGGTCACGGTCACCGCCGTCACAGGCAGGCACGAGCGCAAGGACGGGAGCATCAAGAAGGAAATCTCCACCATCCTGGTGCCCACCAGCACGCCCGGATTCAAGGCCGAGAAAGCGTACAACAAGGTGGGCTGGAACGCCTCCGACACCCACCCCCTGACGCTCAAAGACGTCCACGTTCCGGAAGAAAACCTGCTCGGAGAACAGGGCAGGGGCTACGCGAACTTCCTGTCCATTCTCGACGAAGGCCGGATCGCCATCGCCGCCCTGGCCACCGGAGCGGCCCAAGGCTGTGTGGACCTCTCGGTTAAATACGCCAAGGAACGCAGTGCTTTTGGCCATCACATCGGCAAGTACCAGGCCATCGCCTTCAAGATCGCCCGCATGCAGGCCCGCGCCCACACTGCACGGTTGGCCTACTACGATGCGGCCGCGAGGATGCTGGCGGGGAAGCCGTTCAAGACCGAAGCCGCCATAGCTAAGATGGTCGCAGGCGAGGCAGCCATGGACAATGCGCGGGATGCCACCCAGGTGTTCGGCGGCTATGGCTTCATCAACGAATTCACCGTGGCACGCCACTACCGCGACTCCAAGATCCTTGAAGTCGGGGAGGGCACCACCGAGGTTCAGCTGATGCTCATCGCCCGCGAACTCGGCTTGTAGCTCAGAGTGACCGCACTCATGGATGAAGAGACCGCAAACCCCACCACTGTCCGTTGCCCCAGCAACCGCATCGTTGAACAGCGTGGGCTGTATTTCGATGAACTCGAAGAAGGCGTCGTTTACGCGCACCGGCCCGGGAGGACAGTAACGGAAACAGACAACGTACTGTTCACCACCATGACTATGAACACGCAGGCGCTTCATCTGGATTCAGCATGGAGTGCAGGGCAGCCCTTTGGCCAGCGACTGATTAATTCAATGTTTACCCTGGCCACTGTCGTAGGTCAGTCCGTGCCCCAGCTGACGCAAGGCACCATAGTCGCCCAACTCGGACTGACAGACATCACTTTCCCTCACCCGCTGTACCACGGAGACACCCTCTACACGGAGACGGTTATCAGCCAGAAGCGGCCATCTGCGTCCCGCCCCGGCCAAGGAATCGTGACGATGAAACACGTGGGCCGTAACCAGTACGGGAACGTGGTCGCCGTCGTGACGAGGAGCAGCCTGATGTGGACCAGAAAAGCACACATCTTGCAGCAGGGCGGGTAACATGACCGCGAATCTGGTACAGGGGCCCGCTCTCCTGTTTTGCCCGGCTGACCGGCCCGAACGCTACCAGAAAGCAGCGGAACGGGCAGACACCGTGATCCTGGACCTGGAGGACGCTGTGTCGCCCGAAAATAAAGAACTCGCCCGCCTGGCTATCCTGACCCAGGCGCCCGACTCCGCGCTCGACCCACGCCGAACGATTGTCCGGATAAATCCAGCCGGAACGGAGGAACTCGCCAGGGACCTCGAGTGCCTGGCGCAGACGCCGTACCGAACCGTCATGCTGGCTAAGGCTGAGCAGGCTTGGCAGTTGCGAACCCTACAGGGCTACGCAGTCATTGCCCTTTGCGAGACCGCTGCCGGGATCGTCAACGTATCCCAGATTGCGGCCGAGCCTAATGTCATGGCCCTGATGTGGGGAGCCGAAGACCTGGTGGCATCCCTGGGCGGAACGTCAAGCAGGACGGAAGAGGGCCGTTATCGTGCTGTCGCAATGCATGCACGGTCAGCCGTGCTTCTGGCTGGTGTTGCGGCCGGCAAACATGTCGTCGATTCCGTCTTTGTCGACATCTCGGATCTCGATGGATTGGCCTTCGAGGCTGCTGACGCTGTGGCCTCCGGGTTCGCGTCAAAGGCATGTATTCATCCAAGCCAGGTGAACATCGTCCGTGAGGCCTACGCACCCACGCCAGAGGAAGTCCTGGCTGCATCGAAGCTGCTCAGGGCAGCAGCGGACGCAGGCAATGGCGTCTTCAGCTACAGCGGAAAGATGGTTGACGGGCCGATCCTGAAGCACGCCCAGGCAACACTCATCCGGGCAAATCTCATAAAGTAGGCAGGCCCTCGTCGAGTGACGAGGGCCCTGCCTTTTGCGGACGAACCACGGGGGCGCTTCGCTTGTCCCAGTTACGGGGAAGCGGAGCGCCCTGCATTGTTCCGCGGGAGGAAAGACGACAACCCCGACGGCTCCGCCGCTGTCGGGGTTGTCACTGGACGGACAGCTAGCGGGTGACTGAGCCAGTCAGTGAGGCCACGGGGCGCAGAAACAGGGGTTTGGTCAGGAACCAGGCGGCGACCATGACGATCAGCGAAGCGCCGAAGATCCAGAATCCGGTCCAGTTCTCCTCGTTGCTTGATGCGTACATGTGGTTGAGGTTGCGCAAAGCGCCTGTGGCGAGTACCAGGGCCACATGAACGACGACGAACCCTACGAAGTAAATCATCACCGGAAAGTGGAGAGCCCGGGCGACCTCTATGGGGTACATCCGATTGAGCTTGCTGAGTTGTTTTGGCCACAGTGGGGACATTCGCAGCCCGGTGAGAAAAGCCAAGGGTGCCGCCATGAAGACGGTGACGAAATAGGCGAGCAACTGCAGCGCGTTGTAGTTAACCCAGCCGTCCTCCGTCGGCCAATCCAGGGCAAGGTACTGCAGCCCCGCTGACAGTGCGTTAGGAACGATATCCCAACTTGTGGGAACGATTCGCTGCCAATGCCCTGTCATAAATAACAGGATGACGAAAATGATGCCGTTCAGAATCCAAAGTACATCGAGGGTCAGGTGAAGCCACAGGTCGAGACTGATTTTAGTTGGCGCCCTCTTGGTCCGAACAAAGCCTCTGTTGTTCCGGGTCCAATGCCCGTTCGGCCGAGTATCGGTCCGTATCTGCCACCCCGTCCTAATGATCAGTACCAGAAAGAACGTGTTGAGAAAGTGCTGCCAACCGAGCCAGGCGGGAAAGCCAGCGGGCGTTCCTTCTGGGCGCTTTGTGTGCCCTTGGAATTCTTGAAGGAATGAAGTGGTGCCGTCAAGGGCCATGAACCATTTCGCTGCCAAGACGGCGGCAAGCAGCAGCAGCAGGGCCGCTGCCGCGGTTAATGCCAGTCGTGTCCATTTTGTCCATTTTGTCTTCGGCGTTTGCCGATTCTTCACTGAGGTTGGCATGGCCTAGCTGCTTCCTTGTGACCGTGACCGGATGGCCGATATCAGCTGCGGTACCACGGCGAAAACGTCCCCAACGATTCCAAAGTCAGCCACATCGAAAATTGGTGCGTCCTCGTCGGAGTTGATGGCCACGATTGTTTTTGCCGTCTGCATGCCTGCCCTATGTTGTATTGCCCCGGAGATTCCCAGAGCGATGTAAAGTTCCGGGGTTACGCTGACCCCGGTCTGCCCAACTTGGGAGCTTTGAGCAACGTAGCCGGCGTCAACGGCGGCACGAGAGGCGCCCACTGCCGCGTCGAGTACGTCGGCGAGTTCTTCAACCAGGGCGAAGTTTTCTTTGGAACCCATGCCCCGACCGCCGGACACAACCTTGCCAGCCGTGCGCAGATCGGGACGGGACGAGGCGACGACAGCTGTGGATCCTTCGACTACGCCGGATCCTTCCGGATTGAGGGTCAAATGATGCACAGTAACGTGAGCAGCTACTTCAGGTGCCCTGCCCTCCAGAACACCTGACTGCACTGTGATGATGGGCAACCCCCCTTCAGCCGTAGATTCCACGGAATACGAGCCGCCGAAGACTGAGTTTGTTGCCACGATGCGTTCACCATCGAATCTAACTGCGACAGCGTTGGCAAGGAGGACGCCTTCGGTACGTGCGACCAGCCGCGCGGCTGCTTCGCGACCATCAATTGTGCTGGAGGCCAGCACAGCGGAGGGCCGGAACTTTTGAACAGCCTGCCAGAGAGCTTCAACCTGGGGTGTCAGGAGCAGCATCGGTTCCGTTTCGGTTTGGCCAAGGAAAACGTGCTGCGCTCCGAGTGAGCCCAGCTCCGTGACTATCCCGGGCGCCACATGGGGTGTGGCCAGAACCGCAACAGGGGTGCCCAGTGTGGAAGCCAAGGACAGCAATTCGCCGGCACTTCGGGAGATGTTCCCTGCGGTCGAAAGTTCAACGAGCACTAGTATGTTTGACATTTTTGTCCTCCTTTAGAGCAGCCGGCCGGCGGCAAGGAATTCAGCAAGCTCAACACCGGCGGTACCACTGTCGAAGATCTTCTTTCCTGCTTGACGGGCCGGGCGTGCTGCAACGGAAACGACCACTGAGCGTGCTGCGGCTGAACGTTCCGAGGGATCCAGGCTCAGGTCCGCCAGGGACAAGGTCTTCACGGGTTTTCGCTTCGCCGTCAACATGCCTTTGAAATTTGGAAAGCGCGCCTCAGGTGAACGCTCAGTCACCGTGATAACCGCGGGCAAGGAAGCGCGGACACTGAGCGTGCCTGATTCAACCTCACGCTGACCTGTGACGGAGGTGCTGTGAATGTCCACCGCGCTGATCGAACCGAGAAGGGGCAATGAAAGGCGTTCAGCCACCATGGCCGGAACCGCTCCACCGCGCCCATCGGTCGACTCGTTTCCGGCCACGACGAGGTCAAAGGCAGTTGTTTTTAGAGCGGCCGAAAGCGCTTTCGATGTCCAGGCGGCGTCCCCGCCCGAAAGATTAACGTCCAGCAAATGAATGGCGGCGTCAGCTCCCATGGACAAAGCTTTTCGAAGGGCTTGACTGGTGCCCTGTGGCCCCATGGACAAGGCCACCACCTCAGTTCCTTTGTGGGAATCCTTGTACTGAAGAGCCACTTCCAGGCCTCGCTCGTTGACTTCGTCGATCACGCCTTCGGTTGAGCTTCTGTCGAGAAGGCCTGTTGCAGAATCAAGGTGCCTGTCCTCGGACGTGTCTGGCACCTGCTTAATCAGAACGATGATCTTCATTGAACAACTCCTTGTGGAACTGGGCCTGTCACAACAAACACGTAGTGAAGCAGCTGGCCATGGGTTGCCCGCCACGCTAGTAACCCGCTTTCCTGCGGGCAACAGAGGCGAATGCGGCCAGTCACCGTGCGCGAAATTCAGGGTTTGATACTGCCAAGGTTGTGCATCGTGTTAGATCGGCGCCAACTGGCCGGATACGAGTGCGCGTTCTTGTAGGGCATGGTCAGGATGACTGAAATCCAGTCTCTCGGCGGCCCTTGGGGCTGTGCTGCCGACAGGGTTGGCACCGACCGGGCACCGGATTAGGCCCTAGCAATGCGGCCCACTTGTTCCACGAGCTCCGTCATTGAGGGTCGGTGTCCCCGGTGAAAGACTATTCCTTCGGGCAGTCCTCGGATTGACGGTTTATTTTTGCTCACATCGATGGTGATTCTGCCGCCTGCCATGGGTGCATTGCGGATGTGCAGGTCCCCGTACGACTTGGGCAGCGCGGGATCCATCCAGACGCCTCCGAGGGATACGTGCGCGTCATACTGCATCAGGCTCGTTAAGAGCAGTATCGGCGCTGTGGCCGCCCAGGCTTGCGGTGAGCATGCCGTCGGGTAGGGGACCGGTGCCTTGAACTGCTCACGGCCGAAACCACAGAACAATTCCGGCAACCGACCATCGGAGAATTCCGCTGCCTCCAGCAGGGCGGTAGAGATCCGTTGCGCCTCGGCCACAAAGCCGTAGCGCATGAGTCCTTGGGCAATGATTGCGTTGTCATGGGGCCAGACCGAGCCATTGTGGTAGCTGGCCGGGTTATAGGCGCCCATGTTGCTGGCGAGAGTGCGCACACCCCAGCCGCTGAACATATCGGGGGACATCAGCCGTTTGGCCACCAGGGGTGCCTTGTCCTCGTCCACGAGACCGACCCATAGACAGTGGCCCATGTTGGAGGCGCACGCGTCGACCTGCCGCTTCTTCCCATCCAGGGCGATGGCGTAGTATCCGCGGTCAGGCATCCAGAACTGCTCGTTGAACCGTTTCTTGAACTTTGCCCCGCGGTCGGCGAGTTCGTCTCCCAAGGCCATATCGCCGTCGTCATACGCCATCCATGCCCGGGACATATGAGCCTGGTAAACGTAGGCCTGCACTTCGCAGAGCGCGATTGGCGGCTCGGCCAGTGCGCCGTCGGCGAAGTTGATGCCGTCCCAGGAGTCTTTCCAGCCCTGATTGATGAGCCCCCGGGGGTTCAGGCGGTTGTACTCAACGAACCCGTCGCCGTCCTTGTCCCCGTAGTCACGGATCCAGTCCATTGCCCGGTCCGCGTGCGGGAGCAGTGCGGCGATGGTTTCCTTGGCGAAACCCCACCGGCTTACTGTGCCCAAGACGCAAACGAAAAGGGGCGTGGCGTCGACGCTTCCGTAGTAGACGGACTTGCCGCCCAGGGAGAGTCCACTGGAGACATCGAGCCTTACTTCATGCAGGATCTTGCCCGGTTCCTCCTCGCTCACGGCGTCCACCACCATGCCTTGGCGGTCCGCCAGCGTCTGAAGCGTACCCAGGGCCAGGGAAGGATCCACTGGCGCGGCCATGTGCGATGCCAGCAGGGAGTCCCGGCCGAACAGGGTCATGAACCAAGGCGCCCCTGCGGCCACCACCACACGGTCCGGATGGTTAGGATCTTCGATTCGAAGGGCACCCAGGTCGTCATAGCTCCGGCGCAGCGTCCGTTCGATGGAGCGGTTTCCCATGCGGACCACGGGAATTTTCGCCACCCATCCCTGTCGGCGGCGGTCACTGGCGGACATGCCTTCTGCATCAAGATGAATGAACGACGGCGGATGCGGACTTGTCGCCTCCGTGCTCGGCACCGCAGTGAGGACCGACGTCCACTGGCCATGCGGAGCAACCGTGACTCGATAGCTTAAGCCCTCTGGTGTGACGTCGGCTCCCGGTGCCTGGATGAGGACGCACTTCCGAACGTCCTGCCAGGCAGCCCTGATGGTCAGCGTGTCCCCGTCTACGTGACGCGTTTCGTCCCAACGCCCCTGAATTCGTGCCTCTTTGACTTCGAAAAGATCAGCGAAGTCCGCTTCGACCGTCAGGGAGACCGCACATTCGGCAGGCTCGTTCGAGAAATTGCGGAGAGTGACCTGCTCTTGAATGCCTGCGCCCACTTCGCGCAGGCGCTCGACGATCAGCGGACTGTCGGTGTGGCCGTCCGAACGAGGCACCCGGCCGGCAAACAGGGCGCGATACGGTTCCTTCGTCTCCGCGGCCAGTGGCTCAATGGGCTGGCCATTGATGGTCACGATCCAAAGGGACAGGATACGAGTGTCCTGAAAAAAGACGCCGTGCGGATGTTCAGGGCGGATATCCCCGTTTGGGCCGGAAATGCAGAAGGATGATCCTTCCACTAACGTGACCGTTCCAGCCCCAAGGGGACCAGCAGCGGTATCAGCATTCCATCCAGCCATCCCGTCCCCTTTATGAGACTGACTCCAGTGCGCCCCGGCGCCCGGGAAACACTGCTGCCTGCAAAATGGAGTAGTTTCAGAGGCGCCATTTCTGTTATGGACGCTACTCTTGCTCGCTATGGGGCGCCAGTGCCGCTTAATCGGGCGGAGATACCGCCGGCCGCTGCCGCGAAATCGGTGGGTACTTCTTATGTCCCCAAATTTCAACACACGCGTTGCTCGACGGCAACAAGCTTACTGCGTGGACGCTGATGGCCTGTCCGCGGTCCCGCCACAACAATAACCGCGTTCCCTCAGTGGGGGAGTGCGGTTGTCGTTGTACCCAGCATGGGCATTTGCTTGGAGGTGTGAGTCCTCTGAAGGTTTTCTGGTCTTCGTGACCGCCCGGCGAGGTCGAACTAGATGAAACCCGGTTCCGCTTCGTTTCACTCGGCCCCAGGGTCCCCAACGCTGCCATTGAATTTTGGCAACCCGGGGAAGGCCGTCGCTGCGGGAGTCATCTCTGGGCCTTGCCTGTGAGCCAGATCTGCGGCAATATAAGAACAAATTACCAATTGGTATGAGATGTACAATCGGCATCTTTGAGTGACATCCATGTTCCATGGCGCACCGCTGAATCGCATGGTCGGCTTCTCGGGGTCACGAGACCACCTTCAACGCGTCTTAACCACTAAGGACTAGCCATGATTCAGAACAGAGGCACCTCGAATGGTCACTTCCGTTGGGGAATCCTGGGCACTGGCCTTATCGCCGGCATCCAGACCAAAGACCTGATCGCGAACGGTTTCACTGTGCAGGCCGTTGGATCCCGAACGCCGGAAGCAAGCCTGGCTTTCAGCGCAAAATTCAACATTCCCACGGCCCACGACAGCTATGAAGCGCTGGTGGCAGACCCAGAAGTTGACGTCATCTACGTGGCGACGCCGCACACGTTCCACCATGCCCATGCCCTTCTCGCATTGAATGCCGGAAAACACGTTTTGGTCGAGAAGCCCTTCACTGTCAATGCCCGCGAAGCACGTGAAGTCGTCGACCTGGCCAAAGCCACGGGCCTTGTGGCACTGGAAGCCATGTGGAGCCGCTTCCTCCCCCACATGATCCGACTCCGAGAGATCCTCCAAGAAGGCACCATCGGCGAAGTCCGGAAGATTATCGCCAGCCACAACCAAAACGCGTCCCAAGATCCGTCCCACAGGCTGAACGACCATGCTCTGGGCGGCGGAGCCCTGCTTGACCTCGGCATCTACCCCGTCTCGTTCGCCTTCGACATATTCGGGCCTCCTGAAGTTATCCGAGCCAGTTCTTCTCTAACGCCAGCAGGCGTAGACCGCCAGACCGCGGCCATCTTCGAGTACTCGAAGGGACAGCAGGCCATAATTGACTGCTCCCTGGATTCCACTGGAACTAACAGCGCCACAGTAATTGGCACTACTGGATGGATTGATATCGAGTCCACTTGGTACAACGCCACGACGTTCACAGTATTTGCCACGGACAAAGGCGTCTTGGAGCGCTTCTATAGACCGGTCAAAGGCCGCGGAATGCAGTTCCAGGCTGCCGAACTGGAACGTTTGATCTTGGCCGGCGGATCAGCAGCGGCCACCATCCTCCCTCCAGATGAAACCGTCGCCGTGATGCTGGCCATGGACAGTATTAGAAGGCAAATTGGTCTCCGTTACGAAGCAGACACAGCGCCATCGAACTCGGGCTAGAAACATTGGACGAGAGAATCAGGCATCTATCGAGGGAAGAAGCGGTTCGCAACAGACCGGCCAGACTTGGATCGGCACGGCACACCTCATGCTCGGTGCGTCCCGGCATCTTGACCAGAAGGGTCCGCGTTTCGGTCTCGAATCGACCCATCTGGGGTGGTGGCAGCGAGCCGCGCTCAGACCGGAAACAAGACGAATGAACCTCACCCTCTTGCCGAAACCCCCATAAAGACAAACTCGCATGTGAGTTGGGTGTTGCGACTGGCGAACAAGTGCAAGTTTTCGTGCGGAGACACTTCTCCCGAACGGAAGATAAAGAGGAAACTATGGCCCGTCCCGTCCACGCTGTGCAGCTTTATACGCTGCGAGGCAGTCTCCAGGAAGATCTCGGCGGCACCCTGAAGAGGGTTGCAGAGATTGGCTACGAAGCCGTCGAGCTGTACAGGATTGAGGAATACTTTGACGCATACAAATCAGCGTTGGAGGAGACTGGGCTGAGGGCACTCAGTGCCCATGCCAGCCTGATCGAAGGCGATCCCCGGGCTGCCATCCAAGCCGCGGTTGGCTTGGGTGTCAGAACGCTCATCGAGCCTCGTATCGCAGTCTCCCGGTGGACGAATCGAGCAGACATTGAAGACGCAGCGGCTGAACTCAGCGCTGTGGCCGATCTAGCGCGGCCATCCGGCGTCACTGTCGGATACCACAACCATCACGAAGAGTTCGCAGTAGACATTCATGGCACCACGGGACTCGAGATTTTTGCGAATGCACTGTCCGAAGACGTCGTCCTCGAGGTAGACACCTTCTGGGCAGAAGTCGGCGGCGTTTCGGCGCCGGCACTCCTGAGCAGACTCGGTGACCGGGTCAAGTTTCTCCATGTCAAGGATGGCCTCTGCTCAACGAATCTGAAGTCGCAAACTGCTCTGGGCAAGGGACAGATGCCCTTGGCAGCCATTCTTGCCGCAGCTCCTAACGCGGCCCGCATTGCAGAACTCGACGACTTTTCCGGTGACATGTTCACGGCCGTAGAAGAGAGCTTCAAGTTCCTGTCAGAGGTGGACCGTTGAGCACCGAACGGGCGGGCGTAGGAATCATTGGCGCCGGAATGATCAGTGGCATGTATCTGGACAACATGAGACAGTTTCCAGACCTTGAACTGAAAGCGATCGCCGATCTGGACCTGGACCGGGCCGCGGAGAAGGCGCAATCGTACGGAATGCGCGCGCAATCGGTGGAAGATCTCCTGAGTTCAGATGACATCGAAATCGTCATCAACCTGACAATTCCCGCCGTCCACTTCGAAGTGTCCATGCAGATTCTGGCCAGCGGCAAGCACGTCTGGAGTGAGAAGCCCATAACTCTCAGCCGGGAGGACGCCGCCACACTGCTGCAGGAGGCCAGGAACCGCGGACTCCGCAGCGCCTGCGCGCCTGACACTTTCCTCGGAGCGGCCTTGCAAACCGCTCAACGGGAAATCCTAAACGGACTAATCGGTCGGCCAACGTCCGCGATGGGAATTGTCCAGTCGCCGGGCCCCGAGCGCGTCCATCCCAACCCAGCCTTCCTCTACGATGACGGTGCTGGCCCCACTCTGGATATGGGACCGTACTATGTGACTGCCTTCATCCAGATGATGGGGCCGGTCCAGCGCGTGGCCTCTGTTCCCTCCACCGCGCGCAAGACCCGCCAGATACTGGTGGGCCCAAACGCCGGCACCGAATTCGAAGTCAAGGTACCCAGCCAGGACATGGCTCTGCTCGAATTCGCCTCGGGAGCTACCGCTACGCTAATCACCAGTTTTGAATGCGGAATCAGACGCAACCTCTTCGAAGTAAGCGGCACCGACGGCACACTCGTCGTACCCAACCCAAACTTTACAGAGGGGGACTTAACCCTCTTTCCGATGATCGGAGAACCTAAGGGAGTGCCGGCAAAAGGCTCAATATGGGGGCGCGGGGTCGGAGTCGTCGACCTTGCAAGGTCGATCCGCAGCGGCCAAGAAGAGCGGGCCTCGGGCACCCTTGCCTTACACGTCCTCGATGTACTCTTGGCAATCCAGGAAGCCGGCCGTGAACGTCGATGGATCCAGCTGTCTTCAGCGAATGCAGCCCCAGTTCCCCTTTCCGAAGACTGGGATCCCACGGCAGCAACCATCTGACTTGACCGCACGCGTCACTGCTTCGCAAAGAGTCCGAGACGTGGAGCATGCAAGGTGCAGGTCCGTATTGATGCGGGTCACTCGACACGGTGGCGCCCATCAGTGTCCCATGCGTATCGGCTCCAGACGTCCACTCGGATCCTTGGTGCATCAATGGCTGGAGTTGACCGCATTTTGGTCGACATTGCGCACGAGCATTATCCCATCGTAGAAGCCGTCAGCCGAGCTGATGGGGAAGCTGCGGCGGCCGTGCACGCTAACCTTTCGCACAGCGGACGTCTTCTCGTACATCAACACGTCAGGAAACTCGGCCTGGATCTCGACGGCGACCAGGTCTGGGAGGGGATCACTTCGTCCTACTGGACGAGCACCAGCATCGTGCAGGATGCAAGCCTTGATTGCCGCAGCGGAGCTCATCGTGCGAAGGCCGCTCCCGCCAATTTCCAACGCCGCTAAGGGAGCATATGTCGAGGTGTACTCTTCGACCTCGCTTGGAACCGTCGGCGGTGGTTGGATTTGGGCGTCGTTCTGATAGGGGACCAGCCGCTGGGCGTGAGGGGCCGGAGTGCAACTTGGGGGACCGGGCGCGATCAAAAAGTTCGTGAGGAAATAAGCGACGGAGGAGCGCCGTGCGAAGTTTTTGATCGGGGCCGGCGCGGGAGCGCCCTGGTTGCGCAGAGGGCTCGTCCAGCGATGATGGATCATCAGAACGACAAGCAGCAGCGATGAAGGATCTCCTCATTGATTTACCTGCGGGCTGGACTCGGGTCATGCCTTTCGCCAGGCTTCCGGACATGAATGCGTGTGAGAGGTGAAACCACCGCCATCGTGCCCTGCGAGTCCTCGCTCATGCCGCGCCACCTCCATCTGGCACCGACAGCGACTGATCTCGGCAACGATCTAGCGCAGGTCTGTGCGCCAGGTGATGCCCAACTGAAAGTGCATAGGGCAGGCACGAAACTGCCTCGCCCGCGGAGGGGTGCGGCAACCGAAATGCATGTAGCAACTGGTAAAAAACTTGGCAAAAAAGAAGTGTGGACAATGTCCACACTTTTGGCTTCGGATCGGGTCGTATATCGGTCGGACTGGGCCGGATTCGGTATGTTTTCGGGAGTTCCGAGTGTTTGCAGGGGTTGGAATGCGGTTCGAGTCCCACCTCGGGCACAGCAGATCCCCTCGTCGGAGGGGATTTTTGCTTTAACGTGTGTACAAAGCTTGTGGTGGCGTCCCTCTGACGCTAGTGCGCGGGCTCTGGCCTGGCCCCCGCGGTGGCCTATTCAGGTGTGTGGGTGGCGGGTTCAGCGTCCTGGCTGGTGGGCCTTCCGCCTGCTGTTTCTGTGCTCCTGCTATGCGTTCCTTTCTTGGTTGTGGCGGCCTGGTTGGCCCGCTTACCTGTTCATGGTCCGTATCTGTCTTGATGACATGACTTGGGCCAACTTTTTCTAAAGTTTCTTCCTGACTGGCTGCGTCGATTCGCCTAGGTGCGCGGGGTCGGTTAGACCGTTTGTAGGGCCAAAGATGGTGTGGACATTGTCCACACTTAAATATGCTTTTAGTGCTTGGCACGGTTGGCTTGCTCCTCTCGGCTTGCCCTACACGAATTCATTGACGGCGCATGGGCCGAGCGACATGACTACAGCCGAGCAAAGTTCTGACGTGGGGTCCTGCTTCGTCCGAGGGGCCTTCCTTGTCATGGGCGTCCGGGCGCGAGGTCGACCGGGAGGAGGTGCGTTCGGTACTTCCCTGGGGCCAGAAGCCGAGGGTGTGTCCGATGAAGCTGAGCAGGTCTGCGGGGGATTTGATGGTGAGCGTTTCCATGATTCCGTTTCCTTGGTCGCCTTGCCGGTGATCCCGGTCATTGGATGTAGGCGTCGCTCTGATAATGGAGCTCACTGCTGGGATCAGGGGCCGGAGTGCAACTTGGGGAACCGACCGAAGCCGGGAAATTTCGTAAGGAGATAAGCGACGGAGGAGCGCCGAACGAAATTTTGTGGCGCGGTCGGCGCTTAGCGCCCTGGTTGCGGCGAGGGCCCGGCCAGCGATGATCGAGTATCAGAATGACAAACAGCGATGATGCTTTGGCTGTTCACGGATACGCGGGGCCGGGGCCGCATGACGAAAACTCGTGAATGTGATGTGGCACATAGCATTAGGGGCCTCGACCAGGCCCCCGGTGGCCTGCTCGCATGACACAGCCTCCGCCGTCGCAATTTTCGCGTAGAATGCGCAGATCCGATGAGGCGGCCTTCATAGCTCCAGAACGCGCAACCCTTCGGGCACGACTTCAGTGCCGATTCCGTCGCCGGGGATGACTGCGATGCGGTGGGGTGTCGACATCAGGGTTCCTTCGTTGTTTCTGCTTGGTGTTCGGGTTAGCGATCAACCGGGTGTGCCGGTTCGCGGTTTTCGAGGACGTCGATGACAGCCCGCGCGGCGACCAAGCCGGCCCGGTTCCGGGCTTCGGTCGTCTGCCCGGCAAGGTGGGAGGTGATGAGCACATTGTCCAGGCCCCGGAGGGGGCTGTCGCCTGGCAGGGGTTCGGTCTCGAGCACGTCCAGGGCGGCGCCGGCGATGGCGCCGTCATACAGTGCTTTGGCGAGGGCTTCTTCGTCCACGACTGAGCCGCGGGCTGTGTTGATGAGCACTCCTGTGGGTTTCATCATTTGCAGCCGGCCCGCATCGATCAGTTTGCCGCTGGATTGGCCTCCACGGGTGTGCAGGGAGAGGTAGTCGGCCTCACGGATGACGGTGTCCAGATCCGTGAATCGAATGGCGCTGGTGTCAGGGGCGGGGTGGGCGGTGCTCACCAGGACGTTCATGCCAAGGGCGGTGCCCAGTAGTGCGGTGGCGCGTCCGCTGGGTCCGTAGCCAATGATGCCAAGGGTGGATCCGCGGAGTTCATGGCCTGCCTCGCGCGGCCAGGCGCCTTGGCGGACGGCGGTGGTGACCTCGGCGAGGCGGCGTGCGGCCATGATTATCAGTCCGATAGTCAGCTCAGCGACCGAGTGGTGGTTCGTTCCTGGTGCGTTGCAGACCCTGATCCCCTGTGCGGCGGCCGCCTGGACGTCGATGGAGTCGTACCCCACCCCGCTGCGTGCGATGACTTTGAGGGAGGCAGCGCCGGTGAGCATGTCGGCGGTGACGGGTTCGCTGGCGAGGATCGCCCCGGAAATGCTGTTGAATAGCGAGCGGCGTTCCTCCGGGCTGCGTGGCCCCCGCGAGGGTGAATAGACCGGTTCCAGGCCATGGTCCCGCAGGAGCTGGTCCACGGTATCTCCCGAGTGGAGGTAGTCGGTAGTTATCAGGATGCGTGGGGCCATAGCCGGATGGGTTCCTCGTTGGTGCTGGGCGGGTGGTTGCTGCGCGGATCGTGGAGCTCTGGTCCACGCCGGTCAGGGCCGCCGCGGTGTGCGCAGCGGCCCTGACGGTCGTTTCCGGTGTTAGTGGGCGTCGACTTTCTCGGCTTCCACGGGTTCCGGCGCGCTGGTTTGGATTTCGTTCTTCCTCTGGCCTGCGGCGTGCAGGGCTTTGCGGGCCTGTTCGGGGTCGTAGTCCTTTTCCCACTTACCGACCACGACGGCTGCCATCACGTTGCCAAGGACGTTGATGAACACCCGGCCTTCGTTCAGGAGCCGGTCGATGCCGACGATGAGGGCGAGAGCGGCGAGCGGGATGCCGCCGACGGAGCTCAAGGTGCTGGCCAGGACGATAAACGCGCCGCCGGCGATTCCAGCGGTGCCCTTGCTGGTGAGCATCATGACGCCTACCATGACCAGCTGCTGTTCCCAGGACAGGTCCATGCCTACGGCCTGGGCCAGGAACACCGAGGCCATGGTCAGGTAGACGGCGGAGCCGTCGAGGTTGAAAGAGAACCCGGACGGGATGACGATGCCTACTGTGGATTTGCCGACGCCCATTGCTTCGAGCTTCTTGATCAGCTGCGGAAGGACCGCTTCGCTGGAGCAGGTGCTCAGGGCGATCAGCAGTTCTGCCTTGAAGTACCGCATGACCGTGAAGATGTTCAGTCCGCAGGTACGGGCGATGATGCCCAGGACCACAAGGACGTAGAGGATGCAGGTTCCGGTGAACAGCAGGACGAGGTAGCCGAGTTGCTGCAGGCTTTGGGTCCCGTAGTTAGCCACTACGGCCGCCAGTGCACCGAATGTGCCGATGGGGGCAAGGCGCATGACCCAGTTGACGATCTTGAAGATGACCGTGGACAGGGCCTGGATGCCCTTGGTCAGGAACGCACCGGCTTCACCGGAGACATTCATTGCGGCACCGAAGATGATGGAGACCATCAGCGCGGCAATGATTGTGTGGCCTGTCAAGGCGCCGAACAGGGACTCCGGGATGATGTTGTTGACGAACTCGATGCCGTCGAAGCCTTCGCTGGCCTTGGCGGGAACCTTGCTGGAGTCCAGCTGTGACGGATCGATATTCATGCCGTCGCCGGGACGGAATACGTTGGCGACAACCAGGCCGATGAGCATCGACAGCAGCGACAGGGCGAGGAAGTAGCCCAGTGCCTTCACACCAATGCGGCCGGCCTTGCGCAGGCTGTCCATGGATGCGATGCCAAGGGAAACAACGCAGAACACCACCGGAATGACGATCATCTTCACCAGGGCGATGAACCAGTCGCTGAGCGGGGTGAGCTGTTTGCCGACTTCGGGAAGGAGGAAGCCGACGGCGATGCCCAGGACTGCGCCTAGGACGACTTGGAACCAGAGTTCGCGCAGCAGCCGGCCCAACCGGGATCGCTGTTTGGGCGGGTGGGCGGAGTGGTGCGGGTTCTGCATGGTGTGGGTCGACATCTTGGGTGCTCCTTTGCACGGCAGACGGAGAAAATTTGGGAGGTGCGGTCCCGAGCAGTGATGCTGCCCGGGACCGGGGCACTACCCGAGTGGTTAGTTGTGCAGTTCGCGCAGGACGTTGTAGAACTCGGCCTTGCCTTCGAGTCCGATGCCGGGCAGATCGCCCGGGGCTACGCGGCTGTTGACAATGACGGCGTCGTCGGTGAAGCCGCCGGTGGGCTGGAACTCGCCCGGGTAGGACTCGTTGCCGCCGAGCTTGAGGGCTGCTGCGATGTGCAGGGAGAACTGGTGTCCACCGTGGGGGATGCAGCGGCGGGAAGACCAGCCGTGCTGGGCGAGCATGTCCTGGATCCGGCGGTATTCCGTCAGGCCATAGCTCAGGGCAGGGTCGACCTGGATGAAGTCGCGGTCCGGGCGCATGCCGCCGTAGCGGATCAGGTTGCGGGCGTCCTGGAGGGAGAACAGGTTCTCTCCGGTTGCAATCGGGTTCCTGTAGTGCTCGGAGAGGGTGGCGTTGAGGGCGTAGTCCAGCGGGTCGCCGACTTCCTCGTACCAGAACAGCCCGTACTGGTCGATGGCTTTGCCGTATTCCAGCGCCGTCTCAAGGTCGAACTTGCCGTTGACGTCCACCATCAGGCGGGAACCGTCGCCGTCGAGGACCTCTATCACGGCCTCGATGCGGCGGAGGTCTTCGGTGAGGTCCGCGCCGCCGATCTTCATCTTGACCACGTCGTAGCCTTTGGCCAGGAAGCCGCGCATTT
Source organism: Arthrobacter rhizosphaerae (assembly GCF_023062595.1). Taxonomy (GTDB): domain Bacteria; phylum Actinomycetota; class Actinomycetes; order Actinomycetales; family Micrococcaceae; genus Arthrobacter; species Arthrobacter rhizosphaerae. The sequence goes on from NZ_JALLAN010000026.1 coordinate 19,120, forward strand.
CGTTCTGCAGGTCTTCGAGGGTCTTGCCGGGGGCGTAGTAACCGCCAGCGGCGTAGACGAAGACGTCCTGGTCCGGGTTGCCGTCACCGTAGTGATCCGAGATCCATCGGTACAGCGGGACACCGGCGATCTTCGCGGCAAGGTCGTGCAGAGCCATGTCGGCGACGCCGACGGCGACCGAGCGTTCGCCGTGTCCGCCGGGCTTTTCGTTGGACATCATCAGGTCCCACGCCTTCTCCGGCGAAAGCTGGCCGTCCTCGTCGAGAAGGTCCTCGGAGGGGGCATCCATGATGCGCGGAAGGATGCGGTCTTTCAGGATGCCGGTGGCGTTGTAGCGGCCATTGGAGTTGAAGCCATAGCCAACCAGAGGCTTGCCGTTGACGAACACATCGCTGACGAGCGCGATGATCGTGCAGTCCATCTTGGTGAAGTCAATGAAGGCATTGCGGATCGAGGAACTGATGGGGATGGTGCCGACGTGGGCGGAAACAATTTTCATCTTTGAATCTCTCCTGAGTGGGATCTTATTTCTTATAAGGCTCGGATCAAAGTTAACCCGAGGCGACCAAGGCACAAGCCCTTGAGCGAATATCTTATAAGACCTGCGATCAAGGGTAGCTCAGGAGTGATGGGGCACACAAGCCTTCTGGGGGAGTTTCTTATAAGATGTTCCAAGGAGCTAAATCGTGAGCGCCGGGGCCACGCCTCGGCAAGAGATTCGGAGCGTCAGATGAGCATCACGAACGTCTTTTCCAGTAAGGGCAGTCTGGCGTACAACGAACTCCGCCAATTGATCCTCTCCGGTGGCCTTGCCCCAGGCTCGCGCATCTCCCAGTACGAGCTGGCGGACAACATGCAAATGAGCATCACCCCCCTGCGTGAGGCGATCCGACGGCTTTCAAGCGAGGGCCTGATCATCATGGACACCCACAGGGATTCCAGGGTGGCCGCCATGAGCGCCTCCGAAGCACGGCAACTCCTCGAAGTCCGCCTCTCGCTCGAACCATCGGCAACAGAATTAGCAGCCTCCCGCCGGACTGACGCTGACATCGCAGCAATGCGTTGCGCAGCCGAGAAGCTACTACCTGTCACGCGGGTCTGGGGCGAGGAAGCGATCACGGTGCATCGGGAATTCCACCGGGCCGTCTACGCCGCATCGCACAACGACTTCATGATCAAGCTCCTGGATGACCTGTGGGACAAGTCCGACCGGTATCGCCGCATCGGCCTCGAACTCCCCCCTGGGGATGAACCCCGGACGATCGACCTGAACCAGCACCACCAGATACTCGAGCTAGTCATTGCCGGCGACGGCGCCGCTGCGGCCGAACTTGCGCGGATCCACATCTCCAACAGCCTCACAGCCTCGGTCACGGGAGCACTTGAGGAACGCGAGAACGTGCAATCGCCAACCCTGGAAAAGAACGCCTAGTCGCCGGCAGCCTTCGAATCGTCAGGAACCGGCCGCTGTCCTTCAACGCGGCAGTCATGTCAACGCTACCGGAGTCCAGGTCCTCGATGCGAGCGAAATCGCTGGTGAGGCGGTGTACCAACCCAGGCCAAATTCGTCGATGAAGTCCTAACCAGGCGTGGGGCGGAGCGTGGGGCGGACCTGCTCAAGACCCGACCGGCGGATCAACCCTGCGGGAGTGGATGGATCACCTCGCTCGGTACGCCATCGCTAAAGCCGGCCTGGCCGACGCAGTCCGCCAGGCCACCTCCGCAGCGAGCAGCCGGGAGAAGCCGGGATACGCCCCGATGTTCGCCGCGGCCGACCTGCTACATGTCCGGGATCCAAGGAACTGGTACGCCACCGGAGTAAGAAGGCTGGTCTCAAGACCATGTTGGTAGCGTGGATGCCAAGATTACGTGTGCCGCTGTTCCACTGAGAATGCTTAGAGTCGCGTTGCTTCGCCAGAGGTGCAGTCCTGCAGTGGTGACAAGTCCGGCCGCCACAGCGATATTCAGGGGCGTGATCGACACCGGCGTGTTTCGAACCGTGTAGAACACGAGGATGACCAAGACGCCCGGCGGCATATATTCGTTCAGATAGGGCAGCACGGCACTTCGACGCATCGGAGCAAGGAATGCGAAGGGAATAGCGCGCAGTGCCCATGTTATGAGCGAGCTGATGAGAATCGCGGCCAGAATGTAGGAAGTTTCAGGCACGTCGGTTCATCACTTTCAGGGCGGAATAGCGGGCCAGCAGGAACGCGACGAAGAGGATCATCGCCGCTACAAGCATGCCGTCGTTGAAGAACAGGTTGCCAACGACGGCGCATCCCAGCGCGACGAGCGGCACGGGCACGTTCTTTCGGTTGCGGCACATGTCGATGCAGAGGACCAGAAAGAACGCGGTAAGCGCAAAGTCGAGGCCAACAACACCCTCCGGGATGAAGGATCCGCCTAATGCTCCGATGGTGACGCTGGCTGCCCAGGTGATCTGGAAGCACGCTTGGACCGTCAGGATTCGCCGCCTGCTCCATGTCTGGGCTTCGCGGGATGTTGTCAGGGCCCAGGCGGAGTCTGTCAGCGTAAGCGTACTGTAGATCTTTGCGCCAATACCGTGGACCCTGCGCATGGGGAACGAAAGTGCGTAGAAAACGTGCCGGAAGTTTACGAGGAATGCGGTGAGCGCGACGGTTGTCAACGGTGCGACGGCGACAACCAGGCCCAGGAGGATGAACTCCAGGGACCCCGCGAAAATGACCGTGGAAAATACAGGGGCCCACCACCAGGCCAAGGGCGACTGTGCGACTGCAACGCCAAAGGCAAGACCCATGGGCAGGAGACCCATCATCGGGGGAAGGCAGAGGCGCATGGCCGCTGTGAAGTCCCGGGTTTTGGTCGGTGAATAATCACGAAGGGTGGGTTGAGCGGGTTGGGATTCCAATGAACAATCATAGGAAGATCGGCACCAAATAGGGTTGCTAAATAGTGCCCTATAGTGAAGATATGAGCAATCAAAGGAAGCTTGATGCCCTTGATCAGGAAATTATATTGCAGCTCTCAGAGGAAGGTCGTCTCACCAATCTCGAGCTAGCACGAAGGGTAGGGTTGACACCTGCTCCGTGCCTGCGGCGGGTGCAACGACTCGAAGCCGATGGAGTCATCGCCGGTTACCGGGCGGTCATCGACCCGGTGGCTGCTGGCCGGGGTTTCCGCGTCATCATGTCTGTCGAGATCACCATGACCGACCGACAGACGGTCGAGGACTTTGAGACAGCAGTTGCTGCCCTCCCTGAAGTGACAGAGGTCCGCCGTGTCTACGGAGTGCCGGACTACATTGTGATGGTGGATGTTGCCGACGGAAACGAGTACGAACGCTTCCAGACGCAGAAGATGACCAAGCTGCCGGGGATCCGGCACATCATTTCCCACCCCATGATGAAACTGATCAAAGGCCGTGGCTAACTGAGCTGTGTTCCCTTGCTTCCTTGGCGGCCGCAGTCTGGCTTCTGCGCCCTGCCAGCCAGATAGCCACGGTGTTCGTGGCAACGATTACCCCCATCCCAAGCCATTCGTGGAGTACAAGGATCTGTCCCAGTACTACCGTTCCGGAGAGCGCGGCGAGGATGGGGTTGATGCTCATGAAGACGCCGAAGAATCCCGCCGGCACGTGGCGGAGTGCGACGAGGTCGGCTGCATAGGGGACCACCGAGCAAAGGACCCCGGCCGCGACTGCATAGACAAGCGCCGGAGGGGTCAACGCTCCGTGAGCGAGGAGATAGCCCGCCACGGGCAGGTAAAAAACCAGGGATACCAGTGTTCCAGCGGCAGGAGCTTGCAAACCTGGCAGCCGCTCCCCAGCGACTCTGTTTAAGAGGATGTACGCTGCCCAGCAAACGGCGGCGGCCACGGCGACGGCAACTCCCGCGAAGTCGCTGCTAGGGCCCGGCATGACGAGAACGTACACACCCAGTCCCGCGCTGACCCCACACACCAGATCCCAACGGCTCCTTGAGGATAGAAGAGCGACCGCCAAGGGTCCGAGGAATTCCAGGGTAACGGCAAGCCCAAGTCCAATTCGGTCGATGGCGACATACAGACAGATGTTCATTAGCGCGGTCGCCGCTCCGAGCAGGAGTATTGGCCACCACTGTTGCCAGGTGAAGCGATGGAAGGCCGGCCGCGCAATGGGAAGGAGGACAGCGGCAGCCACGAGCTGCCGAACGGCCACGACGCCGGCCGGGCCGATGATTGGAAAGGCATGCGCACCAATCCCGGCGCCGATCTGATTGCTGAGTCCGCTTCCCGTCATCATCAGGACGCCACGGGCAATCGATGTGCTGGTGCGGTCATTCACTTGGCGCCGGTGGGACTGGGGCATACCTTGTACTGGCTGAGCTTCCATAACCCAAAGTTTCCCCGGCCGGACCATGGGTAAGAAATGTGTTCAACGGGCTTTTTATACGATGAGCGTATGGATGTTGAACTGCGGTACCTTCGTGCTCTGGTTGCTGTAGTGGATGCCCAGACGTTCACCGATGCCGCCATCGAGTTGGGAACGTCGCAGGCTGCGGTTTCCCGGTCTGTCGCAGCGCTGGAGCGGGCGCTGGGTATACGCATTCTGCAGAGGACTACACGGAGCATCACACCCACCCCTGCCGGGGAACGGATCATTGAACACGCCCGACGCGTCCTGGCTGAGATCGCGCTCCTTGAACATGCTGCCCGTGACGAACCGCGTGAACTGAAAATCGGTTATGCATGGTCGGCGCTCGGTGCCCGGACAGCAGCCCTGCAACGCAAGTGGGCACAAACCCACCCAGATGTGAGCCTGGTGTGGGTCCAGACGTATGCGGCTTCCGGAGGGTTGGCGGATGGCTCCGCCGACGTTGCTGTCGTAAGGCGCCCGTTCAGTGACAACCGCTTCGCTTCCACACCCATCGGCAAGGAAGGTCGCTACGCCGCCGTGGCCGCAGAGGATCCCCTGGCCCGGAGGCGTTTCCTCCGCATGGCCGACTTCGCCGGTCACACGCTGGCCGTCGACCAGCGAACAGGAACCACCACGGAAGACCTGTGGACTGGATCGGCGCGGCCGGCTTCGGTCCGCCAAGTGCAAGGTGTGGATGAATGGCTGATGCTCATCTCCACCGGACAAGCCATCGGCATGTCCTCTGAGGCCACCGCTGCGCAGAATCCGCGGCCTGGCGTCGTGTATCGGTTAGTCCGCGATGCCCCGCCGATCTCAGTTTTTCTTGTCTATCGGCGCGGCGATCCTTCAGCCCTCGTCGAAGATTTCACCAGACTTGCCCGGGATGCGTTTAGCCCTGACGATGCGGCTCAAACGACGCAAGGTCCGATCTGACTCAACCAGCGCCACCTCCGACTCCGAGTGCTTGCCAGGCCCTCATTTTTGAACGCGCTGGCGGTAACTTCTTGGTGTTTCCCCTAGGTCGTTGAGGAAGTGCCTGTTGAAGTTGGAGAGGTTGGAGAATCCCACCTCGTAGCAGATGGTGGAAATGGGAGTGTCCGTGGCTTCGAGGAGTCGTCGGGCGTGGGCAAGACGTAATTTGCGCACCAGGTCGCTGAAGTTCTGTCCGGTGGCGCGCTTGAAATACTTGGAGAAAGTGGGCTCGGACATTCCTACCAGGGACGCCGCTTCAGACATCCTGACGTCGCCGGCGTGGTTGTTGAAGACGTACTCGAGAATGATATCGACGACGGCGGCGGCCTGCCGGTCCAGTTGGGGCCGGAACCACTCATCTGCGAGGTAGAGGCGGTCTTCAAGCGGGGCGTGGGCAAGGACAGCGAACAGTTCGAACAGGTGGCGCAGCCGGGACAGTCCGTCGGATTTGCCCATGGCTTCGATGGACGCCGCTGCATTCTGCGCTGTTTGGCCCAGGAACTGGATCCCCCGCGATGACTGATCCAGGAGCAGGTGGACTTCGGCGAGCTCGGGTATCAGGGCGGCGCACTGCTGGATCCATTTACCGTCGAACTGGATGACGGCGTCCCGTCGTTCCAGGACCTCACCGGGCTGAAGGTCGCTGACCCAGTCGTGGGGGAGTCCGGACCCGATGAGGGCAACATGGCCGGCTTCAAACGTGCCGATGTGGTCACCCACGATGAATTTTCCTGTTCCCTTGCGGATCAGGTGGATCTCATATTCGGGGTGGTAGTTCCAGCGTGCAATGGGACTCGGATAGTCGTGTTCATGCCACCTTACGGAGTGGTTTGGATCGGTCGGGATGACCTCACGGTTGGCCTGCATTCCGAGAAGGCGCTCGGCGAGCCTGGCAGCGGCGCCTTCGGGGGAGCCGGCGTCAACTGAAACGGCTGTGGCCATGGCGAGTCTCCAAAATCATGCTCAAGTTTCCGAAAATAATGCTTATGAACTGCGGACAGGAAGACTGCCGCTCTTCCCTATGATAGCGCTGATGCTAATGCCACCCCCGGAAAATTTGTATCAGAAATCAGCAAGAGGGGCGCTAGTTGTGCCCTATCCCACACGCCTAATCTTGAAGTACATCAGCGAGGCATGTCCCCCTACTTAGTCTCTGCCTCGCGCTTCAGCCCACCGCCTGACACAGCAGTCAGCGGATGGGTTGTGCACCCCCTGAAGAACAAAGGAGTCCTGAATGCGCCCGAAAATTCGCGCTGCCACCCTCGCCGCTGGTGCCCTGACACTGGCCCTGACTGCCTCAGCCTGTTCGGGCGCCGGTGGAGGCACCTCTGCCGGTGACCAGAACAGCATCAACGTCCTGATGGTGAACAACCCCCAGATGGAGGACCTGCAAAAGCTCACGGCAGATAACTTCACCAAGGAAACCGGCATCAAGGTCAACTACACGATCCTGCCGGAGAACGATGTCCGGGCCAAGATCAGCCAGGAATTCTCCAGCCAGGCCGGCCAGTACGACGTCGCCTCCCTGTCCAACTACGAGATCCCGTTCTACTCAGCCAACGGCTGGCTGGCACCCCTGGACAACGTGGCCAAGGATGCTGAGTTCAACCAGGACGACATCCTCCCCGCCTACACCGCTTCCCTCACGGGCAAGGACGGCAAGCTCTACGGCGAGCCGTTCTACGGTGAGTCATCCTTCCTGATGTACCGCAAGGACATCTTTGAGGCCAAGGGATTGAAGATTTCAGAAAAGCCGACATGGGATGAGGTTGCGGCACTCGCAGCCCAAGCAGACGGAGCAGAGCCGGGAATGAAGGGAATCTGCCTCCGTGGCCAGCCAGGCTGGGGCCAGGTGTTCGCACCGCTGACCACAGTGGTGAACACGTTCGGTGGCACCTGGTTCGATAAGGACTGGAACGCCCAGGTCGACTCTCCTGAGTTCAAGGCTGCGACAGAGTTCTACGTGGATTTGGTGAAGAAGCATGGTGAGGCCGGAGCCGCGCAGGCAGGTTTCACCGAGTGCCTGAACAACATGAGCCAGAGCAAGGTAGCCATGTGGTACGACGCCACCTCGGCCGCCGGTTCGCTTGAGGCCGACGCTTCACCGGTGAAGGGCAAGATCGGCTACGTCCAGGCCCCGGTCAAGGAAACGAAGTCTTCAGGCTGGCTGTGGACCTGGTCATGGGGTGTGCAGGCTGCGTCCAAGAAGCAGGACGCCGCCGGCAAGTTCATCGCGTGGGCCAGCTCGCAGAAGTACGAAGAGCTGGTTGCCTCCAAGCTGGGCTGGGCCAAGGTTCCCTCCGGCAAGAGAATCTCCACCTACGAGAACGCCGAGTTCCAGAAGGCCGCCCCGTTCTTTGAAGCTGAACGCTCAGCCATCGAGAACGCCGACCCGAAGAATCCAGGCGCTCAGGAACGTCCCGTGGTGGGCATCCAGTTCGTCGGTATTCCCGAATTCGCGGACCTGGGCACCACCGTTTCGCAAGGCATCAGCTCCGCTATTGCCGGCCAGGGCACGGTCGAAGATGCGCTGGCCAAGGGCCAGGAAGCCGCACAAAAAATCGGCGACAAGTACAAGAAGTAGCACCCACACCAACCGCGTCTGTGGCCCGGCTCCGGCCGGGCCACAGAAACGCAGGAGACCATCATGACAACCGCACCAGCGCGCATCTCCCCGACCGGACACAGCGCAACCAGACCTTCCAGGAACGCCAAATCACGTGAACGTGCCATGGCGTGGGCACGGAGAGCACCGCTGCTGCCGGCCCTGATCTTCGTCATCATCGTCACGCAGCTTCCATTCGTGGTGACGCTGATCATTTCGTTCCTCAACTGGAACAGCCTCCGCCCGGATCAGTCGGGCTTCGCGGGCTTCAGTAACTACGTTGAAGTCCTCACGAACGCCGACCTGCGCCAGGCCATTCTGACCACCATCGTCCTGACCGTCTCCGTCGTCCTGGCCAGCCTCGCCATCGGGCTGGGCCTAGCCTTGCTGCTGGACAAGAAGTTCATCGGCCGAGGACTGGCCCGGACCTTGCTGATCGCACCATTCCTCGTGGTCCCGGTGGCCGCCGCGCTGGTCTGGAAGCACGCACTCCTCAACCCCACCTACGGATTGATCAACGGCACCTTGACCTGGATCTGGTCCCTGTTCGGCAGCGACACTCCGCCGCAGCCGGACCTCCTCTCCCAGGCCCCTCTGATGGCCGTCATCCTGTCGTTGGTCTGGCAGTGGACCCCCTTTATGATGCTGATCCTGCTCGCGGGCCTGCAGTCGCGCCCCATGGACACCGTGGAAGCCGCTCAGATGGACGGTGCCACCCCCTGGGACATCTTCCGGCACCTCACCCTGCCGCACCTGCGCCAGTACCTGGAGCTCGGTGGTCTGCTCGGCGCCATCTACATCGTGCAGAACTTCGACGCCGTCTTTACTCTCACATCAGGCGGCCTAGGCACCGCTAACCTGCCCTACGCCGTGTACCAGACGTTCTACTTTGCCAACGAATACGGCCTGGCGTCCGCCGCCGGCGTCGTGGTGGTCATCGGCACCATCATTGTGGCCACCTTCGCACTCCGCACCGTCTTTTCACTCTTCAAGAAGGAGGCAGCACGATGAGCACCCTCACCCCAGCTGCACCGCAGAGCACACCTCCCGGCCCGACCGCGCTCAATACCGGCCGCAGTCCACGTCGCGGCAAGTCCCGCATGGACCCGACCCGCAACAACACAGCCGCCGGCGTCGCAGCCTGGCTGCTGGCCCTACTCTTCGCGGCTCCCGTTCTGTGGATGATCTTGACCTCCTTCCACTCAGAGACCGACGCCGCCACCAACCCGCCCTCGATCGCAGCGGACATCACCCTCGACGCGTACCAGGAATTCTTCGGCGCAAGCTCCGGTGTCAGCCCATGGCCGCCGTTGATCAACTCCGCGACAGCATCCATTTTCTCCACGGTCCTGGTCCTCGTGCTCGCGATCCCGGCTGCTTACGCGCTGTCCATCCGCCCGATCAAAAAGTGGACCGACGTGATGTTCTTCTTCCTGTCCACCAAGATGATGCCCGTGGTGGCCGCCATCCTGCCCCTGTTCCTGTTCGCAAAAACTGCAGGAGCCCTCGACAACATCTGGTTCCTGGTCCTGATGTACACCTCCATGAACCTGCCGATCGCAGTCTGGATGATGCGTTCGTTCCTCGCAGAAGTCCCGGTGGAAATGCTTGAGGCATCTCAGATCGACGGCGCCGGACTGCTCCTGACGCTCCGGAAGATCGTCGCCCCCGTGGCCATGCCAGGCATTGCCGCCACCGCTCTGATCTGCTTCATCTTCAGCTGGAACGAACTCCTCCTGGCTCGGGTCCTCACCGGAGTCATGGCGGGAACCGCACCAGTGTTCCTCACCGGCTTCGTCTCAAGCCAAGGCCTGTTCCTGGCGAAAGTCTGCGCCGCCGCCGTCGTGATCTCCCTGCCGGTCCTGTTCGCAGGCTTCGCCGCCCAGGACAAACTCGTCCAGGGCCTCTCCCTCGGCGCCGTCAAGTAACCGTCCTCCCGCCACATTCCTAAGGACCCTCCCGATGACAACACCCACTGCACAGTCCCCGGCGCTCGGTACGGATGTGCCTGCAACGATGCGCGCATCCGTCCTGAAGCGCCAGGGCGAAATGGCAATGGAAACCCTGGACGTCCCGACGCTGGAGGCGGACCAGGTCCTGGTGCAGGTCGCCGCGGTCGGCGTCTGCGGCAGCGACGTCCACTACTACGAGCACGGCCGGATCGGCGACTACGTCGTGGACCACCCGCTGATCCTCGGTCACGAACTCTCCGGTCGGATCGCCGCCGTCGGAAGCGCCGTCGACCCTGCCCGCATAGGCCAGCGCGTCGCCGTCGAACCCCAGCGGCCCTGCCGAAAATGTGTCCAATGCAAGGCCGGGCGGTACAACCTCTGCCCGGACATCGAGTTCTATGCCACCCCGCCGATCGACGGCGCGTTCGCCGAGTACGTGACCATCCAGTCCGACTTCGCCTACGACATCCCGGACAGCGTCAGCGATGAAGCAGCAGCGCTTATCGAGCCGCTCTCCGTTGGCCTGTGGGCCTGCGAACGGGCCGGAATCCGCCCGGGAAGCCGGGTGCTCATTGCGGGCGCCGGCCCCATCGGCATCATCGCAGCTCAGGCGGCCAGGGCTTTCGGTGCGACGGAAATCTACATCAGTGACATCGCGGAGGACCGCCTCGCCTTTGCCCTCGACCACGGCGCCACCCACGCGCTGAACGCTCGAACCGACAGCGTGGAAGGGCTCGACGTCGATGCGTTCATTGACGCCTCCGGTGCCCCGCAGGCGGTCCGCTCCGGAATCAAGGCCGTAGCCCCCGCCGGCAGGGTCATCCTCGTCGGGCTGGGGGCAGACGACGTCGAACTCCCCGTCTCCTTCATCCAGAACCGGGAGATCTGGGTCTCCGGCGTGTTCCGCTACACCAACACCTGGCCCCTGGCCATCCAACTTATCGCCGACGGCAAAGTGAATCTGGACATCCTGGTCACCGGAAAATTCGCCCTCGCCGACTCCGAAAAGGCACTCAACGCCGGCAAACAACCAGGACAACTCAAAGCAGTCGTCTACCCGGGCCGCTGATGGAGGCCAGCGCTGCAGTGGGGCCTGGGAGTCAGGCCCTTCTGGCACCACAGATCCAGACGGCAATTGCTGATCTCCGCGACCGCGTCTCGGCCGGAAACCGAACATTACTTGGAATCACCGGAGCCCCGGGATCAGGAAAATCCACATTTGCCGCACGGCTGGCGGAGCTCCTGGGCGCAGACGTCGCGGCGGTGGTCCCGATGGATGGTTTCCACCTGAGCAATGCAGTCATTGACGGTGGGCCGTTCCTGGACCGAAAAGGTGCAATCGAAACCTTCGATGTCGGCGGATATGCGTCTTTGCTTCAGCGCCTGGCGCAGCCGGTTGAACCCGCAGTTTACGCTCCGGCATTCAGTCGTTCCCTCGATGAACCGATCGCTGCCTCAATTACGATCCCTGCGGATCTTCCTCTCGTCATCACCGAAGGAAACTATCTGCTGACGGACGGACAAGGGTGGCAGAGGATCAGGGAGTATCTGGATGAAGTCTGGTACATCGAAAGCCCGGAGACCCTTCGTCACCGACGCCTTTTAGAACGGCACATGCTGTTCGGTAAGGACCCTTCGGACGCTGAAAAGTGGACGCAGGGAACTGACCAATTCAACGCCGAACTAGTGCACGCCACACGGCATAAAGCGGACAGAATCATTCCCTGGTCCTGACCAGGGAGAAGAACACGGCAAGGAAGCTGTTATGCGATCCCACAATCTGACATCTGAATCCCTTCCGCCCCGAGATGCGGTGTTAACGGTGATAGGTGAATCCCTCGTCGACGTCATCATCGACTCGCGCAATTCCGCAGAGGCGACTTCGCATGCGGGCGGGAGCCCGATGAATGTTGCTGTGGGGAGCGCGCGACTGGGGTTGGCAACGAGCTTGGTAACACATTACGCAGACGACCCTAACGGGCTTCTGATTGACAGACACCTGCACTCAAATGGTGTGTCCGTCATCAGAGGCGGAAACGCCTCCACTTCGACGGCGACAGCGACGCTTGGTCCCGAAGGCGCCGCCACGTACGCCTTCAACATCAGTTGGGACCTGAACGGGGCATCACTCGCTGCTTTGGCCACCGTCCATACTTCCGCCCACGTTCACACAGGATCCATTGCCTCTGTTCTCGCCCCGGGCGATCACACGACTCTTTCCCTCCTGGATGCTGCCAAGGAAAACGCCACTATCAGCTACGATCCCAACTGCCGCCCTGCAATCAGCCCCGATGTGGAAGCGGCACGCAGCCGGGCCGAACTCTTCGTAGCGTCCAGCGATGTAGTCAAGGCCAGCGACGAGGACCTGACCTGGCTCTACCCGCATCGCTCCCCGGAGGACAGCCTGGCTGCCTGGCTGGAACTCGGGCCATCCTTGGTTGCCCTGACCCGGGGCCCGGCCGGTCCGGTCATCGTTACCCGAAACGGACGGGTGGACATCTCGTCGGAAACTGTCGCCGTGGCCGACACTGTCGGGGCGGGGGACTCCTTTATGGCGGCCCTGATCGCCGGACTTGCACAACTCGAAGCCCTGAGTTCCGCCGGAAGGCAACGGCTGCGGGCACTCACCCTCGCCGAAGTGCATGCCCTGGCCGTTTATGCCAACCGGGCGGCCGCGATCACCTGCTCACGGCCGGGGGCAAACCCACCGCATGCGGCGGAACTAAGTCCACTCACCGCAACAGCACTGGTAAAGGGATCATGACGCCATGCTGACCCTTAGTGACAAATCCCTTCCGGCGCTCTCGTCTTCTTTAACCACGCCCCGCTATGACCGTTCCCGCCTTACCGCGGGCATTGTCCACTTCGGCGTGGGCGGCTTCCACCGCGCTCACCAGGCCATGTACCTGGACCGGCTAATGAACGCCGGCAAGGCGCAGGACTGGGCAATCTGTGGTGTCGGTGTCCTGCCCTCAGATGCACGTATGAAAAAGGTGATGGACGATCAGGACTGCCTCTACACCCTGGTCGTGAAAAACCCGGACGGAAGCCGGGAAGGGCGGGTCATCGGCTCTATCATCGAATACCTCTTCGCCCCGGAGGATCCGGAGGCCGTCATTGAGAAGATGGCCTCTGAGGAAATCCGAATCGTCTCGCTCACTGTCACCGAAGGCGGCTACAACTTCCATCACGTTACTGGCGACTTCGACGCGGACAATCCCGATGTGCTGCACGATCTTCAGCCCGGAGCAGCGCCGCAGACAACCTTCGGCCTCATCACGGAGGCACTCGCCAGGCGGCGGGCACGCGGGCTCATGCCTTTCACAGTCATGTCCTGCGACAATATCCAAGCCAACGGTCATGTTGCCCAGAAAATGTTCACGGCCTTTGCCCGACTCAAAGACCCGGCTTTGGGGGAGTGGGTGGCAAACAACGTCCCCTTTCCTAACAGCATGGTGGATCGCATCACACCGGTGACCGCTGAGGCAGAGCGCGCCGCCATCGCCGAGGAATTCGGTATCAACGATTCCTGGCCCGTGGTGTGCGAACCGTTCGAGCAATGGGTCCTCGAGGACCATTTCAACCTCGGACGCCCGCCGCTTGAAGAGGCCGGGGTCCAGCTCGTGCACGACGTAGAACCATACGAACTCATGAAGCTCCGCCTGCTCAACGCCAGCCACCAGGGCATGTGCTACTTCGGCTACCTCGCCGGTTACCGGTACGCGCATGAAGTCGCCCAGGACGATTTGTTCGCTCAGTTCCTGCTTGACTACATGGACAAAGAAGCAACACCGACACTGCAGCCGGTTCCCGGGATCAATCTCGACGATTACAAGCGCACGCTCATCGAGCGTTTCTCGAACGAACACGTCAAGGACACGCTGACCCGGTTGTGCGCGGAAAGCTCGGACAGGATTCCCAAGTGGCTCCTGCCTGTCATACGCAGGAATCTGGAGAACGGCGGCGAAATTCAGCGGTCCGCAGCCATCGTCGCCAGCTGGGCCCGCTACGACGAAGGTGTTGACGAGCAGGGAAACCCCATCGACATCATTGACAGGCTTAAGGAGCCGTTGATTGCGGCAGCGAAGCTGCAGCACGAGAATCCGTTGGCATTTGTCTCTGACCCGGACATCTTTGGCGACCTGAAAAACAGCCCTCGCTTCGTAGCGGCGTACCTTGAGGCCCTCCAGGACCTCCACTCCGGGGGCGCCAGGACTGCACTGGAACGTCTGAGGCTACCGTCCAAGTAGTCGCCATGCTCAACGTACTTGGAATCGTGCTGCCTCGAAATCATCGCAATAATGCGACAGGCATCCCGATGTTCAGTGGACACTCGATGAAACAATCATGGAAGGAAACACGGTAGCCGCGAGATTTGTCTTGGAAGGAACACATCGTGGAGACTTCCTGGGTGTACCGGCAACTGGAAAATCGATCCAGTCTGAGGCGATGAACATTTATGGCTTCACGAACGATCAAATCACCGAAGAGCACGGACTCCCCGACCTATTCGGGCTGATGATGCAAATCCAGCCCACGGTCTCACCAGCGGCGGCCAGAACTAGAGCAGCAACGAGAGTACCCCCGCAGTAAGTTGGAATCGTTGGCTTCCACGCTCAGACATAGATTGCGACCTTGGATTTCCCAGTCCTTCCGGACGGAATCAAAGCAGGAACCGGTTCTCATCTATTTGAACCCGTCCTGTCCTAATGCTGATAGTCAACGTTTCGTCGCCGTCGCCGGTAACGGAGCCTGCATATTCCCCCAACTGGTCGTCACTGGTACTGATTTGGTACCATGGTGCTATGGCAATGAATCTGCGTGTCCCCGAAGATCTGGATCGGCGTTTGGACCAGCTTGCGGCCGAGGAACACACGTCTAAGTCTGCGTTGCTGCTCCAGGGTGCCGAGCTTGTGCTCCAGCGTCATCGGCGCCGCCGTGACATTGGCGAGGGCCTTGATTTTGTCATAAGCCATGACGCTGAGCTTTTGACGCGCCTTGAGGATGCGTGACCAGGTACCTCGAGATCGAGGACGCGCTGCAGGTTGTTGACCGGTACGGTTTTCATATCCGCGACATCGGGCTCCTCGCCTCGGCACTGGCACGGCCGACCACCACGGTCATGGGTGTGGAGGCGTATCCGCAGTTAGCGGCGAAGGCGGCGGCTCTCCTGGAGTCGGTGGCGCGGTTCCATCCCCTGATCGACGGCAACAAGCGTACGGCGTGGACGCTGATGGTCCTGATGCTCTGGATCAACGGCTACAGGCATGACTTCAGCACAGACGAGGCCTTCAATCTCGTCGTTGGGGTGGCCGCCGGCGTCGTCTCCCTGCAGGACAGTGCGGAGTTGATTGCCTCGCATCTCGTGAAACGGTAGCAGTGCATTTTGCCTGCAGCTCCGAAGTGCTTGGAACAGGCAAAAAGTAAGTGTGGACAATGTCCACACTTTTGGCTTCGGACGGGGTCGTACATCGGCCGGACTGGCTCGGATTGCCTATGTTTTCGGGAGTTCCCAGTGTTTGCAGGGCTGGAATGCGGTTCTTGTCCCACCTCGGGCACAGCAGATCCCCTCGTCGGAGGGGGTTTTTGCTTTAACGTGTGTACAAAGCTTGTGGTGGCGTCCCTCTGACGCTGGTGCGCGGGCTGTGGCCTGGCCGCCGCGGTGGCCTATTCAAGTGTGGGGTGGCGGGTTCAAGTCCCTGGCTAGTGGGCTCTCCGGCTGCTGTGATGCGGCTATCCGTCCTCTTTTCTGTCTTCTTCGACGGGCCCTATTGGCCATCAGACATTCATGGCTTGGCATCCTGCTGTCGACATGACCAAGCGGAATTTCGTTGTAGGTGTTCCGTCCGTTAGTTGCTTCTCTGTGAACTCAGGCATGGCGGTAGCAGCGTTTTGTCCGGTCAAAGGGGGTGTGGACAGTGTCCACACTTAACTCTGCTTTTTGCTGCTGTTCTTTCGGGCTTCGCTATTGAATTTTCGTTCTCCCATCCATGCGATCTATGCGGAATGACTCATAGGATGGCGGCTATCGGCCTGCCCAGTGATTGCGACCCGTGGACCTTCTCGTTGCAGATGCGTTTGGGACTGGCCAAGGCAAAGAGTGGGCTCAAAGAGAAGAGGGCCGGACAGAGCGTCAGCCCCGGGATCCTCTCCGCCGCCCCGGCCAGATCAACAGGAGCATGGGGGAGTGAGTTGCCGACGGAGTCCTGCGAAGTGCGCCTGCCAGGAGCTACGGGTCAGAGGGAAACAAAAAAGTGGAGCTGGCATTGCCCGGCGAACGCAGTATGCCCCTCTCCCCGTCAGAAGAACTGTGACCGGAAGGCTCGAACGTCATCTTGAAGCAGGTACTCGAGAAAGCGTAGTACAAGAGCACCAAATGAGAGACGTACGCTGGAATCATGGCCACCGTGAACGCCAACGGCATCGATCTTTACTATGAGGAGTCAGGGGATGGGACCCCCATCCTCGGTATCCATGGGACCCCCAGTTCGGCCGCCCTGTGGGAGGATGCAGCAGCAGTCCTGGCCAAACACGGCCGATGCATCATCTACGACCGTCGAGGGTTTCACCGCAGCGAGCGACCGGATCCGTTCGAGAAGAGCGACCTGGCGGAACAGGTCGACGATGCCGCAGCTCTGCTTGATGCCCTGTCGGCCACGCCCGCCGTGGTCATCGGCCGCAGCACCGGCGGTCAGATCGCCCTGGAACTCGCGCGACGCCACCCGAGCCGCGTGGAAGCCCTGGTGTTGCTGGAAGCTGCGGTGTTCACGATAGATCCTGAGGCCAGCGCCTGGGCCGCCGAACTCCGCCGCACCGTCCTGCGGGCGGCACAGAAGGATCCATACTCCGTTGCCGAGACCGTCTTACGCATTGCGTTGGGCGACCAAGTCTGGGATTCCCTGCCCCCGGAACTCAAGCAAATGTTCGCCAGGAGCAGCCCCGCAGTGCTCGCGGAGATCAGGGGCACGGGTCTGGATCTTAGCGCGGAGAGCCTCGTGCTCACCGAGCAGGACCTGGCGGAAATAGCCCAACCGACATTGATCGTCTCCTCCGAGGACTCACCGGACGTCCTACGGCTGGTCAATTCACACCTGGCAAAGGGGCTACCACACGCTGAGACGCTACTCGTCACGGGCGGCCACCTCATCAATCCCGCGCACCCAGGCGTACTGGACTTCATCGACCGACTGAGCGGCCGGCCGTCGCCCCCTTAGCATGGGGGGGTGCCTCTATGTTTTTCGTCAAGCCGCTGACGGCAGATTCCGTGGTTCCGGTTCCTGGTAGAGGGTTCCGTCTCGGAGCATGGCGAAGAGGACGTCTGAGCGGCGGCGTGCGAGGGCGATG
>NZ_JALLAN010000027.1 GCF_023062595.1 Arthrobacter rhizosphaerae
ATCAATAAAACAATTGGTATCAACAAACTTGGCACACTATTGAGTTCTCAAACAACAGACACACCCGGCACCACCACAACATTTCACAGCCGTAGATCGCTCCGGAGCAACTTTTCAAACTTACCCGCTAGCTTCACCCTTGTCAAATCGGGGATCCTGACTCATTCTTGCCAGAGGCTTCTGAATCATCTTCACCGACCAACTCCGGGGAGCAGCGCGGGTATTAACGTTACCACCACTTTGCCCTGGAGACAAAACGTCCCCGCCCCCTGGGCCAGCCAACTGAAAGGAGCCCGGAATCGTCTCGATTCCGGGCTCCCGTGGTTGTTCGCGGCAGCGGTGCCAGGTCCGCTGACCGCTCGCTACATCCCGCTTTACATCACGATGGCCGGCGGCAAACCCGGCAGGGTATCGGCAACAGGCTTGAAGTAAGCAGCACCCAGCGGAGGCAGCGTCACACTCAAGCTCGCCGGTTGCCCGTCAACCCCGGGACCAGTCGCTTTCAGGGTCCCCTTGTTCTCCACTCCCGAACCACCATAGGCAACCGCGTCCGTGTTGATAACTTCCTCCCAGGCGCCTGCTGACGGGACCCCGAGCACAAAGTCCTGATGCGGGCCGCCGGAGAAGTTCACAGCGACCACTACCGGACTTCCCTTGGTATCAAAGCGGATAAACGTCAGCACGTTCCGATCAGCGTCGCCGCCATTGATCCACTGGAAGCCGCCGGGCTCATTGTCGCGCTGGTACAGAGCCGGCGTCGAGCTGTACAACTCGTTCAGGTCCTTGGTCAGGAGCTGGACTCCACGGTGGGCAGGGATGTCGGCCAGCCACCAGTCAAGACCATGCTGTTCCGACCACTCTGCTTCCTGGCCGAATTCGGTGCCCATGAAAATGAGCTGCTTGCCGGGATGGGCCCACTGGAAACCGAGGAACGCGCGGAGATTGGCCAGCTGCTGCCAGCGGTCGCCGGGCATCTTGCGCAGCATCGAGCCCTTGCCATGCACAACTTCATCGTGGCTGATGGGCAGGAGGAAGTTCTCCGTAAAGGCATAGACAAGGGAGAACGTGACCGTGCCGTGGTGCCACTTACGGTTGACGGGGTTTTCGGAGATGTACTTCAGCGAATCGTGCATCCACCCCATGTTCCATTTGAGCCCGAACCCCAGTCCGCTGTGGCTGGTGGGCGCGGTAACTCCGGGAAAGGCTGTTGATTCCTCCGCGATCATGACAGCACCGGGGTGTGTCTTGTAGACGGTGGCGTTGGCTTCCTGGAGGAAGGAGATGGCTTCCAGGTTTTCCCTGCCACCGAACCTGTTGGGCTGCCACTGGCCGTCTTCCCGGGAGTAGTCCAGATAGAGCATGGATGCCACGGCATCGACCCTGAGCCCGTCGATGTGGAACTCGTCCAGCCAATAGAGGGCATTGGATACCAGGAAGTTGCGCACTTCAGTCCGGCCGAAGTCGAAAATGAGTGTTCCCCAATCGGGGTGCTCGCCCAGGTTGGGGTCAGCGTGTTCGTAGAGGGGCTGACCGTCGAACTGCGCCAGCGCCCATGAATCCTTGGGGAAGTGCGCAGGTACCCAGTCCAGGAGGACACCGATGCCTGCCTGGTGGAGGGCATCGACGAGATGGCGGAATTCATCGGGGTGCCCGAACCGTGAGGTGGGGGCGAAATACGATGTGACCTGGTAACCCCAGGATCCGCCGAACGGGTGCTCAGCCACAGGCATGAACTCAACGTGCGTGAAGCCAAGCCACTTCACGTACTCCACGAGCTCCTTGGCCAGCTGGCGGTAGTCAAGTCCCACGCGCCAGGAGCCCAAGTGGACTTCGTAAACGCTCATGGCCGAGTTGTGCGGGTCACGCTCCGCCCGGGCAGCCATCCATTCGGCGTCCTGGAAGTTGTACGTGGAATCAACAACACGTGACGCCGTCAGGGGCGGAACCTCCGTGCCGAAAGCCAACGGGTCAGCCTTCTCGACCCAATGACCGGCCTTGGTCTTGATTTCGAATTTGTAGCACGCTCCTGCTACAACGCCGGGAATGAAGAGTTCCCACACGCCTGAGGAACCGAGCGAGCGCATCGAGTACTCCCGGCCGTCCCACGCGTTGAAATCACCCTTGACGCGTACGGCCTCTGCGTTCGGTGCCCAGACGGCGAAGGAGACACCATGGATCTCTCCCAACGACGAGGCGTAATTCTGAACGTGCGCTCCGAGTACTTCCCACAGCTTCTCGTGGCGGCCTTCGCCGATGAGGTGCAGGTCCACTTCCCCGACAGTCGGAAGGTAGCGGTAGGGATCGTCGGTTGCTTGCGGCAGCCGGTCCTCGTAGGTTACTTCGAGCCGATAGTCCGGAACATGGCCGGGATCAATCGGATCCAAGACAGCGACCCATACGCCGTGCCCTTCGTGGGACATGGGGAAAGTTCCGGCAGCAGTGACAACGGAAACAGCCTCGGCGAGGTGCTTCACCGACCTGATGGTGACGTGGCCGTGATCGTCCAGGTGTGCACCCAGGACCGAGTGGGGAGCGTGATACTCCCCCGCAGCGACTTTCGCCAGGACGTCGGGGTTCACGTGTAGAGGCGCCCCGGGCCGTTCGGTGCGTGCTGAGCCTGTCATGTTCTTGTTACCTTCCGCTGCCGCTCCGGCGGATGTGCCGGAGCCTGTACTGCTGAGGAGACGCTGGGATGCGTTCACTGGAATGGCCAGCCAACCCGGCCTGTTCCGCAATTCATAAACGACTTCGTAAAGTGCCTTATCCAGCCACAATGCCACGAACAAGGGGGATTCGCGGTCAATCGTTCCCGGTGTGACCTCCGCATAGCCGGCAAGGAACGCCTCGGCGCAGTCATCCACCCAGGAAACGGGTACTTCGGTTCCTGCTTTTTCACGGACGGCCGCACCGGCAGCGTAGTCGAATGACCGCAGCATGCCCACGACGTCCCTAAGGGGGACGTCAGGCTGGTTGCGTTCTGAAATAGGACGCAGCGGTTCACCCTCAAAATCCAAAATCGCCCAGCGGGCGGGATCTTCTCCTGTCCCAGGGACCTGCAGAATCTGCCCCAGGTGGAGGTCCCCGTGGATCCGCTGCAGCGGACCTGCCTCACAACCATCCAAGTGTTTGAGCAGGACCGCCAGTTCGTCGTCGTACGGCCCGACGGCGGTGCCCGCCTCCACCCAGGACTGCCGCACACGCTGGGCTACTCCAGGCGCGATCTCCTGACCGGAGGATGCCTCAGCCGTGAGCCCCAGGGTCTCAGCGAGCCTGCGGTGCACCGTGGCTGTAGCCACCCCAAGGTCATGGGCTTCCCTGGAGAAATCCTTACCGCTGGTGGCAGCATCCACAGCAAGGCGCCAGGCATCCAGTCCCCCTGCAAGAAATTCATGGGCAACGGCGAGTTCTCCCTGCACGGGTTCTCCTGTGCCCAACCCCGGCGATTCCCATTGCCCGGTGACCCAGCCAAGGGTGGCCGGGACTTCGAAGGTGCGGGCAGCCGTCAGCGCTGCCCCCACCTCCACCTCGGGGTTGCGTCCTGCGGTAAGAACACGGAAGAACTTCAGGATTGCTGCCGATTCGCCGTCGTCCACGATGACGGAACTGTTGGACTGCTCACCGGAGAGGACCCGGACCTTGCCCTCCGCCGTCGGCAAGCGAAAACCTGAGGGGACAAGGTGGCCCTGGGCAGTGCCCCCCGGGGCCGTGTTCTCGGTCCGCATCAGGTCCAGCCACGAAGAAATGAAGTCGCGATCATGGACGGCGTCGTAGATCCAGCGGTGTCCCAGATCCGAGTGGACACTTTCGCCGACGAGTGCCGAATCGGCTCCCGGCAATGGTTCATCACGGTAGCTGAGGGGCACTTGAACCACATCCGTGCGGCTGGCGCCGTCTGCAGTTGAGTAGGTGACGGCGACCATGAACACTTCATGACCGACGCTGCCTTCCCTGTCAGTCAAGGTGAGCCCACCCGCGGGCGCAAGGGAAAAGTCTGCGCCCTTAACCGGGAACCACCGTTGGGACGGAAGCCAGGCCGTGAGGAGTTCGCTGAGTGGCGGATTGAGTGTTGTTGTCCTCATGTCAGCCCTCGATGGAAAGGATCGGCATCGCCTGGGTGTAGGGGGACGATGGGTTGGACGCCGCCGAACGTACCCTCAGCCAGAAAAAGTCGTGGCTTCCCAGGGTGAGCGTAAGGTTTCCATCGTCACCGATGGGCGGGAACATCTGGCCACCGAAGACGTCACGGAGCCCGCGGCCGGCCAGTTGTGGGACCCGGAGCGTGGTGGCAACAGGATGCTGCGAGAGGTTAAAGGCACACAGAATGGTCTCGCCGTCCTCGCCTGCCGAATTGCCCTCCGGAAGTTCGCGCAGGTATGCCAATACGACGTCGTGATCCGCTTCAATGTGCCGGAAACCACCGAGCCCGAAGGCCGGATGGTTCCGGCGGACACTCAGGATTTGCCGGGTCCACCGCAGCAGCGAGCCCGAGTGCGCAGCCTCAGCTTCCACGTTGGCCATGGAGTAGTTATACACGAGGGACTGAATGACCGGCAGGTACAGCTTGCCCGGATCAGCATGGGAGAAGCCGGCGTTGCGGTCCGGGTTCCACTGCATCGGAGTCCGCACAGCGTCGCGGTCTTCGAGCCAGATGTTGTCCCCCATGCCGATCTCGTCCCCGTAGTACAGGAACGGGCTTCCAGGCAGGGAGAGCAGCAACGCATTGATGAGCTCGATCTCGGAACGCGAATTGTCCAGGAGCGGGGCAAGCCTGCGCCGAATGCCGATATTTGCCCGCATCCGGGGATCCGGAGCGTACCAGCCCAGCATGGCTGCGCGTTCGTCCGCTGTGACCATCTCGAGGGTGAGTTCATCATGGTTCCGCAGGAATGTTCCCCATTGGGCACCTTCGGGAATGTCCGGCGTATCCCTCATCGTCTCGATGATGGGTGCCGCCTTCTGGTCCCGAAGTGCGTAGTAGAGCCGGGGCATGATGGGGAAATGGAAGGCCATGTGGCATTCGGGCTCTTCCTCGGTCCCGAAGTACTCCACCACCTCGTTGGGTGGCTGGTTCGCTTCAGCGATGATGACGCGGCCGGGATAGTTCTCGTCCACCATTTTCCGGAGCCGGCGCAGGAACTCGTGGGTTGCCGGCAGGTTTTCGCAGTTGGTCCCCTCCTCTTCATAGAGGTAGGGAATCGCATCAGCACGGAAACCGTCGATGCCCTGGTCGAGCCAGAACCTCACGACGTCGAACAGTGCATCGATGACCCGGGGGTTCTCAAAGTTCAGATCCGGCTGGTGGCTGAAGAAGCGGTGCCAGAAAAACTGCCGTCGGATGGGGTCGAAGGTCCAGTTGGACTCTTCTGTATCGACGAAGATGATGCGCGCGTCCTGATACTTTTCATCCGTGTCGCTCCACACGTAGAAATCTCCGAACGGCCCGTCCGGATCCTTCCGCGACTCCTGGAACCAGGGATGCTGATCGGACGTGTGGTTCAGCGGGAGGTCGATTATCACGCGGACTCCGCGGGCGTGGGCCTCTGCCACTAGCCGCTTGAAGTCGCTGATGGTGCCGAACTCGTCCAGCACGGAGTTGTAGTCCGAGATGTCGTACCCGCCATCGCGCAGCGGAGACTGGAAGAAGGGCGGCAGCCAGAGGCAGTCCACACCGAGCCACTGCAGGTAGTCGAGCTTTTCGATCAGTCCGTGAAAGTCCCCCGAGCCATCGCCGTTGCCGTCTGCAAACCCACGGACTAGAACCTCGTAGAAGACCGCCTTCCGGTACCACATTGGATCGTGGGGTAGTCCGGGCGCGTTCAGCTCGAAGCTGCTCTTGGGCGTGAAGTGATGGGTAGGGTTCTGCGGGCTGAAACTCACTAGGCTACCTCCGGATGCTGAAGATGTGGGCAGGTTCGATGTGCGCGTCAAGCCTTACGTAGTTGTACTCCCCCCACTCATAACTCTCGCCGGTGACCAGGTCGTCCACCCGGAACCCGCCGCCAGGCATGAGGTTTTCCGGATCGAGCTCCAGGGCGGCCAGGTCCAGCGCCACGGTACTCTCACGGGCGCTGTGGGGATCCACGTTGACCACAATGATCAAGGTGTCCTTGGTGCCGTCAGGGAGGGTTTTGTGCTTGGAGTACACGATGGTGGCTTCATCTGTGCTCTGGTGCAGGGTCAGGTTCTGCAGGTCGCCAAGGGCAGGGTGGGTGTGCCTGATCTCGTTGAGCCTTGTGATGTACGGCGCCAGTGTCCGCCCCGAGGCAGCGGCGGCATCCCAGTCGCGGGCCTTGTACTCGAACTTCTCGTTGTCGATGTACTCCTCAGCACCCGGACGGGCTACGTGCTCATACAGTTCGTAGCCGGCGTACATTCCCCAGATGGGGCTTGCCGTTGCCGCAAGGGTGGCTCTGATCTTGAAGGCTGCCGGACCTCCGTACTGCAGGTACTCCGTGAGGATATCTGGCGTGTTGACGAAGAAGTTGGGACGGAAGTAGGCGGCCGACTCGTGACTGACCTCCTGGAAATACGCCTCCAGTTCAGTCTTGGTATTGCGCCACGTGAAGTACGTGTAGGACTGCTGGAAACCCGCCCGGCCCAATGCGTGCATCATGGACGGCCGGGTGAAGGCCTCGGCCAGGAAAACAACCTCGGGGTGCTTTTTGTTGACCTTGCGGATGAGCCATTCCCAGAACCAGACCGGTTTGGTGTGCGGGTTATCAACACGGAAAATCTTGACCCCGTGGCTCACCCACAACAGCACAATGCGAAGAATCTCGTTCGAAAGCCCAGAGGGGTCGTTATCGAAATTCAGGGGGAAAATATCCTGGTACTTTTTCGGAGGGTTCTCGGCGTAGGCAATGCTGCCGTCCACCCGCGTTGTGAACCATTCCGGATGTGACTGCACCCAAGGGTGGTCCGGGGCTGCCTGCAAGGCCAGGTCCAGTGCAACTTCAAGGCCCAGTTCGCCGGCTCGGGCCACAAAAGAGTCAAAGTCTTCGAACGTACCAAGGTCCGGGTGGATGGCGTCATGGCCGCCTTCCTTGGCTCCGATGGCCCAAGGCGAACCGGGGTCGGTGGGCCCGGCGATCAGCGTGTTGTTGGGCCCCTTGCGGTGCTGCACGCCGATGGGGTGGATGGGCGGCATGTAGATGATGTCGAATCCCATTGCGGCCACTGCTTCAAGGCGCTTAGCGGCGGTCTGGAAATTTCCTGATATCCATTCGCCGGTTTCGTGGTTCCGGACCGCGCCTTCGGAGCGGGGGAAGAATTCGTACCAGGCGCCGCGGCCTGCGAGGTCGCGCTCCACGAGGAGGGGGAATTGCTCTGAGGTGGTGACAAGGTCCCTGATGGGCTGGCGTTCGACGACGGCGGCTACGTCCGCACTGAAGCCGGCAGCCAGGCGTTCCTCGGGGGACAGCGACGTATCGGACAGCACCACGACTGCGGTGCGAAGTGTGCGCCGATCGGCGGAGTTCCGACTGGAGTCCTCCGCGGCTTCGGCCAGGATTGCGGCACCTTCGGCGAGCATGAGCTCCACGTCGATGCCGGCCTCAACCTTGACCTCGGCGTTATGGTGCCAGGTTCCGTAACGGTCGTTCCAGGCCTCGATTACAAAAGACCAGTTGCCGGTGGAGGCCGGTGTCAGGATGCCTTCCCATAGGTCTGTGCCCTTCCCGCGGTCGCCGCGGGGCGGAAACAGCCGGACCCGTTGCCGCTCTTTGCCCTTGGGGTCCAGGAGTACTGCGCTGACGCCGAGCTGGTCATGGCCTTCGCGGAAGGCGGTGGCAGCCACCACCAGGTCTTCGCCTGGCAGGGCCTTGGCGGGGAACTTCCCGCCCTCAACAACGGGCTTCACATTCGTGATCGGGAAACGGCCGAATTGCAGGCCGTCCGTGATCAGAGCCTTGGGCTTTTGCTTGGATGCGGCACTGGTTCGGGAATTAGTCACAGGCTCGACGTTATCGAGAAATCCGCTGAAATGCTAAGGAAGCGATCTTTTTTTGACTCAGCGATTCGTCATTTACACAAATGAAACCTCCACATGTTCCGACGAGTCCGAGTTGTCCGTTAGTGTGGCGCAGGTGAAGGCAATCCGCAGATTTACAGTCCGAACCGTTCTTCCGGAGTCGATCCGACCACTTGCCCGATTGGCGGGCAATTTACGCTGGTCGTGGCATCGCCCCACCCGTGAGCTGTTTGAAGGTCTGAACCCCAGGATCTGGCGCGAAAGCTCCAACGATCCGGTGACATTCCTAGGGCTGGTGAGCCGCGAGGAACTTCAGCGGCTGGCCGCTGACCAGGACGTTGTCCGCCGGGTCCAGGAGGCGGCCGAGGACCTGGACCGTTACCTCGAACAACCCCGCTGGTACCAGGGCCTTGGCGAAGACGCCCCGGCCTGCATCGCTTATTTCTCCCCCGAATTCGGCATCACCGAAGTGCTTCCCCAGTATT
This sequence comes from Arthrobacter rhizosphaerae, assembly GCF_023062595.1. Taxonomy (GTDB): domain Bacteria; phylum Actinomycetota; class Actinomycetes; order Actinomycetales; family Micrococcaceae; genus Arthrobacter; species Arthrobacter rhizosphaerae. The sequence goes on from NZ_JALLAN010000027.1 coordinate 8,455, forward strand.
CGGGCGGTCTCGGGATCCTGGCCGGCGACCACCTGAAAGCTGCCTCGGATCTTGGCGTTCCACTGATCGGCGTTGGCCTGCTTTACCAGGCAGGCTATTTCAAGCAGTCCTTGTCCCGTGACGCGTGGCAGGAGGAAACCTACCCCGTCCTGGATCCCGACGGGCTCCCCCTGACGCTGCTGCGGGAAGCATCTCCCGACGGCAACGGCAAGCCCCTGCAGATCTCGCTTCCCCTCCCCCACGGCCGGCGCCTCCTGGCGCATATCTGGCGTGCCGACGTCGGACGCGTTCCGCTTTTGCTGCTGGATTCCAACGTTCCCGGAAACGATGACGCCGCCCGCAGCATCACAGATCGGCTGTACGGCGGCGGCGGGGACCACCGACTTCAGCAGGAGCTCCTGCTGGGCATGGGCGGAGTCAAGGCACTCCGCGCCTACCAGCGGCTCACGGGCATTCCCGCACCTGAGGTGTTCCACACGAATGAAGGCCACGCCGGATTCCTGGGAATTGAACGCATCCAGGAGCTCATGTCGTCAGAACACCCGCTCAGCTGGGAGGAAGCTCTGGCAGCCGGGAGGGCGTCAACTGTTTTCACTACCCACACTCCCGTGCCTGCGGGAATCGACCGCTTCGAGGCTTCCCAGATCCAGCACTTCTTCGAAGCCGGCCTGGCCCCCAGCGTTCCCGTTTCGAAAATCCTGGACCTGGGCCGCGAAAACTTCGCAGGCGGCAATGCGTCCGTCTTTAATATGGCGGTGATGGGCCTGCGCCTGGCACAGCGCGCCAATGGCGTAGCAAAACTGCACGGTGTGGTTTCGCGTGAAATGTTCTCAGCGCTCTGGCCGGGCTTTGACCATTCAGAAATTCCCATCACGTCAGTTACCAACGGCGTCCACGTTCCCACCTGGGTGGACGGACGGGTCTCCAAACTGGCCAGGGAGCAGTTTGGCGCTGAAGCGGAGGCCGCCGGCCGCTGGGACCTGGCCTATAACGTCAGCGACGAGGACGTTTGGGCCCTTCGCCGTGAGATGAGAGTGTCTCTGGTGGAGGATGTGCGGCGCAGGCTCCGTGCCTCGTGGAAAAAGCGGGGTGCGGCCGACGCGGAGCTCCGGTGGACCGATTCCGTGCTGGATCCGGATGTGCTGACGATCGGATTTGCCCGGCGCGTTCCCACCTACAAACGCCTGACGCTGATGCTGCGTGAACCTGACCGGCTGAAGGCGCTGCTGCTCCACAAGACCCATCCCATTCAACTGGTTATCGCCGGCAAATCCCATCCTGCCGACGATGCGGGCAAGAAGATGATCCAGGACCTGGTCCGCTTCACCGATGATCCCGAAGTGCGGCATCGGATCGCCTTCCTGCCGAACTACGACATTGCAATGGCCAGGACGCTTTTCCCTGGCTGCGATGTTTGGCTCAATAATCCCCTGCGCCCGCTGGAAGCCTGCGGAACGTCGGGAATGAAGGCTGCCATCAACGGCTCGCTGAACCTCTCGGTGCTGGATGGCTGGTGGGATGAAATGTATGACGGCGAGAACGGCTGGGCCATCCCGACGGCCAATAACGACGCCTCTCCCGAGGAACGCGACGACATCGAGGCTGCTGCCCTCTATGAGTTGCTCGAGACCCAAGTGGCGCCGCGGTTCTATGGTTCCACCGTGTCTGAAGGCGCAGGGGCGGCGGGTCCCTCCCAGACCGGGCCCGAGAAAGTTCCCACCCACTGGGTGTCAATGATCAAGCACACCATCGCACACCTGGGACCTGCGGTCTCGGCCGACCGGATGCTGCAGGACTACGTCAACATCTTGTATCGGCCGGCCGCGGTTGCGGGCCGGTCCGCCACGGCGCACTCGTTTTCGCAGGCTAAGGGCCTCGCCGCCTGGACTTCAAAGATCCGGGCCGCCTGGCCGCTGATCCAAGTGGAGCACGTTGACTCCGTCGGTGTATCCGAGGACCCCCAGATCGGCGACACCCTGCAGGTGAACGCCTACGTGGCCCTTCATGAGCTGTCACCGGACGATGTGTACGTGGAGGTTGCTTACGGCCGGGCTGAAGAGACGGACGAACTGGCCGACATCACTGTGGTGGAACTCGTTGCTAAGGAAGATCTCGGCAAGGGCCGGCACCTCTTCAGCGGCTCCCTGCTGATCGACCGCTCAGGTTCGTTTGGCTACACGGTGCGGGTACTTCCGAAGCATGAGGCTTTGGCTTCCAAGGCCGAGCTCGGCCTGATCGTCAACGCCTGATCAGAACAGCCTTGCAGGTCAGTCATCCTCCGAGTGCTCGCTCGTTCCTCCCCACCATCCCCTAGCCTCGCAAGCTCGGCCAGGGAACCCTGACGGCGGGGGCCCACCTTAGACGCACGCTTCCGGATAACTGACCTGCAAGGGCGAAAGTTCAGCCACGGGACCAGTCAGTCGCGACCTACAGGCAGACCGTGATTACAGCCAAATCCTTGCCTGCGTAGCTTTCGGCGTCCTGGAGGGTCTCGCAGATGATGGCGAAGAACCGGTCTGTGCGGAATGAGGCGGGTACCTGCCAGATAACGGTGACCGGTTTGTTTCCGTTTTCAGCCACGGCGTCAGCAAAATCGTGGAGTGAATCGTTCAGGTCATCGAGATCCAGGGCATCGTATTCGGGAAAGTCCAGGGCCTCGCCAAACGTCGCCAGGACAGCCCGCTTGGTGTCGGCCGCGGGGATCACCAGTAAGCGCCGCCCGGCGTCGTCGGCCTGGGCCATTAATTCCTCGATGGTCCAGGTGTCAGCTGAATAGATCTTCACAAGTGCCCTAACGTACGTTCAACCAAAAATATAAGCAAACAGGAGCCGATCAGGCGTCCGAAGGGGCTCAGGTCCGGTAAATACTGATCGTATTCGCTTGGAGCACATCCCGCTCGCCGGAAGACACCATGGCACCCTGGCGGCGGTCATGGAGCGAGGAAGTTGTGAGGCGCAGCTCGAAGGCGCGCTTTCCTGTGCCCTCCTCATTGAGGACCTCGGGCAGCCTGATCTTGAAGTCCTGATTGCTTCCGTTGATGACTACCAGACCGTCCACCTGTCCGTCTTCGGAGCCCAGCAGAAGCTGCACAACGCGGTGCTGGGGGTCGTTCCAGCGCTCCATAGACATCGGATCGCCGTTCTCGTCGAACCAATGCAGGTACGCCTGCTTGTCCCGTGTCGGGTAGTCATGAGGCTGACTGGCCAGGAATTCCTTGCGCAGACGGATCACACGCTTTGTGGTACGCAGCATGGCATGCTTTTCAGGCGTGTTGGTCCAGTCCAGCCAGGTGAGGGGGTTGTCCTGGCAATACGCGTTGTTGTTGCCCTGCTGTGTGCGGCCGATTTCATCGCCCGCCGTCAGCATGGGAACCCCCATAGAGATCATTAGCGTAGCCATGAGGTTACGGCTGGTCTGCGCACGTTCTGCGAGGATGGCTTCATCCTCGGTGCGGCCTTCGAATCCATGGTTGTAGCTGCGGTTGTCTCCGTGGCCATCGCGGTTTTGCTCGCCGTTTGCCTCGTTGTGCTTACGGTCATAGGACACCAGATCCGCAAGCGTAAAGCCGTCGTGGGCAGTAATGAGGTTGACGGACGCCATCCTGGTACGCCCCGAGGGCTCGAACAGGCTGGCGGAACCGGAAATTGAGTCGGCCAGCCGAGCAACGGAGCCGCCATGTCCGCCGGCATTGATAGCGGCACGATCCGCAAGCCAGAACGAGCGCAGGGCGTCACGGTAGTGGTCATTCCAGTCCACCCAGCCCGGCGGGAAGCGGCCCGTCTGCCAGCCGCCGTAGCCAACGTCCCAGGGTTCGGCGATCAGCTTGGTTTCAGAGAGAACAGGATCCGCTGCGACTGCCACCAGGAACGGATGCCCCGGGTCAAAGTCGTTGGCCGCATTCCTGCAGAGCGTCACGGCAAGGTCAAAACGGAAACCGTCGATATGGAATTCATCCACCCAGTACCGGAGCGAATCCAGGACGAGCTGCACGACGCGGGGCTCCCCGAAGTTCAGTGTGTTGCCGCAGCCAGTGGTATCGATGTACCTCCCGTTGCCGTCATTGCGGTAATACTGCATCTCGCCCAGTCCACGGAAACTGAGGGTCTGCCCGTCGCGCCCGCCTTCCGCCGTGTGGTTGTACACGACGTCGAGGATCACCTCGAGTCCGGCAGCGTGGAGGAGCTTCACCATGCCCTTGAACTCGTCCTGCACGGCATGCGGACCCGCCTGTTGGGCGGCCTGGGTGGCGTACCCGGGATGGGGCGCGAAGAAGGCGGCACTGTTGTAGCCCCAGTAGTTGGTCAACCCCAGGTTCTGAAGGTGTGGCTCGTCCAGGTGGAAGTGCACTGGCAGCAACTGGATAGATGTCACACCGAGGCCGGTCAAATGCTCAATCATTGCAGGGTGCGCCATGCCGGCGTAGGTCCCACGCAGTTCCTCCGGGATGTCCGGGTGCAGCATGCTTTGGCCACGGACGTGCGCTTCGTAGAGGATCGTATTGCGCCAAGGTACCCGGGGGCCCCTGTCGGATCCCCAGTCGAAACCGTTGGCCATGCGGACGCTTGTAATCAGCCGTTCACGCTGGTCCACTGCCCGACCATAGGGGTCAAGCAGTAGAGGTTGATCACCGGCGTCGTCAAAATCAATGGTGGGAAGCGAAAGTGGCAGCGCCCGCTCTCCCTCAACCGTCCGGAAGCCGTAACGGGAGCCCACGGGCATGCCCTCCACCACGCCATGGTGGACGCCGTTGGTGAGGTTTGGCAGGGCGGCCAGCTGCCATTTTCCGCCGGGTGGCTGGAAGGCAACCTCCAATGCTGAGGCGCCGGGCGCGTAGACAGCGACGTTCACGGAGGCATGGTTGTATCCGTCCATCGCAGGGGAACCCGTGCGATGAACGCTAACACCGAGGGGAAACGCCCGTGAGGCGTCTACGGTTGAAGCTGTGTCCAGTAGCGGCATGACCATCGATTAAATCTTAGCGGGACGGAACAAATGGACCGTCTTATCCACTTAATTATTGGCTGGCGGTGGCTTCTTACGGAGAAACCCTCCGCCACTTTTATTGTGAGGGAGGGTTTCCGTTTTTGTTGCGAAACGTGAGGGAGGGTTTCCGTTTTTGTTGCGAAACGTGAGGGAGGGTTTCTGTTTTTGTTGCGAAACGTGAGGGAGGGTTTCCCGCTGCGGCTTACTTTGTGGCGCGCTGCCTGGACACTTCATAAAGCGAAATGCCCACCGCCATGGAAGCGTTGAGCGATTCCATGGCCGAGTCGATGGGGATGGAGACAATCTGGTCGCAATTTTCACGGACCAGGCGGCTGAGGCCCTTGCCTTCGGAGCCAACGACGATGCAGACGGGCTCCGTGGCCAGGGTCAGGTCCGGCAGTGAAACGTCGCCGTCGCCGTCGAGGCCCAAGACGAAGATGCCCATGCTCTTGAACTGCTTCAGGGCGTTGTTCAGGTTGGCAGCACGCGCAACAGGGACGCGAACGGCGGCTCCGGCGCTGGTCTTCCAGGCAGAGGCTGTGACTCCGACGGAGCGGCGTTCCGGGACGATGACGCCGTGGCCGCTGAACGCGGAGACGGACCTGATGATGGCCCCGAGGTTACGAGGGTCCGTGATGCCGTCGAGGGCAACAAAAAGGGGCGCGTTGGCTACATGGCCCTTTTTCCAGCGGTCAACGGTCTGCTCTGCGAGATCGTAGGCGTCCTGGTATTCGTAGGGCGGAATCTGCAGTACCAGGCCCTGGTGAACTGCGTCTTCGGTCATGCGGTCAAGCTCCGGCTTGCCAGTCTCCATCAGCGGGATGCCCCGCTCGGCAGCAAGCTTCAGCGATTCCTTGACGCGATCGTCCATCTCGATGCGGACGGCAACGTGGAGAGCCTTGGCCGGGATGCCGGCGCGGAGGGCTTCGACCACGGAATTGCGGCCGGTGACTACTTCTTCAGTAGCCCTTCCCTTGGGGCCGGTCCGTGCGGCCCCGGCGCTGCGGGCACCAGTTCCGCGCTTCGCTGCCGACCTTTCGGACAACTGCTTGCTTTTGTGCGCCTTGTGATACGGACGGTCCTCCGCCTTGGGCGTCGGGCCTTTACCCTCGAGGGCTTTGCGGCCGTGACCACCCGTACCGACGGTGGGGCCCTTCTTTGCTTTGACCGACCGGCGACCGTTGTTGGCCATGAGTTCCACCCTTGATTGTGTTGACTAAGTCTGCATACCAGTCTACTGAATCAAGTTAAATCGAGTTCCAGGCCCGCTGGGCCTTGCCCGTCAGTCCCGCTGCAGGCTCCAGGTGGCACCGTCAGGCCCGTCTTCGACGATGACGCCCGCCGCCTTGAGGGTGTCCCGGATGGCATCAGACCTTGCCCAGTCTTTGTTGGCACGGGCCTCCGCCCTTGCCTCCAATTGTGCCTCGACGAGTTCGGTGAGGGCCGAGTGTTCCTTGCCCTGGGTCGCTTCTGGCATCTGCACCGCGTCCAAACCCAGAACCCCGGTCATGACCAGGACGCTGTGCAAAGCAGCCTGGGCGGTCAGGTCTTCGCCGTTGGCAAGGGCCGTATTCCCGGTGCGGACCGCATCGTGCAAGGCTGCCAGGGCCTGCGGGACATTCAGGTCATCATCCATGGCTGCCGCAAAGATCTGCAGCCACTCCGTTGAAGGCTGCTCCTGCAGCTTCGCCGGCCCGCTGGTCCAGCCCAGCTTTGCCCCTGCCTTCGCGATGAACCCGTCAATCCGCTCAACAGCCGCTGCAGCTTCCTGAAGCGACGTAGGCCGGTAGTCCAGAATCGAACGGTAGTGGGCCTGCCCCAGGTAGTATCGGACGACGCGCGGCGGCGCCAGCTCCAGCATTTCCGCCGGACTGACGGTATTTCCAACAGACTTGGACATCTTTTCACCCTCATAGGTGACCATGCCGTTGTGCATCCAGAAGTTGGCGAAGCTGTGGCCGGCCGCCTGTGACTGGGCCATCTCGTTTTCATGGTGAGGAAAACGCAGGTCGAGGCCACCGCCGTGAATATCGAACTCTGTGCCGAGGTACTTCGTGACCATGGCCGAGCATTCAAGGTGCCAGCCGGGGCGGCCGGCGCCCCACGGCGAAACCCAGCTTGCCGTCGTCGGCTCCCCTTCTTTATGGCCCTTCCACAGGGCGAAGTCCCGCGGATCCCGTTTGCCCCTGGGATCAGCATCGGTTGCGCCTTGCATGTCATCGATGCTTTGGCGGGTCAGGGAGCCGTATTTGCTCCAGGAGCGGACATCGAAGTAGACGTCACCGGAGCCATCGAGCGCAGGATAGGCATGACCGCGGTCAACCAGCTCCTGGATGAGGGCGTGCATTTCGGGAATATGGCCAGTGGCACGTGGCTCGTAAGTGGGCCGGGAAACGCCGAGGGTGTCGTAGGCCTTGAGGAACTCCTGCTCGTACCGGTAGGCCAGGGCCCACCACTCTTCCTCGCGCACAGAGCCGTCCTCGTCCTCGAAGTCGGGCTCGAAAGAGGCAGCGGATTTGGCGAGAATTTTGTCATCGATATCTGTAACGTTGCGGACCACGGTCACGCGGAAACCGCTGTACTGCAGCCAGCGTGTCAACTGGTCGAAGGCGATGGCGGAGCGGATGTGCCCGACGTGGGGCATGCCCTGAACCGTGGCACCGCAGTAGTACAGGCTCACTTTGCCAGGTACCAGGGGAACGAAGTTCCGGACTTCGGCGGACGCGGTGTCGTAAAAGCGGAGGGTCACCGCTCCAGATTAGCCGATGGGTGCAGTCCCTTACTTGCAGACCTCGCCGATCCTGTTGTTCTGCTCCGTGAGCTGCTGGGTCTGTTCAGCACTCTTGGTGCCCAGCGAAGTGCCAGCTGCCTTTTTCATGATGTCCGCCATTTTTTGGATGGGTTCCGCAACTTCCGGAGCCACCTTGTCCGCGACTTCCTGATAGTGCTTGGCGATCTGATCGGCCTTCTGCTGCTCGTTGCCGCTTGGCACAAAGGTGTCGCCGCTGAGGAACTTGCAGCTTTCCTCCACGCTCATCTTGGGGGAGCCTGAACAGCCAGTCAACAGTACTGCTGCAGCAAGTACGACGGCGGCCAGCGGCTTGTTCACGGGAAGTCTCCTGAGGGGTATGAAGCAGGGTCAGTCATTAAGGGTAGGCGAAAGCTCGGGCACAGGCCTTCCGGGCTGCGTCCGGGTTTTCAGATGGTGCGGTAGACGAGAGCAGTGGCCATGGCGGAAATGCCTTCTCCGCGGCCGGTGAAGCCCAGACCGTCACTGGTGGTGGCGCTGACGCTGACAGGCGCTCCTGCTGCACTGCTGAGCACCGCCTGGGACTCTTCGCGCCGGGGACCAAACTTAGGCCGGTTGCCCACGAACTGAATGGCGATGTTGCCGATCTCGAAGCCCTCGGCCCGAACGATTTTCGCTGCCTCGGCCAGCAAGGTCACACCGGATGCGCCAGCCAATTCAGACCGGCCAGTTCCGAAGTGTGTTCCGAGGTCGCCCACCCCCGCTGCGGAAAAGAGTGCATCAGCCGCGGCATGCGCCACAGGATCGCCGTCCGAATGGCCGGCGAGGCCGCGTTCGCCTTCCCAGTGCAGCCCGCCCAGCCATAATTCACGCGGCTCGTTTTCGGGTGCGAAGGCATGAACGTCTATCCCGATGCCTGTGCGCGGAATGATGGGCCCTGATTTAGCCATGTCAGCCCTCCACCCAGCGGATACCCAAGGGGCCTTCGAGCAATCCCTCGGCAAGGATGAGGTCCAGCGGGGTGGTGATCTTTAGTGACTGGCTGGCTCCGCGGACGGCGTGCACGGGGACTCCGAGGAGCTCCACGAGCATGGCATCGTCAGTGATTGCCGCGGACTGCTCGTCGTCAAAGCTCTCGGCTGCCTCGTGCGCGCGCAACAACGTGGCCAACTCGAAGCCCTGAGGTGTCTGCACTGCCCGCAAATCTTCACGGGGAGCAGTACCGGTAACGATTTCCGGAGCGATCCGTGCGTCGTCGCCGTTGGTCACGGCGACGGTCTTGACGGTGTCCACCACTGGGATTACGGGGATCACGGCGGCGGCACCCGCGGCCAGCGCGTTCACTACCCGATGGAAAACAGTCTCCGGGGTGAGCGCGCGGGCTGCATCGTGGACCAGGACCGCATCAGTACCGCTCTCAACGGCACGAAGGGCCGCCCGGACAGAATCAGCCCTGGTAGCGCCACCGTCCACCATGGTCAGCAGAGGCCCGCCGTCCACGAGTTCGGTGCTGAACTCTTCGCACAATCGGCGGAGTTCCCCGTCCCCCTTCGGCAGCGCGATGCAAATTTGGCGGGCGACGCCTGCTGCAACGATGCCCCGCAGGGTATGCATCAGGATGGGCTCGCCGCCAAGCGGGACGCGCGCTTTAGGGATGCCGTAACCAAGCCGCTGCCCGGATCCTGCAGCAACAACAACGACTGCGACGGCGGGCGTGACTGAGGCGGCTCCGGAATCCAATCCTGCTGCCGCTGATTCGTGTGGTGAACTCATGGGCACAACACTACGTGGCGCTCGCCCACGGCAGCCGGAACAGGGCAAAAAGAAACCCCGGCGGCACCTTGCCACCGGGGTTCAATTCTTAGGAAGCCAAAACCTCGTCGAGAACGCTGGCAGCCTTCTCTTCGTCGGTCTTTTCAGCCAGTGCCAGTTCTGAAATCAGAATCTGGCGGGCCTTGGCCAGCATGCGCTTCTCGCCTGCGGAAAGGCCGCGGTCGTGATCACGGCGCCAAAGGTCACGAACGACCTCTGCTACCTTGATGACGTCCCCGGAAGCAAGCTTCTCCAGGTTTGCCTTATAACGACGTGACCAGTTGGTGGGCTCTTCAGTGAACTCGGCTCGCAGCACATCAAAAACGTGCTCCAAACCTTCTTTGCCCACTACGTCACGGACCCCAACAAGGTCAACGTTCTCTGCTGGAACTTCAATGGTCAGATCACCCTGAGCCACCTTGAGCTTGAGATACATCTTCTCTTCGCCCTTGACAGTGCGCATCTTGATTTCTTCAATTTTGGCTGCACCGTGGTGAGGGTAAACTACTGTCTCGCCGACCTCAAAAACCATGTGGACTTTCCCCTTTCCCGCAGACCAGTTTATCACGATTCAGGCATATGACCGGCACTGAAGGGGCCCTGCAACCGCATGAATACAGGGAAAAGAGGCCGAATCAGGTCCTTGCGACCCCTTGACGGATGCGGATAATAGTGCATGCGGCCAGCGCTGCCAAGGATCTCCAGGTGACCGCCGCTACTCACGAATCACTTCCGGCCAGGTCTCGAAATGGGGCCTATTATGTACAGCCGGAATCCTCGTTTCATGGTGTTTGCGGCTAGGCTATGGCCTGAATAATGTTTCAAACTCTCGAGGAGTACTTGACGTGCGTTTCACTGCGATCATCCGGGGCCGGCGCGGCAGGCTTGTAATGGCTACTGCCGCTCTTGGTGTCAGCCTGCTGTCAGTGACAGGCTGCGGCTACATCAACCCTCAGCAGACCGCCCAGCAGTACTCTGCGTCCGACGGAATCCGCACCGACGTTGGACCGCTGCAGATCCGAAACCTGATGATCGTCTCCACAGGCGAGGACCAGCCCGGCCGCGTCATCGGTGCTATCTACAACTCCTCATCGAATGACGTGAAGCTCACCCTCAATGGCGCGGCCGGCTCACAGACCGAGATCCCCGTAGCCAAGAACTCCTACGCGCTGCTGAACGAGAGCACGGACCCCGCCATCCTGAGCACCACAGGAGGTATCCCCGGATCCCTGGTTGAGGTTAAGTTCAAGGAAAGCGGAACCGGCCAGGCCGGCGAAGCAAAGGTTCCCGTACTGGATGCCACGCTCCCGGAATACAAGGAATTCCTGCCGGAGGGCAGCGAACCCACCGGCACGGCCTCCCCGGAGTCCACGCCCATGCCGACCAGCAGCGCCAGCCACTGACCTTCCCGCAGGCGTAACGCCACGCGACGAAAAGGAGCGGCTCCCCCGTGGGGGAGCCGCTCCTTTTCGTTTCCGGACTTTTTACGGTTCGAACTTGTAGCCAAGGCCCCGCACGGTGACCAGGTATCGCGGGTTTGACGGGTCCGGCTCAATTTTGCTGCGGAGCCGCTTGACGTGGACATCCAAAGTCTTAGTGTCGCCCACGTAGTCGGATCCCCACACGCGGTCAATGAGCTGGCCACGGGTCAGCACCCGGCCGGAGTTGCGCAGGAGCATCTCCAGCAATTCAAACTCCTTCAAGGGAAGGGACACTTGAGCCCCGGACACACTGACGACGTGCCGCTCCACGTCCATCCTGACCGGCCCGGCCTGCACGGTGTTGGAGATCAGTTCCTCGGGTTCCGCCTGGCGTCGCAGCACGGCCCGAACCCTGGCAACCAATTCGCGTGAGGAGTATGGCTTGGTGACGTAGTCGTCGGCCCCCAGCTCCAGGCCCACCACCTTGTCGATTTCAGAGTCCTTGGCGGTCAGCATGATGACGGGCACACTGGAACGCTGGCGGAGCTGGCGGCAGACCTCCGTGCCGGACTGGCCCGGCAGCTGAAGGTCCAGCAGTACCAGGTCGGCGCCGTTGCGGTCGAATTCGGTGATGGCATCCAAACCGTTATCGACCACCTCCACCTCGAAACCCTCCTTGCCCAGCAGGAAGGAAAGGGGGTCACTGAACGATTCCTCGTCCTCAACAATCAGAATCCGGCTCAAGCACTGGCTCCTTGCTCATGGACGCCTGCGGCGTCGCGTCGTTGTGATGATTTCTGGCGGCCAGGCACGGCCGCTTCGGCGGGCTTGGCGGAGTCGGCTGCGTCGCCGTCGTCCTGCCCTTCCATTTCGGGAAGCCGTAAGGTGAACGTGGACCCTTGGCCGGGCTGGGACCACAGCGTCACTTCGCCTCCGTGATTCGAGACGACATGCTTGACGATGCTAAGACCCAGCCCCGTTCCTCCGGTATGGCGGGAGCGGGCCGCGTCAACACGGTAGAACCGCTCGAACACCCGTTCCTGATCCTCGGGTGTAAGTCCGTCGCCCTGATCCGTCACGGACACCGAGATCAGGCCTTCGCTGGCTTTGACGCCGATGCCCACCCTGGTGTTCTCGGGGGAATAACGGATGGCGTTGTCGATCAGGTTCCGCAGTGCCGTGACCAACAGGTCCTGGTCGCCGAAAACCATGGCTTCCACCCGTCCGCCGATCACAATATCGATGTTCTTGCTCTCGGCTGGCAACTGCGATCGGTCGACGGCCTCGGTAATCACCGAGTTGATGTCCACAGGATGGCCTTGTTGGGCCACGTTCGCCCCCTGCAGCCGGGACAGTTCGATGATGTCCTGCACGAGGGCTGCCAGCCGGGCTGATTCCTTGTGCATCCTTTGAGCGAAGCGCCGCACGGCCTTCTCATCATCAGGCGAAGCTTCGAGCGCCTCCGCAAGCAGGGAGATGGCGCCGACGGGAGTCTTCAGCTCATGGGAGACGTTTGCGACGAAGTCGTTGCGGATCTCCTCGGTCCGGGTGATCTCAGTGCGGTCGTCGGCCAGCAGCAGTATGTACTCCTCACCGAGCATTGCCGCCCTGAGCTGGACAACGATGGTTCCCTGCCCCAACGGGCCGCGAGGCAGCTCCAGCAGTTCCTCCAGGATCACGCCGTCCCGACGGACCCTCGCCGTCATGTCCAGCAGTTGCTTGTGCACAACGGTATGGCCGCGGACCAGCCCATAGGCGTAGGCGGCGGGGCTTGCCCGCACGACGCCATCAATTGCATCTACCACGAGGAAGGCCCGCCCGAGCACGGCCAGGACTTCCGCGGCACCATGGGGCAGGGCAGGCTCATCGAAGTCGCCATCGACCAGTTTCCGCTGCTGCTCGCTGATCCGGTACGCGAGGACGCCAAAAATGCCCAACGCCAGCCCGACCAGGCCGGCAATAACACCGATAAGCATAGGATCCACGGCTCCAGCTTATGCGGTACAACGCGTGGGAAACGGGCAATAGCTGCGATTGAGCCGCCGGTTCAGCTAACGTTCACTTATAGACGCCTAACAGTTCACCGGACGGTGACAGAGTTATCAGTTGGACTGCCGGAACGGTGACACGAAACCTGCCGGTCACACTGGTGGCTTGCACAGTTTCAAAGGAAAGGACGCCTAGTGCGTAAGGTTTTTCAGGAAGAGCTGACCCAGGTGGGCGAACAGCTCGTCGAAATCTCGAAGCTGGTCACCGAGGCCACAGAGAAGGCGACGACGGCCTTTGAAGGCGCCGACGTCGACCTCGCCCAGGATGTTATCGCCGCGGACGCACGGATCGATTTCCTGCAGAACAGCCTGGACGAGCGGGCCATCGACATCCTTGCATTGCAGGGGCCGGTAGCCAGCGACCTCCGGATGATCGTGGGTTCCCTTCGAATGAGCGCTTCGCTGGAACGCATGGGCGACCTCGCCAGGCATATTGCCCAGCTGGCGAGGCTTCGGTTCCCGGCCAATGTAATTCCCGGCCACCTGTCCGAGACTTTCAAGCAATTCGCCGAGCAGGACATACTGATCGCGAACAAGCTCACGGAACTCCTCGAGACCCGCAACCTGGAAGTCGCCCGTGACATCCTCAAGGCCAACAGCATAGTCAACGACCTCCACCTGAGCGTCTTCAAGGCGATCGCCCGGAGTGATTGGCACGAGTCCCCCGCGACTACGGTCGACGTCGCTCTCGCCAGCCGGTACTTCGAGCGGTTCGCTGACCATGGAGTGTCGGTGGCCCAGAAGGTCACCTACCTTGTGACCGGCGCCTGGCAGCCGAACAGCTCAGAAAACGCCTGACTCCGGGCCTTTTGAGGGCAAGCAGAAAAGTACGACGGCGGGCGGTCCACTGAGTGGGCCGCCCGTCGTCGTTCGTTTTACGAAGCCCTACCGCTTGCCCTGGTTGGCGACCGCCATGATGGACGCAGCTGCTGCCTCGGGGTCGAGGTAAGTGCCACCCGGGATCAGGGGCTGGAAGTCCTCATCCAGCTCATAGACCAGCGGAATGCCCGTGGGAATGTTGAGGCTCGCGATGTCCTCGTCGCTGATGCCGTCGAGGTGCTTGACCAGGGCCCGCAGCGAGTTGCCATGGGCAGTGACCAGAACGGTCTTGCCCTTCTTGAGGTCTTCCTTGATGTCGGATTCCCAGTAGGGCATCAGACGGATCAGGACGTCTTTGAGGCACTCGGTGCGGGGTACGGCGTCGCCGAGGTCCGCGTACCGGGGGTCTCCGACCTGGGAGAATTCGGAGCCGGCATCGAGGGGCGGCGGCGGCGTGTCGTAGGAGCGGCGCCACATCATGAACTGCTCTTCGCCGTATTCAGCGAGGGTCTGGGCTTTGTCCTTGCCCTGCAGTGCGCCGTAGTGGCGTTCGTTGAGGCGCCAGTCACGCTTGACGTCGATCCAGCCACGATCGGCCTTCTCAAGTGCCAGATTGGCCGTGTTGATGGCACGCTTCAGGCGCGAGGTGTAAAGAATGTCCGGGAGAATATCGTTCTCTACCAGGAGCTCTCCGCCCCGAGCTGCCTCCTCACGGCCTTGCTCATTAAGGTCGACGTCCACCCAGCCGGTGAAAAGGTTTTTGGCGTTCCATTCGCTGTGGCCGTGGCGCAGCAGAATCAGCTTGTAAGTCATGGTTTTCATCCTAGCCGAGCGGCTATGCGTGCTGCCGAGCGTTACATCCCATTGCCTGAAGGCCGGATACCCTTGCAAGGTGGTGCAGAAAGCAGAGCGGGTGACGGCACCCTTCGGAACCCGCGACAGAGCGGCTCCGTTGGCGAGGGCCGGGAAACCTGCACGGGCGGGGAAGCCGATCGGCAACATCACCCGCGGCACCACCAATCCCAACCGTATGCGCCGCCTGGACCGTTGGCTTACCGGTCCCCAGGCTTGGCGCCTGCGTTCCGCCGGGGATCCCCTCGTGATCGATCTCGGGTATGGCGCTACGCCGGCGACCGCCGTCGAGCTCTTTGACCGCCTTTCCACCGTCCGCCCCGACGTCCGAGTCTGGGGAATCGAGATCGAACCGGAACGGGTACGCGCAGCCAAGGCCCTTGAACGGCCTGGTCTTGGTTTTCTGCTGGGTGGCTTCGAGCTTCCGGTGGAGGGCCAGCCGGTACTGGTGCGTGCGTTCAATGTGCTGCGTCAATATGAAGAAGCCGACGTCGAAGGCATCTGGAGGCTGGTGCAGGGCAGGCTTTCACCCGGAGGCCTGTTCATTGACGGCACCTGCGACGAGATCGGACGGCGGGTTACCTGGATCGCGGTCGGCGGCCAAGGACCCCTGAGCCTCAGTATGTCCTTGCGGTTCGGCAGCTTCGACCTGCCGTCAGAGGTGGCGGAACGGTTGCCGAAAGCCCTGATCCACCGCAACGTTCCCGGTGAGGCGGTCCATTCCCTGCTCCAGGCAATGGACAAGGCCTGGGTTGATTCCGCACCATTGCAGCCCTTCGGTAACCGGCAGCGCTGGATATCGATGTGCAAGGCGTTGCGCGACGACGGGTGGCCGGTTCAGGATGGTCCCTCGCGCTGGCGTTTGGGGGAAATTACCGTGAATTGGGAAGCAGTGGCGCCCGGACTCTGACCTGTAACGCGGCGCCAGGGAGCCTGGCTTACCAGGATCCGTAAGGGCCGGTGTTCCTGCTTCCACCCCGTCCCGCATCCTTAACCGCAGGGCGGACATCAGCCAGGTAAACGGAAGCGGCTGTGACGGCCGCAAGCCCGAAGATGCCAAGGGTTCCGAAGAGCCCACCCCTGACTCCGGTGAAGACCGACAATGCACCGATGGCAAAAGCAACGCCAGTCATTGCGAGCCAGAACGTCTTGGTCCGCTTTGCAACGGCTTCAAAGGCGTTGGCCCGGTGACGGAGGCAATCAAAGAACGCCCACGCCTCGATGCCGAAGGCAATAAGGGCCAGGAGGTAAAACACTCCGTTTTCGACATACATAATCATCAGTTTTCCGTCCACTACCCCAGCCTAACTGTCCAGAGCGTCCAGCGCCTGCGCCACGTCAGCCCAAAGGTCCTCCACATCTTCAATCCCCACGCTCAACCGCAGCAGGTTATCGGGGACGCTCGCCGGCTCTGCCGTGTGGCGGCGGCGGCGTTCCATCAAGGATTCCACCCCGCCCAGGGATGTTGCCGGCAGCCACAAATCAAGGGCGGCAATGACCCGATCAGCCGCATCCTCACCGCTGAGGCCAGGCGACGCCGCTATTTGAACGCTGATGATGGAGCCAAAGCCTTTCATCTGGGCCTTGGCCCGCTCGTGACCCGGGTCCGATTCCAGCCCTGGATACCGGATGCTCTCGATGCGCGGATGGGCGCCGAGCCTTTCGGCCAGAACGGCTGCTGATGCCTGGGACCTCTCGATCCGCAGAGCAAGAGTGCGCAGCCCCCGGAGGGCCAGCCAGGCCTCAAAGGGCCCGGCGATCCCGCCGTGGATGGACCGGTGCTGCAGCAGCGTCTCCCGCAGGCCGGCGTCGGACGTCACGAGGGCGCCCAGCACAACATCGGAGTGTCCGGCGAGGTACTTGGTCACCGAATGGAGCACGACGTCGGAGCCGAAGGCGAGTGGCTGCTGCACCAAAGGGGTGGAGAAGGTGTTATCGGTTACCACCAGTGCACCAACGGAATGGGCGGCGTCGGCCAGGACGGCGATGTCGGCAATGCCAAGCATCGGATTGGTGGGGCTTTCCAGCCACAGCATGTTGGCCGCCTTGCCTTCGCCGGGTGACAGCTGTTCCTTGACGGCCTCTGTATCCGCTATGTCCACGGTCCGCAGTTCAATGAACCCCTTGCCTGCCAACTCCTGCGCCATGGCCAGGGAACCAGAGTAGCTATGGGTTGGCATGACCAGGATGCCCCCGGCCGGGATCAGCGAGAATGCGGAACTGACGGCGGCGAGGCCGGACGAGTAGAGCAAGCCCGGGAGCTCCGCGCCCTCCAACTGGCCCAGGGCCTCCTCGAACGGCTCCCAGGTGGGGTTGGAGTAGCGGCCGTAGCCTCTGTCACCGGAATCCACGGGGCCGGTGCCAAAGTAGGTGGAGGACAGCACTACAGGAGGGTTCACCGGTTCATTGCGTTCACGGGGCGGACGGCCGGCGGCTACGACCACCGTTTCAGCTGACAGCGCTGCGACCTGCTGTTGGGAGAGAGTCATGGAGAAAGCGTACGTCGCAGGTCCGCAGCGGCTAAATGTGCCGCTGGCTGCCTGCCTTGGCACGGTTCGTTTGGCCCGCATGAACGGCCCACCCGCAGGACCGGCCCTCACCCGGATAAACGGTGCCGGGCAGCAAAGGTTTTGCGGGTGCAGGCCGTCTTTAACGGACACGTGGCTCAAAGGAGCACGTGGCCACCGGCGGCTCTCGTCCGCCAGTGACCACGTGTGTTCGGGGGGGTGCCTCTATGTTTTTCGTCAAGCCGCTGACGGCAGATTCCGTGGTTCCGGTTCCTGGTAGAGGGTTCCGTCTCGGAGCATGGCGAAGAGGACGTCTGAGCGGCGGCGTGCGAGGGCGATG
>NZ_JALLAN010000028.1 GCF_023062595.1 Arthrobacter rhizosphaerae
GTGACCGCATGTGCCGCAGTCATACCCGTTACGAGGACGAACAGTATTGCCGCGAACAGAGTCAGGACGCGACGGAGTGATAGCTTCATTTTTCAGGCTTTCTGCAGGTGCCCTGGGCCTCGACCCGGAGGCACAAATAAAAGGAATTCGGGGATCCGGCATTTGCCGGTCCGTGTGTGCTTCGGAAGCCTTTTTTCCGGCTCCCAAAAAGCCACCCGGCCGCAGCATCCAGAATGAGCTGCGCCTTTTAAATCGGGCGAGCGAGCAGTGCCAATCGCCTACGCTGTCCTCGCCACTCAACAGGTAGGCAGTCTCCGGCTAATTGTTCATACTTATATTTGGATTCTTTCAATGCAAATGATGCAAAAATGAATCCGCCGATTCCCAGTCATGGCGGGATGCCTGCCATCAATGGCAGGCGACACTGAGGCCTTAAACATGGCTCCCGACGGGTACATCGTACGTCTCGGCGACGCAGTGCGAAAGACACCGCGTTGACTCGTAAATAACCTCCGCGAAGGGGGATACGTTGCCTCATAAATAATCCTCCGGCTGGGCTCGTCGGGTTGCCGGGGTAAGCGGTTGGGGTTACGCCGGGTGGATGGGATTAACGATGGCTGAGCGCAAGGCCGTGACGAAGCAGCTGGCGAGGTCCTATTTGGCCGGTGACAGGGTCCGGAAGGGGAGGATCCTGGACGAGGTCGTTGAGCTGACCGGCTGGCACCGGGATCATGCCCGGGCGGTGCTGCGGCATGCCCTTGATCCTCCCGGGCCCAGGCGCGTGAGGCCGGGCCGGGCACCGGTATACGGCGCGGATCTGCAGCCCGCTCTGGTGCTCTGCTGGGCGGTGCTGCGCGCTCCTGCCGGGAAGCTGCTGGCCGCGGTGATGGCCGAACTCGTCCCGATGCTGCGCGGGGAGAACGCCCTGGAGATCACGGACGCCCAGGCAAAGCTGCTGGGACGGATGAGCGCGGCGACGATCGACAGGCGCCTGGCCGGGGAACGTGCCAGGCTGCTGCCGCGCGGACGCTCTCACACCAAGCCAGGGTCACTGCTGAAGTCCCAGATTCCCATCCGCACCTGGGCGCAGTGGAATGACGCGGTGCCAGGCTTTGTGGAGATAGACCTGGTCGCTCACGACGGGTCAAGCAGTTCCGGGCAGTTCTGCTTCACACTCACGGTCACAGACATCGCCACCGGATGGACAGTGAACAGGTCCGTGCCCAACAAGGCCCAGAAGCACGTCTTCGCCGCCCTGCAGCACGTTATCTCCGTGTTCCCGTTCCCGGTGATCGGCATTGATTCGGATAACGGGGGCGAGTTCATCAACAACGAGCTGTTCGACTTCTGCCAGGAACACCGGATCACCTTTACCCGCTCACGCCCCTACAACAAGAACGACGGCGCCCACGTCGAGCAGAAAAACTGGTCCAGGGTCCGCGAACTTGTCGGCTACCAGCGGTACGACACCGCCGCGGAACTGGAGCTGCTGAACCAGATCTGGGAACTGGACCGCACCTTCACCAACTACCTCCTTTCACAGCAAAAGCTCGTCTCCAAGACCCGCCACGGCGCAAGGGTGACAAAAACCCATGACGCGCCGGCCACTCCGCACCGGCGCACCGCAGCCGACCCACATACTGATCCGAAGGCGGCCACCCGCATGAACACCGAATACCGGAAAGTCAGGCCAGCGGCCCTGTCCCGTCAGATCCTGGCCCTTACCGGCCGGCTCGAAACCCTCGCCACCGCCAAGCAACCTGCACCCATCAAACCCCCGGTCAACGAGGACTGGAACCGCCGACCCAACCGGAGGTTTTCCAATGAGGCAACGTATGCCCCTTCGCGGAGGTATTGACGTGAGGCAACAGGGACACTGCCGGTACCAAATGAGCAAGTATTGAAGGGCGCCTTAGGCTGAGCATCCACCAAATCTGCAACCACGCGCATCCAGCATCGCAGTGAGCTCATTGGCGAGAGCCTGTGTTTGCCCTTCGAGCACGAGACTGGCGCGCTGGGCCGTGACGAAATCGGAAATCTTCACAGCATGACCGATCGTGCGGCATTGGTGTGCTACCTGAAGTCCTCCCACCATGGATGCTGAAGATGCCAGGCTCAGTACAGCATCCATCGCCGCTGCCAGGTCCTGATCGCCTACGGCGCGTTGGATCCTATTCATCCGTGACGGGAGCAGGTTCCGGAATTCGGTGATGAACCGAAGTGCGATGCTTTCACCGTCGAGTTCGTAGGCCAGGATCCGGAAACAGGAACCGTCCAGTACCGGCTCAATTCCGGCCATCGTTGTTCCGTTGCACCAAACCGCTAGGAGAGTAGAAGGATTGACTCGTTTATGCCAAACCCCCCTGCTGGCATGACTAACATTGCCCGACATCTCTCAAGGAACACGCCCTAATCGACAAGAACTTACTCAACACTGCATCAATCGCCAGCTTCCCTCAAACTTGGGAGAGCGAACCAAGTGAGGTGCAGAAACGCTGAATGCAGCTTCCAAACACTCGATCCGATCCATGAAAAAGTGAACGTTGAAGGTTCGGCTTACGGGCACCTGTTAGCGATATGAACCGTCGAGAAAACGCCCCACCTATCGCTGTGATTCACAACGCGTACCCAATGTCTAAAACCGTACCGAAAGTTATCTCCGTGACGAGGATTGTGGCGGGAGTTTTGGGATAACTAACGGGACACCGCATGTTGCGGGTCATTCCACTGAGCTGAACCGTTGGGGGAGTGTCCCAGACACAAGGAAGTGGGACCCTATCGACAACCCAAAGAGTGTGCCGCCGACCATGGCGATGTCCCATCAGGAGCTGCCCTGCCCGGGATGCTTGGCCTCCGGCCCCTGTTCAGTGTTGGGGCCGCCCATTGGATGGGTCCGTGTGGCGAACTCCGCCGTGATGCGGCGCCGACGTTGGTAGCGCAATTGGAGCCATGCGGCGGCACCCAACAGCAGGACGACCAGCACCGCGATGGCAACGTACAGCCATCCGGATTCGGGGGTCTTCGTTTCCACCGGGGGCGATGACCCGGCGTCGGGGAAGGTGATGGTTGCTTGGGCTCGGCGTTCGAGCAATCCGCTATGGAGTGTGATCCCTGCTTCCCAGGGACCGGCGGGTACCTGCTTGTCTAGGACGATCATGACGGATTCGGTGGCACCGATAGCCACGGTCGTGCCGAGACTGGCGGGGAACGGGCCCGCGCTGAGCCCGCCCGGACCGCCCGAAAGTTCCAGGGTTCCGAACATGTCCAGTGCCCGGCCGCCGTTGTTGTGGACGGACGCAATGACAGATGGCCGGCCGTCGGCCGTGCGCTTGGCGGTTAGCGAGTCGACTGTGAAGTTGGCCGCGGGCGCCCCGCCGGGCCCAACGGACAGGTAGAGACGGATACCGACGCGGCTGACTTGAGTGACGCCGCCGCCATTGGTGGGACCCGAACTCGCCTCGGCCCAGACAACGCCGTACTGCTCCCCTGGAGCTGCGTCGGCCGGGACGGCGATGGTTACAGTGGCTGTCACGTTTCCGCCCGCCGGGACCGTGGACGTGCCCGGATTGACAGAGGTCCAGGTGGATAAGTCGTTAGGCGTGTCGCCGGGGGCGCCCAGGAACGCGCCGTCCGCAATGGTGGCTGCGGCAGAATACAGGACGACAGGGGTAGATGAAGCGGTTCCGTTCGAAACCTCGACCCGCCGTTGAATAAGCGTTCCAGGGGCGAGGTGGTCCACGATGTATAGCTGTGCCCGCGGATCATTCGCGGCGCCGGACGGAGCGTCGAGGAGCCGCAGCCCGAGGCCTACGGCAGGGAGTTGGCCTGTCGGGGTACCCGTGGACGCATCCACGGGCACCCCGACAACTACGCACAAACCGACGCTGGCGACAATGCACAACATGGACCGCATGATGCGTTGCCATATGTGCGGGAGGAACGCCGGGCGTCCCTCGCGCGAGTACGTGCCCAATCGGTGCCTAAAGAAGGGAGTGGGTGATTATCGCCGAGTAGACGGCGGCGACGGCGCCTCCCGGGACTGCGACGCGGATCGTCGGGTTCCATGTCGCGGAGTTGTCCCCGGTGATCCCAGTCGCTGTGACCGCAGGAACTACACCGACGAGGCTGGCCGGGTCATTCGCTGTGTAGGTCGCAGTGCCCACTTTCGTGATGGTTCCGGCCGTGTAGCCGACAGCGCTGGCAGCAATAGCTGTTCCAGACGGCGCCGGGGTGAAAGCGCTGGAAATGACGCTCGCAACCCAGCCGGAACCGGCAATGGCGCTGCGAGCATCATTGACCTGCACCTGCCCCAAGGTTCCGCTGATAGTCCCCCCGTCAACGGTGTTCACGCGTGTGCCAAGACTACCGGCGTCGGTAGGAACGCTGATTGCGAGGGCACCTCCCGTGACCTGGATAGTGGCGGTTGTCGGATCCGCCGAGGCGGGCAGCGCCGTACTCCCGGCGAGGGCTGCGGAGAAGGCGAGGACGAGTGCAGCGCGGGTGATTGAACCCATGAGTGGGACCCCAATTTGCTAGAGAAAAGGATAAAAATTGGACCAGGTTGAAGCGCTTGACGCGTCTGTCGACATTGACTGTGGACCGGAAGGAGGGTCCAGCGACTTGCTGGTTGCCCACTTCTAGCCTGCTGATCGGCTCATCGCGTGAGAGCAATAAGAAATCCGTTCTGTAGCCCCCACCATGAACGGACATCACCAACGACGTGGTGCGTAACGCCACTGTGTGCCTCTTCCGGCTGAAAGTCAATTAATCCAGTCACAAATGGATTCCTCGATTACCCGAGTGAGGGCATCTGGCATCCGCGGGCATTGCAGAGCCGGGATAACCAACGAATTTCCTCCCTCAGGAAAGGTTTTTCAGTGTCGCTGCTTAGTGAAAACTGAGAGGGTCCCCTGGGCGCCCCCTCCTGCCGGTGCCGTGCCGTCCCAAGACGAGTACTCCACTTCCAAGGATGTGGAACGCACATTCGAAGCGGGAGTTGGTGATCCGCTGCCGAATGATTTTGTCTCTACTTGATTGGGGTCCAGTGGAACGCCCAGAACGGTACCGAGCTCTGCTGCTTACTATTGCAGCCGGTAAATGCCACGACAAGGTGAAGGGAAAACGATTGCCCGCCCGTGCCAAGAATGGTTGCATTAGGGCATTGGCTTCCATGAAAGGACACAAGCATGCTTAGGACGACGATCCATGAGGCTCGCCAGGTACGACTGGTTACAAACCTGGAACAGTCGCAGGCTTTCTACCGCGACATTCTTGGCTGCGAGGTGGACGGGTGGGGACACGCGCTGCGCGGGGGGTTGCAGCTGATCCTTCAACAGGCACAGGACCCGTCGCAGGTACGACCGAATCCAACTGCCGCCAAGCGTGACACCTATCCAACTGATTGGCGGGGACCCGATCATGGCTGGGACACGTTCGCCCTCGTCAACTTCGAGGAGTTTGAGACTTTTGTCGAGGAACTTCACGATCATGGTGCCGAGATAGCTCTTGGCCCCATTGAGCAAACCCACAGCGATGGAATGACCTTCAAGAACGTCTACGTTCGTGATCCCGACGGCTACATCATTGTCTTCGGTTGCGGCGCTATCATCAGTTCACCCGAAACCGAAGAAGCTTAGGCTTCATCCGGATGCAATTCGGGAGCAGTCCACTCCGGGCGTCCCACCTGGGGTGTCCCGTTCCAAGGAAGTGGGACGTTGCTGCTTCGCTTCCTCGGCACTTGGATAAGGCGTTTCGGGTCCGGTAGGGGCGGCTACTTGGGTGGTGTTGCGGATACCGGCCCTGCACCATTACCGATTTGAGCTGCTGAATGTGGATATGAGCGCACTAAAGGCGTATGCCACACGAGAACGGCCAGGATGAGGGCTCCCAAAGCAACTGGCCAAGCCAACTGGCGAGCAACAATATTTGTGTGGCAGCGTTCCCTGGCTGTTGCTTCTTAGATCGGAAAGTTCTCGGCGCGAATGCCGGGGACTTTCTTATTGTGTGGCTGGGGAAGCGTTCCAAGAGGGGCAAGTCACAGACAGGCAAGAAGAAGGTCCGCCGAATTGGGGGATCGACGGACCTTCGATCTGAATGCTAGGCGTTTATGAATTAGGGCGTTGGCATCGACGGGATATGGCCCCCCCAATACGTTTCTCTGGGGCCATATCCCGTCAGCTTAAGCCCGTGCCAACCAGGACCGCGTGGGGCCTGTCCAACCCAGCTGATCGTGGTTGGGCGGCAAACGTCGCACGCGTGTCATTGCCATACGTCGTTCATTTTCGGGGGTGGGTGCGCCTGCAGCTTTTAGCGTGAGAGCGGCCACGTCCAGATCGACGGCAAGGGTGGCAGCGGGCTTGGTGGTCATAGGTGAATTACCTCTAGCAAGAGACGGTGCGGCCGCCTGCATGACCGTCTTCAGATTACCAAGAAGAGTGGTCAGCCAAGAAGTTTTTTTTATTAGCTGCATCACCGCGCCGGGTTCGCGTAGTGGGTCGGCCGCTGCGCTATACGCGGTTGCCCTTCTGGCGTCGAGGAGACAACTCCCCTGCCAAGTCGTTCCGCTCGTAGGTTTCCTGGTTGCTGGGGCATGAAGAAGGTCCGCCGACAATTGGGGGATCGACGGACCTTCCACTCGAAGATTACAAAGGTGCAATTATGACTTCGAGTTGATAAAAGTCATTTTTGCCCAGCTCAGATGGATTCGCCGGCTCGCCTTTCCCACACAATCAAGGGAACCGGGCGGGGCCTTATTCTCTGGCGTGAACTTCGCGGGAGCGTCGCATGGAGTGTTTGGATTGTTCCGCGAGCTGGTGCTGGCCGGAGATCCGGTAGAGGTCGGAGGCCCATTGAAATTCGTTGGCAGCGTCGCGGTATCGGGCTTCGTCAAAGAGCCGTCGTCCGATGTGGTGCCTTACTTCGGCTTCTTCTGCGCGGGTAGCAGCCAGTTGCAGGGCTTCTTCTTGCAGTCGTGCGGCTTCATGCCAGCGATACTGACGTTGGTAGATCTGGGCGATTATGAGCAGCGGTTCCCTTCGGTGCCTGGATTCAGCCAGGACCCGGAAGCCTACTTGTAGAGCTTCAGGTTCCCTGTTGAGCAGGGCAAGAAACCGGATCCGTTCCAAGGGTGTGCATCCGTTGGCGAGGGCACTCTCGAGAGCCTTGCGGTCGAGCACCACATCGCGGAGTGTGGCAGGGTCGGTACGCCAGAACTCTGAAGTATTCGTCACTGTTACGTATCCTCCGTAGAACTTATTACGGAAACTAGCTGCTCTCTGGACGACCTTGGGGGTCGGCCACAACTTCCTCATGGTCTCATGGCCCTGCCCAGGGAAGGGGCAGCAACTCACACCACGTCGAATAACCCCTGGCGAGCCCGTATCTACTGCCTCGGTAATAAGATCCGAGAGAATCGAAGCATGCCCGGGTACTTACATGGCCACGAGAGTGACCTTGGAAAAGCCTGTCCGGGAAGCTGGAAATGACAGCGATGGGTCGCTGGAGCGCCTGTTTGGGGGAGGGGGGTTCCCTTCCCCCAATATTTGTCTTTGGCGGTTTATTCTGTGCAAGGGGGTATAAATGCCGGAATTGTGGGGTAACAGGTTGCTGTCCTTTGTCGGCAGTCACTTGCTGGTGAGTGTTTTGTGCGTGCAGGTCGGCTTCACTGTCGCGATTCTGGCGTTGCTGGGATCAGGACATCTGGTTTCGCTGGATTCTCCTGCGCTGCGGGGGCTTCTGGGTGCTGTCGCGGGATTCCTGATTCTCGTGGCACTTTATGCCGGGTGGCGTGATAGGAGGGCCCGGCACGGTGAGAGATCCAGGGCCGAGGGCCTTTCGGATCTTATGGACTCGGTTCTGCATCCCCGCCAGGAATGGTGGTGGGCTATGGACGACGCCGGGACGTTCACTTTCTCCAGCAGCGCCTCATTGGATCTCCTCGGGTACGCTCCCTCTGAACTGGAAGGGCAGCCGGCCAGTATCGTGATCGATCTGGACGATCTGGCCCAGGCCCGCCAATCAGTTGCCGCTGCCCTGACACCTGACGGTTCCAGCTGGTCCGGAGTCGTTGCCAGGTGCCGGCACCGGGATGGGACCCCCTTGTGGATGGAGGTGTCCGGACACGCCCGCCCCACCATCGGCGGGGCCAGCACAGGATTCGAAGGTGCCTGCAGGCCGCTTAGTCCGCAAACCGAGCGGGTGTTGGCTCTGGAGCGCACCAGGAAGCGGATCGAGCAGGTGCTACGGGAACGAACGTTCCTCACGGCCTTTCAACCCATTCACGAACTTGCAACCGGCAGGGTCATCGGAGTCGAGGCCTTGGCGCGCTTCGTCGAGGACGCCGGGGGCAGCCCGGAGCGCTGGTTTTCGGAGGCGGCGACCGTAGGTCTGGCCGCTGATCTCGAGTTCGCAGCTCTGGAATCGGCGCTTACCGCAGCGACCGGGCTTCCATCCCACCTGTATGTAGCCCTGAATCTCTCACCTGAAACCTGCCTGGACCCGCGGCTGCCGGGGTTTCTTGCCAGATCAGGTATCAGTCCTGACCGGTTGGTGCTGGAATTGACCGAAAACCTGGCCGTCGCCGCTTACGCCCCCCTTGTGGCCGCCCTTTCTCCGCTCCGGATGCGCGGCCTGCGGGTAGCGGTGGACGACGCCGGGGCGGGGTTTGCGTCCATGCGCCATATCCTCCATCTGCACCCCGACATCATCAAACTCGACCGGAGCCTCATCGCCGGAATAGATAAGGACCCGGGCCAGCGCGCCCTTGGCGCGGCCATGGTGGAGTTCGCACAACGGATCCGGGCGCAGCTCATCGCTGAAGGCATCGAGAGCGAGGGCGAACTGGCCGCGGTGACAGGACTTGGAATGTTTGCCGGTCAAGGCTTCTTGCTGGGCCGGCCCTCTGCGGATCCGCAGAAATGGACTGCTTGGGAAGCAGTGCAAGGGCGCGACACGGCCTGAAGCCTTCCCCCCCAAATCAGGGCAAGAAATCAACCCGGCTGGCTTTCAATGAACTGGTTGTTGGGAAGTTCAACGGATGACCTCAGGAGGTCGGATAACAGCTGTTCGGACAGGATCTTCACCCCAGGCGAGGGTGCACCTGGCATCCCCAGACGCCCAGGGTTCTACAGATGACGTTGCCTCTGCACGGGTAACGGATGCGGAG
Source organism: Arthrobacter rhizosphaerae (assembly GCF_023062595.1). GTDB lineage: Bacteria > Actinomycetota > Actinomycetes > Actinomycetales > Micrococcaceae > Arthrobacter > Arthrobacter rhizosphaerae. The sequence goes on from NZ_JALLAN010000028.1 coordinate 9,164, forward strand.
GCGACCGCGAAGTGGCGGACGCCCGCCCGCTGGACCGGGGGAACAAGGGGCGGTGCGTTATTGAACATTCTATGGCCGGTGTTGCTGTCCGAGTCGACGACACGTCGGGCCTCGTGGTGCACGCCCCACGTGTCCACCTTGGTTTGTGATGGCAGAACAGGTCCTCCTGCGCTTCCAGTTGGAGCCCCCGGTCAGTGTGTCTTGTCCACTCTCGTGGTGGACGGGTCCATTGCATCGGTCAGCTCCGCTGCGGTGCTCGACGGCGGCTGGTTGGTGCCGGGGCGGTAGCGGTAGGTGATGTTTTCGTCTTGCACTACGAAGGTCTCCACGCCGCTTCTTGTCCAGTGCAGAACGAGCAGGCCGTAGCGTTCGGCAAGTTTGGCCAGGGTCGCGAAGGCGGTGACGTCGATGACAGGCCGACCCTGCGGCGTCGGCATCGGGTGGACCCGGACCAGCAGGGCCGCGTAACGGCGGCGGATGGCCGCTGCTTCATCGCCCGGGGCGTTGCCCTGGGCGAAAACGAGGATCACCAGGGCTATGGTCAGGGCTGTAAGTATCAGAACTGTCGAGATGATCCGGGCCGTGGCGGCGCTAATGTTCCATCCGTTCATTCCCAGGGTCCGCGGGACAATGACGGCGTGTTGGGCGGTCGCTGTGTCGCTGACGGTCAGGGCTTTCTCACCGTCGGCCAGACTGAGCTGGAGCGGGGTCAGGGTCAGTGTTAGTCCTGGCCGGAATTCGGCTCCGGAGGCGGTCGTGACGTGCGGTTGAATCCTGATGGTCAAGGGAGTGGCGGCTAGGCCGGTTATGGCGGCTGCGGCGTCGGCTCGTGCTTGGAGCTCTTTGAGGTTCAGGCGCACGGTGCCTTCGTGGTCGGTGTTGGTGAAGCTGGCGGGCTCAGCTAGCTGAACGGTGGAGTGCCAGCCGCCGGCGGTGCCGAGCTCGGCGGTAATCCTGAGGTTGCCCGGTTCACCGTGGTAGGCGAAGTGAACGTCCAAGGTCTCCGTCAGTTTCCGGAAGATCGGGTCAGGGGAATGGGCTATTGTCCCGTCGTAGGCGGGCGTGGTGCAGAACGCAGGCGATAGGCGATTGCTCAGACACGTCTTGAAGGAGAACGAAATCCTCAAGGACAATCTGCCACGGTCCGAGGCTGCCGTGGACATTCTGAGAAAAGCTTCCGCGCTCTTGGACGCGATGGCCAAGAGCGCGGCCGCGACGGATCTGGGACTGTAAGAACCGGAGCCGGAGCGGCCGGAAGGTTGACGCGAAAGCCTGGAAAGACATCGCCGGCCAGGGTCGCTGTTTCGGCTTGTTCGACCCGGTGCCCGACGACCCTGCGGGAGAAGACGTCAAGCATGGTGTGGAGCAGCCGGTAGGTGTGTTTACCGGGCCAAGCAGCATGGTGATGTCCCAGCTCCACAGCTGGTTCGGGGCTGTCGCGGTCAGGACCGGTTTGGCCCGTTTAGGGCCGGTTCCGGGGGTGCGTTGATCCCTGCGATCCCCGTTCTGCCCGTGCCGGGCAACGATGCGGTGGGCGGCGGCGATGGACAAGAAGGAGTGCCCCGCGTCGAGCATCCGGTAGTAGGCCTGGGTGACAGAAAGGTTGGCGTATTCACTGGAATTCAACAGCTCCATGAACGCCTCCTCTTCGGCGTCAATGATCCGGTTCGGAGAGGCCCGCTCGGCGTGGGCGCCACGATCCCCGACGGCATGGACGGGCGTGCGGTGCAGACCATCAGGGCGCAGGCCTTCACGGCGGACCAGCCGGCCGTGATCGGTTTCCCGGCGAAGCTCAAGGGCCGCACTGATCAGGGACGCCGTTACCGAAAACCGGCAGCGCCCGGACGTGCTGCATGCCGACAACGGCTCGCCCACGCGGGCCGGCAGCACCCTCCAGCTCGCCCAGTCTCTGGGCATCGCACTGTCCTACTCCCGCCCACGCGTCTCCGATGACAACCCCTATTCAGAGGATCGTAGAACCGATCATAAATTTCCTAACGAGCGTCGTCGGAGATGTGATGATCTATCAAAAGCATCCGTTTACGGCACTGCGCGCACGACAAAGAGTGGTTAGTGATTTCGAATGGCTTACCGGAAGGACTTCGAAAACGGTAATCGCTGCGCATTCACTGGGGTCAATCCTGGCAGTGGACGCACTAGGCGCAACGAAGCAAAAATGCGACCAACTATGGACGTTTGGCAGTGCCATTAAGCTCCTTCGTCACGATAGGTCGTCTTTGGTGAGAGGTCTGAAAGCCGCACAAGCCAACATGAGGTGGTCCAATTTCTACGACTCCATGGATCTGATCTCCGGCCCCATCGGTCCGTGTGAGGAGATTTCAGGCTTTCCGCGACTGGATGCTTACTTTGGCGCGAAGCATCTTGAACGACGTTCTGACCCCGCCGGGCTAGTCAGTCCAGCAATAACGCGTCAAGTCCTGTCGGTTGCAGCAGTGAAGGGCAGACGTGCCCTGAAGTATGTAGGAAATCACCAGCAAGCGATCAAGCGGATAGGTGTGCGGCGAGCCTCAGACTTAGGGCAGCCAGCGTAAGAGACGGGTTTGCAGCGGGCGAGGCGGGAAACACGGAGTTGTCACATGCATAAAGGTTCTCGTAGCCGCCGAATTTCAAATCTGCGTCCACTACTCCGCTCCCGTCGTCCGCCATTCGCAAGGTGCCGACTTCATGCCCTACCCCACCAAGCAGAGCGTCCTGCAGTCCGAGCCCTCCTTCTCCCAGAACGGGTTGGGCACCGAGCGCGGCGAATAGCCCCGCTGCCAGTTGATCTGTCTCCGTCAGCTCGGCTGCGCTGGGCCCGGTACGGCTCATGGTAACGGTGACTCGGTCGGCAGGGTTGCCGGTGACGGCTAAGGAGTTAGCGTCATTGAGCGGTGCATAGCTCATGAACACGGCCTCGCACATCATCCAGTTAGCTCGCCTACGACGCTCCTCAGCGAGATTCTCCGGGTCCACGTACCTTCCTTGGTTGAACTCGGCACCGAGCTCAACGACAACGTCGAATGCGTGCTGCTGTGCGTTGGCGTTTGGGTGGGTGAGTAACACCTTTGCGGAGGCCGTGGAACTGGCGAACGGAGAATCCGGGGGAAGCGTGAAATGCCGATACCTGATGGTATGGTCCGTCAGTCCCTTTCCCATCCTCCCGTTTGGGTCTGCCAGGCCGGATTGCAGGGCGATCTTGGCGGACTCAAGGGTGCCCGCGGAGAGAACCACGGTCTTGCCCCGAAACGTGCGTTGCTTTTGGGCGAGAAGATCCCACCCCGTCACTCCAGTAGCAAGGTTCGGCCTATTCGGGTCAACCGTCACGGTCCACACTGCGAAATTGAGGTTTATCTGAGGCCGGGTACGTCCGGGACCGGGATCATCAATCAACCTGTTTTCAAGCAGCAGATCTGCGGTTGAGAAGATGCCGCCGGGAATAGACCATTCCCGGTGCCCTTCGTACTGGACTGCAACAGGGGCGTCTTCTGCGACGAAACCAGGCATGACTCCCTGCAACGCCGCACGGGAGGCGTCCTGATATGGGTTGGCATCAGGGGGCACACGATTCAGCGCCTGCTCTGCGGTGCCGTAGCCGCCGTTGAGGAGGTAGGTGGTGACTTTTGCCGGCCATTGCTGAAGTTCCCAGGGGGCCTGACGGGGGATGAGTCCGCCCCAGAACAGCGAACGCCCGCCAAGGTTGAAGCCCTGGGCGCCGGCGTACTGTGAGCCTGCGGAGTTGTTGAAGTTGATGACCTTAAAGTCGGGCCAGAGGGACCAGACATGCTTGTCAAAGGCTCCGGGGCGGATACGGCGCGGGAGGTTCCCCACGTGGGTAGGGAAAAGGTACGAACCAGCCTCCAGCACCAGCACATCCGCTCCAGCATCGGCCAGCCGTGACGCCAACAGACCACCGCCCATGCCCGAGCCAACAATAAGGACATCGTACTCATGGTCTGGATCGAGATTGCGGGCGAGGAATCGTTGGGCGACCGCTGAGTTTTCGATGAACAAGGCTGTCTGTTCCGGGAAGGTGACGTTGTCTTCGGAAAAGCTGATCTCCCCAACCAATGCAGGAGCGGGCAGATACAGGTCAGGCCCGTCCATCCACATACCCGGGGCCAGGACGAACTTGAACTCAAGCCCCCCGGCGAAAGCTCCCTCGTCCAAGTGGAAGGTCCAGGCGCCGTTTGTGTAGTAGCCCCCTCGATCCAGATCCCAGCGGGGAGCCCACCGCATCGTGACGGTCTGTCCCGGGGCGTGTCTATCAGTGACGAAACGGACAGTGAACATGGCTACCCTCTGATCTCTAGGCACGCGACAAGTGTCAGGGTATGCAAGTCAAGCGGGGGAGTCCAGAGAGCGCGTTGACTCGTAGAAAACCTCCGCGTAGCCGGATACGTTGCCTCATTTGAAAACCTCCGCGTAGCGGCGTGGTTGACGGTGTTGGTGTCGGTTGCGAGCTATGCCCGTTTTCATGGAGCTCACGA
>NZ_JALLAN010000029.1:0-8288 GCF_023062595.1 Arthrobacter rhizosphaerae
GCGGTCCGTCACCTTCCCGCGAAGGTGACGGACCGCCGTCGCGCTTAACGCTTCAATTTGCCGTTAGAGTGTTGCGGCCGAGAAGGTGTCGCATTGGTTGATGTCGCCCGTGGAATAGCCCGTGTAGAACCACCGCTGGCGTTGTTCGCTGGAACCATGCGTCCAAGCCTCGGGGGTCACCCTTCCCGTTGCGGCCTCCTGAATGCGGTCATCGCCGACGGCGGACGCTGCCGACAGTGCGTCGTTGAGGTCCTGTTCGGTCAGGGGATCCAGGAACGGCTGTCCGGAAACAGGGTCCGGCTGGGTGGTCGCGTGGCGGACCCAGAGTCCGGCATAGCAATCTGCCTGCAGTTCCACCCGGACAGCGCCTGATTCAGGCCCCTGCGGATCCTGCTGGGCGCGGTCCAGGTATCCCAGTACGTTCTGGACGTGGTGGCCGAACTCATGGGCCACCACATACTCCTGGGCAAGCGGGCCTCCTGATGAACCGAAACGGTCCACCAGTTCCTGGAAGAATCCCGGGTCGAAGTATGCCGTGGTGTCTGCCGGGCAATAGAACGGGCCCACAGCTGAAGTGGCCGCTCCGCAGCCGGTGTCAGTTGCATCGCGGAAGATGACAGTTTCGGGTTGCGGATACTGCCGGTTGTATTGGGCGAGGTAGGCCGGCCAGAAGGCATTCAGGCTGTTTACTGTCCCGACGATCCGGCAATCAAGTCGTTGATCTGCGTCCGCTCCCGTTCTGCACGCGGGCGCGGTTCCCTGGCTCTGCGCTGAGGGGTCCTGAACAGTTCCCCCGAGGCCTTCGAGCAGTTGCGGATTAACACCGAACAGAAGCGCCAGCAGGAGGACGATTCCGCCGCCGATGCCGCCGCCGATTTTGGTGCCCCGCCCCATGCCTCGACGGTCCTGCACCTGTGATGGATCCAAGGGGACATTGTCATTGAAACTCATAACGTCACAATAGTCCGGCCGGGCGGTGAGGGAACCTGGCTGCGGCGGTAAAGTGGCTCTGATGCCTTTTCTCGACCAACTCCAGCGCTGGGCCAATGAACGTCCCGACGACACCGCCATTGTTGTTGGTGCCCAAGGGCTGACTTGGGAGTCCCTCCAGAAGCTGGCCGCTGATTTGGTCACGGAGTCACCGCAGGTGACCCTCTTGGAGGACGGGAATTCCTTGGAATTTGTCGCCCGTTTCGCCGCGGCGGTGGCGGGGGAGCGGCAGTGCGCCGTGCTGGATCCGTCCTGGCCTGAGCAATTGCGGAGCGAGGTCCGTTCACGCCTAGGTGCGCCCGCCCCGGCTGCAGGAACCGAACTGGCCGACGGACCCGCAGACTCCAGCTTCCTCATCGGAATGACCTCCGGCACCACCTCGGTTCCCAAAGCCTTTACGCGTTCGCGGCAATCCTGGGTTCTCTCCTTCCAGGCCTCCATGGCCTTCTTTGGACTCGATGCAACGGACAAGACCATGGCCCCCGGACCCCTCGCGTCGAGTCTGAACCTCTACGCCCTATCCGAGTGCCTTTATGCGGGTTCCGAGTTCCATACCCTCGAAAACTTTGACGTCGGGGATGTCCATGCCGCCATCACCCACGATGGAATAACCCGCCTGGTTCTGGTACCCACAATGCTCAGGCTCCTGAGCGAGCGCGGCCTCTTGGGAGGAGTGGATGCTTCCGGAGTCCGGAGCATCATTTGCGCCGGGTCCAAGCTGGACGCCCGTACGCTTGAGGCTGCCCGGAGGTGGGCACCAAACGCCACCCTTTTCGAGTACTACGGCGCCTCGGAACTGAGCTTTGTCTCCGGGCTGGGGCTCGCCCCCGGCCAGACGCCTTCGCCGGGCGGGTCGGGAATCGGGCGGCCGTTTCCCGGCGTGGAAGTCCTGATCATGGACGACGACGGCGGGATCCTGCCAGAGGGCGTTGACGGTAACATCTGCGTACGAAGCGGCATGGTGAGCAACGGCTATTTGTGGGGAGACGACGGCCAGGCACTTCGACGCTTTGGCGACTGGTACACCGTGGGGGACCAGGGCTACCTGGCGGACGGTGAGCTGCATATCCTTGGCCGCCGATCGGACATGATCATCACTTCAGGAAAGAACGTCTACCCGCATGAGGTGGAACTGGCCCTTGCTTCAGTGCCCGGGGTCGCGGCCGCTGTAGCTGCCGGAATGCCGGACGATCTTCGCGGTCAGAGGGTTGTGGCGGGAATTGTTCCCTCCCACGGCGGCGTCACTGCCACACAGGTGAAAACAGGGCTCGAAGAAGTGCTGGCCCGAGATAAGCGTCCCATTCAGTACTACGTCCTGGACGAGCTGCCGCTGACTGACCGGGGCAAGGTCAGCCGTCAGCTTCTGATCGACTGGATCGGCGAGGGCGACAGGAAGGCGCGACGCCTTGTCTGAGCCCCGACGCCACGATTCCCGAGGTGGGAGCATGCTGCCGGACGACCGTCAGCCCGTCATTATCGCGGCCCGGCGCACACCTCTTTGCCGTTCAGGAGGAGCGCTCAGCTCGCTGCGGGCGCACGAACTGTTGGCACCCCTGCTGGGCTCCCTGCTCACGGAAACCGGGTTGGGGGCCGACGCCGTCGCTGACGTGGTGATCGGCAACGCTGTGGGCGCAAACGGGAACGTCGCGAGGCTCGCGCTGCTGGAGGCCGGACTGCCCGTCAGCGTGCCGGGGGTCACCGTAGACCGGCAATGCGGTTCGGGTTTGGACGCGATCGTACTCGCTTCCCGCATGGTGGCCGCGGGCGGTAACGGTGCCTTCCTGGCTGGCGGTGTAGAGAGCATCAGCACAGCCCCGTTGCGCGCCCATCGGGGGATCGCCGGTGAGCCCGAGTTTTTCAGCCGCGCGCAATTTGTGCCACGCAGCTACGGGGACCCGGACATGGGCCTCGCCGCGGAAAACGTCGCGGCGCACTATGGCATCAGCAGGGAACGCCAGGATGCCTTCTCACTGCAAAGCCACCGACGTGCCCTGGAAGCGGCAAAGGCCGGATTTTTCGAGGCCGAGATAGAACCTCTCCGGATCGCCGCCGGCACCATGAGCGCCGGTAGCACCGTCAACGCCGACGATGGGCCGCGCCCCAGGCTTACGGCCGGAGTGCTTGCAAGGTTCCCCCCGGCCTTCCGCACCCCCGGAACTGTCACGGCTGGCAACTCATGCTTCGACGCCGACGGAGCAGCCGCCGTCGTCATCACCACAATCCAGCGGGCACGCGAGCTCGGGGCCCGGGACGGGCTTCTGGTACTCGGGACGGACACTGCAGGGGTGGACCCGGAGCTTTTGGGGATTGGAGCTGCTTCCGCTGCCGCCAGGCTCCTGGCCGCCCAAGGCATCACAGCCCAGGACGTGGACCTGGTGGAATTCAATGAAGCATTCGCCTCGCAGACCCTGGCCTGCCTCGACCTGCTGAACCTGGATCCGGGCCAGGTCAACCGCGACGGGGGCGCACTCGCCTTAGGCCATGCCTATGGTGCTTCCGGCGCCGTTCTCGTGACCCGGCTGCTGGCCCAGGCCCGCCGGACACCAGTACAGGAGAAGCTCGCACTGGCGATGATCAGCATCGCCGGAGGGATGGGGACCGCGGCTCTATTCCGGTATGGGTCAATCACCTGACCGGAAGACTCAGACGTCATCGCCTCACTGCCGGCAACGGGCAGTTGGTGTCAGTCGTCGGCTTCGCCCAACCCGCGTGCGGCAAGAGCGTCACCGGTCTGGCGCGCGAAGGCCACGGTGGTGATGAAGACGGGAAGAATACGTGCCCGGGGGTTCCGTTCAAGGCTCCGCGCCCGGGCTGAGTCCCGCACGTCAGAATAGGCACCCGCGATGTACGGGATACTCCTGAGCATGATGGCAATGGTCAGGGCGAAGCGTTCAGGATCGGCTCCGAAGCGCTGGAACGGACGCGCCGCGCTGACCACACCGTCGAGGAGCCGCTGAATGGGAGTTGTGGCCGTCAGCAGCGAGGCAGCCACAATGCACACCAGGATATTCAGGACGATCCGCCCCGCTGTCGGTGCCCCCAGCTGCCACCACTGGAACAATCCGATCACGAGCAGGACGGGCAGGACGGGCCGCACAGCACGGAAAAGTCTCCGGACGCCGGCGCCGCTCACCAGAAACAGCGCGCACATGAGTGCCAGGACGCCGGCGGACACCGCCCAGTCCACGATCAGGAATGATGCCATGCCACTGGCAAATACGCCCAGGAACTTCAGCCAGAGAGGTGCCCGGTGGATCGGAGAGGTCCCGGGCACGTAATTCACCAGCAGGAAGTTAGAACCGCTCACTGATAGTCCCCGGGGTGGGCCCCGAGCGGTTCACGGGCTTCTTGCACAGCCGGTGCGGCTGGCGGCAGCGGGGGAAGGGAAGTTGCGGACAGCTGACGGTAATGCGCGACGGCGGCACCTGGGGCGCCGTCGAACACTATCCTTCCGTTGTCCACCACGAGGACCCGATCCATGTCCTGAACCAGCTCCAGGTCATGGGTGGACATCACCACCTGCTGTTCCAGCCCGGCAACCGTGCGGCGCAGGAGTTCCCGGTTGCGAAGGTCCAGCAGGGTGGACGGTTCATCCAGCACCAGTACAGACGGCTCAACGGCCAACACCGTCGCGAGGGCAAGAAGCTGCCGTTCACCACCGGAAAGTTCATAGATGCTTTGGTCAGCGAGCGGCAGCAATCCAAAGCGCTCCAGGGTTGACTCGGCGATCCGGCGACGCTCGTGCGAGTTCCGGATGGAACGCCGAAGTGACAGCTCCACGTCCTCCCGGCCCGTCGGCATCACCAACTGCGAGAGCGGGTCGGTAAAAACAAAACCCACTTCCCGGCGAACAGAGCGGACGTCCCGAAGGGTGTCCTTTCCCTTGATTGTCACTCTGCCCGAACTGGGCTCCACCAGGCCATTCAGAAGCCGGAGCAGGGTTGACTTTCCGGACCCGTTGGCTCCGATCACCCCCACACGCTGTTCAGTCAGCGTCAGGGAGATCCCGGTCAGCAGCACCTTGGACCCCGCGGCGCCATCGACGACGACCTCGACGCTCACCTGGTCGAGGACTATGGAGTTCACGGCAGCCGGCTCTGGCTCCTGGCCGGACGGACGAGGAGGTCAGGGAAGGCTTTGTGGAGAGCGAGGGCGATGGTCACAGCGAGGACATTCTTAATGATGTCACCGGGGTAGTAAGCAAGGTCGGCAAGGACAGCCTTCGACAGTTCGAGCTTGGCGTTGACTACCATTCCAAGCACACCCAAGGCGTGTACCAGCACGATGCTGCTCACCATGGCGGCGGCAAACAGCAGGGCGCCACGGTACTTCACTGTGCGGCGGATGATCAGGACGGTGAGCCAACCCACCGCTGCGGCGGCAAGCGGGAAGGCAATGATGTAGCCCGCCGAAGGCCCCGCCAGAATACCCAGACCGCTGCGGCCGCCGCTGAAGATGGGCAGCCCGGCCAGGCCCAGGAGCACGTAGAGCCCGACGGCGGCAAACGCACGTCCCGGGCCCAGCACGAGTCCGGTGAGCATGACCGCCAACGTCTGCAGAGTAATGGGCACGCCGAGGCCGCCGACGGGAATAGCGGCAATAAGTGCTGAACCGGCAACAAGGGCGGCGAAGACTGCGATGAGACCGAGATCGGTGGCGTTCCAACGCTTGCGTCGCGTCGGGGAATCCGTGGTGACGGCATTGTCAATTTGGGTCATGATGAATCCTGTTCTCGGGTGCCGGCAGGAACCGCCAGCACGAAACTACCTTTGGATTCTGACGATACGTCCCCACGTGTGCGGTTATTTTGTAGGGGGTCTACTAATCCCGGAACCCGGCATTGTTCTACGCAAGGACCAGCTCCATGCATACGAGCCCTGAGCGGCTGTCCCAGGACTGAACATCCACGAACCCCAGGCGTCGGTAGGAATGCAGCGCAGGCTCACGCCACGGCCATACCGTCAGGCGCACTGCCTGCGATTTGAGTTCCTTCGCGACGCGCAGTGCCTGCTGAAGGAGGGCCGAGCCGATCCCAAGGCCTCGGGCTGAAGGTGCCACCCATAACCGCTTCACCTCACTTGCCTGGGAGTCAACCGTGAGCACGAGCATCCCCACAACGTCGGGCCCATCGGTGGCGACGAGCACGTGGGAATGCGCGAAGGACCCTTCAGGATCATCGATTTCATCCTGGTATTTCGCGGGCAGTGGCATTCCTTCAGTCTGTAAGCCAATCCCATGGATCGCCTTCTCCAGCTCCGTTTGGCGGTGATACTGCTGGAGGAGTTCTCCCACCGCCGCTTTGTGCTGTGCTTGGGACACGTCTGCTGTGATTACGGTGTACATTCGCCGAGCCTAGCGGCACACGAGAACTGCGGCCCATTCCGCCGTGAACTTCTGCGTTTCAGGCGTTGCGGACCCTGCCGGTAGACTGGTAGAGGCCGTTCTCTCGGCTACCTGCCCCGGCCCCAACAGATCCCATCCGTTGTGCTGCGGCGTTCCCTGTTGTGAAAGGCATTACCTGCTGTGATTACCGTCCAGGATCTTGAACTGCGCGCCGGCGCCCGTCTCCTTATGGACCAGGTGAGCTTCCGCGTTGACAAGGGAGACAAGATCGGACTGGTTGGCCGGAACGGTGCAGGAAAGACAACCCTGACCCGGGTCCTGGCGGGGGAGGGTCTTCCGGCTGCGGGAAAAGTGACGCGCAGCGGTGAAATCGGCTACCTGCCCCAGGACCCTCGCACGCCGGACATGGAACAGTTGGCACGCGACCGCATTCTGTCCGCCCGTGGCCTGGACGTCGTGGTGGGCAAACTCAAGCAGACCCACGAGGATATGGCCAGCGATGACGCCACCGTTCAACGCAAGGCCATGAACCGCTACGACCGCCTGGAAGCCGAATTCCTGGCGGGTGGCGGCTATGCAGCCGAGGCTGAGGCAGCATCGATCTCCTCAAACCTTGCCCTGCCCGACCGCATCCTCAATCAGCCGCTCAAAACGCTTTCCGGTGGCCAGCGCCGTCGTGTTGAGCTGGCCCGGATCCTGTATTCAGGCGCCGAGACCATGCTCCTTGACGAGCCGACAAACCACCTTGACGCCGATTCCATCTCCTGGCTCCGCGACTTCCTCAAGAACCACCAGGGCGGGCTGATCGTGATCAGCCACGACACCGAACTACTCGAAGCCACCGTAAACAAGGTCTTCCTGCTGGATGCGAACCGGGCGCAGATCGACTTCTACAACATGGACTGGAAGCGCTACCTGCTCCAGCGTGAAACCGACGAGCGTGCGCGTAAGCGTGAACGCGCCAACGCCGAGAAGAAGGCCCAGGTCCTGTTTGACCAGGCCAACAAGATGCGGGCCAAGGCCACCAAGGCCGTCGCCGCGCAGAACATGGCAAAGCGGGCCGAGCGTCTCCTGAAGGGCCTGGAGGCTGTGCGTGAAAACGACCGCGTGGCCGCCCTCCGGTTCCCCGATCCCTCACCATGCGGGAAAACCCCGCTTACAGCCGAAGGCCTCAGCAAGTCCTACGGCTCGCTCGAGATCTTCACCGACGTCGATCTTGCCATCGACCGCGGCTCCAAGGTGGTCATCCTCGGCCTCAATGGTGCGGGCAAGACCACCCTGCTGCGCATGCTCGCCGGGGTGGACAAGCCGGATACCGGCGAAATTCTCCCCGGACACGGGCTGAAGGTTGGCTACTATGCGCAGGAACATGAGACGCTCGACGTCGACCGTACGGTCCTGGAAAACATGCGCTCTTCTGCGCCGGACATGCAGGACGCAGAGGTACGTGGCATCCTCGGCTCGTTCCTGTTCTCGGGCGACGACGTCGACAAGCCGGCGGGCGTCCTTTCCGGCGGCGAGAAAACCCGCCTTGCCCTGGCCACCATCGTGGCGTCCAGCGCTAACGTCTTGCTCCTTGACGAGCCCACAAACAACCTGGACCCCGCCAGCCGCGCCGAAATTCTGGGTGCGCTGCGCAACTACAGCGGCGCCGTCGTCCTCGTCAGCCACGATGAAGGAGCAGTCGAGGCCCTCAACCCGGAACGTGTGGTTCTGCTGCCCGATGGCGTTGAGGACCTTTGGAACGAGGACTACCTGGATCTGATCACGCTGGCCTAGCGGTCCCTGCACGCAAACCAGCACTCGTTCCGCGCCATCGGGTTACCTGTTGCCTCATTGCAATACCTCCGGGAACAGTGATTCGTTGCCTCATTTGAAAACCTCCGGATAGGTTGTGTCGTTGCGGTGGGGGAGGTAGGCCGGGAAACTGGGGTTCCATGCTGTGTTCACGGGTC
>NZ_JALLAN010000029.1:8383-9797 GCF_023062595.1 Arthrobacter rhizosphaerae
ACCTGTTGCCTCATTGCAATACCTCCGGGAACAGTGATTCGTTGCCTCATTTGAAAACCTCCGGATAGGTTGTGTCGTTGCGGTGGGGGAGGTAGGCCGGGAAACTGGGGTTCCATGCTGTGTTCACGGGTCTGGCTGGCGCGGTTTTCTTGGCCAGGGCGAGGGTTTCCAGTTCCGAAGTGAGTGCCAGGATTTGGCGTGATAGGGCTGCCGGCCTGATCCGTTTGAAGGCCGCGTTCATCTGGATGATCGGCCGTTTTCCGGTGTTCCGGTGCCTGACTGTCCGTTGGTGCGGTGTCGCCGGAGCGTCGTGTTGTTTGGTGATCTTCGCCCCGTGTCTTTGCTTGCCGATGAGTTTTTGCTGGGGAAGCAGGTAGTTGGTGAAGACGCGGTCCAGGTCCCAGATCACGTTGAGTTTCTCCAGTTCGGCGGCGGTGTCGTAGCGGAGGTAGCCCACGAGTTCCCGGACCCTGGCCCAGTTCTTCTGCTCCACGTGGGCGCCGTCGTTCTTGTTCCCGGGGCGGGACCGGGTGAAGGTGATCTGGTGGGCGTGGCAGTAGGCGAACAGGTGCTCGTTGATGAACTCGGAGCCGTTGTCTGAATCGATCCCGATGATCGGGAACGGGAACACAGCGGTGACGTGTTCGAGGGCCTCCAGGACCCATTTGGCAGCCTTGTTCCGGATGGACCGGTTCACCGTCCAGCCTGTGGCGATGTCGGTCACTGTCAGGGTGAAGCAGAACTCGCCGAAGCTGTTGCCGCCCTCGTGTCCGACGAGGTCGATCTCGACAAAACCCGGGACCGCGTCGTCCCATTCGGCCCAGGTGCGGATCGGGATCTGGGACTTCAGGAGGGTGCCCGGCTTCGTGTGGGAACGGCCCCGCAGGGTCAGCTTCGCCCGTTCGCCGGCCAGTTTGCGGTCAATGGTTGCCGCGCTCATCCCTGCCAGCAGCCGGGCCTGCTCATCGGTGATCACCAGCTCCTGCTCGGCCCGCAGCATTGGTACCAGGACAGGGAGCATGGGGGCCAGCAGCTTCCCTGCAGGAGCCCGCAGCACCGCCCAGCACCTGATCAGCGGCTTCAGCAACTCCGGGCCGTACACCGGGGTCCTGCCCGGCCGGGGCTTGACGACTTTCAGGACCAGTGCATCGCGCAGTGCCGCCCTGGCGTAGTCGCGATGCCAGCCCGTCAGCTCGACCAGCTCATCAAGGATCCGCGACTTCCCCTTCCGCGACGCACCCTGATAAGCAATGGCCTTCTTCTTCGTCACAGCCTGCCGCTGGTCCATCGTGAGCTCCATGAAAACGGGCATAGCTCGCAACCGACACCAACACCGTCAACCACGCCGCTACGCGGAGGTTTTCAAATGAGGCAACGTATCCGGCTACGCGGAGGTTTTCTACGAGTCAACGCG
>NZ_JALLAN010000003.1:0-22251 GCF_023062595.1 Arthrobacter rhizosphaerae
ACCTCCTGGTCGCCTCAGCGGTTGTCTAAGCAACTCCACTGTGCAACCGGAGGTCCTCACCCATGAGTCAACGACTCCAGCGAGTCACCACATTCACCCAACCAACGTCCCTGGGCAGTACAGCTAGGGGGCGGGTCGAAGGTGTGCTCTGGCATGGTCGGGTTCTCTCGTCGAAAGGAAAATCGGGTGGAGATGGATCAGGTCGGTGAGGGCGTAGGCGTAGGCGTAGAAGTCTCCGCGGTGGTGGGTGCGTCTGTTGCGCTGGAGGACGGTACCGGATCAGGTGTCGGCTCTGGGACACCGGTCGGCTCCGATGTTGCCGTCGGAGGTGCGGGGGAAGGAGTCGAAGGCGCGGGGCCAGGGTTTGGCGGACCTGTGTCTGTAGGAGCCGGCGCCGTTGGTTCCGGCGGTCCGGAGTGTCCGGGGCTGGTCGGGGCCGGGGCAACCGCTTCTGCACCGGAAGCGTCCGCCACATCGTCGTGTTCGCCGTCCACGCTGTGGAGGTGGGAACCACTGACCGGAACTGCCCAGTCAGGAAGTCCGGTGTCCGACGTCGTACTTCCGCTGTCCGGTGAGTAACTCACCATTTCGATGTTCGCTAGTTCGTCCACTTGCTTAATAGGAATCAACGCCCAGTTGAGCGGGTTTTCGTGGGATCCGTAGTGGATGGTTTCGAAATGCAGATGACAGCCTGTGGAGGACCCGGTGGTGCCTACCCTGGCGATGACTTCACCGACTTCCACCGAGTCGCCCGTTTTCGCAGCAATCGCTTCCAAATGGTTGTACGTGGTGATCAGGCCGTTCCCGTGATCGATTTCAATCCGGTTACCCCCTCCCCACTGGTGCCAGCCGACAGCACGGACAACACCGGCGTCGGCCGAATAGACCCTTGTCCCGCAAGGGGCTGCATAATCCTGCCCCCAGTGAAATTCCCCTGCCGCACCTGTCAGCGGACTGGTCCTCACCCCGAAGGGAGAACTCGGCACCAGGTTTTCCAGCGGGGCCATTAGGGAACCCGATGGTGGCCGTCGAAGCTGTGCGGAGGAAAGATTTAGAGAACCCTTGCCGTTCTTGGACACTGTCCGCACGCTCGAGCGGCCATAGGTCAATCGGGTACCTGGATCGGCAGTGACAACGGCGAGAGCAGCTGTGACGGAGTCCGCCTCTGCCCGCTGCGCAACACTGTGACCTTTTCCTGCAAGAGCGTCCCCGGCCCGCTCGATTGGGCTGGAGGGGCCATGGCCTCCGAGAGTCAGCACCGTCATGACCAATACCAGACCCCCCAGCGTGGCACGGACCATAGGCGCGGGATTTGCCTTCGGCTTGGTGGAAGCAGGTCCTTTGCACCGCACACGTACCGAGCGTACTGCCCGGTTCTGGTGCCTGGCGTGCCGTGGCTTGTCCCTTCGCGTGCCCTGATCGCCTGCGTCCATCAAGTCCTCGTTTCCCCCCACGGCTCAGCTTCTGCGTGCTGACCACTCACACTTTCAACAGGCATCAGCCTTTATCGTGACGGAGCGAAAGGCAGAGGTGCGGCCGGCAGCGCGGATGCATCGCACTGCCGGCCGCGGGATCCGAAAGCTTGGGGTAAACGGATCCGGTCCCGGGTCTCGGTCGAACCCCTCGACCCGGCACCCTTCTTCAACCGGCAAACTCGAGGATCCTGACGCGACCGGCAAATGTCGCGACGATCGCTGGACCAGGAATATGGCAGCTCTTGGTCCTCGTCAGGTTTTCGTTCTCCTGGATCCCGCCTCTAGTGGCGTAACCGCTTCCGTTTGCTCCCGATAAGGAACACGGCTCCACCGACGAGGAGAACCAGTCCGACCCCCAGGGGAAATGCGAACTGGGAAGCGCCGGTGTAGGCCAAAGCCTCCGGTTCCGTCGTTGGAGCTGCGGCGGACTCAGCTACTGGGGTGAGTGCCGGGGTGGACGGGCCGGCGCCTGCTGCAGAATTCTCCGGTTCCCGTTCGCGGTCGATCAGCGGAACAGCATTTACCACCGCATTGGACGGATTGGAGACGACGTCGTGGCCGTCGGCGGTTCCGCCATGGGCAACCGCCGTGTTCGTGATCGACCCCGACGTAAAGTCGGCCTCTGTAACTGTGTATTCGGCGGTGCAGGTGACCTCGGCCTTGGGCGCCAGAGCGGTGGCAGCGGCAGGGCAGGACACCAGGGGCGAGCCGCCGGTACCGGAGAATGCTGTCTCGGCGATGGTGATAGGGGCCAGGGTCACGTTGCTGGTGTTGGTGACGTTGAACGAGTAGTGCAGTGTCTGCCCGGCGCCGCTGATGGCTTTTTCAGCAACAGACTTGACCAGCGCCAGGGATCCTTCGAACGTGACAGTGGCTTTGCCCGGGGGGTTCAGGCCGGTAACGGCGACGTTGTCGGGTCCGTTGGTGTAGGCGCCGGTGGTAGGTGAGGTGACGTTCACGGTAACGGTGCAGGAGGCCATACCGTCGCTGAGGTCACCGGCCACGGCGATGGACGCACCGCCGTCGAGCGCTGTTACTTCGCCGCTGGGGCATGTGGTGGCGGCCGCTGCTGGGGATGCAAGGGTGAGACCTGCCGGTAGTTCGTCGGTGAATGACCAGCCGTTTTTCTCGGCGAGTTCTGAAGTATTCGTGACAGTGAAGGTCAGGGTGGATGTGCCGTTCAATGGAACATCCACCGGGCTGAAGGATTTATCCAGCTGCGGGGTGACGTCCAGGACCCTGATGTTGTCGAAGGCGTGGTCGTTGCCCGCGCGGTTGCCCAGGACGTTGCGCAGGACGATCTCGAACGAGTCACCCTTCAGGAACAGGGCGCTGTCGGCGATGTAGCTCCCTGCCCGTGCGGTGTTGTTACTGAAGAACCGGTCGATGAAATGAGGGGCTCCGTCCGCACAGACATCGATCGGCTGGTTGGAGAAGGCGTGCTCACCGGTGCTGTCCTTCAGATAGAACGCCAGTTGTGGATCTTCCACAAAGTCCGGCCACGCGTAGTCCCGTTTGCAGTTCAGTGCCGCGGCGTCCACGCCAAAGGTCACGAACCTGCCGGTCGCTGCGGGCAGGGTGATAGGGTCCGCGGTCTCAAATTCGACGGCGTTAGCCGGCCCGTCGCCTTCGGTGTAGGCGGATACGCCTGCGTTAGTGGCAGGATCTGCGGATCCGCCGACTACGCCAAGAACCTTCACCAGGTCCTTAGTCGCCTGGAAATGACCCGTCGCCTGGTCTGGGGTGAGGGCGTTGCAGTCGGTTCCATTGAACGGCGTACTGAAATCGACGACCATGCCGTTGCAGGCAGGTGCACTAAGCCAAAAGGGGTCAGCGCCATATGTCTCCCCTGTGGTCCCGGTGTAATTGTCCAAGCGGATATTGGAGCCGGCGGCGCGGTTCTCGAAGTCTTCCGTGAACACCACAACCGGGTTTCCAGGCGCGCCCGGCGTACCGGGAGCCGCAGAAGCGGCAGGCGCCGAGACGGAACCCAGAGTCGCCGTTAGCAACAGGCCCGCCGACAGGGCCAGAGCAGCCTTGGATCTTTTGGCGGCGGGGCGAGGAAGCGTGGAAGCAGCCCGGGGTTTCCGGGCAGAGTCGGTTCGTGATCTAAGCATCGGTGGGTGAACTTTCTTGTTTCCGGCACGACAATTTCGGATGAAGCTTGCCGCGTCTGAATGGGGAGGCTGCGTTTCACGTCTTGTGATCGTGATCGAAGCAACCGGCCGGGGAAGAACACCACGGCTTAATCAGGCTAGGTCTGCAATGTTCGACGATGATGCATTTTGGTGCCCGATGTTCGATTATTGAGGAGTTCTTGATGGAACCGTGAGCAACAGCCATCGTCTTACAGGTCAGCTTGTGTGGTTGTGCCGGTCCCCTCCCCTGTCTGGTCTATGGTCCTGACGCCACGAACGTAGACAACGTGGGGAACAGGGTTCAGCGTCAGCTGGAGCAAAGCCGCAGCCAGAGTCGCCGCTATGGTCAACCAGATAAACGCGTTGTACACCGGGGTCCCAGGGCTGATCGGGCAGAGGACGGGATGACATCGTTTGCCCTATCGGTATCTGGTGGCAGTGGATGGTCTATCCGGTCACGGTTCCGGCCGGGGGCGGGTTTCCTGTGAAAAGGCTCAGAGTCTGGTCCGGGTCCGTCATCATCGGAGCCAGCGCTGGTTGGTCTTGTATGAGAAACCTTCACACCACGACAACACAGACTCCCCACATCCCTGCCGGGTGCGTGGTTTTGGACCACAGGGAATTCCACCGGCTCAAGGAGAGCTGGGCAAAGCTGGTCTCCGATTCCGGGCACGGGACCAAAGATTTTGATCCGGTGGTTTTCCTGCAGCGCACGGGGGCATTGATCGCAGCCGTCGAAGATGTCATCACCGATGCCGAAACACCGGAACACCGGCAGGGCATGGACCGGGCGTCCTAAAACGGACGGAGCAGGGCCCGGATTCCTTGGGCTTTCCCTGGGAGTTCCTGGGAGGACTCGGCCTTCCCGTAAGCGACACGGCGTAGTGCCTCTTCCATCGACAATGGCACTTCCACCGCGTTCTTCCGCTTGTATGCCCGAGCGGTCAGCCGTGCCGAGGCATGAAGTTTGATGATCCGTACGGCGGCGGCAGCAAGGACCCCGGTGGCCATGAACAGGAAAGTGGCCAGGGCTACGATGGCTGCACCTGTGAGGAAGACCAGGAGCACACCGGCGTAGGCGAGGTGGTGGGTATCGATCATGGTCTGGCCTTCCCTGGGTGTCTCCGGTACTGCCCGGTCGCGATGAGAATTATGCTGACGGACTCGAGGACCTCTCCGGTGAGCGCAAGGGTCTTCACCGGGTCGAACGGCCCGGCCAAGGCCTGCCGGTAGTGGGCGTAACAGGTGGCGAGGTCCTCCAGCAGCTCCCCGTCAACATCCACCACCTCCCCGGGAGACTCCGGGGTTGCAGCGCGGGGGCGCCCGCCTTGGTCAGTACTTGAACTCATCGCTTGCCTGCCTCTTCCAAAGCAGGTTCCGGTTGTGTTGTTTGTTGGGTTTGGAGTTCGAAGGCGGCGCGTAGCCCGGCACGGGCCCGGATCAGCAGCGCGGAAACAGCGTTTGGCTCGATCCCCAGCAGCGGGGCTATCTCGCGGGGGCGGGCGCCCATCACTTCGGCGTGCCACAGCACGGTCCGCCACCGCTCCGGCAGGGTCCGCATCGCCGCGGCGACGTGCTCGTGCTCGAACACGTGCAGCACTGTTTCCAGGGCCGGGTCCTCGACCGCGTGCGGTTCGAACTCCTCATACGTGGTGAGGCGTTCCTTGGAGCGCTTCTTCCACAACGTGTTCGCTACTGACCTCACACAGGTGCTCAGGTACGGGGCGAAGCTGTCCCGGGGTCCGTAACCGTTCCGGATCGCGCTGACGGCGTTGGCGAACGCCTCCTGAAGGACATCCTCGGCGTCCTCGATCCGGCTCATCAGGGACCTGGCGAACTTCAGCCCCTGCCCCCGGTGCCGCTGATACAACGCAGCCATCGCCGCCGGATCGCCGGCCCGCACCGCATCGATCAGGTCCGTCTCCGCCTTGTCCGTTCCGGTCTCCCCCGCCACCGGCTCCCCCATTGTCCCCACTGCTTTCGTCCCATCTCTGGCTCCGCATTCTGTGAGCGATGAACATCGCCCTGCTCCCTATACGCCAAGAGGGCGCGTTTTATGACGCGAAAACAAAACCGACGAGTACAACAGCAGCGGCCGCGGCCGTGCAGCCATCCAGGATTGCGCGCTCGGGTCTAGTCCGTCGAGCGCCTCGTAGCTAAGGAGCCTCTGTGGCGGGTACACCAAGCCGTATTAGGTGTTCTCGGGATGGAATTCGAGCCAGTGGACCCACGACTCTGAGGACCACCAAATCAGTACAGAAGCAGGCCAAATGGCCTATCCCTGTTCCTAGCCGATACCGACGGGGATCCGGTCGACTTTGCGGCGAGGGGCAGAAATCTTCCCTCCTTGTCTGGCAGGGCCCACAGCCGTTCGGGTAGAGCAAGGCGCGCTTTTAGGCATCGGCATGTTGGTGGTTTTTGGTGTGGGCGAGGCGGTAGGAGTCGGTGCTGGTTTTCGATGATGGTGCCTTTGAAGGTCAGCCTGTCGACGATGGCCGCGCAGAGGCGCGGGTCGGTGAAGGTTTTGGTCCAGCCGGAGAATGATTCGTTGGTGGCAATTGCGGCTGATGCTTTTTCTTCGCGTTCGGTGAGGACCTGGAAGAGGAACACCACCACCTTCGCCCACGATCAGGCAGGCCGGACCACCGGTGAAACCAACCCCGCCGGGAACACCTGGACCTACGACTACGACGGACGCGGCCTGCTCACGAAACAGCACGACGCGAACTGGAACGCCACCACCAGCACCTACACCCCCACACACCGGGCTTCGCCAAGCCCGGGCTAGCCTCGGACGGTGACCCAGAATATCGGCACGACCGTCGAATGAGAGGCTGTCGCCGACGCGCTGTCCATCAGCTCGGAACGTTGCCTTGGGCGGCTTCGCTTACAGGTTTCCGGGTCCTAACCCACTGTCATTGGTTGGGGTGCCGCGGTGGGGGGTGCCTGAACAGGCCGCTTCATCCTCTTGCGGCGGATGTCTTGGCTGATCGCGGCTCCAATGTCGGCGCTGCGGCGTACGAGTGCTGGAAGGCCGAAGATGAAGAAGAACGCGCCTCTGGTGAGGTCGCCCAGTGCGTAGACGCGCTCAGGTTCGGTGGATCCGAGGATGGCGCCTGTGTCCGCGGCAATCTCGATGCCGCCCTGGCTGTGTCCTCGCGCCAGGCCATGGCCGACGGCGCTTTCCACCAATCCCTGCACTCCTGGGTGGACGCCGTAGGTTGCAGGTGTTATGGCGTTCACCATGATGTCGACATGTTCAATGGTGGAACCGAGGTGAACGTCGAAGCCGTCTTGGGCGGGAACGACGGACTGCAGGCCACCTCTGCAGCTTGCCTGACCGGATTCGAGCATTCCCAGCAGCTTCTCCGCGTTTACCCGCGGCATGGGACAGCAGCGGCTCGTGATGTTCCGCAGCATGGAGGACGTGATGACCTGTTGTTTGTCGTGGGGGTTGAGCGCGTGCCAGATATCGCCCCAGATGAAGGGGACGGACTTTTGGAAGATAAAGGTCCCCATGTCTTCGCTGCCGTGGGGGTGTTCAAGTTGCCATCGCAGCCATTCCAATGGTTCGTCTACCTGGGGCGGCGGGAAGAGGCCTTTGGCGTCGCCTCCCCAGGCCTGGACCTCCAGGTCAAAGAGTTGTTCGAGATCCGTGAGGCGAAGCCCGTCTGTCGGACTCGAAATATCCAAGATCCGGTCATGTGTCAGGTGCTCGGCGGTCCAGTCCGGCCCGGGTCGGCGCACGAGCGGTAAGGTGCCCGATCGTGAATACAGCCTC
The DNA here is from genome assembly GCF_023062595.1 of Arthrobacter rhizosphaerae. Classification (GTDB taxonomy): domain Bacteria; phylum Actinomycetota; class Actinomycetes; order Actinomycetales; family Micrococcaceae; genus Arthrobacter; species Arthrobacter rhizosphaerae. Next base: position 7,395 of record NZ_JALLAN010000003.1, read on the forward strand.
ACGGGTCCGGCATGGCCGAGGGCTTTGAGGGACAGGGCGACGTCGACGGCGGTCAGGCCGCTTCCGAGAACCCCTACCTCAGCGTCCGGAGGGATCTCCCGGAGCCGTTCGCGGGCGGGGTACGGATCTGCAATGTATCCCTCGGATGACGCGAGGTTGAAAGGGTCGCTGAGTACGCTGCCGCCTGCGCACAGAATGACGTAGTCATGCTCGTCACGCCGACCCCTGCTGCCGACTGTGTATCCGGATGCACCGTTCGGTTCCAATGAGGTGGCCTTCTCCTGCACAAACTCGACATGCCAGCCCCGCCGCCGCATGCCCTGGACGAGATCATCTGCGTGCTCCGCGATGTAGCGTCCGTAAAGGGCACGAGGGAAGAAATCAGTTGCTCCTCCGTGCTGGTCGAGTAGACCCTTACGCTCGAGCCAGCGCTGGGCGTGGCTGCTGTCGCCGTGCCGCAGCGACATGGCCGGTACTGGAACGTTGGCGATGACCCAGTCGCCGTCGGCCTGGAACACACGGCCCACCCAAGGTTCATCGGTGGGGTCATAAAGGGTAAGGCTGATGTTCGTCTCGCAGCCGAGCGCCTGCTCGATACTGTCCAGCATGCAGGCCCCCGCTGCACCCAGCCCAATGATAGCTATTCTCATGTGATTGTCCCCTCCGGTTACATGCCTCCTCCCCTACGACCGGAGACCGAACGTTTCGTGACGCGACGGCTGATTCGATTGGGCCAGATCCATGCTGGCATCGAGCGGAACAGCTGCTGAAGGCCTGCTGGGAAATTTCCGTTCCAGGATCGGCGGCAGCACTTCTGCACAGAGACGCAGCTAAACCCGTTCCCAAAATGAACGTTTTTCTCTCCGCCCCTCAACGGGTAGTTAACAGGCGAAGAAGGCTTGCGCAACAATGTTTGCAAAGCTGCCTCCTGGTGTTTGGCGGGGGCGAGGATGTGGTGGAGTGAAGGCAGATCCCGCCCCTGCGCCTGTCATCAGGCCTTTTCCCGTTAGAGATCATGACTCAACAACTCGCCGACCAGCAGGCAAGAATCCAGGCTGTCCCCGCTTCCGGAACGCATGCACCCGCCAGCCGGAAGCGCTGGTCGGGAAGGGCTCGGCGGGACTTCTTCATCTTCCTCGCCCTTGCCCTTCCAAACCTGTTGCTCATCGCTGTGTTCACCTACCTGCCGCTCATAAACAACATCTATTACTCCACGCTGGACTGGACGCTCGGATCGGCCACGGCCACTGTCGTCGGGCTGGAAAATTACATTACGTTTTTCACCAGCGCCGACGCCGTGAAAGTGCTCGGAACGACAGCGGCGTTCACTGCCGTCACCGTAGGTGGATCCATGGCGTTAGGCCTTCTCGTAGCGCTTGCGTTGAACTCCAAGGTCCGGGGCACCACCTTTGCCCGATCAGCGGTGTTTGCGCCGTATGTGCTGTCCGGCGTAGGCGTGGGACTGGTCTGGTTGTTCATTTTCGATCCCGGATACGGCGTTCTCGCCTGGATTCTGCGTGGCCTTGGCCAGCAGAGCCCGCAGTGGGTCAACGATCCCCAGCTTTCCCTGGTGATGGTGATAGTGGTGTATGTCTGGAAGAACCTCGGTTACTGCGCCGTGGTTTTCCTGGCCGGATTGCAGTCCCTCCCCCAGGACGTCATGGAGGCAGCGTCCTTGGATGGCGCCAGCAGCTTCCGCCGTTTTCTCAGCATGGCTATGCCGCTCCTCTCCCCCACCACCTTTTTCCTTCTGATCACCACCATGCTCAGCTCGCTGCAGGCCTTTGACCTCATCAGGATCATGACACCGCTCGGCAATGGCACCAGCACCCTGATCTATGAGGCCTACCTGCAGGCGTTTGGCGCCTACAACCGTGCCGGATACTCCGCAGCTATCTCGGTGGTTCTCTTCGCCATCCTGCTGATCATCACAGTGGTGCAGTTGCGATTCGTCGAGAGGAAGGTCCACTACTCGTGAGCACACTCGTCCCCGTGGACCTGCAGCCGGAAGTTTCAACGTCCGACGCCGTCCCTCCCCGTGAGCGCGCGTTCTCCCTTTCGAATCTGGTCCGGACCGTGGTGGCTGGCTACTTGCCGCTGACAATTGCAGTCCTTGTTGTGTTCCTGCCGTTGCTATGGATGGTGCTGAGTTCCTTTAAGCAACCCGGCGAAATCGTCACGCTGGATTTGAGGATGCTTCCAGCCGACTTGTACCCGGAGAACTACCGGACGGCAATGACCACGGTGCCATTCGGGCAGTTTTTCCTTAACAGCACCATCGTGACCATCGTGGGATCAGCCATCAAGGTGATCCTGGCCATCTTCACAGCCTATGCCTTGGTGTTTGTGCGCTTTCCCTTCAAAAACGTCATCTTCGTGCTGATCCTCGTGGCCCTGATGGTTCCGGCACAGGTGTCCATCCTTCCCAACTACGTCCTGATCGCCGGGATGGGAGGGAAAAACACCCTGTGGGGCATCATCCTGCCCGGCCTGGGAACCGCCTTCGGCACATTCCTTCTGCGGCAGCATTTCCTCACCTTGCCGGGATCCATCCTGGAATCCGCAGAGATCGACGGTGCAGGGCATTGGCGCAGAATCTGGCAGATAGTGGTGCCCGTTTCCGTTCCCTCAATTGCGACAGTTGCCCTGGTAACCGTAGTGAGCGAATGGAACGACTACATCTGGCCGCTCATCATCACAGACAAACCGGACAGCATGACACTTCCGGTCGGACTGACCCTCCTGCAGAACTCCGAGGGCAACGGAGCCGGCTGGGGAATCATGATGGCCGGCGCCGTCCTGGTAATCATCCCCATCCTTGTCATCTTCGCCATGCTCCAGCGCTACATCGTTGCTGGCCTGACCCAAGGCAGCGTCACCGGTTAGCGGCCGCAGAGGCACCGGCGTCGAACCTTCCACCATCCACACCCGACCATCCCGACCCAGGCACCAACCGAAAGGCACCACCATGAGCTTGATACTTGACCGGCGGCTCTTCCTTACTCTTGCCAGTGCCGGGGCCGGGGCCGTGGCCCTGTCAGCCTGCGGCGGGCCGACAACCACTACCGGATCGGTGGCGACAACAGCCGCTGACATCGACTTCAGTGGTGTCAAACCTGCAGCTTCCATCGACTTCTGGTCCAACCACCCCGGGAAGTCCCAGGATGTCGAAAAAAGCATCATCGACAAGTTCCACGCCAAGTACCCGGACATCAAGGTGAACCTGGTGACAGCCGGCGCCAACTACGAGGAGATCGCACAGAAGTTCCAAACTGCACAGGCTGCCAAGTCCGGCCTTCCCTCACTGGTAGTGCTCTCGGATGTCTGGTGGTTCCGCTATTACCTGAACGAGAGCATCATTCCACTCGACTCCCTCGTCGAGCAGCTTGGCGTCAAGCTGGCCGACTTCCGCGCATCCCTGGTGGACGACTACAAGTACGCAGGCAAGCAGTGGGCCCTCCCGTATGGCCGCTCCACCCCGCTGTTCTACTACAACAGGGACCACTTCGCTGCAGCAGGGCTGCCAGACCGCGCGCCAAAGACGTGGCAGGAATTCGCGGGATGGGCCCCGAAGCTCAAAGCGGCCTCCGGCGCCCAGTACGCTTTCATGCACCCCGCCCTGGCCGGGTACGCCGGTTGGACCCTGCAGAACAACCTCTGGGGCGAGGGCGGCTCCTGGTCCAAGGATTGGGACATCACCTGTGATTCGGCAGAATCGGTGGCAGCGCTGCAGGCCGCCCAGGACTCGGTCTACAAGGATGGCTGGGCCGGCGTCTCTTCCAAGGAATCCGCAGACGACTTCGCCGCTGGCCTGGCTTCGGCAACCCTGTCCTCCACCGGCTCGCTGATCGGCATCCTCAAGTCCGCCTCTTTCAATGTCGGCGTCGGCTTCCTGCCTGGCGGGTCCAAGGCGGAGACCGGAGTCTGCCCCACTGGCGGGGCCGGCCTGGGAATTCCGAGCGGTGTAACCAAAGAAGAGCAGCTCGCCGCAGCGATGTTCCTGCAGTTCATGACCGAGCCCGAAAACACGGCGGCCTTCTCGGCGGCCACCGGCTACATGCCTACACGAATGTCGGCGGACATGGCCACGGTTCTAGCCAAGACGCCGCAGATCAAGACGGCCATGGACCAGCTTGCCGTCACCCATGTCCAGGACAATGCCCGGGTGTTCCTGCCCGGCGCTGACCAGGAAATGGCCAAGGCCGCCGCGAAAATCCTCACCCAGCAAGGTGATGTCCAAGCCACAATGACAGAGCTCAAAGCAACGCTCGAGCGTATCTACACCAAGGACGTCCAGCCCAGGCTTAAGGCGTAGCTTCTCCCACTGAGCAGCGCCAACTGTCGTTTTGAGGTTAAAAGCGACAGTTGGCGTTCTTCGTTTCCTGTGCAGCTGCCCTTCGGCAGCCTCACCTGACCTTTCGCCACAACAGGCCGAGTCATCACGAATTGCCCGCGTCCCCGTCAAATATCCGTGCAGGCCAAGAGATACTTGTCTCTGGTCGTGGGGCCGTTTGGGCCCGATGCAGATTCCTAGGGGGAACAATGATTGAACTACTGATCGGCGGGGGCGTTCTCGTCCTGCTGCTCATTGCAGGTTTCATGTACTACGTCATGAGTATTCGATTTGCTAAGCCGAACGAGGCAATGCTCATCACGGGCAAGAGTGACCCGAACCCCACGGAAGACATGTCCGAGGACCAGTCCCGCGTCGTGATCAACAACCGGGCCTTCGTGAATCCGATCACGGAACGCGTCAGCCACATCTCGCTGTCCTCGCGTCAGGTCGAAGTAACCATTGAAGCAATCTCCAATAACGGCATCCAACTCCGGCTGGCCGGCGTTGCACAGGTTAAGGTCGGCGGCGACAAGGCCTCAGTCCGCAAGGCAGCCCAGCGCTTCCTTGACCAACAGGACGCCATCGATCACTACACGCAGGAAACCCTCTCCGGTTCGCTGCGTTCCATCGTTGGTACGCTCAGCGTTGACGCGATCATCAAGGACCGCGCCCAGTTCGCTGCTTCCGTCAAGGAAGAGGCCGAACACTCGATGACCAATCAGGGTCTGGTAATCGACACGTTCCAGATCAAGTCCGTCGAGGACTCCAGCGGCTACCTCAAGAACCTTGGCCGTCCTGAGGCTGCTCTTGTGGCTCGCAACGCTAGTATCGCTGAAGCGAACTCCCAGCGTGAAGCTGCGGAGGCAAAGGCACTCGCGGACCAGAAGACTGCTGAGGCTGAGCAGAAGCTGGCTCTCCGCCGTGCTGAACTCAAGCAGGAAACGGACGCCCGCCAAGCAGAAGCTGATGCGGCCGGTCCGCTGGCACAGGCCGAACAACAGCAGGCAATCATCCTGAAAAACCAGCAGGTGGTTGCACGTCAGGCTGAGCTCCGCGAAAAGGAATTGGACATTGAGGTCCGCAAGCCTGCAGACGCTGCCAAGTACAAAGTTGAAACGGAAGCAGCGGCTGATCTTGCACGCCGCACACGCATCTCCGAAGCCACCAAGGTCGAAGCGGCTGCCGAACTCGAAACGCGCAAGCTGAAAGCAACCGGTAACGAGGTCGAAGCCCTGGCTCTGGCAGCGGCAAACACCGCCAAGGGCAATGCCGAGACCGAGATCAACAAGATCCGTGGCCTTGCTGAGGCAGAGGTCATCAAGTCCAAGGGTGTTGCTGAAGCCGATGTCATTGGGCTTCGCGGTAAGGCCGAGGCAGGGGCCATCGAGGCTCAGGCCAAGGCGTACAGCGAATTCAACGAGGCCGCCATCCTGAACAAGGTCCTGGAGGTGTTGCCGGGCATCGCCAAGGAGATCGCTGCACCGATGGGGGCCATCAGCAACATGACGGTCATCTCCAACGACGGCGCAAGCCAGTTGAGCAAAAATGTTTCCTCGGGCGTACAGGAGACCGCACAGATGCTCAAGGACACCACGGGCTTCGACGTCATCGAGATGCTCTCCGGCTTCGGCAAATCACGTCCGGCACCAAAAACCAACGGTGCCGTAGACGAACCAGCGCGAACCGCCGTCGTCACCGACACGGCGAAGGACAACTAACTCCGTCTAAACAGGAGCACGACGCCGGGCAGGCTAGCCGCGCTGCCCGGCGTCGTCGTCGTCGGCTCCCGTAAGTTTCTGTTCAGAGACCACGGTGACCGCCAACTGTTCCAGAGAGCGGAGTACGGTACCCGTCCGCCGCATTGCCAGCACGGGATCCACAGGCTTCGGCGTCTGAGTTACTTCCAGATAAGCGGCCCAGGCTCCCGTGAGATTCTCGAATTCCCGGCGGCCGACAGAGACAGTGAGACGCCCTCCTGATTCTCCAGGCATGTGCCACTCCTCAATGATCCGATCAGTACTTGGCCTCGGCGGCTCGATGTGCGGCCCTCCGCGGGGAACGGACCGGCGTCCACCCCATTATTGCGCCGTGCATTGGCCACAGTACTAGGGCGCCGCTAAATAAGCCATACGACCGGTATGCTTTTGCCCACCAGCCCGCTACGGAAGGGGAACCATGCGCGTTGCCGGCGGGAGGCCCGACGGCGGTTTGCCGGCGTCCCTTGAACGTTCGGTATCGTTCAGCAGCACCGTGCAACGGGAGTTGGTGCACCGTTGGGGCCTTTCCGAGGTCTTCATGACTGACATCCACAGAGTGGGCGACGGCCGTTATATCGCGGGTGCGCAATGGCCGCGGTTGCACACCTTCTACCATCCGCTTCCCCGGGTGTACGACTCGGCATTGATCGTGGAATCGCTGCGGCAGGCTACGATCCTCACAGCTCATTCGATGGAGGGCGTGCCACTCGGTCAGGTCTTCCTCTTACCGGAGATGGCCGTTCACGCCCTCGACGGGCACTCGCGCGATCCTGGTACTCCGACAAACGTTCATATCAGCATTGAGATCGACGTCCTGCAACGGACTCCTCGCGGACCCGCCAAACTGCACGTCCGCGCACGGTTTTATGTGAACGGCAACTGTATAGCGAGAGGGACGGCGGGAGCTCGAATGGTGGAACCGTCCACCTACGCCCGGATGCGGCTTGGATCCGAAACAGGAGGTTCGCCCAGGCCTACTGTCCCTTTGCGGCCGGAGCAGGTGGGCCACCGGCACTCCGGTCATGTGGTTATCGGCGAGGGCACAGATGGTGGTACATGGCCGCTGCATGTCGATGAGACAAATCCCATCATGTTTGACCATCCACTGGACCACGTCCCGGGCGTACTTCTGGTGGAAGGCGTACGCCAGGCGCTCCGGGCGGAAACGAGGATGCCTGACCTGGATTTTGTGAGCTTCGACGCCTCATTCCTGAAGATCGTTGAACTCAGCGACAACCCTGAGGTTTCAATCTGCCTCGGTAAAAGCCATCATGGCCGCACCCAAGCCACGGCCGAAATCAGAGTCGACGCTGAAGTTTGCATGGTGGTGAGGTGTGAGTTTGAGCCTAGGGCTGAGAGTTCAGACCGGGCTCTGGATCCTGGATACTTGCGCGGACCAGCTTCAGGAACTCATCCCGTTTCGACTCTGGCACCAGTGCGGGCAGCAGGATCGACCACATGTCCTCAATCCGCTCGAGCACATCCGCGCGTTCCGTGAGAATCGTGGACAGCATCTGCACTCCGGTAAAGGACGCCACAAGGTACCGGGCGAAGGCAGCGGCGTCCACTAGTTCTTTGATTTCGCCTTTTGCCTGGCCCTGCCGGGTCAAGCTCTCCATAGTGCGAATCCAGTCGTGGTAGGGCTCGGTGACCTGCTGTCCGAAAGCGGAGGCTTCAAGAGTCAATCGCACGCCGGCACGCACTACGGGTTCCCTGACCAGCTGCCTGCCGAGACTTCCACAGATCATGATCATGATGGACAAAGCATCTCTTCCGCTCAACGCCGCTCGCCGGGCGTCTTCAGTCACCAGGGCATGCTGGGCTTGGATAACTGCAAGGGCAAGGTCTCCCTTGGAACAGAAGTGAAAGTACAGAGCCCCCTTTGTCACGCCTGCCCGCTCAGCGACCGCGCTCAGACTCGCACTGCCGTAGCCTACTTCTTCGAAGACAGCAGCGGCCCCGGCCAGTATGGAACCCTTCGTGACTCTGGCGCGTTCCTGCACAGGCATATATACGATCCCTCGCTAATTGGGTGTGCCACAAAACTACGGCCGTCCTCTACAAGACCAAGGACTGTCCCTGCCTGGCAGAGCGCATCATGAGACAAGGTTCGCGGAAACCAACAGTTCTACTCACCGGCGCATCCGGATTCATCGGCCGGAACATCGCTAAAGCCGTCATCGCCCGCGGCGAAACCGACCTTCGGATCCTGGTACGTCCGACGACTCTCCTCCCGGAGAGCGGTAAAGCCAGCATATACGTCGGTGACATCACGGACGGCGACAGCCTCAACACCGCGACGGCTGGAGCCGACACAATTGTTAACGCTGCCACCTACACTGGCACGGACGCCGTCACAGCCACTCAAGTCAACGTCGATGGCACCCGCAATCTTCTCGAGGCCGCCGCGCGAAATGGGGTCTCGCGTTTCGTACAAATCAGTACCACTGCCGTTTATGGAATTGGCCCGCACCGTGGAGCGGGCACTTCCCTGCCCCATGCGCCCGCGTCTATGGCCAGCCGCTCCCGGGCGTCCGCTGAACGACTGGTCCTGGAGGCCGGAGGCAGCGTCATTCGGACTGGACTGGTTTACGGCCCTGGAGACGAATGGTTTATCCCGGGCCTGATTCGCATGGCCAACATCCTGGGTGGACCTGTTGGTGACGGCACCTCAAAACTCTCAGTGATCGACGTCGGACAGCTTGGCGGGCTGATCGCAGCGTTGGTTGGCCCGCGCTTCGCCGCCGAGGTCTCAGGGCCATTTCACGCCGCCGAACCAGAACCCGTGAGTGTGGCTCGCCTACTGCTCCACATCCAAGACAAAATCGCCGGGCCGCGGTGGTCAGCCTCAACGGACTTTGAAATGTCCCCCACCATCCTTCTCCAAGGCGGATTCACCAGCCATCAGGCCGCCCTGCTCTCACAGGACCACTGGTATGAGTCGGACCGGCTGTGGGCCCTCACCGGCCTGAGTCCGACGGCCTTCACGATTTCGGCGGAAGCGGCGTTCTGGTACCGGCACTTCGCCGCAAGCTGGCTGCGGGAGCAACCGGAATAAGCCGCTCGCCTTTGATGGCCTGACGGCGTCCCGCGTCACGATTGCCCGTGCCGGCGGTCATTACAGGTGTCCGGGCACCGGTTTTTTGACCGTCTCCCGCATGCATGAATCCGCCGAGGATCTCGTAGTACGCCGGCGGATGGGGATTCTGGCGGTGCAAGCACTGCTGGATTCCGGCGGCCGGTTGTGAAGCAGTCCGCAACCGGCCGCACCCAGCCAGCACAGACACTGAATGAAGGATAGTTTTCATGGCAACAAAGATAGTGACCGAATTTATCGATGATCTGGACGGAACCACGGCAGATCGAACCGTGTCCTTCAGGATCGATGGGACTGAATACGATATCGACCTCTCGGCCGCGAATGCCGCTGCATTGAGGCAACTCCTTGCGCCCTACATGAGCGCCGGCCGAAAAGTAACTGGCAAGGGCCGGCGGACAATTAGTCCCACCCGCCTAGCCGGGCCCTCCCCGTCCAACCCGTCCAGCATCCGTGAATGGGCTGAACGGAATGGATATTCAACCGGCAGCCGGGGAAGGCTGCCCTTTGAGATTTTGGAAGCCCACGAACTGGCCACTGCCTAAAGCGGGACCTAAGAGGCTGCCCCGTCACGTGCAGCACAGAAGAACCTGCGGAGACAATGAGCACCGGAGTATTTGCAAACGCCTAGGCTACTCTTGGGGCGGCGGATTTGTTGCCCGTTGGCACTCTTCAAATAGCAGGTTCGCATAGGCCTCCCGGAGTCCGGCCCGCGCCCGTCTGACTAGAGCGGACACCGCGTTGGGTTTGATGCCCAGGGCAGGTCCGATCCTTCGAGGCGGCTCCTGCAGGACGTCGGCATACCAGAGTGCGGTCTGCCACCGGGCAGGCAAGGACTGCAGAGCCCTCAGGACCCGTTCGTTGCCATCCCGCTCGAAAACGCGGTGCAGCCTGTCGTCGTCTGTTGGCCCCTGCGTTGCGTCCAACACACCGGCCTCCACCGGCACTTCCCTGGAATTCTTGTTCCACCACTCAGCGGCACAGCTCTTGATTGCAGTGAAGAGGTAGCCCAGAAAATTCTCATGCGGGCCGTTTCCGTTAGCCACCGCACTGATGGTCTTGGCGAAGGCCTCTTGTACAAGATCTTTCGCGTCATGCTCAGTTCGTACCAGTCCCCGGGCAAAAGCCAATGCATCGGCGGCGTGTCGCCGATACAACACCTCTGCCGCATCCTTGCTCCCGGCCCTCAACGCCGTGAGCAGTGCCGGGTCCCCCCTCTCAGCTGCAGGAAGCCATGGTTCGCCTGAAGTCCCCTGTAAAGCCAAGCTGGTTCGTTCCATTCGTCATTGGTGCAGGCCGGACGCCAAGTACCCAGGTACTTAGATCCAAGGAACGGTCATTCGTGACGGGGGTGAGTTCACAGGTCCATATGCTGGACAGCCCCATTCAGCATTGTGCTCATTTGTGCAAACATTTCGCCCTATGCACCTGGACTCCGGAATCAGTTCAAAATTCTCCGCCGCGTCACGATTCACTACTTGGAGGGTCAATCAGGGCATGAATGAAGAACACCTCCAGCTGATGAACGTCCAGGATGCAACCGCAGTGCTCGCCACGGTGGGAGCCCGACAATTCGGACAGCTGAAGCACGAATGGTCAGAATACTGTTCCATTACAGACCCGCGTAACGGGCCCATAGATCCTGTGGCGGCCCTTCACCGTACAGGAGCTCTCCTCCACGCTGTCGGTGATGTAATTGTTTCCGCTAAATCCTCCAATCAGGGCCCCTCATAGGGCCGCGCGCCCCTTGGCGCCATCCTCTCTTAGGTCCAACCCGCTCCCGCCTGAGGCAGGCATAATGCTGGGCCATGCCGCCGTTTCCGCTTCCGCTAAGGAGACCAGGTGAGCACGCCCCGGTTGACCATGACAGCTGACTTTTCCGCTGAAAGGTTCGAGAGGATACTTGAGTTGCAGAGGCAGGCCACCTACCCCCTCGACCCTGTTGCTGCGGTCCGCGCCCAGTCCCAACTCGCCCACGTTGAAGTTCCCTGGCTGGCCGGCCAACTGCAGGATACGTTGATCCGGCTGAATCAATTGTCAGGCGAAGGATGACCTCGAATTTGGTTTCATCTGAAACACCAGCGCCGTCATGAAATGCCGGCATCGCAGTTAGATAGCTGTGCAGGAGTCGGTTACGCAGCCCTCTTCCGGCGGTAAGTCCCCCTTACCGCCGATTGCACTGCACTAACGTGGAGTAGCCCAGTTGCTCCGCAGGGGCGGGTGGTATCCGCAAACCTTGAGACGTGATCGGACACCACCTGCCCCATCTTAAGCACTCGCCTCGGAAGCATCGCCGGCGAGTGGGCTCCATAGAAGAGTTGCAGCAAAGGCCAGTCGAAGGGCTGTCAGCGCCTCGTGAAGGTCGGCTGAAACAGCTCCGACCCATCTGCAGAAGTGATCCGGCATCGTTCGGAGTCAAGCCCTGGATGTCGGAGTACCAGTCATTGGATGACGTGCGGCGTCAGATTTGGGCGCAATGCTGGGCGTCCTCACCAGCGGTTCCGGCCAGCCTGGTTCCTGACTCCAGCGTGTTCATCAACTGCTCCACAGCCCGGAGAACACCGCCCGTCCGTTGCATTGCCAGGACCGGGTCTACGGCTTCGAGGCTCTTGGTCGCCTGGAGATAAGCCGCCCAAGCACCCGCGAGTTCTTCGAACTCCCGACGGCCCACCGACAAGGTGAGCCGCTCTCCTGATTCGCCAGGCATGCCTATTCCCCTCAATTGATACGTATGCTTATTAATCCCCAATGCTACGGGGTTTGAAGCGCCGGCCCCTCAATGGAAGGCCCAGGCACCCCTATGACCTTCAGAATCATTTATTGGTTACCTTATAACTTGAGGTGCCCGGGCTTCCATGGTGGCCGTTCCTAAATGCTGAAACACAAATCAAAAATGATGGGGCAGTCTGGTTCAGGTTGAGGCTCATGAGGCGCAACGGTCGGGGTTGGAGTTGGCGTCGCGGACGATGTCACTGTTGGAGTCGGCGTCGCTGCCGGGGTCGGTGTAGGAGTCGACGTCGGCGTTGGTGTACGACTTGGAGTCGGTGTGGCCGGTGGGGAAGCGTTAGCGGTGGTCACCGGTGTCGGAATTGAGGTGGGAGAAGCCGCCTGCCTGGCAGGAACAGCTCCTGCAGCAGTGCGAGGACTGGTAGCTCTTACTGACGGCCAGGGGTCGAGGCGTACCGTTCCGGGGAAGCCCCCCGTGTCAGGTTCAGGTTCAGGAAAGAGGTCTTCAGCCGAGTAGCCCGGGCCAGGATGAGCCTGCTCTTCCATTGGCATAGATTCAGGGGTTGGAGCCGCTGTGTTGATGCTTGCGGGCGGCAGTGCTGGGCTGGCAGGAATTGCTCGGCTCAACTCTGTTCCATGCGGGGGCGGGGCCGCGCTCGGCCCGCTGCTGACGAGACCACCCGCTACTGCGACTGCGGCCACTGTTCCTGCCGCCAGGGCCACTACGCCCGCAGCAGCCGCCGTTCCTGTCCAACGAGGAGGGAGATGGTCTTGCAGAGAGAACCGGGCTCCGCCCAGGACAGGGACGAGGAGAACAAAAGGTGCAACGATGCCCCGCATTGTCGCTCCGACGTCGGTCAGCTGAGCGATGACTTTGGCGCAGTCTTCGCAGTCGCGGGCGTGTTCATTCACCTTCCGCCGATCACGGGCAGAGCTGGTGCCGAGCACCGTAGCTGCAAGGTAGGGAAAAGTTGGTTCGCAGTCTGACCGCAGAGGGGCTTCGACGTAGGCACTGAGATAGGCCTCACGAAGACCTTTTCTGGCACGTAAGAGCAGGGCTGAAACGGCCCCTGGTTCCATGCCAAGAATAGGCGCGATTTTGCGCGGTGGTTCCCGTTCCACTTCCGCATGCCAGAGGACGGTCATCCATCGCAACGGGAGTGACTGGAACGCCTTCATTACTAATTCGGGATTATCCCGATGCAATACGGAGGCCAGTGAGGCGTCTTCCACCGGCGTATCACCGGTATTATCTGTCGGTGTCTCCTTGGCCTGCCCCTCCCAATGATCAGCAGCTGCCGTGCGCACTGCCCTCAAAAAGTAGGGCCTGAATGCAGTCTCTGGACCGTTGCCACGTTCCATGGCCGCGACAACCTTGAGGAATGCTTCCTGGGTTACGTCGTCAGCGTCGGCCTTGTTGCCCATAAGCCGCCGCGCGAACTTTAGACCGGCGTCGTGATGCCTGTTGTAGAGAACCTCTAAGGCAGTGCGATCGCCGTCGCGGCTGGACCGGATGAGATCCTCGTCGGCAACTTGCGCTATTTCATGCACTGTCCTGGCACCGCCTATCGCTTCTTTCGGCCGTCGGATTGGGGAGAGGGTTCCGCTCCCTCCGACATCCGGCTAATCCTTAACCCTCTCTTTCCGGAATCGTGACGGCGATGCCGGATCCGGTTTCGAAACGCCACCCGATGAGGCCATCGCACGAGCAGCACCGCAGGATGAATGTGAAGCTTTAGGGCAGGACTGTTGATCCGAGTACGCATTTGACGTCGGTGGTGAGTTTGCCGAGTTTGGTGTTGACGGTCCAGTCGATGGCTTTGCCGGTTTCGGCGTCTTTGATGTTTTTTGTTTCCTTGGCCAGGACTGAGGATGTTTTCGGGTCCACCCAGCTGACGGAGATTTCGATGCTGCCTTTGACGTTCTCGGGCAGGGTCACTGTTCCGGCGGCGGTGACGTCGCCTTCTTTGGTGTCGCAGGAGGTCATGGTGGTGCTGTTGATGATGCCGGTGCCAGGGTTGGAGGGTTTCAGTTCGCCTGTGGCTTCCTGGGTGGTGACGGCGCCGGCGGACGCGGAGGCAGGGGCCTGGTCTGTTTGGGACGGGGTGCAGCCGGTCAGGGCCAGTCCGAGGATGATCACGGGGATGGCTGTGAGAATCATTCGTTTCATGAGACGTGTTTTCCGGTTCGTAGTGGGATGACGTTTGGGGGGAGACAGTGTTGGGCCCGCAGGATCAGATTTGATCCTGCGGGCCCAACCCTTTTATCTAGTGGCTGTGACGCCTTCTCTTACCGGCGAGGAGGAAGATCCCTCCACCAAGCAGGAGCAGCAGACCGATCGGCAACCCGAGGAGCCATGCTCCGGTGTTAGCGAGGCTCCCGGTGTCCGCCAGCGGAGCCGGCGGAACTGTTGCCGGCGGTGTTGTTGCCGGTACTGTCACCACCGGTACGGGCGGGAGTTCAACGATAGCCAGCGCCGGGGCTGGCGGCCGGGGCCGATTGCCCCCTGCATCCTCACCAATGGGCAGGGCGCTGTTGATGACCTGTCCGGCGTCGATGTCTGCCTGGGTGATCGGATACGTTGCCGTCGCGGTCACGGTCTGGCCTGGCAGGAGGGTCCCTGCGGTTCCAGGCCAGGTGTAAACCAGTGCCGAGAGGCCGGCGAGCTGATCAGCGATCGCGACGTTGGTCAGCGTCACGTTCCCGGTGTTCTGGGACGTGAAGGAGTACGTGATCACATCCCCTACCAGGGCCGGGTTTCCAACAGCTGAGTAGTCAGCTGTCTTGGTAATGGACTGACCCAGTGTTGGCGGGATGTCGGTGTCGGTTGTTGCCGGCGGCGGGGGTGTGATGCCCGGGACTCCCGGCGGGACCTCGGCGGTGGGCAGGGCGCTGTTGGCGACGTGTCCGGCGTCGATGTCTGCCTGGGTGATCGGATNC
>NZ_JALLAN010000003.1:22345-377631 GCF_023062595.1 Arthrobacter rhizosphaerae
GGGTTGGTCACCGCCGACGCGTCAGCTGTCTTCGTGATCGACTGACCCGGGGTCCGTGTTCCGGTGATGGTCACGGTGTCGTTGCCGGTGATCGGGGTTCCGGTCGGCGGGGTTCCGCTGATCGTGGCCGTGTTCGCGATCGTGCCGGCATCAACATCAGCCTGCGTAACAACGTAGGTTGCTGTTGCGGTGACGGTCTGGCCGGGCAGGAGGGTCCCTGCGGTTCCGGGCCAAACATAAGCCACCGCGGACAGACCCGGGAGCGGATCCGTGATCCCCACGTTGGTCAGGGTCACGTTCCCGCTGTTGGTCGAGGAGAACGAATACGTGACCGTTTCCCCTGCCACCAGAGCGGTCTTATCCGCACTCTTATCGAGGCTGATGCCCGGGGTGGGCGGGATGTCGGTGTCGGTTGTTGCCGGCGGCGGGGGTGTGATGCCCGGGACTCCCGGCGGGACCTCGGCGGTGGGCAGGGCGCTGTTGGCGACGTGTCCGGCGTCGATGTCTGCCTGGGTGATCGCATACGTTGCGGTCGCGGTCACGGTCTGGCCGGGCAGGAGGGTCCCTGCGGTTCCGGGCCAGGTGTAAACCAGTGCCGAGAGGCCGGCGAGCTGGTCGGCGATCGCAACGTTCGTCAGCGTCACATTCCCGGTGTTCTGGGAAGTGAAGGAGTAGGTGATGACCTGACCGGCAACGGCCGGGTTGGTCACCGCCGACGCGTCAGCTGTCTTCGTGATCGACTGACCCGGGGTCCGTGTTCCGGTGATGGTCACGGTGTCGTTGCCGGTGATCGGGGTTCCGGTCGGCGGGGTTCCGCTGATCGTGGCCGTGTTCGCGATCGTGCCGGCATCAACATCAGCCTGCGTAACAACGTAGGTTGCTGTTGCGGTGACGGTCTGGCCGGGCAGGAGAGTCCCTGCGGTTCCGGGCCAAACATAAGCCACCGCGGACAGACCCGGGAGCGGATCCGTAATCCCCACGTTCGTGAGGGTCACGTTCCCGCTGTTGGTCGAGGAGAACGAATACGTGACCGTTTCGCCGGTGACCAGAGTGGTCTTATCCGCGCTCTTGTCCAGTGATACAGACGGGGCGGGGGTCGATGGGATGGTGACGGTCGATGGGTCAGATGGGATGGGAGTGGTGGATCCCGGCGGAGTGCCGTTGGCGGTGGCGGTGTTGACGAGGGTTCCCGCATCTACGTCAGCCTGAGTCAACGTGTAGGTTGCGGTACAGGTCTGGGATACCCCGACCGCGAGAGTGCTGGAGGGGCAAGTAATCGCAGACATGGAACCGGTCCCTGAGAACGCGGTTTCGTTGACGGTGATGTTGTTCATTGCTACTTGCCCGGTGTTGGCTACGACGAACGAGTAGTTAATGACCTGCCCTGCCGTGTAGGAGGCCGCATTTGAGGGTGAAGCTGATTTCGTCAGTGAGAGTGCAGCGGGTTTTGCGGCATTGGTGATGCTGCAAACGTAGTCGTCGGCGACTGTCGGGGTGAAGGTCCACTGCGGTCCGGTACCCGTCAGCGGCGGTGAGGTGCCGGTGGTTGTTCCGGTGCAGCTGGCGTTTTTGGTGTAGTTGCCGATGTCGGTGCCTGCAGCCATGGCGTCGGTCAGTGTGTAGGTTTTTCCCAGCCCGATCTGCACGGCCGGGCTGGTGGCAGTTGTGTCGGTGCCGGCGGTGGTGGCAGACGTAAGCACCGCGGCGGCGCTGTCGCTGGCGCTGACCGTGAACTGGTCGGCGCTCTCGAACCTGCTGCCAACAGTCTTGGTCACACTCACGGTGGGGCAGAGCACGCTTGGCCTCATCTGGGCCATGAAACCTTCAAGCATCGGGCCGCTCTTGACCTGCACAACGATCGAGTTCGAGCCGGTGACCCAGTTGTTGGTCAAGGTAGTTTGCGAGGCTGTGCTGAGTACGAAGCCAGGGAAGGTGTAGGGGTTTGAACTGCCATTCTGGGGAAGTCCGGTAGTTTGTGCGCTTTGGGCGACCCCATTGACGTACACCTGAGCGACGGAGTTGTCAGCCAGGAAGTTCATGGCCAGGGCAAACTTCGTCGGGTCAACTTCCGCGGCCAAATTGAAGTCGTAGCGGTAGTACCAGGATCCTGCAAAGGTAGGAGACCCGGGCTGGTTGGGGCTCGCCTGGGTCTGCTGGGAGATCCACTGGGCGTTGTTATACGGGCTGGTCGCCCAGCCTCCTGGAGCAAGGTTGTTGACGTTGGCTGCCTGCCAGGTCGCATCCGCCGGGGGTAGTGAGGTGCCCATCCACGGATTTACCTGGGCATTCGCCCACGTATCGTTCCAGTGAGGACCGGAAACCTGCCAGACCGTATCCTTCGTGCCGTCAGCCTTAACGCCACCGGTCGCTGCGTTGAACCCTGTGTTGAAGAGGTCGGGGTCCGCGGAGCAGGTAATGAGCGGCACTGAGGAGGGGCAGCCCGTGGCTGATGCGGAATTGTTGGCAGCGTTTGAGTCCGCTTCGTTCGCCAGAACGTTTGCGGTGTTGGTTATGCAGGCTGTCATGCTGGCTGGAGCCTGTGCCGTGATGTTGAAGGTCTGTGATGCGCCGACTGCAAGGGTTCCGCTGACGCAGTTCACGGTGTTTCCACTGACATTGCAGCCAGCGTTGGTGGTGGCCACAGTTGTCAGGGGTGCAGGGACCGTGTCGGCAACGACGAAGCCTGTTGACACACCCGCACCGTTGTTCGTAACCGTAAGCGTGTAGGAGAGGGCACCTCCGGGGAGGAATGTTGCCGGACCGGTCTTGGTAATTGCCAGGTCCGTGGGGATACCAGGCGATGCCGTCCCGTCGTTGTTGGTGTTAGGGGGCCCGTCATTGATGCCGACGATCGTGAACGTCGGGTTGAGTGTTACTGAGTTGGCTACGCTGATCTGGACAACGTTGCCGGTCGAATTACAGGAGAACCCAAGGTTGCCGTTACCGTACGTCCAGGCCGCACCCGCCCCGCCGCCGACACAGGGGGCGCTCGGCAACGTCCACGTCTGGATGTTACCCGTGGTCGGATTGATACGGACGATCTTTCCGTTCAATAAATTCGTTCCCAATGCCCAGAAGAACCCGTCCTTGAATGTCCAGTCGGCACCGTCGCCGCCCAGCGGGTCTATGGCACGGACCAGCGGTATGGTGCTCACCAGGGTTCCGGTGGTGACATTGATGACCAGCATGCTGGCCGACCCGGCGTTGGCAAGATAAAAGTTTCCGTTCGGTCCGAAGGTACCGAGCACTCCAGGACCGAAGGTTGAGGTACCCACACGGGTAATGAAGCCGTCCTGACCTATCCTGATCAGCGCGCCTACAGGTACCAGGGCTCCATTGCTGTCAGTACCGGCCGTCAACGCGTTGGCATACAGGAAGTTGTTCGCGGTGTTGTACGCGACGGCGTTGTACTGGAAGTTGGCTGCAGAACCCACCGGGGTGAACGTGGTTGTCCCCGTCCCGCTGGTGGCGGCAGCGTAAAGCCTCGTGGGTGCGCCCTGGACAATAAAGACGGTGGCGGCCGCGGAGTTGAACGCGTCACCGGGTGCCGCCTGGGCAGGTGGAGCCACGAAGGTCGGGGCAACAACACCCAGCAGCCCAAGGAGGAGAGCGAAGATCAGGGACGCGGCCGTACCGCGCCGGGCTTTAGTGTGCCGGGGTTCTCGGTGACGGCCCCTCGGGGCTGCTCGCCTCCGACCGGGTTGCCTCCCCACATCACGTGACGAACCGCTGTCTGATGGTGTCTGTGCGAGCATTTTTTCCCCTGTTTTCGCCGACCACAGAGAATGCGAGACCTTGGCTGATTTCGAATCAGTCAACGGTTCAGTTCGTCAATGAGGCAGACGAGCCGAGCAAACCCAGAGCCGAATGTTGAGACGCAAAAGACTCCCCCTGCGTCACCTTCACAATGGGATAACCGCCAGGGAATCATTTCGTGACGCCAGCCACTTATGGGGCGGGGGCCAGGGCAAACAGGGGATCAGCCCTACAAGGCTGGGCATTGCCGGAAGCCGTAGCGGATGCCAGGTTCCTACACCGTCTCCCACGGCGCCGCAGCAAGGAAATTCGACATGAACTCGGCCATCTTCAGCATCATGACAATAAAAAACAGTGCAATAATCCCGGTGGCGATCCAGACCGGCCCGAGCCCCCTGCCTTGGGCTACCTTGTGGACTATCACCGAACGGCCCACCACATAGATAATCCCGCCCAGGCAGGACCAGGCCCAATGGAAGGGGCGGACCACACCGCTCCTGCCGAGCATTTGCCAGTCGAGATAGGACAACACGACCGAGCCGGCGGCGATCCCCCAGCCCGTCACGTTCATCAGAACATAACCCGGAGTCATCATCGAGAAGGGATCGGGAACCTTGAGGTTTTCTCCCGGCAGGACGCTGTACGTCAGTGACGGGCTCCACAGCATCAGGGAGACGACGGATAGCAGCGGAAGCAGGGTCACGGCCCAGATGAACGGGTTCCCGACAGGGACGGCCGGGGGAAGCTCGGGACGCCGTCGCATCATTGCGGGATCGTAGCTCGTTGCCCACATCCGGCCATCCCACCACCTCAATCCCGGCACCCCTGAGGGATCCGGGTACCAGCCAGGAGGAGCCGAGGAGGCATTCGGGAACTGTGTCATTGTGCTCCTTTACGGCAGAAGGCCCGGCGCTTCCCAGCGCCGGGCCATTTCCCCTGTGGTTATGCTCCGGTCTATCACAGAGGTTCGCGGGAACGGGTCATTGGGGCGTTACGTACGCTCCCGAGATACCGCCGTCGACCAGGAAAGTGGAGGCCGTCATGAAGGACGAGTCGTCACTGGCCAAGAAGGCCACGGCGGCGGCAAGTTCCTCCGGTTCGGCGAACCTGCCCAAGGGAATATGAACCAGGCGCCTGGCCGCCTTCTCCGGGTCCTTGGCGAACAGCTCCTTCAGGAGCGGAGTGTTGACCGGTCCCGGGCAGAGGGCATTCACACGGATGCCCTGGCGGGCGAATTCGACGCCGAGTTCCCGACTCATGGCGAGGACACCGCCTTTGGAGGCGCTGTAGGAGATCTGCGAGGTCGCTGCCCCCATCACGGCGACAAAGGAGGCCGTATTGATGATGGACCCCTTGCCCTGGGCCTGCATGTACGGCAGGGCATATTTGCAGCAGTAGAACACCGAGGTGAGGTTGACTTCCTGGACCTTGCGCCAGGCGTCGATGCCGGTGTCCAGGATGGAGGCGTCATCCGGCGGGGAGATGCCGGCGTTGTTGAACGCAATATCAACGCTGCCGTAGGTTTCGTTGGTCACTGCATAGAGGTTTTTGACGTCCTCTTCGCTGGTGACGTCCACTTTGACGAAAAGGCCGCCCACTTCTTCCGCAGCGCGGAGGCCTGCGGTGGGGTCGACGTCGGCGATGACTACCTTTGCCCCTTCGGAAGCGAGGCGGCGGGCAGTGGCGAGCCCGATTCCGCTGGCTCCGCCTGTGATGACGGCGCTGCGGTCCTTGAGACGGTTTGAGATAACTTCGATCATTGCTGGCATCCTTGCTCTTGCTTGGGCGCTAAGCCCGGGTGGAAATAAAGACGTTCTTCGTTTCGGTGAAGGCGTTCAGGGCATCCGGTCCGAGCTCGCGTCCGAGGCCGGACTGTTTGAACCCTCCGAACGGGGTTGAATACCTGACCGAAGAGTGCGAGTTCACGGAAAGATTTCCCGATTCCAGACCGCGAGCCATCCGCAAGGCGCGTCCAACGTCCCGGGTCCAGATGGAGCCCGAAAGCCCGTAAATCGAATCGTTCGCCAGCCGCAGGGCGTCCGCTTCGTCGTCGAACGGTACGACGGCGACGACGGGGCCGAAGATCTCCTCGTACATGACCCTGTCGCCGGGGGAAGGAGTGAGAACTGTTGGAGGAAACCAGAAGCCCCTCCCGGTCGGAGCCGAGCCGCGGAACGCGACAGGTGACCCCTCCGGGACATACCCGGAAACCGTCCGGTGCTGGGCCGCGGAAATCAGCGGCCCCATGAACGAGGACTCATCCCCCGGATCCCCGACATTCAAGGCCTCAACAATCGGCTGCAGCAGCCCAAGGAACTCTTCATACACGCTGCGCTGGACCAGGATCCGGGAACGGGCACAGCAGTCCTGGCCGGCGTTGTCGAAGGCCCCGCCGGGTGCTGCAGCAGCCGCTTCTCCCAGATCGGCGTCCGCAAAGATGATGTTGGCGCTCTTGCCGCCCAGTTCGAGCGTGACAGGTTTCAGCTGGTCTGCGCAGCCCGCCATGATGCGCTTGCCCACGGCTGTAGATCCTGTGAAAACCACCTTCCGTACTGCCGGATGAGTGACAAACCGCTCCCCCACCACTGAGCCCTTGCCAGGAATGATGGTCAGCACGCCCTCCGGGATACCGGCCTCACGGGCAAGCTCACCGATCCGAACGGCTGTCATCGGTGTCAGCTCGGCCGGTTTCAGGACAACAGTGTTGCCGGCGGCGAGCGCGGGGGCGAAACCCCACGCTGCGATGGGCATGGGAAAGTTCCAGGGAACGATGACACCCACGACGCCGAGGGGTTCGTTGAAGGTTACGTTGATGCCCCCTTCCACCGGTATCTGCTGGCCCAGGTGCCTCTCCGGAGCAGCAGAATAGTAGGACAGAACGTCCCGGACATTGCCTGCTTCCCAGCGGGCGTTGCCTATGGTGTGGCCCGCATTGAGCACCTCAAGTTGGGCCAGATTCTCCAGATCGGAATCCACGGCGGCGGCAAAGCGGCGGAGCAGCAATGCCCTGTCTGCCGGAGCTACCTGCCGCCAGGTTTCAAACGCCTCGGCGGCTTTTTGGATGGCCCTGTCCGTCTCCTCGAGGGTCGCCAGCTCCAGGGTGTGGATGACTTCCTCGGTAGCCGGATTTAGTACCTCATACGTACTGCTGGACATCAGCAGAACCCTCCATTCGATGTGTTCTGTAACGGCGTGCTTCCTCGATGAACCCGCTGAACAGCCGCAGGTCATTCGGGTTTTGTTCAGGATGGAACTGGACTCCGAGAACCCAGCCGCCCGTTGTTGTTTCGACTGCTTCCACTGTCCCGTCCAAGGCCTCCGCGGTGACGCGAAGGCCGTGTGCCACCTCATCGATCGCCTGATGGTGGTAGCAGGGCGCACTGGCCCGCGGACCCAGCAGCTGTTCGCTGATACTGCCGGAGATTGTGGTGAATTCGACGTCCCCGAAGACGCCGGGAGCAGGCTGGTAATCTGCCTCGGGATTCACGTCCGGAATGTGCTGGAGCAGGGATCCGCCCAACGCAACGTTGAGGATCTGGGCTCCGCGGCAAATGGCAAAGAGCGGCACTTCGTATTCCAAAGCAGCCCGTGTAAGGGCGATGTCATGCTCATCCCGGACAGTCTGGGAGCGAGTCAGCGGGTGAGGCTGCGCACCGTAGTACTCAGCGCCGACGTCGGATCCCCCCGAGATGATCAGCCCGTCAAGCAGATCAACAAATGACGGATCTGTTCCCACCGGTGGCAGCAGGACCGGGGTGCCTCCGGCTGCCACCACCGCCTGGACATAGGTTCCGGGCAGGATGGCGGCTTCCGCGGTCCAGACACCCCAGGAGGCCTCCTGGTAGTAGGTGGTCAGGCCGATGCGCGGACGGTATGAACCAGGGTCAGAGCCGCTCAAAGACACGCTTCCGCTCCCAATCCGTTACTGCACCGTCAAAGGCCTTCAGTTCGACGTCGGCGGCGTGGACGTAGTGGTCCACCACCTCATCCCCGAACGACTTGCGCGCAATCTCGCTTCCGGCCAGCAATGCCCGGGAGTCCCGGAGGTTGCTGGGGATCCTGGCCGCATCTGAGAGGTAGGCGTTGCCGGTCATGATCGGCTCGAGCGGGAGTTCGTTTTCAATGCCGTATATGGCTGCCGCAATCAGTGACGCTGCAGCCAGGTAGGGGTTGACGTCTCCTCCGCCGACGCGGTTCTCGACCCGCATCCCCCGGCCGCGACCCACCACACGCAGGGCACAGCTGCGGTTGTCCAGGCCCCAGGCGATTGCGGTCGGCGCAAAACTACCCTCAACAAAGCGCTTGTAGGAATTGATGTTGGGCGCCTGGAAGTACGCCAGCTCCTGCAGCGCAGCCAGCTGTCCGGCAATAAAATGCTCCATCAGAGGGCTGAAACCGTGCCCACCGTCTCCGGGCAGCACGGGGTTTCCATCCAGGTCCGTGAGGCTGAAGTGGATGTGGCAGGAGCTGCCTTCACGTTCGTTGTACTTCGCCATGAACGTGATGCTCTTGCCGTGCTGATCGGCGATTTCTTTGGCACCGTTCTTGTAAAAAGCATGGTTGTCGCACGCCGTCAGGGCCTCGGCGTAGCGGAAGGTGATTTCCTGCTGGCCGTAGTTGCACTCCCCTTTGGAAGATTCGACGACGAGTCCCGCCTTTTCCATGTTCGTCCGGATGCTGCGGATCACCGGTTCCAGCCGCGCGGTGGCAAGCAGGGAGTAATCCACGTTGTAGCTCGTGGACGGGGTCAGGGCCTCGTACTTCTTGTCCCATGCTTCGGAGTAGCTGTCATCGAACATGATGAATTCAAGTTCGGTGCCAATGTGCGCGCGGTAGCCCAGGTTCTCCAGCCGCTCGATCTGGCCCCGCAGGATCTGCCGCGGCGACTGCACTACGGGGCTTCCGTCAAGCCACAGGATGTCGCACTGGATCATGGCGGTGCCCTCGAGCCATGGCACCAGGCGCAGCGTGGAAACATCCGGACTCATCACCATGTCCCCATACCCGTTGGCCCAGGAGGACATGCTGTAGCCGTCAATCGTATTCATCTCCACGTCCACGGACAGGAGGTAGTTACAGCCTTCTGCCCCGTGGCCAAGGACGTCTTCGAGGAAGGACCTGGCGCCGCATCGCTTGCCCTGCAGCCGGCCCAGGGAGTCGGTGATGGCAACTACCACCGTATCGATTGTGCCGGCATCCACCATCTCCCTTAGTTCGTCGACGCTCAACGGGGCATTTGATGCGGATCCAGCTGATTTGTCTGAACCATCTAATACGTGTGTCATTTTCTTCCGTAACCTTGTCTTCATCAGGGATCAGGAGCCTTGGCTCACCGTCCCGCCGGAACTGTCAGCGCTGAAGTTCGGCCTCGGCCGCTGCCAGGTGTGCAAACTCTTCCTCAGGGGCACCCGCCACGATGTGGTGCCGGCTGTAGAACCAGTAGTAGAGCAGTGCTGCCCCGAAAATAGCCGCGGTGATGGTTGCAGCAAAGACGTCGACGACGAAGGTGGCTACGACTGCCACGAGCGCCAGCACCAATGCGACGGAGGTTGTCCAGATGCCGCCCGGGGTGCGGTAGCCGCGCGGCAGGTTTGGCTCCTTTATGCGGAGCACAATGTGCGACAGGTTCAGCAGCACGTAGGAGACGGTGGCGCCGAAGACGGCAATGTTGATCAGCAGGGCGCCGTTGCCGGTGGCTGCTGCCAGGATGAAGCCGATGGTGCCCGGAACGATGAGCGCCAGGTAGGGCGTGTGCCTCTTGCCCGTCAGGGAGAGCCATTTCGGCAAGTACCCAGCCCTTGAGAGTGCAAACATTTGCCGTGAATAGGCGTAGATGATGGAGAAGAAGCTGGCCACCAGCCCTGCGAGGCCTGCGTAGTTGACGAAGTCGGCCAGGAAAGTGTTCCCGCCGTAGGCCAGGCGCAGGGCCTCCGGCAGCGGGTTGTTTGACGTGCTCATGGCTGTGGAACCGGCGGCGCCAGGGACAAGCACCAGCATCAACGCGCCAAAGACGACGAGGATGGCCATCGCCGCGATGATTCCGCGGGGCATGTCCTTCTTCGGATTGGCGGTTTCCTCAGCGGCCAGCGGAACGCCCTCTACTGCAAGGAAGAACCAGATGCCGTAAACGAGTGCACCAACAATGCCGCTGATGCCCATGGGCAGGAACGCACTGGATGCAGGCGAGCCATTGGGAACGATGTCGAACAGCTTGGCTGCGTCGAAGTGCGGGATGAGGCCAATCACCACTGCGAAGAGGGCCACCACTGCCACTGCCGTGATGCCGAAGATCAGCTTCAGGGCCTCGCCAACGCCCCGGAGGTGGATGCCGATGAAGATCGCATACGTCACGAGATACACGGGCCACGAGTTGGTGAGGCCGAACAGCCCCAGCGCCTCCACATAGCCGCCGATAAAGATAGCGATAGCGGCAGGAGCCACGGCGTACTCAATGAGCACCGCCATTCCGGTGGCGAAGCCCCCCAGCGGGCCCAATGCCCTGCGGGCGAAGCCATAGCCGGCACCGGCGGTGGGCAGGGTGGAGGAGAGTTCCGCCAGGCCGAAGACCATGCACGCGTACATGATGCCCATCAGAACGAATGCGATGAGGAGGCCGCCCCACCCTCCCTGCGCCAACCCAAGGTTCCAGCCAGCAAAGTCCCCCGAAATGACGTAGGCGACGCCCAGGCCAGCCAAGAGAATCCAGCCCGCTGCACCCCGTTTCAGCTGCCGGTGTTTCAGGTACCCGTCATCGTCCTTGAGTAAATCCGCGCTGGGGGTTGACATCCTGTTTCCTTCTTTCGAGGGACCATGGTTTCAATGGACTATTTTTAGTCCACTGGCTCCTGCCCAAGTGTGGTAGAGGTCACCGCGGGAGTCAAGCTTTTTCTTTTGCCGCCATTGTGGCAAGTATCGGCGATCCGGCTCATTGGTACTTTTCCGGGCGGTTTAGGATGGGAGAATGGATCAGGTGCCGTTCGAAACCCCAGCGTCCCTGCTTCGGCCTGTCAGGCATGGAAACGCCTTTGAAGAAACAATCGAACGTCTCCTCCAGACCATCAAGCTGGGCCTGTTTGCAGCCGGCGACAAATTGCCCCCGGAGCGTGAGCTTTCCGAGCAGCTCGGCGTTTCCCGGGCAACGCTGCGCGAGGCTCTGGCTGAACTCCAAAAGGCTGGATACGTCGAGGTTCAGCGCGGCCGTTACGGCGGAACCTACGTCGCCCTGAAACTGCCGGCGGGACGGGGCAAGGGCACTGCCCTGGACCCGGCAGAAGTGGACGATGCCCTCGCCTTCAGGAGCGTGCTGGAACCTGCCGCGGCTTCACTTGCGGCAAGGGCCAAACTCTCAGCACGGGAACGCCGGCATCTGCTCGACACATTGGCGGACGTTGCCACCGCCCCGGCGGAGCTTTACAGGCCCAAGGACGCGCGTTTCCACGTTGCTGTAGCCGAACTCGCGGGTTCGCCGAGCCTGGCAGCTGCTGTGGCCGATGTGCGTGCCCGGATCAACGATCTGTTGGACCGCATCCCGTTTCTGGAGCCCAACCTGGAACACTCCAACCGCCAGCACCAGCGCATTGTGGACGCCATCCTTCGCGGCGATGATGAGGAGGCGCGGCAGGCAATGGAAGACCACCTTCTTGGCACGGCTTCCCTGCTGCACGGATTCCTCGGTCCGGGGGAAGAGCGAAGTGAAATCCCAACCCAGCCCAACTGAGTAGCAGTAGGTGCTGTTCTGAGCGCTCAAAACCGCAACTACTGCTACCTAGTTGGGGTGGCAGGCCGTTACTTCGCCGGGTTGTGCGTTCCGATGGGAACCAGGGTCAGCTCGGGAAGGTTCTTTTCGATCCGCCGGAGCGCCCAGACGTCGTTGAACAGGGCGAGGTATTCGCCGTCGGAACGCAGCAGCACCTCAGCGCCGGGAACGTTTGCGAGCGCAGGCATGGCATCCGCCGTCGAGATCCTGGCTATTGAATACGGGAGTCGCTCAAGCCGCATAGGCGCGCTGAAATCGTGGGCCATGCGGTCCTCCACCACCTCGAACTGCATGGGGCCGACGGCGGCAAGCACCGGCGCCTGATCACCGCGGATATCCGAGCGGAGGACCTGGATGACGCCCTCGTGCTCGAGCTGCTCGATGCCCCGGCGGAACTGTTTGAAGCGGCTCGGATCCTTGGAGCGTGCCACTTGGAAGTGCTCGGGCGCAAACAGCGGGATGGCCGGGAATTCGACGGGCTGCTCAAGGAACAGGCTGTCTCCCACCCGCAGCGACGACGCGTTCACCAGGCCCACAACATCGCCCGGATAGGCCTCGTCAATCACTTCGCGCTCCCGGCCGAACACCTGCTGGGCGTACTTGGTCGCGAACGATTTGCCGGTGCGGGTCTGCGTGACCACCATGCCGCGCTCAAAGACCCCGGAACACACGCGGATGAAAGCAACGTGGTCCCGGTGGGCTTTGTTCATACCGGCCTGGACCTTGAAGACGAAGCCCGCGAACGGAGCGTCAACGGGCCGCGGGGCGCCGTCCACATCCGGGCGCGGCGCTGCCGGAGGAGCAAAATCCACCAGGGCGTCGAGGATTTCCTTGACGCCGAAGTTCAAGGCTGCGGAGCTGAAGAGAATGGGGGTTGCCTTGCCGGCGTGGAAGCTGTCGACGTCGAACTCGAGGTTCGATTCGATCACGAGACCCGCTTCGTCCACGGCGTTGTCCCAGTCGTCGCCCTGGCTGGCAGCGGCCTCTTCGGGGGTGAAGTACTCAGTGAGGGCGATGTTTGCGCCGGCGTTGTTGCGCTTGAACTGGGCGAAGCGGTCGTTGCGGAGATCCCACACGCCGCGGAAGTCGCCGGAGATTCCGACCGCCCACGTCAGCGGCATGGGAAGCAGCCCGGTACGTTCGGTGATTTCGTCCATCAGTGCCAGGGCGTCCAGGCCCGGACGGTCCCATTTGTTGATAACGGTGATGATGGGCAGATTGCGCTGTTTGCAGACCTCGAAGAGTTTCATGGTCTGCGTTTCCAGGCCCTTTGCCGCGTCCACGAGCATCACTGCGCAGTCGACGGCGGCCAGCACCCGGTAGGTGTCCTCGGAGAAGTCGGCGTGGCCGGGGGTGTCCAGGAGATTGATGACGGTATCCCGGTAGGAGAACTGGAGGGCTGCGGAGCTGATGGAAATACCGCGGTCCTTCTCCATCTGCATCCAGTCCGAGACTGTTTCCTTGCGGTTGGCCTTGCCGCTGGAGGCCCCGGCCGTGCCGATAACCTTTGCGTGCAGCGCCAGCGCCTCGGTGAGCGTGGACTTGCCGGCGTCGGGGTGGGAAATAACAGCGAACGTCCGACGCCGGGCCGCCTGTTTGTGAATCTCGTGGACTCTGGCGGGGCTAAGGACTTCTTGGGACACGGTGCTACTTTCGCTGCAGTCAAGGGGAACGCGGAGGGGATCTGGGTGCCGGGTGCGTGGTGCACTCGGTGGTGCAGTCCGGTTCCCAAGTTTATCGCAGCCCGCCCGGGGACGCTGATGGGCGGACGAAAACGGCCCATCTCCGGGCGGCACGGAAGGCACCTGCCGGGCCCTTTCCGGGGACGTCAAACGAGGCACTTTAAGGCTTGTCCGTGCGGTTATTGGACACCTTTACCTCTATGATGGTGCTTGCGGGAAAACGAGTACTTTTTATCTTGTCGGAGCTCTTCTAAAACCGGCATACCTGCGGGCTCCGGCCCGCACCTTTGAAGGGAAAATCTATGGCTCGGAGCCCTGAAGATTCACTCAAGGCGACTCTGGGCAGAGTGGCTCCCGGAACGGCGCTGCGCGACGGACTCGAACGCATCCTGCGTGGACGCACCGGTGCCCTTATCGTTTTAGGTTCTGACAGGACCATCGAATCCATCTGCTCAGGTGGTTTCGACATCGGCATCGACTTTTCCCCCACGCGCCTGCGCGAGCTGGCCAAGATGGACGGGGCCATCATTTGCGATAAGGATGCCGGCAACATCCTCCGGGCCGCCGTGCAGCTTGTTCCGGATTCCAGCATCGAAACCCAGGAATCAGGCACCCGTCACCGGACCGCTGAACGCGTGGCCATCCAGACCGGCGTTCCCGTTATTTCCGTCAGCCAATCCATGCAGATTATTGCCCTGTACGTGAACGGCCTGCGCCACGTCCTGGAAGGCTCAGAAAAGGTTCTGGCCCGTGCCAACCAGGCCCTCGCCACCCTGGAGCGGTACCGTTCCCGTTTGGACCAGGTCACCAGTTCGCTGTCCGCCCTGGAGATTGAAGCCATGGTTACGGTCAGGGATGTTGCCGTCACACTGCAGCGCCAGGAAATGGTGCGGCGCATCTCGGAGGAGATCTCGCAGTATGTGCTGGAATTGGGCGAAGACGGCCGCCTGCTCTCCCTCCAGCTTGATGAGCTTACGGTGGGCCGAGGCCCGGGCAGCGACGTCATTATCCGCGATTACGCCGGGCCGGACGCCTCTCCGGAAGACATCGACGGCGCCGTCAATGCCCTGGTCAGCTTGGGCCCAACTGAACTGATCGATCTGGGCAAGATCGCCCATATCATCGGTTTTGCCGGTGGTGTGGAAACGCTCGACGCCGTCGTCCAGCCCCGCGGTTACCGGCTCCTCTCCGGACTCAAGGCTGTCCCGAAAGCCGTGGCCGACCGCTTGGTGGACCACTTCGGCGGGCTGCAGAACCTTATGGCCGCCACCATTGACGACCTCATGACAGTGGACGGCATCGGCGATCAGCGTGCCCGGACCGTCCGCGAGGGTCTGAGCCGCATGGCAGAAGCCAGCCTCCTGGACCGCTTCCTGTAGATAGCGCCACCACTCCCGGACTTCGGCCTCCCGGTTTGCAGCGTGCACAGCGGGTAGGGTGTCTTTGCCCTCCCCATGTTTGAAGAAAGACAGAACAATCGCACACCGCACCGCTAAAGTCCTGACCTCCCTGGCCGCCGTTTTGTTGATCGGAGGGCTCGCGGGATGCGGTGCGGTTAACTCCGCCGTCGCCGATGCGGTGGAGGCGGTTCAGGAAGCAGGGCCTTCAACCCCGGGCGGGGCCACTTCAGGATCCGCCACCAATGGCGAAGCTGCGGCCGCACTTGAGCAATTGAACGCCATCCCCGTGAAGGGCCGCGCCCCTAAGACCGGCTACAGCCGGGAGGAGTTCGGCGCGGCCTGGGCCGACGTCGACCATAACGGCTGTGATACCCGCAACGATATCCTCGCAAGGGACCTCGAAGGCGAGACGTTCAAGGCGGGCACGCACAACTGCATAGTGCTGACCGGAAAGCTTGCCGACAGGTACACCGGCACCACCATCAGCTTCGTCCGGGGCGCCGACACCAGCTCGGAAGTCCAGATTGACCACATCATTCCGCTGTCCCTTGCCTGGCAGACCGGCGCCCAGCAGATCTCCGAAGAACAGCGACGGCAGTTCGCCAACGATCCCCTGAACCTGATGGCCGCCGATGGCACCGCGAACATGAGTAAAGGCGATAAAGACGCCGCCAGCTGGCTGCCGGCCAATAAGGCATTCCGCTGTGAGTACGTGGCGCGGCAGACGGCGGTGAAGGCCAAATATCAGCTCTGGGTTACCCAGCCGGAACGCGACGCGATCGCCGGAATCCTGTCCGCCTGCAAGTAGGACTGGGGCGCACTGACCGGGGGTCCAGAATGGAGAAAAGACAGTGGCGAAGGAGGAGCATTTTGAACGACCCGCAACAGTGGAAAGGCGTGCTGTCCATCCTCGCAAATGAGAACCTTCGGCTTGCCGCCGCGGAACTCATCCTCGAAGAAGCGGCCACATCAGGCCGATCCCTGACCGAGGGACAGCGGAGGAAAGCCCGTGACCGCCTTATGAAATCAAGCCTGTTCCGTAGCGAGGATGGAACCTTCAACTCTTCCTTCGTGACGGAGATTCTCGGCTCCGCCAACGAACCCGGCGGCACTTCCGGAGTGGAACGCTTCCTCGCAAAGGGGAGGATAGAAACGTATCCCACCCGGGCGAGGCATCGGGATGAGGTGCTGGCCTGGGCCTGCGCCAAGGTCATCAGCGGCGGAGAAATCCTGAGCGAAAAGGCCATCAACGAGCGGTTGAAGACGGTGGCCGACGACCACGTCTTGCTGCGGCGATACCTCGTTGACGGCGGCTGGCTGGTGCGGACCGCCTCAGGCTCCGAATACTCCTTGGCCCCAGCACCCCCGGGCAATCGCGGTTAACCGGCTTGAGCGGCCCTGCCCCGCTCAACCGTTGCTGGCTGGCAACGGTTATGCGGGCAAGGGCCGGTTGTGCGGCTACTCGTGCGGGACACGTGCGGGGCAGGGCCGGGCTGCGCAGCTAGCCGAGCTGGAAAACCGCCTTGGGGCTGGTCTTGGCCCCGAGCTTGGCCGTGAAGACGTAGTATGCGCCGCCTGCACCGGGCTTCGCCGAGACAGGCGAACAGCCGGGCACACTGCGGTTGCGAGGCCAGGGGAAGTTGGCGGTTTCGCTTTTCCCCGGTGCGATGGTTTTTATCAGGTCCTCGCTGCTGGCCTGGCAGTCAAGGGAGGAGAAGATCCTGTCTGAGCCACTTGTCACGAGGAATTCCATCTGCGACGTGCCGATATTGACGTCGCAAGGCTGCTGGCCTCCATTGGTGACCTTCAAGCTCAGCAAGGGGTTTTCGCCATCGCCATACGCGGGCTTATCGGTCGACGCTGTAACTGTCACCAGGCTCTGGTCGCAGCTCGGGGTCGCGGAAGGGGAGCTGGGCGCCGCGGCGGAAGCGTCCTCTCCGGCGGTTGGCTGCGGAGAAGCGTCAGAGCCACCTTCAGGGGGGCGGCCACCATCGGTGGAAGAGACGTGCTCCTTGTCCCCGTTCAGCGTCCCTGACAGTGCTGCAAAACCTCCGACCCCCATGGCCAGCACCATAAGCAAAGCGACCCCCACGAACAGACGGCGACGGCGGTATACGGCGCTGACAGACTTGCCCCCGGATTTGCCGCGTGACGTTCCAGCAGACTTTCCTCTGGAAGCGCCGTTTGAGCCGCCCGTGGGTTTCCTTCCGGAGGATGTCCCCTGCCGTGAACCGTTGTTTCCTGTGCTGCCTTGCCTGACCATATCTTCTAGGCTAGAGAACCAACGGCACGGATGAGCAACCACCACGCCGCCCGCCCGCCCCTTTCCGCCGGAGGGCAGCCATCCACTAAAGTATGGGGAATCAAAGCTCCAACAGATCCTTCCGCCACGCCACCCGGCATTCCTCCTGGCCTGCCCCTGGATAAGCTCCACAGTGCGCTGGATGCCTGGTTCGAGGAGACGGCCCGAACCCTCCCCTGGCGGGATCCGGACTGCAGCCCCTGGGGTGTCCTGGTCAGCGAGATCATGCTGCAGCAGACTCCCGTTGTCCGGGTTTTGCCGGTGTGGGAAGAATGGCTCGATCGTTGGCCCAGGCCGGAAGACCTCGCAAGAGATGCAGCCGGTGAGGCGGTCCGGCATTGGGGACGCCTTGGCTATCCCCGGCGGGCACTCCGGCTACACGCAGCAGCTGTGGCAATAACAAACAATCACGGCGGAAGCGTGCCCCGGACCTACGCAGAACTCCTCGAGCTTCCGGGAGTGGGAAGTTATACAGCCGCGGCGGTGGCGGCATTTGCCTTCGGGAAGCGGGAGACCGTGGTGGATACCAATATCCGCCGTGTGCACGCCCGGCTGGTTCGCGGTGCAGCGTTGCCTTCGCCGGCTTTGACCGCGGCGGAGATGAGGCTCGCGGAACAGCTGCTTCCGTTCGACGACGATGCGTCGGTCCGCTGGAACGCCTCGGTAATGGAGTTGGGCGCTCTCATTTGCACCGCCCGTGCCCCCAAGTGCGCTGACTGTCCCGTCCGCGACTCCTGCGAGTGGCTGGCGGCAGGTGAGCCGCCGCCGTCGTACATTCCCAAGGGCCAGTCCTGGCATGGAACAGACCGGCAGGTCCGCGGCGCGGTGATGGCGGTCCTGCGGGCCGCGGACGCTCCGGTGGCAGCCGAATTCTTTTCGCAGGCTCCCGCCGATCTGGGGTTCGAGCCGGAAGGAATCGGCGTGCCGCTCGCGGCCCTGCACCGCCTCAGCTCCGCCCCGGAGCAGCTGGAGCGTGCACTGGCGGGGCTTCTCGACGACGGTCTCGCCGAGCTGCGCCCGGCCGGTTACCAACTCCCGGCCTGAGCGGTCGGCTTCAAACCTCAACAATTGAGGCTCTCAAGGTAACGATGTAGGTTCCACTTCACCTGCGGGCATATGCTCCCTGCACCCGCAGATTTACCCTGAAGTATGCGCATCCTGTACGGAGTCATTGCTCTCGGGGCGACGGCCATTCTGACCTCAGGCTGCCACTTCTATGAGCAGCCGTGCCCGGCCATTGCGCAGGCGCCAGTCGTCTCCCTGACGGTTGAGCGCAGCTATGTGTCCTCGGTGAAAGGCATCCATCTCAAAGCCTGCCAGGACGGCGTCTGCAAGGAATCCGACCTCGAACTCAGGCCGGGAACAGCCTCCGTTGACCAGGGTTGCACGGGCGACGGCCCCGACGATTCCTGCTCGGCCACCTCAGTTCCCGACGGCACGCTGGTGGGCATGCTCATGCTGGACGTCCTGACGGAATCCCCGATTGACGCTTCCCTGACCGGAACATCCCCCAATGGTGCTCCGTTGCCCCAGCGCTCTCTGACATTCACGCCGACGAGCGACTACCCCTTCGGCCTGCAGTGCGGAAAGTTCCTGGGCGCTTCCCTTCTCCTCGATGCCGACGGCCTCCGCCAGACGGGCCTGAACCAGAGCATCGAGCCAGACAGCCCCGCTCGCTGACCACCATTTAATCCAGCGGGAGCGTGATGGTGACCTTAGTGCCCGTTCCCGGATTGGAGTCCACCACGCTGCTGCCGCCTGCCCCGGTCACGGCGGCGCACATCAGGCGCAGCCCGAATCCATGCCGCCTGCCACGGACTGCCTTTTTGCAGTCGAAGCCGGTCCCGTTGTCCGAGATGACCAGCCGGATGCCGTGGTAGACAGCGTCAAGCCGGATGGTGACATCTGTCGCGTGGGCATATTTGTAGGTGTTGCTCAGGGTTTCCTGGGCGGCCCGGTAGAGCAGCGACGCAGAACGGGCGTCGATCTCAACTCCGTGGTGAGGCGTTTCCCAGTGCAGCCTGGTTCCTTGCCCCCGCAGTGGCGTCGCCAGCCTGTCAATGCACCCCGCGAGACCCAGGGTTTGGAAATCCAGTGGCCGCGGGTCGGTGAGAACACCGTGTACGGCTTTGATTTCTTCTTCCGATGTAGTGGTCATGGCGTCGGCCCCCCGCGGCTCTGGTCCTTTGGCGGCCCTTGGGCCCGGCCCCTCGCCGGGCCCCAAAGGCTGATATCCCCAGACTGCGCCGGGACACTCAAGAACCGTGTCGGCTTATGGCAGGAGTTCCGCAAATTCTCCTCAAGAGTGCAAGGATTCAGGATTCGCCGAACCCGGACTGCACCAGACCCCTTACATAGCGCACCGCTTTAGCGGCATCCGGGCCCCTGGCCTCGACGCGAAGCACCGATCCTTTGCCTGCTGCGAGGGTCATCAGCCCGGTCATGGAAGAACCGTCGACGCCGTTGACGGTGACTTCAGCATCCATACCGGCGAGCCCACCGGCGATTTTAGCCGCGGGCCTTGCATGCAGGCCCGCCTGGTTGACGAGTTCGAAACTGTCGCTGACGTCCGGATGCCATTCCAACGCCAGCCCGGGTAGAGCCACTTCATTGACATCAACAGGCTCGTGCCGGCCATGCCCGAGGGCTCCCCGGACAGCTTCCGCCGCCTTCTTCACCGTGCGCAGATCGGCGCCTGTCTGGGCAGCCACCGCGGCGGCGATAAGCCCCTCGATCAGCGGCGCGTCGGCCAGGAGCACTGAATCGGGATCAGCCGAAAACTCAATGGCCGCCTCAGCAGTCATCACGGCTGAGCCCAGGTCCGTGAGAACCACAATGCCGTCGCCGTCAGCGGCTTTGGCGAGCGCCGCCATCACCTTTTCGAGGCTCGTTCCGATCCGGCCATCGTCAGTTCCCCCCGCGGGGAGGATCACGACGTCGGGTGCCATTTGAGCGGCAAGCTCCACGGCGCCGTCGGCGATTTTTTCACTATGGGAAACCACGATCAGCCGGACCGTCACGCGGCCGCTCCAGCCGCCGCACGAAGGATCAGGGCGGTAGACACAGCTCCCGGATCACGGTGCCCGATGCTGCGTTCTCCCAGGTAGCTGGCCCGGCCCTTTCGGGCGATCAGGGGGTCAGTGGCCACAGCGCCTTCCTCTGCAGCCTCAGCGGCGGCGACCAGTACCGCGAGTACGTTGGCGCCCGCGGCCGAGGCTGCTCCGGCTGCCTCTACTGCGGGCGTCCAGGCGTCCACCATGGTCTTATCGCCCCGCTCTGCCTTCCCGCGGGCCACCACGCCGTCCCGCGCCGCTTCGAGCGCCTCTGCTAGAGCCGCAGGGCCGACGTCGGGAGAGTCTCCCAATGCTGTGGCGGCGCGAAGGAACGCAGTTCCGTAAAGAGGCCCCGCTGCCCCGCCCACTTTTGACATCAGGGACATCGCAGTGAGTTTCAAGGCAGCGCCCGGCGTTTCCGGCTGGGATTCAGCCAACTTGTCCAGGACGGCTTGAAATCCCCTGTCCATGTTCTCGCCGTGATCGGAATCGCCGATTGCGCGGTCCAGTTCGATCAGCTCGAGCCGGTGCTCCGCCATCGCCTGCGCGCACATGGTCAGCCACCTGACGGCCCACTTGACGTCCAGGGCCATCAGATCCCCCATCGCAAGGCCGCAGTGTGGACCGGTGCGTCCCAGAGTGCCGTCATTTCGTCGTCGAGCCGGAGCACGGACAGGGAGCAGCCCTGCATTTCCAGGGAAGTGATGTAGTTGCCAACCAAGGAACGTTCAATGACGATCCCGCGCTCTTTCAGCACCTGGGCCGCCCGCCGGTACACGATGTAAAGCTCGCTTTGAGGGGTTCCGCCCATCCCATTGACGAACAATAGGACCCGCTCCCCGGCATCGACACCCAGGTCCGACAGGATGGGGTCCAGCAACCTGTCGGTGATGCCGTCCGCGTTTTCCATGGCAATCTTATGCCTGCCGGGTTCCCCGTGGATGCCGATGCCGATCTCGATTTCATCCTCCTCAAGATCGAAGCTAGGGCCTCCCGCGTGGGGCACCGTGCACGCGGTCAAAGCAACACCCATACTGCGGACATTGCTGTTGACTCGATTGCCGATGGCGGCGACGGCTTCGAGGTTGTCACCGCGTTCGGCGGCTGCTCCGGCGATCTTTTCAACCAGGACCGTGCCACCGACTCCCCTGCGCCCTGCTGTGTACAACGAATCTTCGACGGCGACGTCGTCGTTGACCAGCACGGTCCGAACCTCCACGCCTTCGGCCTGTGCCATCTCCGCTGCGGTTTCGAAGTTGAGGAGGTCTCCGGTGTAGTTCTTCACAATGTGCACGACGCCGGCCCCGGAGTTGACTGCGAGGGTTGCCGGAATGATCTGGTCAGGTGTCGGAGACGTAAAGACAGCCCCCGGAACTGCGGCGTCGAGCATGCCGAGTCCCACGAAACCGCCGTGAAGGGGTTCATGCCCGCTGCCTCCGCCGGAGACGAGTCCCACCTTGCCGGCAACGGGAGCATCCGTGCGTGTGATGAACTTCGGTTCCGTCGATACGGTTACGATGTCCGCGTGCGCCAGGCCGAATCCCTCTACGGATTCGTCCACCACTGCTCGGGGATCGTTGATGAGCTTTTTCAAGGCTGTGCTCCCTAAATGGACCGGCCGGTTTGCTCTGACCCTACTACCGGGGACCGGTCCCGCGGTAGCACCTGCCCACGCCTAGAGAACCTTGATCATCCGGGTATTGCCCAGCGTATTCGGCTTAACGCGGGCAAGGTCCAGGAATTCCGCCACACCTTCGTCATGCGAGCGCAGGAGCTCGGAGTAGACCACGGGATCAACGGCCGTCTGGTCCGGCATGACCTCAAAACCGTGGCGCTTGAAGAAGTCCACTTCGAAAGTGAGGCAAAAAACACGGGAGACACCCAGTGCCTTGGCATCTTCCAGGAGTGTCTCCACCAGCACGTGGCCCACTCCCCTGCCGCGCCATGCGTCCGAGGCTGCCAGAGTGCGCACTTCGGCCAGGTCCTCCCACATCACGTGCAGGGCGCCGCAGCCAATGACGTCGCCGCCTGCCGACTCGGCGATCCGGAACTCCTGCAGGCTCTCGTAGTAGGCCACCGTCTCCTTGGCCATGAGGATCCGCTGATCCGCCAGAGGCGCCACAAGCTGTTTGATGGCAGCGACATCGCTGGTGCGGGCAGGGCGGATGCGGAAGGACTCGGTCACAGCCCCAATCTTACGGCGGCCAACTCCCGCTCTTGTGCCGGAAGCTGCTGAGGACGGGATCGCGGGGAGGACCAAATACCCCTTGCCCGGGACCGCCAGGGAACCCTATGGTTTGATTTAGGCAGCCCATTTAGCTTTTGGCGGCTGGCAAAGCAGTGCCGCAGCTGGGGGCGGAAGCGAATTGCAGACTGGTCTCACAAAACAGGTCCGTTGACGAGGCGGGCCGGGGAGGTCGGCATGCGTATCGGACTAATCGGAAACCCATGGATCCCGGTGCCTCCACCGACGTACGGCGGAATTGAACGGGTAGTGGATCATCTCGCAAGGGGCTTGACGGCGGCGGGTCACGAAGTCCTCCTGGCCGTACCCTCGGACAGTGAATGTCCAGTCGCCCTCGCCCCGGGAATGACCCCCGCGGTGCCTGACGAGATGGGCCTCACGATTTCCGAAATGAGCCACGTGGTGAGGTCCTATGCAGCCATGGAGGGAATGGACATCGTCCACGACCACACCCTCGCAGGGCCTTTGTATGGGCGCCGCCCGCGGCATTTGCCTGTTGTCACCACCATCCACGGGCCCCTCCTTCCCGACGCCGTCAATGTTTACCGCGCAATGGGCAAGGACACGAGCATCATCGCGATTTCACGGGATCAGGCCCTGCAGGCACCGGATGTGCAGGTGACGCGGGTCATCCATCACGGTTTGGATCTTTCCACCGTTCCGGTAGGGCGCGGAGACGGAGGCTACGCATGTTTCGTAGGCAGGATCTGCGCTGACAAAGGCGTCATGGAGGCAATCCAGATTGCCCGGGAGGCCGGGTATCCCCTCCACATCGCCGCCAAAATGCGCGAGCCCGCAGAATTACGGTACTTCCGCGACGTCGTCGAGCCCTTGCTCGGCCCGAATGAGGAATACATCGGTGAGATCGGCGACCGGGAAAAATACGAGCTTATGGGAGGCGCAGTTGCCTTGCTGAATCCCATTCAATGGCATGAACCCTTCGGCCTGGTGATGATCGAGGCAATGGCGACAGGCACACCAGTGATCGGCACACCCATAGGGTCAGCACCGGAAATCGTGGAGCATGGCTCCACCGGATACTTGGCGCCCACCGAGCAGCTTCCGGCGTTCCTTCAGTTGGCGGAAGGGCTGGACCGTGCAGCGTGCCGCGCCGCTGTCCAGGAGAATTTCAGCTCGGAACGGATGGTGGCAGACCACCTGGACCTCTATGGCGAAATCCTCGCAAAGGACATCGGCAAACAGGTTTCGACGCTGCGTTCCTTGGATGAGAATCATAAGAAGGGCCCGCTGGCGCACGCCTGAACCCGGACCCCACAACGAACAGACCCCGCCTTCACCTTGCGGTGAGGACGGGGCCTGTTGCTGGAGCGGTGTGCGGCTAGACGCTGGGCGCGATCTCCGGGATGCGCGGCTTGGCGTTGCCGGCGAAGGTGAACTTGGCGTCGTCGCCTTCGCCGTCCACATCCACCACCACGATGTCCCCGGCGTGCAGCTCGCCGAAGAGGATCTTCTCGGAGAGCTGGTCCTCGATCTCGCGCTGGATGGTCCGGCGCAGTGGCCGGGCGCCCATCGCGGGGTCGTAACCGCGGGTCGCAAGGAGCACCTTGGCTGCGGGCGTGAGCTCGATGCCCATGTCCTTGTCCTTGAGTCGCTTCTCCAAGCGGCCGACAAACATGTCCACGATCTCGATGATCTCGTCCTGAGTCAGCTGCGGGAACACCACAACGTCATCCACACGGTTCAGGAACTCGGGACGGAAGTGCTGCTTCAGCTCCTCCGTTACCCGGGCACGCATGCGGTTGTAGCCCGTCTGCGTATCTGTGCCCGACTGGAAGCCCGTTGCAACGCTCTTGGAAATGTCGCGGGTACCAAGGTTGGTGGTCATGATGATCACCGTGTTCTTGAAGTCCACCACGCGGCCCTGCGAGTCGGTCAGGCGGCCGTCTTCCAGGATCTGCAGGAGGGAGTTGAAGAGGTCCGCGTGGGCCTTTTCAACTTCGTCGAACAGCACCACGGAGAACGGACGACGGCGGACCTTTTCAGTCAGCTGCCCGCCCTCTTCGTAGCCAACGTAGCCGGGAGGTGCACCGAAGAGACGCGACACGGTGTGCTTCTCCGAGTACTCGGACATGTCCAGCGTGATGAGGGCGTCTTCCTCGCCGAAGAGGAATTCAGCAAGGGCCTTGGCGAGCTCGGTCTTTCCGACGCCGGTGGGGCCGGCGAAGATGAACGAGCCACCGGGGCGCTTCGGGTCCTTAAGACCTGCACGGGTCCGGCGGATGGCCTGCGACAGGGCCTTGATGGCCTCGTTCTGGCCGACAACGCGCTTGTGGAGTTCGTCTTCCATCTTCAGCAGGCGCGAGGATTCTTCCTCAGTCAGCTTGAAGACCGGGATACCGGTGGAGTTGGCCAGCACTTCGGCAATGAGATCCTCATCCACCTCGGAGATGTCGTCCATTCCGCCGGTCTTCCAGTGGCGTTCCTTCTCGGCCCGCTCGGCAATGAGCTTTTGCTCCTTGTCGCGCAGTGAAGCGGCGCCTTCGAAGTCCTGGGCGTCTATTGCAGACTCTTTTTCCATCTTCAGCTCTGCAATGCGCTCGTCCATGGCTTTGAGCTCGGGCGGAGCGGTCATCCGGCGGATACGGAGGCGTGCGCCGGCTTCGTCGATAAGGTCAATGGCCTTATCCGGTAGGAAGCGGTCCGAAATGTAGCGTTCGGCGAGGCTGGCTGCCGAGGCGAGGGCGCCGTCGGTGATGGTGACCCTGTGGTGGGCTTCATAGCGGTCGCGCAGGCCTTTGAGGATTTCGATTGCGTGTGCAACCGACGGCTCCTTGACCTGGATCGGCTGGAAGCGGCGCTCAAGGGCGGCGTCCTTCTCGATGTGCTTGCGGTATTCGTCCAAGGTGGTGGCACCGATGGTCTGGAGCTCACCGCGGGCCAGCATTGGCTTCAGGATGGAAGCGGCATCGATAGCGCCCTCGGCGGCACCCGCACCTACGAGGGTGTGGATTTCGTCGATGAACAGGATGATGTCGCCACGGGTGCGGATTTCCTTGAGGACCTTCTTCAGGCGCTCTTCGAAGTCACCACGGTAGCGGGAACCTGCAACCAGGGAACCAAGGTCCAGCGTGTAGAGCTGCTTGTCCTTGATGGTCTCAGGTACGTCCCCGCGGACGATTGCCTGCGCCAGGCCCTCGACGACGGCGGTCTTGCCGACACCCGGTTCACCGATCAGCACAGGGTTGTTCTTGGTGCGGCGGGAAAGGACCTGCATAACGCGTTCCATTTCCTGTTCGCGCCCGATCACGGGGTCCAGCTTGTTCTCGCGGGCAGCCTGCGTGAGGTTCCGGCCGAACTGGTCCAGCACAACGGAGCCCGCCGGAGTTCCTTCAGCCTGGCCGGGGCCAACGCCGGCACCGGTGGTCTCTTTGCCCTGGTAGCCCGAGAGCAGCTGGATGACCTGCTGGCGGACGCGGTTGAGGTCAGCACCGAGCTTGACCAGCACCTGGGCGGCAACACCTTCACCCTCGCGGATGAGTCCCAGGAGGATGTGCTCCGTCCCGATGTAGTTGTGGCCCAGCTGTAGTGCTTCACGCAGGGACAGCTCCAGTACCTTCTTGGCACGAGGGGTGAAGGGGATGTGGCCGGAAGGAGCCTGCTGGCCCTGTCCGATGATCTCCTGAACCTGCTCGCGTACGCCGTCGAGCGAAATGCTCAAGGACTCAAGAGCTTTGGCGGCAACGCCCTCACCCTCATGGATCAAACCCAAGAGGATGTGTTCGGTACCAATGTAATTGTGGTTCAGCATGCGTGCCTCTTCTTGGGCAAGCACAACTACGCGACGGGCACGGTCCGTAAATCGCTCAAACATTTCGCCACACTCCTAGCTACGACGTACTTTGATGCTACGTGGAGGAGCCCCACTTTTGGAGCTTGTTCGCCACGGGGGAAACCCGGAATCAACTTTGACCCGGATCGGGGCAACAATCGGGCGCTCCTGCAGCTCGTTCAACGGGAGCCGGGCGTGAGCGGTCAAGGAAGCAGAGAGTGCTGCCTCCCGGCACAATCTGTCCTGCCTCCGGCCGTGCGGAAAGCCGTTTGACTTTCGGGTTGACTGCCGAAGGTTCAAACTCTCCGCCTTTTCCCGATAAAGTCCGGTGAGGGCACTTTCAACCGAAAAAACCACGGCGGAAAAGCCGGGCTGGACGGTAAAGACAAGCAAAAAAGTCGAAGCCCCCTCCAACCGGCGGGGGCTTCGACTTTTGCAACGCATAGATACTTCAACTCTAGGAATTGGCCCTTTGGTACGCTTCCTGAATTTCGGCCTGGATACGGCCGCGGCTGTTAACCGCATAACCGTTCTCCCGTGCCCACTGACGGATCTGTGCAGAGTCCTGATTCCGGCCGGTTGAGACCTTTGTGCGCGTTGCGCGGCCGGTGGACGTCTTGCGGGCGCTGGAAATAAAGCGCTCCAGTGCGGAGCGCAGTTCCGACGCATTGTCTGATGACAGGTCAATTTCGTAGCTGACGCCATCAAGACCAAAACGGACAGTTTCGTCCGCGGTTCCCCCATCCAGATCATCCACGAGGATGATTTTTACTTTCTGTGCCATGGAAATTCTCTCTTTTGGAAAGGACGGGTATTCAGAAAAGCAGGATGTTACAAATAAAGTATCCCTCGCTTTATGGCAACGCGTCAAAACAGAAAAAGGTTCCTGTGGAAAGCGCACGCTCAAAGACGCACATTTGTTTTGCCCAACTGTCATTGAAGACATTCAGGGCAGAAGGGAACTAAGCGTTAGTCCCGGTTCCGGCAGAGGGGTCTTCCCGCTTGGGATCAGCCGCAGTGGCGTCCGCTTCGGCCTGGGCGCGGGCCTCTGCCTGCCGCTCAGCTTTGTCCGCGTTAAAAATGGACTTCATGGCGAACCAGAAGAGGAGGCCCACCACAACGGATGGAAGCAATACGGCCACATACTCCATGGCCTAGTGGCCTTCCGGCTTCAAGAGCGGGAAGAGAATGGTTTCGCGGATCCCGGCTCCGGTGAAGAGCATCACCAGGCGGTCAATTCCCAAGCCGAGCCCACCCATGGGCGGAGCACCGTATTCAAGGGCGCGGAGG
The DNA here is from genome assembly GCF_023062595.1 of Arthrobacter rhizosphaerae. Classification (GTDB taxonomy): domain Bacteria; phylum Actinomycetota; class Actinomycetes; order Actinomycetales; family Micrococcaceae; genus Arthrobacter; species Arthrobacter rhizosphaerae. The sequence goes on from NZ_JALLAN010000003.1 coordinate 49,620, forward strand.
AAGTCCTCGTCCAGTTGCATGGCCTCGTCGTCGCCGGCGGCCGCGCGGCGGGACTGTTCGGTGAGCCGCTCACGCTGGATCACCGGGTCGATGAGCTCGGAGAACGCGGTTCCGCGTTCCATCCCGCCGATGATCAGGTCCCAGGCTTCGATCAGCCGGGGGTTCTCACGATGTTGACGGGCCAGCGGCTGTGCGGACGGCGGGTAGTCGTAGACAAACGTCGGATTGAGCAGGGTTGGCTCCACGATTTCGCCGAAGAGTTCCACCGCGAGCTTTTCCGCGTCCCAGGCGGTGTCGAACTTGACCTCATGCTTTTTCGCCAGCGCCTGCAGCTCGGCCACGGTCGTGTCAGGAGTGACCTCCTGTCCCACCGCCTCGGAAAGCCCCGGGTAAACCGAGAGCCAGGCCCAGTCGCCGTCGAGGTTTACCTCCCCTGCCGGCGTCTGGATGACCCGCCCCACGCCGGCTGCGTCAGCGGCGTCGAGAATAATCTCCTTGATGCGATCGGCCATCACGAACTGGTCAGCCCAGGCCTCGTAGGCTTCCAGCGTGGTGAACTCCGGGCTGTGGGTGGAATCGACACCTTCGTTGCGGAAAACGCGGCCCATGTCATACACACGGTCAATCCCGCCGACGACTGCGCGCTTGAGGTAGAGCTCAGTAGCGATGCGCAGGGTCATTTTCTGGTCAAACGCGTTCATGTGGGTCTCGAACGGGCGGGCAGTGGCGCCGCCGTGGACCAGTTGCAGCATGGGGGTCTCCACCTCAACATAGTTGCGGCGGTGCAGGCTCTCCCTGATTGACCGGGTGATGGCCGCACGGGTGTAGACCATTTCGCGGGCCTCGTCGCGGACCATGAGGTCCACGTAGCGCTGGCGAACGCGGGTTTCCTCGTTGAGGTCGGCGTGCAGGACCGGCAGCGGCCTCAGGGACTTCGAAGCCATGGACCAGGACTCGGCCATAACGGACAATTCGCCGCGCCGGGAAGAGATGACTTCGCCCTTGATGAATACGTGGTCGCCCAGGTCCACCAGGGCCTTCCATTCGGCCAGGGCTTCCTCCCCGACGTTCGCGAGGCTCAGCATCGCCTGCAGCCTGGTGGCAGTACCGTCCACGCCGCCTTCCTGCAGCGTGGCAAAGCACAGCTTTCCGGTGTTCCGGACGAAAACCACCCGGCCGGTGACTCCGACAACATCCCCTGTGGTGTCGTCTGCCTCAAGATGGGCGTACTTTTCCCTGATCTCGCTAAGCGAGTGTGTGCGCTCCACGCCCACCGGGTACGCCTCCACGCCGCGCTCAATCAGCTTGGCGCGCTTTTCCATCCGGATGCGCATCTGTTCGCTGGCATCGGCAGGCTGGGCGGCGTTGTTGGGGGCGGGGTTGTTTTGGGAAGTCACAATCCCCAAGTTTACCGTCGAATTCCGCAGCAGCCTTCCCCTCATAGGTCCGTCGTAACGCACGGCGGTATTCCCCACGGAAGCCACGTGTTTGGTGCACGCGTGCGGCGGCCTCGGTTAGGCTCGGATCATGACCCGCGAGAACATCAGAACCCCCGACGGCGGCACCCTCGAGCTCTTCAGCACGGGGGCCGAATTGGCGGGGCACGGTTCGGGAGTCGTTGTAGTGCACCCCTCAATGGTCACCGCGGCCGACTACACCCGTTTTGCCCAGAAGCTGAGTGCAGCGCTGGAGCGTCCGGTGCACACCTTCAACCGCCGGGGGCGCGGACAATCGTCACCGCAGCCGGAGGACTACACCCTGGACACTGATATCCGGGATCTGGAGGCGGTGATGAAGCACACCGCCAGCACCGACGTCTTCGGGCACAGCTTCGGCGGCGCGGTTGCGCTTCACGCTGCCCGCTCGCTGCCCGTGGAGCGGCTGGCAGTCTACGACCCCGCCGTTTCCGTAAACCACAGCGTCAAGGCTGACTGGACCGAGGAATATGAACGGGCGACGGCGGCCGGAGACGATGACCGCGCCCTCGCCGTCATGATCAGGGGGATGGAGACGGGCGGCGCTTTTGCCAGGATGCCGCTGAGCATGCTGACGCTGGCAAACAAGCTCACGGCGGGCACTCCCATCGGCAAGCAGAACCGGGAACTGATGAAGACCGGCGTCCGTGAAATAAAGGCCATCATCGCCGCCGACATGCCGGCAGAGCCCTTCCTGGAATTGCCCCTTGAAACGCTCATCGTGGTGGGCGAAAAGAGCCCGGCTTACTTCGGTGTGGCGTGCGGGCAGATCCACGATGTCCTGTCCGGGTCCAGCTACACCATCCTCCCGGGCTACGGACACGACGGCGTCAACAGGGCGCCGGACAAGCTCATCACGGAACTGAGCGACTTCTTCTCAGGCTGATCCGCAGACGCCACTTGAATTGCGTAACTTTTGACGTCTGCGCCCTAAATGAACGGCGTCATCCCGCGGAATCCGGGCCAACAGACTCCCGCGGCACTCCAAAAGTTACGCAATTCGGCCGGCCCCGACATGAGATCGCGGCCCGGGGCTGGGCCTAGTGCCCGTGGGTGCCTGCGCCGGCTGTCTTGCGCATCATGAGGGACAGCACGACGGCGACTACGGCGAGTGCGGCGGCTGTCAGGAAAGCTGCCTGCATACCCGCTACCACTCCTGAGCCGAGGGAAACGGCAGCGAAAACGGATACCAGCAGAGCCGTGCCTGCGGCTCCGGCCACTTGCTGAAGGGTGCTCATGATGGCCGAGCCATGCGAATAAAGGTGCGGCGGCAGCGGGTTGAGGCCCGTTGTGAATGCCGGCGTGAAAAGGAGCGCAAGGCCAAGGCTGAGGCCCACGTGCAGGGCAACGATCCACGCCACGGGCGATTCCGCATTCAGCATGGAGAACTGCCACAGGGCCAGCACCATCATGATCGAGCCCGTGACTGTCAGCGGCAGCGGCCCCACCTTGTCAAAGAGCCTGCCAATGAACGGACCCAGGAGTCCCATGGCCAGCCCGCCCGGCAGCAGCGCCAGCCCGGTTTCCAACGACTTAAGCCCGCGGATCTCCTGCAGGTAGAGCGGCAGGAGAATGACAGCGCCGAACAGGGCGATCATGGCCACTACCAGCAGCAGGACGGAGATAGTGAACATACGGAAGTTGAAGGCCCGGAGATCCAGCAGCGGAGCGTCAGCTTTCTGCAACTGCAGCTGCCGCAGCACAAATGCCAGCAGGCTAACCACGCCAATCACCAGGGCCGCAATGGCTGCAGCACCCGGACCGGCCTGGCCCCCATGGCCGCCGCCGATCTGGCTCAGGCCGTAGACCAGTCCGCCAAAGGCCGGGATGGTCAGCAGCACCGAGAGGAAATCAAGAGGGTTCTTCTCCTTCTCACCGATGTTGGTCAGGTACTTTGCACCGATGGCTAAAGCGACAAGGGCGATGGGCAGCACAAACACAAACATGAACCGCCAGGAGAAGTGTTCAAGGATGAATCCCGAAACTGTGGGGCCAAGCGCCGGAGCCACCGAGATGGCGATGCTCACGTTACCCATCACAGCACCACGGCGCTGCAGCGGCACCAGGGTAAGGATGGTGGTCATCAGGAGCGGAAGCATGATGGCCGTGCCGCCTGCCTGGATAATTCTTGCGAAAAGCAGGACCACGAACCCCGGCGCCAGTGCGGCCAGCAGCGTGCCGCCCGAGAAGAGGCCCATCGCCAGCATGAAGACCGCACGGGTTGAGAGCCGCTGGAGGATGAAGCCGGTGGTGGGGATAACCACCGCCATGGTGAGCATAAAGCCAGTGGAAAGCCACTGAACCGTGGGGGCGTCCACCCGCAGGTCCACCATGAGGCGCTGCAGGGCAACGTTCATGATGGTTTCATTCAGGATCACCACGAAGGTCGCCACGAGCAGCGTAGTGATGATCGTTACTGATTCACGCGACATCTTGGCCGGCGAAGTGACTGCATCATGCGGCGCGGCTGAGCCGGCTGAAACAGAAGGAGCGGCTGGGTCGGCTGTAACGGCAGGGTCAGCAACTGCGGTCTTGGACCGAGACTGTTGAGAATCGGTTTGCACGTTATCGCCGGCGTTCGAATTAAGGTCTGTGGACATGAAGGTTCCCCCAGGGAGTGTGGCGTGAGATCCGGCGAGCATCGTCGCTGCAGATTGAAACAGTCTAGCCTGCACAGTAATTCCCCTGTGAGGAAAAACCGTGAGAAAAAACTCTTCCGGATTGGCGACGCCTTTTGAGGACTCCTATGAGGGAGCGGGAGGGAAGCTCAGGAACTCAGCGGAACGTTGTCGATCAGGCGGACCGGGCCCACCCGCGCCGCGATGATTGCCAGGCCCTCACCACGGAATGGTGTCTCCCGGCAGTTCTCGGCGAGGGGCTCCAAAGTGGCCGGATCCACCACCTCGAAGTAGTCCAGCTTTACGAGCGGCTGCGACTCCACCAGCGCAACGGCGGAATCGAGATCCAGCGGCTGGTGGGCATTGGCTCGCTCCTCGACCAGCCGCAACGCCCTGGACAGCACCAGGGCTGCCTCGCGTTCTTCCCCTGAAAGGAAGCGGTTCCGGCTGGACAGCGCCAGACCGTCGCCGGCCCGCACCGTGGGGACGGGGACGATTTCCACGGGAAAGTTCAGGTCAGCCACCATCCGCTGGACCAGGGTCAGCTGCTGCGCGTCCTTCTGGCCGAAGTATGCCCGGTAGTGCGGTGGCGTCCCGTTGTTTCCGCAGGCGCCGGGGATGCCGAAATGGAGCAGTTTGGCCACCACGGTCAGTGCTCCATCGAAATGCCCGGGCCGGGAGGCACCCTCCCATTTCTCCGCGAGCTTGCCCGAAGTAATGCGCACCATGGGTTCCCCGTTGGGATAAACCTCCTCAACGTCCGGCGCAAACACAAGATCAACGCCTTCTGCCTCGAGGAGTTCCAGATCGGCGTCAAGTGTCCGCGGGTAGCGCTGCAGGTCGGTTGCTTCGCCGAACTGGAGGGGATTCACGAAAATACTGACCACGGTCACGTCGTTTTGTTCGACGGCGGTACGGGCCAGTTGGGCGTGCCCCTCGTGCAAGGCTCCCATCGTTGGCACCAGCCCCTGCGAGCCGCCGTGCTGTTCTATCAGCAGCCGGGCGCTTTCCGTTCGAAGCGCGGCCGCGGTGGTGACTAGTTTGATCGGCACTTATGGTCCTTCCGGCGGCTGGGTTCCGTCGCCAAGGGCGCGCTTCATCTCCCCGAACTGATCCTCTTTCAACAGGCCCCGGCTGGCGGCGCGCACCGCAGTTGCCCGGGCCATGGCAAGGTACGCGGCCAGGATGTCCCCGCCTGCACCGCCGTCGTGTTCCTTCAAAGCCTCGGCGTGAGCCGTAACGGTTCCCACATCTCCGCGGGCTACCGGGCCCGTCAGCGCCGATTCACCGGAAGCCAGGGCGTTCTCCAAGGTGGCGCGCAGCAGCGGCCCCAGCATGCGTTCAGGTGATTCCACTCCTACTTCCCGGAGCAGCTGCGATGACTGGGCCACGAGAGTCACCAGATGGTTTGATCCATGCGCCAGAGCCGCGTGGTAGAGCGTCCGGTCAGCTTCTGCGATTGCCACAGGCTCAGCACCCATCTCCACCACGAGCGCTTGCGCGATGGGCAGCATGGCAGCGTCCGCCGTGACACCGAAGGTGCAGTCCAGCAGCCGGGTAAGGTCAAGGCTCATGCCTGTGAATGTCATGGCAGGGTGCAACGCGAGCGGTATTGCACCTGCAGCCCGCACCGGACGGAGGATTCCCACTCCGAAGCGGCCGGAGGTGTGCGCCACGAGCTGTCCAGGCTGCCAGGCGCGCAGCTTTCCGAGCCCCTCCACCAACGCGCCCAGGGCATCGTCCGGCACGGCCAAAAGCACCAGTTCCGAACGCTCCACTATCTCCTGAACGTCAAGGATGGGGACACCGGGCAACAGTGTTTCGGCTCGCTCACGACTGGCTTCTGATACTGCGGAAACTCCGACGACGGCGTGTTCAGCGGCGCGCAGGGCCGCACCGAGGACTGCACCCACCTTTCCCGCGCCAATGATTCCAACACCAAGGCGTCCGGGCTTAGCCATTCTGGGGACCGTCCTGACTGGGGGCTAGTGGCTCGCGCGGAGCTAAAGGTCCGCGGGAAGCTAGAGGTTCATTGGGAGCGGGAAATTCGTTGGGGGCAGGAGGTTCAGCGGCGGGAGTTTCCGCGGCTACCTGCGCCAGCCATTGTTCGCTGGTCTGGCGCTTCCTCGCGGCCCTCGCCCGCGCCGCTTGTTCCTGGAACAGCGCCCGGGCCTCGTCGGCATCCGCCTGAATCAGCCTGGGCACTACCGGGCCCGAGGTAGTGTGCAGGACCAGATCCGCGACACCGAACCGCCTCGCGATGGGCCCCTGATGCAGGGCCATGGACTGCGTGCGCTGATGCGGTACCACCACCAGCTGCCGCCACCACCGGCCGGAACGCAGCAGCAGAGCGGTTTCCGTTGCCACGTAGCCGTTACGGCGCCAAGCCAGGGGCGCCAGGAGCCGGGCCCGTGCAGGAGTGGTGACGAAGCCGCCGTCGTTATTGCTGCCGTTGATGCCCATGGTAAAGACGCGGGCCGCATCAGGGGTTCCGGGGTCCGGCAGGACGAGGGACAGCATTGTCATGACGTCCGCAAGCGTTCCCACTGGCAGGAGGGTGGTCCGCGAGCCGCCTTCCCCGTTTCCGCCGACAGCGCCGTAGCCGGCAACGTTCACCTGCATCCGGTACCAGCCGAAGATCCGCCAAATGGGTGGCTGAAACACCCTCAGCGCCTGGATCCTGCCAGGCGGCAGTGTCTGCGCCTGGGTGTCCAGCAAGCCGTAGCGCAGCCGGATACCGTCCGGGGAGATAGCTGCAGTGAAGTTATAGCCCTTGTTAAAGGAGGACCAATAAGCCGCAGCAAGGCCCAAGGCGGCCGGGATCAGGTACAGGAAAAATCCGCCGTTGCCGGTGAGGACGGAGAGCAGCACCGAGCCCACCGCGCCCAACAGCACAAAGACACTCTGTTCGCTCAACAGCAGGGAACCCACGAGCCTCGACGGCGGGACCGAGAGTACGGCCTGCTCCGGTGCCTCCTGGACGGCGGCGTCCGGGCTCTCGGGATCCGCCTGGACTCCCGCGGCGCGGGCCAGGATGGTGGCCCGGAGCTGGCGGGCGTCGTCCATCCGCAGGAAAGCGAGCCTGACTGCTGACTCCCCCGCGTCAGCCACCTCGAACCGCAGCTCCGCAAGGCCAAAGATCCGGGCCAGCAACGGCTGCACGATATCGATGGCCTGCACACGGTCCAGGCGGGCCTGGCGCTGCTGGCGGAACAGGAAACCGGTTTTCACCCGGACATAGCCCTCGGCCACCTGATAGCGGGTGAAATACCAGGTCATGATGAAACCGAAAATGGCCAGCATCAGGATCACTCCGCCGGCCGCAAGCAGCCAGGGAGCGCGGCCAGCCATCCGGTCGTCGATGAGCGGACCGCCTTGGATCAGCCGCTCGAAAATGTCCCGGCCGAAGAAGTAACCGATCGCAGCGATGGCTATCCAGCCCCGGACAAACGGCGACGCCGGATGGACCCGGAGCCATTCGCCGTCGGCATTACCTGGGGAAACTCCGGCTGCACCGGCATCTCCGGCAGCCTTCACCGTCACAGTCCTGCCAGCCTGGCTTCGCCGCGGGCGGAAAGCTGCTCGCGCAAGCGGGCCCCTTCGCTCTCGGGAAGGCCGGGAATCTGCGCGTTGGTTCCGGCAGAGGCTGTGTGCAGCTTCAAAGTGCACAGGCCCAGCCAGCGCTCCAGCGGGCCAACGCCGATGTCCACGTACTGCATGCGTCCATAGGGAACCACCATGACGCGTTGAAAGAAGATGCCGCCTCGGATCAGGAGGTCGTCGTCGCGCTCCGCATAACCGATGGCACGCACTTGGCGGGGAATAAGCACGAGCCGCCATACAGCCAGAATCAGCATCAACGACGGTACAGTCACGGCAAGCCACAGCGGCGGCCAGGTCCACCAGCCCTGCAGCACAAGGATCAGGGGCAGGGACAGCACGGCGACGGCAATCACGTTACCGATCGCCCACTCCACGAGGCGGACCGTTACGTATTTCGGTGAGACGCGCAGCCATGTGATCCCGGGTGGATCAATCGCCTTGGTAGGCATAGCCGCCCTCCCCCTTCGCTTCTCCACGGGCGTGTCCCGGGAGTTTAGTTGTGCCGTCGCCGTCGCCGTCCTCGGGCGGAATACGGCAGAACCGCTCCACGAGGAGCCCCACGATGATCATGACCAGGCCGCCTGCTGCCATGGCGATCGCGAGCCAGGTGACGCCTTGATCACTGCGCAGGCTCCACACCCGCAACTGGTCCAGGATGATGCCTGCGTGCCATCCAAGCAGCACCGTCCCGGCGTAGGCACTGGCCTGGGCGAGCACCAGGGTGCGGGCCGCCAGGATGGGGTCCAGGATGATTTTCTTCTTGGTGCTGTTGCGCCAGCGGAGAACACGGATTCCCAGCACCAGCGTGAAGGCCACAATCACGCCCATGGTGACCAGGGCGGTAAGAGGCAGGACAGGAGTGGCGAAGCTGAAGCGGTTGGCCAGCAGAGTGGCGAGCCACCCCACAACTGTGAGGATCAGGCCGATGGCAAGGAGCAGCAAGGGATTAATGGGTTTCACGTGCTACACCGCCCCGGCGGTCGGGAGACCGTTGAAGTCACCGAAGCCATCGAAGGGCCGGAGCCCTGAAAGATCCTCGGCCTTTGCTGCAAGCACGCCGACCCGCTGCCCGTTGAGCTCAGCAGCGGGCTCAATAAGCGACCAGGGATAGAGCACGAATGCGCGCTCAGCTGCCCGGGGATGCGGAAGCGTAAGTTCGGGATCGGAGCTCACCACATCGCCGTAAATAATGATGTCAACGTCCAGGGTCCGCGGCCCCCACCTCACGTCGCGAACACGGAGGTGTTTGTTTTCCACCGCCTGGCAGTGCCGGAGCAGCTCCACCGGACTCAGCGTGGTCTCCACCGAGATCACCATGTTCAGGAAGTCCGGCTGGTCCTGCGGCCCGCCGACGGGCTTCGTCTGCATAACTGGTGAGACTGCGAGCAGCCTCACTTCGGGCCTGTCCACAAGGTCCGCGACAGCGCTGGACAGGGTGTCGTTCCGCTCCCCCAGATTGCTGCCGAGCGCCAGGACAGCGTGCGTGTACGGCAGCGTTGCCCGCGAAATCATTGTCGCTCCCGATGGACGCTTACGGAGACGTCGCCGAACTCGACGTCGATGGGCGCCTGCGGTTTGTGGACAGTGATGTCGACGGCGGACAGGGGAAACTCCTGCAGCAGGTCTTCGGCGATACGCACGGCAAGGGCCTCAATGAGGTTTACCGGTTCGCCGGTGATCCACTTCCTGATCCGGCCGGCGACCTCGCCGTAGTGGGCAGTATCTGAGACGTCGTCGGAGGCGGCTGCCTTGGCGAAGTCCAGGTGCAGCACGGCATCAACAATGAACGGCTGGCCGTCACGGCGCTCGAAGTCGAACACTCCATGATTCCCCATAGCGGTAACGCCGCTCAACGTGATCTTGTCCATCCAGCCTTCCCCTTGTCGGTTGGTGGTGCGTCAGTTACTGACGCGCGCCGGAGCCAGGCGGGCGGCGACCTTGACGGCGTCGAGACTGGGCCCGACGTCGTGCACGCGGACAGCCCAGGCGCCCCGGGCTGCGCAGACAGCGGTGATGGCGGCTGTTGCCGCGTCACGCTCGTCGGGAGCGGCTGACTTGCCAGCCACCGTGAGGAGTGTACCGAGGAACCGCTTGCGCGATGCCCCCACCAGGACCCTGTGGCCCAAGGCTTCCAGCCGGTCCAGGTTCTGCAACAGCTCCCAGTTCTGTTCATCCGTCTTGGAGAACCCGATCCCCGGATCCAGAATGATCTGCTCCGGTGTCACGCCTGCTGCATACAGCTTGTCCCGGACACCGATCAGTTCAGCCACAACGTCCTCGGCTACGTTTGAATACTCCGTGAGGGAGTTCATGGAGCGGGCGTCGCCACGGCGGTGGGTCAGCACGTAGGGAACCTTGCTGGCCGCTACGAGTTCGGCCATGCCCGGTTCGATGCTGAGTCCTGAGACGTCATTGATGATGGCGGCGCCGGCGTCCAGGGCTGCGGCGGCCGTCGAGGTGTGGATGGTGTCGATGCTGACCAGGGCTCCGGCCTTGACCAGGGCGGCGATCACAGGCAGGACGCGGCGTTGTTCTTCTTCAGGGCTGACGTCCTCGGCTCCTGGCCTGGTGGATTCGCCACCGACGTCGATGATGTCAGCCCCGGCGTAGAACATCCTGAGTCCGGCCGCGATGGCGGTGTCCGGAGTGGGGTTCTTCCCGCCATCGCTGAAGGAATCAGGAGTGACGTTCAGGATTCCCATAACAAGGGTGCGGTCAGTTGGCAGGCTATCCAATGTTGCGGCCGGCCGCGGTTTGCGAAGTACAGGCAGCGGAGATGTTGCGGGTCCGGTTCCAGGTGCTGCAGCTAGGGAGTCCATAGTCTGTTGTTACCTTCCGATGATGAGGCTCATTGCTTCGGCGCGGGTTGCCGGGTCATGCAGTTGCCCACGTACCGCACTGGTGACGGTCTTGGCACCGGGCTTGCGGATGCCGCGCATGGACATGCACAGGTGTTCACATTCGACGACGACGATTGCTCCCCGTGGTTTGAGGTGGGTGACCAGGGCCTCAACAATCTGGGTGGTGAGGCGTTCCTGAACCTGCGGACGCTTGGCGAACATGTCCACGAGCCTGGCCAGCTTACTCAGGCCTGTCACTTTACCGTCGTGTGAGGGGATGTAACCAACGTGGGCCACCCCGTGGAACGGCACCAGATGGTGCTCGCAGGTGGAATAGAACGGGATGTCCTTGACCAGCACCAGCTCCTCATGATCGAGGTCGAAGGTGGTGGACAGGATTTCTGCGGGGTCGTGATGCAGGCCTGCAAACATCTCAGAGTAGGCCTTGGCGACCCGCTTGGGGGTGTCCTGAAGCCCACCGCGGTCCGGGTCCTCGCCTATGGCGAGCAGGATCTCCCGGACAGCGGCTTCGATCCGTGGTCGGTCAACTTTGATGCCCCGGTGTCCCGCAGGATTCTCGGCAGCAGAAAGGTAACCGACCTCGGTGAGGTCGTCATGGTCGTAGTGGTTCACAAGACGAGTTTAGCTGTGGCCGGGCACATCAGGCCCGACGTCGGTGCCGCCCTCGAAGACCTCCTGGCCTGCCACACCCTGCGGATGCGGAGGCTGGGCGTCCAGTGGCTCATCCAGGCGGGCCTCCTTGGCCTCCTCCTGGGCTTCACGCTCAGCTTTCTCCAGGCGCGACTCAACAGGGCCTGCCTTTTGCACCGGACGCGACTCCTTGGACAGCCAGACCTCGCGGAAATCACGCTTGCGGATGTCGCGGAAAATATCGGCAATTTCGGCCTGGTTCAGGGTTTCCCGTTCCAGCAGTTCAAGGGCCAGATAGTCCAGGACTTCCCGGTTTTCCGTGAGAATGGCGTAAGCCTCGTCATGCGCCTGATCGATCAGCCGCCGGACTTCCTCATCAACGATGTAGGCGATCTGGTCTGAATAGTTGCGCTCGTGCCCGGCATCCCGGCCCAGGAACGGCTCGCCGCCACCCTGGCCCAGGCGCACTGCACCAACACGTTCGCTCATGCCGAATTCCGTGACCATCTTGCGGGCCGTGGACGTGGCCTTCTCGATGTCGTTGGAAGCTCCCGTGGAGGGATCGTGGAAGACAATTTCCTCAGCAACGCGGCCGCCCATGGCGTACGCCATCTGGTCCAGCAGCTCGTTGCGGGTCACCGAGTACTTGTCGTTGTCCGGAACCACCATGGTGTAGCCGAGGGCCCGGCCACGCGGCAGGATGGTGATCTTTGTGACCGGTGCCGAGTTCCGCAGAGCTGCGGCAACGAGGGCGTGTCCGCCTTCGTGGTAGGCGGTGATCTTGCGCTCGTGTTCCTTCATGACGCGGCTGCGCTTCTGCGGGCCCGCCATGACGCGGTCAATGGCTTCATCCAGGGCGCGGTCATCGATCAGGTTCGCGTTGGACCGGGCTGTCAGCAGGGCGGCCTCGTTCAGAACGTTGGCGAGGTCGGCACCGGTGTAGCCCGGAGTCTTCTTGGCCACAGCTTTGAGGTCAACGCCCGGAGCCATAGGCTTGCCCTTCGCGTGAACCTGCAGGATCTGGTCGCGTCCCACAAGGTCAGGAGCCTCAACGGAAATCTGCCGGTCAAAGCGGCCCGGGCGCAGGAGCGCCGGGTCCAGAACGTCGGGACGGTTCGTGGCCGCGATCAGGATGACGTTGGTCTTGACGTCGAAGCCGTCCATTTCAACCAGCAACTGGTTGAGGGTCTGCTCGCGTTCGTCATTGCCGCCGCCGATGCCGGCACCGCGGTGGCGGCCGACGGCGTCGATCTCGTCAACGAAGATGATGGCGGGAGAGTTGGCCTTGGCCTGCTCGAAAAGGTCGCGGACACGGGACGCACCGACACCGACAAACATCTCAACGAAGTCCGAGCCGGAGATAGAGAAGAACGGCACGCCCGCTTCGCCTGCCACTGCACGGGCCAGCAGGGTCTTACCGGTACCGGGAGGGCCGTACAGGAGGACACCCTTCGGAATCTTGGCGCCCACAGCCTGGAACTTGGCGGGCTCCTGGAGGAATTCCTTAATTTCCTGGAGCTCCTCAACAGCTTCGTCAGCGCCGGCGACGTCGATGAAGGTCACCTGGGGCATGTCCTTGCTGACCATTTTGGCCTTGGACTTGCCGAACTGCATGATCTTGGAGCCGCCGCCCTGCATACGGGACAGCAGGAACCAGAAGAGGAGGCCGAGGAGAATGACCGGGACGAGGAGGGAGAACAGGCCTGAGAACCAGTTGCTCTCGATCGGCTGGTCCGTGTAGCCGTTGGCCGGCTTGGCGTCAGTAACTGCCTTGACGACGTCGTCCGCCCTGGCGTTGACAAAGAAGAACTGGACGCTCTTGCCCTTGTCCTGTCCGTCGACGGTCAGGTTGTCCTTGAGCGTCAGGTCCACGCGGTTCTCGGCGTCGAAAATCTTTGCCTGCTCCACCTGGCCGCTCTGCGAAAGCAGCTCAAGGCCCTTGTCTGTGTCTATTCGTGAGGCACCGCCGGGGGCGAGGGTGGCAAAGGCCAGCAGGAGCATTGCGACAACAACAATGATCCAAATTCCCGGACCCTTGAAGAAACTCTTAGCTTTCATTTGTTCGGGGCTCGCCCCGTCCCTCCTGGTAGTGCTGCACGGCGCAATTGCGCGCGCGTGAGGTACTGCTTCAGCTACTAGCTATACACCGTACGGAGTAATTCACGCACGGTGAAGCCCAAAAGTTCCCTATGGGCGTAGCTAAAGCAGCACACAAGGGCTGGGTCCGTGAGCCTGCATCCTCGCCAGCTTTCCGTCAATCAGGCCTTGGGGATCAGGATCCACAGGGCAATGTAAACCAGCTCTCCTACACCGACCAGGCCGAAGATCACAAAGGCCAGCCGGACAATAAATTTGGGGATGCCGAAGCGTGCAGAGAGTGCTGCACAGACACCTGCGATGATCTTGCCATTCCGGGGTCGAACCAGGGTTGAGTCCATGCGCTCATGCTAACGGGCCGGCTCAACGGAGGGAACCATCGAGCCGACCCGAAGCACAGGGTCAATCAGGAGAAGGACAGGGCTCGGCTCCCTTCCGGTGTAAGGGTCTAGGCATGACAGGTAGGCCATTCTGGCAAGTGGCTGGCAAACAGCTCAGGTCAAGGTATTAGTCTTGACCGCCTGTATGTACCTGGTGAGGACCCGCACAGGCGGGTGAAGTGGTCGTAGAAACTGCTTTGGGAACCGAATCCCGCCGCGTGGGCGATCGCGACTGTTGTCATTGATGTCGTGATGAGCAGTCGCTGGGCCTCAGCAACCCGGCAACGAGTGAGATAGTTGCCTAGCGTCGTGCCGACCACGTCACGAAACAGTGTCATTGCATAGTTTGGGCTTAGATGCGCGGAGGAGGCAATGTCCGACATCGAGATGTTTTGTCGGAAATGGGCGGTCATGAACTGCGCCATCGTAGTAACGCGCATCATGCAGTCACCTGTCGCGGCAGGAAGGGTTTGATTTTCGTCTGCACCAGAGCTTGACTGCAAATGGTGTTGCAGCGCCCGTCTTGTCACGGCATGCGCCTCAAGGAGCGCAATCGTCTCGCCCTCGCAGCTTTCCAAGTCACTTGTCCAGGACTTGAACATTGATTCCAAGTTGCGCTCGACAGCGGCTGCTGGAACAACGATCAGTTGATTAATGAGGAGTTCGTTGAGATTTCGGTTGGGAAGCCCCCAGCTCAACACCTTGGCAAGTGGAATGTGCAGCCAAAAGATGTCGCTCGGCGTCGCATCTTTAGCAATGAGTCGATGGGGCGTGGCCGCCCAGAACAACGCCATCTGGCCGCTTTCAACTCTGACCCGCGAGCCGCCGAACAGATACTCCAAGGCCCCGTCCAGAACGAAATTAAATTCAAGGTCGTCGTGCCGGTGCGCTCTCGGCATCGAAGGCACCTCGCCTCGCCATACCCCGAGCCGGGACGCAGTTATTTCGACGGAGCCAGGAGATTCTGGCAGCAGGGTTTCGACGGGCATGGCCCTAAACCTACATGCCATCGTAGTATCCCGGAACATTCGCCGTATGGAACGGAAGTGAGATTCTGGTATGCAGCCTAGCTTGGATGGATGACAACATCCTCTTCCCAAAAAATTACGATCATCGGTGCCGGCGGGTTCGTGTTTCCGTTTCGCCTCATAGGTGATCTGTTGAGTTTTCCGGCCCTCCGTTCAAGCACCTTGTGTTTGATGGACCTTGACCCGGAGCGGCTATCGCGCACTGCTGATGCTGCCCGATCCCTCATAGCCCACCATGGCTTCGATACCAAGATTGTCGAGACCATCGACCGCCGCGAGGCCCTCCTCGATGCTGACTTCGTCATCATTACCTTCCAGGTCGGTGGTATCGATTCCTACAGGGACGACGTTGAGATCCCGCGGAAGTACGGTGTGGACCAAGCGGTCGGGGATACTGTCGGTCCGGGAGGTGTGTTCCGATTCCTCCGTTCCGTCAACTCCTATGAAGCCATCGCAGCGGATGCTCTGGAATTGTGTCCCAATGCGCAGTTCATCAACTACGCCAACCCGATGGCCATGGCGACAGGATTCCTCAACTCAAAAGGACTTAAGGCCGTCGGGCTCTGCCACAGTGTCCAAGGGACGACGCGGATGCTGGCCCGGACCCTCGATGTTCCCTACGACGATGTGAGTTTTGTCTGCGCCGGCATCAACCATCAAGCCTGGATTCTCAGTTTCCGCCGCGGCGAAGAAGACCTCTATCCAAGCCTGCGTGCGGTCATGAAAAGCCGTCACGTCCGAGGCCAGGGGGCAGACAGCCTCGCAAAGGACGACGGTGATCACAGCGAGCCCGCTGAAGCTGCCAGCAACTACGAGGGGGGCAACGAACAAGTACGCACGACGATTATGGACGCCTTCGGGTTCTTCCAGACCGAGTCCAGTCATCACGCGTCCGAGTACCTGCCGTACTTCCGAAAGTCGCCGGACCTTACTCTGGAATACATTCCGCAACGCTGGGACTACTACGAAATCTGTTCCAGCCATGATGAGCAGGGCGACATCGAAGAACAGCTCAAATATTTAAAAGCGAACCTCGCTACCTCGGTCGAGTACGGCGCGAGCATCATCAACTCGATGGTGACGGGAACGCCGAGCGTTGTTTACGGCAATGTACCGAACGATGGATTGATCGGGAATCTCCCGGAATCCGCCTGCGTTGAGGTGCCTTGTTTGGTTGACGCGAATGGGGTGCAACCCACTGCGGTCGGCGATCTGCCGGCTCAGCTCGCGGCCGTCAACAGAACCAATATCGGCGTACAGGATCTCGCCCTCAGAGCTGCGCTAACCGGCGCGCGTGAACACGTATACCACGCGGTGATGCTCGACCCGTTGACGAGCGCCGTGCTCACACTCGATCAGATCCGCGCAATGACTGACGAGCTCCTTGAGGCGCATTCCGGACTTCTGCCAGCAGCATTCCGCCCATAATCACTACACGCCGAGCATTCGGCGCGATCAATACGAAGCCTTCCTTGGGGCGATTTGTTTAAACGCTTGCGTAACGAGTGATTGGCAAACATTGTGGCATTTCGTTCTGTGAGCTGCAACACAAGAAAGCCTTGCGGTCTGATTTATCATGATCTAGGCTATTGGCAATCGAAACGTTTCGATGGTTTCTCTAACCAAACTTCGACACCATCCCCGGCCAAATTACCCTGTCGCAAAGCTGCGCGGTGTAACTTCCGGCCGGGTAATAAGGCTTGGGTCAGGCCACCAGATGTCCACACAAAGGAGTGCAAATCATGCTTGGAAACAATGCCTCACCGGAACGCGGTGCGTCCTTGATGGAGGTGGGCCGGGCCGGGGTGGGCCGGAGGTCCTTCCTGGGTCTTGTGGGTGGTGCGGTGGCTTTTGCTGCCCTCCCTGCTCTGGCCGGATGCAGCGGTGGCGGCGGGGTCCCGCAGGCCACGACTTCCGCGGGGATGGCCGATGCCACGTCCAAGCTCGTGCCCAGCTACATCCCGCTCGATATCGTCAAGCCGGACATCCCGGGTGTGAGCGGTACCGCGCCTGGTTTCACCAAGATCCCATCAACACTGGTCAAGTCTGTGCAGGGTGTTCCGGGTAGAGGCGGAGCCTATACCGTCATGACCCCGGCCTGGTGGGCAATCCCGCAGGCGGATAACAGCTACTACCAGGCCGTCAACGAACGGCTGGGGGCAAAGCTGAACTTCCAGGTCAGTGACGGAAATACCTACGCGGACAAGATCCAGACAGTATTGGCCTCACCCAAGGATGTGCCGGACTGGATAGTCATCCCGTCCTGGAACATCCCGCCGCGGTTCGGCCAGGCAGTCAAGGGCCTCTTCACTGACCTTTCCGAGTACCTTGCCGGTGACAAGATCAAGAAGTACCCCAACCTCGCAAATATCCCCACCGCTGCCTGGAAGTACAGCTGTTTCGAGGGCGGCCTGTACGGGCTGCCGTTCCCGTCCGAGCAGGTCGGGAACGCCTTCTTTTACCGTAAGGACCTGTTCGATGAAATGGGCCTGGAACAGCCAAAGTCCGCCGATGAATACATCGCACTGGCCAAGGAAATCACGGACCCGGCCAAGAACCGCTGGGGTTCTGAAGATGTGTGGACCGGCGCGCAGTTGATGCATGGCGTGGACAACTGGAAACTGGTGGACGGCAAGCTCCAGAGCAGGTTTGAGTCCGACGAATACCGGGCTGCCCTGGAATGGGGTGCAAAGCTTTTCGCCTCAGGCGCTGTCCACCCCGATGCCGTGGCCGGCAACACCCAGAAGATGGGCCAGCGCTTCGGGTCCGGCGCATCGCTGATGACCAACGACGGGCTTGGCGGCTGGCATGGAGCCCTGGGCCTGAACCTGCCCAGCAACCCGAAGTTCCAGATGCAGCCCATGGACTTCTTCGCCCCCGACGGCGGCAAACCCACATTGTTCCGCGGCTCACCCGCCGCCATCTTCAGCTTCATCAAGAAGACCGACGATCCAGCCAAGGTCGAGGAGATGCTGGCCCTGGCCGACTTTGCGGCCGCTCCCTTCGGCACAGAGGAGAACATGCTGATCGTCAACGGCATTGAAGGCACCCACTACACCCGCGACGCACAAAACGTTCCGCAGGCCACAGCCAAGGGCAAGGCCGAAGTCACCAGCACATACGCGTTCCTGGTCAACTCCGCTGTGGTGAACAACCAGGTCCAGTACCCCGGCTACGTCAAGGCCAAAACGGACTGGGAAATCCGCCAGGCCCCGTACGTGGTCGACCCCCTCTTCTACGGCCTGCAAATCCAGGAACCCAGCAAATTCGGCTCCCTGGGGAAACCGTTCGATGACCTCTCCAAGGACATCCTCCGTGGACGCAAGAGCTTGTCCGACCTCGACGCTGCCATCGCCACCTGGAAGAAAAACGGCGGAGACGAACTACGCGAGTTCTACGCCGGATTCCTGAACGCCTAGGACGTGTCTCCTAAAGCGGCGAGCCAGATGCTAACTGCTCGTAGAACGAGTGACTGATTGTGTAATTTGAATCGACAAGGCTTTGTGACAAAACTTTGGCCCACCGTTCGCACGGCGGAGCCCTTCGCGCACTTCGCGAACCCTATCCCTCAAGGAGAGTCCCACATGAGTTTGTATCCCCGTCAAAGAACCCGTCTGTGGCTGGTCGCCGTCATGGCCGCCGTGCTCGCGCTGCTGGCGACCGGTTTCCTGGGCACAGTCAGCGCCCAAGCGGCCCAAGGGTGCGAGGTCGATTACAAGGTCACCGGCCAATGGTCGGGCGGCTTTAATGCCAACGTCGAGGTCACCAACCTCGGCGAGCCGATCAAAAACTGGGACCTCGAGTGGACCTGGCCCAACGGCCAGAGCGTCACCGACATGTGGAACGCGAAGGACAAGAGCAAGGCCGGATCGGCCAAGGCCACCGGCCGGGGCTCCAACGCCGCGTTCGCGACCGGCGGTTCGACGTCGTTCGGGTTCACCGGTTCGTGGTCGGGTGCGAACACCGACCCGGCCGAGTTCCGCCTCAACGGCCACCTCTGCGAGCCGACCACACCGGTCACCGCCATGGAGCAGGTCGCGGCCATGCAGCCGGGCTTGAACGTCGGCAACAGCCTCGACGCGCTGGGCGGTGAGACCGCCTGGGGCAACCCGCTGATCAACGAGGAACTCCTCCAGACCATCAAGGCCAACGGCTACAAGTCGATCCGCCTTCCGGTGTCCTGGGACGAGCACACCGGCCCGGGACCGGACTACACGATCGACCCGGCCTGGCTCGACCGCGTCGCGCAGGTGGTCGACTGGGCGATCGCGAACGACCTCCAAGTGATGGTCAACCAGCACGACCAGATGTGGACCAAGCTGCTGCCAGACGACCGCGAGAACGTGTTGGCGAAGTTCGACTCGATGTGGACCCAGATCGCCGAGCGGTTCAAATACTATCCGTCCGAGCTGTCGTTCGAGAGCATCAACGAACCGCAGTTCCCCAGTGACGAGGCCAACAGGGACGCCCACACCGCCACGCTCAACGTCGCCTTCCACGAGGCCGTTCGCACCACCGGCGGGAACAACGAGGACAGGCTCCTGGTGCTGCCCACGTGGGTCACCAACTCCGAGCAGCCGCACCTGGACGCGCTCAAGGCCACCATCGACTCCCTCGACGACCCGATGATCGCTGCGACCGTCCACTTCTACGGGTTCTGGCCCTTCAGCGTCAACGTCGCCGGGGTCACCACCTACGACGAGGCGACCCAACAGGACCTTGAGAACACCTTCCAGCGCGTGAACGACACCTTCGTCGACAACGACATCCCGGTCATCGTCGGGGAGTGGGGCGTCCTCGGCTACGACTACACGCGCCCTGGCGTCCCCCAATCCCAGCAGTACGGCGAGCTGCTGAAGTTCTTCGAGGCCACCATGTACCAGGCCCGGGAGCAGAAGTTGACCTTGATGCTGTGGGATGCGGGCTCGTACCTCAACCGCAACACCCTCGAATGGCGCGACCCGCTCGCGCACTCGTACATGGAGTCGGGCTTGACGACGCGTTCGGGCACCACCTCGTTCGACTCGATCTACATCGAGAAGGCCGGGACCATCGCGGACGAGTCGCTCACACTCAACCGCAACGGCCTCGAGTTCGAGGGCCTGTGGCACGGCGACACCGCACTGGCCGAAGGCGCTGACTACACCGTCGAGGGCGACATGCTCACCCTCACCGCTTCGGCGCTCACCCGCCTCGCCGGCGAGCGCGCCTACGGCGTGAACAGCACGATCGAGGCCCGCTTCTCGGACGGTGTGCCGTGGCAGATCCACGTCATCACCTACGACACGCCGCAGATCTCCGACCTCACCGGGACCATGGACGGGATACCTTGGTCCCAGTGGTGGGGCTGCCAATCCTCGTGCTTCGCAATCCCGACCGAGTTCAACGGCGACGAGCTTTCCACTATGGAGGCCAAGTACGCCGACGGCACCAACGCCGGGCCCAACGACTGGACTGCCTTCAAGGAGTTCTGGTGGACCTACCGGCCCGACTACGATGCGGGCACGATCAGCCTCACCCCTGACTTCTTCAACGAGGTCAGGGACGACGAGCCCGTCACCCTCACCTTCCACTTCTGGGGCGGCGGCACGATCGACTACACCGTTACCAAGTCCGGCACGACCGTGACCGGGACCTCGGCCTAGGCGTATCGATCACGGACATTGATGACGCTCGACGTGGTTTGGTGACATGAAGAAGACCTCCGGGTGGAGTGGGGCTTGTCTAGAGTCCAATTCCATGCCCGGAGGTCTTCATGTCCAACCCGGATCCACCGTTATTCCGACACTCCCGGTGCTTCTCCAACACTGGGAGTGCCTTGACTGTGAATCGCAGAGCTTATGAGCGCTGCGCCGCCCAAAGCGAGGAGCGCCGCTCCGGCAGCTGCAGCGGGGAGCACTCCTGTTCCTGTGGATGCGAGTTGTTCGATCGTGCCGTTGGCGTGGGCGGGTGCTGATGACGTGGTTTCAGGGGTTGGTTGTGCTGTCACCGTCGGTGCGGCCGGAGCTAACTGCGTCGGTGGCGTGCCATCGACGGCACCCGCTTGCATCGGTGCCGGGGTATCGACGGTCCCCGCTTGCATCGGTGCCGGGGTTGTGGGCGTCAAAGGAGAAAGTGTCCGGTACTGCATGAGGGTGCCGAATCCGAGGGCGTCATATCCTCCGGAGTTCGGTCCGTAGTCGCCGCCTCCGCCGTCGGGCCGCAGGGTGGCAGCGATCTGGCTGACCCAGGGGGTGCTGAGGCCCTTGCGGCCGGAGTAGTGTCCCAGAACCTGATCCCACACCGGCCGGCCCTGCCCGCGTCCGCCCTCACCGGGGACGGTCTGGGTATGCCAGCCTGCGTGGGCGGCGGTACTCAAGGGGCCGGACTGCCAGGTGTAAGGGGTGAACGGGACGTCGTGGCCGAGGTTGTATTTCGCGACGTACTCCGCTGCCTTGAGGAAGCGGTTGTTATCGTGTCCGTAGCAGTCGATGCCCTGGTTCCAGGCCATTTCGCAGAAGGCGCCCATGAGCCCGATGCCCATGATGCTGTGTGCCTGGTCGCGTCCGCTCTCCTGCCACTGGGCCAGGCCCTCATCCTCGTAAACGTAGGGCACGGCGTTCGGCAGTGAGCCGTTGCCCGCACCGCTCTGGAAGTACGTAACAGCACGGTCCACCAGGTCGTCGCGGTCCGCGAAGATACCGATGGCCAGGACCGATGCCATATTGCACAGGTCCCAGTTGGCCCAGTAGTTCGTGATGACAGCACCGTTGTGATTGGTGAGGAAGTGCTCGTTCATCGGGTGGAAAATGTTGAGCAGCATGCCGCGGAACCTCTCAAACTCGAAGTCCGGATGGTCCCGCACCAGCTCGGCGGCATTCGCGAACTGGTAGCCGTAGATACCTGCGGCCAGGAAGCGGTCGGCGTTACCGGTCACCGTTGTCAACGTCCCGGACCAGGCGTTGAGGATCCGCACGGCAGCTGCGCCGTGGGCGGCCTCGCCGGAGATCCGCCACCGCAGGGCGTTCTGGTAAGCGGCGTGGATATCCGCGAACAACGGCCCGTAGTTTGAGCCGTCGCCACCGCGGACGACTGTCTCCACCGGGCGCGGCTGCCACCCGGAACCGGAGCGCCCGTTCGCCACGAGACGATCCCAGCCACCCAGCCACGGCTGCGTGCCGGCCTTCACCTGCGCCGAGACTCGCTCGATGTCGGACAGGGTGTGCACCAGTCCCGGATGCGAATACCTCAACGCCCGTCCCGCAGGCGTGGGGGCGAGGGAAGCGGTACGCTGCCGTGTCGCATTGTCCGTGGCCGCGGAGGCGCTCGAAGCGCCGAACGCTACCAGGGGTACTGCCAGGGAGGCGCCCGTGATGAATGACCTGCGTGAAACGGTGCTGCCGGACGACTTGGCGTGGCGATAATTCTTTGTCATTGATTTCCGTTCGATCGAAAGCAACTCAGAGAGATGTTGCCGTCCTCCCCGCACCGGGGCTCATGCTGCAGGGGTGCAATTCCGGGGCAAGCTGGCTCAGCTTTTCTGCGGACCAGCTTACCGCCGGGGCAAGCCTAGACGGTGAACGGGAGAACCCCCTAAGCCCTCACGGAAACAGCCGACAGTAAAACTCAGTTAGCTGTTCCGTCCCCTGGCCGCTACCGCCCATGTGCCGCTAAAAGTCCCGCTCTTGACCAGACTGACTTCATCAACGAGGTTCATGGTCAGGCAGACGTGGTTGGGGATGACTCTGAGACGCTGCCCGCGTTCCGGAAGTACCGCTCCTGCTGGCCACTGCACTGTGGCGTGGTGTTCGGAGAGCGCGATGATTCTCGCCGCAGGATAGTCGAGCAACCGTCCATACCCGGTGGCCCACGGGGCACGGTCGCTGCCCAGGATCTTGCTTCCGGCGTCGATGATGAAACGCCCGGGCTCGTCCGGGCCGGTCTTATGGTGACTGACAACCGTGCTGGCGACCGTGAGTGCGATGTCCTCGGGGCTGCAGCGCTCAAGCTCGAGCTGCTGGGCGTCACCAAAAACATAGACACCAGGTCGCAGTTCTGTAGCTGCTGTTTTCCCGGTCAGAAGGGCGGTGGGGGTCGAGCCGCCGCTCAGCTCCAACAGGGTGAAGCCTGCGGAAGTAAGGGCCTCCGCGGCTTGGCGAAGGACCGCATCTTCTTCCCCGGCAGCCAGGCGAGGCATTCCGGGTTTATAGCTGTGGCCGGGGAAGGTGAAAACCCCTGTGACGTCGAGGCCCGCGTCTGCTGCTGCCAAGGCGACGGCGACAGCTGAGCCGGGATGCACACCGCTGCGGTGGTGGCCGCTGTCGAGCTCCACCCTGACGGCGATTTTCCCGGCGTCGGCCCCGAGGTTCGTTCCCATGTAAATGGCGCTCTCGGCAGAATCCACGCCTACCGTGATACGCGCGGTTTCCGCGAGACGGCGCAGCCTTTCGGCTTGGCGGACGCCCACCCAGAGCGGGTAAGCGATGAAGATATCCTCGACTCCGTCCTTAGCGAAGACTTCGGCTTCACCGATGGTTGCAACAGTCAGCCCTACGGCCCCCGCGGCGAGCTGTTTGGCCGCAACTTCCAGGACTTTGTGCGTTTTTGCGTGGGGGCGCAGCTTGACGCCGCGGCTGCGAGTGGCCGACGCCATCCTGGCGATATTGCGGTCCAGAACCTCTACATCGATCATGACGTCGGGGGTGGTGATCTCATCGGGAACAGTCACTCTGGGCCTCCGTTAGTCAAGATCCGCTGGGAGTTGCAGGGAATTTACGTGCGGTTTACGCGGTAAGTCTTGCCGGGATGGCCTGCCTGCGACAGACTCATTCTCACCTGATGAACGGATCCGCGTGGCGATTGAACGTAATCGACTGAATTCGTTCGACGAAACCACATGCGACACGAACGCCTCGATGCGTTCCGGCTCTTTGGCGATGACGCCGTAGGCAAAGAGTCCGCAAACCGGGAGGATAGTCATGACAGGATCGTTTGAGGTATTCGTTGATTCGGAATCGTACTTCAGATTCCGGCTCAAGGCTCCGGATGGAACCATCATGGCTGTCTCCATGGCCTTTGAGGACAAACCCGCGGCGGTGGCCGGCATTACTGCTGTGCGTGAGTACGCCGGAATGGGACTCATCACCGACCTCTGCCCGGCCGGTTTGTCCACCCGCACTCCCGAACCGGCTCTTGCCGGTGACACACGGCGCCCAAGCGGAGACCGGCAAAGTGCTGACCACCGTAGTGTTGATCTCAGGCCTGGCGATCACAGAACGGCCGCTGACCATTTCCGGACCCGGGCCAAGACCTTGCGCCAGGCGGCAGCCGGACCCCGCTGGACCCACCTGGTCTGAGACCCACCTGGCCTGAGACCTGCGGCGATCCCAGGCCCTTGCGGGTCCAGCAGTTCGGCGGGTTACTCGTAGACGTGCGGCGCCAGGGTGCCTACGAAATCAAGGTTGCGGTACTTTTCCGCGTAGTCCAGGCCATAGCCGACTACAAATTCATTGGGAATGTCGAACCCGACGTACTTGACGTCGATCTCCACCTTCGCGGCCGTAGGTTTGCGGAAGGCCGTGCAGATTTCCACTGACGCGGTGCCGCGGGACTCCAGGTTGGTCTTCAGCCAGGACAGGGTGAGGCCGGAATCGATGATGTCCTCAACGATCAGCACATCCTTGCCCATGAGGTCGGTATCCAGGTCCTTAAGGATCCGGACAACGCCTGAGGACTGGGTGCCGGAGCCGTAGGAAGAAACTGCCATCCAGTCCATGGAAACGTGGCTGTGGAGTGCCCTTGCGAGGTCGGCCATGACCATCACTGCACCCTTGAGGACACCGACAATAAGGAGCTCGCGTCCCTCGTAGTCCCTGTCGATTTCCGCAGCGAGTTCGGTAATCCGCTGTTGGATCTGTTCCTTGGTGTAGAGAACGTGCTTGAGGTCTGCCTGGACGTCGTTTGAATCCACCAATGGCTCCTGTGTAGATACGGGGTGCGACTATTTCTGGGGCGGTTTGTGAGACCGGAATACAAGCTTCCCACAGCGTGCGCCTTCACGGGGAACGCGCGGTCCGCCGGCATCCCGATTGAGCTGGCCTTCAGTTAGGATCTCCGCCAGGGACAGCCTGTACACGCTGACCCCGCCGGGCAGCTCTACGGGCCCGGCGGATCCTCTTCGCCGGAGGAGGGCTTCCGCTGCCAGAA
This sequence comes from Arthrobacter rhizosphaerae, assembly GCF_023062595.1. Taxonomy (GTDB): domain Bacteria; phylum Actinomycetota; class Actinomycetes; order Actinomycetales; family Micrococcaceae; genus Arthrobacter; species Arthrobacter rhizosphaerae. The sequence continues at coordinate 74,497 of NZ_JALLAN010000003.1, forward strand.
GCCTTTGGTAGCTGGGCTGTTGGCCCCCGACGGCGGCAGCCGCCTTTGCGATGACCCGGTACCTGATGGCGGGGGCAAGTTCCCGCAGCTCTTCCTCCGGCAAGGCCACTTCCATCCCGGAACGCTGGGCAAGCAGTTCATACGTCCTGTTCGCCACGTCCTCCAGGTAGTCAGCGTCGAGCTGCAGGATCGAAGCGGTGCGGGCCAGTGATTCAGCCACTCCCGGTCCAAGCTTTTCTTCCAGCAGCGGGAGCACCTCAACGCGGGTCCGGGAGCGGGCGAAGGCAGGATCCTTGTTGCTGGGATCATGCCACGGCTCCAGGCCCTCCACTTCGCAGATTTCCAGGGTTTCAGCCCGACGCAGGCCAAGGAAGGGCCGCAGGAGACGATCCCGGACGGGGCGCATCCCGGCCAAGGAACGGGTACCTGATCCTCGCGCTAGGCCCAGCAGCACCTGCTCGGCCTGGTCATCCAGGGTGTGCCCCAACAGGATCGCTGCGGCTCCGACATCGTCCGCCGCCGACTCAAGCGCGGCGTGCCGGGCGTCGCGGGCCGCAGCCTCAGGGCCCACACCGGTGGTGGCCACGTTAACGGTCCGCACCACGACGGGAGAGAGGCCCAATTCCTCCAGCGTGGCCGCAGTTTTAGCCGCAACGTCCGCCGAGCCTTGCTGGAGCTGATGGTCGACCACCACGGCTCCAACCGAAACGCGGTGCCCGTCTACATGTCCGCGGCGGGCAAAATACGCCGCAACGGCCGCCAGCGCCAGTGAATCGGGGCCACCGCTGCATGCCACGAGCACGCGTTCCGGGTAGCCGGCGGAAGCCAAGGCGTCCTGCAACATTTTCCGGGCGGTCCCGACGACGGGAGCAAGACGGCCGGGACGCCGTCGTCCGCTCCTACCGAGCACAGCGCCTGACCCGGCACCTGGCGCGGCGCCCGAGTCACCGCCTCGCACGGTAATTAGAGCCCCATTCGATCAAGCCAGATCTTGGCGTCATGGATTTCAGGCTCGGTGGGGAGGTGCTCAGCGGATTCCCAGACCCGGTTGAAGCCCTCCATACCCGCAACATCAACAACGGCGCGGACGAACTTGGCTCCATCGGTGTACTGCCGCATCTTGGCGTCCAAGCCCAAAAGGTTGCGAATGAACTTCTCCACAATTCCCCGGTCCTTGCCGCGGTCGTTGAAACGCTGCCGGATGGTTTTAACGGAAGGGACGATGCTGGCATCGACCGCGTCCATCACCACGTTGGCGTGCCCTTCAAGGAGGCTCATCACTGCCGTCAAGTGCGAGATTGCGGCCTTTTCCTCAGGATCCTGGAGAAGGTCGAGAATGACGCCGCGTCCTGGCGTATCTCCAGACGCAGATCTGTCCTTGAGCGAGCGGGCTGCGGCGGTGGCGCGCTCCATGAGCGAATCCACATTACCGAGGAGATGCCCGCTGAGATCGTCGATTTGGTTAAGCATGTGGTGCCGCAGCCAAGGTGCAGCCGCAAACTGCACACGGTGCGTCTGCTCGTGCAGACAGACCCACAGCCGGAAGTCCTCCGGAGTGACGTTAAGTTCCCGCTCTACAGCGATGATGTTCGGAGCAACCAGGAGCAGCCGACCGCCAGCCGGCGCATTGGAGTCCTCGGCCAGGGCTGAAAACGGATCGTACTGGCCCAGAACCTTGCTGGAAAGAAAGGCCAGGATGGCGCCGAGTTGGCTGCCGGTAATGGCGCCGCTCACGGCTGCGGCCCCAGGAGTCAGCGTCCCCCGGTTTTCAAGGAGCTTTTCGATTGCCGGCTTGAGCATCACCGCGAAACTCTGCGTGTTGGCCCTGGCCCAGGATGCCCTGTCGACCACCAGGACCGAGGAATCCCGGAGGTCCCGGGCAGCTTCCAGACCTGTGATGTCATGGACGTGGGGTACGGACACATCGGCCATGAACCGCAGGTTCTCCACGGCTGAGCCGATCTCTGAGGACCCAAGCGACGGCCCGGCAGGCGCAAGCCTGGCCGCAGTGGAAGCGGCAAGCTCCCAGTTGATGAGGGCTTGGGCCGGAACTGTTGACTCGCCTGCTGAAGACTCCATAACTTCCATCACACCATAGCCCGTGGCTGCGCGTCCTTAAGTTCGCCCAACGGCGAACCCTCCAGTGTCGCTACTGTTCCAGTTTGATGGCTTTCCGAAGACTAAGGGCTCCGCCGCCCTGCATCACGGCACGGCGGTACACCTTTTCGCCCAGGCGCAGCAACGCAACGGCCGTCACGAGAGCCAGACCCAAAGCAACGAGGGGTTCCCACGGCTCCACGGTGGAATTAAGCATCCGGATCGGCATCGCCACCGAGGACACCACAGGAATAAAGGACGCCAGCACCAGGATCTGCCCTTTGGCGAACATGCCCACGAACAGCGCAGCCAGTATTAGCGACATAACGGGGGCGGAGCTGCCGTTGAGGTCTTCCGGGCGACTGGCCAGGGAGCCAAGGACTGCCCACATCGATGCAAGGATCAGGAAGCCGAACAGGAAGAAGACCAGGAACCAGCCCGAAGAGGGAATGACACTTCCAGCGAGTTCGGCGGTTCCCGTCAGGTTCAGGGCCAGCAAAGCTGTTCCCCCGTAAAGCGCCAACTGCACCATTGCCATCAAGGTATTGCCCAAAACCTTGCCGTAAAGCAGGTGGCGTATGGGAATGGCTGTGGCCAGGATTTCAACCACACGGTTCTGTTTCTCTTCGACCACTGAGTTGGCGATGGCCATTCCGAAGATGATGGCGGCGGTGTAAAAAAGGAAACTGAAGATGAAACCAATGATGGTGGCCAGGATTTGCTTCTCGGCGTCCCCTTCCAAAAGGCTTGTGCGGAGTTCGGAACCCTTCAGCAGTTCCTCGCTGGTGGTTCCGGCCGCAGCCGCGTTGGTGTCCAGCACGTAAGCCCGAAGCGATTGTTCGAGGATCCGCAGCAGCTCGGCGGGAACCTCGTTCTTCCCCGTAACCGTCCAGGTACCCTCCGTCTCCTGCAGGAGAGCAACATCTGCCTCTCCCCTTCGGACAAGGTCCAGTGCTGCCTTGTTGCTGTCGGTGGTTTCGGAAGCAAAGGAGACATTTCCGCCGTCGGCGCGCCCCGATTCGTTGGCGGAGGAAACAACTGCACGGCCCGGGTCAGCGGTAACGGCCACCGAGTAACTCTCCCCGCGCGCAGACATGAAGGCGTTGAAGACTACCCCGGCGAGGATCAGCAGGAGAGTGACGAAGGTGTAGACGCGGAAGCTCTTGTCTTTGGCCTTCACACTGATCTCCCGCATCGACACTATGGCCCAGGGGCGGAACGGGCGATCGGAAGAGGACTCCCCCGGGGCCAAGCCGCCGGAAGCTTCCGGGTGCGGTGCGGTTCTGTGGCCTGGACCGGTCCTGGTGCTGTTGGCCGTCATTTCACTACTTCCCGGTAGAGCTCGCTAAGACTGCGGCGGATTGGAGCAAATTCCTCCACGGTTCCCCTGGCCATGGCTTTAGCCAGGAGCCGCTGCGCAGTGGCAGCATCCTGGATTTCCAGGACGGCGTTGCTGCCTTCGACGTCGATGACAGCCACCCCTGGCTCCTCCCTGATCCAGCCGGCGTCGGGTGCCGCAATGAGGAGGTGCCGCTGGGCAGCCCTGGCACGCAGCTCCGTCCCGCTTCCGGCGGCAACGACTTCTCCCTTCTGCAGTACCACAAGGCTGTCGCACAGCCTGTCCACGAGGTCCAGCTGATGACTCGAGAAGAGCACCGGAACGCCTTCGGCTGTGCGCTCCCGCAGCAGCTCCACCATGGCGTCAACAGCCAGGGGATCGAGTCCCGAAAAGGGCTCGTCCAGAATCAGGACGGTGGGCCGGTGCAGGAGCGAGGCGGCAATCTGGACGCGCTGTTGGTTTCCCAGGGAAAGAGCCTCCAGCTTGTCCTTGCTGCGATCGGCCAGTCCGAACCGTTCAAGCAGCTCCAGCGCTCCGGCCCTCGCATCGCGGGCACTCATCCGGTGGAGCTGGCCCAAATAGACGAGCTGATCGATGATCGGCTGTTTGGGGTAAAGTCCCCGCTCTTCGGGCATGTAGCCGAAGCTTGAACGCAGCTGTGCCGTTAGGGGCTCCCCGTCCAGAAGCACCTCGCCACCATGGGCGGCGAGAACTCCCATGATCATCCTCATGGTGGTGGTTTTCCCGGCTCCGTTGGCTCCGACGAATCCGGTCATGTGACCCGCTGGCACGACAAAGCTGACGTTGTTCACGGCCGTATTTGTACCGAATCGCCGCGTGAGGTTCTTCACGTGCAGCATGCTGGTTGCTCCTTCGCCCCGCCCCCGGGGATGCAGATCAGGTTGATCCCTCAAGTCTAGGAATCAGCGGGGCAGCAAGGATCGGCCAAACGGCGGAACAATCTCCTTATTCGCGATCCCCCGGAAGGATGAGGCCGCACTCGTAGGCGAACACCACCGCCTGCACACGGTCCCGTACCTGGATCTTGGACAGCAAATTGGAGACGTGGGTTTTCACCGTCGCCTCCGACAGGAACAGTGCGGACGCTAACTCGGCGTTGCTCAGGCCTTTGGCCATCCCTTGGAGTACTTCACGTTCGCGGTTGGTCAGCAGATCCAGACGGGAGCTCCGCAGGTGCTGGGCATCATCCCCCGCCCGGGTGTTAACGGTGGTCCGGGCGGGGGGCCGGCTGTGCCCACCGGAAGATTCCAGGGCGCCGGAGGACTCCCTGGCGAATCGTTCGATCACGCGGAGGGTTACCTCCGGGGCCAGCAGCGCGTAGCCGTCGGCAACAGTATGGATGGCCGCAACAACGTCGTCAGGGTCCGTGTTCTTGAGCAGGAAACCACTCGCGCCGGCACTGAGTGCGTCGAAAAGGTAATCATCCCGCTCGAATGTAGTCAGGATAATGACTTTGCTGCCCTTGGAGCCCACACGACGGTTGAATTCCATAATGCGCTGGGTAGCGCGAATACCGTCCAGAACAGGCATCTGAACATCCATCAGGACAACGTCCACATCGTTCTCCGCAGCGAACCGGGCAGCTTCCTCACCGTTAGCCACCTGGCCCACAACTTCTATGTCCTCCTCAACGGAGAGCATGGTGGCCAGTCCCTCGCGAAGGAGCGCCTGGTCATCGGCCAGGAGTACACGTACTGGTTTCATCGGAATCTTTCGCTTGAGCCTGGTTGTTTTACTGGCTTCTTAGGGGTGGTCAATTGATGAGGAAACGCGCGCGGACACGCCAGCCGGCGTCCGCCCGGGGTCCGATTTCAGCCGTGCCCCGGTGGAGCGCCACCCGTTCACGAATCCCCTGCAGTCCGTACCCTGACCCTCCGACAGCTCCAGGGCGGGGCCGTCCGTCGTCGAGCGTTTCCAGCTCCACCCAACGTTGGCCGGCACTCCCACCGGTGCGCAGCGTCATCTTCGCGGTACCGGATGTCGAGTGCCGGCGCACATTCGTCAGCGATTCCTGCGCCGTCCGGTAGACGGACAAAGCCAGCGGTGCCGGCACCTTTTCCAGGTCCCCGGGTTGTTCTTCCACCCGATTCAGGTTCACGCTCAGGCCCAGGGAGCGGTTCTCCTCCACCAGCGCTTCGATATCATCCAAGCCAGGTTCCGGCCCCCTGACCGCTTCCCCGTCCTGCTGGTCGACGGCAATAACAGCTGTCTCCGTCCTGAGGACGCCCAGCAGGTTCCGCATGTCAGTAACAGCCTGGCGGCTGGTGCTTTCGATAACCCGCAACGGCTCGATGGCGGCTTCCGGCTTTTTGTTCAGGACCCGCCGGGCCGCACCGGCATGGACGCCGACTACAGCGATGTGATGGGCGACGACGTCGTGCAGCTCACGCGCTATGCGCAGCCGCTCATCCACCACAGCACGGCGGGCCAGCTCGGCAGCCTGATGGCGGATCTGTTCGGCCTGTTCTGCGAGTTGGGTGCGCTGCAGCGCCTTCCGCCAGGAGGTGAGTCCGGCAAGGATGGCTCCGCCGAAGTAGGCAAAGTTGATGATGAAGTAATAAATAGCTACGGAGGCAAGGGGTTCCAGCAGGCTCCAGGCGCCATCCAGTTCCTCAGTCGCACGGGCGATCATTTCGTCGTAGGTGTTGGCAACCGTTAGACCGAGAATCAGCCACAGCGTCATGGCCAGCACCACCACGGTTGTGCCGAGCCATAGGACGCGCCGGTTTCGCGCCCAGGCAACGGCGGAATATAGAGACGCGAAATAAGCCACTTGAAAGGACATCTGGAGGGACAGCACCGGGATCCACAGGCCCAGCCCGATAAAAGCGGCAGACATCAGCAGCATCACAGCCACCGGGTACTTTCTCCGAAGCACCAGCGGACTGATCATGAGCGCAAGGACCAGGTGCTGCAGCCAGACCGGGTGGTCGTCTTCGTTCAGGGCGCCAAAGCCGCGGCTCAGTTCCATGGCCAGGGCGCTGATGAACAAAAAGACCACGACGCCTACGGCATCCCGCCGGAGTTCAATGCCGCTTGGGCCTGGCCTCTCCCAGTTGGCTTCGTCAGCTGACGTTGCCAACTCAGCCGTCTGGGCGCTCCCGCTTCCAGTCAGCTCCCGGATTCGCTCGAACATTATGGCTGGGCGCAACGGGAAGGCTGTGACATGGTGCTCAGTCTAGCCAGACTTTTGCCTGCTCCGGGCGCAGTGGTCAGCGGCAGCCGCAGGAGGCAAGAACAGACGCGGCTTGGTCCAGCGCAACGCGGTTTCCCGCCGCACCGGGGGTCAGATCGTTGCCGATGAAAGAAAACACCAGCAGCCTTCCTTCGGCATCCACCACGTAGCCGCTGAGGGCGATGACCGAGTTGAGCGTGCCGGTCTTCGCGCGCACCAGTCCTGCGCCGGACGCCGTGGAACCCTCGGTGTAGCGGGCCCCAAGGGTCCCGGTCAGTCCGGCCACTGGAAACCCGTCCAGGGCCGCTCGGAGCCTTGCGTCCTCGCCCGAGGTGATGGCGCGAACCACTTCGGACAGCTGCCGGGCGGATACCTGGTTCGCCAGGGTCAGTCCGGAGACGTCAGCCAGGCGCAGACCGGCAGTGGGGATACCCAGCCTGGTGAGTTGGTCAACAACGTTGGAGGTGGCGCCGTCGTTACTTCCGGGCAGGCCCGAAGCTGCGGCTGCCATACGCCCAAGGGCCTCGGCTAAATAGTTGTCCGAAGTTTCCAGCATCAGGTCCACCTGGTCCCGCACTGCAGCTGAATGCACCTCCGCCAGCACCGTGCCCTGGAGTCCCTGGCCCGGGGCCCGCTGGACTCCGGGGGCAACGGTAAGCCCGGCAGCAGCACCCGCGGCCGTGAGCTGCGCGGAGAAGGCCTCGGCCGCGGCCAGGGCAGCGTCCTGCGGGCGCTGGCCAGTTGTTACGGCGGGGTCGAAACGTGCGGAATTAAGCGCCAGGGGGAACAACGGAGCCACCTCCCCCGCGGCAACGTCGTCAAGGCTCCAGGCGGGGTTAAGGGCAGGACCGGCAAAGAGGGAATCGTCCAACAGCACGGAGATGGTCCCGGTAGCGCCGCTGGCTTTCAGCGTCAGGACGGTCTGCTCGGCCAACGTGGCGAGCCCCGCGTATCCCAGCGCGCCCTTCCCTGAGGAAGCGCCGGCTGCAAGCAACACGTCTCCGCCACCAGTGAGGACCACAGAACCAGGCGTAGGGCCTGTCACCGCCTTAGTGCTGAAGCGGCGGTCCGGACCAAGCGACCTCAGCGCAGCCACGGCGGTCAGGAGTTTCACGTTCGACGCCGGAACCCGGTTCTCTGTCCCGCCCCGGTCAAACAGCACCTGGCCCGTGGCCGCGTCCTGGACCACCCCTGTGAAACTTCCTGCACCGTCCGGCTTTAGGGTGGCGTTGAGTTGCGCAGCCAAGGTATCCGGCCAGGGAACAGGAGCAGATCCACTGAGAGGTTCGATGCCGTCCGGGCGGGAAAGATCACGGGGTAGCTGCTGCCACGGAGGAATCGAAGGGGCCGGCTGTGCAGGATACAGCCCTTGGCCTGTGAAGCCGGGGGCGATGGCCATACCGGCAGGTACGGCGAGGGCAACAAGGAGGAGGGTGAGCAGCATCAGCGGATAGTGCCGCCGGAGGACTTGAAGGGTATTACGCAGGGCCACTCTTACGCCTGACAGGCTGGTGATGTCTTTCATGTTGCAGCTGGTCCTTAAGTCCTGAATGTCCCCACTAGTTCAGAAAACCTGGGCCTCTCGCTATATCCTCAATAGTAGTCGGCGGCACGGACACTCCTTAGCAGAAGGGTCACGAGTGCCGCGAACCCCCCCAGAAGTCGAGGAGCATTCCATGAAGCATGACGTGACCATCGAGATCCCCAAGGGATCACGCGTCAAGTACGAAGTCGACCACGAGACCGGCCGCGTCCGCCTGGACCGTGTCCTCTTCACGTCCATGCAGTACCCCACCCACTACGGCTTTTTCGAGAACACGCTGGGTGAAGACGGCGACCCGTTGGACGCACTGGTGCTCCTGCAGGATTTCGATCTCCACCCGGGCGTCATCGTCGAGGCCCGCCCCATTGGCGTCTTCAACATGACCGACGACGGCGGCGGAGACGCCAAGGTCCTGTGCGTTCCTGCGGATCCCCGCTTCGACCACATCCAGGAAGTCACCGACGTGAGCGAGTTCCTGATCAAGGAAATCGAGCACTTCTTCACCCGTTACAAGGACCTTGAGCCCGGCAAATGGGTCAAGGCCGAAGGCTGGGCGGACCGCGCCGCAGCCGAAGCCGAGCTTGAGGCCTCCATCAAGCGCTACGTTCCGGCAGCAGGACACTGATCCCCAGCTTGTGACTTGCGCCGACGGCGGTGGTGCGGTTTGATACGAACCGCACCACCGCCGTCGTACGTTGAGGACGCTTTAGAAGTGAATCGCTGACACGTATGGGGTGTTCTGCCCATCGCGGCCTCGGCCGTGGACAACTAGCCTTGTCCTGATAACTACCGAACCACTGATTATGGGGGAAACCGCGTGGCGGGATTCTATGGCGCTGACGTCGCCCAATTGCGTTTGCTGGCCAAGGATTTCCAGCTTGCTTCCCAGTCTCTGCAGATGCAGGGCCAGGACCTGACCCGGGTGGTCAACGGGGCCACAATGTGGACCGGCAATGACGCCCAGCATTTCCGGAGTGACTGGAATGGCAGCCATCGCCAGTCGCTGCTGGCCGCGGCACGCATCCTTGAGCAGGGATCTCAGAAGCTCCGGGCCAACGCCGATCAGCAGGAACAGGCCAGCGAAGCCGGAAGTTCGCAGGGCAGTTCCGGCACTGGCAACACGTCCGGCAATGGCAGTGATTCCCCCGGCGCCTCGCTCCTGGACTGGGGCAAGAACATCCTTGGGGTTGGCCTGAAGGTCAAGGACATGGTGGATGTGGTCAAGGACTGGGGTGCCTACCTTTCCACCAAGAAGATCCTTGACGTCGCACTCGACGCACGGCACCTTCCGGTTTTCAGCTGGGCGGACGACTTCGTCAATTTCCGGGGGGCAGTCGGCCCCATGGCCCGCCTCGGCGAAATTGGCGACCTGATCGGCAAGTGGGGCCGCTTTGCGGGACCTGCCCTCGCTCCGCTCTCCATCTTCACCGGCATTAAGGACATGGTCGATCCCGAGCACAACGGTTGGCGCGGCGTGGGCGACCAGGTGGCAGGTGGTCTGAGTGTTCTCGGCGGCGTCGGCTCCATTGCGATTGCTGCCGGGCTTCTCGCAAACCCCGTTGGTATCGGTATTGTGGTCGGAGCGGGCCTGGTGGCGGGCGGCTGGGCTTTGGGCAACATGATTGCCGACAGCGAATGGGGCAAAGACGCCGGCCGCTGGATCAGCGACACCGCCAGTGATGCCTGGAACGGCACCAAGAATATTGCCAACGACGCGTGGGACGGCGCCAAGGACGTTGCCGGAGACGCTGTAGACGGTGCCAAGAAATTCCTTTCCAATCCTGTATCCAGCCTCGGAGGACTGTTCGGATGAGCGCAGAAACACAAACGCCCGCACCCGGTATTACGTTTACCAAACAGGATGGAGAGGCGGCCCTGGCCGTCCTGGCATCGTTGGGTAATCCGGAGTACGGCCTCCCCACCCTCACTGATGAGGAGATCGTGGCCCTTGACGGGATCAACCATCCCCAGGCCGTAGCTTTGCCGTGGCTGGACACACACCGCTCCCAGCTGGAGTTGGTCTGCAATGTAGCGCTCAGGACGCTTCTGAGTAAGGGACTCGTGTTCCCGGTCTCGGTCAACAGCGAAACCGCACCCAGCCGACTCGGCGCCATTGAACCGATCACGGGTGTCATGGCGCTCCGTCGGCTGAGCCAGCGCGTGGTGATCGCCGAGCTGACGAAGTCCGGAGATGAGAAAGTCTGGCTGTACACGTACTGCCATGATGAAACCGCATTGCAGGAGCTGGTGGATTCCTCCGGAACTCACGCCTTCAGTGTCTGCCGGGTCTCGGATGCAGGCCGGGTAATTATGGAGCTTGCCAACGCCGCTGGCATTTCTTCCGCCGACGGCCCTGCCGAGGTGCTGACCGCTGAGCAGTTCGAGGCGAAGGCCACACGTGAGTTCGATGACGTTCGAGGCGTCACCATCATCACGGCTATCGGCGCAGGGCAGGGTGAAGCCGACCACTACACCCTCTACACCTCCTCGGACGCCCTCCACGGGCTTGAAGCGACGGAAGAAAACGGCGAAGCGCGACTGCAGGTTGTCCAGGTCAGCAGTGACACTGCGCTGGCCAAGGTTGGCGCCGTTGTTTCCGGTGCAGGGGCCTGATCCATGGACGCCACCGACACCCGAAAAGACATCGTCCACCTGAAAAACGGCGCCCCCGTGAAGCTTGCCGGCACGGGTAAGGTTTTGGGCTCGTTCGCAGTAGACGCTGCCCTGATCGCCGCGCTTTCTGTTGCGGCCTATTACATGGCGGGAAGGAATTCGCTCAGCGAATCCCAACCGATTCTGGCCGCAATCGGAACATGGATCGGCGGATCGGCCGTCTACGGAATGCTGTGCTTCACAGGGCGGACCCTCGGTTGCCTTGCTGCCGGGAGCGCGTTTGTGAGGGATTCCGACGGCGGCTGGCCTGGACCCTTTCGGATGGCATGGATCTGCCTTCAGCACTACGTGCTGATTGTTATTTGGATCTTCGGAATTATAGCGTCCGGTGGGGCAGGAACGTCCGGCAAGGCTCCCAAAAAGCCACGGATCTACCACCGCCACATCGATCCGGCCGGAACCCGTCGGCTGCAGCAGGGGTTCTAGCTGCCCCGGGCGGCTGTCTATCCGCGTGCCACCTATCCGCCCAGTGACCAGTTGCGGATTTCGTCCGGGTCCTCACCGTGCGTCCGGGTGTGGTTCAGCGCTTTGATCCGGCGGTCCTGAAGGGACTGGCGCAGCACCGAATGTTTCTCCGCCAATCCGGGAACCCTGTCGATGGCATCAATGGCGAGCTGAAACCGGTCAATGCCGTTGAGCATGGCCATATCGAAGGGTGTGGTGGTGGTGCCCTCTTCCTTGTAGCCGCGGACGTGCAGCCCTTCCTGGTTGCTCCGCCGGTACGTCAGCCTGTGAATCAGCGCCGGGTAGCCGTGGTACGCAAAAATGATGGGCTTATCCGCGGTGAAAATGCCGTCGAAGTCCCGGGATGTCAGGCCATGCGGGTGCTCGCCGGAGTCCTGGAGCCGCATGAGGTCCACAACGTTGACCACACGTACTTTCAGCCCCGGCGCTTCCTCCTTCAAGAGCTCCGCCGCTGCCACCGTTTCCACAGTAGGGACGTCGCCTGCACACGCCAGCACGACGTCGGGTTCCTCGCCGGGGACTTCCGAGCCGGCAAAGGTCCAGATCCCGAGGCCCCGCTGGCAATGGTGGGCTGCCTCCTCCGGCCCGAGCCAGGTTGGAGACGGCTGCTTGCCGCTGACCACAATATTCACATAATCCCGGGAACGCAGGCAGTGCTCCATCACGGAGAGGAGGGTGTTTGCGTCCGGCGGCAGGTAGACCCGGATGACCTCGGCCTTCTTGTTGACCGCGTGGTCAATGAAGCCAGGGTCCTGGTGTGAGAAGCCGTTGTGGTCCTGCTGCCAGACATGGGAGGAAAGCAGGTAGTTCAGCGATGCCACCGGCCGGCGCCAGGGAAGGGCACGGTGGACCTTGAGCCACTTCGCATGCTGGTTGAACATGGAATCGACAATGTGAATGAACGCCTCGTAACAGTTGAAAACCCCGTGGCGCCCAGTCAGAAGGTATCCCTCCAGCCACCCCTGGCACAGATGTTCGCTAAGGACTTCCATAACGCGCCCGGCCCTTGCGAGGTGTTCATCCAGGGCGTCAATCCTGTACTGCCACACCTTGTCCGTGGCCTCGTAGACGTTCTGCAGCCGGTTTGAGGCAGTTTCGTCAGGGCCGAAAAGCCGGAACGTCTCCGGATTGCCGGCGATGACATCCCGCAACCAGGAGCCCAAGGTGATCATGGGACTGACACGCTCAACCCCCGGCTTGGCCACCTCCACTGCATGGTGGTTGTAATCCGGCAGCTTCAGGTCCCGGAGCAGTATTCCGCCGTTCGCATGCGGCGTGGCGCTCATCCGCAGCTGACCTTCGGGGGCATTGGCGGCGACGTCGGCGCGGAGGCGTCCGCCGTCGTCGAACAGTTCTTCGGGCCGGTAAGACTCCAACCACTCCTGAAGCTGCGCGAGATGCCCGGGGTCGGTGCGGACCTTGTCCAAGGGAACCTGGTGGCTTCGCCAGGTCCCCTCCACCTGCTTTCCGTCGACCAGGCGGGGGCCGGTCCAGCCCTTCGGCGAGCGCAGCACGATCATGGGCCACTGCGGTGCAGCGACGTCCTGCGGGGCAGCGTCGTCGTGTTTCCTGCTGCGGCGCTCCACCTGGATAGCGCGGATCTCCGCCAGGCACTCATCCAGGACTCTGGCGAAGTCCCGGTGCGCCTGAGGCGTGTTGTCCGGGTGCTCCACTGTGACAAAGTGCGGCTTGTGACCGTAGCCGTTCAGTAGCTGTTCCAACTGGGTTTCTGGCATCCTTGCCAGCACGGTGGGGTTGGCGATTTTGTAGCCGTTCAGGTGCAGGATGGGCAGGACGGCGCCATCAGCTACCGGGTCCAGGAAGTTATGGGAGTGCCAGCTGGCAGCCAGCGGCCCGGTTTCCGCCTCGCCATCGCCAATCACGACGGCGGTAATAAGGTTTGGGTTATCAAATACCGCTCCGTACGCGTGAGCGAGCGAATACCCCAGCTCGCCGCCTTCGCTGATGGAGCCTGGGGACTCGGGGGCTGCATGGCTCGGGATTCCGCCAGGGTAGGAGAACTGCCGGAAGAGTTCGGCCAGCCCCTGTTCGTCGTCCGCTACGTTGCTGTAGATCTCCGAGTACGTCCCCTCCAGCCAGGCGTTGGCCACCACGGCAGGCCCGCCGTGGCCAGGTCCTGCGATGAACAGCATCTCCTGCCGGTCCCGGCGGATGACCCGGTTGAGGTGGGCATAGACGAAGTTCAGTCCCGGCGTGGTACCCCAGTGGCCCAGAAGCCTTGATTTCGTGTCTTCGGCGTCCAAAGGCTTCCGGAGCAGCGGGTTGGAACGAAGGTAGATCTGGCCCACTGAGAGGTAATTTGCTGCCCGCCACCAACGGTCCACCAGGTCCAATTCCGTCGTCGTTGATGTCTCCCTGTTCTGATCCATGACCGTCCTCACCATTGCCGGCAATGCCAACTCCCATCGCAACATCTTCATTGCGTCGGCACAACCTATGAGCCACGTGTTCTGCCGCGCAGGGCAACTCTTGTTTCAACTGCCCGGGATCCGCTGGCAACGGATGAAAATTTGACTTGCCTCTTAAGTGGCAGCCGGTAGTCTTTGACCCACAATGTTCACGCTGACCATCAACCAAAGGGACAGCCGGCGCGATGGTGACCGGGTTCCGCAGCTCCTGAAGGACCTGCGCCACATCCCCGCGCGTCTGGATTTTGACCGGTCAGTGGAGGACGAAGTCCAAGGGATTGTGGACGCCGGCGAGCAGGCTGTAGAGGCCGCCCTGATCGCCCTTCGTTGCGGCAGCTGGTTTGTGGGGATAGGTGTGGGGCCGGTAAATGAACCCCTGCCGAACCAGATCAAGGATGCGTCGGGTCATGGTCTAATCTATGCGCGACGGGCAGTGGACCGGCTGCGGAACGGCAAGGACAGGGTTCCGGTGGCAGTCGAAGGGCCCCTCGCGGACCTGTCCGGGGAGGCTGAGGCCGTGCTCCGGCTGCTCGGCAACATTGTGCACGGCAGGAGCCCTGCGGAATGGCGGGTGCTGGATCTCCTGACACCCGGAGTGCGGGGGCAGCAGAAAGCTGTGGCCGAAGAACTGGGCATTACCACGCAGGCGGTCAGCAAAGCCGTGGCAAGGGCGCAATGGGCCGATGAACATGCAGCCCGGCCCGCTGCCGCCCGGTTGCTGCACATGATCTTGGAAGTGCGCTGACCCTTTGGCGCCCGCAGTCGTGACCCTCTTTGCCACCTGAATGGCTGTGACACGCCTGATCGACGGCGTGTCACAGCGTGTGGCGGCGCAAACAAGGTCAGGACGGTCGGTGTGGCCCGCTAGAGGAGGCTGCGAAGCACGTGGGCAGCGCCGTCGTCGTAGACCGAGAGAGTGACCTCATCTGCCGCTGCCGCGACTTCCTCCGGCGCTTGGCCCATGGCCACACCCCGGCCAGCCCAATCGAGCATCTCAATGTCATTCCGGCCGTCCCCGATTGCCACGGTTAGGTGTTCGGGGATGTCCAGGTGGCCCCGGATCCGCTCGAGTGCGCTTGCCTTGGTAACCCCTGCCGCGGCGATGTCCAGCCAGGCCGTCCATCCCACGGAGTACGTCACACCGGCGAGGCCAACGTGCTGGATTGCATCCGTGAATTCCTCCGGGGTGTTCTCAGAACTGAAAACCACCACACGGACGGCCGTGGCCTCAAGCAGGGTGTGGAAGTCAACGCCGATGGCCTCGACACCAAAGCTCGCATCCTGGAACCGCTCCGTCGAGAGGAAATTGCCATCGGCATCCTCCAGCGCGTACTTGGCCGAAGGCAGACGTTCACGGAGTGCGCGGAGGGCAGGCCCCGGATCGAACGTTGCTTTGTGGAGGACCTTGTAGCCGTCCGTATGGGCGGGATCCAGGCGCAGGGTCACTCCCCCATTGCAGCAGACGGCATAGCCCGTCTCAATCCCAAGCTGTTCAATGATGGGAAGCGTGGCGTTGAGCGAACGGCCGGTGGCGATCATCACCTCGTGGCCTGCCGCAACCACGGCCTGGGCCGCTTCCCGGACAGGGGCGGACATGTGGCCATCGTGGTCCACGAGTGTACCGTCCACATCCAGGGCAACCATCAGCTTGTGCTTGTTGCCGTTGCTCCCGTTGTGCTTGGCCCTGTGGCCGTTGCCGTTGTGGCTCTGCAGCTGGTTGGCCGCACCGGGCAGAAAAGCGGTCAGTTTGTTTTTCTTGTTTTCGTTTCGCCGGTCATCGTTGCCAGCGACTGAAGTTTCAGTCAATGTACTCATTCATCTAGTAGAGCAGACGCCCCCGGTCCCCGCTAGGACGCACACCACAGATTCATCTTGTGTTCGCTAACGAGTGGCCAAATGTCTAGCGGTGATTATGGCTGGATCGGCCTGGTTTGAAGATCTTCAACGGCCGTAGCTTCCTCTTAGACTTCCGAAACTTCCGCATAGGCGCGGCCGATCAAGGACTGCACCTCATCGGTAGGGATACCCATCAGAGCACCGATTCACCACGGCGGCTCATCCATTACGTCAACGTACCGAAGCAGGGTCTGCCAGGCTTGAGGCAGCGAGTGCAAGGCCAGCTCTGGCTGTACTGACCGGATACGTTGATCAATTGATTTCAAGTTCGGCGCTGGTGTCCCGCCACAAGTGTGAGCGGTAGGCGCCACCGTTGTCAGACAGAACGCGCTCGACGGTGATGCCCCGCTGGTTGAACACTCGACAGCGCGAACGAGCACCGCTGTGGCAGTTTAGCGGTTTCGTCATTATGAATTTCGGCGTAGGCGACGCGGGAATGGCTCTTGACCGTAGGCCACGAGACCTCGAATCGGGCGGCAACTTCGCTGATCGGCGAACCGTCATCCACGACGAGGCGGGCGACCTTTAGCCGGTGGCGCGGTGTGAGAGCAGCGTTTGGGTGGGTCATGAACTCCCTCAGAAACGGAAAGGGGCCAGCCGGATTCGGCTGACCCCTTAGGTTGTGCGTGCAGTTCAGTTGGTTCGAGAAGCCTCTGACTGAATGGCCTTGGCGAGGTCGCGGGGACTGCTCCACATAGGCCAATGGCCCGTCGGGAGGTCAATGACGTCGAGGTGTTCAAGGTTCGCGACTTCGGTGAACATGGGATGACCGGTTTGGGCCAGCTCTAGCACCTGCGCACTAGGGATTGAGCAACAGACCAGCGTCGTCCGGACCTTGCGGCGGGCGTCGTTGGTGAGCTCAATGGGCTGACGAAGCACGGGGCCGGGCTCAGGGACGGCTCGGGTGCGAAACTGCTCGAGCACCTCTGCGCTCAGGCCTTCGAGGCTCGCCTGCTGTGCGAGGACGTCGAAGGGCGGCAGCGGAAGCTCCTCCAACTCCTCCGGGAGGTCTGGGGCGAAGACACTTCCCGCCGCTACAGGGCCGGAGTCGACCCACACTACCCGGTGGACAAGCTCAGGGTATCGGTCCATGACGATGCTGACGGGAGCGTTAGCCCCACTGTGGGCGACGAGAATTGCAGGCTGATTACCGTGTTGAGTGATGACGCCCAGGATCGCTTCAGCCTGGGCGTCGAGGGTTTTAGTCGCACGCTCAGGATCGTGCGCCTCGAGACCGGGCAGTGTCATCGCGATGGCACGAGCGTGGTCGGTTTTCAGGTGTTCAAGAACTTCATCCCACGCCCAAGCGCCCAGCCAGTGGCCGGCGATGAGAATGATTGTCGGACTGCTCATAGCGGTTGTCATGTCACAACTCTCGCAGGCCCTATGGACATTGGTATGTCACTATTTATGTCATGAATTTGCCTGGGTCTGAGCAGTGAAGCGAGCAGAACGGCTCCATGCTCTATCAGAGATGTTGCGCCGCAGCGGCGCGCGGGGGGTCTCCGCCGAACGGTTGGCGAGAGAGTTCGAGGTGTCCGTGCGCACAATCAAGAGAGACCTCGATGCGCTGGAGAACAGCGGTGCGCCTCTATGGTCGCGCCCAGGTCCGGGCGGTGGCTACGGATTGGCTATCGGCGCGTCCCTGCCACCCGTCAGCCTGTCCCCAGCGCAGGCAGTGGCGCTCATGGCAGCCGTGTCCGCTGCACCCGATGCCCCCTACGCCGATCTGGCAGCAGCAGGTATCCAAAAGATCCTGGACGTCCTCGATCCCAAAACCCGCGCACGAGCCGACAAGCTGGCCCACCGCGTCTGGGTCAATGCGCTTCCCTCGTCCTCGCGCGCAATCAAGTCGGCACTGGAGGAGGCGATGGCCGAGCAGCGAGTAATCCGTATTCGCTACACATCGAGAGACGAGACCACGACCACCCGCGACGTCGAGCCCGTGCTGTTCGCCTCCACGAACGGCCAGTGGTACCTAATTGGATGGTGCCGAATGCGCGACGCAATGCGATGGTTTACCGTGTCGCACATCGAGCAGGCCACCGTAACTAAGGCGGCCTGCAGCGGCCACACCATCCACGAGGTCGGAGAACCCCCAGCGAACGCCAGACCGGTACACGGTCGTAGCGAGTGAGCCACTCAATCAACGCATCCGGTCAGTACAGCTAGGCCGAACAACTGTGGTTGTGAGGTGTTCCGCTTCCTCGGTGAGGTCCAGCCATGCGCTCTAAATGACTCCTTTCACAGTTGCTTTTTCTGTGCCCTTGCAAACTCTTGTCCGGCCTTGGTGCCCCCATCGACCAAGATGTCGACACCCGTCAGGTAGCCGGGTGCTTCGCTTGCGCAGAACGCGATAACAGCCGCGACCTCCTCGGGCTTGCCGAATCGCTTGATAGCTGCTGACTTCACCAGGTCGCCGGCTCCGTGGTTCTCCTCCAGACGCCCCATTGCGGTGTCGAAGCTCCCTGGAGAGACAGAGACGACCCGTGCTCCCCGTTCGCCGAATCTGGCCGCAAGGTAACGGCTGTACCAGTGGACGAAGTTCTTGCTGATTGCGTAGGCCAGACCTGGTTTGAGCCTTGGGCCGACGAACCTTGCGCGATTGACGATCGCTTTCTCGAAGTCCCAGTTGCATTGATGCGAGCAATGCGTTCAGCCGTACCCATGTGCGGACTGATTCCAGCGGTGTTGCTATCCCCATGCCCGCCGGTCCCACCCGTGATGATTGCGGCGGGCTGTGTAGTTGACATCTTGATCCTCTTCGTTTTGGCCGTGAAATTTGCCGCGGCCTGGTGCACTCTAAAAACCACGTTGCATCAGCGGTGCGATGTCGCGGGTTCGCGGTCATTTTCTACTGTTTCCTCGACCGGTGCGGGGGTCTGTGGAGTCGTTTCGAGGGATTTGGTGAGGTTGCTGCCTTCCACGTCGAGGTCGGGCAGAACACGCTCGAGCCACCGGGGCAGCCAGTACGCCCTGTTGCCGAGCAGGGACATGAGGGCAGGGACCAGGGTCATCCGGATCAGGAAGGCGTCGGCGAATACCCCAACGGCAAGGGCAAAGCCGATGGACTTGACCACAGGCTCCGTTGCGGTGATGAACCCGGCGAACACGCCAACCATGATCAGGGCCGCGGCCGTGACCACCCGCGCCCCGTGGCGGAATCCGAGAGCAATCGATTCGTCCGCGGTCGCGCCGTGGACGTGCTCCTCGCGCATCCGGGTGACTAGAAATACTTCATAGTCCATTGCGAGGCCGAAGAGGATGCCCACCAGCAGGATGGGAAGGAAACTGATGATGGGTCCGGGGTTGTCGATGCCGAGGAGATCCGCGGCGAACCCATTCTGGAATACCGCCACCACGGCACCGAAAGCTGCCACAACACTTAGGAGGAAGCCACCGACGGCCTTGAGCGGGATAAGAATGCTGCGGAAGACGAGCATCAGCAGAACGAACGCGAGCCCGACAATGACAGCAAGGTAAGGAACGAGCGCGTCGGAGAGTTTCTGCGAGACGTCGATGCCGGCCGCTGTCGTACCGGTTACGTAGACCTGCGCACCGGTCTGAGAGTGCCAGTCGCCGGATACGGCCCGGATCGCATGAACAAGGTCTTCGGTCTGGACACTCGTTGGTCCGCTCTTCGGAATCACAGTGATCACTGCGGTGTCCCCACCCTGGCTGAACGTGGCCGGAACCACGACGGCGACGTCCGCCATCTTGGACAGATCCGCGCCAATAACCTGTGCCGCCTGCTGGGGCACCCCGGCATTAGCCAGGTCAGCAACGATCACCAGAGGGCCGTTGAAGCCTGCCCCGAACCCGGCAGCCAGGGCCTCATAAGCCTTGTGTTCGGTGGTCTCGGTGGAAGCTGTTGCGTCTGAAGGTAACCCAAGGTGCATGTCCAACGCAGGTATTGCAACCACACCGAGCGTGATGATGACACCCAGCACAGCAAGGACACGATGACGGAGCACGCCACGGGCCCATCGCTCCCCGAACGGTGCCCGAACCCGCCCCGATCCCTCTACATCCGTGCCTCCGGATGCCCGGGCTGCGCGGCCCTTCCGGCCGAGGACGCGATCTCCGGCGAAACCCAGCAGGGCGGGCAGCAGCGTAATGGCGATGACAACTGCGCCCAGGACAGTGGCAGCAGCGGCCAGACCCATCTGCACCAGGAACGGGATGCCCACCACAGATAGCGCGGCGAGGGCGATAATGACGGTCAGCCCTGCGAACACGACAGCCGATCCGGCCGTACCTACCGCCCGGCCGGCCGCCTCTTCCGGGGAATGGCCTTCAATCAGCTCATGCCGGTACCGCGAGACGATGAAGAGGGCGTAGTCAATTCCCACGGCCAGGCCGAGCATGAGAGCCAGAGAGGACGTGTTGGAACCAAGTTCGAAGAAGCCACTGGCAATCTGGATACCCAGCATCCCGGCACCAACACTGATAATGGCAGTCAGCAGTGGCAGTCCGGCCGCCACTAGCGCTCCGAAGGTGATGACGAGAACCAAGGCCGCCACAAGGACGCCGATTCCCTCCGTGGCGCTCTGAGCCGGAGAGGCCGTGACAGCATCGCCACCGAATTCAACGGTCAGGCCAGCGGATTCGGCACTGCGACCAGCGTCGAAGAGCGCATCCCGCTCTGTTGATCCCAAGTCAGAAGCCTTCACGGCATAGCCGACGGTGGCGAATGCCGTGCGCCCGTCAGAAGAAACTGCGCGGGAAGCAAAAGGATCTGCCACCGCCCTGACATTTGGAAGCTCTGAGAGGTTCTTCACCGCTGTCTGGATTGCCGCCTTCGCTGACGGTGCAGCCAGGGTGGTGGCATCGTCCGCGACAAATACCACCCTTGCTGTAGCCGAGTCCGCGTTAGCCCCCGTCCGAGAAGAGAGCAAGTCCAGCGCCCGCTGCGACTCGGTACCCGGAATCGAAACCGAATTGGACACAGGGGCGGACAACGTTGCGGCTCCGACGCCAAGCCCGCCAAGAATGACGGCCCACACGATGAGCACCAGACCCCGGCGCCGGAACACCCAGCGCCCGAAACGATAAAGAAAAGCAGCCAAAACAGGACCTCCTGAAAGGGATTCGTGGTGGACGCAGCATTTAGGGCATCCAAGCCGATCGGCTAACTACAAAGTTAGCCGTTCGGCTTAGTTTTGACAAGCCGTTCGGCTAACTTGCCGCTAGAATGGGTACTGCCGTCTAAATGAGCCGGCCATGCGGGCCCAATCGTGCCTGCCACGATCAAGGGGGATTATGGGGAAGCCAAAAGCACCGCGGGGCCAGGGACGCGAGCGGGTCGTTGCAGCAGCCCTCGAACTGTTCTCCGAGCGGGGGGTCAGCGGGACGTCCCTGCAGATGATTGCCGATCACCTGGGAATTGGGAAAGCTGCTGTCTATTACCAGTTCAAGACCAAGGAAGGCATCATCGAAGCCGTCCTTGCTCCCGCCTTCGAACAGATGCGCCGCATCATCGCCGATGCTGAGGCCTCCGAATCACAGCAGGAGGTGGCTACCGCGGGACTCTGCAACCTCGTGATCGCCCAACGTGAAGTGGTTGCGGCGCTCAGTCACGATCCGGAAGTCCGACGTTTCCTCGAGATGCACAGCGAGGCAGCCGAGCTCATTCTCCAGCTAGGCAGGATGCTCCTGGGGCCGGAACCAGACACCCGCCGCCGGATCGCTGTTTCCCTGTTTGGCGGAGGACTTGCCAGCGTCGGCATAGACCCGCAGCTGGCCGACATCGGCGATGAAGCCCTCCGCAGCGAACTCATATCCCTCGGGCAGTTTCTTTTGAAGGCCTGACCCCTCCATAAGTTGAGGGTATGGCCTGGCAGCTCAAGGCACAGCTTGCACCGGGGCGGTGGATTCACGGATAACGAGGTGGGTAGCCAGCTCAACCCGGGGTGAATCCAGCAGTTCCCCGCGCGTTTGGCTCAGGATGAAGCGCAGAGCAGCGCGTCCCATCTCCTGCAGTGGCTGGGCCACTGAGGTAAGGGCGGGCACGGACTCCTCCGCCTGCGAGGTGCCGTCAAATCCAACCAGACTAAGGTCTTCCGGCACGCGAACGCCCTGCCGGCGCGCCTCGGCAAGCACGCCCAGGGCGATGCTGTCATTCGCGGCGAAAATGGCGGTTGGTCGCTGTTGGAGCCGAAGCAGGGTCTTCAGCCCCTCAACTCCATGTTCGGAACTGAAGGATCCCTGGATGATGTAGCGGCTATCCACCGTCACTCCGTTTGCCCGCATGGCGGCCAGATAGCCATGGAGCCGCGCCTGATTGCATTCGACGCCGTCAGGGCCGCCCAAGTACGCAATCCTGCGATGGCCAAGTTCCAGCAGGTGGGAGGTTGCCTCTTTGCCGCCTGCCCAGTTGGTGGCCCCGACACTCACAACTTCGGCGGGGGGCGGATTGAAGGGGTCAATTACGACGGCGGGAACTCCCCTCCGGCGGAAAGCGCCCAGTTGGGCCCCGCTGAAGGCGGATGTCACCACAATCATCCCGCAGCGGCCTTCGTCGATTATCCGGGCTGCGCGCTGCTCGGCAGACAGTCGCGAAGTTCCCTGCTTGCCCGTGACATTGAGCAGGACCTCAATCTCCGACTCCCCGGCGGATTCCAGGATTCCATTGAGCACCTCTATTGCGTAGGCAGTATTCAGCGAGTCAAAGACCACCTCGACGACCTGCCTGCCTGTGAGGTTCCTGCGCTGCTGGAGCGGCGACTTGTACCCCGTCCGCGCCAGGACCCCCATGACCTTGGAGCGGGTTTCCTCTGCGACATCATCGCGGCCGTTGATCACCTTTGAGACTGTCGGCGCAGAAACCCCGGCCTCGCGTGCAACGGCTGCCAGGGTCAGTTTTCGCTTGGGCTCAACGTCAGGCATGGTCATTCCTTGTCTTTCGAAATATTTCGAACGGTAAGTTTTGCAGTCGATTCCAGAAAGGTCAATCGTTTCCTGCGACTTTGTTGCCGTAAGCCTTGACCCACCCTTGTGATGGCCATTACTTTTATCTCACTCTGCCGATATCTTAGCGAAATATTTCGGAACTTTTGGGCTGGAGTTCACTGCGATTCAGTAACAAGCAAGACAGATTTTTGACCGAGCTTTCACGAAAGGTATTCGATGACTTCCGCACAGCCATTACGGGTAGGAATGGTGGGCTACGCGTTCATGGGCGGCGCACATTCTCATGCGTGGCGTACCGCCCCCCGCTTCTTCGACCTGCCGCTTGAACCCGAGCTTAAGGCTGTGGCCGGCCGCGACCGGAACGGCGTCACAGCAGCGGCAGAGAAGTTTGGCTGGGCGTCGGTCGAAACCGATTGGCGGCGCCTCATCGAGCGTGACGACATCGACCTGATTGATATCTGCACCCCTGGCGACACACATGCCGAAATCGCGGTGGCCGCACTTGAAGCCGGAAAGCATGTGCTCTGCGAAAAGCCGCTGGCCAACTCGGTTGCAGAGGCAGAACGCATGGCCCAGGCCGCGGAAGCAGCCTTCGAACGTGGCGTTTACTCAATGTGCGGCTTCACTTACCGACGTACTCCGGCTTTGTCGCTGGCCAAACGGATGGTGGACGAGGGTCGCCTCGGAACCATCCGGCAGGTCCGCGCACAATACCTGCAGGACTGGCTCAGCGATGAAAACGCCCCTATGACGTGGCGGCTGGACAAGACGAAATCAGGGTCCGGATCCCTGGGCGATATCGGCGCCCACATCATCGACGCAGCACAATGGGTCACCGGCCAGAACATCACAGGCGTGTCAGCGCTGCTGGAAACCTTCGTCACGGAACGCCCACTCGCCGGTGACCGCGTGGGCCTCGGCGGCCACGGCGACGTTACCGCGGAGGCTCCGCGCGGTGCGGTCACCGTTGATGACGCCGCCATATTTTCCGCCCGGTTTGCGAATGGTCCTATCGGTGTCTTCGAAGCCACCCGCTTCGCCCTGGGCCGGAAAAACGCGATGCGGCTGGAACTCAACGGCACAAGGGGATCCCTTGCCTTCGACTTTGAGGACATGAACGTCCTCTCCGTCTATGACGATGCTGACTCGCCGGACGCCGGCTTCAGGAGGATCCTGGTCACGGAGCCGGAACACCCTTACGTCGGGAATTGGTGGCCAACCGGCCACGGTCTCGGATACGAACACGGTTTCACCCACCAGGTGGTGGACCTGGTAGACGCGATTGCCGGGAAACGCCAGCCTGAACCGTCCTTCGCCAGCGCCCTACAGGTGCAGCGCGTCCTGGCCGCCGTCGAATCCAGCGCTGCCTCCTCCAGTCGCTGGCAGGAAGTCTGAAATGACAGAGACGAAAACAGCGCTGGTGGTCCGCGGCGGCTGGGACGGACACCAACCGGTCGAGGCGACAGAACTCTTCATTCCATACCTGGAGGACAACGGCTACGACGTACGGGTGGAGGAATCCCCAAAGATCTACGCCGATGCCGGCTACCTTGCCGGCGTTGACCTCATCATGCAGTGCATGACCATGTCCTCCATTGAAAGAGAAGAATTCGAAGGACTGCGCACTGCCGTGGAAAACGGCACAGGCCTGGCCGGGTGGCACGGAGGGATTGCCGATTCCTACCGGAACACCTCGGATTACCTCCATCTCATTGGTGGGCAATTCGCGTGCCACCCGGGTAAACATCCCGAGGAACGCAGTGGGCAGCAGGACGACAACTACATTCCGTACACGATCAACATGCTCCCCGGTGTGGACCACCCCGTCACACGAGGCATCGGCGACTTCGACCTCGTCACCGAACAGTATTGGGTCCTGGCGGACGATTACATCGACGTGCTCGCGACGACCACCCAGAAGGTCCGCGAGTGGGATCCCTGGAACCGCGAAGTGACGTCGCCGGCCATTTGGACGCGGCAGTGGGGCAAGGGACGGATCTTCGTCTCCACGCCCGGACACAGCCTGGAAGTCCTTAAAGACAGAAACGTACGTACCATCATCGAAAGGGGCCTTCTGTGGGCAAGCCGATAAACGTCGGAATTATCGGATGCGGGGCCATCATCGCGCAGTATCTCGCCACATTCCGACGTCTGGAGGTCATCGAACTCGTGGCAGTAGCGGATTTGGACCCCGTTCGGGCCCAGGCCGTAGCCGATGAGAACGACGGCGTCCGGGCGTTGACCGTGGACGGATTGATCGCCGCGGATGACGTTGACCTGGTCCTGAACCTGACAATCCCTGCGGCCCATGCCGACGTCGCCCTCAAGGCAATTGCCGCGGGAAAGAGCGTTTACGGGGAAAAGCCCCTTGCGGCTACCACTGCCGAAGCCCGGCAGGTACTGAGAGCAGCGGAAGCCGCGGGGGTCGCCGTCGGTTGTGCCCCCGACACCGTTCTCGGAACCGGAATTCAGACGGCCCGCAAGGCGATCGACGACGGACTGATCGGGGCGCCGATTTCGGCGACGGCGACCATGGTCACCCCCGGTCACGAGCGCTGGCACCCCAACCCTGACTTCTATTACCAACCCGGTGGCGGTCCGCTGCTCGATATGGGGCCTTACTACGTCAGCGCCCTGGTCACCCTGCTGGGGCCGGTGGTTTCGGTCACCGGCGCGGCCAGTCACACCCGTGCCGAACGTACTATCGGTTCCGGAGCGCGGGAAGGAGAGGTGATACCCGTCAGCATCGACTCCCACGTAACCGGCATCCTTACCCACGAGGGCGGGGCCTTGTCCACGCTCGTCATGAGCTTCGACGCGGTCAGGACCAAGTCGTCAAACATCGAAGTCCACGGGGATCGTGGTTCCCTGGCCATCCCGGACCCGAATCTCTTTGAGGGAGATGTCGAACTTTTCATGCTAAGCGGCGACTCTTGGCAAACTCTGCCGGTATCGGCCGGGTACATCGACTCAGGGAGAGGGTTCGGCATCGCAGACCTCGCTGCAACGCCGCCGGGAGAAGAACCCCGCGCTGGCGGCAAGCTGGCCTATCACGTACTCGATGTCATGGAATCGGTACTCGAATCAGCCCGGATCGGAGCCGTTGTTCCGGTCGCGAGCACTGCATCACGACCGGAACCCGTACGGCTCACAGCATCTCCGGAGGACGCGCGAGCCCAGCCGATCAACTCGTAGGCGACCGGTTACAGCACCGGAAAGACTTCAAGGCCGCCAAGGTACTTCTGCAGCGCCACTGGAACGTTGACGGAACCGTCCGCGTTTTGGTGGTGCTCCAGGATGGCCACTATCCAGCGTGTGGTGGCCAGGGTGCCATTGAGGGTTGCGACGGCGCGTGTTCCCTTGGAGACGCCTTCCTCGTTGACAGTCCGCTCACGGATGTTGAGGCGGCGGGACTGGAACGTGGTGCAGTTGGACGTCGACGTGAGCTCCCGGTAGGCGCCCTGAGTGGGAACCCAGGCTTCGCAGTCGAACTTCCGCGCCGCGGACATGCCGAGGTCGCCGGCCGCCGTGTCAATGACCCGGTACGGCAGCTCGCACTTGCCCAGCATTTCCTCTTCCCACGCCAGAAGCCGCTCATGCTCGGCCGCGGCTTCTTCCACCGTGGTGTAGATGAACATTTCCACCTTGTTGAACTGGTGCACACGGATGATCCCGCGGGTGTCCTTACCGTGCGAGCCAGCCTCACGGCGGTAGCAGGAGCTCTGGCCCGCGTACCGGATCGGCCCCTTGGAGAGGTCCAGGATCTCATCGGCGTGGTACCCGGCCAAAGCCACTTCCGAGGTTCCCACGAGGTAAAGGTCGTCTTCGGCGAGGCGGTAGATCTCGGCGTCGTGCTTAACATCGAAGCCGGTGCCCTGCATGGTTTCAGGGCGCACCAAAGTAGGGGTAATCATGGGAACAAAACCGGCGTCGATGGCCTGTTCCATGGCCATCTGGAGGAGCGCCATTTCCAGCCGGGCACCGACCCCTCGAAGGAAATAGAACCGTGAGCCTGAGACTTTGGCACCACGTTCCATATCGATGGCGCCAATCAGCTCGCCGATTTCCAGGTGGTCGCGAGGCTCGAAGTCAGGGAATTCACGTGGCGTGCCCACAGTCTTGACCACGACGTAGTCATCCTCGCCGCCTTCAGGAACCCCGTCCTCGATCAGGTTGGGGATGCCGCGCAGCAACTCCTCCTGCTTGGCCTGGGCGGCGTCAGCCTCGGCGGAAGCAGCCTTCACAGAGTTTGCGAGTTCCCTGACCTCTGCCAGCAGGGCCTGCTTTTCCTCACCCTTGGCCTGGGCCACCTTCTTACCGAAGACATTCTGCTCGGCGCGCAGGTTCTCAAAGCGAATCAGCGCTGCCCTGCGGGCTGAATCAGCGGAGATGATCGCATCCACAACAGATTCGTCGGCGCCGCGGGCGCGCTGGCTGGCACGGAACTTGTCCGGATTGTCGCTGAGGTCTTTTACGTCGATCACCAGACAAGAGTATCTAATCCACCACGCAGACCGACGCGGGCTCAAGCGAGACCCCGGGCCGGGATACTGTTGGAGCACAATGAGCGACCTGCTGATCTATCTCATCGCCCTCGGAGCTCTGGCGTTCGCCTTCTCGAGCTGGTGGGGTGTGCGCAAGCTAAAGGCGCGGCACATCCGCAGTGCCGTTCACGAAGAAGCACACCACCCTGGCCTGGAAAAGCAAAAAGTGGCGGTCGTGTTAAACCCCATCAAGGCCAAATCCGAGGAAGCGCGTGCATCCATAAAGCGAGCCTGCCTCGCCGCCGGGTGGGATGAGCCCCGCTTCTTTGAAACCACAGTTGAGGATCCCGGCTTTTCTCAGGGGCGGGCGGCCCTTGCTTACGAGGCCGACGTCGTTCTGGTGGGCGGCGGCGATGGAACAGTACGGGTTGTGGCTGAGACCCTGGCCGGCAGCAAGATCCCCATGGGCCTTGTCCCGCTGGGAACCGGAAATCTCCTGGCCCGCAATCTGAACCTTGATGTCTACGACCTGCCCGGGAGCATCGATACAGCCTTGTTCGGTCATCAACGCTTCATCGACACAGCCCAAATGGGCATCGTCAACTCAAGGACCGGGCATTCGTCCAAGCACACGTTCCTGGTCATCGCCGGAATTGGCCTGGACGCCGAAATCCTTGGCGATACCAACGACGGACTCAAGAGGGCGGTGGGCTGGTTGGCCTATACGGAAGCCGGCGTTCGCCATATGCCCGGCAGGCGGAAAAAGGTGTCCATCGCCCTTGACGATCAGCCGGAGCAAACCCGGAAAATCCGCAGCCTGCTCTTCGCGAACTGCGGCCTGATCCCGGGTGGTATCGACTTTGTCCCGCAGGCCATGATCGACGACGGCATGCTCGACGTTGTGGTCATGAGCCCGCGCAGCGCCATCGGCTGGGTGGCGATGTACGCAAAAGTCGTGTTCAAGCACAAGCGGCATCTACCCGTGATGACCTACTACCGCTCGGGCAAGGCAGTAATCCGCTGCGCCGAGCCGATGCCGACCCAACTGGATGGGGACCCCTCAGGTGAAGCCACCTCGGTTACTGTCAGAGTTGACCCCCGGTCATTGCTGGTCCGTGTCAAAGGTGACCCAACGGCACACTGGATGCCGGAGGGATCCACGCTGTAGAACCAGCGTTGCCCCCTGCTCAGGTCACTTTCGCACGGCAGGTTTGGGCCACCGTCAGGAGCCGGAGCCCTTTGTGGCTTCAGCGGCCAGCTTCTCTGCAGCTGCTTTGGCTGCGGCACGGGCTTCGGTTTGCTCGCGGATCATGGCCTGCTCTTCTTCAAAGCGGAGTCGATCGGCGCGGTCTGCCTCATCGCCGTCCCAGTCCTGGTTTTCGGCACGCGGCTTCGGATTGACGATCATCCCTTGGCCGTCATTCTCGGTACTGGCTGCTGACATGTCCCGCTCCCTCCGGTAGAGGTTTCCCCCATTTGATCTGGCAAGCATACGCACAGTTCAGCAGGCGCGGAAGTGCCATAAGTGGCATTTGTCTACGCTGTGCGCGAAGCCTCCGGAGCTGGATCCTGGCTTACAGATGCGCCGGAGAGAATTCCTTGGACCCATGCATGCGCCGCTTGGAATGCTTCGTCCGAGGTGTGTGGCTCCACCACCGGGCTCTGCGCATCTGCCCTCCCGTACGAGCCGAGAAAGCGTGTTGCAGGGCTGATCCTGTGCAGACCCGCCAAGGCATCCGCCATCCGCGCATCCGCTGCGTGCCCGTCAGCATCGATGCTGAAGAAGTAGTGCCCCAGGTACTGTCCGGTGGGGCGGGACTCGATCCTGCTGAGGTTCACTCCCCTCGTAGCGAACTGGTCCAGAATCTCCATCAAGGCGCCAGGACGGTCCTCCGGCAGCGGCACCACCACAGTCGTTTTGTCGGCGCCCGTGCGCTCCGGCAACACTCCAGGCCTGCTGACGAGCACGAAGCGGGTTACGGCTCCGGGATTGTCGCCGATGTTTTCCGCCAGGACCTGCAGGCCTGGCTGCTCTTCGGCCACTATGGGCGCGCAAATAGCGGCGTCGTAGTGGACGCCGTCGTCGTTGAGCAGGCCAAGCGCCGCTGCGGCAGTCGAGGAGCCTGGAATATATTCAGCACCTGGAATATTGGCCTCGGCCCACAGCCTGCATTGGGCCCAGGCGTGTCCATGGGTGGAAATGCTGCGGATGTCCGCGATTTTCACCCCAGGCCTTGCCACAAGGACAAAGCTGATGGGAACAAGGGCCTCACGGATGATCCGCAGCTCCTCCCCTGTTGCTATGGCGTCGAGCGTGGCCGTCACACCGCCCTCAACCGAGTTTTCGATGGGCACCATAGCGGCGTCAGCGGATCCGTCCCGCACCTTATCCAAGGCCAAGTTGACGTTCGACGACGGGATACGTACCGCGTCCGCAGCCCCCGGAACCTGCAACAGCGCCGCTTCGGTGAAAGTACCCTCAGGGCCTAGGAAGGTGTAGGTAACGGGAACTGCGGGCATCGGTAGTCCTTCAGTTGAACGGTCAGCAGGCGGAACAGGAACTACAGGATCACTGGCTTGAGGCCGCTCTCGGAAACCAGCGGCAAGCCGGACTCCAGCCACTGATCCATGCCACCTGCCACGTTGAAAGCGGAATATCCCTGCGCCACCAGCCACTGGGCAGCGCGGAACGAGCGTCCACCAGTACGGCAAATAACGTAGAGGTCTTCGTCCGGGTCCAGGTCATCGAGGCGCGCGGGAAGCTGTTCCAATGGGATGTGCAGCGCAGTCTCAGCGTGCCCGGCTGACCACTCATAGTCCTCCCGCACGTCAAGAAGACGCGCACCGGCAGGAATATCGTTCACTTTTACGGTTTCGAAATCGCTCATGGGAGTCCTCTCCTGGATTTTCTAGGTCTGACTCCAGCGTATCGCCAGCAGCTGGAGCCATCCCCCAGCAGGTGCCACGTTACGCTTTCTGTGGACAAGGCAAAGGAGAATCGCGTGCCGGTAAGAGCCATCATCACAAGGACGGCCCGTCGTGGCTGACCTCCATGAACTCTCCGCTGTGCAATTGCGGGATGCCCTTGCAGAGGGCAAGCTGTCGGCCAGGGAAGCGACCGAACACTACCTTCGCCGGGTCGAGGCAAGGAACAAGGGCTTAGGTGCTTTCATCACTGTGACGGCAGAGCAGGCAATGCGGGACGCGGCAACTGCTGACAACCACTACGTGCACACTGCGCGTGGTTCCGGCGCAAATGCCCTTCCGCTCCTTCATGGAATGCCGGTGGCATTCAAGGACCTCACGGACGTGGCAGGCGTTGTGACCACTCACGGAAGCGCCGCGCTGGACCATCGTCCGGCTCCCGCTGATGGAGTACTTGCCGCAGCACTCAAAGCGCAGGGAGTCATTTCCCTCGGAAAGACGCAGGTGCCCGAGTTCGGACTGACTGCCTACAGCGAAAACAGGATCGCGCCGCCGTCGCGCAATCCTTACGCGATGAGCAGAAGTTCCGGCGGGTCCTCTGGCGGAAGCGCCGCAGCTGTGGCGGCCGGACTCGTCCCGTTCGCTCCCGGGACCGACGGCGGCGGCTCGGTCCGAATTCCGGCTGCGGCATGCGGACTTGTTGGGTTAAAGCCCGGGCGTGGGCTGGTACCAGCGGGGGAAAGCACCGGCGACCCTGCCCGTCTAGTGGTCGCTGGCCCTCTTGCAAGGCGGGCAGAGGACGCGGCGCTCATGCTGGACGCGTTGATGCCGGATGCCCTTATGCTCGACGCCCAGGATCCATTGGGTCCCACCGGAGGCTACCTTGCAGCCGTGAAACGAGAACCCGGAAGGCTCCGGATTGGCATCAGCCTGGACAGCCCCTGGCAAGGCATTTTCCCTTTCACTCCCGACCCCGAGGCACTCGAGGCACTCGCTAAAGGGACGAGGATGCTGGAGGCGGCAGGACATACGACGTCGGAGGCGGCCATCCGCTACGACAACCGCTACCCGGATGCTTTCACCACGGCCTGGACTGCCGGAGTGGGCGCCGCGCGTATCAGCCCGCGGCGGGAACCGCTCCTCACCCCGCTCACCCGGACGTTCAGGCGGCGGGCCCAGCAGCGGAGCGCCACCAAGGTCGCCGAAGCGGTGGGTTTTCTGCGGCAGTTCCAGCGAGACACCATCGCCCAGTACGCGGCGTGGGATCTCATCATGACCCCCGCCCTCGCTCAGACGCCAAGGCCTGTGGGCTGGTTTACCGGCACGCATGGCGACGGGCCATGGCCCACCGAGTGGGCGGGCGACGCCGACGGAGACTACCGCCGGCAGTGCGAGTACGCTCCGTGGTCATCGATGGTCAATGCCTGCGGACTGCCTGCGATCACTCTGCCCGTCCACTGGACTGATGGGACGTCGGGAAGTCCCCTTCCCATGGGAATCCAACTCATCGGCCCCATGGGTTCCGAAGCCCTGCTCCTGCAGGTTGGCGCCCAACTGGGCTTCTAGGCCCCTCCCTTCTGGCCTTTGGTACCCCACGTCCTTCCATGCTTTGGAGCGCCTGCGTTTGCGTTAGATGTGCATAATAAACATCTCAACGTGCTTGTGATGATCAGTGAGGTGTGTCACCATGAAGGCACAAGTGAACGCATAAGAGCGTTCCCAGGCAAGGCCTGGCCACAGGAAAAGGAATCACATGGGAATTTCGGGCATGAAGCGAGTGCGGAAACTACGCATCCATTGGCCAATCGAGCGGGAGATCCTCGCGCGGCTCGCTGCCGGCGAAACACAGGTGTTCGAGGAGGACCCCCGGATGGCCGCGTTTCTGGCCGCTCTGCGCGAAATGCCCGAACTCGGAGACTTCGGGATGTACCACCACGTCTTTGAGTCGGGCCTGGGGTTCGAGGGATTCACGGTGGGCGAAGGCGCCAATCCAACAATGGGCACAGTCGGCAAGCGCAGCGTCTCCCCCACCTTCTTGCTGACCACCTACATCGACGCGGATCTTTCCGACGACGCCGTCGGGCGGATTGTCGAACGAGTCGTGGCTATCCACCCGTGGGAAGTCCCGGTTCTTGAAGTTTCCGAAGCCCTCAACATCTCCACCTTCATGACAGGAAGGGTTGCGGCATGACAATCAGCGCAGGAACCACCGAAAGCCTCAGCACCGGAGTATGGGAAGGCCTCAGCACCCTCTTGGCCGGCCGGACCTTCACCGATCTGACCCACGCCTTCCACCCGGGGCAACCCCATTTCCCGGCATTTCCCGATGAAGTCCGCAGCAATCTCTTTGATCTGGAAGCCGGGGACGGGTTTACTGCGCACCAGTACACCATCGTCGGGCAGTGGGGCACCCACGTCGATCCGCCGTCGCACTTTATCCGGTCAGGACGGACCCTGGACAACATCCCCGTGCAGGAAATGATCCTGCCCCTTGTGGTCCTGGACATCAGTGAGCGCGTGGACGCGGACGCCGACGCCACACCTTCCCTCGCCGATGTGGAGGCGTGGGAAAAGCGGCACGGCCGGATCCCGGAGGATTCCTTCGTAGCGCTGCGCAGTGGGTGGAGCAGCCGCTGGCCGGACGGGGAGGCCATGGCCAACCGGGATTCCGACGGCGTCAGCCATACACCCGGGTGGTCCTCCGCGGTACTGAGGTTCTTGGTGGAAGAGCGGAATATCCGCGCAATCGGGCACGAACAAACAGACACTGACCCGGGCCAGGCGACGTCGCGCTCCGACTTCAGTCTCGAAACCTACATCCTGGCGCAGGGGCGCTGGCAGATTGAGCTTCTGGCCAGTTTGGAGTCCCTGCCCGAAGCAGGGGCGGCGATCGTGGCCACCTGGCCCAAACCCCAAGGTGGCAGCGGCTTTCCTGCCAGGGTCTTTGCCATCCACTGACCTCTGCAGTTAACAGTCACCAACGTTGGCTAGACTCGGCCCATGCCGAAAAACTCAAGCATGGGCCGTGGGATGAACGTGGTGTTCGCGGTGAGTGCCCGGCATGCCGCCGGCAGCGCGGGCGCCACGGTTGCCGACGTCGCCGCTGATCTCGGCAAAGACCGCAGCCAAGTGTCACGCGGGCTCAAGGCGGCACTGCAGGAGGACTTCCTGATCCGCGGCGAGCGCCGGGCCTATGCCTTGCACTGGGGGTTATATGCGGATGCGCGGGCCCTCACGGAGCAGCGTCTGCGGACTGATGGGCTGACGGCGCTGGAAGGCCTTGTCGAGGACACCGGAGAAGGCTGCTTCCTGGGCGTTCTGAGCGGCGATTCAACAGTGACGATCGGCGAGCGCGTTCCGGCTGACAGCAAGATGATCGGTTCGTGGATCGGCCGGCCTTACCCCGCTTACTGCAGTGACGCAGGCCAGGCACTGCTGTGGCAGGCTACTGACGACGAGGTCCGGAGGGTGTTCAGCCGCACCGAGTTCGTGAAGCATGGACCCAAGACCCCCACAGGCGTTGACGACTTCCTCGAGCGGCTTCACTCGGCCCGCGAGCGCGGATATTCAGTGGTGGATGAAGAGGCCGAACCCGGCTTGTATTCCCTTGCTGTCCCTATTCACGACTTCCGCGGCGAGGTGCTGGCCGCGCTGCAGGTTGTGGGGCCCAAAAGCAGGCTGGAACCCAAAAGCGCCGAGTGTGGTGCCGCCGTCGTCAAATGGGGGCGGGCGCTGGAAGCGGCCCTGACGGGGCGGTCCGCCGCTGGGGTGTGAGCTTGGAGCCGTAGGGGGCCTCCCCCTAACTGGCGTCGGCGTCGTTCCAGTTCGGCTTCATTTCGATGAGCTGAATGAGGTTGCCGCAGGTGTCGTTAAGGACGGCTACGAAGGCGGTGCCGATGTCGGTGGGCGGCTGGGTGAACACGACACCCCGGCTGGTCAGCCTGGCGTACTCGGCCTCGATATCGTTTACGGAGAACTGAGCCAACGGAATGCCGTCCTCCATCAGCGCATCCCGATACGGCTTCACTGCAGGGTGACCAGCCGGCTCCAGCAAAAGCTCCGGACCGTCAACTACCTCGGGTGACTCAACGGTTAGCCAGAAGTTCTCGCCGAGGGGGATGTCATGCCGCTTTTTGAAGCCGAGCACCTCGGTGTAGAAGGCGAGGGCTGCCCGCTGGTCGTCAACGAACAGGCTCGTCAGGGAAATTTTCATTGTTCAGTCCTTTTTCTGCTTGGCCACCGTCCGGTGATCTGGGCGAGTGGCTCTGGATTGAAGTAGTGGAATTTGGAGCGTCCACGCCGCTCGGTCACCACGAGGCCAGCCGACTCAAGCACTCCGAGGTGCTGGGAGATCGCCTGACGTGTGAGGGTGAGGCCGTGACGCATTGCCAGCGTGGTACAGATTTCGAATAGTGTCTGGCCGTCCCTCGCAGACAGTTCGTCAAGAACCAGGCGCCTCGTTTCGTCATCGAGAGCACGGAAGACATCGACCATGGCTCCATAATAGGCAAGTGGATACTTGCATATCAAGGGGTCGGTGGAGTAATCCAAAGGCCCCTTTCCTGCCTTCTATTTCGCCCGGTTGATCTTGCTTTGCCTTACCGCGGCAAAAACGGCCGAGGCGGAAACACCAGTACGCTCAGCCCGACGAGGAGTAAGGCTGTTCCACCGAATCGGGTGATTTCAGGCTCGGACGTCATGGTATCGGCTGCTTCAACCCGCACTCTAAATACCCACCCCACGAAAGCTGCGGCGGCCGTGCCAACCACGACGGAGGCCACCATTGCAACGTAGCTCCAGCATTCGAATGCACGGCGATATGGATCGCCAAGTGAACTCCGGTTTTGCCGACGTCATCCTCGTTCCGGGGCACCCTTTTCCCGTGTCGTGCCCGCGCGGATAATGAGGACATGGACGAGTTGGAGCGCCTCCAACGACGCGCGTACGGACCGGGTGCCGACATCGCAGGGGATGCGGCGGCTATGGCTCGGCTTTCCGAACTGGAGGCCGCCCAACGCCAGCCGAATCCCGTCGTCGATGCCCCCGCGGCACCGTGGTGGCGCCGCCGCCGCTGGTTGGCGATCCTCGGCAGCGCCATTGCGGCCCTCGCCCTGATCGCTGCCCTCGTCGCTTGGATGTCGCAGCTGCTTGCTCCTGGGTCCACTCCAATCCAGACCGACGCGTCGACGGCGGAGATGCTGCCGCCCGTCCTCGATGCGCAGGGACCTACGGTGATCGCACCGCACTACGCGCTCACACCGGACTACGTGCTCGCACTGGAGTCCTTCGGTGCCGACGCCGATGAGCCGAAAGACCCGTACGGCACTCTCAACTGGCTGGGTCTCAGTACCGATGAGCTGGGGCGCTACGAGGACTTCCGGGGCCTCAGCGTCTGGAGCGGAAAGTCTCGCTTCGGCACGGTCTGCCTGCTCGTGGCCCACCCCGGCCAGGGACTCAGGGAGGG
Organism: Arthrobacter rhizosphaerae; assembly: GCF_023062595.1. GTDB lineage: Bacteria > Actinomycetota > Actinomycetes > Actinomycetales > Micrococcaceae > Arthrobacter > Arthrobacter rhizosphaerae. The sequence continues at coordinate 109,920 of NZ_JALLAN010000003.1, forward strand.
GATCGGCGACGAAGGGTGTTCCCCGAAGGCCTCGACACCATCGCGGACTTGGTGAATCCCAGGAACGACGGGTCCGGCGGGGTCTCCTACAATTCCGGCGGGGTCTTCGCCGACCTGCCGACCGACAGTCTCATCCGATTCGTGCTCCAAGGCGACCACGTCGACGTCTACTTGTACGTGAGGGCCGCCGACCGGATCGCGTCGCAAGGCTAGCAGGGGGCGGCGCCCTTGAATCCCTCGTCAGGCTCTTGGTGAAATGCCCCCGGCGAATCCACTCTCCTCGGCCCGCGGCAGGGCATTTGAACCTCGTGGCCTATCTTTCCGGGCCCGCGCCTCATTCTGCCTTCGACGACGCGGGGTAGAGAAAGACGTCTACGGAATCGCCGCGGTAGTGGAACCGGACGATGCCATTCGGGACGCCTGTCATACCGTCATCGGTCCGAAGGAAGTCCCCGTCGATGTCTGCAAAAAGATCGACCCCGGGCGGCACACAATTGGCGCCGTCTACAGTGGGACCGGAGCGACTAATGAGCATGAAGCACTGGAAGCCCCGTCCGTCCACGAAGAACCAGGGTTCAACTCCCCAATACGGTTGATAGCCGCGGAAGCTGGATTGGCCGGCAGCTTCCCCCCAAGCGAATTCCAGCGTTGAGAGGAATTCCAGCATTGTGCGAACGTCGCTGTCTGCCTCGTCTGCGATTGGATGCAATGTGGCATCGGGATGCGGTGTTGCAATCCATGTCACGGCGAACACACCGGCAAGAAAGACTGCCAGCGCGCCGGCCACAAATGAGTAACGTCGGGCACGTGTCGCCGTGAGACGACGCCAGGTCGAGGACATCGATCCAATCCTGGACTCCGCCACGGGCGCGATGCTGGTTGCCGAGCCCGGCTTTTCGTCAATGGACCTGGTCCAGGTGGAGTGAGGAACTGACCCGGAATCCGGGGCTGCAGCGGGTGCTGAGACCTCGGTGCCGGTGGCGGGGCGAGTAATCGCGGTGCGTGCCGCCTCCAGTTCCGTCAGTCTTACCTGTGCTGCGGGGTCGGACTGAATATCCGGGTGCGGACCGTATGTCCTCCTGCGGAGCTCGTCCAGCTCGCGCTCAGCATCGGACCGGGGTGAGGATGGGTCCATCAACCCTCCTCCGGCATGAGGTAGACGTAAGCATCCACCTTGTCGTCACGAAGTATGAATCGGATGATGCCGTCGCCGCTACGTCCTTCGAATCCTTCAAACCCATCGCCGGATGAGGCGACGTCCATAATAAGATCTGCTGGAGCCGGAGCACATCGAGCTTTCGAGAGATTACCGCTTGCCCGGTGAATTGCCACCAGACACGGCGCGTCGAACCTGTCCACGCCGGACCAGATCTCAAGACCCAGATACGACCCGTATCCGCGGAGGGTTGAAGCCTCGACCAGCAGCATGGGTACTCCCTCCACGAGTTCGCGGACCTGGTCATCGACCGCGGCCCGTGTCGGGTAAAGAGTGGCCTCAGGGCGCGGCGCGGATAACATCAGGATCGTCATAATGATCCCAACCGCGAGGACCAGCGCGCCACCGACCCAGCCAAGGCGACTCCACTTAGGCAGCGGATGTTCAATCGAGGCAGCATCGGCGGCAGCATCGGAATCTGGCGCACTCTCGCTCGCTGAGGCAACAGGCGGTGAACTGATGTCAGCGCGGGTCGCCGCCTCAAGGTCGCGCAACCTCGCCAGGGCCGGAGGGTCGACACTTATGTCTGGATCCGGACCGTATGCCCGCCTACGGAGCTCACGAAACTCGCGGTCGGCGTCCGAAGGATGCGTAAAGCCTTCCACAGCTGAAAAGTACACCCGGCGGCGGAGCGAGTCTATACGCTCACACATTTGCCCGGACGTCGGCCCGACATCGCCAAGGCCTTGGGCGTCCCGGTGACTGAAGCACTACAAGCCACAGACCTGATCTACATCGTTGAGGGCATCCAGTCACCGGTTCGGCCCACTGCCAGCTCGCTCCGATGTGAGCCGAACGCCTAGGCAAAAATGAACTGCTTGCCCAGCAGGCATCGGCACGCGGCGGCACCTTGACTATCGACTTCCAAGGAGATCGCACCCTGCTCGCTGGCCGTTGCTTCCGCTTCATGGAAGGAACCGCCGTCCTTCCACAGTGAGTCAATCCATGGATGAGCTTCCCCAACCACTAGTTCAGATCCTTGGGAAGGTAGAGAGTGTCGCGGCGTTGCCAGCCTTTATTGCCGGATGCCAAGATATGTGGGTGGGCGCAGTTACAGTGTCCGGCCATAAGATCACCTACCGACGATTGGGATCGGGAGATCCCCTCGTCCTTCTCCATGGCGGCTTTGGGTTCGACAGCCGATCCTGGGGCCCGCAGCTCAACGACCTCGATGACGAATTTGATGTCGTCGCTTGGGACGCTCCCGGCTGCGGAGGATCCCACGATCCTCCCGAGTCCTTTTCCATGGAACAATACGCCGACAGCCTTGCTGGATTCGTGAGAGCGCTCGGCCTTAATCGCCCACACATCCTTGGCCTGTCGTTCGGTGGCGCTCTCGCCCTGGCGCTGTATGCACGACACCCGACCTTGCCCAGAAGCCTGATCCTAGCTGGGGCGTACGCGGGCTGGGCGGGCTCCCTGCCCGCCGACGAGGTACAGCGCCGCGTCCAGCGGATCAGTGAAGAAGTCACACAGCCTCCCGAGGACTGGCTGCCCAAGTACCTGCCCGGCATGCTCACCGAGTCTGCACCGCGAGCCATGGCCGAACAGACTCTAACGCTGATGTCCGATATCCACCCGCGCGCCAGTTTGACGATGCTCAGAGCTATGGCGAAAGCCGACCTTCGCGGCATCTTGCCGAACATCAACGTCCCAACACTGGTACTACATGGCGAATTCGACACGCGATCGCCGTTGGCGGTTGGAAAGGAACTGCACGCGAAAATCCCCCGATCCCGGCTCGTTATACTTCCCGGCCTCGGGCACCTGAGCAACATAGAGGGAGCCGACGCCTTCAATCTTGAGGTAAGGACGTTCCTCCGTTCCCTTCCCGGAGGCCTGTTGCAATAGTGGGCTCGTGGTGATGAATTCGTTTTCCCATACTCGGCTCTGGTGCTGCGTGGCGGGGTCGGAGTATTCACCGCAGTGATTGCCGTTGGAATCGCCCATTATGTGTGGTGTGGCGGGCATCAAGGTGATTGATGCTGTCTGGACAGCATTCTTGAACTCCTTTTCGGCGGCTATTGCTTTGCTATCGAAGCGAGACGTTAATGGAGCTCGGAGCGCAGCCTGCGCTCCTGTTAGTAAAGGAGAAAGCTAATGAATCTGACTAAGAGACTGCTTGCGGTTTCTGCCATCGTTTTTCTCGGCGCTCTAGGATTTGCGCCGGCAGCGTCTGCAACAATCCACCCAATCGTGGAATCCTTTGACTGCGCCTCGGAGACCGCCTTCACGCATCATCCACTTGGAGACGTCGCAGATCCGCCCGGCGTAACACCCGGATACGGCAGCCATTCGGATACAAGCTCCCTGCGCTCACTGAACGTGATCACAGACGGCTTCCAGGATTTCTCGAGCCCCGCGCTTTCTGATTTCAAGCTCAATGGCGAATGCGGCCACTCTGGCCCTTAACCTCCCGCTCCGGAGCCCGGACTGGGCCGGCTCCGGACCTTTTCCAGCTACTCATCCTTAGAAGACAGAGTACAAAATGACCCACGGGACCACTCACAAACTGCTAGATGCCTACCCCAAAGACCTTGGCGACATTGATCAGCACAAACTGGCCGAATGCATCGCAGCCTGTTATGCCTGCTCACAAGCCTGCACCGCCTGCGCAGATGCCTGTCTAAGCGAGGACAAGGTGGCCGAGCTGACCAAATGCATCCGTACAGATCTGGACTGCGCGGACATCTGCACAACGACGGGAAACATCCTCTCTCGCCATACCGGTTACGACTCCAACATCACCCAGGCCGTGCTCCAGTCCTGCGCCACGGTATGCAAGGCATGCGGCGATGAATGCCAACACCACGCGGACATGCATGAGCATTGCCGGATCTGTGCGGAGGCGTGCCGGCGCTGCGAGCAAGCCTGCAACGAACTCCTAACTTCCCTGGGCTGATTGGACTGCCCATAGGCATGAATTCTGGCCGCCAGGTTACCGAATCTTCCAATCTGGACCACCGGTCCGAAAACCGTCGTCTTTGACGTCGGCAGCGTTCGCGCTTGATGAAACATGTTTCCGAGACAAGGGCTGGCCCCGTTGTCCCCGCCGGCAGTTGCTGTTAGCGCCCCCTCATCGTTCATTTCACCGTGCGGGTCATACGTACATCGCCCAGACCCGCCGTCACTCGGATATGGTCAGCGGCTTTCAGCGGCACGCTGAACGACCGGCTTACGGGCACGCGGAGACGTTTTCCATAGGGAAGAATCTAGACATGGCGGATTTTCTACAGCGGGGTTCAATTCAGGACTACTTGTTGGCCCGATGGGGCGACCCCACGAAGACAGCCGAATTCGAAGTTCAAGGGCTTTCCATCGAGATCTGGAAATGGGCTGCAGAGGCCACGGGTGAGGGCGTGGACATCTACGTCACGGTGGGTGCCAGTGACGCAGTGCTCGAAGACGTCGGCGAGCCCAGACACGGGGCTGAATTCATGCTCGGCCTGAATCCAGGCCCGGACGCCGTCGCCAGTTCGTTTGCGGCGTTGGGACTCTACGGCCGACGGAACGCTGTGACCGTCAACAGCGGGGATTCGGTGCCTTCCGATGGTCCACTCTGGCCCGGAACGGACATGATGGCATTCCTCGTCTTAGATCAGGAGGAAGTCCTTCCCCCGGTCCAGTTGCCGGACGGATCCCACGTCCATTTTCTGCAGGCCATTCCCCTGTATGAATCGGAACTGGCGTTCAAACGCAAACAGGGCGCTGAAGCATTGATGAACTGGTGGGAACACAGACATGTGTCGTTCTGGGAGTCCGGTCGCGGACCCGAGATCCCGAGTAAACAGCCAAGATAGGACTTCGCACGCGGGTGTCCGCTGAGGGATCCTAGGCGGTTCGGAATTGCGCCCACTTCTGAACCGCTGGAAGTGATGCCTCAAGAAATCGCTCGAGTGTCTGCGTCGCGTCCGGCTCCTCGCCCCAGCCTCCCTCGAACGCGTCATAGAGATCATCAAGTTCCACGATCTCCTGTGCGAGCGATGGCCCGGTGTGCCCGACGACGGAGTGAGCCCAGGCCGTGAACTCTCGGATCGGAAGTAGTCCGGCGATCACTTGTTGGGCAAAGTGACGTGTCGCGATCACGAGTGCGTCATCTTCAGTCATCCCGGATGTCGGCAGGTCCAGGCTGTTGAGAGATTCGTCGATGAGTGCGCCGAGCTCGAATGCGTTCGCATCGGTGGGCATGCCTGCAAGTTCGCGGAGTGCTTCGCTGTCATTACCTTCGACAAGCGCGTCAGTCGCAGCCGAGATCGCAGTTGCTGCGGCATCGTGCCTGATGAGCCACAGTGCGTGGGCGGTGATCAACTCGACGCCCGCTGCGCCCCCTCCTGACTGTTGAATTCTCATACGGCAAGCATATGCAGCGACAAACGTGCGATGGATGACCTGGCCCGGTAAAGGTTCGGCGGATTCAGGCGGTCATTGCAACAGGAGTCCTTCGATCAGTTCGACAGGTTTTTTGAACTCTAGTCGTTTGCGTGGCCGGTCGTTGAGTTCCTGGGCGACCCAGTCGAGGTCTTCGGCGCTGTGGATGCTCAGGTCGGTGCCTTTGGGGAAGTACTGGCGCAGCAGGCCGTTGGTGTTTTCGTTGATGCCGCGTTGCCAGGGTGAGTGCGGGTCGCAGAAGTAGATGTCTATGCCGGTGTCCATTTTCACGCTCTTCCAGGCCTGCATTTCGATGCCCTGGTCCCAGGTGAGGGAATGCCGTAGTGCTTCGGGGAGTGTCTTGATCTTCGCTGCCAGGGCGTCTCGCATTTGCTCTGCCTTGTAGCCATCGGGCAGGTGCACGAGCATCGTGTAGTTGGTGGTTCTCTCCACGAGGGTCCCGATCGCGGACAGGTTGCCTTTGCCGATGATGAGATCGCCCTCCCAATGGCCCGGCACAGCGCGGTCCTGAACCTCGGGGGGACGTTCGGAGATATTGATCATCCCGGGGATCCGGTTCTTCCGCTGGCCGGCCTTCCTGCAGGGCTGCCTGAGGGCGCGTCCGGTGCGTAAACACGCGGCCAGATCACGGTTCAGGGCTCCACGGGCTTGAACGTAGAGGGACTGGTAAATGGTCTCTGGTGACACCCGCATCTCCGGCTCATCGGGAAACTCGACCCGCAGGCGTCCTGCGATCTGCTCAGGCGAGTACTTCTTTTGCAGATCCTCTTCCACCTTCGCACGCAACCCAGTGTTCGTGTGCAGTTTGGCCGGTTTCGGCCGTGAAGCCCGCTCATATGCCAGTGCGTGAGCCGACGTCGCCCGATAGGGCAACCCGGGTAATGAATTGCGCCGAAGCTCCCGGGACACGGTCGAGGCAGACCTGCCGATCACCGCCCCGATCCGGCGCAGCGAATGTCCCTGGGAGCGCAACACCGCGATCTCTTCACGCTGGGCGAAGGTCAGGCACCTGCCCTTCAAATCCCTGCCGCGGCGTGGCCTGACGCCCCCGGCCTCGGCCAGCACCCGGCGCCCGGTCCGCCTGTTCGAATTGATCGGCACAACCGCGTCAGTGATGAAATCACCAGCCTGCATCCCGGCCCAGAACAGCTGTAGAAGATCCGGTCTTACATAAATCGAATACCTCGCCATGACAACACCCATCCGCTAAGTGTTGCAATCACCGCAAGAACCCAAGGTTCGGCTATCGGGCGGTTACAGTGCGGTGAGGGATCCGATCAGGGTTAGCGATGGTTACGGATTTCTGGAAGGTTTCCCAGACTTGATCCATCTAACGCTGTCCAGCCAGTCCGGCCAGATTCTTGGGTTGGTGGGTTGGCCGTCGTACCTCAGGGCTATGTCTTGGAGAAACGTCAGCAGGTGATCACCTTCCCGGTTGCCGTACTCCCATAAGAAGTCAGAGGTGATCAGGAACCCTTCGCGGGACGTGAGACTGACCGCCTCGGCGGTTGGGCTGTCCTGGTATGACGTTGAGGATCCAGTACGGGGTGGATTCCCGTACTCGATCCAGTCCATGCTTTCCACCCAGTCCTCCCAGGCCGCTGGGTCTGTTGGGCGCCCATCCTCTAACAGTCCGGTGTCGCCAATCAAGGTTAGTAGGTCATCGCCTGATCCGCGCCGCGCATACGCCCAGACGAAGTCGGACATGACCAGAAAACACCCGCGAATCGTCAGGACCGGCTCCAGCGGGGTTGAGCTATCTGGGAATAACATTGATTCCTCCATTTTGGTCTCTCCACCACGGGCTTCAGGCCAGCCTGTGTCCAATCAGGGAGCGATTCATAGTACTTCTCCAGGGTCCCGACGCCATCTTTCAGCACGTCGGCCGAGCGCAGGTTGGCTTGGTCTCGAAGCCGCCAGTATCCTCGTCATCGGCAACTAGCGACATTTACCGATCAAAAAAGGCCGCCACATGACGGCAAACTCCCCATGTGCTGCGATCGAAGGCAGCCGAGTGAAATCCCACAGCAAACGTCCTTGGCCAGTGTCCGATGAAGGTTCGGCTTACGTGCACCAGAGGCACGCTGATCAACCGGCTTACGGGCGCGCTGCTTTCCACCCAGCGCTACAGTTGACCGGACCGTGCGATTCATCGGTACATGGGCAGGTAGAAAGGCCGACGTTGGGAGAGTACTTTGAACTTGAAGTTCTTAGGGGCTTCTACCTAGAAGACAGCTGGGTATTGGACATCAGTGCAAACCGAGGACAACTTGTCATTACCGCGGAGTTCGTACTGACCGAGGAACACCCCTCCTATGCCCCGGCGCGCCCCAGAGAGCAACACTGCTACCGCAAGGGAGTACTGGTGTTCGATGGTGTAACAGATTTGAATTGGACGGGTCAGCTCAGTTCCCGGCCTTCGCGCGACCCTGACGGGTCAGTCGACTACGGCAATATCGACTCCCTCATCATCGAGGGAAATCACTACACCGTTGAAGGGGATCTCGGTAAAATCGACCTCCACGCTGCATCCATCCGAGTGGCACTGGTCTCGGACGGCACGATCATGACTTCGCACAGCACCCGCCACTGACCTGTAGCACGGTCCCGGTCAAGGATCGGCTTACGGGCGGGGCCTACTGGAGGATTCCTGCGCGCGTAACCATGGGATGCCCTCGTCTCTAATGGCGTCCCGGACCTTACTGGCGACCTCTTTAGTAGATGAGTGCGGCCGGACGGCAAACCAGGTATCGGCTCCCCATACGAGTTTCCCCAAACGCTTTGACGTCGTGACGGGACCCAAAACGTTCGCGCTCGGCCGCATGCCCATCCACTTCTCCGTTTCGCGCTTAGTGGCCCAAGCCTGGCGGTCGACCGCCGAGAGGTTCACCGTGAAGCGCACCTCATCCGCAGTACTGGACGTTGATCTCTGCAAGCCCATCAATAGCCAGTGAGTAGCTGACGGTAGTTCGTACCGTACGCCGCTTCCACGGAACCCAAGGCGCCGCAGCTCCGATGCCAGCTCTGTGCTTACCATTGAACGAAATTGGTCCTGTGCAGTCCCTCCAACGATGCTCACCGCACGAGCATAGCGTCAGCGACGGAGGCCGGCTGTGCACCATGATGCCCGCTGAAGGTTGGCCTGAGGCTACTCGGCGTCCTTAGACTTTCCTGATGGTCCGTTGAGGATTTCCCTGGCATCGGCCACTATCCTCACTTTCGTGTCACCGCGCCAGCTTGGCATATCATCCCAATCGTCCAGCAGCGCGACCAGCCCGCCAAGTTCAACAGGCTGCCTGAGCTCAATCCATCCATGGCGAAGAATCAACCTTGCGCCTTCGACTGGATCGAGAGTTCCGTCGACTATGCGGGACATCCACTCCCGCATCAAGATCCACCGAGCCTCAGCATCATCCATATAGGGAACGCCAAGTTCGTCCCGTACCATCAGCCAGAGGTCTCTGGCCCCCCGCGGATCGTTGCGCGGGTGCCCGGCGAGTTCCCGCAACGCGGGACTGTCGTAGCCTCGGATAAGCAATTCCGCGGCAGTGTCCGGTAACGCTTCAATGGGAAGAAGCTCGGTCTGGACGCGCAGAAAGATGAGGCGAACATCTTCCGGCATGATGCTTTCGAAAGTCATGGCTCCACCCTAGACAAGCCTGAGCGAAAGCCCGATAGGTGGCTTCTCGCTCAACCGCCTGATCCTCACCATCTTGGCTTTACGCGCGGCATCGCCAATTCCGCCCGAGAAGGGTTCCCCATCTGAACGTCGCCTCGCTTCAGGCCTCGAAGTGCTTATGCGTAGATTCCAGGATGAACGTCGGAGCGGTCGGCTACGAGGGTTTCCAGACGGGATCCTCCACCAGAGCCGAGACGCATTCTGTGGAACCAGCGACGTACACCGAATCAGCGTAGAGATCATTTCCAACGCACCAGGTTTGATCAGCAGGCCACCACCGCAAGCTGCGCCTGGAGTGGTGTTCATCGACCGACTCTGTCGCAGCTTCTATGGGTCCTTCGAGGAGGTACATCTCCCGCTCGGGAGGAAGGATTACCACGGGGGCTCCGGCCAAATCGTCCCTGATGTCGGAATAGCCTGCCCAGGCGGCGAAGAAACATTTGTCGGGCGTGGTCGTGTGCCGGCTAAGAACCTCTGCCAGGGCAGATGCAACCTGGTAATCGAGTGTCCCGAAATCAACATTGATCTTCTCACCCGTTTTGGCCCTGTAGTTCTGGCATAGACGGTCCCCAACGGCGGCACCGTTCAAGGGAAGGTCCAGCTCCTGCGCAACAGCGGTCCACGAGAGTTTCCGTCCGGCTGCGCCGACAAGGGGATTTAGAACACGAACGATTGCCGGAAAAGTCTCTGGCACAAATGTGCTCACGAGAAGCGGAGGCCCCGGAAAGCCGCGGGCCAGCCAATCCGCAGAAGATGCGGACTTGGCAGGAGCGAGATTTGTTTTCATGTGCTTGCTCCGATTCTGTCTGAATGATCCTTCAGTCGCTAAAGATCACCCTAAGGGTGACCCTTCACTACTACCGAGACGCACTTAGAAGCCAGGGAAAGAAGCTTGAAGAGATCGCAGGGACCTTGAGCGTGAGCATGTCCTCGTTGACCAGGGCGCTGGGTCCAAGCACGGGTAAGCGGGCGGCATCGGCGTCATGAGTTGATCGCCGTCCGACGCGTCCCGAAAGTTGTCTCCGCATGGCGGCGCATCCGCGACTTTCGGGCTAACTTCTGGGAGGGAAGTGTTACGCCGGACCTCGCAGAATCGAGGAGTACTAGCTATGTCACGAGAACTCGTACTGCCACCTGATTACAGTGTTTACGCATGGGAAATCAAGGACAAGGGCGTCCTTGATACGTATGTGCTGGTCGACGACTTGCCTGTAAGCGTGAGCTTCTTCGACCCCGTGCGCTTGCAACAGGAAATCGCCCATGATCTCGAGCAGGGACGTCATTTCACAGTCAAGCGCTTGCTGGTTGTTGAGAGAGTCACTCTCCAGAACATGCAGCTGGCGGTATCTGAAGCACCACCAGAATTCTTCGACTGAGTCGGGGGGGCAGCCTACTTGAATAGAGGCCATAGATCGACGGCCGCCCTGACGGCTGCGATCAGCAGGGCAGCGGCGGAGATCCAGACGCCGGCGATCTGCCAGCTGTTGGCTCGCGGCCGCTGCTGTTCGTCCATGGTTCTCCTGCCTCCTGCTTCTGTGGGGAGAACAATCGTATGGGTCGGGGCCCGACAAAAGGCGCGAGTGACTATAGGCCCGGATCCGGCTGTGCACAGGATCCCCACACTGGCAACGCCGGAGCAGCTGCCCGGTGTGGATGGGTGGGCGACGTGTCGTCCACAGAAAACTCGCGGCGTGCCGCCGGCACCCGGGCGCGCCTCGCTTCAAAGCGAATTGCAGCGGCCGCACGGGGCCTGCAGATTGAGAGGTTCTCTTCGGTGGTGGCAACGTACCCCTGACAGCCATTGGCGGGTCGTATTCTCTTTATCCGACCAATTTGCAGTTGTGAGACGTTCGGTTGTTAGACGGCATTTCGAGACAGCTTACGTCCATGTAGCCACGTTGATCTTGGAACCCAGCGGCAGCGTGGCCGGCTTGCCTCGTTGATCGATCGTATTTGAGACGGACTTCCAGGTCCGCAGAAACGTCACCTGAATCACTTTGGCGGGACAGTTTTGCGTCGGTAACCGTGGAAACCCAGAACACGCGTTTGGATGAGACATTCACGACGGGGGAGCAGCCGGAAGCTGTCGCGGTAGGGACGGCTTAGAGAACGCTTAGCTTCCCTCCTTGGCCCTCATTGATGGCGTTAGGAAGGGGTGGCAAGGCTCCCGATTCCTATATTTGATCGATCCACATACCTGCACACGGATTCCCCTAATCCTTCCACCACTGAACTGATGGATTTAAAGAAGCAGCCAAACTAGCAAACGAAGCATCAAATATCCGTGATCGTCTATGTAATGGATACCTTCCACGTAGGCTTGCGCAAAAGTCTTCAACATGTCGCGAACGGAGTGAAATTCAAGTGGATGCTCGTTCTGCTCAATCCGAAAGTGGAATACGCTCGCTCGAAAGTCTTCGCTCTGGAACTGAGCGCCTACCCGCGGACCTTTCGCATCGGTCAAGCGCTATGACTACTCCGCCCATGCCTCAATCTCAAGCACCAATGCGTCGACCGCGGCGCTCAGTACATCGCCCGAGTCCTCCCTGTATATCTCAAGTTCATTTAGCACACCGTCTCTCACATGGATAAGCACGTGAACCAAGACACCGTCGGAGTCGGGGTAGGTCGCCTCGACGGGAATGCGGCGAGAAACCATGGCAGGAGTTGGAGAGATCGGGCGGAGCAGAAGGCTCCCGTTTCGATCAATCTGCTCAACGACTATGCTCGATAATTGTCGCCTGAGTTCCGCGGAACCCTGAAAGTGGGTATCGAGCATCCGCTGAAGCAGATCTATTTCCTTTGCGGAGGCTTGACGACGATCTCCGACTTGGTCAAGGTACATAGTAGGTTCCCACGTTAATCTTGCCGTCCGGCAGCGTATACGCCCGATATTCGATGGTAGTCCCTCTGAGTTCGATGCGGCCCCAGAACGAACCCGTCTCCGCTGTCGTCTTGGCCACGGCTGTCGTCACCTGCTGGTGAATCATCGACTCAACTTCTTGAACGCCCAGACCTGTTCCTTCTAAGTGCCGCGCACCGTGCCCAAAAACGATGTTGGGTGCGGTCGCCCCACTCTTAACTACCTTTGCGCCGGATGAGGCGGTCTTTCCTAGTTTCCCGATAGATCCAACGACAGGTAGGGCGCCCATTGCTGTGAGGGGGATATCTTCTTCGCTGATGGCGGGTTTGCCTTCGATCTGGTTGGCCAGCATGTCGAGGCCGATTGAGCCGGCACCAAATACGGGGATCCATCCTACGTCGAAGCTGATGTATCTAATAGCTGTGGCTAGGGCTGCTTCGTTGCCGTATTGATTTTGATAGGCCGTGAATCCATAGGGGTCAGCCATCCCTTCTGCTATTAGGTCGAGGTTGCTGCTCGTGGTGGCGGCGGGTTGCGCTCTGCTGGAAGAGACAAGCCTTTCGAAGTACGTCGGTGGCGCAGCCATGAACGCGGGTGCAACGTATTGGCCTGGTGTGGCGGTGGCTCTGTGATCGCGCCAACCGCCGCTGTCCCCACCGTCCGTGATTCTTGGCCCAGCGATCATGAGGCCGGAGGGGTCCGAGCCGTTGACTGGGTCGCCTTCGGCATATATGTAAGCGGAGAAGTTTTTGGCTTCACCCAGTTTCAGGATGGGATCGGGGGCGGTGAAGATGCCGAGGACGGGGTCGTAGTCGCGGGCGCCGAGGTGGGTGAGTGTACTGGCGGTGTCGTTGGTTCCTGAGATGTAGCCGGTGGCGGCGGAGAACCCCGTTTCGTTGGATTCGTTGGAGCCAGGGCCGGTACGGGTCGAGGGGGCCGCTGCGAGGGCGGTTTGGCCGATCGCGGTGAGGGTGGGGCCTCGGGTCAGGCCGAAGGGGTCCGTGTGGCGTTTGACGGCTGTGATTCCGACTGTTCCGCCGCCTGTGGTGGGGCCGGTCATGACTTGGGCGGTGTTGACGCTGTCGCCGTTGATGAAGGCCACTGAAGTTGCGGTGACGCCTGGCCGGGAGGTGCGCTGGGCGACGGTTTTGCCGGCGAAGGTGTAGGTTCTGGTCGCTGAGATCGCCCCTGCAGTGGCGCAGAACGCGGTCGCGTTCCCTACTGTGACGGTGGTGCCGGTGCCGTCGATGATGGCGACGAGTGTTCCGTCGGCGGTGTAGTAGCGCTGAGACGTGGTTCCCGTCCCTGTGACGGGTGTTGTGCCGGTTGCGGCGGATGGGTTGGGGTTTCTTGGGACGGTGCTCGTTCCGGAGGTGGAGGCGATTTTCCCGTCAGGGGTGTAACTGATGGTTTGGCCTGCCCGGTTGGTCATTTGTCCTGCGGTATCCCAGCCGTAGCTGTCTGTGGTGACGGCTCCGGCGCCTGTTGTCCGTTTGGTGGATTGAAGCCGGTGGGCACCGGGGGCCCCGGCGGCCGGGTAGGTGGATTCCTCCGTGACGGCCACGGCCCCTGTTGATGTGTAGCGGGTGGCTTTAGACCGATCACCGGCGGTGTTGTATTCGTAGGCCTGGGCGTAGGGTGCCGTGCCGCCGAGGCCGGACGCGGTGAACCCACCGGCACACTCCTGGCTGGCCGGGGTCCATACCCCGGCCAGCCGGCCGGCGTGGTCGTAGCTGTAGCACTGGTAGTCGGAGGCTGCCGCCCCGTTGGGGCGGGTGGCGTAGGTGAGTTCGCGCGAGGTGAGTTGCCCGCTGGGTTCATAGGTGTATTTGGTGGTGCCCATGTCAGTGATGACGTTGCGGGCGTTGTTCGAGTACTTGGTATCCAGGAGCCTGCCTGTGGCGTAGTCCCAGGAGAATACGGCCCGGGCTGAGCCCATGGTGTCGGTACCGGCGGTGAAGAGTTTGTTGTCGCGTTGGGCGTAAGCAGTCACGTTGTTCATGTTGTCCCGCTCAGTGCTGCCGATGTAGGTGACGCCGAACTGCGAGGAGACCCCTGAGGGCTGGTCCAACTCGTTGTAGGTGTGGGAGACGGCCTCCTGGGGAAGTCCTCCGATAGCGGGGTAGGTGACGTAGGCGGGAAGCCCTGATTTGCCGTATGTTGATTTGGTTTCGTAGGTTCCCGCGAGGGTTCCGACGGATGCCGGGAGCTGGACCTTGACTGAGTTGGGTTGGTAGTTCGCGTTGTAGCCGGAGCTGGTGGTGGTGACGGCCTGGTCCTGGTTGGGGCCGTTGAAGCGCGTACTGGAGGCGAGCTGGCCTTTCTTTTCCGTGTCGTACGTGTGGGTCAGTAGCGTTTTCGCGGGCTGGCCGGACAGGGCCGTGGATACTTTGGTCGCGCGGTCGAGCGTGTCGTATTCAGTGGTTGTGACGGTACCGAGGCCGTTTATAGCGGTTGCTTTCCGGCTGCTGGTGTCGTAAGCGGTGGAGGTGGCGCCGGTATCGGGATCGGTGGCGCCGGTCTGGCGGCCGAGGGGGTCGAATACCCAGCCCCAGGTATTGCCTGCCGGGTCGGTCATCCCTGTCATTTGTTGCAGTGGGTTGTAGGTGTAGGTGGTGGTGTCTGCGGTCCCGGTTGCCGTCGTGCCGCGGAACGTTTTTCGGGCGATGGTCTTGCCGGCGGCGTCGGTGTTGACTGTGACGGCTGGTTCGTTGCCGGGACCGGTGGTGGTGACGGAGTTGGTGCCTGCATAGGCGATGGTGGTCGCCCATTGTTCCTCGTTGTCGTAGGCGAGCTTGCGGGTCTTGATCAAGCGCCCTGCTGTGTCGTATTGGTAGTTGGTGGAAGAGGGTACGGCTTCGGAGGGGATCCGGAGGATTCCGTCGGGGTCTGTGGAGAGGTAGTACCCCTGCCGTTCCAAGGCCTTATCGCCGGTGTCGCCGTACAAGGTGTCTGTGGTGATGCTTCCGCCGTGGGTAGAGAGGCTCTGGGTCTGTCGGATACGGCCCAGTCCGTCATAGATCTTGTAGTCCTCCAAGGTCCCGCCGCTGTAGGTGATGATCCCCGTTTTGATCCAAGAGGGCTCCGTCTGGGAGACCCTGTAGGTGGTTCCGGTGGTGGGGACGGGGTTGGTGGCCTTGGGCCGGCTGGGGTCCCAGATTCCCGTGGTCCGGCCGCTGGCGTCATAGGCGGTGGTGGTGGTGGATCCGTTCGGGTCCACGGATGAGATTTCCTGTCCACGTACGGGGTCCAGGTTTTTGGTGCCGGCCCAGCCAAGAGGGTTGGTGACAGTGACAGTGGTAGCGGGCCCGGCGGCTGGACTGTAGGCGGTGGTGGTGGTCCTGGCGGTGCCGGTTGTTGTGTCTGTTGCGGTGCTCAAGCGTCCGAGGGAGTCGTACCCCAGGGCCGGTCCCGGCTGCCAGTCTGTGACCGCCGTACCGGTGATGGCCTTGGCCTGCCGTATTGTGCTCAGGCTGCCCTTGG
This sequence comes from Arthrobacter rhizosphaerae, assembly GCF_023062595.1. Taxonomy (GTDB): domain Bacteria; phylum Actinomycetota; class Actinomycetes; order Actinomycetales; family Micrococcaceae; genus Arthrobacter; species Arthrobacter rhizosphaerae. The sequence continues at coordinate 125,550 of NZ_JALLAN010000003.1, forward strand.
TGGGGGCAGCGTATCCGGCACTGCCCGGCACGGCACTGGTGTTCGTGTCGTAGAGGCGCTGACTGGACTTCAGCAGGTTCCCGGCGGGTGCGCCGGCGCTTGTGCAGGCGCCGCTGTAGGTGGAGATGACAGCGGGCAGGGATAGGAGGTTCGCGGCGGTGCCATCGGCGTAGCTGGTGGTGGTGCAGGTGTCATCGGCTGCTGTGGAAAGGTCCAGGGCGTGGGTGCTGGCCTTGGGTCTTCCGAGGGAGTCGAAGTGGGTGTCGCTTTGAGTGGTCCGCCAGCCGGTGTCTATGGCTGATTTTGCCCATTTTTTGCTGGTTCCTTGTTGACGGGCGGTTGGTGTTCCGAGTGCTGCGGGTCCGGTGGCGGTGGGGGTGGACGCCCATGGGACGGTCACGGAGGTGCCCAGCAAGGCTCCGTTTTCACTGCGGAGACTCTGGGTTTCCAGGACCCGGCCTGCGAGCCAGATGGAGTCGGTGACAACACTGCCGTCTGTGGCTGTTTGTTGGGCAGTGTTCAGTCCGCCGCTGCTGTTCGAGGGGGTTTTATCGAGCCCGCGGAGGTAGGTGGTGAGGGTGGTGCTGCCGGCTGTGATGGTTTTGACCTGGGCCCAACCTGCGGCGATGGACCAGGTCTGTTTCGCCCCGGCCGTCCCGGTCCGGTAAGTGGGTTCGGGGTATTTCCAGGCCGGGGTGCCGATGTACTGGTAGCGGGTGTTCTGGGACCGGCTCCCGGCCCCGCCGGGGCCGGCATCGACTATTATCGCAGCGACCGGGTAGATGTGGAACCAGTCCATCCGTGAGGCCTGCATGATCGGGGTGGTGGGCTGCCACCATTGCGGGAAGCAGCGCCGGGTATTGGTTTCCGGCGATGAGGGAAGGCTGGTTGGGGAGCAATCTGCTCCGTTGTAGGCGACGGCGGTGGTCGCGCCCGTGACGGTCTTGATGGCGGAAATACGGAACCTGTTCAAGGGTGCGAGTCCGTCCATTACCCATACCCGGTTTTGCAGGGTCTGCCCGCCGAACACGACGGGCGGATCGGTGATGGTGCCCTGGCCGGCTTGGGTGTTCAGGCCCTGGTGTTCCACGGAGCCCAGCCACAGTGCCGGTTTGGTGCCGTCGCCGGGGTTGGGCATGGAGTGGGAAAGGTTCCATCGATCCGCTGCCTGATAGGCGGTGCCGACGAGGGTCTCGGTCTGGACGCCGGTGAGCCGATAGTCCATGTAGAAGGTGGGCGACTGGATGGTGCAGGGGCCTGTTGCCGGGCAGGCGAGGTCTGTGGGAACGTCTGTTCCTGCAGCACAGTCGATCCCTGTGCAGCGCTCTGTGTAGTCCAGCCTGATCCTCAGTGGAGCAGAAGCGATCAGTTCGCTGCCGGCGCGCATACCGTAGTCGATCCGGTCCAGACGGCTGGAGCGGACGTAGGGCAGGATCGCTCCTGTTCCGGCCTGCGCCCGGTAGTGGTTGGTCGCCTGACTGTAGTACTGCGCCTGGCTGTTGCCGTGCACGTCAACGATGTAGTCCAGGTTCCAGCCTTGGGCCTGCTGGCAAAGCGAAGCTGCGAAGGAGCCGGCAGCGCAGGGCTGGTCCGCGGCAGCGGCCCCCACGGGGAGAGTGTCCACAGAGTTGGTGGTGGCGTTCCCTGCAATCCAGCCGGGGAGCTTGTTCAGGCCGAAGAAGTACTGGGTCCCGGAAGTGTCGGTGATTTTCCAGTGGCCGCCGTCATGGCTTCCGTTGGTGCCCGCGCCAGTGAGGTATTCGACGCGGGAGCCGTCGTCTTTGGAGAGCTTCCAGGCACCGGTGGCGGTGTCTTTGACCAGTTCTCCTGAGCGGCCGCCGAAACTGATGGAGACATTCTGTCCACCGGGGTTGCCGCAAAGGTCATAGGACCCGGTGACACCTTGGTCAGCGCAAGGGCGGAAATTCTGGGTGATTCGTCCCGATCCGGAAAGGCCCCAGCCGTCGCCGATTGCGCTGGCCTGGTTGTTGGTGGCACTGGTCAGTTCGTCGACCCGGGTGGAGTCATAGGACAGGCCCAGTTCTGGTGAAGGCCCCACGGATCCTTTTCGCGCAGAAATCGGGTAGGTCCAGGTGAATCCGCCGGTCTGGCCTGTTGTTCCCCAATTTCCTGATGATGTTCCGGGGAGGGCTGTGAAGTCGCCGGCGCCTTTGTCATTGGCAGCGGGCGGCGCCAGTGGGAAGGAGGCATTCCGGATGGCTGGCCCTTGGGTTTTTGATTCCGGGAGCGATGAGCTCGAGGCGCCGGTGACTGTCGCCTTGGTCCCGGGGGCCTCAGGTGTGGTGAGCACGTTGATGGCAGCCGGCGGCGTCGATTCAAGTGAGGGTATGGCTGAGGCGTTGTTTACGGACCCTTGGTTGAACTCGCCGGGCAGAGGCGGGAGGACGGGCAGGGAGTACGAGGTGGTTGCCAACGCTATGGCGGCGAGCAGTGTGGTGGACTGGAAAAAGTGGTTCAGTTTCATTTGAGCACCGTCACTGTCGTGGGGTTGGCGGATCCCCAGAGGGACACTATTTGGTCTTTGTCGAGGACTCCGTTGGTGAGGGCGGGTCCGGCGAGAAGTCCGGTGAAGCGTGGGGTTCCTGCTGTTGTTGTGGACGCGCCGAGGAGGACTGTGGATCCTGCCGGGGTGGATGCGTGTGCTTCGGAGGTGGTGGCGACGGTCCAGGTCTGGGTGTCATTTGATGTAGCGGACGTGATGCGCAGTTGGCGGTTGATTTTGTCGTAGACGGAGTTGACGAAGTACCAGGTCCCTGTCTGCACCGTTGTTCCGGTTGCTGATACGGCTACCGTGGCTCCCGCGGAGGTCCGGGTGGCCAGTTCCCAGCGGCCTGAGGTGTTGATGCGGAGTTCGGCCAGGACGGTACCGGCGGAGTCTTTCTGGGTGATGACTGGCTGCACTGTGGTGCCTGTGCTGACGGTGGGGCAAAACCATCCGGAGACGGTGAAGCTGTTTGCGGTGTCAGCTGCGGCTGCTGTGGTGCTCCCGTACCCGCCCTGCAGGCCCAGCGCGGCACCTGCAAATTCGGGCGGCGTTCCTTCTTCTGCGATGTCGGTGCAGGTCCCAGTAGGTCCATCGGTGCCGGCGGGAATCAGCACAGAGGTCGCTGATCCGGAAGTCGTCACAGATAGCGACTGGGTGGGCATGGGCGCGTAGTTGCCTACGGTGAAGGCTGCTGTGGAGCCGTTGAGGGTTTTTTTGAAGGTCCCGACGTTTCCGGCTTCGTCAACTGCCCAGGCGGTGATCCTGGTGTCCGCTATCGTGATGGCGGCGGTTGTGAACGTGGTGGTTTTTCCATCTGCGGGGCAGATCATGGTGAATTCCTTGATCCGTTGCCCGCAGGACATGTCGGCGGGGTAGCTGATGGAGGCTCCCTCGCCGGTGAGGGCGTAGATGAATCCCTTGACCGGGTCTGCGCTCGGGTTCGTCAGTTTGAACTCGTAGGGCGTCTGCCCTACCACCCCGTTCGGGTCCGATAGCCCTGAACCAAGTGCCGTGGAAACAGCAGAAATCGTCGGGGCCGGCGGTGCTGTTGTGTCGACCTTGAAGTGGTATGTCACCCCGCCTGCCGTCAGTCCGGTGCCGTCCTGGGTGTGGAAGATGAAGTAGTAGTCCCCATCAGTCAGTGGGGGATCTGATGTGCTGGCGCCCCAGTTCACGGAGCCCCCGGTACCGGGGATGTAGAGCGCGCCTTGGGTCATCTCCCAGACGGAGGTTCCGTCGGATTTGCGGACGGCGGCCAGAATCGCCAGGCTGCCGTCCGTGTTTCCGTCGGGGTCGGAGGCGTTTACGGTGAAGACCGGCTTGTCGAACCGTGTGAGCCCGTTTTGCTGTCCGGGCGGGCACTGGTGGCTGCAGAACGTCATCCCGGTCAGTTGGGGGGTGTTCGGGGCGGTCCCGTAGCTGATGGTGACGCTGGCGTTGTTCGCGAACCGTTTCCAGCTGTATTCATCCCAGCCCTCGCCGTTAGCGATCAGGCCCACTGCCCATTCGGGGGAGGAGGAGAGCCAGTCCTTGGCCGGTGCCATGTCAAAGGCCACTGTTGAGGCGCCGCAGCCGCTGTAGCCGTGGGCGAAGGACTTGCTTTCGAGCAGCTTCACCAGGTTGGGCTGGTTGTTCCAGGTCGTTCCCGGTCCGATACCGCTGGTGACGTAGGCGGTCACCACGCGCGGGGAGCAGGAAGAGGAATGGATGTTGCTGACGTTGAAGCGGGCAGCGAAGATGTGTTTCCCGGCCATGGGCTGGGTGGTGAACTGCCAGTAGCCTCGGGTGGCGTGATTGACGCCGTAGGCGTAGTCCCATTTGGCGGGCAGGAAGCCGACGTGGACGCTGCCGTCGGTGTACTGGCCGTTCAGGTAGTTCGTTCCCGGGAAGGCGTTGTCGACGTACAGGAATGAATGCTGGGTCGTGGACCAGTCGGGGTCGATGTAGAGCGGGTAGGTCAGGTCGGTGCGGGTGGTGACCGTGCCGATGCCCAGTTTCTCGTGGGTGCCTGCAGCGTCTGTGGTCAGGGACAGGTCGAAGGAACCGGTGACCCCCGGCCCGCCGGGGTCACCGGGGCCGGCTCCTTCATGGCGGGAATCCCACCACCGGCCGGCCGCGCTGCGCAGGACTTCCTCACCGCTGGTCTGGCTGGTGCCTTTCAAGCCTCCCTTACCATCGGAGGAGAGGGCGACGCCGGTGCTGTCGAGCTTGAGTTTGAGCTCCACAACCCGCGGGTCCCTTGCCGCTTCGGGGGTGTAGATCTTTAGGACCTGGGAAATGCCCTGCTTCTTTGCGACCTGGATCAGGTCCACTCCGGGCAGGACATTCGGGTAGGTGGCGGTATTTCCCCTGACCTGCGCGGCAGGGAGGGACCCATAGGGCCAGGACTCGGTGACGGAATGGCCTTTACCGTCCGCGACCGAGGACATGTGATTGCTGCCGCCCTTCCCCACCGCGAGCTGAGCTGGAACCATCTTCGGTTTCAGAACACCGTCACGCTCCACCAGATCGGTGGAGATATCGGCCCATTGGCCGTTGTACTGCATGCGTACAGGCTCCGAGGAAACCGTTTTGGTGAACTTCCCGTCAGGGGCCGCCACGACCTGCTCGCTAGGGGTGGTGAGCGCCTCAACAACCACATCAGTCCCGGAGGTTGCCGCTTCCTGCGCTGCAGCGGCCTCGGCAACCTCTGACGCGGAACGTTCCGGGGCAGAACCGGCAGTCTCGGGAGCAGTCTCGGCTGCTGCCTGTTGCGGAGCGGGGGAGGTGGGTTCCATCGCGGCGGCCGGGGGCACGAACCCGAAAGAAACAACAGCCAGGAGAGTGAGACCGGAAAGCAGCCGGGCAGGGCGAATCGAGGTGTGCATGCGTGTGGATTTCCCCTGTACAGGACAGGGGGCAATCAACCATCCCCCGATCGCGATGAATTTATGCACGGATCATATTCATGATTCACAGGTTCTGGCAAGAAAATTTGTATGTTCTTCCCAGCCGGATCATTTATGACTAATCGCCACCTGAACTTAACCGACAACGCGTCAATAAGGTGGGATATTGGGCCCAATAATCAATAAGGTCACTTGCTTTATTTACTGCTCTAAAAACGGAAACTACTTTCTAAGAACATACGAAGCCAGATACCAGTTGTGGAGACTTTCCGCACCCAGGGATGCCCCGAACCGAAGGGCATATGCGGACGACCGGGACCCGCTCGAGCGATCGCTGTTTCGCAAATCAACGACCTTGATTCCCGTTAGTAATTGGAGTGGCATCTCTGTCTGAGCATGTCCCAGAAGTCATTTCCGTACGCGGAGCGACGCCGCACTTTTGGAATAACTTCTGGAACGTTCAGATTACGAGCACACTGCGGGGCTTAGGGCGGAAAAGTGTGTTCCGGTTCCAAGCAAGTGGGACGGACGGGAGCCAGGAACACGCCAGGAGGGTCCAGATGATCCAGAGGATGGTACCAAGTTGTCTTGTGGGGCTGCACGTGCTGAATCAACTCGCCCGCCCAATGCGTATTCTCCGAAGCCGGCAGAAAATTGCTCATTTGACGAGGATTGTATGGAAAGGCAATTCGCCGTGTCCCCATTCATATCCCCGGCCAACAGACGTCGACCATGCCTGCCCAATTCTGCCTATTACCCGCATGTATGTCTCAAGTTCTTCTGGTTCCTGGGACAAGACTTCGGATCCGTCGGAGATTATCGTCAGGTAGCTCCGCGCGGGAAGCCAACCCAGATCGTACAAGCACTCGTCGAATGCCGCCCAGTTCCAGCCGAAATAGCCCCGGAAGGCAAAGGCCTGGGCGTACTCGCCAAAGAGCCCATCTAGGGTCCGCATCCTGTTACCAGCGAGTTCGATGACGAGGACGTCAGCCTTGGCTGCTGCGGTGCGGATAAGACTAGCCTCACGTTTACTCGCTTCGTGCACACGGGGGCCCGAGAGGCTTGTTACCAATTCAAACGTTGTCATTGCCGTCACCTAACAAAACCACCAAGGCCTGAACATCGATTTCCTTCTACCGGGGCTCGTATGCACGATCGAGCAAGGTCCTCATGATGAGGACTTCGCCTGGAACAAGCGTTCGGGAGGTCATTTCGAAATCCTACTGTTGTTGTGCCGGTCCTTGACTGGCAGAGAGACCAATGGGACGTCCCGTTTCCAAGGAAGTGGGACACCTTCCACGGCCCCTATTGTCTGGCGTCTCGATATTGTTTGCGTGTGAACATTTTCAACGTGCAGCCGCGCCCTCGTGTGCTCTTTGAAGACCTTCCCCAGGAGGTGCTGACAAAAGAATTCTTGGAGCTCGTACCAACGTTCAAGCTCATATCCAGCACTGAGAGGGTGCATGAAGACGAGTACGACGTCCTGGTAACGTTCGCGGAGGACGCCCGTCGTCGTTCCGCACATCTGCACGTACTCTCATTTGGAGCGGACATGGCGGGAGGCTTCGTTGAGGACCAAACGAAGTACTTCTTCGTTCGGGATATACCCACGCTGGCAAATGAGCTGGCAATCCCAACCGACGCCCCACCGGCCCTTGCCGCACTCTTGAAAACATCAGTGATTCCCAACATGCCCGATGGGCACAAAAGGGTCTGGCGCCTTGTGAAGCCTGCACAGGGTTATCAGGCAACAGTCGCAAAGGATGGCAACCTCGCATCGCGGTGCATTCCCCTTGTTCACGTCGGGGCGACACAATCCGTGTATGCACTGCTGACGGAACGCGGCGGCAAGCTGAACTTGGTTTTGCCGGCAGAAACTCAACAGCACTTGGCTTGGCTGCGGCTCTTCCTGGACATGGTTGGCAATGTTGACTCCGACAGTGTGCCCCCGGACCTTGAATGGAAAACAAGCCAGCGGTGGTCCCCGCCCGAAGTCAGCAAGCATTTAGGTGACCTGCAGGGACTCAGGCAGGCTCATGAGGAAGCTGTCACGGAGTTTCAGCGACGTGAGCAGGAGATACAAGCCCAGTTGGAGGAATCGACGCGCTTGGCGGACGAAGGAACACGCCGGATTCTCATCAGTGACGGCGACGATCTAGTGCAGGCTGTAACCACGGTTCTGGAAGACCTGGGGTTTAGCGTCAGAAACATGGACGATCACCATGACGAGCGGACCGGAGCGAAGCTTGAAGACCTTCGCGTCGAGGACCCGTCCGATCCTAGCTGGCTGAGTCTTGTGGAAGTGAAGGGGTACACGAAGGGCGCGAAGGTGAATGACGTCCCCCAAATTACAGGGCGCCCGGCAGTGGCCTATACCAAGGAAACCGGCCAGGAGCCTCCTGCCGTCTGGCATGTCGTCAATGCTTGGCGGGGCACTAATCCATCGACTCGCGTCCAGGCGATCCCCGCCGATGACGATCTGCGGCCGCTCACCGAGGCCGGGGGAGCGCTCATAGATACACGTGACCTTTATGAAGCGTGGAGGGATGTATCCGCGGGTATAGCGGACGCTGATTCAGTCCGAGCAAGCCTCAGAGAGGCGAAGACTCGTTGGCGATGGATGCCTGAGAGCTGAACGCTTCCCACATCTAAGGAAGTGGGACAGCTCGCAGACATGTGACTGATGGTTGATACCGTCGGTTGGGGTCCCGTTGAGGCGGTGAGCGTAACCAGGGGCTTTTGTGGGCGCTGGATAGTCTTTGCTGCATGTACACTGTCATTTTTCCTGCCATCGCAAAAAAAGCTGGTGGGTTCCCCGTGAAGCTTTCCGATGATGACTCATTCCTAACTTGGTCGGAGGTCGTCATTCCTTCGTTAGCCGGCCTGGCGTCTCTGTCAGTTGCGATAGTGTCCGTCGTCATCGCGTGGCAGGCCCGAAATATAGCTAAGAGCTCTGAAAATGCCCGGGTGAAGGCGGAATCTGATCGCGTGCAGTTCGAACAACAACTGCGGTTCGACGCCGCACTCAAGGATCTTTACGTGGGGATCTCACAACGAATAGAGGCGCTCAGAACGCAAGATGCTGCCGTACGGGCAAATTTGTTTAATATTCAACGCGGCGGACCAGGAGTTACCCTGCCAGCACGCCCTCCAGTCTCATCTCTGCTCGCCCTGATTGCAGCTGCACGGTTGGATGCTCGGGAACGGGAACCAATGGATCTCCTAGCCTCCGTTGCAGAATATGCGGCGGCGGTTGCGCAGGCAGGGGGGCCGACCCCTGACCCGGAAACCCGGGACGAAAGGCAGCGGCGTATAGAACAGGAGGTGGATTCGTGGGAAAAACTCGTTACCTACGTTGATGAATGGCGCCATTCAGGCAGTCAGGCCCGAGAGTCAATTCTGACTGAAATGGTGATGGCCAGTAGCTGATCCTGGTCACGGGCCCCATGACCGAGAATGCCCCCAGGGAGTAGTTCAGCTGTGGGTGTCTTCACGTGGCCAGTTGCTGGGAGCACAAAAAAAGCCTGCAGGCGCTTTTCGTCCTGCAGACCTTTTTAATCTCGTTGATGAGGGACCCTGTCCTCACCTTCTATGTCTCCCACACTACACATGCGTAGGCTGTCATTACAAATGTGTAGTACACGTTGTTCGTGTGATCTCTGCTTCCCGGGTATCTGATCAAATCTGGCAAGATACAGTCCATGGCAGACAAACGGCAGACTCGCGGCGCAATAATTGATACTCTTCATCGCTCGCGCCTGGAGCCGTATTTGAAGGCTTCGGCTGGTGATGAAAAGCTGGCCCTTTCGCTCTATGGGTGGAATCTTCAGTTGACCTCCGCATTTCAAGAGCTTCTGAGCGTTGCGGAAGTGGTTCTCCGCAATGCCATGGACGCCGAGCTCCAGAAGTGGAATGTAGCCGAACTGAAGGTTGACCAGAGTTGGCTGTTGGAAACTCCGGCCGTGCCGCTTCGTAGCCTAAGCCAGGGCAAGAGGATTGAGGCGCTGAATCATGCCAATTCCGCCAAGAAAAAGAGGGACGCTGCTCACTGGCGTCATGGCAAGGACGTAACGCATGACGACGTCCTCGCTCAGGTGACGTTTGGGCTTTGGAAGGATCTCTTGCCGAACCATTTGGACAATGCTGCCGATAACAGAGAAAACCGAAATCGGGAGCGGATGTGGAAAGAGTCACTTGTGAATGCCTTTCCGCATGTTGTTGACCCGGACGGCGAAAAGACCTTCTGGCGTGTATATCGGCTCCACGGGCTGCGCAACCGCGTATCGCATATGGAGACGCTGCTGGAAGTAGACGCAGCCGAACGGACCCGCGACGTACTCGGCCTCGTCAATTCGATCAGCTCGCCCGTACATGACTGGTTGACTGGCCTGAATCGTGTTCCGGTGGTGATGAAGGCTCGTCCTTCAGCCTAGGAATAGGTTGCGTGGCAAACCGCGTGCGGACCCACAGCACTAGGGAAGTGGCGTGAAAGGACTGTCCCACATCCAAGAAAATGCGACGACCGAGTTGCGGGACGTGGTGCAGGTACCTCTCTGACCTGCTGGATAGGATCGAGGGCATGGCATCCACCCGAGATCTTGCGCTCCCCGCCGGCTACACTGACCTGCTCGGCGAGCTCAAGAATCGGGTTCGGGCTGCGCGCACCGCGGCACTGCGGACAGTCAACACCCAGCTCATCGAGCTGTACTGGTCCATCGGCCGGACGATCCTGGAACGTCAGGAGGTCGAGAGTTGGGGGAGCGGGGTCATCGGAAGGCTAGCGGATGATCTCAGGGCGGAGTTCCCCGAGATGAAAGGCCTTTCGCGTACAAATCTTTTCTACATGCGCGGGTTCGCCGCAGCGTGGCCCGACTCAATTGTCCAACAGGCTGTTTTCGGAACTCAACGGCACTTGTCGACGTAGCTGACCTGCACAATCATGTGATTCAGTGCGCTGACTTATGCGAGGAAGGGTTTGTGCCCGCCAGATTGAACTTCATCTCTCAGAGTGATGAGTTGCCGTGGGTTGCCTGCTCCGCCGTGCGTGCCAGGAACCGGGCCCGCCCGCCCGCCGGTAGTCACGGACGAGAAATACAATCCCGATCTATATGACAACCACGCCATTGACATCAGCCACGCGGTTGGACTGTCGCCGCGCAGGGCAAAGCTCACGGCCTGAGGAATGAAGAGGAACTGAAACACGGGTCCAGGAGCAGTTGCCTGGCAAGGCCCTTTCGCAATTGCACGACGGCACCCATCGTGACCACTATATGTTCCGGATCTATGGCTGCCTTCCCAGCGATCTGACGGCGGATCCGCTTTCCTGACTGGGCCAAGCACAAAATGTGCAGGCCAGCTCGCAAGGCTATGGCTGTCGGCGCACGGTATGCGACCGCATCCGTACAATTCAACGCGGCGCTGCAGCAGTCCTACGTGCTTGAGGTTGGGCTCGGAGTTCGACGATCCGTTCTACATCCGGTCTTTCAGCGAGACTCCCTTCAATCGAGAGCAATGACAGCAACTGCAGCGGACGCTGTGCTTCCGCTGCAGCCTGCATTTTGTGATGGCCATCCAGCAAGAAATGAGTAATACCCCAGTGGGCGTAGTAGTCCGTGCCGTTGTCCATTGCAGGCTGGCAAACGTCAAGAATCGACACCGCCACTGCTGTTGGCGTAGATGAGTCCAAAAGCGTCTGGGCGTAGTCTTCTACTCGATCGAATTCATTCCAGGTAGGTGGCACCATCGGGACGACGAACTCGAATGCGTGTGCCGACGGATCGACCGGAGCCTGCCACGTACGGTAGTACGGCGTTTGCGGATACTCGGGCAGGCCCCAGAATCCTGAGACGCCCCAAGTGTCGACCTGTTCCTCGCTGAAGTAATCTCCACTTCGGCCCGGATACACCAGCTCGGGCTGCACTCTCAGAAGCATGGGAATGTAGGATCCGCCGGGCAGGATTGCGGCGAATGCGTCGAGCACGTCAGTGTCGATGTTCTCGATGCCAGAGTTCAAGGTCTGCTGCACTTCCGGGAGAGATAACCTCTCCGTTGCGCCTTCCAGACGCTTGAACAGCAGTGGGCACGTTCCGCACCAAAAGGAGAGTTCAAACGCAGGGTCCGCGCCCTGCCACAGCAAACGCCGCCCAGCCCACTGACCTTCCAATTTCTTTTCTTCACCGAACCGCAGCAACGAAGATTCGGACTCACTGACGAGCCGCGTCTTACCGGTTTCCATCAACATGATCGGCAGTCTAGCCCTCATACAGCTCGTGACGGTTCCCAACGCAATGTTCCCCAAGGCTGCCTGTCTTCCAAATGCTCAAACTGCCTGAGCGATGGCAGCATGACCTCAAGATCCATTGATCTGTTGACATACATAGGAGCATCCCTCTGTGTTGATGCTTCCGGTCCCGATGCTCAAATCCTGAACTATTCGCACGCTAAAGCCAATGGTCCAGGCTCCACTGACTCGTGGAATGTCGGCGTGACCGGATGTTTCCTCATCGGCTGGCCATACGGCTACTGATGTTTGTTGCATGTGCCGTCTCGCCGCTTCAGAAGTCGGTTTCATGGCCATGAATCCTGAGCAGATCGCGGATGGACATGTTCAGTTGTTCGAACCAGTGCTGATAGAAAAGCGGGGTCATCTGATCGGGCCGTGTGGCATTGAGTGCCTTTGAGCATTTCCACTATCTCCAGAACGATGTCCTCGTCCTCGGCTGGCAAGTCCCTGCTGGAGGATGGCCGTCATCGTGCCTGTCACTCATGGCGCGCTCTTCGCTGTCGCGTTCAGGCGACGCGTGAGGTCGGTGTTGAGCCGCCGAACGGCTGCGAAAATCATCCTTATTTCGTCCAGGCCGAAGGTAAGCGTAACTGCTGCTGGCAATGCGGGATAGTATGCCCGACATGGCCCAGCAGAAGGCTCCAAGGGCGATAAACAGTATGCCCATCAGGTAAGGCAGATCTGCTCTAGTCATTTGTTCTCCTTATATGAGTCTCGTGTAGTCAGTCCACATCATGGAGCACTCACCGCCCGCTCCAACACCTTCACCAAAATGCCCCCGATTATCCCCAACTGCTGGCTACCCATGGGGCAGATCGAGGCCACCAAAGAGTCCACCACCCCACGGCCCTGAACACCCCACGCTCATATTGTCGTTACGCAAGGTTCTCCGCTGGCTGCTGGATGACCGTGTCCCGGGTCCAATCCGAGCAAAAAACAACTTTCGGTCGAGAGCGCCCGTTCAAGGTTCGGCTTACGGGTACCAGGGAAGACACTTAGCGCCGCGAAAATGCCGCAACTTAGATTCACCGCCATGCCGGTGAACTGCGGTGGCCCTCGTGCGGGACCTCAAGATGACGTTTGAGCTGGTCCATTTGAATCAGTAGTCGGGTCGAATCCAATCGGTGATTGGGACGAACTCGGGTTCGCTTTCTCGGGCAAGCGGCACATCGATCTCGACTTCGGTCAGTATGGTGACGTCCCCGAGTATCGCCATTTTCTCGATAATGCCCGTCGTTCGGTTGACGACGGCTGTGGCACGAAACGCGGGGTCATTGACATGCTCGAACGTGATCAGTAGCGATTTCCGGCCGATCTCCTGGAGGAGCACCGGGTAGAAGCTCTCACTGGAACGACCCCACATTAGAAGCGCTTCCGGATGAAGCATCTGGATCTCTTGAGGCATGCCTCGAGGGAAGGCCATTGCATGGGGAGGTTCGGGTTCCGGCGTGATTATGCCGTCGGCTGCCGAAGATACATGACCGCGGTCATTGACCATGTGCCAGGCCTGCGCCTTCGCGTCCAGCTCGGCGACAAATTGATAATGGGAGGACCCTGTCTGCCTAAGTCCTTTTGCCCTGGCGGAAATGTGATGTCTCAAGGCAACGATCGCGCCGAGCACCCTGTGGCTTTCGGTCGTGCTGAGGATGGTGTTGAACTTCATTTCCCATCCTCATCACAGAATGTGCCCCGAAGGCGTCATGTCGACGGGTTCATGTTCTACCGCCTCAGTGTAGGGGCACAGCCCGGCCCCAAGCGGGGCCGGGAGATAGACAGAGGGCGACGGCGGGACCCAAGCCGGGTGCCGCCGTCGCCCTCTCCCTTATGGTTTGGCTTTAGGCGGGTGCCTGGGAAATCCGGATCATGTTCCCTGAAGGATCACGGAAGGCACAGTCGCGCGGGCCCCATGGCTGGTCGATGGGCTCCTGCATGACCTCTGCTCCGGAGGCCCTGACTTTCTCGAATAACCCGTCCAGATCGTCGGTGCGGAACACAAGCATCGGGAGCACGCCCTTGACGAGGAGCTCCTGGAGTGCGTCCCCGTCGGCCTGGGAACGGCCGGCATGCGGCGAGGACAGGACGATCTCCAGGCCGGGCTGGTCCGCCGTTCCGAGGGTGATCCAGTGAAAGCCTCCCTGGGCGACGTCGTTGCGGACCTCAAGGCCGAGCGCGTCGCGGTAGAACGCGAGTGACTCTTCAGGATCGTTGACAGTGATGTTGCAGTACTGGAGTGCGATAGTCATGGTGGCAACGCTAGTCGGAGGCTGCCGGTACCGCTTCTCGAATACTGCTTTTCACGTAGCGGGCCGGACGGGTCCTGATCTTGGCGATACACGCCGGCATGGCCTCGACGGCGTGGTGCTCCCGGGAACGATACGAGCTGGGCGTCTCCCCCACGATCTCCGTGAACCGCGCGCTGAACGAGCCCAGCGATGTTGAACCGACCTCCATGCAGGCGTCCGTAACGCTCCATCCTGCCCGCAAGAGAGCCATGGCCCGCTCGATCCTGCGCGTCATCAGGTAGCTGTAGGGCGTTTCGCCGTAGGCCTCGCGGAACTGCCTGGAGAAGTGTGCCGGGGACATTAATGCCTGACGGGCCATGGTGGGAACGTCCAGCGGGCGGGCGTATTCACGGTCGATCAGATCCCGTGCACGGCGCAAGAGAACCAGGTTGGCCAGGTCCTGTGGAGTCATGTGACGAGGCTACCACCGGGTCCGAAAGAAAGTTCCTGCACCTCCCCGACCAGCAGCTACTCCGATGCGGCCAGTCGTCGTGCGGATTCTTCAATGGCAGCACCGATCTCCTCGGTGCGGCCGTCGAACTCCCGGCGTTCCCCGAAGACACAGAGGGAAGCAACGATTGTGCCGGCAGAATCGCGGAGCGGCACGGCCAACTCGTGGACGCCGTGCTCGAACTCTTCGACAGCGTGGACCACTCCCCCGGGCCTGTCCCGCTCCATGAGCGCCAAAACCTCGGCGGCGGAGTGGGCTGCTTGCGGACCCCCGACGCCGATAAACTCCACGTCCGCAAGCAGCTCCTGCAGTGCCTTCCCGCTGTGATCCCAGAGCAGCGCCCGGCCCGATCCGGTGCACCACACGGGAGTGATCATGCCGGGCTGCATCATTCCTCCGGACAAGCCATGGTCAGTCGAGGACCTGATAAGGATGACGCGGGCGCCGTCCCGGACCGACACCCTGCCCTTGAGGCCGAGGTCGGCAGATATCCGCTGGAGTTCCACTCTTGAGGAGCTGACCCATCCGCCGTTGAGCGAAGCTGCCAGCGAGAAGAACGCAGGGCCTGCGCGGAAAGGGCCCCGGTCCACCCTTTCCAGCAGATCCAGATCACAGAGTTCCTGGGTCAAACGGGAGACCCTGCTGCGGTCCATGCCAAGCTCGACGGCGATCTGGGTAACGCCGTACAGCGAGCGGCCCCACTTCTCACGGTCAGCCACGATGCGGACAATCCGAAGCCCCTGTGCCAGGGATGAGACTTCAGAAGTTTCCATGTTCGTGGCTCCTCACCGCGGGACGACGCCCTATTCTTGCACAGCACCTTCTTGCACAGCTGCTAGTTGGCCAATGCAGCCGTCTGGCGGGAACGGCCGTATTTGAAGTGGAAGAACATGTAGCAGCCAACGACGAACGGAACTCCGAAGTAGAGGGCATAGATCTGGCTCGGATCAAAGGCAATACCAACCAGGGATACCAGGCACAGGCTGAACGCAAGGATGGGCACCAACGGGTACAACGGCGCCTTGTAGCTGAGCGTGGAAACATCTCCGCCGTTCCGGACGAAGGCCCTGCGGTGGAAGAAGTGCGATGCCGTAATTGACATCCAAACTCCCACCACGGCAAACCCGGCCACGGACACCAACGCAAGGTAGACCAATTCCGGTGAAACGACGCTGCAGATCAGCGAGGCAAGCCCGCCCACCATGCTGACGCTCAACGCAAGCAAGGGAATTCCACGCTTGGTCAGCCGCCGGAAGGCCTTGGGAGCATGGCCCTCCTCGGAGAGTGAAAACAGCATGCGTGCACAGGAGAACAGGCCGCTGTTTCCGGCCGAAAGCAGTGCGGTGATGATCACGAAGTTCATAATGTCGGCGGCAAAGGGAATGCCGATGGAGGAGAAGACGGTCACGAACGGGCTCTCGTCCAGTCCCACCTGCTCATACGGAATGGTTGCGGCGATGACAGCGATGGCGCCGACGAAAAAGATCAGGAGGCGGATGACGGTGGTGCGCATCGCCTTGGGAATGCTTGTTTCAGGGTTCGCCGTCTCGCCCGCGGCCACACCAATGAGTTCAGAACCGGAGAAGGCGTAGAAGACGGCGAGAGCGGTCACCAGCACACCGGTGAAGCCATTGGGGAAGAGCCCCGACGTCGTCGCGAAGTTTTCGAAGAGCATGGGGTGTTCGCTGCCGCTGGCGGCCAGGGGGTGGAATCCCAGGAGCGCGGCTCCGCCCAGGACAATCAGGACGACGATGGCGCCCACCTTGATGATGGAGAACCAGAACTCGGACTCGCCAAAAACACGCGACGAGATGGCGTTGAGGGAGAAAAGGATGGCGGCAAAGAGCACGCACCAGATCCAGACGTCCACTTGCGGAAACCACCGCTGCATCAGGAGCCCGGAGGCCGTGAACTCGGACCCGATGGCCACCGCCCAGCACAGCCAGTAGAGCCACGCCGTGGTGAAGCCAGTGGCTGGACCGATGGACCTCGCAGCATAGATGTGGAACGCGCCAGAGACGGGATAGGCAATGGCCAGCTCGCCCAGGCAGGACATAACGAGATACACCATGAAGGCGCCCACGAGGTAAGCCAAAACGGCGCCAAGCGGCCCGGCCTGCGAAATGGTGTAACCGGAGCTCAGGAAAAGCCCCGACCCGATGACGCCCCCCATGGCGATCATCACGAGGTGGCGCGGGCCCATGGAGCGCCGCAATCCGGATTCTTGCGTGGCCGGCGGTGCGGCCTGAGTACCCAGCTCAGTGGGTGAAGAGAGTGACATGAGGTCTCCCAGGAGTGGTGAGGATGCCAGCGTTTTGCTGCACCGGCTCCGGTTGCGGCGAGGGAGGGAATCTCCCGCTCCGCACTTCCAGAGGTGATGAAAGTAACACAAATCACGAGAAACAGTCATTAAAAACATCCAAATATGCATATGTTGCACGCTCTGATGACGTACGCTCCGGCCAATGTGCGCAGAGCATGGTCGATCTGACATGTGTCCGGTGCAAAAAGACATGGTTCCGCGGACACGAGGTGGGGCGAGCATGGAAGGACCATCCCCTCCTGACGAAGGACCATCATGACCAGCTATGACCTTGCTTTGATCGGCTTTGGCGGCGTAAACCGGACCCTGGCCGAGCTGATCCACACCCGGGGCGACGCCCTTGAAGCCGAACTCGGCTTCGGTTTGAGGATTGTTGCCATCACCGATCTCCGGCTGGGTTCCCTGGTGCAGCCGGAAGGGATCGACCTCGCCGTTGCGCTGGGACTCACCGGCGACGGCGCGTCCTTCGCCCAGCATGGCGGCTCCGCGGTGCCCGACAATGAGGCGGTCATCAAGACCTGCTCGGCAGACATCGTCGTCGAGGCCACTTTCACAAACCCCGACGACGGCGAACCTGCAGTTTCGCACGTGCGCTGGGCTTTGGAAGCCGGCAAGCACGTATGCACCACAAACAAAGGCCCCGTGGCCCTGCGGGGCCGCGAACTGTCGGAGTTGGCACAGCGGCAGGGAGTGTACTTCGAGTTCGAGGGTTCCGTCATGAGCGGGACTCCCGTCATCCGGCTGGCCAAGCAAATGTTCAGCGGGCTGCGCCTCGGCGGGTTCGAAGGCATCACGAACGGGACCAGCAACTACGTCCTGGGCCGCATGGAAGCGGGGCTCGGCCTGCAGGAAGCCGTCCGGGAAGCGCAGGACCTGGGCTATGCCGAGGCCAACCCGAGCGCCGACATCGAGGGCTTCGACGTCCAGCTCAAAGTGCTGATACTGGCCAACGAACTCCTCAACGCCGGTCTGGAACTGCGCGATATCACCCGTCAGGGAATCTCTTCCGTGACTGTCCAGGACGTCCGCCAGGCCTCGCTGGACGGAAAGCGCTGGAAACTGGTGGGGTCCGCCCGCCGAAACGCTGACGGTTCGGTGACAGCCGGCGTGGCGCCCGTTGCTTTGCCGCTTGACCACGGCCTGGCCGGGGTTTCAGGAGCCACCAACGCGGTGGCCTTCACCACCGATCTCCTGGGGCAGGTCACCATCTCCGGGCCCGGCGCCGGCCGGGTGGAGACCGCCTATGCCTTGCTCTCGGACATCATCGCCATGCACGCCGGGATGACTCAGGCTTCATCCGCCAAGGAGGTGGCAAATGCGTAGCGTCGTTGCTGAACAGCTTCCCGTCGAATACCTCACAGTCACCAGCCCGTACGACGGCGGAACGGTAGGAAGCGTCAGCGTCACCCCCGCGGCCGAGGTGGGCGCCGTTCTGGAGACTGCCCGTCGCGGTGCCAAGCTGGCAGGCGGTCTCTCCCGCGCAGCCAGGGCAGCCATTCTGGCGAGTGCCGCGGCCGCGATTGAGCTCCGCAGCGAAGAATTCACCCGCACCATTGTTGCCGAGGCCGGCAAGACCATCCGCCAGGCCCGCAAGGAAGTGGTGCGAGCGGTCAACACCCTTCAGCTCTCAGCCGCGGAAGCAAAGAGCAACGCCGGCGAGGTCATTCCGTTCGATTCCTATGCCGGCTCCGAGAACCGCACCGGCTGGTTCAGCCGGGAACCGCTGGGAATCATCGCCGCCATCACGCCCTTTAACGATCCGCTGAACCTCGTGGCACACAAGATCGGTCCGGCCATTGCAGGCGGAAATTCAGTGATCCTGAAGCCGTCAGCCTTGACTCCGCTGTCCGCCCAGCTTCTCGTCGACGCCCTCGTGGACGCCGGCCTGCCGGCGGAAGTGATCACTGTGGTGAACGGTGGACGGGAGGTGGTTGCCGCCGTCGTCCGCTCCCGGGATGTACGGATGGTGTCCTTCACCGGCGGGTTCTCCACCGGCGAAGCCATTGCCCGGGAGGCCGGGCTGAAGAAGCTGTCCATGGACCTGGGCGGAAACGCTCCCAACCTGGTGCTGGCTGATGCCGACGTCCAGGATGCTGTTGATGCCTGCGTTTCAGGGGCTTTCTGGGCGGCCGGCCAGAACTGCGTGGGGGTCCAGCGGATCCTTGTGGAGAGGCCGATTTATGAGGAATTCCGCAGCAAGTTCCTCGCCGCCACCAGCGTCCTGGTGGCGGGCAACCCGGTGGACGAAACCACCGACGTCGGCCCGATGATCACCCAGGACGCATTGCGTCAGGTGCAGGGCAAGGTCGACGAGGCCGTCGCTGCAGGTGCTGTACTCCTGATGGGCAACCGCGCTGATGGCAATGTGTTGCAGCCAACCGTCCTGGAACAGGTCCCGTTGGACGCCCGGCTCTGGCAGGAGGAAGTCTTTGCGCCCGTGGTGATGCTCCGGCCTTTCGATTCCCTGGACGAAGCGTTGGAACTCGCCAACGCAATCGAATTCAGCCTGCATGCCGGCATTTTTACTAACTCCCTGGCAGCGGCAATGGAAGCTGCGCGGCGCTTGGAAGCCGGCGGCGTGATGATCAACGACTCCTCCGACTACAGGTTTGACGGCATGCCTTTCGGGGGCTCCAAATACGGGAGCATGGGCCGGGAAGGCGTCCGGTTTGCCTACGAGGAAATGACGCAGCCCAAGGTGGTGTGCATCAGGAACTGACGGGCGGCTCGGCGCCGGGCTGTCCGGCGCCGGGACGGCGGATCACAGTGGAAAGCGTCAGGGCTGTCACTGTGTCATTGACTCCGGGCAGGCTGGCGATCTGCTCCCAAATGACCTGAATCCTGTCCAGCGACCGCGCCTCAAGGCGGACCAGCAGATCGAAGTCGCCGCTGAGGACGTCGCACAGCACTACTTCGGGAATGGTGCGAAGGGCCGCGAGGACGTCGGCACCCCGCATCCGGTCCTTGCGATACACCAGCAGCATGGCCGACACCACGTGCTGGCCGGGGGTTCCGGCCACCACCGTGTACCCCTGGATGTGCCCGCGGCGCTCCAGGCGGCTGATCCGCTGTCTGACGGCGTTGCGGGACAAGAGGACGCGCTGGGCAAGTTCAGCGTGGGAAATCCTGGCATTTTTTGTCAGCTCGGCGATGATCGCCTCATCGATGTGGTCGATCGTGTATTGCTCCACACTTGCCTTTCGCAACCGCCCGACGCCGCCGGGTCCGGACGGACATCAACGGACCAGGTCCGCTTGGGGAACCCGAGTAAAGGATAGTCCCTGAAGGGGTTGCGCCAATGTGTCTCGGGCCTGAGACAAGGGCAGAGGAACTTACACCCCGGGTGCACGACGTCGACGCTCAAGGTGAGTGCCGACGTCGTGCATAACCCCGTTTCCCGCACAAAACTCCAAATGAGGAGCCGGGCAGCCGCTTTAGGCCTTCGCCAAGCGTGCGGCTCCGGCCATCGCCGAGCTGCCCAAATCGCTCCCTTTCAGAGCCTGCCCGGCTTCAAGGGCATCTGTCCAGGCATCGGTGGTGCCGACCGCGGCCCAGTTTGAGTTCAACAGTGCGAGCAGAGTGGTGTGTACTGTTTTTGCGTCGGCAAAACCAGCATCATTGGCGAGGTTGATGGCTCCGGTGGCATCGGAGAGAACTTCGGTATCGAACCCGAGCGCCTCGGCTTCGACGGCCGAGGCCAGGATGCAGTTGTTGGTCATGTAGCCTACGAGGGTGACGGTGTCTATGTCATGCTGGCGCAGCCAACCCGCAAGGTCAGTGTCAGCGTAAACCGATCCGTACTGCTTGGTGACCTCTTTCCATGCGTCGGTCTTGCGGCGTTCGACGTCGGGGTGAAGGTCAAATTCCGGCGTTCCCGGGGCGAAGACCGGTGCGCCTTCACCTTCACTGTGCTGGATGGCCGCGATGGGGATGCCGGCGGCGGCTGCAGCATCAATAGCGCGCACAATCATCGGCACGGACTCCTGGTGCGGAGGGTACTGAATCTCGAGAGGTCCGCTGAAGTACTGCTGCTGGACATCGACGAGGACAAGGGCGCGACGCGGGTTGCTCATTTTTCTCCCAAGAAAGATTGGTTTGCCGCCGGCTGGCAACCCTTCCATCCTTCGCGCTCGGGACAGTGTCCACCAGTGGCACAGATGCCCGTATACGATTGATTCGGGCCAAAAACGCAAAAGGAGGGTCGCATGCGGATCGCGGTGTACGCCTTCGACGACGTGACAATGTTCCATCTCGCGGTTCCGCAGATGGTTTTTGACGAGGTCACGCGCCAAGGACTCGCTGAGTGGAGCACAGTCCTTTTCTCTGACCACGGTGGCAGCGTCCGGACGGCAGAGGGTTATCAACTGGGAGAGGTTCTGGGCCCTGAAGCGGCGGACGACGCGGACGTTGTGGTGGTGCCCTCATGGTTTGATGACGGCCGCGCGCCCAACGAAACCTTAGGCGGCGTCCTCAAACAGGCACACGAGCGGGGTATGACTATCCTGGGGCTCTGCCTTGGCACTATCCCCGTTGCCGATGCTGGCCTGCTGACCGGACGTTCCGCCGTCACACATTGGCAGTCCTTCGATTCACTCGCTGTCCGGCATCCTGATGTATTCCTCGATCAGACCGTGCTTTACATCGATCATGGTGATGTGCTGACCTCAGCCGGCACGGCGTCCGGACTCGATGCCTGCCTGCATCTGGTGCGGAGCCGTCTGGGTGCGGAGGCAGCCAACCGTGTTGCGCGCAGTCTGGTCATTGCCCCACACCGCGAGGGCGGACAGGCGCAGTACATTGAACACCCCCTTCCGCCGCGCTCCTCCGATGACCCGATGGCACGGTTGCTCGAGTGGGCTCTGGGCCGGCTGGGCGAGCCCCTCGGCATCGATCGCCTCGCATCCCAGGCGCACATGAGTCGGCGAACGTTCATCCGGGCCTTCCGGGCTTCGACAGGGACTACACCGTCCGGCTGGATACGCACGCGGCGGCTTGATGCTGCTCGACGGCTGCTGGAAACCACCGACTTGTCGATCGATCAGGTCGCAGCCGACTGCGGTTTCGGCAGCGCTGTGACCCTCAGGCAGAATTTCGCACGAGCCTTCTCCACCACACCCACCGAATATCGACGCCACTTCGACGCCAATCTCGGAAGGGGATCGACGCGATGACGTTGCATCGGCAAGGATGAATGCGTCCCCGTGATGTGAAGAAGGAGTCAACGCGATGACCAAGTATCTGATCTCGTTTCCCAGTGCGGCCATGGTCCTCTCTGAAGAAGACCTGCAGGCGGCTTCGGATGCGTCGCGCGCTGTCGTCCAGGAGGCGAAGGATGCCGGCGTTTGGGTGTTCGGCGGCGGCATCGACGAGAACATCCCGCCCGTCATGGTCGACGGCGATGGGACGGTGCGGGAGGGCACCTACCCACAAACGACGCAGCTCGACGGTGGATACTCCGTGTTGGAACTGCCCTCGTACGATGCAGCCTTGGATTGGGCCGCCAAGCTGGCGGCCGCCTGTCGGTGTGCGCAGGAGGTGCGCGCTTTCCACTACGATCCCGCCAGCTAGGCAGTTCGGTCCCCACGGCGGGCTCCTTCAAAGACCACCCCGGATAGCTTCTAATTTCAGTGGGGTCAACTGCTGAACCCGGATATCAGTCAGTTGGGCACGTTCTTCAGACCGGCAAACATGTCCCTGGCATGCCCTGCGAAATCAAAGCCGCCGTCGCTTCCCCTGACGGTATGCATCGCAAGCGCCCATGCCCCCTCGAAGAGTCCAATGCTCCACCGCGCTTCAGCGAGTCGATGCGCAGCTCCCGGGAGTCCATATTCCTCGAGCAGGGCGGATTCGCCCTCAGCATCAAGATTTGCGGCTTGGGCAACTGTTGCAAGATCAAACATTCCGTCCCCAGCGCCGGCGAACTCCCAGTCGACAAGCCACAAACGGTCACCGTCGTCGATGACGTTGTTGGGCCACACGTCATGGTGCGTGAGAACGGGCGCCGATGTTTCGGCGGCGCGGACTCGCTGCAGATGTGATTGGAGGTCATCTGGCACACGCGCGCCGCGTGCCGCTGCGAGGGAAAGCATCCCTTCCACCCTGTCCGGGAGGGTCGGAAGTTGGCGCGGCGCCGGCACATGGGAAGCTCGGAGCAATCGCGCCATGCGTCGCACACGGTCGTCATCAAAATCAGAATCGGTGAGTGTCCGACCGTCAACCCAGTCAAGAAGAAGCACCCCGTTACCCACATGTGCCACCGCAGGCGACACACCTGCCTTTGCAGCGGCCAGCGTAGCGACAGCTTCCTGATCACGGTCCTGGCCCAAAGTATCCACCGGCTGACCGATCCTCAGGGCCCAAACCCGTGATCCCGCAGAGACCCGCCACAACTCGTTATTCAAACTCTGCCCGGCGGCACGTTCAAGGAGCACGTCCGCATTTTCAAACCCAGGGATCTCGGCAAGGGCTCTTAGCGCGGTGGAATTCATCGATTTATTCCCCATCAATTGATCTCAATTCGATTCGTTTGAAGACTCGGCGAGGGCTTGAGTGACTGAACCGAGGGCTTGCGTTATCTCTTGGCGAATCGTTTCGTCATGGATAAGCCCGTCTGGACTGATGGATTGCGTTGGGACCGGAACGGCTACGCAAGCCTCGTCGATCAAAACCGCACCTGTATATCCCAAGACCGTCGCAAGGGATGAATAACGCTCGCAATGACCGCCGTATTGACTGAACCAAGCCTGGTGCTCCCGCTGATCAGCAAGATTGGAGGAATCATGTGACCACCGTATCTGGGCAGAACGTGGTGAAGGGGCGAGTAATCCATTAGCTAAGCTCAGAGCGTGACCTCTGATACCGCTACGGCGCTGAACCCTCACCGGGTCCAGCGCCGTACAGTCTTAATTCTTAGCCTGGCCCAACTGCTCAGCGGGGTTGGCAGTGGCGCAAGCCTCTCCGTGGGCTCGCTCCTCGCCGTCCAGCTCTCCGGCTCCAACGCCTGGGCAGGTTCAGTCACCACTATCACTACCCTGGCAGCTGCAGTTGCCGCTATGCCACTGGCTGGCCTCGCCGAACGACGTGGCCGCAGGGTTGGGCTCGTATCTGGTGTGCTGTGCGGAATGCTGGGGGCGATTCTGGTAATCGCGGCAACGGTATCAGGGTTGTTTGCCCTGCTCCTCGCCGGAGCCGCCCTCCTTGGACTTGCCACCGCTGCTAACCTCCAGGCCAGATTTGCTGCGGTTGACCTGGCGGAGCCGGAGCACCGGGGCCGCTCCCTTGCCATTGTCGTCTGGGCTGTTACCGCCGGCGCGGTAGCCGGCCCCAATCTGATCAAGCCTGGCGCTGTAGTGGGGGAGGCGATGGGCCTGCCGGGTATCGCTGGACCCTTTGTTTTCTCGACGGCGGGACTCGCGTTGGCGGCCGTCCTGCTCCTCATTGGCCTCCGCCCGGATCCGTTGCTTCACGCCCGGGCCATGAGACAGGCCGCGGACGGAGTCGCGGATACAGCGGTGCCTGGTCCGCGTCGGGGCTCGCTTCTCAGAGGCCTGGCAGCCATCCGATCATCTCCACGGGCTGGACTGGCACTCCTGGCCGTCGTTGCTGCACACGCCTGCATGGTGGCAGTCATGTCCATGACACCGCTGCATCTGCAACTCCTCAGCGAAGGGCCACTTGCTTCGCACAGTGCAGGCCACGCCCACACCGCCAGCACAGAAGTCTTTGTGCTGATCGGCTTCACCATTTCACTGCACATCGCAGGGATGTATGCACTGTCTCCTTTGATGGGGTGGCTCACTGACCGTGTTGGCACGGTCCCGACAATCATCTTCGGGCACGCTCTGATCCTGGCAGCGGCTTGCTGTGCGGGGCTTGGCGCCGGAGAGACCAGCAACGTCACGACAGGTCTGGTGCTATTGGGACTAGGTTGGTCTGCTGCGACCATCGCCGGTTCCACGATGGTTGCGGAAAGTGTCAGCCCCGATCACCGGGTTCTGGTCCAGGGAGTTTCGGACATGCTGATGGGCGCTGCCGGAGCTGTTGGCGGGGCTTTCTCCGGCCTGGTCATGAGTTGGATCGGCTATCAGGGACTGAACCTCGTCGCCGTGGCCATTGCCGCCTTGGTGGTGGCCGTAATGTTGACTTCGAAAATCCGCGATGATCCGCACGGCCTAGGCTGACGCGGTGAGCAATGAGAGCCGGGTACCGGTCGAAGAGCGCCTCTATCTGCCCGCGCCGGGAGAGGAGTCCGACGTCGAACTTATGCCGGCGGGCGATGTCACCGAAGGTGTGGTCCGCGTAGGAGGCACTATCCGCCGGCCGCATCAGCCGCAAAGCTTTGCCGTGGCTGACTACTTGGACTGGCTGGAAGACGCCGGCTTTGACGCCACGCCGCGGTTCCTGGGCAGGGACGCGGAAGGCCGCGACGTCCTGACCTTCGTCTCGGGAAAATGCGCCGGGGCGGAGCCCGAAGTGTGGGTCCAATCGGAGGAGCTGCTGGAATCGGTAGCCCGCCTGACGCGCAGCCTTCACGAAGCCTCCGAAGGATTTGTCCCCGCTGCGCATCCTTTTCCGCCTCGCCCCGTCAGGCAGGATCCGCCAGAACTCGTCTGCCACCTGGATGTCACACCGCAGAACATCGTGGTACGCAAGGGCGTCGCCGTTGGCCTTGTCGATTTCGATCTCGCTGGCCCCAGCACTGCACTCAAGGATGCCTTCAATACAGCCATGCACTGGGTCCCGCTCCGCGATCCCGCAGACGCGTGGCCGGGATGGGAAGGAACTGATCCCTTCCGCCGGCTCCGGATTTTCGCCGACGCCTACGGTTGGACAACTGACGAACGACGGCGGCTTCACGCCGTCGGGATCGACGCCGTCAGGTTGTCCTACGAGCGGATGGAACACAACGCCCGGACCCTGGGAGGCGGGTGGAAGCGGATGTGGGATGACGGCGTCGGCGGCCTCATTGAGCGCCGCGCGCTCTGGCTGGACGCCCATTCTGAACGGTTGCTCGATTGCCTGATCGACAGAGCCCTACGGGAGTCCTGACCGAGCGGGAAAAGACCAATCCCTTGACTTTTTCTTCTTTCGGACGGTCAATGAAATTAGGTACGGCCGCAAAGGGGTTCCCATGGTTAATCCACATCCTTGGAACCGGCTCGTTGCCTTGGGAGACTCCTTCACCGAAGGAGTCGGAGACCCGGAACCGGAAAGCCCCGGAGGCCTTAGGGGCTGGGCCGATCGCGTCGCAGAGGAACTCAGTGTTGACCACCCTGATTTTGCCTACGCAAACCTGGCGGTAAGAGGCCGTCTACTTCAGCAGATCATCGAGGAGCAGGTTGAACCGGCGCTGGCCTTGAATCCGGACCTGGTCACGATCTCCGGGGGCGGGAACGATCTCGTCTTCCGGGCGAGCGACCCGGACCGCTTGGCGGAGAAATTCGATGAAGCGGTGGACAGGCTGAGCGCGACAGGTGCAACGGTTGTGCTGTTCACAGGTCCGGATTGGGGCGCAACGCCCGTATTCGGCCTGATCCGTGGAAAGATTGCGATCTTCAACGAACATTTGCGGGCCATTGCTGTGCGCCACGACAGTATCATCGTGGACCTGTGGGCCCTGCGGCAGTTGAGGGATCACAGCATGTGGGATCCTGACCGCCTGCACTTCTCCCCGCTGGGCCACCACACCATTGCCGCCATGGTCCTGGACACGCTGAACGTGCCGCATTCCCTCGAACCGCTGGAGCCCAAGCCGCTTCCCAAGAGCTCCTGGCGGGGAGCCAGGACGGAGGACCTCGTCTGGGCGCGGGAATACCTCGCACCATGGATTCTCCGCCGCCTCCGCCACCGGACCTATGAGGACCGCGCCGCTAAGAGGCCTGAACCCGGCCCCGTCTTCGGCTCCGCGATGCCGGAGCACACCTCATCGAGCGGCGGTTCCTGAAACCGCCTGACCCGTTCCCGCCCGAGACAGGATCAGGACACTCTTGCGTCCGCGATTTCAAGGACCTCATCCAGGATGGAGAGCCCGCGGTTCGCATCCTCCACCGAAATGTTCAGGGGCGGTACAACGTGGATGCGGTTGAAGTTGGCGAACGGGAGCAGTCCGCGCGTCCTGCAGGCTGCAATCAGCTCGTTCATTTCCGGGCTTGAAGCGCCGTAGGGCGCCAGTGGCTCGCGCGTCTGACGGTCCTTGACAAGCTCAATGGCCCAGAAAACTCCGGTACCACGCACGTCGCCTACTGACTGGTGTTTTTCCTGAAGTGTGGCCAGTCCCGGGCCGAGGACGTCGGACCCAAGTTGCGCCGCATTTTCGACGATGCCTTCATCCCTCATGGCGTTGATCGTCGCCACCGCCGCCGCCGTAGCCAGTGGATGGCCCGAATATGTCAGCCCGCCTGGGTACGCCCGCTGCCCAAAGGTAGCCGCGATCTCCGGCGAAATAGCCACTCCGCCCAGCGGGACGTAGCCCGAGTTCACACCCTTGGCGAACGTCAAAAGGTCCGGAACCACCTCAAAGTGGTCAATAGCGAACCATTTCCCTGAACGTCCGAAACCGCACATCACCTCGTCTGCGATGTAGATGATGCCGTATTTGGTGGCAAGTTCCCGGACGCCCTGCAGGTAGCCCGGCGGCGGCACCATGATCCCTGCCGTTCCGGGAATCGATTCAAGAATGACCGCCGCGATAGTAGACGGTCCTTCAAGCTGGATCATGGTCTCCAGATGCTCCAGGGCCCGCTGCGTTTCTTCCTCCGGCGTCGAGGAATGGAACTGAGTGCGGTAGAGGAATGGCGCATGGAAGTGGACCGTCCCTGCATTGCCGTAGTCGTTGGGAATGCGGCGGGGGTCGCCGGTCACGTTGACGGCCAAGGCCGTTCCGCCGTGATAGGAACGGTAAGCCGAGAGGACCTTGTACTTACCCGTGTGCAACCTCGCCATGCGGATGGCATGTTCGACGGCGTCAGCCCCGCCGTTCGTGAAGAAAATCTTGTTGAGCTCCCCCGGGGTCAGCTCAGCGATCAGCCGTGCTGCTTCCGAACGGGCCTCATTCACGAACTGGGGGGCAACGGTGCAGAGCTTGCCTGCCTGCTCCTGGATAGCGGCAACCACTTTCGGATGCTGATGGCCGATGTTGGTGTTGACCAGTTGTGAAGAGAAGTCGAGAAGCCTGTTGCCGTCCCCATCCCAGACGTAGGAACCCGCGGCTCGCGTGATCGTCATGGGAGTGAGCGTCTCCTGGGCTGACCACGAGTGAAAAACGTGCCTTCGGTCAAGCTCGTAGGCGCGCCGTCCGGCTGCAAGGTCTTCCTCAGGTATCTGCTGTTCGGTGGTTGCAGTCATGGTTGTCTCCTCAAGGACGGTACGGAAAGGTGTTTGGCTTGCCATCCCTAAAGAAGTAAACACCCTTAACAAGCCGCCCGCACCGCTAGTCCTTTCCGCGCAGCCGGGCCTTTTCAGCGATGTCAGTCATCCAGGGCCTGGCTCCATGATGGAACACCATTCCATCGGGCAGGCCCTGTACGGACGGTACGGAATTGGCAATGTCGATAGTGATACGGCCACCGGCCATGGGCGCGTTAGTGATGTGCAGGTCCCCATAGGATTCCGGGAGGGCGGGGTCCATCCACAGGCGGCCGAGTCCGACGTCGGGGTGGTAGCCCATCAGGCTTTTGATGAGCATGAGCGGCGTCGTCGCTGCCCAGGCCTGCGGGGAGCACGCCGTCGGATAGGGAACCGGCCTGGCGAACTGGTTCCGGTCAAAGCCGCAGAAGAGCTCCGGGAGCCGGCCGCGGGAGTATTCGGCCGCCTCCAACAGGGCGGTGGAGATCCGTTGCGCCTGATCCACAAAACCGCAGCGCATAAGGCCACCCACGATGATGGCGTTGTCGTGGGGCCAGACCGATCCGTTGTGGTAGCTGGCGGGATTGTAGGCGCCCATGTCGGTGGCGAGTGTCCGCACTCCCCAGCCACTGAACATTTCGCGGGACATCAGGCGTTCGGCTACCAGCGGAGCCTTGTCGTCGTCGATGATGCCGAACACCAGGCACTGCCCCATGTTGGAAGCGCAGGCATCGACGGGCCGCTTCTTTCCGTCCAGGGCGATGGCGTAATACCCACGGTCAGGCAGCCAGAACTGTTCATTGAACTGCTTCTTCAGCTTCTCCCCGAGCTCCCGGTACTCGGCTGCCAAGGCAACGTCGCCGGCGTCGGCCGCCAGCTTGGAGCGGATCATGTACGCGGTGTAAACGTGGGCCTGGACCTCGCACAGTGCGATCGGAGGTTCGGCAATAGTGCCATCGGCGAAGTTGATGCCGTCCCAGGAGTCCTTCCAGCCCTGGTTGATGAGCCCACGGTCATTGAGACGCGCATACTCGACAAAGCCGTCACCGTCTTTGTCGCCGTAGTCCCGGATCCAGTCCAGGGCCCGATCGGCGTGAGGCAGCAGAGCGGCGATGAGATCCGGTGCAAATCCCCAGCGGCTTACTTCGCCGAGGACGCATACGAACAGGGGTGTGGCGTCAACGCTTCCGTAGTAAGCCGACTTTCCGCCCAGCGCCAACGCACTGGAAAGGTCAAGCCTGACCTCGTGAAGGATTTTGCCCGGCTCCTCCTCGCTCATTTTGTCCACCACGCTGCCTTGGCGGTCGGCCAGTGTCTGCAAGGTACCGAGAGCAAGGGACGGGTCCACTGCTATCGCCATGCTGGAAGCCCAGAGCGAGTCCCGTCCGAACAGCGTCATGAACCAAGGGGCACCTGCGGCGACCACAATCCGCTCGGGATGGTCCGGGTCCTCAATGCGGAGTGAGCCGAGGTCGTCGTAGCTGCGGCGCAGAGTCCTCTCGATGGACTGGTTGCTCATATGCAGCACGGGGATCTTGGCCACCCACTCCTGTCGCCGCTGGTCCCGCGGGGACACCTGGCCTGAGGCCGGACGGACTATGTGTGCCGGCGGATTTTTTCCGTCGACGGCGGGCACGACGGTCAGCGCGGTATTCCAGTGCCCGTGCGGCGGGATACTTATGCGATACGTCAGGGCATCCGATGAGATCCTGGCACCACTGGCTTTGACCACAACCTCCTTCCTGACGTCCTGCCACGTGGCCCGGATAGTCAGGGACTCGCCGTCGGTCTGGCGGGACTCTTCCCACCGACGCCGGACGTGCGCCTCCTTCACCTCGAAGAGGTCAGCGAAATCCGATTCAACGCTCAGGGCAAGTGTGCATTCGGCGGATTGCAAAGAGTGGTTCCAGACCGTGATTTTCTCCAGGATTCCGGCAGCCACTTCACGCTCACGCTCCACGATCAGTGGGCTGTCCGCATACCCGTCCCGCCGGGGCACACGGCAGGCAAACAGGGCACGGTACGGTTCTTTCATCTCCGCTGTCAGCGGCTCCAGGGGCAGCCCGTTGACAGTCAGGTTCCAGCGGGACAGGATGCGCGTGTCTTCATGGAAAACCCCGTGCGGGTATTCCGGATGAATGTCCCCGTTTGCCGACGAGATGCAGAATGACGACCCCTCCACCAAGGTGACCGTCCCGGGTACGACGGCCCCGGCGCGCGTATCAGCATCCAATCCAGCCATCCCGGACACTCCACGAGATCAGCGGGGCCAGGCGCCCCGGCAACTCACTCCACATCCTCGCCTGAAGCACCAAAGGGATACTCCTCCTCGTCAATGGGAACGCTGAGGGCCTGCTCAGCCAGGTCTGCTTCCGAGGCCCCAGCGGCCGCCTCAAACGCCGGCTCCGGCGTTCTCCCCTCACGGCCAGGTACAGCTGAAACATGCTGCTCCAGATAGTCGGCTTCGGGAGCCTCGGACGGAATCTGCGCCGACGGACTCTTTTCCGCCGCTTCCTGGGAATCGTCCGGCAAAGCCGGCTGCTGCTGCTCGACGAGATCCGCCTCCGGCACATCATGTGCTGACGTTGCGCGGGTGTTTTCGCTGTCCATGATTGGTCCCTTCTCGAGAGCGTTATCCACTCGGAGCGGCCCTCCCTTGGGGTCACGAGGACCTATTAAAAAACTACACCCGGCAGCCAATCCGTGCTCCTAAACAAGGGCGGCTGACTATTGACAAGGGTTAGAATAAGCCATAGCGTAAGCCCCGTTGCTCCGCGAAAAACATCTGCAGAGCTTTGGACTTTACGAAGGGAAAGCAATGAAGCTTCTTGAAACCAACGTGTCCCGCCGCAATGTGCTGGCCGGCCTTGGCGCCACCACCCTGGGTGTCATCACCCTTACGGCCTGCGGCTCAAGCGGTTCCAATACGGCCTCGGGCGGCGGGGCCAAGAACTTCGTGATGACTGTGTGGGGCGGAGACCCGGACAAGGCTGCCTACCAGACCCGCCTGGACCTGGCGAAGGCGAAGTTCCCGGACTACAAGATCACGCTTCAGATCATCCCCAACAAGGACTACGCCCAGAAAGTCCAGACCATGATCTCCGGCGGCACGGGCCCGGACATCATGCAGGTGGCCGAGGACGCGAATGCCTACAGCTCCAAGAACCAGCTCCTGGCCCTTGATGAATACATCTCCTCCTCCAAGCTGGACATGACCGCGGCCTTCGGTGCAGTGGCCGAAAACTGGAAGTACAAGGACAAGACCTACGCTGTCCCGGACCGCGCCGGCGCAATGATCCTCTACTACAACAAGGGTGAGTTCGAAAAGAAGGGCCTGGCCATTCCGACCGGCGACTGGACCTGGGATGATCTCCTGTCCGCAGCCAAGGAGCTGACGGGCGACGGCGTCTACGGCTACGGCGGAACCGAATGGTGGCCCATCTGGATGTCCTTTGCCTACCAGAACGGCGGCAAGATCATTGACCCGGACAGCGGACGCCCCACAGTGGACACGCCGGAGGTCATTGAAGCCCTGCAGTTCTGCCAGGACCTGATCTACAAGCACAAGGTGGTCCCGTCCAAGGTTGACTACGCCAACATGGGTGCCGGAGTAGGCGGGGATGCCGCGTTCGCATCCGGCAAGGTGATGATGAACAGCACAGGCTTCTGGAACATCGGCAGCCTCGCAAAGCAGGACAAAATCACCTGGGACGTTGCGCAGATCTGGCATGGCAAAGAGAAAGCCATTTCGGCCTTCGGGTCCGGCCTGGCGATCTCCCGCAGCAGCAAGAACCCTGCTGATGCCTTCAAGATCATTGAGTTCATGACCTCCGCTGAAGGCCAGAAGCCAATCCTGGATCTGGGCCAGGACGTTCCCGCCCGCCAGGACCTGCAGAACAGCCCGGAATTCCTCAAGCCTTCCTGGCTGAAGGCTGACGTGAATATGGAAGTGTTCCCGGAGTCGACGCCGTCGATCTTCAAGCCGCCGTTCATCCCTGAATGGAACGAAATGCAGAAGGCCATCACCGACGCCACTGCAGACTTCTGGCTCGGCAAGACCGATGCCGCTGCCACTGCCGCGGATCTCCAGAAGCGCCTCGGTTCAATCGTCAAGACCCAGGCCTAACCCGGACCGCCATGACCACGCTGCAGCAAGAGAATCCGGCTCCGGCCCGCGCACCGGAGCCGGCAGTCACCGGAATACCAGCCAAGCCCCGTCCCAGCAAAATGAGGCGCAAGGAAGCGCGGTTCTTCTGGCTTTTCATATCGCCATGGATCTTCGGTTTTGTGGTTTTCCTCCTTGGCCCCATGCTGGCGTCGGTCTACCTGTCCTTCACCGACTGGGACTCCTTCACTGACCCCACCTGGGTAGGTTTCGGGAACTACGTGAAGCTCATCACCGAGGACACCGTCTTCCACAAGGCGCTCTGGAACACCCTGTACTTCGCCTTCTTCTCGGTGCCGCTCGGCATGGGCATCGCCCTGTGGCTCGCCGCGCTGCTGAACAAGAAGATGAAGGCGCGGAAGATCTTCCGCACTTTGGTTTACTTGCCTCACCTGGTTCCGATTGTTGCCGTAGCCCTGATCTTTCAGATGATCCTGGCGCCGGACGCAGGGCCCCTCAACCGGGTCCTCGCGATGTTCGGGGTGGACGGCCCGGCGTGGCTCTTCGACTCGGAATGGGTCAAGCCGGCCATCATCCTGCTGTCCCTTTGGCAGGCCGGCGGCGCAACCGTACTGCTGCTCGCAGGGATGAAGGGCATCCCCCAGGAGTTTTACGAGGCTGCGGAAATCGACGGCGCTTCATCGCTCAGGCAGTTCTGGAGCATCACGTTCCCGCAGCTGACCCCCATCATCTTCTTCAACCTGATCATGGGAATCATCGGCGCATTCCAGGTATTCGCCCAGGTGTACATACTGACGCAGGGCGGGCCGGACAACGCGAGCCAGATGCTGGTGCCGCTGCTCTTCACTGAGGCATTCCGGAACTACCACATGGGGTACGCGTCAGCCATCTCGTGGCTGCTGTTCCTGATGGTCATGGCCCTGACGATTCTCGCCTTTTCGACATCGCGCAAATGGGTTTTCTACGAGACGGAGGTCAAGAACTGATGGCTGAGCTCAAGGTGTACCAGAGCACCGCCTTTACGTATGCGGGGCTGATGGTTGCTTCTGCAGTGTTCTTCGCTCCCCTGGTCTTTGTGGTTTCGATCGCCCTCAGCAGCGACCAGACGGTAGGAACCGGTGCGTTCTCGCTGTTCCCCACCGAGTTCCGCTGGGAGAACTTCGTGCGGATTTTCCAGACGCAGCAGCCGGTGGGGAACTTTGTGGTGAACTCGGTCATCATCTCGGTGTTGTCCGCCGTCGGTCAGGTGTTTTCTTCCGCGCTGGTGGGCTACGCGTTTGCGCGGCTCCGGGCGAAGGGCAAGAACATCACCTTTATGATCATGCTTGCCACCATGATGATCCCCGCCCAGATCACCATGATTCCGCAGTTCATCCTGTTCAAGGAGCTCGGCTGGATCAACACGTTCCTGCCGCTGATCATCCCCAACTTCTTCGGCAACGCCTACAACATCTTCCTCATCCGGCAGTTCGTTTCCCGGCTGCCCGTGGAAATGGACGAGGCCGCGATGGTGGATGGCTTGGGATACTTCGGCATTTTCCGCCGGATCGTCCTGCCGATGATGATGCCGGTGCTGATCGCCATCGCCATCTTCACCCTGACCTGGACCTGGGGCGATTTCATGGGTCCGCTGATCTACCTCAACGAGGACACCAAGATGCCGTTGGCTCTCGGCGTACAGCTATTGACCAGCACCAGCCAGGAGTTACAGACCCCGCCGTGGAATCTGGTGATGGTGGGAACCGTGTTCCTGTCGCTGCCGATGATCATCATTTACTACTTTGGTCAGAAGTATATGTATGAAATGAATATTTCAACGGGCAGTGCAGGCGTTAAGTAGTCATGGACAGCACCTCCGGAATCCCGCCCGCGGGAGGCTCTGACCTCATCCGAACGCAGAAACAGGACATGAAAAAGAGAACGTCCAAGGACATCCGGAATGAGAGCCGCTTCGCCTTGCTGCGCGGGCTGTATTCCCTACACACCGCCACCCGCCAGGAACTGGCTGCCACCACGGGATTGAGCTTCGCCACCATCGCCAACATCGTCGGCGAGCTGGTCGACGTCGGCGTTCTGGTGGAGGCGGGCCGGGAGGATTCCGGTGGTGGGCGGCCTGTAACAAGGCTCAGGATTTCCCCGGACCGCGGCGCCCTCGTGGGGGTGGACATCGCGGAGACGTACATCCATGTGGATATTTACGACCTTGCCCTCGACGTCATAGGCCAGGCCGAAAGTGACCTGCCCATTGACGAGAACGACCCGGCGTCGCTGGCCCGGCGGGTCTCAGGTCTCATTGACCAAGCGGCGGCAGCGGCAGGCATTCCACGGGAGGGAATTCTGCGGGTGGGCGTCAGCCTCCCGGGCCAGGTTGATCCTCAGCGCGGAGTCTCCGTGTTTGCCCCCAACTGGGACTGGCATGAGGTCCGGATCCAGTCGCTTCTCTCGGAAGCGATCGGACTGCCGGTCGACGTCGACAATCCCCTACGCGCTATCGCCATCGCCGAATTGTGGTTTGGTGCGGGACGCCTGGTGGACAACGTGGCTACCGTGAACCTGGGTACGGGCGTAGGGGCGGGTCTCGCCGTCGGCGGTGATTTGGTCCGGGGAACAAGCAACACGGCCGGCGAATGGGGCCACACCACCCTGATCTTTGGCGGGCGGTTGTGCCGCTGCGGCCGCCAAGGCTGTGTGGAGGCCTACCTCGGTGTGCCCGGGCTCCAGATGACCATGGCTGAGGTCAATGCTTCCCATGACCTGCTGACTGGAGACCGCCAGCGCGAGTTTGTGTCCGACGTCGCCAAGGGCCTGGCCGAGGGTGATCCCGACTGCATCGAACTGCTGGAGGTGACGGGCCGTTACTTCGCCGCCGCCTTGGGGAACCTGATCAACTTCATCAATCCGGATCACGTGAGTGTCCTGGGATGGACCGCCAAAGTCCTCGGTCCCGAGCTGCTCCGGGTCACCCAAGAACACCTGCCGAACGAAGTGCTCCCGAGCGCAGGGGCCGCCGTCCGCGTGGAGCTGTCCACCGTGCCTGGAAACTCAGTCACCCTGGGCATGGCCACCTTTGCCCTCGAGGGATTCCTGGAGCAGGTGGGGTTGCCCAGCCGCGGGCCCACCAACAGACTGATGGCATCCCGCAAACGATCGCCGGAGGTTGCTGGCGCATGAATCGCGCTTCCCTGAACCTGCCCGAGCTTGACTATGAGCTTTCCCCGTACACAGGCCTCACCCGTCAACACTGGGCAGGCTACGCGGATTTCCTCCTGCGATCGGTCCATCAGCATGCCTCGGACAGCCATGCGAACATCTACCTGCCCGGGCCGGCGAGCGCCTTTGGACGTTCCAGCGATTCGCTGGAAGCGTTCGCCCGTACTTTCCTCCTGGCTTCTTTCCGTATCGCCGGGGATCCCGAGGGCACGGCATGGCTGGCCGACTGGTATGCCGGCGGGTTCGACGCCGGTACTGACCCCGCTTCACCTGAACGCTGGCCAAGGCCTGACGAGCTGGGGCAGGCCAAAGTAGAGGCAGCTTCCCTGGCCGTGGGACTTGCCCTCACCCGGGAACATCTTTGGGACAAACTTCCGCAGCGGGTCCAGGAACAGGTCATCGCCTGGTTCGAAACCGTCATCGGCGGAGAGTACCCGCCCATCAACTGGGTCTGGTTCCAGATTGTGGTGGAGACCTTCCTTTCCACTGTCGGCGGCCGTTTCTCTGAGGAGGACATCGACGCCGGCCTCGCCATCCATGACTCCCTGTACAGGGGCGGGGGCTGGTTCGCGGACGGCCCGGAACGCGCCTACGACCACTACGTGGGCTGGGCGTTCCAGGTCTACCCGCAGGTGTGGGGGCTGATGGCACCGGATGATCCGCGGGTGGTTGCCCGCAAGGCCATGGATGCTGAGCGCCTTGCCGATTTCCTGGACGATGCCGCGCACCTGGTTGGCGCCAACGGTGCCCCGCTTATCCAGGGGCGAAGCCTGATTTACCGCTTCGCCGCGGCAGCACCCTTTTGGGCAGGAGAGCTGGCCGGAAACACCAGGCTCGCTCCGGGGCTGAGCCGGCGTGCAGCCTCCGGAATGCTGGACTACTTTGTCCGCAACGGCGGGATCGATTCCAACGGCCTGCTGTCCGTTGGCTGGCACGGTGAATACCCTGGCATGAAGCAGAGCTATTCCGGGGCAGGCTCACCCTACTGGGCTTCGAAGGGAATGATGGGCCTCGCCCTCCCGGTGGATCACCGGGTGTGGACGGCAGTCGAGGAACCCCTCCCAGTGGAGGCCGGAAACACGCGCCGGATCATCGCGGCACCGGGCTGGAACGTCAGCGGAACGGTGGCGGACGGGGTGGTCCGGGTCGCCAACCACGGCACCGACCACGCCGAGCAGGGGGATGCCACCACCGACTCCCCCCTCTACGCCCGCCTGGCTTACTCCACGCACAGCTTCCCTGACCTCTCCCCCGAATCGCCGGACAACGGCGTCATCCTCGCGGATGCGACCGGTCGGCTCACACACCGCACGGGGTTTGAGGCTTTGGGCACGCATCAGTACGGGACGGCCCTCGTCGGGGCGTCCCGCTGGACGGCCAACTGGATCACCACGCCGCCGGATCCCGGAAGGGACCACGGCAGCGGCTTCCGCGGAGAGGTCACGGCCGGTCCCGAGGTGACTGCAGTGTCAATCGCCTGCGGGGCAGCGGAGGTGAGGATCGTGCGGTTGCGCGGTACCGCTGCCTCTTCCCCCGCGAAGCTGATGTTGGGCGGCTGGCCGCTGGCGCCGTCGTCGGACCTGACCAGTGTTGTCCGTCCCCTGCCAGGCTTCCCGGCTCCGATGGGCGCGGAGCTCGAAACCGGGACCTTCGTGCGGGATACACCGCAACCTATGGGCGAGGGGCTCCGGATTCCCTATCTGCGAACAATTGGTCTAGCCGCGGACGGTCTCTATGCGGCCGTGGTCGCCTTCGGCGGCTGCGGAACACTGAAGGCGGCAGATGCCGTTCGGTGCGTTCCTGACGTTTCGAAAAACAAGGCGGACGACGGCGGTGCGCACCTTGAGTCCGCCCGTCTTGAGTTCGCTGACGGCACCGTAGTCCCGCTCCACGAATTTGCCGATCTCCTGGCACCCTGAAACTTCTAAAAGGAATGAACATGTCTACTTTTGCTGTTGGCGCGCAGGACTTCCTGCTGGACGGCGAACCGTTCCGGGTGCTCTCCGGCGCCATCCACTACTTCCGGGTCCACCCGGATCTGTGGGCAGACCGCATCCATAAAGCGCGGCTCATGGGCCTGAACACCGTGGAGACCTACGTTCCCTGGAACGAGCATTCTCCGCGGCCCGGCGAGTTCCTGACCGACGGGCAGCTGGATCTTGGCCGTTTCCTGGACCTGGTGGCGGCCGAAGGCATGAAGGCCATCGTCCGGCCCGGCCCGTTCATTTGCGCCGAGTGGGACAACGGCGGGCTGCCGGCCTGGCTTTTCCGCGACCCCACGGTGGGAATCCGGACCAGCGAGCCCGGCTATCTTGCCGCCGTCGACGCCTTCTTCAGGGCCTTGCTGCCTGCCGTCGTCGACCGGCAGATTTCCCGCGGCGGCCCCGTAATCATGCTGCAGATCGAAAATGAGTACGGCGCTTATGGCAACGACAAGGCCTATCTCCAGCATCTGGTAGATCTGGTGAAGGGCGGGGGCCTGGACGTTCCGCTGTTCAGTTGCGATCAGCCCGCAGGGACCATGATCGAGGACGGATCGCTTCCGGAGCTCCTGAAGACGGCTACATTCGGCTCCCGCGCGGCTGAGCGGCTGGCAACGCTGCGGAACCACCAGCCCACCGGGCCGCTCATGTGCGCGGAGTTCTGGAACGGCTGGTTCGACAATTGGGGCACCCACCACCACCGGACCGACGCCCTTTCCGCCGCATCCGAACTGGACACGCTGCTGGCTTCCGGGGCATCCGTCAACATCTACATGTTCCATGGCGGGACCAACTTCGGCTTCACCAACGGCTCCAACGACAAGGGCATCTACGAGCCCACCATCACGTCGTACGACTATGACGCCCCGCTGAGCGAGGACGGCTTTCCCACCGCGAAGTACTTCGCGTTCCGGGATGTCATCGCCAAACACTTCCCGGTGCCGGAGGAGGTTCCGGCCGTCCGCCCCGAAGCCGCTTCCGGCTCCGTTTCAGTGACGGCATCGGTGCCCCTGCTGGATGTCCTCGAGCTGCTCGGTTCGCCTCTTTCTTTTGATGGCCCGGCTCCGACCACCGAAGACGCCGAACATTACCGTGGGTTCTCGGTGTACAGCACCACCTTGGCTCATGGTGGCATTTTTGCCATGGCCGAGGTACGTGACCGTGCGCAGGTGTTCCTGGATGGCCATTCCGTTGGTGTGCTCAACCGGGACCACGGCGAGCGCGCCATCAGTCTGCCTTCGGGGGGTCTGCTCCAGGTGCTCGTGGAGGACCAGGGGCGGGTCAATTACGGCAAGCGGATCGGTGAGGTCAAAGGCCTGATCGCGCCGGTAACGCTCGACGGCGCGGAGCTGCTGAAGTGGGACATCCGGCCTTTGGATCTCACCCAGGTTGGATCCCTGCGCGCGGCGGCTGTGTCTTTGGACGGCTTGGGGGACGTCGGCGTGGCAGGTCCCTCCGTCTCGTTTGCGGACTTTGACGCTGACGGCCCGGAAGACCGGTACCTCCGGCTGGACGGCTGGACGAAGGGAAATGCGTTCGTCAATGGCTTCAACCTTGGCCGTTACTGGAGCCGGGGGCCACAACGGACGCTGTACATCCCGGCACCGCTGATCCACGCCGGCCGCAACGAGCTGGCCATCCTCGAACTGCACGGAAGCGCCACGGGGAAGGTGCAGTTCGTTGCCGCACCGGACCTGGGCCCGGACGAAAAATAGGCACACCACTTAGCTCAGCTGCTACATGCCTTCGACTGTGTAACTCCGCTTCATGCCAGCAGTCACCCGACCCCACTCGCTCTCTGTGACCCGCTTCTGATGGGCGCGAAAAGCATCGGCGTCGCGGAACTTCTCCTCGACCTGCCACTCCCCTGGCCTCCGGGTAGGTCGCACCTCAAAGGAGACGCAACCTTCTTCAGCAAGCGTCAGCTCTATGTGAAGAGGAAGGTGCTGCACCACGATCGCAACCTCTTCTTTATCCCTGCAGATGAGTTGCCCTGTGAGAAAGACGTTGTTCATAGCTTCATCCTCACACTGC
This sequence comes from Arthrobacter rhizosphaerae, assembly GCF_023062595.1. Lineage (GTDB taxonomy): Bacteria > Actinomycetota > Actinomycetes > Actinomycetales > Micrococcaceae > Arthrobacter > Arthrobacter rhizosphaerae. Next base: position 164,978 of record NZ_JALLAN010000003.1, read on the forward strand.
TCGATTCAGCACCCTGCATCGTAGGGTGGGGACCGGCTAACTGGCGTCCCAAGCGCCACATCTGGCCGGCGGCAAAACGGGGCCTGTCCCCGACGAACAAGGGGGCGCAGCAGCATCAACTCCTCCCCAGCGGAAGATCCTCAAATCATTTGCCCTTCGTCTGAGCAATCCTTTGGGCAAAGTCGTTGAGCGCCGCAGCTACGGCGTCTGGATTGCTCAAGGCGACGTAATGACCTCCTGGAATTTCCAGCGGTTCGATTCCAAGTCGTTGCTGTACTTGGCGTCTCATGAATGACGCTGGAAAGAACCGGTCGTCACGGCACAGTATTGCCTTGGTGGGGACATTCGGATGCCGTTGACCAGGCCAGGGCCGTGCCATCCATGCGCCTTGCTGGTCACGTTCCTTATCAAGGGCCTGGTGTACTAAGGCCTCGGGGACTCCGTTGAAAAAGGTCGCCTGAGGGTCCGGATCTATGGTCTCGCGATCATGACCCGTGTTGGTCCACCAGTCGCCGAATGTCTCGCCGGTTGTTGGAATCATGCCTGCCAGATAGACGAGTCCGTCCGACTGGAGCTCGTCGCAGACCAAGGGCGCGGTAAAGCCTCCCAGCGAGTGGCCGACGACGATGGTGTGCTGGGCGTCGCCCACGGCTGCAGTTACTGTGTGGGTGTAGTCCTCAAGCCCTGCGTTGACGTCTTCGATTGGCAAGTCGACCGCGATGACGTCATGCCCCGATGCCTCGAGCAGGGGTTTGACCAGATGCCAGTCCCATGCGGAGGATCCGCCGCCGTGAATCAGTACGAATACCGCCAAGATCCCACCCCAGTTCCGAAAAAATACGAACAGCTCCACCCTAGCCAACAGCCCCCGCGGCTCAGCTCGGCTGGTCCCGTTGAACGACGTCCGTAGGGGTTCCGTTGCTTCCGCCGTGAAACGGCCCTAGAGCTGTCCGCCCCGCCCGGCCGTCCGATAGTCGTCTCAGTTGCTCGGAAATGGGACGGGAGAAAAACGATTCTTAGGGCTTCGCGTCCGGAGGGTCTCCAGGGGAGGGTGCCGGCGCTGGAAGCTCATGCTGGATCTTTTGTATCTGCTGAGCATGATGAGTTTGCGGCCGGAAGATTTCGTCCGCGATTCCGAGGAGGTCTCCACTAACACGGCGCTTGATGCCTTTTCTCCTATTCCTTCGGGAGGACCAGTACCAAAGCCCAGCCAAACCAGCTGGCACCCCAAGCACCGATACCGCCCCGATCAATATGTCCATGCTCGCAACCCTAGCCGGGGAAAGCGCGTTCGCTGACAAGTGCCGGTCACGCATGTAGGCTCCGAATTAACTTCCGTCCAAAGCCACCATGTTGCAGGGGATCCACACAACATGACAGCGACAAATAGCCTCCTGAAGCTTCCTGCTCCGCTGCGGATCGCGGCCTTGGTGTTTTTCGTCGTATTAGTGCTGTCGTCCGCGTTATTCACACTGCCACTAGGCGAAGGGTCCGATCGCGGCTTAGTCGCCGCGCTGCCAATTGGAAGCATTGGTATCGCCGGATCAGCTTTGGGAATGATTCTGGCTACCGACTTTCGAGGTTCCGCCTGGGAATATGCCCGGCTGAGTAAGGCCCTTGGGCCTGACAGCGGATCGCGCTTTCTTTTTCGTTTCATCCGGATCGCCGGGGGGTTTTTCGTGCTGAGCGGCGTCTGTTTTGTGGCGGTCGCCATCATGGTTGCCTTGGCTCCTGCCACCTGACCATCCGCATGCCGCGGCGCAAGCACCTGGCCGCGGTCCTTGGGCGGGCCCTCGGCGAGGTTCCTGGCCCGGGAGTTCGCTTCGCCCTGTGCGCGGCCGTGAACGCGGTGTCTACCGCCCTTGGGGAAGTGTCCGAGCTTCTTGATGTCCGCATGGATCATCTCGCCCGGCCAGGCGTTCGGGAACCCGGGCCCCGTCGAGGCATGGTGCGCCTTTCGCGAAACCGGAGCCTGCCGGGATCAACAGCCAGTTCTGGACTCAGTGCCTTTCCGGGCCAGCCCCTCCGGCGGCGTTGCCCGCGGTGCGGCCCATCCGCTGCTTTGCGGTGTTGGTCCCGGCCCCAACAGGGACATGTGCCGTGGCCTTGGCGAGACCAAACAAAGGCATCCCGTTGTAGACAACCTCGATGCCGCCGGCAGGCACCTGGTACGTCTCGTGCCAGACGCCGACGTCGCCGGTTCCGGAGAGTTCCTTCATGAACCGGCGCCAGGGTGCCAGATGGGGCGATTCCCGGTCCGCGGCAAATTTCCGCAGATGCTCCGGACTCTCCCAGTAGCTCAGCACCATGGTGGTGCGGCCGAACCACTGCTCGTATCCAAGCATTCCGGCCGACGGGTCCGCGGCCAGATGCTGGAGCATCCGGGGCATGGCGGCGGCCACCTTGCCGACGGCGCCTACCTTCCACCAGCGGTTTGCACGCATCCCGATCAGGAAGACTGTCACGGATTCACGCTCCGGGTCAGCGGTGTACCGGCCCGGAAATACCTTCTGTGCCATGGGAAACTCCTTGGGGCTCCTAGTTTTATAACCTTGTTTCATAACAACGTTACGAAACAAGGTTATGAAACAATGAGGCTCATGGCAAGACCTGTAGTGCACACCGATTCCCTGAGGCAGGAACTTTTGGTCGTGACCGCTGACCTGGTGGATCGGGACGGTCCGGCGCGCGTGACCCTGCGGGATGTGGCAGCTGCCGCCCGAACGTCCACTACTGCCGTCTACTCCCTCTTTGGCGGGAAATCCCAGCTCCTGACGGCGGTCGTGGACGACGGGTTCCGGTCCTTCCGAGACTCACAGCTGGCCGCTTCCCCGGGCGGACTCCAGAGCCTCGGCGTGGCCTACCGGGACTGGGCGCTGCAGCACACGTCGCTATACCGGCTGATGTTTGGTGGTGCGCTGGCCGGCTACGTCGATTGCCAGCCAAGCCCGGAGGTTGCCGCCGACGCCATGGAACCCCTCTTAGACGCAGTCGCTTCCGCCCAGGCCGCCGGCAACCTGCTGGAGGCACCCACGGAGGTGGTCGCCGTCGCCATCTGGGGTCAGGTCCATGGGCTGGTGAGCCTGGAACTGGCACAGGTGGGGCCGCCGGACGCAGACTGGGCTGCTGCATACGGCGCGGCCCTCGACGCCGTCGCCCGCGGCTGGGCCGCCTGACGCCACTGCTTTCCCGATCGGCCGCCCAGACCTGCGGGGGCGCTACCCGCGGCGCAAATTCTGCCGCGACGTGGTTGAGCATCACTGGCCGCAGCATCTTGGGGGAAAGCGATGATAGTGGCACTCTCGACATCGGGACGTAAATCCACTGGTGCCCTCCTGGGGCATCTTGGGATTCATGCTTGCGCTGAATGCAGTCCTGTTCATTGCCGCACTAGTCAGCATTGTGGTCTGCGACTACATTGCAGAGCAGGGTATTGGTGACCGAGCCACCACCCGCGCTTAACTGCTGACACGGCGCCAACAAAAAAGAATGCACTGGTTCCCCGGAATCGTCCGGGGAACCAGTGCATTCAGAGCACTCTCAGCAGTTCCTGCGCCCGATGCCTAGACAGTAGCCTCGGCGAGCTTCTTCTCGCTTGAACGAGCGCTCCGCTTACCATTGGCCGCCGGTGCGGCGCCGGCTCGTTTTTCCACGGACTCGGCTGCAATGTAGAGACCCTCGCGGTTCAGGTTCCGCGAGTAGGAGGAATCCAGGTACAGAGTCGGGAACGAGTCCACCGAGTTCATCTCTGTGGCCTTGGCCAGAAGTGCGGGATACAGATGTGGCTTCACCGGACCTGCCCCGCCGCCAAAGACATAAGCGACCTCGGTGGTCGCACCAACGACGGCCAGAACGCGGCCAAACCGCTCGGCAACTTCCTTGGCAAAGAACCGCATCTCTTCATCGACGAACTGAGCAACCTTGTCGTAGAAGTTACGCTTCAACGGAGACGCTCCGGCCTGCAAGTACTCGGCCAGCTGCTTGCGGGAAGTGAAGCCATGGGAGAAGCCCTGGTCTTCCATCGCTTTCAACGCATCATTGAGAACCGAACCGTAACCCCGGTTGTGCGTGGTTGAGGCGTCGGCGTTGAACTCTCCGGCGGTGAACACAGGGAAATTGACTGTCCCCTCACCGACGTCGATGCCTACGGTGTGCTCGGCTGCGAGCACGTCAGCAGATGTGATGCCCACCAGTGACAGGCCTCTGCGGCGGACATCGGCGAGCATGGCGTCCATCAACGGCTCACCCTTGGCAGTGATCGCATACTGAGCCGACGCACCCTCGGGGATCACCTGTACATCCACGAATTCAAGCTTCACGGTGACCGGGGTCTCGAAGTTATGCACGGTAACGGTATGCGTGCCGCTCGTGAACTCAGCCGCGTAGCTAGTGCGGTGTGAGATGTACTCGTTGATCGGCAGGGCAAGTGCTACCCGAGCCTGCACACTTATGGTTTCGATAGCCGGCGGCAATCCACCGTGCTGACGCACGTAGTCACGCAGAGCCTTGGCGGCGAAAGCACCCATGACCAGGACCTTGCTCAGCTCCTGCTGGGCCTTGCTGCGACGGCCCACCACGTCAAACTCATCAAAGGCACCTTGGGCGCTCAGGGCACGCAGGCCGAAGAGTCTGCGGTGATAGTTGCTGACCAGAGGGGAGACGAAGCTGACGTCCAGCTCATTGTAGAAGTTTCCTTCCATCTTCACTGCGGCTTCATCGTCAGGGGTCGGCAGAGCGTTAGGGCGCGTGATCGTTGACACGCCGCTTGGCAGGTCGATCTCGTCCACGTTGGTGGCCCCTGATGCATCGGCGCCGCGGATGAGGCCCTTAACGTAGCCGTTGCCGACGTCGATGCCACCGGTGAGATTGATCGAAATGGTCATGAATGTGATCCCTTCGTGGAAAGTGTTTGATGCGGTTACTGGGTTGTCATACAAGAGAAAGTGCTGGGAGTTGTTGGGGAGTTAGCGGAGCATCGAGAAAATGTCGTTGACTTCCTGTCCGACAGAAGGCTGCTCCGGTTCAGGACTGCTCGAGGAGGAAGTGTGGACGTCGTCCTGTTTTGGCACAGACTTCTGAACCCATGCCGGGGCTTCCAGGGCGACGCCCCGGATCTCGGGTTCGGTATTTGTCTCCTGGCCTAGACTCAGATCCACGGACGCCGCAGGTAAGGCCACCTGCTGAACCACCGCAGCCGGAGCCCCAGCCGCTTCTGCATTCCGCCTGGTCTCTGTTGAGTCCTCTGCAGGAGCAACAGGCCGCCCGCGCGTGGGAAGCTGAGCAACTGGTCGGTTGACGACATCGACGTAGCCAAGGCGCTCGATGCTCTCACGGATCAGCATCCGAATAGACAGTGATGGGTTGTCCTGCAAATTCATCCACTCCAACACAGCCTCATCGGCTGCGGGGACGCTCACGCGGAAACGCTGCGGCTGCGGTTTCACACTTCTTGCAGGAGAAGTTTTTGCCGTTTTCACAGCAGCGGCCTTCGCTTTTGGTGCTGCCACCTTGCTCTGAAGATTGGCCATAGAGCCTCCCCCTCGCTTTCTCTGATTAACAAGAGTTCATGTTGAGCTCACGCTAAACCCCTTGCTCGCGTAGCTCTCAACCCATATATGACCCGTCTCCGGTCAGTTATGGTCAGGAACAACCCAACCTTAGCCCGCAATTTGTGGAGCAACTTACCCGACGCTACAACTAAGCCTCGCGGGTACGGCGCAGCGGTTTCTTTTTTGTTGGTATCTGCCCGTAGAACTAATGTTGTCCACATGAGTGCAGAACGAAAAGCCAGCCGCCACGCCCAAGAATTTCGTTGGCACCAGGAAAACCTTCAGTTAACGGAGACCGAGGCTGCTCTTCGTGACCTCAGGACCTTAAGGGAGGCTGTTGACCAGCTCCTCATTGAAGCTGTCATTCGAGCCCACGACGAAGGAATGAGCCCGGGAATCCTTGCTGACGCGCTCGGATTCACCAAACACGTCGCGGCGGAGCGCCCCTCCCCTGAAATCCTGAACCCTCCGGCAGCACGACCTTCTGGTCGCCGTGGCATTCATTTTGAGCCCATGGCCTAACTGAGAAATGGGCCCCACCCGGGTCATGAACTGCTCCCCGAAAGTTGGACTGAGAAATCCGTTCTGACCTACGGGGAGCAGTTTTTGTGTTGATGGGTAGTTCGTTGTCCAAGGATCAACGTGAGGCCCCTTTAGCGTTGCTTACTGAGACCACCAGTATGTATAGCGGGCCCGGACGTCGTCGGCGTCTTTGATTTATCGCAGTATTGTCCAATAGGAGGAGCTGCAATGGATTCCATCAAACGGTCATTCACGACCGGGCCAAAGGGCCGGTAATGAAGTCCTGGGAGTCAGCCGCGAGCAATCCCTGGCCAAGCAGCTGGCTGGCTCCTACCGATTAGGGCCAGTATTCGCGCTGGTGGATATGCCACTTCCTTGGGCGCCGCACAGCTGCACCACCTGTGAAGGCTGCATCCCCCGCATCGGGGCTATGCATATCTTGATGATTTGGATGTGGCCATGGATTCTTGCGTGCGCATGACCGTTCCCGCAACCCCTTCATGCAACGGATAGGCGTTAGTGTCTGTTGTCATGGAACTTCGCCGCCTCTCCCTTCACGATCTGCAGGAGGTAGCGCGTGCTCATGAAGAACTCGCACGTGAAGGCTTTGAGTTCCTCCACGGCTATGACCCCGACATGGAATGGGCCGATTTTTTGGGACAGAATGGAATGTATTCGCCAGGGCATTGGTCTGTCCGAGACTCAGGTTCCGGAAACGTTTTTGGTCGCGGAAGTCGGGGGCCAGATAGTGGGTCGGGTTTCGATCCGCCACCACCTCAACCCAGCACTCCGCCTGGTGGGCGGTCATATTGGATATTCAGTGCGCCCACGATTCCGGAGGAACGGTTATGCGGGGCAGATTCTGGATCTGGCACTGACCGAAGCCCGGAACCTTGGGATCGGCGAGGTGTTGCTCACCTGCGACGCCGACAACCTGGCATCCCGGCGCGTGATCGAAAGCCACGGTGGCGTTCCGGAAACGCGCAACAGCCAGGACACCAAGTTCAAATTGCGGTACCGGATAACCACCTGAACCGCAGGACGTCTCCAGCCTTCGCACGGCGATGCATCCGGTGAGGGTCTCTCCGACAGTTATCAGCCCTCGACAACGGACATCGGCAGGCCGCCCCCGTGCACGATAGGGACGATGCTGTCTAACTGCCAGCCGTCCCCATTTGCCAGGAACGTCGCGGTCTGTGGCAGAGAGTAGCCCGACGGGACACTGCTCGGCCCATTCGCCGTCGAGGCCTGGAATTGCTCGGTCAATTCCTTGAACTGAACGCTTGCCTCCGAACCGCTCACCTCGACCGACTCCACCGTTACTGTCGTCGAAAAGGACGTATACCAGAAGCCCTTTGACTTGAATCCAGCCTTGGCCCGGGCCACCACTAAGAGATTCCGCTCCCGCTTAGACCGGTAGGCCGCCGTCATCTGCCCCTCGTCCAGGCGAGCAGCGGGGGGAGCGTCGAGGACTGTGCCGTTTCGATCCTCGACAGCAGTCTGGATGATGGCCGCGAGCTCGGACGACGACGGGCCTGCTGATGCGGACGATCCCACCGTGATCGGCGCGGCGGCAGACTGGCACCCGGCAAGGGCAAGCCCGAGCACAACCGCGAGCGGAACCAGATACGTCGGGTACTTCATCGGCTCCCCCTTGCCGTGGATGTCCTCACAGCCTGCCCTGCCGACCCCGCCCAGTCAACGGCGCCAAGGGGACTTCCCGCTTCTGGATCCTTCACTGCGACAGTTCGCGAGGTCTTTGGACGACGCTACGCGCGGCACACGCCGAAAGGTTCCTGCCGTGAGTGAGGATTGATCCATGGCAAAGCGCATCAGCGGCCCAGCCGCCGTCGTCTACCAACAGTCTCTGTCCGTGGCTGTGAGCCAAAGTGCATCCTCATGAGGCAGATGAGACTCCGGTACGCCGGAGTGTGTCGGCTGTGCGGTGCCTCTCTGCCGGCCGGGACAGAAGCGATCTACGAGAGCGAGACGAAGACCGTCCGCTGCCTGGAGTGTGCCACCGCGGCTAAGCAAACCATGTCCCCCGACCTGGAACCACCTGGTGATGAGTCGTTGTCTACTGATTCCGGAGTAGCCGGGTCGTCCGCCCGTCGCGAATATGACCGTCGCAAGGCGAAGGACGAGGAAAAGCTCCGCGAAAAGTGGGGTCGCCTCGGTGGGCTCGCAGTCGCCCTCTCTGACGAGCGGCCGCACACCAAGTCCTGGGATCGAGGTGCGATCGGTGAGGAACGTCTCGGCGCTCGACTAAATGCCCTGGCTGCCGATGGCCTGGCTGTCCTTCACGATCGGCGCATCCCCGGCTCGAAGGCAAATATCGACCACATCGCCATTACTTCCGGTGGAATCTGGGTGATCGATGCCAAGCGGTACAAGGGACGACCTGAACTGAAGATCGAGGGTGGCATCCTTCGCCCACGCGTCGAGAGGCTCCTTGTTGGCCGGCGTGATTGCACGAAACTGGTCGACGGGGTACTCAAGCGGGTCGACGTCATGCGCGACCTCGTCGGGGATGTTCCGGTTACCGGGGTGCTGTGCTTCGTCGAGGCAGATTGGCCCCTGATCGGGGGCGCGTTCTCGACTCGCGGCGTTCACGTGCTCTGGCCGCAACGGTTGGCCAAAGTGCTTACGGAGCAGACAGCCGGCGATGTTGATGTGGCGACGATGCGTGAGTCGGTAGCTTCTCGGTTTAGGTCAGCATGATGACTAACAGTGGTGAATATTTGAGTCCCTGGCCACGTTTACAGCGCGGAGGTCTAGCAGCGCTCCAGGCCTGTGAGCGCCGGTGATATCCTGCGGCGGTGACTTTACAAGCCTCGCGTCTGCGCCCGTTCCACCAAGTCGACGTCTTCTCCGATCGGCCTTACCGAGGCAATCCACTCGCCGTCGTGGTCAATGCCGAAGGCCTCAGTACCGAGACGATGCAGCATTTCGCAAACTGGACCAATCTTTCTGAAACCACGTTCCTCCTCCCTCCTACGGATTCCCGTGCCGACTATCGCGTGCGCATCTTCACGGGCAGCGAGGAGTTCCCGTTCGCCGGGCATCCCACGCTGGGTTCTGCGCATACCTGGCTTCAGGCCGGCGGAGTGCCGAAGACTGAAGGCGTCCTGGTACAGGAGTGCGGCGCAGGTTTGGTACGGGTGAAGCACGACGGCGGACGCTTGGCTTTCGCTGCACCGCCGCTAACCCGTTTCGGTCCAGTGGACTCCGCTGTCCGCTCCCGGTTGGCAGCTGGACTGCGACTTCCGGAGAACGAACTCTTGGACGCAAGCTGGCTGGTCAATGGACCTGAGTGGATTGGTGTCCTGGTTGCATCCGCCGAGCAGGTGCTGGCCATCGAGCCCGATTGGACGGCGCTGGCTGATCTCAAGGTCGGTGTGATCGGCCCCCAGGAGCCGGGCGCCGGCACGGACTTCGAAGTCCGGACGTTCATTCCAGGTGACGCCATGATGGAAGACCCGGTCACGGGCAGTTTCAACGCAGGTGCTGCGCAATGGCTGATTGGCAGCGGCCGCGCGCCCGAGGAGTACGTGGCTGCCCAGGGAACGGTGCTCGGCAGGGCAGGGCGTATCCACGTGAAGGCTCAGGATGGAGACATTTGGATTGGCGGCGAATCGGCCACCTGCATCCAAGGCACTGTCATGCTGTAGCCTCCGCTTCCATTTACCCGGTGAGGCCGGTTTAGGTGACGTCGATGAGTGACCATTGCTGGTGGGCGGCGCCTCGGTAAAGCTGTTGTTCTGTGGTGGTTCCGTCGGTGGTCCCCGCCGCTGTCAGGCCCAGGGCATGGGTGGAGAAGCGGTTGGTGAGGGCCACTTTTCCGTTGGCTACGGGTGTTATTGCCCATTGCTGTTGCAGGACGTCAGCGCTGGAATAGATCGCTGCCTTCTCGCCGATGGTCCGTGAGCGGAATCCGATCTCGAGGACCTTTCCGCTGTTGGCGTCCCTTAGTTTGTAGTAACCGTCGACGTCGGTGGTCAGTGTCCAGCGCTGGTTTGCGGCGTTGGTGTCGGGGGCCAGGACAACGGCGGCCCTGTTGGCGGTGGAGCCGTTGAGGACGGTCAGGGCTTTGCCGCTGGCGGGGTTGATGAGTTTGTAGGCGCGGTTGGGGGCAACGGCGAATGACTGGCGGGCGGGCTTTGCAGTGCGGCCGCCGATCCGGAGGCCGGCGACGTTGGTGTAGCCGCCGGAGCCGGCCTTCGCGGTGAACCGGATGAAGCCAGCGGTGACGGGGGCCCACTGGGCGAGTTTCGGGGTGGACCCGGTGGCCCAGGTGCCGGAGGCGACGGTTGTGAAGGTCACGCCGTTGGTGCTGGTGGAGATCTCGAAGGAGGTCACGTCGCCGTCGGTGCCGTTTGCCCGGTTCCACTGCTTGGGAAGGTACTCCAGGGTGGTGACATTTGTGTAGATGCCGCCCAGATCCAGCGTTATCGATGCGGGTACCGCGAGCTCGCCGGTGCCGGGCCAGGTGGACCAGCAGGTCTGCAGTTTGTTGTCGGCGCGCCCGTCGATCGCGAAGTAGGGGGGTTCGGCCTCACGGAACGCGGACGCGTATGCCGCCACCGGAGTGATCAGGTGTTCGGCGCGGAGAGGCTGCGCCGGGAGCGCGCCGCGCGGGTTGGGGGAGAAGGCCGCGCCTACTTCGGCGAGGCGGGCAACCACGTTGGGGTCGAGCTTTCCGTTGCGGTTGGGTGCGCAGTTGAGGATGAAGGAGGTCCACCTCGATTCGAGTTCGGTGAGGTGGGTGATGATGGCGTCCTTGGACATCAGTGCTTCGGTGGGTGTGGAGGGGTGCCAGAACCAGCCGTCACTGATGGTCTGGCCCTGCATCCCGGCCCAGGTGTTCCCGGCCGGCGCAGTGATCCCGAAAGGTTCCTCCCAGAAAATCCCGTCGGCCAGCCAGGGGGTGAGGACCGCGCAGATATCGATGATGAGGCAGTTGGGCTGGAGGGTTTTGACCAGGTCGCGGACCCGCTGCATCGGGACCTGCTGGTGGCCCATCTGCCAGGCGTAGCCATCGAGCATGAGGACTTCGATCTCGCCGTAGCCGGTGAGAAGTTCAGTGAGCTGGTTCAGCACGTACGTGATCTGGGGCGGGTTGACACCGGCGGCCGGGTCGCTGACATGGTAGCCGCCGGTGGCCTGGACGGGATAGGTCCGGTCCCAGATGGAGAAGTAGAAGCCCACCTTCAGACCCCGGGAGCGGAACGAGTCCACGTACTGCCTGACGACGTCGCGCTTGTACCCGGAGTTCATGACGTTCTGGGTGCCGTATTTGGTGGGCCACAGCGCGAATCCGTCATGGTGCTTGGTGGTGAGCACCCCATAGCTCATCCCCGCCGAAAGAGCGGCATCCGCCCACTGATCGGTGTCCACCGACGGCGGTGCAAAGAGCGCGGGATTCTGGTTGGGCGCTGCCCACTCCTGGTTCGTGTAAGTGCCCAGGTTGAAGTGGTTGAACATCCCGAAGCGCATATCGACCAGCTTCTGCAGCAGAGCCTGCGTGTCCCACCCTGTACCCGCCGCCAAAACCTGACCGGTTGCACCGTCGGCCGCTGTGGCTGGTGATACTCCACCGCCGACGGAGGGAGCCAGCAGACCTGCAGCCGAGGCACCAGCTGCGCCGAGAAAGTGCCGGCGACCAAAATTTCGTGACGTCATTGTCTTAGCTCCATGTTGATTAGGGGTCCGCACCAGCACTGTTAGCGCACACAAGTTGGATCGATACGTCTGATGTTATGACCAAATCTCAGCATGTCAATGCCGTTCTTCAGCTCTGCGTAGCTGTCTTGTCTTCAGCACGAGCCCTAACATATGATGTCTACGACTCCGGGGAGGGTTCCGCTTTCGACGAGGGTCAGCCTGTGCTGCCAATGGTCCGGAACGCCCTTACACAGGCATTTCCCGGAACTTGATCGGAATCTGCATCGGCTGTGGGATCCGTGCTGAACCTGCACAAAGCCTTTCCGACTCCTGCGGAAACGCTGCCTAAATCTACTCACGTCCAGGGGCATGATTAATCCAACAGTCAGGAAACTCACGGACAAAGAAAACGGAGGCCCTCCGGTGGCAACAAAAGCAGACAAGGCGAATTACCGTTACACCGACTTCTACTGCTTTATGTCCCTCTCGGACTTCACCGCCTACGTCTCCCGTGACGACGTCGATGGCGAGGATTTCTTCTCCATCAGCACGAGCATGCTGGCCGCGTAACTAACGCCCCGCCCAGCTTTGGACCGGTACTCTGTAGGCTGACGGGCCATTAGCGGCGACTGCCTCGCACAGCGGATTGATGCGCTCCTTATTCGCAAAGGAATGCCGCATGCAGATCTCAGACATCCCGTTCGACGTAACTGACTGGTCGCAGACTGAACGGACCGAGCACAAAGGCGTCAGCGGCATGGCCTATTGGCGCACCCAAAAATTCGGGCCAATGCGGGTACGAATGGTCGAATACACACCGGGTTACCTGGCCGACCATTGGTGCGAAAAGGGCCACGTTCTGCTGTGCACGGCTGGCGAGCTCCACACGGAGCTGGAGGACGGCCGGACTTTCGTGCTCAAAGCAGGCATGAGCTACCAGGTGGCCGACGGGGCCGAGCCGCACCGCTCTTCCACCGCAACAGGCGCCACTCTCTTCATCGTGGACTGATCCGCTCGGCTTAGCCCTCCTGCAACGCCGCCTTGAACGAGAACGCCGCGTTGCTCCACACCACGAAAAGCAGCGGTGCCGGCGCCAGGGCCGTTCCCAGAACCGGCTGGGTCAGCGCCGCCGCAGCGATGATGCACAGCAGCGCCAGGGCAGCCAGACTCAGGTACCAGCGTTTGACAGCCAGATAGAGCGCAGCCTTGGCGAGGCTTTTGAACCTGGCCTGGGGAAGCAGCACCGTTCCGGCGATCATCAGCACGCTGACGCACACCACAACAGAGGCCGCCGTCACCGTCAGGGGAACCAGGATTGCGGCTCCCGGCATCGACTGCAGGATCACCAGGTCAAAGACCAGAAACCCTAAAAGTACGACGGCGGCCAGGCCCACCGGAGCGGCCCGGCTGAAGGACTTCCTGTAGCCCCTCAGAAAGGCAGCTACGGGCCTGACGGCCGGCCCGTCCTCCTCGGCCAGAGCATGAAAGGCACTGAACGCGCCGGCCAGAGAGGGCCCCACCGTGACGGCGAGCGCGAGGAAGAACGGCCACGCGGCCACGGGATCGCCCACAAAGGACAAGAAGAACACGAGGGGTGCGTTGGCCGCCGCGAGCAGGAAGTTCACGGCCAGGAACGTGTAGACGAAGCCGAAGATGCTGGCGAGTGTCTCGAAGCCCGGCCCGGCCCACTTCCGCCGCAGCGGCTGCATCGCGTGCTGGCGCACGGTGCTCATCCCTTCATGCCGCTCGTCGCGATTCCCTGGATGAAGTAACGCTGCCCCACCAGGAAGATGATCAGAATCGGAACCACTGAAATCACTGATCCGGTCATGATCATGGCGAATTCGGCGTCGAACTGTCCCACAAAGGAACGCAAGCCCAACTGCACGGTCCAGAGCCGGTTGCTCGTCAGGTAAATGAACGGCCCCATGTAGTCGTTCCAAGTGTTCACGAAGGTCAGCAACGCCAGGCTGGCAAGCGCCGGTTTGGAAAGCGGCAGGATGACCCTGGCCCAGATCCCATATTCGCTCAGGCCATCGATCCGGGCAGCCTCACACAATTCATCCGGAATGGTCATGTAGTACTGCCGCATGAGGAACACCCCGAAGGCGCCGAACGCCTGCAGCAGGATCAGCGCATTGAAACTGTTGGTCAGCCCGAGCTGCTGCATCATGATGTACTGCGGCACCATGTATGCCTGCCACGGTACGGCGATGGTTCCGATGTAGCAGAGGAACAGCACGTCGCGTCCCGGGAAGCGCACCTTGGAGAAGCCATAGGCCGCCAAGGATCCCGTGAGGACCTGCAGGACGGTGATGATCACGGACAGGTAGAGCGAGTTCTGCAGGTATCCCATCATGGGAATCCGCGTCCAGATGTCCGAATAGTTGCTCCAGACGAACTCCTCGGGAATCCACTGAATGGGAACCGTGAACACCTGGTTGTTCTCCTTCAGTGAGGAGGACACCATCCAGATAAAGGGAACCATCAGGGCGGCCACCAGGACCACGAGCACCGCGTAGACGATGACGTTGACGGTGCGCGCCTTTTGCTCCCGCGGGCTCCGCCTCCGGAATTCATTCCGGGCAGAGATGTCGTTTCCGCCGCCTGGCATGGCCTCAGCCTTGAGGTCTTCGGTCAGGTTGGTCATCAGCGTTCCCTCCGCTGCTGGATCTTGAACTGCAGTACCGTCACCGTCAGGACGATCAGGAATAGGACGAGGGAGACAGCAGATGAGTAGCCGAACTTACCTTCGCCGATTCCCTCTTGGTAGATGAGCTGGGACAGAACCGTCGTTGCCCGCCCGGGTCCGCCGTTGGTCATGACCACAATGAGGTCGAACACCTTGAAGCTGGAGACGGTCAGCATCACCACCACAAAGAACGTGGTGGGCCGCAGCGAAGGAACGGTGACGTTCCAGAAGCGCTGCCAGGGGCTGGCCCCGTCCACCTCGGCTGCCTCGTAAAGCTCCGTTGGAATCGCCTGCAGGCCGGCTAAGTACAGAATCATGTAGTAGCCCATGTCCCGCCACACACTGGTGATGATGACGGCGGGCATGGCCCAGTCGGAACTGGACGTCCAGCCTGGCGGGTTGGCCACTCCTACGAACTGCAGGAACTGATTGATGGGACCGTCAGTGGGGCTGAACAGCATGTTCCAGACGACGGCGACAGCCACCAGTGAGGTGATGTAGGGGAAGAAGATGGCAACCCGGAAGAAGCCGATGCCCTTGAGCTTTCGGTTCAGCAGCATGGCAAGTCCCAGTGCCAGGACAAGAGTCAGCGGCACATGGCCCACAGCGTAGATCACGGTATTGCGCAGTGCGATCCAGAACGAATCGCTGCCGAGCATCCGTTCGAAGTTTTGCAGCCCTACCCATTTCGGGGCAGAGAACGAGGTCCATTCCATGAACGCCAAGGCGAACGCGGCCAGGACCGGGATGAGGGTAAAGGCAAGGAAACCCAGGAAGTTCGGAAGGATGAAGGTCCAGCCGATGAGTGTGTTCCGCCGCGCCTGTTTCCGGTTCCCGCGGTGGAGGCTGTCCCCTCGCTTGAGGGTGTTCCTTCGCTTGGGATCAGGGCCGACGGCAGGTGCCCGGAGTCTTGTTTCGGTAGTCATAATGGGGGCCCGGCGTCAGCCAGGCGTTCCTCCGTTCAGGGTCCGTAGCCGGGGGCAGCGTCACGTGGCGCGGCCCCCGGCCTGGCGGTTTATTTAAGGACTTCGTCCTTGACTCGCTTCCCCATTTCGGCGATGCCGTCGTCGATGGAACGTTCACCGGCCATGATCAGCTCGTGCTCCTGCGTCAGAATCTTGTCGGTGGCTGCGGACTTGTCGCTCACGGGCATCTCAAGCGCTGTCTTGTCCGGCGCAAAGGCCTCCTTGGACAGCTCGTCGGCGGGCAGGCCCTTGAGCTTGAAGTACTCCTCGGTGATGTCATCGGTCTGCAGGGCAGGAACCACGCCGATCTTGGCGATGGCCTTCGCGCCCTCCACCCCTGCGGCCCACTCGATGAACTTCTTTGCTTCGTCCGAGTGCTGGGCGTTCTTGTTGACGGCAAACGCGGTGGGAGAGCCGAAAGTGGTGATGTCCCCGCCCTTTGATTTCTGCGGAAGCTGGGCGAAGCCCCAGTTGACGTTGGTCTTGCCGTCCTTGAGGGCGGCGGCGAAGCTCGAAATGTACCAGGACCCCATTGGCATCATGGCTGTCTGGCCGGATTCGAACATGGTGCGGTAGCTGGTCTTCTGGCTCTTGGCCGTGCCGAAGTCCATGAGGGTCCCGCCCTTCTGGAGATCCAGCGTCATGCTGTACTGGTCCTTGAAGAAGGAGTAGTCGCCTCCGATGAGGTCGCCGTCGTTCTGCGCGGCTGCGACCGCCTGCACCAGCGAGCGCCAGGTGTGCTGGTACGTACCGTAGACCTTCTTGCCGTCAGCGGCCGTCCCCGTCATCTTTTTGGCGAGCTCGGCGTACTCATCCCAGGTGATGTTGTTCGGCTCTTCGAGTCCCGCTGCCTTGAACAGGTCCTTGTTGTAGTAGAGCAGCCAGAAATCCTGCCGGTAAGGGGCAGCGAAGTACTTGCCTTGCAGATCGAAGGCGTCAAGACCGGCCAGGTTTTCCTTGTCCAGCTTGTCCACAACGCTGTTGATCTCCTGGAGCTGGCCATTGCTGGCGTAGCGGGAGTAGTCGATGACGTTCTTCATGGTGAGGACATCGGTAGTGTCGCCGCCTGCGAGCATGGTGGTGACTTTTTGAGGATAATCATCGGCCAGGATGTCCACGGGTTCGATGTCCACGTTCGGGTTTGCGGCTTCGTACGCATCAAACAACGCCTTGAACTCTGGCGTGCCCTCATAGTTCCAGACGGACACGCTGAGGGTGGTCTTGCCTTCTGCTGCGGGCTTCTCTGCGGGGCCGGCAGCGCCTGCACAGCCAGTGAGCCCGAGTCCTGCAGCGGCAGCCAGGGCAATCGCTGCGAGAGTGGTGCGCTTCATTGCGTTTCTCCTTGTCGAGGGGGAGGTGGAAGGTGATGGTTGGACGTGTAGATGGTTCTTCGCCTAGGCGCTGACGCTCAGGTCTTCAGCGGATACCTCTGCGAGCAGGTCCTTGCCCGCGAGGTAACGTTCAAGTTCGTCCAGGGCGGTATCGGACATCCTGCGGGTTTCCGTGCCGAGGGACCCGGCGATGTGCGGGGTGAGGACCACGTTGGGAAGGTCATAGAGTACTGAACCGGCGGGCAGGGGTTCGGGATCGGTGACGTCGAGTATCGCATGGATCCGGCCGTTGGAGCACGCGGCCTCAAGGGCTGCCGTATCCACAAGGGATCCCCGCGCGGTGTTGATCAGTGTGGCGTTGTCCCGGAGCAGGGCCAGTTGCGGTGCGCCGATCATGTGCCGGGTCTGAGGCAAGGCCGGGGCATGGATGCTCACGATGTCCGACTCGGCCAGGAGCTGGTCAAGCTCCACAAGCTTTCCGCCTGCTGCGGCCACGGCCACAGGGTCAGCGTACGGATCCGAAACAAGGCAGGTGACGTCCTGCAGCTGCTGGACGAGCTTCACCACCCTCCGGCCGATGCGGGAGAATCCGACAACGCCGATGGTGCGGCCGATGTTTCCCAACTCGCCCCGGGCCGACGCGTAGGACCAGTCCTCGCGGCCGGTCCTCGCGTCATTGGCGAGGACCTGCGCCTTCTTCCCAGCCAGCACGATGGAGGCAAACGTGAACTCAGCTACGGGAATGGCATTGGCATCTGCCCCGTTGGTGACCAGGATGCCCCGGTCCCACAGTTCGTCACTCACGAACGAACGAACCGTGCCGGCGCAATGGAACACAGCGCGCAGGACCGGCATGCTGTCCAGCCGAGCAGCGTCCAGCCTGGGTACTCCCCAGCTGGTGATCAGGATTTCGACTTCGGCCAAACGGGCGCTGAGCCCAGGCTCGTCCAGCGACTCCGTCCAGGCCGGATCCTCCAGCTGCACCAGTTGCGCAAGGCGGTTCATCCGCGAGGCGTCGAACTGATCATCCAGAGTTCCGCGGTTCATGAGCAGCAGGGCCTTGGGCTTGCGCGTCATTCTTCGGGCCTCCTTTCTTAGTACGGGCCGGGCCGCCTTGGCCGGCTTTCCGTGTGTTGCATCACAACTGCGAATCAGTAGATACTCAGATGCAACAAAGTTCAATCCAGTCATCCATGATCGATCTGAACTGATCATGATCGAACAATCCGACCCTAAGAGGTCAGCAGCAGGAGGCACCATGCCGGGCAGCCCCACCAGCCAGCTTTCGACGCCGGATGCTGCCGCGGCGCTTTCCGCTTCAGGTCTGCCCTTCCTGGGTCCGTTAGCGGAAGCATGGGGATCGACCGCGGGGGGACCGGAACTGCTTTCCCTCCTCGACGGCTTCCGCGAAAGGATGAGTGTTCGCCCGGTAGAGGACAATGCGCAGTGGAGTGAAGTGCCCGTCACCCGCACGGAGTCTTTGGCGCAGGAAGCCGAGAAGGAAAAGCGGACGCCTTGGCCGCAGCCTTTGGTCTCGCACTATGCGCGGTACTTCCGTGACGGCAACCGCACCGCCTACGAGGACCTCGTGCGCGCACGGCAGGAGCGGCTGACGCGTGCCATCGTGATGGCAGCGCTCTCTGCAGGCTCGCTCGCTGCGGGGCAGGCATCCCGCGCCGCCTACCAGGATTCTGACTCTGACCCAGAGGCCGATGCCGAGGCATGGCTCGATGAAGTGATCGACGGGGCCCTCCTCTTATGCGAACAAAGTTCCTGGTGCTGGGCAGCCCACGACGACGTCCACACCCGCCTTGGCCATGTGGTGCCGGACCGAGACCGGCCGTACCTGGACCTGGGCGCCGGCGAAGTTGCAGCGCAGCTTGCCTGGCTGGACCATGTCCTCGGCGCGTCGCTGGACCGTCGCTCCCCCGGGCTGCGCAGGCGAATCCGGCAGGAAGTCCAGGAAAGGATCATCACCCCGTTCCTCGAGCACGATGACTGGCACTGGCTGGGACTCGACGGCCACGTCCACAACTGGAACCCCTGGATCCACTCCAACATCCTGGCGGCGGCCCTTTTCCTCGTGGAGGACGGCGCACTGCAGGCCAAAACCGTGGCCAGGTGCATCGAGGGCCTTGACCGTTTCCTTGCCGTCATTCCTGCAGACGGCGCCATTGACGAAGGATTTTCCTACTGGTGGAACGGCGCAGGCCGGGCGCTCGAGGCCCTGGCGCTGTTGGAGGAGGCCACCGCCGGTGCCCTCGCGGCGGACCTTCCCGTGGTACGCGCCCTGGTTGCGTTCCCGCACCGGATGCACATTGGCCACCACTGGTTCCTTAACGTTGCGGACGGCCGGGCGCTGGCGGAAGGCAACCTTCCCTGGAGCATGGTCCGCAAGTGGGCACTGAGGCTCGGCGACGACCAGGCGGCCAGGCACGCCGGGTTCATGGCAGCGGCGGCGCCGGACGCGGCTTTCGGGCTGGGAAGGACACTGCACGCCCTGCTTGAACGCAATGTTGAGGCCGCGCATACGGCACCCGCCGCTCCCCCGCTGACGGCCTTCACCTACCTGCCTTCGGTCCAGATCATGGTTGCGCGCCAAACTCCCGGGACCACCGAGGGCCTCCTGGTCACGGCGAAGGGCGGGCATAACGGCGAGAACCACAACCACAAGGACGTCGGCTCGGTCACCGTGGCGGTGGACGGGATTCCGTTGCTAGTGGACGCAGGCCAACCCACCTATACCGCCCAGACCTTCGGTCCCAACCGCTACGACATCCGTGCCATGCAAAGCGGCTGGCACAGCGTTCCAACTCCTTTTGGCCTGGAACAGGGTGCCGGGGCAGAATTCGGGGCCGACGTAATACAAGCACCGACCCCCAAGGATCCGCGGCTCGTTCTGGAGTTAGCGCGCGCCTATGGGTTGGGTGGGGGTTCCCGGTGGACGCGGGCGGTTTCCCTGGATCGTCCCGGTTCCCGCGTCCGAATCGTGGACAGCTGGGACCTGCGTGCCGCTCCCAGCCTTGCTGATCATCGCCCTTCAAGCTCCCGCTCATCGGGAACGGAAGGAACGGACGACGTCGATATCCACTTTCTCCTGGCCGGAACCGTCAGCCTCGGCCCGCAGGGCACGGCGACTCTCCTTCCCCACGGCATTCCGGCCATCGACGCGAGCGGAGCCCGGGCGAATAGCGCCAGTCGCGGTGGGACCCTGCGCTGGGACCAGCCCGCCGCCGTCGTACTGGTGGATGAGTGGCTGTTGGATGATCCGCTGCTGGCCTCCGTGTGGGGTGCCCGGCTGACTCGCTTGCGCTTCCGGATGCCTGCGGATCAGCGGGCAGCAGGTTCGTTTGCCCTGACAATGGAGGCCACGCCATGACGCCACCACAAAGCCCGGAGCAGGGTGCGGAACCGGCCGGGAAGTCGCTTTTTTCGCTCCAGCGCCGGGAACGGCTTATGGACGAACTCCGGGCTCACGGCTCCATCACGGTGCGGGCCATTGCGGCCGAGCTGGGCGTCAGTGAACTGACCATCCGGCGGGACGTGAACCTGCTCGCCGTCGAAGGACTTGTTTCGCGGGTCCATGGCGGCGCCACTCTCCCCAGTC
This sequence comes from Arthrobacter rhizosphaerae, assembly GCF_023062595.1. Taxonomy (GTDB): domain Bacteria; phylum Actinomycetota; class Actinomycetes; order Actinomycetales; family Micrococcaceae; genus Arthrobacter; species Arthrobacter rhizosphaerae. The sequence continues at coordinate 185,308 of NZ_JALLAN010000003.1, forward strand.
CCCTGGACCGCACGGCATCCATGACGCGGCCACAAACAAACCGCTACTCCATCGGCATGGTGGTGCCGTCCCTGGACTACTACTGGCCACAGGTAATCAGCGGCGCCCGCGCTGAAGCAGACGAACGGCAGGCCAAGATCCTGGTCCGCGGGTCCACGTACGATGCCGCCGACAACCGCCAGCAGGTTCAGGCACTGCTGAACACGCAGAACATCAACGGGCTCATCGTCGCACCGGACATCACCGGGGAAGCAGGAAGGGAATTGCTGCGCTGGCTCAATTCGCTTCCCATCCCCGTGGTGCTGGCCGAACGGCGGTCCCCCATCGAGATACCTGCGCACAGGCTGGAATGGGTAGCCACGGATCACGCATTCGGTGCAGGCATGGCAACGCGGCATTTGTGGCAGGAGGGGCACCGGAAAATCGGCTGCATGACCGATTCGAACAGTCCCACGAGTGCACACGTCGTTCGGGGCTGGCTCCAGGCTCTCGGTGCCCTGCGGATCCCGGCCGCCCAGTCCGTCAACGAAGACTCAGCGCATGTCCCCACCAGCGACCGAGCCGAGCATTTCGACCGGATTCTGCAGCTCTGCCGGGAAACAGATACCACCGCCATGCTGGTCCACTCCGACACCCAGGCCGTGGCTTTCGTCCAGCATTGCGTGGACCGTGGCGTGGATGTTCCCGGAAGCATGGCAGTGGTGGGCTACGACGACGAAGTGGCCTACCTTGCCGAACCCGCGATCTCAGCGGTGCGGCCACCCAAGCAATATGTGGGAAGACTCGCAGTTCAGCTCATCACTGCCCGCATTTCCGAAGGGCCCAAACGCCCGGTCCACCGTGTTCAACTTAACCCCGATCTCATTGTGCGCGATTCCTCCCTCGGTGGACCGCGCTCTTCAGCCCACGCCCTGGAGGACTCCCTGTGACTGAACCGACCGCCCTGCTGCTCAGCGGAAACGGACGATATTCCGACCCCTGGCACCCGTTCCCGGAAACCTCCGCCGCCATCGCTACGCTGCTGCGCGAGGCGGGCCTCCAGGTGGAGGTGGCGGACGACGTCGACACCGCCTTGGAGGGCTTGGGCACCTCACAGCCGCTTCCGGACCTTCTGGTAGTCAACGTGGGCCAGCCTCGCGACGGCGGAACCTCGCCTGGGACGCCGGCCGCGACTCGCGGGCTTGAGGAGTGGGCCGCCGCCGGACGCCCCCTGCTTGCCTTCCACGTCAGTTCCACAAGCTTTGTGGACTCACCGGTGTGGGAGGAGACGCTCGGTGGAAGCTGGCTCCGGGGAACCACTATGCATCCCGACTACGGTCCAGCCCAGGTGCTGATGGATGCACAGTCAGGACCGCTCGCCGCTGGCATCCCCGATTTCGAGGTGCTGGATGAGCGCTACAGCTGGCTGCGAACCCTGCCGGGGATCACGGTGCACGCCAGGCATGAGCACGAGGGGACACTGCACCCCCTCGTGTGGTCATATGAGCGCGGTGGCCGGACCTTCTATGACGCCCTTGGCCACGATTCTGCCTCGTTTGACTCCCCCGAGCACCGTGAACTGCTCAAGCGCGGCGTCAGCTGGCTGCTCGAAGGGACCCGTCCGGCAGCCCCTCAGTCCTGATGCTGCCCTTGGCTTCGGCAAACACCCGGAAGCCCAGTTCGGGGTCGTAGCCGTGGACCTCGCGGGTGTCGAGGGCGGCCATGAAGTCCAGCGCATCCACAGTGATCACCTGGCCGGGAACCAAGATGGGAAAGCCGGGAGGGTAGGGCGTGACGAACCCTGCGGAAATGACTTCCTCGCCTCCCGCCACCCGCCGCAAAAGTTCCGCGGGTTCGAGATACTCGGTGGCACCCGTTTTGTACGTCTCGAAGTAGGCCGCCCTCAGGTTCCCATCGGGGTTGGTGTTGTCCGCCCTGAACCTGTCAGCGAACCTGCTGAAGTCAGGAAGGGCAATCGGGGCACTCACCGTAGTACCTTCCGGATGGGTCCCGGGATCGCTTCTGAGCGCCCGAACGCGGGCATCGCGCGCCTTCAGCCCACGGGGGCCGAGCGTCCTTTGTTCCGCATCAAAGGACTCAGCGAGTTTCACGAGGACTTCGACCAGGTAGGCCACGGCGCTTCGTGAGGTTCCGATGTTGGTCATAAAGAGGACGCTGTTGCGCGATGTTTTGTTGACCTGGATGCCGTATTTATCCATCAGGTACTCGTGTTTGAACGTGTCGCCGTCGATCCCCGTAAGGCCGATGTCCAGGGTCAGCCGGCTGGGGTCAACCACGAACTCATCGCGCCGCCAGGCCTCATCCAGTACGGACAACCCCTTGCTGAGGGGCATCGAGGTGCTCGTTTCCCGGTACTCCTCCGGGATGAGCTCGCTGGCGCCGAGCACCCGGAAGTACTTCTTCAGCAGCGGGTTCCTGGCCACGGCCTGCGCGATGCTGACAGCCAGGTCCGCCTGCTTCTGCACCAGCGCGAATCCTTCAAGCTCCACCTGCCGCCGGCCGATGTCCAGCGACGCCAGGATCTGGTAGTTCGGCGACGTGGAGGTGTGCGTCATGTACGCCTCCCGAAACGCCTCGCCGTTGAGGTATTCGAAGTCCTGGTCGAATACGTGGACCATCGATCCCTGGCGCAAGGACGTGAGGGTTTTGTGGGTGGACTGCGTTGCGTAAATGCGGAGCCGTGCCTTTGACGGATCCGGGATGAGCCGGGTGTTCAGCCATACTTCGTCGTCCGCTGGGGCGCCTGTTTCCGGATCCCACAGAAGTTCCGCCTGCTCGGCGTACCGGAGAACGTAGTCCGGGTTCCGGAACTCGGTTTCCAGTTTCCGTGCGGCTGCCATCGCAGTCCGGCGCCGGTACACCGGGTGGAAGGCGGCGAACGCGAACCAGGCCTCATCCCAGAGAAAGACGAGGTCAGGCTTAATGGCCAGGCACTCCTCCATGACCCGCTCGACGTCGTACACGATCCCGTCGAAAGTGCAGTTGGTCAGGGTGATCATTTTGACGTCGTCCAGCCGCCCTGCCCGCCGGTAGTCCAGGAGCATCTTCTTGATGCTGGCAAGTGGAACAGCACCGTAGAAGGAGTAGCGGTCCAGCGGATATGCGTCCAGGTAGGCCACCTGCGCACCGGACAGCATCAGCGCGTAGTGGTGGGACTTGTGGCAGTTCCGGTCCACCAGCACGATGTCGCCGGGGGCGACGATGGCCTGGTGGACGATCTTGTTGGCCGTGGACGTGCCGTTGGTGACGAAGAATGTCTGCTCAGCACCGAAGGCCCGCGCGGCCAGCTCCTGTGCTTTTTTGATGGAACCATGAGGATCCAGCAGGGAATCGAGGCCGCCGGAGGTGGCTGACGTCTCGGCCAGCAGCAGATTCAGTCCGTAGAAGTCGGCCATGTCCCGGATCCAGGGTGAGTTTCCCACCGAGCCCCCACGGGAGATGGGGAGTGCATGGAACACGCTCGCGGGGCGGCGGCTGTATTCCTGGAGGGCAGTGAAAAAGGGCGTCTCGTAACGCTCCGCGACACCGGCCAGCAGAGATAGATGCAGGTCAAGGCGGTCTTCCCTGCGGAAGATCCTCTTGAACGGCCGGGTCAGGGATCCCGCGAGGCCTTCAATAGCGACGCCGGCAACGAGGTACACATCCAGTTCAGGCCGAAGCTCAGCCATTCCCTCAGCCAGCCGGAGGATCCGGTCGATGGGCCGCAGCGCTTCCAGACCGTCGTCGATGTGGCGTGCCAGGAAACTCTTCAGGTCACTGCCGAGCCTGCGGCCACCCCTGATGGTGAAGCCTGGCCGCAGAATGCAGGCCTGGATGTCAGGGTTCAGCAGCACGGCCACAAGGGCGTCCTCGAAGGAGGGCACCACATTGACCTCGTAGCTGAATGCATCCGCGGGGCGCCGTTGCCCGAGCATCTCGCCTTTGAGGGTCTCAGCTTCTTCGGCAGTGATGTCATCTACCACCAGGACTTCAAACTTGGGCCGCTCCGGCGCATCCTGGCGTCCCTCAAGGGGTTCGCCCTCTCCGCCATCGGCCGCATCAGCGGTTTGCCTGGACTGTTCGGAAGTGGGGCGGATTCGGCCGATGCGGCTTCTGACGCCCTCGATCAGGTCGAGCGCCTCGCCATATTCACCGGCGGCGATAATGCTGCGAAGCCTTGCCAGCGCCGGTAAGCCGGGGAAGGCCCAGTACAGTTCGATGGCCTCGAGCAGGACCAGCGCCCGGCGGGTCTGGCCCTCCAGCCCGCTTTGGCTGCCCGATCCCTTCGCCGCCGGTTTTTCCTTCGCGCCGGTTTTTCCTCCGGCTGGCGCTCCTGCTGCGGCGGAAGCCAGTTGCTTCATGGCGTATCCCAGGAAATCCCAGGCGTCGGCGCGAACCCGCCATGCCCGGCTCGGTGTGCCTATTTCCATTCCAGCCCCGGTGGTGGGAGTGACGCCGTCGTCAATCATTTCTTTTGGTTCTCATGCTTTCTGGTCAATGTTCAAGAGGGTGCGTCGATGCACGCATGCCGGCAGAAGGCAGCGGGTATCGGATCAGGAAGTGCAGCTAAACCAGCTGCTGGTGGTGGGTGAAGCTCGCCATCGTCCCGGCGACGTTGCCGGGGTGGTGGTGTATCCAACTCTAGGTCCGGGGGGATAGTTTTATGTTGGTTGGGGCGCCAAGAACGCAAGGAGGAATTTGTGCACGGAACTAAATTTTTGCCGTCATTGGGCGAGTAGCGTACTTGGCTGTGGCTGTCGCCGCAAAGAGCCATGCCTGTCTGGCATGTTGCCCACACAATCAGAGAGGGTCGGGGTGCCGGGGTGAGACCTGAGGAACTCAACGGGGAGCTGCCCCGCGTAGCGCTCAGCGATGTCCTCGAAGACATTGGCATCGACAACGCACAACTGCTGCTTGCCCCGGCCGCCGACAACGACACAGTCCAGGACGCCGTCATCACCGATTCCGAAGACCATGACTCCATCCAGCGCGGCGCTTTGGTGCTGCTGGTGGGAGTGAGGGGACGCGCTGCCTTGCCCACGGTCCGCGCGCTGATCGACAACAGGCCCGCGGCCATTGCCATCAAAGGAACGGAAGCCGAGCTGGCAGCAGTCCGGGAAGTCCTGCGCCCCACCGGAATTGGACTGGTCGCCGTCGCCCTTTCAGCGCGCTGGAACCACCTTGAAAGCATCGCGACGGACCGCATCCGTGAGTCGCTGCCTTCCGGCGACACCTCTACCCTGATGCAGCGGGACCTTTTCGGGATTGCCCAGACGACGGCGACGCTGACGCACGGCCACGTGGTCATCGAGGACCCCGCGAACCGTGTGCTCGCCTACTCCCCTGCCTCCAACGACGTCGACGAACTCCGCCGCTTATCCATCCTGGCCCGCCGCGGACCCGAGCGGTACCAGAAGCTCCTGAAGGAATCGGGGGTCTATAAACACCTCCAGGCCGGAGAGGCGCCCATTCACATTCCTGCCAATCCTGACGAGGGACTCAGGGAGCGCGTGGCCATCGGCATTCACGCCGGCCGGCGCGTCCTAGGGTACATCTGGCTCCAGGAAGGGGCCGAACGGCTCGCACCGAACACTGACCGGATCCTGGTGGGCTCCGCCCGGCATGCCGCCATCGAGCTGGTACGGCACCGCAACGAACAGTCCCAATCCATGCGCCAGGACAGGGTCTCCAGCCTGCTAAGCGGGACGGCGCAGATCCATTCGCAGGCGCAGTCGGCTGGGCTTGATCCCTCCAAGCCTGCAGCACTGGTGCTGGTATCGTCCGGAAGCCTGCAGCAAACTCCTCCGGGGCTGCAACTGCAGCGGGGCGAATTGGCCAACCTGATCTCAATCCATGCTGCCGCCTATCGTCCGGGCGCTGTTGTTGGCTGGCTGGGCCTGGAAACGGCTGTCATCCTGCCCGACCTGGATCCGGTGAAGTCCCCGGCCGCGATCACCCGTCTGGCCAACGTCATTGTGCGGGACGCCAGGGCCCATCTGGACCTGCAGGTCCAGGCCGCCGTCGGACCCATAGTGGAGCAACTGGACCAGCTGCACACCTCTGTGGAACACGTCCGCAACGTCTTGAAGGTCCTCAAGGAGACGCCTTCCATGCGCGTGGCTTCCTTCAGCGAGGTGGAAACGACTGTCCTGGTCAATGAGCTGCTGGACCTTATCGGCTCGCGCGACCGGCTCCGCCACAAGGGCATCGCTGTGCTGTGCGAACGACATCCGGAGTTCGCCGCCACGCTGCTGGCCTACCTTGAGTCCTTTGGCGACGTCAACCTGTGCGCGGAGCAACTCAAGGTCCACCGCAACACCGTCCATTACAGGCTGAGGCGTTCCTGCGAAGTCGCGGGAATCGACCTCCAGGATTCCGGTCAACGGCTCCTGGCCCACCTGCAGATCCGGCTTTGGACGGAATCAGAAAACAGGGCTGCTTCCGCCGAGAGAGCATCCCCCAGCATCACCTCCCCCAACATCACATCGTAGAAGTAGAGAACCACCGGTTATGGATATGCAAAACCTCCTCGACGACATCGTCGGGACCATCAAGCCCCACCTTGGACAGGGTGAAGTGGCTGGCTACATCCCGGAGCTCGGTGCCGTGGGCGCGGACCATTTCGGGATTTCCGTTGCCACACGCGAGGGTGAGGTTTTTGCGTCCGGGGATTCGGAAATGGCCTTTTCGATCCAGAGCATCTCAAAGGTGTTCGCCCTCGCGCTGGTGCTTGCCGACGACGGGGACAGGATCTGGAAGCGGGTTTTCCGGGAGCCGTCCGGCAACCCCTTCAATTCGCTCGTCCAGCTTGAGCACGAGGACGGAATTCCGCGCAACCCGTTTATCAACGCCGGCGCACTCGTCGTTACGGACCGGCTCCTGAGCATCTCCGAGAACCCGTCAACCGCTGTCCGCGATCTCCTTCGGCAGGAAAGCGGCAACGACTCGCTGGTGGTTGACGCCGTCGTCGCCGATTCAGAAGCCCGCCACAGCAACCGGAACAAGTCGCTGGCGCACTTCCTGGCAAGCTGCGGCAACCTCGACAACCCGGTGGACGATGTCCTCGATGCCTACATCAGCCAGTGTTCCCTGGCCATGAGCTGCACCGACCTGGCCCTGGCCAGCAGATTCCTCGCCTCCAACGGTATGCGGGGCGACGGAACCGCCTTACTGTCCCCTCCCCAGACCAAGCGGATCAACGCGGTCATGCTCACCTGCGGAACCTATGACGCCGCCGGTGAGTTTGCCTACCGCGTGGGGCTGCCCGGAAAGAGCGGGGTGGGCGGCGGCATTATTGCCGTAGTGCCGAACAATTGCACCGTCTGTGTGTGGAGCCCGGGGCTGGGACGCTCCGGGAATTCAGTAGCCGGCATGGCCGCCCTGGACGAGTTCACCACCAGGACAGGCCTGTCCATCTTCTGATCCGCTTAGAAGGTTTGCTCCGAATATTCGTTGGCCAGGCCCCCGATAATTGCGAAGAAGAAGATAAAGGCCATCACAGTCAGGGCGATACCCACGTAGCCCATGACCAGACCACCGATGGCCATTCCCTTACCTGCAGGCTCCCTTTTGAGGGCCATGTGGCCGAGGACCACCGCTGCAATCTGCGGCAGGATTATGAAGCCAAAGCCGATATAAACAGAGATGCCGCAGCACAGGCTTGCGATACTCAGGCCCTTGGGTTCCGGAGCTGCGTAGTATCCGGGCTGGCCATAGGGCTGCGCATAGGGGCTGGGCGCCTGCCCATACTGTTGCCCGTAGGGCTGCGGGTAGGGGTTTGGCGTTTGTCCATACTGATCCGCTGGCTTGCCATATGTCTGCTGACCGTAGGGCGTTTGGCCATACTGTGCCTGGCCATAAGACGGCGTTTGGCCATAAGACGGTTCGCCGTAGGCGTGGGAACCCGAGGAGTCCGGCTGTTCAAACGTGGGCTGTCCGGCATCCGGCTGTTCAAACTGCGGTCCGGCCGGAGGGGCCGGCGGCGGTGGGACGTCGGAATCTTGGGAGGGAATGTACGACGGCGGCCGGTAGCCATTGGGTGTATCGTCGCCGGTTTTGGGTTGCTCAGTCATGGTGGATCCCCCTCATAAAGTATTTAGGACAAGCCTACCGCCGTGCTGGCCGGAAGGCCGCTGCAGCCGGTATCACTTCATGGTGGTCCCTGCACAAGTGATTTGAATCACAGGGGATTTCGTGAACTATTTTGATCCGAAAGGGCAATACACGGTGTGACTAACGACAGCGGCGCAGTTCGCAGCTCCCACGAGGACCCCGCAGCATTTGCGGTCCTTTATGACAAGTATTCGCGCATGGTATATCGCTATGCTGCGGCTCGTGCTGGCGATTCTGCAGCCGAGGACGTGATGGCTGAGACCTTTCTGGTTGCATTCGAGAGTCGGGAATCATTCGATCCTCGCTGGGAGGACGCCCGTCCATGGTTGTTCGGGATCGCCACGAACCTGCTGCGCCGACATCACCGAACCGAAGCCAGGAGGTTGAAGGCCTTCGCGAAGGCTGCCGGCCGGGGGGACCACGACACCGGCGCGGACAGGGTGGTGGAGCGGTTGGATGCAGCGGCAGCGACGGCGGGAATCGCCGCCGCGCTGCGAGGCCTTTCATCTGCCGACAGGGAATGCCTGTTGCTCTACGCGTGGGCGGACCTGACCTATGAAGGGATCGCAATAGCCACCGGCGTCCCGGTCGGAACCGTCCGGTCACGCCTTAGCAGGGCCCGCCGCGTTCTGCGCGATGCAGCGGATCTGGACCAAATTGATAACAAGGAGATGAACCGTGGACGAGATAACACTGCTGCGCAAAATTCGCGATGACAATTCAGGCACTCCGGCTGACGCCACCATCGAAGCCGGGCGGGAAAAGTTGCTGCAACGCATAGCCCCGGCCCCGGCAGTTTCAGAGCTCTCCGCCCGGCGTCCTCGTGGCACACGTGTCTGGCTGACTTCGGCAGCCGCGGCCGCCGTCGTCGCGGGGCTTATCGGAGGAGACGTCATCGGGCTTGCCGGTTGGCGCGGCGGAGCCACCGCCCAGGCGGCAGAAGTTCTCAACGCCGCGGCACAGACGGCGATTACCACGGTCGATCCCGCGGTGAATCCGGGCCAGTACCTGAAAATCCAAAGCACAAACGTTTGGAGCACCCAGTCCGTAGACGCGGACGGTTCCAGCTACGAATGGCTGGACACCGAAAAATCCGAAATGTATATCCCTGCTGACCGTTCCGGTGAGTGGGTGTGGCATCGGTCAGGACGCGTTCCCACCACCTTCTTTGACGCAAAGGCCGAGGAGTACGTCCGCCAACAGAACACACAACCGAATCCCGAGCTGTTGCGAGGAGCCAATGGAGCCTTCTACGGCAGCCCCGACTCCTTTGCCCCGGACATGTCCGCGCTTCCCCGCGATCCCTACCGCCTGCTTAACAGCATCTACAAACAGACCCTTGGAAAGGGACAATCTGTGGACGGGGCAGCATTGGTGTTCATCGCGGACCTCCTCCGTACAGGTGTTGCCCCTGCCGATCTGAGGGCCGCCCTTTACAAGGCTGCGGCCATGATTCCCGGGGTGACCATCACCGAAGGCCAGGCCAACCTGGACGGACGTACCGGCGTCGCCATCGGCCGTCTCGAAGAAGGGCTTTCCAAGATGCGCCAGGAGATCATCATCGACCCCCAGACCGGGGTGCTGATCGGCGAACGGGAAATCATCACACAACCCCTTGGTTCGATCCCGGCAGGAACGGCCGTGACTTGGACTGCCGTAGAAACTTCCGTTTCCGACACAGCTCCCTGATACCTCACCCGGGTAAGAAGGTTCCTCCGCGCCATTCCTCGAATTGATCTGGCGACGGTAAAAGCTGACATCGGGCCGCGTCCCGGCAGCGGCAAACAAAGGTCCCGTCCGGAGTGCATTCAGGACCTTTGTTTACCTTCCGGATGATTTTGCATTGATCTTTACGAACTCAATGCTTCCAGGGCTGCGACCTTAGTGGCCCCAGACCATTGGGCAACGGATCCTGTCAGTTTGGGCAGTGCAGTGCCAGCTCTTCGTTTGTCATCGGTCGGGTGTGTCCCTGAACGATTTCGTTTCCAATACCGTTCTTATCTGGTCCTTCGACGGTGACGGTGCTGGTCGTCCAGTAGTAGTGGTCCCATCTGCGCTCACTGAAGTTCATTTTGTAGTAACCCTTGACCCTCTCCATCGCGGTGGACTTAGTGACATACCCGATGCTCAACGCAGGCACGTGAACCATGACGAACCCGCCTTTCGAGTCGCTGCGGCTCCATTGATGGTTGTAGTTGGCCTCAATGGAAGCCTCGAAGAGTCCAAACAGAACTCCAGACTTGGCCGTGATCGAACCGCCCACAGTGTCGCTGCTACCCGTCGTTTCAGTCCAGTTGCTTTGGAGGTCAACCACGCCTGGACCGCAATTGGGTGACATAGGCGAAACCAACTTCACGTCCGTTGTGTACCGCTCACTGGACACCGGAACGAACTCGCAGTGGTCGGCTCCCTCGCATGCTGCTAGCAACTCTTCAGTCGTTGGCCCTTCGGCTGCCATCGCCGCCGTAGCGGGTAGTAGCGTCAGGAGCAGGGCACCTGCGGCAGCCATCCCGGCTGCCTTGGACAATCTGAGTCTCTTCATACTTCCTACTTTCGTTGGTGTCTCCGGGAGCAAGGCTGGGGGGTTACCCGCGCCGAGAGCTTGCAGCAGATCACTCATCCACCCGGACAAGGCTAGGCACAGCGATCAAGCACCCATAGGGTTCCGGGCTCTAATCAACAGAAAACTGGCCACTCGTCTAACAGATTCCTTACATGACATGCACAACGGCTCAGTATCGTGTAGGGAATTCAGGCGTTCTTTGGACTGCAACCGTGGATGTACTTCCGGTAGTTATCGTTCTTTCCAACCTGATGTGGAATCCGGCGATAGATGAGCGCGTTTCGGGCACAGTGCGCCACGCAGAAACGCCACTGAAACCAGGGCAGCCCGGTTGCCAACTTTCCACGACCGCATTACCCGGGCGAGATGCCATTTGACGGCGTGGGGGCTGTAGTCCAGAGCCTCTGCGATTTGTTCGTTTGAATGCCCGGCGGCGACCAGGGCCAGCATGTCGAGCCCGGGACTCTCCAGAATCCCTGGCACGGATTCAAGAATGTCGTCCAAGTTATCGCCATCTGCCCGCGGTCCGTCAGGGTGTGGATGCTGGATTGCCTCAAACCAAAACTCAACCCAGTATGCTGTCATCTCGGCCGAGAGGCGTGCGGCTCGTTCCATGAGCAGAGTAAGTTCCCGATGGGAAAGTTCGTGTTTCCACGAGCGTGCATACGCGTAGAAGACGCGAAGTGAAGGGGCGCCTCCTCGTAGCATCAGCCTCAGTGGCACATCAGCGAGTCGCATGGCTCTCGCGGAGGCACGAAGTGCTGCGAGCGTGTGCGGGCTCAGCGGCCCGCCCGTCTCTATGCATCGCAGAACATCAGCCATCACCACCGGAAGCAGCTCGGCATAGCGGGCCCGGAGGTACAAAGAGTGCGGGGAAACCGGCCCGAACGCCCGGACATCGAGCATCGCTTCAATGAGAATGTCAGCATGAGCAAGGAGGCCGCCGACTCGAACCTGCCCTGTCCGCTCAGGCGGCTCGCCCTTCTCGTTGCCCTGGGCCCTAGAACGGAGGTCATCTGCAGGTGTCATCTTGTGTCCTGTGGTTTTGATCGTGCGGGTTAGCGGGATTGGCCGTGAGGGGCGGGCTGCCAGGAGGTGATCATGTAGGGTTTCGGCAGCCCCAGAGCTTCATCGTTGCCTTCCTTTGCGAGGTGTGCCGGGGCCAGCGTATCTGCCTGCCCTGACAGCTGGGTTTCAGAATCGGGGTTCGGAGGGACGGCAGCCCCATCCGCCGGCGTTGTGCGGGGCGCTCAGGGAGGACTTATCAGCCGCTTCGGCGTTCCCGGATACGCACTGCGCGGAGCCAACCCCGGATTCCACGGCCCTGGAGAAGAACTAAAACTCGTCCCCGGCCGAAGCGTCATCATTCCCTGACAAAGCGTTCCCGTCCCAGCGCCACGCTGACTGGCGCAATGGGCAACCAGGACTCCCTCAGAGGTGGGCAATTCGCCTGGGCGCTGCTGGGCAGTTTCTGGCCACTGCCGGGCATGTTCTGGCCACGCTTCGAAGATGCATGGTGAAAGCACCGAGGATGGCGGCCGCTACAGGCGCTGCAAACGCTGTGGTAAATACGACGACAGTGGTGGTGGCGGGCGTTGGGCACTTCCGGATATGGGCTAATCAGGGCCCAGCCATTACTCAGTCCACCGAGCCGTCATCATTGCCCGGTCCTGTCCGTGCTCACCTCGGCACCTTGCCGGTTTCGTACCCCATCGCGGCGGTGGCGCGCCACGGCCGCCCGCCTCCCAGGTCAGCGCTGGCCCAAACGGGTTGGCCCGAGACCAAGGGCCAACCGGGTTTAGATACTAGGGTCCTTCCTCGAGGAAGGCCTCAGGATAGGGAAACAAATGAGCGTTGCATAGTTCGCCCGGGCTCGGAACTAGGGCCTTATGTCCCGCGGCAACGATTTGTCCGTAGGACTGGACCCGTCCGCCCTCAAAGGGATCGTTTGGCACATCGTTGAGCCCCGAGAACGAGCAGATGGAGTTGGCGTGTTCCGGGCCCCTTTCCACCTGCCCCGCAGCGAAGGCGGGGACGGACTGCATGCCGATCAGCGCCGCCGTACATAGGGCAGCACCTAGTAGTGATTTCTTGCGCATCGCGTACCTCAATCTCTCGAGTGTTGATCCAGGTCGCAGATGTCACGGTGCCGGTGCATACCGTGACGCTGCCCAGTCAGGTCTGCTCCCTCCAAGCCTGTTGCAGGCTCGTGCGGGTGATTCTACTCAGCGCGCATTGGCTTGGGAAGAACTTCCCTTTGGTTCGGAGGCAGCGGGCATGGTGAGGTGAACATCAGCCCAGTGTGATCCCTGTCCCGTAAGGCGTCCGGCCAACGGAGAGACAGTGGCGCCCGCCACTGGAGCTAATCGCTCCGCCTTGGTAGCTTTCAACGCATGGCCATCAAATTTGAGAATGTGGGTATCGCTGTTCGCGATATCGAAGCGGCAATCGCCTTTTTCACCGATCTCGGCCTTACAGTCATGGGCCGTGACACGGTCAGCGGTGAATGGGCAGATACGGCCGTTGGACTTGACGGAAACCACGCCAAAATCGCGATGCTCCAGACCCCGGACGGTAACGGTCGACTTGAGCTCTTCGAATACATCCATCCCGAGGCGATTGAGTCGAACCCCACGCGTCCCAACGACATTGGTATGCACCGCGTGGCCTTCTCTGTTGACGACATCGAAAAGGCCCTCGAGGTAGCTGCCAAGCACGGTTGCCATCCGCTACGCGGCGTGGCCACCTACGCCGACGTCTACAAACTCACGTACCTCCGCGGTCCCAGCGGAATCCTCGTGATGCTAGCCCAGGAACTGAAGAAGGACTGACTCCCGGAACGGCCCAACGCTATGGGCCCTCACCTTCGCCGGCGTTAAAAGAACTGGTCAAGGAGCCGATAGAAGGTGACCCGGGCCGTGTCCGCCTGTTCTATGCCGTAACGGGTGAGGTAACGGTCCGCGTGATGAACGCCGTACTGGGGGTTCTGGCCACCGGCGATACTCCGGGTGGCCAGGGCGAGGTCGGAGTACCGGTCGGCGCGACCCAGGCGGCCAACGTCGATGAGCCCCGTGACCATAAGAGTGTCTGGGTCCAGCAGTACGTTCGGCAAGCAGAGATCGCCGTGGCAGACCGCCAGGTCTTCGAACCCGGGAAGGGTCGCGTGGGCCTCTTCGAGCAGTTGCTGCGGTGTCCAACCCTCATAAGCGGGGTCCAGCCGGTCCGCACCAACCAGATGCTGCCCAACTGCATGGGCAGCGGCAGGCATAGTGACGGCAAGGCTCCGTTCGAAGGGGCAGTCCTCAATCCGCAGGGAGTGCAGGGTGAGAGTGAAGTCGGCTAGTGCGTCAATGACGTTGGGGCGCTTGTCAGCCGGCCAGTGTTCTGCAGCGGATCGACCAGGCACTGCCGTGGTAATTAACCATGCGCAATCGTCAGAGATTTCGAAGTCCACCACCTCGGCGGTAGGAATCCCAACCTTGGCAAGCCAACGCATGCGTTCTGCCCCGGCGCCCAAGTCGGCCCCGCTGTCCCGATTATTGGTCAGGTTGCCAACCTTCACATACAGGTCTGTGACTCCGTCCAGCCTATAAACCAGGGCGCCAGAGCAGCCGACGCTGACCGGAGTCCAGGCGTGACCCGAATACCGCCGTCGAAGTGACTTGACCTGTTCTTCTATCACTCGTCGATAGTAGGTCACACCTGGGCGCAGCCTCAGTGGTTGGCTTTTACCAATTCGCCGGTAAGGCGGGTGACGGCTTCCTCGGCCGTGGGCGGCGGCCCGAACAGCTGCTCCTGTCGGCGGGGGTTAGCCACGTATCGGCCCGTATCGAACCAGCCGAACATCGCCGTCATGTCCTGGACTATGGGCTTGAAGGGGCCGACGACGGCGCCTACCAAACGGGTGACGGCAGAGGGAACTGCCCGCACCTTGATCGGCTTCCCGGCGCTGACTGCCATTAGCTTTGCCAGCTCGAGCACGCTGATTGGCCGGTCCCAGCCGATGTCGATGCGCTCACCGTCTTCAGCATCCGCATCGACGGCGGCCGCCAGGTAGCCGGCGAGGTCGGAGGTATGGACGAAGGTCAGCGGGACGGACGCCTTGCCGAGCCACATCATTCGGCCTTTATCCAGGGGGTTGCCGCCCATGCTTGCCACCTGGTCGATGAACGCCCCTGGGCGCAGGGCTACAAACGGTACTCCGAACTCTTCGAGCTTGTCCTCGGCAACTTTCTTGTGCCAGAAATGCGGGATGTTGGGTGTCTGGTCGCTGGTGAGGATGCTGGTCAGGATGAACCGCCGGATACCGGTCCGGCGGGCCGCTTCGGCGAGGTTGGAGTTCCCAACGGTGTCGATGTCCTGTGCGTTCTTGCCGCCGCGCGTGTATCCGGCGGCTGTGGTGATGACGGCGTCCGCCCCGTTCATGGCGGCAACCAGCGAGTCGACGTCGAGCATATCGCCGCGGGCGATCTCGACGCCCTTGTTCTCGAGCCGGCCGGCGTCACTGGTGGAACGGACCAATGCGCGGACGCTCTTGCCCCGTTTGAGCAGTTCGTCGACGACCTTGCCCCCGAGAGAGCCGGTGGCCCCGACGACGAGGACCGGGAGAGTTGAAGGGTTGGTGGTCATGAGGTCCCACTTTCCATCCGGTCCGTTTGGGGCCGGGCATTGATTGAACTAACGATGGCGTCAGCGGCGTTCATTACAGACTCCGCCTGCTGAGGTGACAGATTCCGCGTCGTGGTCTCTTCCAATGTCTGCCACATGGAAGTGATCGGTTCACGCATGGCTCTTCCCTTATCCGTGAGGTGGACGACCATCACGCGCCGGTCGTGGTCGGCCGGCTGGCGGACAAGAAGGCCGGCGTCCTGCATACGGCGCAAGGTCTTCGAGAGGGTGGAATGGTCGAGTCCGACGCTGGCGAGGAGCTCGGACTGGGTTTGGCCGTCCCGGTCGAAGAGGTGCATGAGCACCAATTCCTGTCCGGGATGCAGATCCAACTGTCGGAGGAGGCCGGCGGCAAAGCCCCGGTGGGCCCGGGCAAGTTGAAAGATCGCGTAGCTCACTGGACCCTGGTCGAAGGTAGTGGGGACGTGCAGGTTTGAAGTCGGCATAATTCAGTCCGTTCTGCCGGTATGCGTCGAGTAGTCGGAGTAGCCTACAGCGCAGGAAAGCCGGGGCGTGGTCACGGTACGGTGAGCACGAGCTTGCCCCGGATGTGCCCGGTGTCGCTGACATCCTGGGCCGTTGCGGCCTGAGCAAGGGGGTAGGCCGTGACGGTGGTAACAACCTTTCCGATCGCGGCCTCCTGCGCCAGGGCGGAAAGGCGCTTAACCGAGCGCTCCTGACCACCATTGGCGAAAGTGATCCCCAACTGATGTGCGCGGAAATCAGCGAGGGTGACGATCCTGTCGGTACCACCGCGCAGGGTGATGGAGTCCTCGAGCGCTCCCTTCCCTGCAACATCGAGCACCGCGTCAACGCCGTCGGGGGCAAGATCCTGCACCCGCTCGACAAGTCCGTCCCCATAAAGCGTGGCAGTGGCGCCGAGTGAGGCGACATAGTCCTGATTGTCGGGGCCGGCCGTACCGATGACGCGCGCACCACGGGCAGCGGCGAGCTGGACCACTATGGTCCCCACTGCCCCTGCGGCGCCGTGGATCAGCAGAGTCTCCCCGGATGCAATGGCGAGCAAGTTCAAAACCCGTTCGGCTGTTTCCCCTGCCACCGGGAGCGCGGCCGCGCGTTCCCACTCAAGTTCGGCGGGCTTGAGGGCAACCGTAGTTGCCAAGGCAAACTCGGCGTAGGCCCCGGTATCTGACCACCCAAAGACCTCGTCTCCCACGGTCACATCCGTCACGGCGGCACCTACTGCATCCACCGTGCCGGAGACCTCGAAGCCTGGAATGACGGGCAACGGCGTTGGGAAAACCGCCTGCAAGGCGCCCGAGCGGATCTTCCCGTCCAAGGCGTTCACTCCCGCCGCCCTGACCCGCACACGCACTTGTCCAGGACCGGGCTGCGGGACCTCGACCTCCGCCTCGTGCAAATTCCCGGTTCCTCCGAACTGCTCAAACTGGATAGCTTTCATGGTCTCTTCTCCCTAGTTGGTAACTATTTATGTGGCTAGCCACATACTGTACAGGAGATATGTGGCTAGCCACAAGTATTTGGGAAGAGGTCAGCCTTGTATCGCTCAAATCAGGACATGGGGCTGTCGTCGACGAGGATGGCTTCGTCGCTGGCCAAACAGTCGGCGCATCGCCTTTGCCCGCATGGAAAGCGGCACGTGGTTACGCCTGCGCGCTGGCTTCAGCTGATGGGAAAGACGAGCAGCGACCCGGTGGCGGTAGCCACGAGTTTGCCGTCGGCATCGGTGACGGTGCCATCTGCGAAGGCAACACGGCTGCCCGCCTTCGATACAACCCCCACGCAGGTCAAGGGGCCGCTGCCGGCACGGATGGAGCGAAGATAGTTCACCTTGATTTCTATCGAGGTGTAGCCCACTCCCTTCGGCAGGGTGGTTTGCACGGCGCAGCCCAGGGCTGAATCAAGCAGGGTGCACACCAGCCCGCCATGAACTGCGCCAATCGGGTTGTAGTGGGATTCATCAGGCTGGCACGTGAAGGTGGCGGTTCCCGGTTCCGCCTCGGTCAGCGTCATGTTCAACAGTTCGCCCATGGGCGGAGGCGGAAGCTTTTTGCCCATCATGGAATGCAGGTACTCAAGGCCACTCATGCTGGGCATCGCTGCCGCCCCGACGGCAGGGTCCTCCCACGTGATGAGTCGTTTGCGCTCTGTCACTGCCGCTCCTGATGCTCGTTTGGTTAGAGTGGAACAATTCCAGGAAATGTAACACGAGTGTTTCTCTTATTCCGAAATCTGTCCCTTTTGAGTATCTATTAGGGTGGGGATGAGCCTACAGAGGGAGAGACAAAATGGGCCGGGCATTAAGGGCCGACGCTGAACGCAGTGTGCGCGCAATCCTCGAAGCGGCCGAGCAAGTGCTGGTTGACGACCCTGGCGCCTCGATGGAGCAAATCGGCGAGCGGGCAGGACTCACCAGGACCACAGTCCACCGCAGGTTCGCGAACCGGAAAGCGCTCATGGATGCCTTGGCGATTTCTGCCAAACAACAGCTTGCCGACGCCATCGAAGCGGGCAATCCCGATTCCTCCCCTCCCCTCGTCGCACTCCATCGCGTGACAGGGAATGTTCTCAGGACAAAGAACTCCTGGAGATTCACCCTCGGGAGCCCCTTGGCAGACACCAGCGCTGCAGCGGAGATTTGGGACCGGATCAATGTCCGCTGCCTTGATCTCCTCGCCCGGGCACAACGCGACGGGCTCCTCGGTCCGGACACGGACCTGGAATGGACACGGCAGGTCTACTACGCACTGATGAGCGAGGCCCTGCAGAGATTCCCGGAAGATAAGGAGCCGGATGCAAAGACCACGGATACACTCGCGACACTCGTGGTGGACACCTTGTTATACGGCGCCAGTCCCCGCACATAACCGTCCCACTCTTTAAAGATGCAACACCACTGGTGCAACTACTTCTATAACTGATACAGTCATGTAACAGATAGTCGAAGCGTCGACTGCAGGCATGACTCTATGGAGGCAGGAATGGCAACCACTCAAAAAGTAGCCCTAGTCACGGGAGCGTCAACAGGCATTGGCCAAGCCGCCGCCGTCGCTCTTGTCGATGCGGGGTTCACAGTTATCGGGACAAGCCGGGACGCGTCGAAGGCACAGCCGCTCAGCGGAGTGCAGTTCATTGATCTCGACGTCGCCAGCGACTCGTCGGTAGAACAGGCAATTGGCGAGGTGATGCAGGCGCACGGGCGCATCGACGTTCTGGTGAACAACGCGGGGATCGGATCGTCGGGTGCGGCGGAGGAGGGTTCCGTGGTGCAGGCCCAGCACGTCTTCGATATCAATGTGTTCGGGGTCATCCGTGTGACCAACGCAGCCCTTCCGATCATGCGGGCCCAGAAGAGCGGCCGCATCGTGAACCTGTCATCGATCCTCGGGATTATCCCGCAACCGTACATGGCCGTATATGCCGCATCGAAGCATGCCATAGAGGGGTACTCCGAGTCCCTCGACCACGAGCTCCGGGAGTTCGGCGTGCGCGTCACACTGGTCCAGCCTGCATGGACCAACACCTCCTTTGAGGCCAACACCATCAGGCCCGACCGGCCGCTGCCGGTCTACGCCGAGCGGCGCCAGGTGTTTGAGGAGTTCTCAATCCGCCAGATCAAGGATGGCGACGACGCCGCTACCGTGGCAAAGGCGATCGTCGCCGCGGCTACTGACACTAAGCCCAGAATGCGGTACGCCGGCGGCTCACGGACCGCCAGCGTGTCGAAAATGCGGCGTTTTGTGCCTGCGCGCATGTTCGACCAGCAACTGCGTAAGCTCAATAAGCTTCCCGCCTGATGCTGACTGTGGCGTTTGAATCGGTCCTCTGGACCGATGAACGTGCAGTGGATCTCCAGCGGATCCTTGAGGAGGACCTCCACGGCAGGTACGCGCGCCATCTGGAGCCTGGTCCTGAGCGGGATGCTGCGATCACGGCCCTGGCAGTTCCTCCTGAGGACGTTCTTGCCACCGTCCTTGCAGTGGCAGACGGCGTCGGGCCGGTGGCGCACGCCGCCCTCCGGTCGCTGAACGATGAGTGGGAAGTCAAGCGCGTAGTGGTTCTTGAGAGTGCACGGGGCCAGGGTGTAGCCAGCATGCTGATGGCAGAGATCGAAGCGATTGCGGCACGCGGCGGAGCTTCACGGGTCATTCTTCAGACCGGCGACCAGCAGCCGGAAGCCGTCGCCCTCTACTCGAAGCTGGGCTACACACGCATCCCCGTCTATGAGCCCTATGCAACGGCCATTCCCTTCTCCCTCTGCTTTGAAAAGCGTCTGAGGTAAGACTTCCGACTACGAGTCGGGTTCTTCCCACCACCAGCCTTCCCAAGCTGATGAGGTGATGTGGTGGACGGGTGAAAGGTCCCCCGCTACGGATTCAGGTGAACTGTCGCCGCCCTCCCCAGAATCTTCAGGGGTGTTTGCTGTCTTTTGGGCTAAGCGGTTCATGGCACCTCCTCCCTGCCGTATTTTGCAGGCTGAAGATGCGCAGGCGCGATCGACAGTTCGTAGCCGCCGGTTTTCTCGATCATGGTCCGGTTGTTGATCCCCTCGGCAGCTATCCAGGCAATGTTTCCTGCCGGGGTGGCGTCGTCCACTAGGCCTGTCCCGACGGGCAGCCCATACCGGCGGATTTCCACCACCGTGCCGATCAGCAGGTGCCAATCAGGAAAGGGAGCCGACCGGCCGGCTGCATTCGCCAGCTCCCAGGACACCATGGGTAAGTCATCCGTCGCTGGACTGTGGCTTGAGGTGTGCGGTTTAAGCGTCATCTGGATACTGTCCTTTCCCGGCATGGGTGCTGGATGACCGGCTGTTCTCCGGGATATCACCGCGAAAGCAGCAAAGCTTCGCCTTGGCCCCCACCGCCGCACAATGCAACGGCCGCCTTGCCAGAGCGGCGACGCTGAAGCTCATAGGCTGCTGCGACGACAACCCGCGCGCCGGAAGCACCAATGGGATGGCCGAGTGCGATCGCTCCCCCGTTGACGTTGACCCTTTCCATGCCAATCCCGAGCTGGGCCGCCGAATGCAGGCCCACCGAGGCAAACGCCTCATTGATCTCCACAAAGTCCAGGTCCTCCACGCCCCAGCCGGCAATATCCAAGGCCTTCCGGATGGCACGGGCAGGTTTGTCCGGCAGCGTGGTGTCCGGTCCGGCCGTCTGTCCCGCCGCGCCCAGTACAGCCATGACCTCGAGGCCGTGCTCCTCTGCAAAGCTCCGGGTTGTGAGGACGACGGCGGCCGCGCCGTCGTTGAGCGGCGAGGCATTGCCGGCGGTAATCGTTCCGGACGGAGAAAACGCCGGCCTGAGCCGTCCGAGCGACTCCTCATTACTGTCCGCGCGCACGCCTTCGTCAGTGTCCACCAACGCGGTCTCGCCCCGGCGCTGCGGCACCTTGACCGGAACGATCTGCGCGTTGAATAGCCCCGCCGCCTGGGCGGCGGCCGCCCGCCTGTGGGAGTCAGCCGCCGCCTTGTCCTGCTCAGCGCGGGGAATACCCAAAGCAGTGTTGGCGCGGTCCGTGGCCAGGCCCATCGCCACGTGATCGAAGGCGTCAGTGAGGCCGTCGTGGGCCGCCGAGTCGATCAGGGCCGAATCGCCATAGAGGTGCCCGGAACGCGAACCCGGCAGCAGATGCGGAGCGTTGCTCATCGATTCCTGTCCCCCGGCCACCACCACGTCGGCCTCGCCCAGCCGCAGCAGTCGGCTCGCGTCGATAATGGCGCTCAGCCCGGACAGGCAGACTTTGTTCACGGTGACTGCGTGGGCACTGAGCGGAATACCCCCGGCGACGGCAGCCTGCCGCGCAGGGTTCTGCCCTGCGCCGGCCTGGAGTACATGTCCCATAATCACAGCGTTGACGGCGTCTGGCCGGATGCCGGCCCGGTCAACGGCGGCAGCGATTGCGGCACCCCCGAGCTCGACGGCGGTCAGCGGAGCGAGTTGTCCCATCAGCCTGCCCTGCGGCGTTCGGGCCGCGCCGACGATGACGACATCTGTAGGGTGGTTCATTTTCTTCTCCTTGGAGAGGGATAAGGGGCAGTTGCCTAACCACTGCTGGGCTAACCGGCGGCCGGGACAGGAACGCGCAGTCCCGGATGAAAGGCGGTGCCTGCTTCGCGGTCAAGAAGCGGGGTCAGGCCACCGGTATAGAAGGGGTAGTTGGCGCCGAGGATCATGCACAGGTCAATCTGCTCGGGTCCCGCTACAACGCCCTCGCCGAGCATTGCAGTGACCTCATCGGCCAGCGCTGCCAGGATCCTGGCGCGGACGGCAGCAGCATCTACGGGGCTGGGGTCGGGCAGCAGCGCAGCAGCGGAGGGTGAGATGCCGCCGTCGTTCTCCAAATAGCTGACCTCCAAGTAGCCGGGAAGCCCGGCGGCCACGACCGCCGCGAGACTGCCGCTCACGCCGAATCGCTGCGGACAGGCCCGGTGCATGGTCTCGCAGATGTGCAGCTGAACGGCGGGGCCGATGAACTGCAGAAGCTGCAGCGGTGTCATGGGCAGGCCGAGGGGATCCAGGGCATGGTCCACGGTGGCGGGATCAGCGCCGTCGTCGAGCATTGAAAGGACCTCGTTGAACAGCCGCGTCAGCACGCGGTTCACCACGAAGCCGGCGGTGTCAGTGGTGAGTACGGCAGTCTTGCGGAGCCTCCGGGCCAGCTCAAACGCCGTCGAGAGAGTTGTTTCGTTTGTCTGTGGCGTGGTGATGATCTCCACCAATGGAAGCACCGCTACAGGGTTGAAGAAGTGGAAGCCGATCAGGCGCCCGGGACGGGCCAGCGTAGAGCCCATGGAAGCTATGGACAGCGAGGACGTATTCGTCAGCAGCAGGGCATCCCGCCGCAGCAACGGTTCGAGCTCCTCGAACACCGCGCGCTTGACCGCAAGTTCCTCAAAAACTGCCTCAATAACCACGTCGCATTCCGCAAAGGCCGCCTTGTCCGTGCCTCCGGTCACCAGGGCACGAATGGCCTCGGCCTCGGTGGACTGCAGCCTCCCTCGGTCCACCTGTTTATCCAGCTGCCCGCGGATCCAGCCCATTGCCGTGTTGATACGGTCCTGGGACAGGTCCGTGATCCGAACCGGGACGCGCAGCTGCTGCGCGAAGACCAGGGCGAGCTGGCTGGCCATCAAACCGGCCCCGACGACGCCGACCGAGCGCACTGACAGCGGCTCCGCAGCCGGCCTGCCCGCAGGCTTCTTAGCCAGGGACTGCGTGAGGTGGAAGGCGTAAATGCTGGCACGCGCCTCATCGGAGAGCAGCAGCTCGCCGAAGGCCCGGATCTGCGCCTGCTCAGTGGTTCCGGCAGCAGGGGTTCCGGCAGCGGAGGTTCCGGCAGCGAAGTCAGTTTCCGCGGCCGCTGCCCCGATTAGCTCCAGAGCACGGTAGGGGGCAGGCGCGGCTCCGTGCAGGCGGGCGTCCAGCTCCAGCCGCATGGCCTCCAAAGCTGCTGTGACGACGGCGCCAGCAGGCTCCTGCTTGGCGTTTCGACTGAGGCGGTTAGGCACTGCAACCGCAGCCGTGGCGGCAGTCCCGGAAAGAATGCCGCCGGCGAAATCCAGGGATGCCCCCACGAATCCGTCTTCGGAGAGGATGGCATCGACCAGGCCGAGCTGGGCCGCTGTCCCGGCTGAGAGGTTCCTCCCGGCGAGCGAATCCGTGACCACCAAGCGGGCCGTCAGTTCGGCACCGAGCAGCGCCGTTGTGCGCTGGATCCCACCCCAGCCTGGGACGAGACCCAGCCGAACTTCGGGAAAACCAATGGCCTGTACCGAGTCGGCGGCCGTGCGGTAGTCGGCGTGCAGAGCCAGTTCCAGCCCGCCGCCCAACGCTAACCCGTTGACGAATGCGAACGTGGGCACCGGAAGCCCAGCCAGCAGGCCAAGCACCTCCAGGCCCCGACGAGCCACGTCTTCGGCCTGCTCCAGGGTGCCGGCCTCCGTCATCATGTTCAGGTCCGCACCCGCACAGAAAACCGCGCCCTTGCCGGTCACAGCCACTGCATCCACTGCTGCCAGGTCCAGGGCACCCACTGCGGCCTCGAATGCTGCCAGAGATGCCGGGCCAAGGGTCACGGGACGGCGGCTGGAATTCGCCAGGGTCAGAACAGCGAAGCGGAAACCCGCATGGTCAAGGTAGGCGGTACGGGTCTCGGTGACGGTTTCAGACACAAGACTTCCCTTCACTTGGACAAAAAGGACAGACAGGACCTGACACGCGAGGTGCCAGTGCTCGGGATTCTCTGAGGTTCCCGGAGTTCCGGGGACGACGGACCGCTTAGCGGCTAGGAGAAACTAGGGATGCCGGTGATCGCGCGGCCCATAATCAACGTATGGATCTCGTCGGTGCCCTCATACGTGCGCACGCTTTCAAGGTTGTTGGCGTGCCGCAGCGGTGAGTACTCCAGAGTGATCCCGTTTCCGCCGAGGATGGTGCGGGCGGAGCGGCAAATCTCGATGGCCTGCCGGACGTTGTTGAGCTTGCCGAAGGAGATCTGCTCAGGGCGCAGACGGCCGGCGTCCTTGAGTCGACCGGTGTGGAGGGCCACCAGTGTTCCCTTCTGGATCTCCAGGACCATTTCCACCAGCTTCTGCTGGGTGAGCTGGAAGGAGGCGAGCGGTTTGCCGAATTGTGTCCGTTGGCCCGCATAGGCCAAAACGGCCTGGTAGGCGTCGCGGGCGGCGCCCATTGCTCCCCACAAAATGCCGTACCTCGCCTCGTTGAGGCAGGAAAACGGGCCCCGGAGACCGACCACGTCGGGGAGGACGGCGCTGTCTGGGAGTTGGACGTTCTCCAGGGTGATGTCGCACTGGATGGAGGCGCGCATTGACAGCTTCTCGGAGATCGGCGTGGCCAGGAACCCCTCGGTGTCGGTCGGGACAACGAAGCCGCGGATGCCGTCGTCGGTGCTTGCCCAAATGATGGCAACGTCTGCAATGGAAGCGAGGCCGATCCAGCGTTTTGCCCCGTTCAGCACCCAGCCAGACCCAACGCGCTCCGCTCGAGTGAGCATGTTGGCGGGGTCGCTGCCCGCAGTGGGCTCGGTGAGTCCGAAGCAGCCGATCAGCTCCCCGGAGGCCATGCCGGGCAGCCACTGCTGCTTCTGCTCTTCCGAGCCGAACTTGGAGATCGCGCTCATGGCCAGCGACCCCTGCACCGAGACGAAGGTGCGGATGCCGGAGTCGCCGGCCTCAAGCTCCATGGCAGCAATCCCGTACTCGACGGCGCTGCGGCCCCCGCAACCGTACCCGGTCAGGTGCATGCCGAGCAGGCCTAGGCTCCCCATCTCCTTGACCAGATCCAAGGGAAAGATGGCGTCCTCGTACCAGGAGTTAATGTTGGGCCGGATGCGGTCATCGACGAACTGGCGGACCTGGCTGCGCAGCTCGATCTCCTGCTGGCTGAGCAGGTAGTCGATGTCGAGGTAGTCGTTGGCGAGGTCGGTCACAGGTGCGCTCCCATTGGCTGGTTGTTGTTGCTGGAGTGGTATTGAGGGGGTTCGACGGCGGCCGGGCCGGCGGCTGGGCTTTGAAGCCAGGCACGTACTTCGTCCGCATGCTGCCCAAGCCGCGGTGGCCGCCGAAGGTAGGAGACTGGCGTGTCGGACAGGGAAATCGGGTTGGCGGCCAGGTCCACGCTGTCGTCATCGGCGCCCACGGTGATCCGTGCGTTCAGCCCGAGGTCGTTGGCCATCGCGAAGGCTTCGGCGATGTCGTTGACAGGCCCGCACGGGACCCCGCGGGCTGACAGTTCCCGGTACCAGTGGTCGGCAGTCTGCTCCCGGGTAACTGCCGTGATGGTTTGATCGAGTTCGTCGATATGGGCAACGCGGGCCTGGTTGGTCGCGAACCGTTGATCGTTCGCTGCCTCCGGAATCCCGAGGGCCGCGCACAGCTGCGTAAACTGCCGGTCGTTGCCCACCGCGACGACTACCTGCCGGTCCGACGCCGGGAACAGCTGGTAGGGCGCGATCGAAGGGTGCCGGTTCCCGAGGATGCCCGGAACGGCGCCTCCGGCGGTGTAGCCGACACTCTGGTTGACCATGCTGGAGAGCAAGGTGCTGAGCAGATTGACCTCAACCAACTGGCCCCGGCCGGTGGACTCGCGTGCCCGCAGGGCGGCAAGCACGCCGATCGCAGCGTGCAGCCCGGTCAGGACGTCAACGAGGGCGACGCCGGCCTTGACCGGCTCACCCGGTCCCGGGCCGGTCACGCTCATCAGCCCTCCCACGGCCTGCACCAGCAGGTCGTAGCCGGGCAGGGCGGCGGCCGCCTCTTCAGAACCGAATCCGGTAATGGAGCAATACACCAGCCGCGGGTTGATCGCTGCTGCGTGGTCGTACGACAACCCGTGCCGTGCCATCGTTCCGGGACGGAAGTTTTCAATCAGCACGTCAGCACGCCGGATGAGCTCCACGAGGTCTCCATGGTCTGCGGGGGCCGCCATGTCTGCCGTGAACGAGCGTTTGTTGCGGTTCACGGACAGGAAGTACGTGGCCTCATGATCCTCGGTGAATGGCGGCCCCCAATGACGGGTATCGTCACCGGAACCCGGACGCTCTACCTTGATGACGTCGGCGCCAAGGTCACCGAACAACATCGTTGCGTACGGCGCAGCCAGGACCCTGCTGAAATCTGCGACGACGATGCCCGCCATTGCGCCTGGAGGCGGACCGTGCGAACCGGTGTCATTCATTGGTTCTCCTTAGTTAGTGATTACCGGGGTGATCAGTGACCGGCCGCGCGGACCGCGTTGTTGAAGAGTGACGTCCGGACGATCAGCATGATGGCGGCGGCCGCCAGCGGCAACACGGTCACCTGCAGCAGGCCGGCTCCTTGCCAACCGACGCTTGGCACCAGCGCCGCGAACAGCAGGCCGGAGAAGGCCGCCGATCCGTAGTAGCAGGTGACGAAAAGACCGGCGGCACGCCCCACCTGGTGCGGACGGACTGCCCGCTGGATGGCACTGTTCATATTGGGGAAGAAGACGCCGGTACCGAACACACCCATGAGGCAGGCGAAGACGCACTGCCAGGCGAACGATGCCTGGACCTGGTAGATCAGCACACCAAGCACCGACATCACCACGAGGGAAACGATCAGCAGCGCCCGCTGGTTGATCCGGTCCCCGATCCAGCCGCCCAGCAGGCCTGCCAGACCTCCCAAACCCACGAAGCTCAGTGCCACTGCTGACTCAGCGGTGGAAATGCCCAGTTGAGTAGTCAGAAAGGTGGGGTACAGGCCCAGGAAGCCGTAGAGGGCGATGGAGCCGCAGCCGGCGGCTGCCGCGATCGCCACGGAATTGCGGTTGTAAGCCCTGTCCGGCATGTACTCATAGGATCCTTCGACGCCGGTCAGACTGATCGCCCGCTCGGTGAATTTCCGGCTGACAGTGAACGCGACGACCACTGCGAGCAGCAGCCCGAGCACCCCGAAAATGATGAAGGGCGCCCGCCAGGTTCCAAACTGGCCGGCGAACATGATGCCGAGGGCCGGCCCGAAGGTTGCCCCCAGGCCGAACGCGAAGCCAAGTATGCCCAGGGCGAGGCCCCGGCGGAGGTGGAAGAACGCGCCGACCGCCGCGAACAGGGCTGCGGCCTGCATCCCCTCACCCAGCCCCGAGATGATTCGGCACACGGCCATATCGGCCCACGAGGAGGCGAGCGGCGTGGCCAGCGTGCCCAGGGAGTAGATCACAATGCTGACTATCAAGACGGCTTTGCGCGAGAAGCGCTCCACCAGGAACCCGGCAGGGATGCCTGCAATGGCCATTCCCAGGGTGAAGATTGTGGCCAGGAGTCCACCGGCCTGCAGGCTGAACCCATTCTCAGTGCTGATAGTGCCCAGCAGGGGAAAGAAGACCTGCCTGTCCATCGCGTTGAGCATAAAGGTGATTGCCAGCACCCCGAGCGAAACGGCAGCGACAATCTTGGTGGGCATGCCCTCGGGGTTGTCCTTCACGCGTGATGGTGCCGGACTGGACGGGACTGCGTCCATAGGGATTGCATCCATGGGCTCAGGGTACGTCGGTACGGCGGGACCGGCGATAGAACCAGCTGAAGCCGGGGCCTGGCCTGTGCTGGAAGGGGTCGAGTGGGACATCGTTGTCTCCTAGTCGAGAGGGGGCTTGCGTTCTCATATGGATTGCTCGGCTGTGATTCACCGATGTGCAGGGGAAAAGAAGAAGTGGACAACTTTTTGGGCTGTCGTTCCCCCGACGCAGGTCCGCTGGCAGATCGCTTGCGGCGGGACGGATAACTAGTGCTAACGATAGCACGGAGGGCAAGGGAGTCAAGAGTGGATTTCGTTTCGTGCCGGAAACGCCTAACGCTTTGACTCGGCAGACGCTCGTGCTATCGTTAGCACCAAAGTATATGCAATGGCCCCGTCGGTAGACGATCCCAGGCCAGTCACCGGTACGATGATCCGCTAACAGACTTGCGCAGGAGGAACGATGGTCACCACCAAAGATATCGCTGGACATCTGCAGCTGTCTGTTTCCACCGTCGGCCGGGCGCTGGCAGATGACGCGCGTATCAGTGACCAGACCAAGGCCCGTGTGCGGCAGGCGGCTTCGGAGCTTGGCTACGTGGGCAACCACGCTGCCCGGATGATGCGGGGAGCCCCGAGCAATGTCGTGGGCCTGGTCATTCCGGACATCCGAAACAGCTTCTATTTCACCATCGCCCATGAACTGTCCGCCATCATGGCCGGCGAGGATTACCAGCTGATGCTGGCCGAGACTTTTGATGACCGCCTTATCGAGCGGCGCCACCTGCGCGAATTGTCCGCGAGCCATGCTGCCGGCGTCGTGATCGCCCCCACGCCTAACCCGCACAGTGATTCGATCAGCATGTTGCGGGGCATGCCGCATGTCCAGTTGCTGCGCAGGCATTCGTCATTGGGTGCCCAGTGGTTCGGCCTCGACGACCAACGGGCACTGAAAGACGCCACCACACATCTGCTGGACCTTGGCCATTCCCGCATCGCCTATATCGGGGCGCCCGCCGACCTTCCCACCGGTCGGGAGCGCCTTGAAGGCTACCGTCAGGCCCTGCGCGAGAAGGACGTCTCGCCGCGCTCCAACCTGATCGAGCTGGGCCCGCCGGCCTCGCCCGAGCACGCCCGGGAAGCCGTGCGCCGGTTGCTGAACAGGCCAAGCCCGCCCACTGCTGTCGTCCTTGGCTCAGTCCTTCACACCGTGGGCGTGCTGGACGGCTTGCTCGAGATGGGCGTGGACGTCCCCACTGAACTGTCCGTGGTTGGCTTCGGCGATCAAAGCGGGTTCTCCTGGTGGGGGCCCGGCCTTACTACCGTCAGCCTGCCCATCGGCGACGTAGCCACCTCCTGCGGACTCTGGTTCATTCGCCGGCTCAACAATCCGCCCGCCGGCAATGACCCCTATGAGTCGGCGTCGGTGGGCTGGCTCGTAACCCGCGGCAGCACTGCTGCCCCTCCCTCGGCGTCCCGCAAACGCTCTGCCTGAACCGCCTGAACCGCACCACCAACAAAAAAATGTAGCGCCTAGTGCGTAACTAAAATAAATGGTGCTAACGATAGCACCATCCATTGAGCCCATTGGAGATGGACAATCATGCTGCCACCGGTCGATCTGCGTCCGCCGTTCAACATCACCCGAACCAGCCATCTGCGCCTTAACGTTTCCGATCTGGCGGCGAGTCGCGAGTTCTACACCACTGTCCTGGGTCTGGTGGTCACTGAGGAGGACGAATCCACCGTCTACCTGCGTGGCCTGGCGGAAGCCTGTCACCACAGCCTCGTGCTGGAGAAGAGCCTCGACGGCGGCACGGCCCGCCGCATCGGATTCCGGGTCTTTTTCGAGGAGGACCTGGACGAGGCCTACCGCTACTTTCGCGAGCGCGGCCTGCCCGCCGAGTGGGTGGAGATGCCGCATCAGGGCCGCACCCTGCACGTGTCCGATCCTGTCGGGACGCCGCTTGAGCTGTGTGCAACCATGGAGACCAGGCCTCGCCTGCACATCAATTTTGAACAGTACAAGGGCGCCCATGCTCAACGGCTGGACCACTACCAGCTGCTCACACCCGACGTCTATGAGTTGTGTGCGTTCTACAGCGAGCTGGGATTCCGCAACTCGGAGTACCTCGAGTACGGAGACGAACTTGTGGGCGCCTTCATGTACCGCAAGGGCACCTGCCTTGACCTGGCCATGGTGCCTGGCGCCGGCCCAAGCCTGCATCACTTCGCTTACACGGTCTCCGAGAGCCACGACATCTTCACTGCCTGCGACTTCGCCGGCATTCTGGGCTACGGCGATCAGGTGGAGCGAGGCCCAGGCCGTCACGGACCTGGCGGAATGCTTTTCGCGTACCTCCGCGATCCTGACGGCCACCGGGTGGAGGTCTTCAACAGCCACTACCAGACCATTGATCTCGAAACCGAGCCCGTGCGCTGGGACGCCGCTTCAGTGAGCACGAATGCCCGTTGGGGCCTCCCCGCCCTGGAGCAGTGGTACTTCGAGGCCTCCCGCTTTGTGGATGTCCCGCTGATTTCACCGGCCGTCCGTCCCGCCCCGATGACACTGGAAAAGTTCCTGGCCAGCCCGCAGACGCACTGAGCCGGGCCCGCTGAACCAGACGCACTGAGCCAGCCTCACTGACCCCCATTATCCGACTGGAGAATCACATCATGTCCCGAGTTCCATCCCTGTCCCGCGACGACGCCGCATCGGTCAACCAACAGCCACTGTGGGACCGTCTCGAGGCCGAGCGCAAAATGCCCACCGCCAACATCTTCCGTTCACTGGCGAACGCCCCTGTTCTGCTCGACGCGTTCCTGTCCTACGCCAACGCCATGCGTGACGGCTCCCTGCTGAGCCCGAAGCTGCGGGAGCTGGCGATCCTGTCGGTTGGCCATGCCACGGGGTCGGAGTACGAGATTGCCCACCACCAGTCCCACGGCCGCAAAGCCGGGCTTACCGACGAGCAGTTGGCCGCAGTGGCTGACGCCCAGGATCCGGAGCTGTTCGACGAGGCCGAACGTGCCGTCATAGCCCTGGCCCGCGAATCCACCATCAAGGTGGACGTGTCCGATGCCAGCTGGGCGGCCGCCGCCAAGCACCTCGACGACCAGCAGATGGTGGAGCTCACGCTGACCATTGCCTGGTACAACTCAGGCGTACGGGTCATGGGTCTGCTCGGTATTGACCTCGAGGACAGCTACCGCAAGTAGCTTCCGCCAGCCCACTCCCCCACAACCACAACCCTTGTCATTTCCTAGAAGGAGCCCGTCAATGGCGACGATGCGCGCAGCCAGACTGCACAAGATCGGCGAACCCATGTCGATCGACACCATCGAAGTACCCAAGCCCCGGCCCACCGATGTACTGGTGAGGGTCAAGGCCGTCGGCATCGTGCCGAACATGGCAAACGTGATCAACAATTGGCCCACCTGGTTCCCGCACCAGCCCATCCCCGAGTTCCCGGCGATCTTCGGGCTTGATCCCACAGGGATAGTCGAGGAAGTCGGAGAGTCAGTTATCAACGTCAAGCCCGGTGACCGCGTGTACGTGAGCCCGCTGCGATCCTGCGGCAGTTGCTACGCCTGTTCCGGAGGCAACCCCAGCCGCTGCCGCTACTACACCCTCAACGGGTACTTCAGCACCTCCCGCGACGGTCAGCGGATCTTCGATCTCTACCCCTATGGCGGGTTCAGCGAGTTCATGACCGCGCCGCAGCAGTCACTGGTCAAGATCCCGGACAACCTTCCGTTCGAGCTGGCCGCCCGCTTCGGTTACATCGGCACCGCCTATGGAGCGCTCCGCCTGGCGGATGCGGGACCCGGCACGGTGGGGCTGATTGACGGCATCACCGGCACGCTGGGCGTGGCCGCGACCGTACTCTGCCTGAGCATGGGGGTTGCCAAGATCCTGGGCACGGGCCGCAATGAGGAGCTGCTCCAGCGTGTGAAGGCCCTGGCGCCGAACAGGATCGAGGTCATGAACCTCGGCGAGCAGTCCTCCGGAGAGTGGGCCAAGGACCGGACTCGTGGCGAGGGCGCCCACTTCGTGATCAGTGCGCTCGGAGCCCGGGCTGATGCGGCAACCATGGTGGACTCCATGCGAGGGGTCCGGCGCGGCGGCCGGGTGGTGAACGTCGGCGGCGTCGCGGATGAGGTTCCGGTGGACATGAAGTGGCTGATGGACGAGCAGGTGCAGATCATCGGCTCGAACTGGTTCACTGCAGCACAGGGCCAGGAGATGGCCGACATGATTGAGACCGGCACGCTGGACCTCACCTATCTGGAAACCGAGGCGTTCCCGTTGTCGGACGTGAACACAGCAATTTCCGGCCGGTTGAAGGACCCGCGGGGCGGCTTCAGCAACTACGTGGTCCTTCCCTAAAGGCAAGGTGCCGTAGGGATTCGCCCTCGGGGCGCCCCTACGGCACCCTTTTTATGGAGTACTCAGGCGCCGACGCCGGTGAGCACAAACGCCACCGTCGCCGGTGCCTGGGTTTTGTTGCGCCAGGCGTGCCGCGCGGCGAGCTGCACCACGGTGTCGCCGGGCGTCAACCGCACCTGCGCGCCGTCGTCCAGCTCCAGCCACACTTCGCCTTCCAGCACTACGCCGTAGTCGACGCTTGGGGTGCGGTGCATTCCATCCGGTTCAAACACCTCGGCCAGATCCGGGGCGTAGGTGGCCAGCTCCTGACCCGCTGCCGCGGGATCGAAATCCGGACTCATCACCACGGATTCAGGCGCGTAACTCACGATGACGAAGCTCGCACCACCGGGGCCCGGGACCACCGGGCCCCTATTGTCGGTGGGCTCGGCATCGGGTGTCACAGCGGAGGCCACCCCAGGGGTAAACCAGACCCGGATCTGTGCCTGTCCGGGCATCGTCTCGAAATCATGGCTGTTGGGCACCGCGCCATCGGAAATGAAGACCGACTTGCCTGTTCCATCGGTGCCGGTTACCACTCTGCGCACTGTCACTTGATTCCTCTCATATTCTTTGCGATCGTTAGCACTATCTCGCGCATCTGACAGGCTGTCAATGGGCTTGGATGGAGGCAGTCAGGTGCGTTACTAACAGCAACCAGACCATGTCCCGCCGCATCATGGCAAGGAAACCCACTGTAGGGGGTGACGCACCAAAACAGCCGTGCTATCGTTAGCATTATGCTTCCAGAAGATGACCTAGAGTCCGACTTTGCCCCTACCGGCGTCGTGCTGGCCCAGGCAGCCTTGCCGGAGGAAACAGCAGCGGTCTGGCTGGTCCACCGGGACCGTGCCCTTCCCCTGTTGACGTGGGCGGAGCAGTGGCCGTGCGCAAGGTTCGCTTCGATCACCGGCCTGGTACGGGAGTGGACCACCCATCACGCCGGGCTTCGCCGGTTGACCGATCTGCCCCGGACCGCCCTGGCCATCGCCGAGGATGGTGTTCCGGTCACGTCACTGCGGCTGGAGGCTCCGCTCCAGCCGGCGCAGCTGTTCTGCACCATCGGCAACTACCAGAAGCAGGTCATCGAGGCCGCAGTCGATGGTGGTGAAGCAGCCGACGCTGACGGTCTGCGCGCCGCCACCGAGCAAGCGCTCGTACAGCGACGCCGGAACGGTGCCCCCTACATCTGCCTGACCAGCATCGACCGGGTCGGCACCCCCAACGGTGAGCTGGTTCTGGAGCGGAACGTGGACACGTTGGATTGGGAGGTCGAGATCGGCGCCGTCATCGGAGGGTCGGGTTCGGGGCTGACTCCGTCCGAGGCACAAGGGATGATCGCCGGTTACTCCGTGGTTAATGACCTCACCATCCGCTCCCGCATTCTCCGGCCCGACCTCCCGGCTCTTGGCAGCGACTGGCTCCAGTGCAAAGGAATGCAGGGATCACTCCCGCTCGGACCGTGGTTCGTTCCCGCCTGGCAGGTACCCGACCCCTCTGCCCTGGGGCTGCAGCTGTCGCTCAACGGCACGCTGATGCAGAACGACACTGCCGACGACATGGTTTTCTCCATTCCAGAACAACTTTCATACCTTTCCCGGCACACCAGGCTTCGCCCCGGCGACGTCCTTTGCACCGGCTCCCCGGCCGGATTCGGCCTCCACCACGGCCGCTTTCTCCGCGCCGGTGACACCGTCAAGGCATCGGTGACCGGGTTGGGCACGCAGATCACACACTGCGTGGACCCGGCCTCTCGACAAAGCTATTCCCAACAAAGCTATTCCCATCCGAATCCGGCCACTGAAGGCCGGACCATGACTAAGGAGCACGCGCTATGACCCAGCAGCAGACGGTCCTGCTGACGGACCGGGCCTGGCCCGACGACAGCATCGAGCGAGGCATCCTCGAAGAAGCCGGCTTCAATGTAGTAGCCGGCCCGGCGGATCCCGCGCCGGTCGAGACCATCGACGCCCTGGTCGCCGAACACCAACCCGCCGCTATCCTCACCTGCTGGGCAAATGTATCGCCCGCAGCGATCGCGTCCTCCGCCGCGCTGCGGGTGGTGGCCCGGATGGGGGTGGGCCTGGACAATATCGCCGTTGCCGCGGCCACCGATCACGGCGTGCAGGTCACGAACGTCCCGGACTATTGCGTTGCGGAGGTCTCCGATCACGCCGTCGGGCTCGCTCTTGCCTGGACCCGTGGCTTGGTCACCGCCGACCGCGAGGTCCGCGGTGGCAGCTGGAACCCGGCAGGGGCACGGCTTCGACGGCTGTCCAGCCTGACCTGCGGCGTAGTCGGATACGGCCGCATCGGCAGAGCCACCGCAGCCAAGCTGCACGCGCTTGGAGCCCGCGTCGTGATCAGCGACCCGCACCCACCGGCGGACACCGGCGGCATCGAGGTGATGACCCTCGACGAGCTCCTCGCCGCCAGCGACGTTGTGGTCCTGCACGCGCCTCTGGTCCCGCAAACGCATCACCTGATCGGCGAGCGCGAGCTGGCGCTCCTACCCAAGGATGCCTTCGTGATCAACGTCAGCCGCGGCGGACTGATCGACACCGCCGCCCTGCTCGCCTCCCTGGACAGCGGGCATCTCGGCGGAGCCGGCCTGGACGTCCTGGAGGAAGAGCCCACCGTTCCCGCCGGGCTGCTGACCCACCCGGGAGTAATCGTCACTCCGCACATCGCCTTCGCCTCCGACGCGTCCATCATCGACCTGCGCCGCAGCGCCGCAGAGGAAGTGGTGCGCGTCCTTACCGGCGAAACGCCCCGCTACCCCTGCAACACCCCGTCCGCCCTCGCCACTGGAGTGTCATCTTGAGCACAATCCGCACCGTCCACGGCCGCCAGATCTTCGACTCCCGCGGCCGCCCCACCGTCGAGGTGGACGTCGTCCTTGAGAGCGGCGCAGTGGCCCGCGCCTCCGTGCCTTCCGGAGCATCCACCGGCACCCATGAGGCCCACGAACTGCGCGACGGCGACCAGTCGGTATTCGACGGCCTCGGCGTCACCGCCGCAGTGCACCATGTAAACGGCGAGATCGCCACGGCACTGCGCGGCTACGATGTCGGCGGCCAGCGGGCCATCGACGCACGGCTGCGGGACCTTGACGGAACCCCCACTCTCTCAAGGCTCGGCGCCAACGCCGTCCTCGGCACCTCACTGGCGGTGTGCCGCGCCTCCGCACTGGCCAGTGGCCTGCCGCTGTATCGTCGGATCGCCCAGCTCGCCGGCGTCGACGAGCCCGTACTGCCGATGCCGATGGTCAACATCCTTTCCGGCGGTCTCCACGCAGGCCGCGGCATGGACGTCCAGGACTTCCTGGCCGTGCCGGTCGCAGCCACCTCGGCACTGGAAGCCATCCAGCTCACTTCCCGGGTCCGGGCGGCTGCTGCTGCCCTCTGCGCCGCACGCGGGCTGCCCACCCTCCTGGCCGACGAGGGCGGCCTGAGCCCGGGATGCCGTACCGGCGAGGAAGCCCTCGAACTCATCACCGAATCCATTGAGGCCGCCGGCTTACGGCCCGGCGCCGACATCGCCATAGCCATCGACGTTGCTGCGGCCTCGCTGTACGACCCCAACGCCGGTGACTATCACCTGCGCCGGCAGGACCGGCATCTGAGCACTGCCGAGATGATCGAGATGGTGTCGTCCTGGGTGGACCGCTACGCGATCGTTTCGATCGAAGACCCGCTCGACGAGGATGACTGGGAAAGCTGGCAGATCCTGACCAAGCGCCTGGGACACCGCGTCCGTTTGATCGGTGACGATCTTTTCACCACCAACAGCCAGAGACTCGCAAAGGGCATTTCCCGCGGCGTCGCCAATGGCGTCCTGGTCAAGGTCAACCAGAACGGCACACTGACAGGCACACTCGATGTGCTGGCCGAAGCACGCGCCGCAGGGTACGCGCCGGTCGTATCCGCGCGCTCCGGGGAGACAGAGGACGACTTCCTGGCCGATCTTGCAGTCGGAACAGCGGCCGGGCAGATCAAAATCGGATCCGTCCGGAACTCCGAGCGGCTCGCCAAATACAACCAGCTGGTGCGGATCGCTGAGGACTCCACCCTGGGTTTCAGGAATCTGCCCGCACTGGCATTGTCCGCGGAAGGTGGCCGGTGAGCGGCGCCGAGCCCAAAGCCCGTGTTCAGGAGTTCCTGAGCCGTCACGGGCTGATGGATCCAGGAGAGGAGGCGACGCTGACCCCCTTGACCGGTGGCGTGAGCTCGGACCTGTGGCAGGTGTCCCTGCCGGGCCGCACGCTGTGCGTCAAGGGAGCACTGGCCCGATTGAAAGTGGCGCAGGAGTGGCTCGCGCCTGTTTCCCGCAACCGCGTGGAATACGAGTGGCTGCAGTTTGCCGGAACGGTCGCTGCCACGCACGTCCCGCAGGTCCTCGCGTATGACGAACATGATGGGCTCTTCGCCATGCAATTCCTCCCGCCCACGGACTACCCGGTGTGGAAGGACCAGCTCCTTGCCGGCCACGTCGACGCCGTTGCGGCGTTCGACGTCGGCGACCTGGTTGGCCGGCTGCACTCAGCGAGCGCCAAGGACTCCACGACTGCGGGCAGGTTCGCCACCGACGACAACTTCGATGCCCTGCGCATCGAGCCGTACTTCCGTGTCACCGCCCGTGCGAACCCGGACCTGGCTGATCGGATCTTGGAGCTCGCCGCACTTACCGCCGGCACCCATCTGGCGGTGGTGCACGGCGACGTCAGCCCCAAGAACATCCTTCTCGGCCCGCACGGGCCGGTGCTGCTCGATGCCGAGTGCGCCTGGTTCGGTGACCCGGCGTTCGACGTCGCGTTCTGCCTGAACCACCTCCTGCTCAAGGCGGTCATCCTGCCCGATCACGCGGCGCAACTGCACCAGTCAGCCCGCATGCTGCTGGAAGGCTACGCGAAGCACATCGACTGGGAACGTGCGGCCGACCTCATGGGACGCGTTGCAGCCCTCCTGCCGCTGCTCACCCTTGCCAGGGTGGACGGCGCCTCCCCCGTGGAGTACCTGACTCCCCCACAACGTGACCTGGTCCGCGGCAACGCCCGGGCACTGCTGAACCGGCCCGACGCCGCCATTGACACGATCATCGACGAGTGGATGCTGGCGGCCCGCGCGGCCACAACGCAGATCAGCGCCTCAGCCACAAGCGTCTCAGTCAAAAGCAAGGAGCAGACCGCCTGATGTTCTCTCTCTCCACTGTCCGGATCCACGGGACGCCCACTCCTGTCCTCCGGCTCCCTGATGGCCGCCTGTTCAGGATTACCGACCTTGCCCCGGAGACACTGGCCGCCAACCCGGCCGCCGGACTGATGACTGTCTTCGCCACCTGGGAGACCGCCGAGCCACTGCTGCTCGCCGCCGTCGACGCCCTCTCTGGCAGTCCAAACAGTCCCATCGCGGAGCCCGTCGCGGAGCCTACTGAGCCGGAGGACTGGCTCACCCCACTGCAATTCCCGAACAAGGTCATCTGCGCCGGCGCGAATTACTACGACCATGTGGTCAACGATGGCGGCCATACGGGCTTCTCGAAAGACGACAACGTTCCGGTGTTCTTCCTCAAACCACCTACCACCACCCTGGTCGGGCAGGGCCAGTCAGTCCGCTACCCCATCCAGACAGAGAAGTTCGACTACGAGCTTGAGCTGGCCTTCGTCATCGGCAAACTCGGCCGGCATATCCCGGTGGACAGGGCCCGTGAACACATCGCCGGCTACACGATCGCGCTGGATCTGTCAGCCCGCGACTGGCAGCGTCACCCCAAGCACCTCGTCAAGTTTGACCTGTTCGGCGGCAAGGTCTTCGACGACAGCTGTCCGCTCGGACCGGGAATTGTGCCTGCGCGCTTCATCGACGATACGAACCTGCAGCTGCAGTTCTGGATCAACGGTGAGCTGCGGCAGAACGCCAACACCTCCGACCTGATCTGGTCAGTGCCCGAACTGGTCTCCCTGATCAGCGAGCACGTGACCCTCGAACCGGGCGACGTTGTGCTCACCGGCACCCCCGCTGGGGTCGGGCTCAGCACCGGAACCTGGATGCACACCGGAGACCAGCTCAAGGGGCAGATCAGCGGCCTCGGCTCCATCAATGTGCAGATCATCCCCGCGGACACCCACCAGCCAAGCTGAACACCCCCAGACATGAAGGAGCAGACTATGCAGGCAGCCGTTCTGACCCAGACGGGAACAGTACCCACTTACCAGGATTTCCATGACCCCGAGCCCCGGAGCGGCCACGTCGTCATCGATATCACCGCGGCAGGTGTCCACCATCTCGACCTGACCAAGGCATCCGGAGCCTACGGCGATCCCGGCACCCTGCCGTACGTGATCGGCGCCGACGGCGTCGGCCGGACCGGCACCGGACGCCGTGTCTTCTTCACCTCGCCGGTGTCACCTCACGGCTCCTGGGCCGAGCGCACGCTCGTCGCCGAGGAGAACCTCCTCGACCTCGCGGACGACGTCGACGACGTTACCGCGGCCGCGTTGGGCAACACCGGGCTGGCCGCCTGGCTCGCCCTCACCTGGCGTGCGAACCTGCAGCCCGGCCAGAACGTGTTGGTGCTCGGCGCGACGGGTGCGCTCGGATCTATCGCCGTCCAACTCGCCAAGTCCCTCGGCGCGGCCACGGTGGTCGCTGCCGACCGGGACGCGGACCGGCTCGCAGTCTCCAGCGAGCGCGGCGCCGATGCCACCGTGACGATCACCCCGGAGAAGGACCTGGTGGCAGCCTTCCGCGGCACCGTCGGCGAGCGCGGCTTCGATGTCATCATCGACCCTGTCTGGGGCGAGCCCGCCCTGGCCGCCATGCACGTGGCAGCCCGGGGCGCCCGTCACATCCAGATCGGCCAGTCCGCCGCCGCGACTATCCAGCTCCCCGCCGGCATCATTCGGGCAGCTCGCCTGGAGATCCTCGGCTTCGCCCACGTCGACCCGCCAGTCCAGGTCCGCCACGACTCCTACCTGAAACTGACCGAACTCGCAGCCACCGGCGCCTTGGCCGTCGACACGATGACCGTCCCACTTTCGGACTGCCAGGGAGCCTGGCAGCTTCAGCAGCAGGGCGCCCCATGCAAGCTCGTTTTGACGCCCTGACGCCGATTCAGAGGTAATTCACAGGATGCGGTTAGTCATTCAACGAAATATCCAACCCCAGAAACCGATTGCTGAATCGTGTCAAGGGCCAAAGGCCCGAAATGTGACGCGAATTTCATGGTTTTTATGACCAAAACCCTTGGTAGCTCTAAAAGTTGTTTACGCTAACAAAAGGAGCTGAAAGGAGTTGGGCCTGCTCGGTTCCCTGAATTTGAAGGGCGCTATGAAACAGGTCAACGAGGTCCTGGAAGCGGTCGATCACGTGCGGACGGTTACACCGTCCCGGTGCCGCTCCCTAAAGAGGGACTCCCCCACTGGTTGCCGCAACTCCAATAACTTTTCCTTGCCGGCAGGAAGAACGACGTCGAAACGGTCGCGTTCCGCACATTTTCGGCACTCTTTGATTCGGGAACAATCGGCTCCTAATCGCTGCTTCCACCCCGCTCTCTCGAGCCGGGAAAGCCCGCACCGTACGTCAGCTCACCAACATTCCTGAAGACCCTCGCGGTCCAGTCAGGTGAGCACAACACAGCACCAACCAGCACCACTGGGCGTGGCGTCACGTTTTGACACTCGCCCCGTCTCATATTCAGCAGACCATTCAAGTCCAGCTTCGCCAAAGAAGGCGGAGGTTCTCTTGGAACCAGAAAGGACGTACATGATGTCCATGGGATCGTCACCCCTGAACACCCGCTTGGAAACCCCGCGCGACGTCGATGCTACCCTCACTGCCCAAGCGTTGAACGTCCTCTCCAGGGCACCCAGGATGGCGATGCTCAGAAGCCTGCGCGGAGAAACCTGGCGCCCTCCCGGCCAGATCTTTGAAGCGGCCGGCATTTCCCCCACAGAGGGGTTGCCGCACCTTCTAGCGCTGCAGGACCTGGGAGTGGTCCGCGAGGACCAAGGCAGCTTCAGCCTCGACGTCGAACTCCTGAACCGGATCTTCCAGCAGACTTCACTTTCCGCCCCGACTACGGGGATGGCATCTGCCCAAGGTGGACTGGCCTCCGCCTAACTCCCGTTTGAGCAGTAATCCTCTGTCATAGGAGCCGGATTGCGGACTTAGCGTGTGGAGTCACGCCGTCGTCTGGCATGCTGGTGCCATGGCTAGCCGCGCGGGTACTGTTGCCCAACCCCAAGACCTTGTTGATCTCACCGCTCTCCTGGATGCGTACTACGACGTTTCGCCGGATCTCACTGAACCCGGGCAACGAGTAGCGTTCGGTACATCCGGTCACCGGGGCTCCAGCCTCAAAGCGTCGTTCAATGAACCGCATATTGTCGCCATCACCCAGGCCATCGTTGAGTACCGGGCGGGGCAAGGCATCACCGGCCCGCTGTACCTGGCCAAGGACACCCATGCGCTCAGTGAACCGGCCCAGAATTCAGCGCTGGAGGTCCTCGCTGCTAACGGCGTGAACGTGCTGATCGACGCACGGCACGGCTACACCCCAACACCCTCCCTGAGTCACGCGATCCTGACCCACAACCGCAACGCCCCCTCCGGCGCTCCCCAGGCCGACGGCATAGTTGTCACTCCCAGCCACAACCCGCCCGGCGACGGCGGCTTCAAGTACAACCCGCCGCACGGCGGCCCCGCGGACAGCGACGCCACCGGATGGATCGCCAACCGCGCCAACGAACTCCTCGAGAACGGTCTTCGCGGCGTCAAGCGGATCCCTTTGGCCGATGCCCTCGACGCCGACACCACGGGCAAGTTCGATTTCCTGAGCAGCTACGTTGACGACCTCCCTTCAGTTTTGGATCTGAACGCAGTCCGTGAAGCAGGCGTCCGGATCGGAGCCGACCCCATGGGCGGAGCCTCCGTGGACTACTGGGGTGAAATCGCCGAGCGCCACCATCTCAACCTCACAGTGGTAAATCCCACTGTTGACCCGCAGTGGGCCTTTATGACCCTGGACTGGGACGAAAAGATCCGGATGGACTGCTCCTCCCCTTCCGCTATGGCTTCGCTCATTCAGCGGATGTCCAACGGCGCCAGTTACGACGTCGCCACGGGCAATGACGCTGACGCAGACCGCCACGGCATCGTGACACCTTTTGTTGAGGGACAGGGCGGGCTGATGAACCCGAACCACTACCTCGCCGTCGCCATCGACTACCTGTACCGTCACCGCACCGGCTGGAACCCGCAGTCGGTGATCGGCAAGACCCTGGTTTCCTCCTCGATCATCGACCGCGTGGCGGAGAGCCTTGGCCGGAAGCTGGTGGAAGTTCCGGTGGGCTTCAAGTGGTTTGTTCCCGGTCTCCTTACAGGGGAAGGTGCTTTCGGGGGCGAAGAATCGGCCGGCGCTTCCTTCAACAAGATGGACGGCAGCGTGTGGACCACTGACAAGGATGGCATCCTGCTGGCACTCCTGGCTTCGGAAATCACCGCAGTCACGGGCAAGTCCCCTTCCCAGCTCTATAAGGGCCTCACCGACCAGTTCGGCGACCCCGTCTACGCACGCATCGATGCCGCCGCCACCCGCGAACAAAAATCGGCGCTCGGCAAACTTTCCTCCTCCGACGTCACCGCCACCGAACTTGCCGGTGAAACCATCACGGCCAAGCTGACTGAGGCTCCGGGCAACGGTGCCTCCATCGGTGGGCTGAAAGTGGTCACCGAAAACGCCTGGTTTGCGGCCCGCCCCTCCGGCACTGAAGACGTCTACAAAATCTACGCCGAGTCCTTCAAGGGTGCAGACCACCTCAAGCAGGTACAGGCTGAAGCCAAGGCCCTGGTGGACGGCGTCATCTCCTAGCGGGCGTCATTTCCTGGCGGGTGTCATCTCCTGGGCCGGATACCGGCCCAGGAGGCAATCCGGCTTCGGAACTGAATCTACAACGCTGTAGAAATGACTGGCAACCGCTGGAACGAACTTCTTCATCGATGTAGAGTCGACGCAATCCACGGGCCCTGCCCGGACCCAGAGAAAGCGATCCATGAGCCAGACAGAGCTGCCGAGTGAATCAACAGCCACCCAGCCATCATTTCCCACGAGGACTCCATCGCCAGCGGAATCCCCACTGCCGGGGCTGTACGCGGATCCGAACCTGATCCAGTACGGCGACACCTATTACCTCTACCCCACCTCAGATGGCTTCGAGGACTGGGCCGGCACGTCGTTCTCTGTACTCTCCTCGCCGGATCTGGTGGATTGGACCGATCATGGCACCATCCTCTCCCTGGGGACCGACGTCGACTGGGCCAGCGAGCGGGCCTGGGCTCCGGCTGCTGCCCAGCGCAATGGCAAGTTCTACTTCTACTTCACAGCCAACGGAAACATCGGCGCAGCAGTGGCCGACTCCCCCACCGGCCCCTTCAAGGATCTGGGTGAGCCGCTGGTCCCGGCCGGAGTTTTTGCGGGCTTCACCATCGATCCCTCTGTTTTTGTGGACCGGGACGGCAGCGCCTATCTGTATTGGGGCAACGGCACCGCCCATGGCGTGAAGCTGAATGAGGACATGGTGTCGTTCGACGCCGGTGCCGTGGTTTCGTGGCAACCGGAAGGATTCCGTGAAGCCGCCTGGGTCCACCGCAACGGTGACAACTACTACCTGTCGTGGTCCGAAAACGATACCCGCGAGGACGACTACCGCGTCCAGTACGCGAGTGGACCAAGCCCCCTTGGCCCCTGGACCCATCACGGGGTGATCCTCGAAAAGGACCTGGAGCGCGGCATCAGGGCAACAGGCCATCACTCGATCCTGAACGTCGAAGGCACCGGGGATTGGATCATCGCCTACCACCGCTTCGCCATCCCGGGCGGAAACGGCTTCAGCCGCGAGACACTCTTTGAGCGTCTGGTTCACCAGCCGGACGGTTCAATTGCCAAGGTAGAGTTCGGCGAGGAGCCCCTGCAGGTTCCGATTGCCCGGCACTCTCCGCATTAGTGCTGTTCTTAATACTCACTGGCATTGCGGATTGCTATGGAAATCAACCTGGGAAATCGTTATCCTCATGAGGGGATATTTCGCACTGTCCCCGGCAAGTCCCGCCGCCCGCGACCAGGAGATGACATGAGCCTCGATAGTCCACCCGCCATTTCGGGCGATCAGCTTTCGGCTGTTTCCATGGGCGCGATGCCGCAGAGAGACCGGCGGCCCAAAGCCCTTCTGGCCATGTCGCCTGCAGGTTTGGCTGATCGCGTCTTCGGTGCCGGGTGGCCGGGGCTCCATGACCGCGTTGAACTGCTCAGCCATAGCGTGGTCAGCGACTGGCACCTGGTCGATCCCGCCGTCCTTGCCCAGACCGAAGTAATCGTAACCGGCTGGGGCTGTCCGGCCATTACGGCGGAAGTGCTGGAGCTGGCGCCGGGGTTGAAAGCGGTTGTGCACCAGGGCGGGGTCGCTTCTACGC
The DNA here is from genome assembly GCF_023062595.1 of Arthrobacter rhizosphaerae. Lineage (GTDB taxonomy): Bacteria > Actinomycetota > Actinomycetes > Actinomycetales > Micrococcaceae > Arthrobacter > Arthrobacter rhizosphaerae. Next base: position 228,507 of record NZ_JALLAN010000003.1, read on the forward strand.
AGCTTCCTCCCGCGGCGCGAACACGGATCAGGTTCTCAAATGCCGGCGATGCGAACGCAACCCCGGTGGCGGAGTACACGCTGGCCATGATCCTCCTGGCCAACAAAGATGCCTTCCGGGCAACGCGCCTCTACTTTGAGGAACAGACCGCCATTGACCGCGAAGAGCGGTTCCCGCTTTCGGGGAACTTCGGGCGCACAGTGGGAATCGTGGGCGCCTCCCGGATCGGACGCAAGGTCATTACGCTGCTGCGTCCTTTTGATCTTCGCATCCTGGTATCGGACCCAACGCTGGATCCGCAGGAGGCTGAACTTCTCGGCGTCGAGCTTGTGGACCTGGATCACCTGATGGCGTCCAGCAGCGTGGTCTCCATCCACGCGCCGGTACTTCCTTCCACCTTCGAGATGATCGGCGCAAGCCAGCTGGGCCTGCTGGAGACCGGAGCCACCCTGATCAACACCTCCCGGGGCGAGCTGGTGGACCAGGACTCGCTCCTTGCAGAGTTGCGCGCGGGGAGGATCAACGCCGTCCTGGATGTGACCACGCCGGACGTCCTGCCACCGGGACATGAGCTCTATTCGATGCCGAACGTCGTGCTCACACCCCACATCGCCGGGTCAATGGGCAACGAGCTGGCGCGCCTGGGCGAACACGTGCTGGCCGAGCTGGACCGCTACCGGTCGGGCCAGGAATTTGCCTACGCAGAAGTACCAGTTCAATGAGGACGGCCATGACCACCAGCATCACCAACCCCATACTTCCCGGCTTTTTTCCGGACCCCTCCATTGTTCGGGTGGGAGAGTGGTTTTACGTGGCCAACAGCTCCTTTGAATGGTTCCCCACCATTCCGATCCACCGGTCCAGGGATCTGGCGAACTGGGAGTTCGCCGGCTCACTCAACGGACCCGGCGTCGTCCTTGACTTCAGCGGAATCCAGGACTCCGGATGCATCTGGGCGCCGTCCCTGAGCTGGGACGATGGCACGTTCTGGCTCACGTTCACGGTAGTGCGCTCCTTTGGCGGAGCCCAGAAGGACATGGACACGTATGTGAGCCGGGCGGAAGATGTTGCCGGGCCCTGGTCAGCACCGTCACGGGTCACCAGCACGGGCTTCGACCCCTCCATCTTTCACCATGAAGGCCGGCACTGGCTCGCCAACATGGAATGGGACAACCGCCCCAACGGCCGTGGAGGGTTTGCGGGCATCAACGTGCAGGAACTGACAGCCGACGGCTCAGCAACCGTCGGGGAACCTCAGTCCATCTTCCGCAGCGCCACGCTGATCGAGGGGCCCAACCTGTATTTCCGGGATGGCTGGTACTACCTCATGACCGCCGAGGGCGGAACGGGCTTCAACCATGGCATTCTGATGCTCCGATCCCGCGAGCTGCTCGGTCCCTACGAGGCCGACCCCGACGGGTCCCTCCTCACCAGCCGGGACGATGACACGCTCCCCCTCCAGAAGGCCGGCCACGGCGAGCTCGTCACCACTGAAGCGGGTGAGGACTACCTTGTGCACCTTGCCAGCCGCTGGATCGAGTCCGACGGCGATCGCCGCGCCGTCCTCGGACGGGAGACCTGCCTCCAAAAAGTGAACTGGACCCCTGAGGGCTGGCTTCGGCTCGAACAGGGCGGCCACCATGCTGCCGAGGAAATCCCGGCTCCTTCCGGCCTGGTCCCGGCTCCCGCCGTCGCCCCGTCCTCAGGTTTTCCGGCCGCTGGCGAGCCTCTTGCCTGGCCTTGGAGTACCTTGCGCTCCCCCGCTTCCGAAGCCGACTGGCTTAGCACCACGGTCCGCCCTGGTTGGCTCCGGCTGCGGGGCATGAGGAGTACGGATTCCTTGCGGGAACAGAGCCTGATTGCCCAGCGCGTCAGGACTGAATCCGTGTCTGCCAGCGTTGTCCTTGACGCCACCCCGGAAAACTACACGCAATCCGCGGGCCTGATCTTCTACTACAACACCGCCGCCTACTTCTACCTCAGGCTTTCCGTCCGGGATACTGAAGACGCGCTGGAACGCGTGGTGGAGGTATGGGAGCGCGACGCCGAGAAGGGACTCCTGGTCCACGCCACCGCCGCGGTTCCTGGTTCCGGGCCGCTTCTGCTGAACGGCACCATGACGCCGAGTGAAGTGCAGTTCTCCTGGGGTGCAGAGGACGGCGGGCTTCAGCAATTGGCCACCGGCCTGAACGCGACACACCTGTCCGATGATTACGGCAGGAGCCTGAGGTTCACTGGCCCGTTCGTCGGCGTCTGCGCCCAGGACCTCCGCGACCAGGCCTTCTGCGCTGATTTCTCGAAGTTCACGCTGACTTCGTCCTAGCCGCCCTTCGGGCACTGGGGCAGCTCCGGCCGGGTGACACCGCGCAGCGGGGTGACGCAGCTCCGGCCGGGTGACACCGCGCAGCGGGGTGGCGCAGCTCCGCCGGGTGACACCGCGCAGCGGGGTGGCGCAGCTCCGCCGGGTGACACCGCGCCAGCTGCGGCCACACCACTGCTTGACGGCACCATCGGGGCTCGGGAGGATAGCTGGGATGCTTCCCCTCAGCGAGATCAAGTCCCTGAACAGTACTGTCGACGAAGCCTGGCGCAGCCCTGTGGCCGACGCCGTGGCCGCCGCTTGGGGCCTGCCCCCTGGAGCCGCGCTCTACCTTCGCTCGAGCGCAACCCACGTATTCATCGTGCCGGCGAAGTCCGGGGCGGAAGAGACGATCTTCCTGCGCTTTATGCCGGCGGGACTTCGCACGGAGGAGGCCCTGTTGCGGCCAGCCAGGTTGCTCACCGCGCTTTCATCGGCAGGACACCCGGTGGTATCCCCTGTGCTGTCCAATGCCGGCCGGCTCGTGGAGACACTGGCGACGCCGACGGGTCTGGTCCACGCTGCCGCGGTTACCGCAGCCCCCGGGGAAGAAAGGGAGCCGGACACCCTGACAGAAGACCACTCATGGGCCTGGGGCGCCGCTCTTGCCAGATTCCATGTGGACGCGGCTCCCCATTGCGGGATCTTCCTTGACCCGGACAACGCCGGAAAGACAGCCAACAAACATGCCTTGGCAACGTCCCCCTTTATCAAACTTGCCAAGCTGAAGGATGATCCGCCCCTGGCCAAAGCTGGCGAAACCTTGGCTGCCGAGTGGGCCGCCCTTCCCGGCATTCCCGCCCAAAACGGTGTTTTGCACGGCGACTTCGAGCTCGACAATCTCCGCTGGGACGGCAACGCGGTGTCCATCTTTGATCTGGACGAGGCACGCATCGGCCGGTTTGCAGAGGACATTGCCTCAGCCCTGAGAGACATAGTGGGGCCGGACTATGAAAAGCCAACCCACCCTGCCCTGCTCGCCTCCTTCCTCAATGGCTACTGTTCTGTGCGCACCCTGTCCGAGGACGAAATCGCCCTCTTGCCGATCTGTATGGCTTCCAACGCGGCCCGGGATTTGCTGCAGGGAGCCGGCGTCCTCGATGTGGAACACGCCGGAGACGCCCCTTCATGGCTTCCCGAGCTGCGGTCCTCCCTTGCGAGCCATTACGACAAGGAACGTTCCCTGATCCTCAGGACGGCCGAAAAGACGCGGAACTAGCTGCTCGGGACGGGCAGAAGCCCCTCCGCGCCAGCGAAAAGAACACAAGGGGCACAAAGGCCCTCGCATTCCTGGTAGGAAAACGTTATCCTCAAAAGATCGTATTTCTAGGACAGTTCCGGCAACAGGCTGCCGAACCACCACCAGGAGCCACCATGACCCTTACTCACCTCCCTCCGGATGTCGAGGACAAACCGCCCACCCTCGAGGTACCGGAAGGCGGCGAGATCCTCACGTGGGGAAACAGCTGCATTCAGTTGCACATCCTTCATGGAGAGGACACGGCGCCCCGCCTGCTAGCCCTTCACCACGCCAGCGAGCCTGTTCCGGACCTTGCCGGTTTGCGCCGCTCAGCACTGCCGTTGGTGGAACTCGCCTTGGCTGGGGACGGCCGGCACGGTACCGCTGGAAAACGGCATGTGGACGGCCGGGCAGCCCAGGGTTTGCGACTCACGGCGGTTGTCCGCAGCGAGTACGACGGCGGCAATCGCCTTCAGATTGACGCCAGCGACGCTGTCTCCGGCGTCGAAGTTTCAGTTTTCTATGAACTTTCCGACGGCTCGGCAGTCCTCCGGTGCTGGACAGAAGTCCGGGCCGGCGCCGCCGCCGTCGAACTCGAGTACATCTCGTCCCTGACGTTGTCCGGCTTGGGGCATGGAACCGACTGGGAGGAGCGCTTCGGGCTTTGGGAAGCGGCCAATCCATGGTCCGGCGAGTTCCGCTGGCGCCGTTCGACGCTGGCTGAACACGGTCTCTACAACGTCGGGATGGTGCAGTACAACCAGGTGGGCTCCAAAAACCGGATTGTCACGACGTCCACAGGGGCGTGGTCCACTGGCGAACAGCTGCCCCTGGGGATCCTCGAGGACCTGGATACCGGCCGTATGATCGGCTGGCAGGTGGAGAACAACGGGGCCTGGCACTATGAACTCGGGGACCGTTACGACGACGTCTACCTCACCGTTTCCGGGCCGACCGCCGAGGAACACCAGTGGGCGGTGACCCTGAACCCGGGTGAGCGATTCACAACCGTTCCGGCCGCCGTCGTCGTAGTCCCTGTTGGGGGCTTGGACGCCGTGGCGACTGAACTGACCGCCTACCGGCGCCGGATCCGCCGGCCGCATACGGACAGTGTCCAGCTGCCGGTGATCTACAACGACTTCCTCAACTGCCTGATGTCGGATCCCACCACTGAGAAGGAGCTCCCGCTCATCGCGGCCGCCTCAAAGCTGGGGGTGGAGGTTTTCTGTATCGATGCCGGCTGGTATGACGACGAAAACGGCGGCTGGTGGGATTCCGTGGGCGAGTGGGAGCCGTCCTTGAACCGGTTCCCCGACGGCGGCCTGAGCGGCCTGATCGGAAAGATCCGCGAGGCCGGCATGAAGCCCGGCCTGTGGCTGGAACCGGAAGTGGTGGGAGCACGCAGCCGCATGGCCGACCTGCTTCCGGCCGACGCATTCTTCACACGGCGGGGCAAGAGAATCAAGGAATGGGGCCGCTACCAGCTTGACCTCCGGCACCCCGCAGCGCGCGCCCACCTTGACCAGGTGGTGGACCGGCTCATGGCCGACTTCGACCTCGCCTACCTGAAGCTCGACTACAACATCGACATCGGCGCGGGAACGGACGCTACAGGCGCTGCCGGCGCAGGGCTGCTCGAGCACAACAGGGCATTCCTTGAGTGGGTATCCACCGCGATGGACCGGCACCCCGGCCTCACCATTGAAGGGTGCTCGGCCGGTGGTTCCAGGACCGACGGCGCCTCGGGAGCAGTCTTTCCCGTCCAGTCGCTCACTGATCAGCAGGATTTCATCAAAACCCCTCCTATCTCCGCAGCCGCCGCCCTGGCAATTGCGCCAGAGCAGTCCGGAGTGTGGGCTTCAGTGGAAGGGAGCATGAACGCCGAGGAACTGGCCTTCTCCCTGAGCAGCGCACTCTTGGCACGCGTCCACTTGGCGGGACACATCGACACGCTGAACGAGGCCCAGTTGGATGTGGTCCGTGAAGGGATTGATGCCTACAAGAGGCTGCGGACCGGCATTGCCGCCTCGGAACCGTCGTTCCCCCTGGGACTGCCCGGCTGGCGCGACCACTGGATCGCCCAGGGTGCAACATTCCCGGGTATCGCAGGAGATGAGGACTCCGAGACCGACCGCTATCTCATAGCCCTTCACCGCCGAGGCGGCCTGGCAGAACAGCTGATCACGCTGCCGGCATGGCTCGGTCCAAACCCCTTGGTTTCCGTGGCTTACCCGAGCTGGGGATCTTCCGCCGTCGAAATCCTGCCGGGTACAGCGGGCCAATCAGCGGTGCTGAAGGTGACAATGCCCGCAGCCCCGAGCGCACGGGTCATGGAGCTGCGGCCAGCCTAGGCGCAGATCGTTCAACGTTCGCCCGGCACGCCCCCGCACGACCGGCCCTCCCCCGCATAACCGGTGCCGGGCAGCAACGCTTGTGCGGGTCCGGGCCGCCCTTACGGAACATGTGTCCTAACGAGCACGTGGTCACCGGCCGCTCTTGTCAGCCAGTGACCACGTGTGTTTGGGGGGCGGGATGAGCAGACACCGTTTCCTGCAATTGCGCTACTAGGCGCTGTGGCGTGGACCTGAATGCCAACCGCCCTCAAAGGCAGCCCTGGCATATCCGGACACCCCGCCCCGGCTTGTTAGACAGCTACCGTCAGACCGGGACCATTAGGCCTTGATCTGCTGCTGTTGGCCGCCGGACTGGATTTCGATTTTGCGCGGCTTGGCCTCCTCGAGGACCGGGATCCGCACCTTGAGGACGCCCGCGTCATAGCTGGCGTGGACGTGGTCGGTGTTCAAGGTTTCACCCAGGACAAGCTGCCGGCTGAAAACACCGCGCGGGCGCTCGGAAGCGACCATCTCCGTGCCTTCACGAACCGGATCCTTCCGCTCTGCGCGGACCGTCAGGACATTGCGTTCAACGTCCACATCTACCGAGTCGACCTCGACGCCGGGAAGATCCAGCGCGACCACAATTTCATCGCCTTCCCGCCAGACGTCCATCGGCATCGCGGCGGGATGGGCAGTGGTGCCAAGCACCTGCTGAGCGAGCCGGTCCAGCTGCCGGAACGGGTCATTCAGCATCAACATCTCATACCTCCTTTGGATCCATTTTCTTAGACCGGATGTATATCCGCTGATACAGATTCTTATAGCACCACACCATCAATCTGACAAGAGGGTGATGCCATATAAACCTGTCCGAGAACGGGGTTTTTTCGAGTATGCCCTAGGGATCAATGGACCAGCCCTCCTGATAATCAGGGTGGTTCATGTAGACCGAGGCGACGCACATAAGGACGTATTCGCTGGTCGCCCCGATCTGGGTGGGAATATCGGTGACGAGCGGGACATTGCCGAGGATCTTCCGCTTGGCGTTGCATTCCGCAAGGACCCGCGCAGGATCGAACCAGCCGACAGCACCATGAACCTGATCCCGGCTTTCGAGTCCCCTCCGGGCTTCTGCCTCTTCTTCTGCGATGCGTGCTTCGAGGAACTCGATGATGTCAGCCATACATTCATCCTTGCCCAAGTGGGCTTCAGGTCAAACATCGACCGAGGACAGCACCCCCTGCCATCAGGACCCTCCCTCACCTTTCGCAGCCATTCCCCAAACCCTCCCTCACTTCCCGTCGCAAGGAGGACGAAATGTGAGGGAGCGTCCCGACTTAAGGGCGAAACGTGAGGGAGCGTCCCGACTTAAAGGGCGAAACGTGAGGGAGCGTTGACGGCTCAACTCAAGGAACTAAGGGACCTACGAACCGGCTGCAGCCGTGGAGTTCCTCAGGACGAGTTCGGGTTTGACGATGGACGATGCAGAGCCGTCAGCGCCATCAACGGCCGCAGAAAGGAGTTGGAAGGCGCGCGCCCCCAGGTCACCGAAATCCTGACGGACCGTTGTGAGTGAAGGCCGCCAGAGTGCAACATGGGGCTGATCGTCGAAGCCCATCACGGAGACGTCTTCCGGAACACGGCGTCCGCGATCCAGCAGGGCGCTGATGACGCCGATCGCGACGTCGTCGTTTCCGCAGAAGATTGCGGTTACGTCACCCTGGTCCGCGAGGTCGAGGCCGAGCTTGTAGCCGCTGGCAGGCTCCCAGGTGGCATGGAGCACTGGAGGAACAGGAGCTCCGGCAGTGGTAAGCGCCGATTTCCATCCCTGGGTGCGGCCCGAGTGCTTGCCCATCGTAGGAACGGCTACGTGGTGGACGGTCTTGTGACCCAGTGAGAGAAGGTACTCGGTGGCATCCCGGCCGGCGCTGCGCTCATCGAGGAGTGCGCTTGGATTGGATCCGCTGCGGCGCGTGCCGCCACCGGCCACAACCATGGGCACTGACGACGGGAAGGCCTTCACAGCGGCCAGGCCGGGGCGGTCGAATTCGAGAATGATCACGCCGGCTACGGGCTGGGAGAGGACGAGGTCGATGGCGGCGTTCACCGCTGCTTCGCTGTCGGACTCAACCACCGCAATGATGACCGACAATCCGGCTTTCCTCGCTGCGTGCTCGATGCCCTCGATAGTTTTGGCGTAGCCGTAATTTGAGGTCGCGCCGGTCAGGACAGCAACCATGGACCGCTTGCCCGATCTTGTGGCACGGGCAGCACTGTTGGGCCGATATTCGAGGTCGTTTACGGCCTTCATCACCCGTTCGCGCAGTTCGGGCGCAACGTACTTGCTGCTCGTGAGCACACGGGAAACCGTCGGCACTGAAACACCGGCTGCTTTTGCAACATCGCTAAGGACCGGGACCCTGTTCTTTGCTTCCATACTCACTCCATCAGAGTAACGCGACATAAGCGTTTCAGGGCCTAAATGGGCCCAATTCGGGTAATCGTTTTCCCGGGCTTGTGAGCAGAGGGCCGCGGCCCATGGCTCCTCAGCCAGTCAGTCCGGTCAACTCAATTAGTCCACAACTCCAGAACACGCCGGATCCTCCGGTCGCCATCCGGTGCCATGTCCACGAGCGCAACCCGGTCAAGTACGACGGCGTCACCTCGGTGAGGTCGACTGTCACCTTGATGACTTACATGAGGGCGGTAATTTTGCAGCGTGTAGGCAGGAGTGGACACAACAGCACCAAGGTTCTGGACCTCGCGCAGGAGGCTTTCGTGGAGCGCCTGGAGGCGGGGATGCGGTTCGACGACGTTCACGGGAACCAACTGCCGGAGGCCGAACCCCGCCTCGTCCCCGATGGTAAGGCGTGTACCCAGCGCTGTTTTCACGGCCCCGTCAACGCTGGCGACAACCCGCGCAGCGACCTCATCTCTTCCTCCCGCTTCCCCGCCTGGGCTGGAACCGACGTCGAACTTCACGAGGGTGATGTGCAGCGGCCACCGCCCGCTGGGGAACTCCCCGCCAAGGGCCACGGGTTCAAGGAAGGCGACAAGAATGAGGTTCCACATAATGCAATACTCGCAGCGGGAATTGGCCAATGGGGCAGGACATGGGATTAGAATGGAAAACGGAACGGACACATGCCATGCAGTTCATCTGCAGAAATCGCGTCCCCCAGTGCCTCCGGCGTGTCCCCCATCGTGCCGGAGGCACTGCTGGTTTAAAGGCGCGCGCCAACCAGGCATGCAGGGCGGTAATGTTGCAGCGAACATCCCTGCCCTTGCGGCTACCCCTCTGAAAGGCTCTTGGCCATGAGCATGCTCGGCACCAAATGGAAACTGCACGGAACAGGAAAGTCCGTACGTCCCGGTGAAGTGGTGGCCCCGGAAGAACGCCTCACCTGGCCCCTGACAATCGGTGTGGGCATGCAGCACGTCGTCGCCATGTTCGGTGCGACGTTCCTGGTGCCTATCCTCACGGGAATGCCGCCCGCCACAACGCTGCTCTTCTCGGGTATTGGCACGCTCTTGTTCCTCGTGATCACCAAGGGCCGGGTTCCCAGCTACCTGGGCTCCAGCTTTGCGTTCATTGCCCCCATCGCGGCGTCCCAACAGCAATTCGGCGTGGGCGGCGCCCTGGGCGGCGTAGTGCTGGCCGGCGTCGGACTGGCAATTGTGGGAGCGGTGGTGCAGAAGTTCGGTGCAGGCTGGATCAACCGCCTGATGCCGCCCATTGTTACGGGCGCAATCGTGGCCCTAATCGGGCTTAACCTGGCGCCGGCGGCCAAGAACAACTTCGACGCCGCTCCAGTCACGGCTGTTATCACCCTCGCAACGATCATCCTCGTCAGTGTGCTTTTCAAGGGGATCCTTGGGCGTCTGAGCATCCTTGTTGGAGTCGTCGTGGGTTATCTGGCGGCCATGACCCGGGGTGAAGTGAATTTTGCCAAGATGGATGCCGCGTCCTGGATCGGGCTGCCCACTTTCCAGACCCCTGAATTCCATCTGGGCGTGGTGGGGCTTTTCGTTCCCGTGGTCCTGGTGCTGGTGGCCGAGAACATCGGGCACGTTAAGTCCGTGGCCGCAATGACCGGCCGGAATCTCGACGACGTCTCCGGCCGCGCGCTCATGGCTGACGGCGCCGCAACGGTCCTGGCAGGCTTCGGCGGTGGCTCGGGTACCACTACCTACGCGGAGAACATCGGCGTTATGGCAGCCACCAAGGTCTACTCCACCGCGGCCTACTGGGTGGCCGGCAGCTTCGCTATCCTGCTGAGCTTTTCGCCAAAATTCGGGGAACTCATCGCCACCGTTCCCGCAGGTGTCCTTAGTGGAGCTGCCACCATGCTGTACGGGATGATCGGCATCCTCGGCGTGAAAATCTGGGTGCAAAACAAGGTCAACTTCTCCAATCCCATCAACCTGACCACAGCCGCCGTCGCCCTTATCATCGGCATCGCCGACTACACCTGGACTCTTGGAGAGCTCACGTTCACTGGGATCGCCCTTGGCTCAGCGGCCGCCCTGATCATTTACCACGGCATGAAGGCGATTGCAGCGGCACGCGGAAGCGTGGCGGAACCGGAGACCGAACCGTCGTCCGCCAAATCGGTCCTGCCGCCTGCCGCCAAGGCAGCCGCCGCTGCCGGCGTAAAGCGCCAAGGGAAGAAGCGGCGTTAGGAGTAGTTCCAATGGCGGGAAATACGTCACACGATTGGGTCTTTTTGATTAGGCCGAACAGGCCTAACGTGGGAATCAGCCAGCCGCCCGTCCGGGGCGGGCAGAACCACGGAGGATCTTGCTATGACATCGCACGTCGCCGACTGCAGCGTAACAAACTGCTCCTTCAACGACCATTCAGAATGCAATGCGGCAGCCATTACGGTTGGCGGTACTGAAGACCATGCTCTTTGCGCCACATTCATTGATATCGGAGTCCATGGCGGCCTGCCAAAGGTGCTCGCCGACGTCGGGGCTTGCCAGCGTACGGAGTGCATCCATAACGAGCACCTGATGTGCCAGGCGCCTGAGGTTCACGTCGGACCGGGCCGGGACAACGCCGATTGCCTGACGTACTCACACGCGTAAACCAACCTGAACAGACACAACTCTGAACAGCCAAAACAACCAGTGCCGGCCGCCTTTGGGCGGCCGGCACTTTCTTCTGCTTCCTAAGGAATCCCTGGTCCTAAGGAATCCGTGGTCGCTGTCTAACTCCTGCTTCTAGCCGGCGTCGAATGTTTCCTTGTCGCCTTCGCGATCCTGCGGGGATCGTTCATCCGGGAGGTCCGTTCCGCTTCCATCCGGAATTCCGGCCGCGTCCCGCTGAGGCTCCGAGGAAAAGGGGCGCCCCGAAGCGTCCTCGGTGTTGCTTTCGTCCATTTCGGCCTCCACCGAGGGAACAGCGGCACCCGGATCGTCATAGTCCGCGGAGTCATCCCCCGAGGGGTCGGGGAGCTGCTGCTCCGGCATCTCATCGGGATGGGCAGAAACGGGATTACCAGAGCCCCCCGCGCTGCCGGGTCCTGCGGAAGATCCGGGCACAGGCTCGAAGCCAGGGTCGGTGCTTTCGTTTTCTGCCATCATCTGATCCTCCGTACCTCCGAAGCGGCCTGCTCCGGGCTCTCCTGCACTGTCCTTGTCCTCTGTTCCGAACTGGCTCAAATCCGGAGATTCCGCAGGGAACTTCTCGCCCTCGGGGCTGTCCTGGCTCAGTCCTGCCGCGTCGAAGGCTTCTTCCTCGCGTGGTTGTGCAAACTGCTTGTTGTCCCCTGGGGGCATTTCCTGCTCAGCCGTTGGCGTTCCATAGCCCCCGGCTTCCTCCGCGACGCGATCGTTCTGGCTCTCCTCGCTCATTTCTTCCTCCTTGTTAGTCGGTTCTGAACTGGTCGGTTGCCATCTGGGGTCCTTGGCTAAACGGATTGGCTGCGGCTAGTCGTGTTGGCTGCGTGGCGGCTCAGAGGCCTTTGCCGCCGGTGACCGGCAGCACGGCTCCGGAAATGTAGGAGCCTTGCTCGGAAGCCAGCAACACGTAGGCGGCCGCAAGTTCGGCGGGCTGGCCTGCACGCTGAAGCGGTGTGTCCTGGCCGAAGGACGGCAGCTTGTCCGGCCACTCGGTAGCGGGAATCAGTGGAGTCCAAATGGGACCCGGGGCAACGGCGTTTACCCGGATACCCTTTGGTCCCAGCTCCTGGGCCAAGGCCTTGGTGAAAGCCACCTGCGCACCCTTGGTCATGGCATAGTCGATCAGCTGGGGTGATGGATTGAAAGCCTGGATGGATGCGGTGGTAATGATCGATGCCCCTGGCTTCAGGTGCGGAACTGCTGCCCTGGCCGTCCACAGGAGCGAGTAGAGATTGGTCTTGAAAACCCTGTCGAACTCTTCCGTCGGCAGGGATTCGAAGCTGTCCCGGTTCTTCTGGTAGGCAGCGTTGAGGACCACAACATCGAGCTGGCCGAACTCAGCCAGCGTGTCTTCCACGATCCGGGAGCTGAAGTCCTCGCTCCTCCCGTCCCCCGCCAGCAGCAGGGCGTTCCTGCCGGCTTTCCGGATCCACTCTGCAGTGTCCTGGGCGTCTTCCTCTTCCTCCGGAAGGTAGGAAATCGCGACGTCGGCGCCCTCCCGTGCGAAGGCAATGGCCACAGCCTTGCCAATCCCGGAATCGCCGCCGGTGATCAAGGCCGCCTTTCCGGTGAGGAGGTCCTTGCCCTCGTAGCTCAACTCGCCGTGATCCGGCTTCGGATCCATGGGGCCAGTAAGGCCTGGCTGCTCTTGCTCCTGCTGGGGGAACGGCCCGGAGTGGTAGCCTCCCCGGGGGTCTCGCGGCTGTTCTTGCTGCTTGCCTGCATCACTCATAGTCCACCTACCCAACGTGTCGGTTTTCCTTAGAGGCCGGTCCCACCCGGCTCTTCGAAACTATCCCAGCTATCTGGACAAGTCCACATTTACCAGAAATTAGTCAGCAAACTTATTATTGCTTGAAATTGAAGGGTCTCAAGCCTAGGTTGAGAGTTAGAACCGCTTGGCGGCCGACGAGAGTGCCGGAGGTGAAGGCCATGACCGATCCCGAAGCCCCGCAACGCAGCGGCCGGAACGAAACAGTGGAAGAACAGATGGACCGGAACTGGATGGAGCTTATCCAGGAGCTCCGGGTTCTCCAGACGGGAGTCCAGATTCTCGCAGGGTTCCTGCTCACCCTCCCCTTCCAATCCCGGTTCGAATCCCTGGACGACTACCAGGTGAGCCTCTATCTCGCCAACGTGGTCCTGGCCGCGCTCACCACCGCCCTGATCCTGCTACCGGTCAGCGTGCACCGCCGCCTTTTCCGGAAGCGGCTCAAGGCCACCCTCGTTTCCAGTGCAGACAGGATCACCAAGGTGGCTCTCGGCGGCGTTGCCCTCCTCAGTGTGGGGACGTCGTCGCTGGTGTTCGACGTCGCCGCCGGCCGCAACGCCGGCCTTACCGCAGGAGGAGCGCTGCTGGCCGTGCTGATCGTCCTGCTGGTGTATGTTCCGATTCATCTACACAGACAAGCTGAAAAGAGGTAGCTGCGGGCGGACTCGCCGCGGTGGTATGAAAAGACACATTCAGGAGGAGTCATGGGTAAGTGGGTTAAGGAACATGGCCTGCTGCTGGCCAACATCGCGCTGTTTCTTATCTTCTTTGGCGGCATGATCATCAGCGGAGCACAGAGCTACAGCGAAGACCAGCTGGCCCATGGAGAGCCAGGCGTGACCGTGATCGAATACCTTGGCACCGGGCAATTCCTTGAGGCGACCTTTGAGAACTGGGAGTCCGAGTTCCTCCAGATGGGCATGTACGTCATCCTCACGGTTTTCCTCTTTCAAAAGGGATCCTCGGAATCGAAGCCTGTGGACGATGATGCCCCCCAGAATGAGGATCCCCGCGACGCCAAGGTCAAAGACAATACCCCGTGGCCGGTGAAGCGCGGCGGGATGGTCCTCAAGCTCTACGAACACTCCTTGTCCATACTGTTCCTGCTCCTCTTCCTGGCCTCAATGGCTCTGCACGCCGTTGGAGGCGTCGAAGAGTACAACGAGGAGCAGGCCACCCACGGCCAGCCCGAGGTGACGTTCCTGGGCTACCTGGTTACGAGCCGTTTCTGGTTTGAGTCCTTCCAGAACTGGCAAAGCGAATTTCTTGCCGTCGCCGTCTTGGTGGGTGCTTCGGTGTATCTGCGTGAAAAGGGATCGCCGGAATCAAAGCCGGTGGCTGAGCCACACTACGAGACAGGATCCTGACTCCAAGGCTCTGGAAGGCTGCCTCGGGGCAGCGTCCGGCCAGTCAGGCACCTTCAAGTACCTGGCTTGTGGCCCAGGTTAGATATTTTGCTGCTTGGGCGACGGCGTCCTCGGGGCTCGGGGCAACATCCAGCAGCTGCGCGGCGGCCACCACCCCATGCTCGGCCAGCTCTTCGAAGGTGACCAGGATCCGGCCCGCCACCACGATGACGGGGATCCCGCGCTCCTGGGCGGCGGCTGCCAATGCAATGGGAGCTTTGCCTGTCAGAGACTGCGAGTCCATGGAGCCCTCACCCGTGATTACCAGATCTGCGTCAGCCAGTTGTTTGGCCAGCCCGGTCAGGCCGGCCACGAGGGCAAACCCTCCTTCCAGCGCAGCGTCACTGAAGGCCAGGAACGACGCCGGGAACCCACCCGCCGCTCCTGCTCCCGGAATGTTGACGTCCCGGTCGGTTGTTTCCCGGAGCACTGAGGCCCAGTTCCGGAGTCCCGCATCAAGTTGCTCCACGGCCTCGCTGTCGGCGCCCTTCTGCGGTGCAAACACGTGGGCGGCTCCCTCCGGGCCATACAGGGGATTCCGGACATCCACGGCAATTCGGAATTTAACGCGGCTCAAGCGCGGATCCAGTTCAGTGGCGTCAACTGCGGCCACATCGGCAAGTGCTCCGCCGCCCAGCGGGACGATGTTTCCTGCCGCATCAAGAGGCTTGAGCCCGAGGGCCCTCAAGGCGCCACTCCCGCCGTCGGTCATTGCTGAGCCGCCAAGACCCAACACAATCTCGGTTGCCCCGGCATCCAAGGCAGCAGCAATGAGCTGGCCGCAACCGTAACTGTGAGCGCGCAGCGCGTTCTGTGGAGTGGGTTCAACGTGCGCCAGTCCTGAAGCCTGGGCTGTTTCGATCACTGCAGTTACTGCGCCACTGGCTTCGGTCCGCAGAGCCCAGGCTGCACCGATAGGAGCCAGAATGGGGCCAACAACGGCGTTGAGTCTTTCCTCGTAGCCAGCCGCAACCGCAGCCTCCAGGGTCCCTTCTCCGCCGTCGGCTATCGGAAACTGGGTGGCAACAGCGTCCGGGTAGACCCGCAGGACTCCCTCGGCGATGGCACTGGCGGCTTCGGCAGCGGTGAGCGATCCCTTGAACTTGTCCGGGGCGATAAGAATGCGCATGGACCTATCCTGCCATCTGGCTGCGGAAAGCCCTTGCCAAATGCGAGTTGCAGACGATCTGTGACCCGGGACATTGGGTCAGCCCAGAGGACCTCCGGACTGGAGTTGCGTGACAGCAGGCGGCAGTTGATAGGGATTCTCAGGACGATCCCGGTCTAACGTTGTCGGTTCCCACGAATCGTAGGTGCGGGGCGTGCGAAGGTCTCGCGAGCGCAGCAGAAGCCCCCTGCACAACAACACAAGCCCGCAAATCAGAATCGTCAGGCCCAGGATCAACAGGATCACTGAGCCGTTTTTTGCCGCTCCCGATGCCATCTCGTACAGCGGTAAGGGCAGGACGAAAACCGATGCGAAGAGAGCCAGAATCCCGAACGCGGTCTCAATCAAACCCTTTGCCTTGGTAACAGCCATCCCCATGTGTCCTTTTCCTCGGCTCGTACCTCATTGAAGCCGGTCCTGAGATAAAAGGGAAGGTGGTTCCCCCTATCGGACCCGACCTGGGAACCCTGGGTCCGTCAGCTTGCTTCCGGCGCGGCGATCCCCCTCAGGAGTCCGGCAAGATGCTGGATGCCCGGGCTGGCGGTCATGGTCCTTCGATGCACCATGCCGACCCGGCGTTCAGGCACGGGATTTGCTACCGGAACAGCCACCACGTCTGCAGGAAGGGCCGGCCTGCCCAGACGGGGAACGAGGGCCACAACAACTTTCTGCTCCACGAGCGCTATGTGGGTTGAGAAGTCCGGATCGTAGACCTGGATATCCGGGACCCGTCCCAGACCCGCAAAAATCCGTAGCAGGGCCTCGTTGCAGATGGCGCCATTCGGTGTGCTGATCCAGCGCTCGTCCACGAGGTCGGCCGCTTCCACCTGGCTCCGCGCGGCCAAAGGATGGCTGCGGTGAACCAGTAGATCTGCAATGTCCTCACACAACCACTCGAGCACCAGGTGTTCGGGAATCACCAGCGGGACCGAGTTCCAGTCGTGGACAATGCCAAGGTCGGCTTCGCCCCCGGCTACGCGCGCCACCGCTTCCCTCGGATCCTCGGCCAGCACACTGACGTCGAGGTCGGTTCCGGAGGAGGCAAGCATGCCGAGCATCGGCCCTATGAGCCCGCGGCAAGCAGTGGAGAAGGCCACCACCTTCAGCCGGCCGTACGGTTTCGCCGGATCGCTAAGCAGCGTGGACTGCAACTCTTCCAGCTCGGAAAGAATACGACGCCCATACGCGGCCAGGGTAAGCCCGCGCTCGGTCAGGAGGACACCGCGGCCGCGCCGCTCCAGCACCGAGAAGCCAGTCTGCTTCTCCAGCTTCTTGATCTGCTGTGATACCGCTGATGGGCTGAAGCCCATCACCTCAGACGCTGCAATCACCGAACCGTGTTGCTCAACAGCCGCGAGCGCCTGAAGAGATCCGATATCAATCATGAAGTAAATCTACACGATACAAGGTGCAAATCAACGCTGGTGCTTCATTCTCCTCTCTGAGAAAGTAGGCAGAACGAGTGGGTCACGATTCCACACCGCTATTTGACGACGACACCAAGGACTGACCATGACTTTGCCGACCAGCCTGACCTCTCTCGAGGACCTGTACGGACGTTCGACGCCGAAATCACCACAAGCCTGAAGGCACAGACCGCCTGGTGGCGGAAACAATTTCTTTTGAGAAGTGAGTAACATGACCACCCGCCATTCTTTGCTCGCGGCCTTCGTCGCCGTCCTTTGGGGCCTGAACTTCGTCGCCATCGATCTGGGCCTTCACGCGAACGGCCGGGACGTTCCGCCATTGCTGTTCGTCGCGATGCGGTTCCTCCTGGTGGTGTTCCCCTGGATTCTTTTCATTCGTAAACCGGACGTTAGCTGGGCCGCGATTATCGGCGTCGGACTCTTCATGAGCGCAGGCCAGTTCGGCCTGCTGTACCTGTCCATGGCCCTTGGCATGCCGGCGGGACTGGCTTCCCTTGTGCTGCAGGCCCAGGTGCTTCTGACGGTGCTGCTTGCCGCCTTGTTCCTCGGTGAGCGCCCCAGCCCCCGCCAGTTGGCCGGGGTTGTCCTGGGCGTTGCCGGCCTGGCCATCGTGGCGGTTGGCCGGAGTTCCGTCGCTCCGCTGCTTCCCTTCATCATCGTGCTGGGTGCGGCACTTTCGTGGGCGGCCGGCAACGTGATCGCGTGTAAGGCCAAGGCTGCGTCGGGGCTGGGCCTTGTAGTCTGGTCCGGTGCGGTGGTTCCGCTTCCCCTCATCGCGCTTTCACTGGTCATCGATGGTCCGGATGCTATTGCGGCTACGGTGCTGGACCTCCAGGCCGGAACTGTACTAAGCGCGATTTACACAGCCGTTTTCGCTTCCTTGGTGGGTTACGGAATCTGGAACTGGCTGCTCGCGAAATACCCGCCGTCGGCCGTGGTTCCTTTCACCCTTCTTGTGCCGGTTGTAGGGATGAGTGCTGCGTGGCTGGCTTTGCAGGAGGTGCCATCGGTGACGGAGCTCGCCGGGGGTCTGCTTCTCCTGGGAGGAGTTGCGACGGCGGTACTCAACAAGAGCGGCGGACCGCCCAAACCAAAGCGTGCCGGACCAAAGCAAGCCGCTGCCACGCAGGATGCTCCACAGCAGGCCCCCACGCCGGTTCCCGCCGGAATGACCCGCGGCGTGGAGCCGCACAACCGCTGACGCCAAGCAAGCCGGCGAGCTCGGCCAAAACCCGAGAGGAGTATGGTTTGCAACAGATCCCTCTCGCGGTTTTCAAGGCCTGATTTCAACCAAAGGAACCGAAATGGACACCACCCCCTCGGAACCAACGCCCGCTCGGAAAGACGTCCCGGCCATTTTGGACATCGGCATCTCCCTGGATGGCTTCGTCGCCACCAATGAACAGGATCCCGCGGAGATCCACGATTGGATGTTCGGCCGCAAAACTGCGGCGGATGAGGTGTTTGCCCGTGACATCATGGACCGCGGCTCGGTGATCATGGGACGGAACACGTTCAATATCTGCTACGACGGCAAGGCCTGGGACGGTCCGGCGTGGCCGGTCCCGATGTTCGTCGTGACCCACGAGGAAAGGGAACCGTTGGACTGGGACGGGGTCCCCTATACGTTCATTTCAGGGCTGGAGGAGGCACTGGCCGCCGCGAAGGAGGCCTCCGACGGCCGTCCCGTGCAGATTATGGGCGGTGGAAAGCTTGCCGCCGCGTACATCGCGTCAGGCCTTTTGGACGAGGTTCGGATTCACATCGCACCAGTGCTCATCGGCTCCGGCGTTCCGCTTTTTACAGCTGAGAACCCCGGTACCGGTGCTGGGCAGGTGGCCGAGTTCGACGTCGTCAGCTCTGTCCAGACCCCGGCGGCGACTCATCTGGTACTCAAACCCCGGAGGAACTGAGCCGGTCCCCGGAATAACGACACGGCTGGCAGTTATTCGTCATGCCCCTGGTCGGCGCTCATCTGGTCTTCCGCAGGCGGGGTCTCTCCCGGTGGCACTCCTCCGCCGGGTTCAAGGCCGGTGATGTTTCCGTTCGCAGGATCGGGGTTGGCTGAGGCTGCTGCGTCCTCACCGGCCGGTCCGGGATCGGCAGGTTCGCGCCCGGGGCGGTCGGGATTAGCCGGATCATTTTCAGGGTGGTAGGTACTCATGGGAGGCCATCCTCTGCGGAACTCGTCAAGCGATACGGGTTGGTGGGCTGCCAGCCTAGCCGCCGACAAGGAGCATCACAACACCAGGAGCATTGCAAGGCGAGAAGCCACCAAGAGCCTCTTCAGAATGGCCGCGCGCCTTGTCGAAGACGAGACGTGCGGGAGGAGGCCGTAGTAACGTGGGGCTACCTGAACCGCTGCCTCGGACGGGGCAGCGATACCGGCCGCTGAGGCCCGGATCAAGGGGGTAGCGATGCAGGAATCCCGGACTGTCCGCCCGATACAAGAGCCGCATGCCATACCGGGCGCCGTCGAGCTCCTTCTGGTGCGCCACGGCGAAAGCCAAGGAAACGTCGCCGCAACGCTGGCCCGTCAACAGGGCGCCCACGTGATTGACGTTCCGGCCCGGGACGCCGACGTCAAGCTTTCCGCAACCGGACGCGAGCAGTCTCTGGCCCTGGGGCGCCTGCTGGCGGGGTTCCCTGAAGACCAGCAGGCCACGTCCGTCTGGTCCTCGCCATATGCCAGAGCACTGGAGACGGCTGATCTGGCGGTCCGCAGCGGCGGCTGGCGGGCGCCGGTACTGGCCGACGAACGTTTGCGTGACCGCGAACTGGGCATCCTTGACATGCTGACATCAGCCGGCGTGGAAGCCCGCCTTCCGGAGGAAGCGGCGCGGCGCCGGTGGCTGGGAAAGTTCTACTACAGGCCTCCCGGCGGCGAGTCCTGGGCCGACGTCGCCCTCCGGCTCCGGTCGCTCCTCGCCGATCTGGACCGCCAACACAGCGGAGGCCGCGTCATGCTCGTCTGCCACGACGCCGTGATCTTCCTGTTCCGCTACATCCTGGAAGGGCTGTCAGAACGAGAGATCCTCGATATCGCCGCAACATCCTCTGTCCTGAACGCCTCCGTGACGCGGTTCGTGCGCCCTGACGGTTTTGGTCCGTGGACTTTGGAGAGCTTCAACGTAGCGGAACATTTGGTGAGTGGCGGAGTGCCCGTGACCGAACACGCCGGAGATACCAATGTCCACCCCCGCTGAAAGCCCGCACCCCGAACTGGTGACACCTACCCTCTTGCGCAACTGGCCTCTCCCGGGCGGCGGTTCCAGCAAGGAGGACCGCGGTTCCGTGCTGGTGATAGGCGGCGCGCGCAAAACCCCCGGTGCGGCGCTCCTTGCGGGTCTTGCCGCTTTGCGTGCGGGTGCCGGGCGGCTCAGCCTTGGTGTCGCGGAATCGGCCGCAATCCAACTGGCCATCGCCTTGCCGGAATCAGGAGTGGTGGGGCTGGCCGAAACGGCTGCGGGTTCCGTTCGAGGGGACGGGGTAGGAGCACTGGCGGGAACGTTGCAGAAGGCTGCTGCGGTGTTGGTAGGCCCGGGCCTCGACAACGAAGAAGAAGCCACCAGGCTCTTGAGGGAACTGCTTCGGCTTGAGGCTGAGGTGAACGGTCCTGATGAGGACGACGGCGCAGCGTCCGACGGCGGGGATACCTCCCCTCCCACGATGGTCCTCGATGCTTACGCCCTGGGCTGTCTTCCGCCGATGGTGGATGAGCTGTTTCCTTGGGCAGGGCGGCTGATCCTGACACCGAACACTAAAGAAGCGGGAATCCTTCTGGGCCGGGACGTGAAGGACCTGACCTCCGACGTAGCGGAAATTGCTGCAAAATTTCAGGCCGTGGTCACCTGCCAGGGGGTGATTGCCGCTCCCGACGGCCGGCTTTGGGAGATCACCACCGGCTATGGTGGCTTGGGCACATCAGGCAGTGGTGACGTGCTGGCTGGGGCTATCGCGGGGCTGAAGGCCCGCGGAACCACCCCGGCCCAGGCTGCCTGCTGGGGCACCCATCTCCATGCGGCGGCGGGAGACCGGCTCGCCAGCCGGTTGGGAAGCCTGGGTTATCTGGCCCGGGAACTCGCTGATGAACTGCCCCCGCTGATGATGGAACTCGATACCTGAATGGTTAGTCGCCGACTCGGGGATGCCCTGCTCCGAGGCCTTGCTCCCGTCTTTCAACCGGTGCCACACTGGAATATAGCTGGGAAGAACAGTTCAGATATGGAGGTTCCGCCATGGCAAATCTTCTCGATCGGGTTATGAAAAAGATCATGAGGCGCATCGATCTGGAGCCCAACAAGTCCGACCGCGAGACCCGCATGAACGCCAAAGCAGCTGGCCCATTCACCACGCGTGGGACGAAGTACCGCGGCCGTTCCGGTCACCGGGCGGGCACAGGCCGGCCGCACAAGGCAGGCCGCTGGACCAACATGCTTCACCGGGAGCACTGACCTCCCACTGAGTTGGTTCCGTCAGGACTGAGTTGGTTCCGTCAGGACTGACTTGGTTTCGTCAGGACTGATTGCCGCACGCCCAGGGTCAGCTTCCGGTCTCCTCGGGATGTTCGCGCGCCCTCTTCTCCCTTGCCGTCGTCGGGTCGTCGTCGGGCACAAAATCGGGATCAAGTACGGGTGAAAGAGCGTCGGGAGGTAAGAACTTCTCTGCCTTCCTATCGGCCGCCGGGTCCTTATCAAGCCCGGGCGTGTCATCAGCTGGAATATCACTCATAGGCCCACGGTAGGCCGCCGGTTGACTCCTGTCGAGGCCGCTTCAGGGCCCGCCCTAAGAGGCCGCAGCACGGATGCAAAATGCCGATTCTCTTCTAGAATTGAAGCAGGGCCGACGGCAATACAGAGCCCCGGTGAGCGGGGTGCCTTCCCAGCTGCCGCCGGCCCCTTGAATTGGAGCTGCGGTGTCGTGGCCGCCGTACGGCAGCCACGGGCGGACCTGCCGCTAGGCTGCAGGAATGACCAACCAAGTCCCTTATTCTGATGCCCAGGCGGCTGAGCTCTATAACGTGCTCAACGCGTGGGGGCCCAGCGACGATTTCTACCTTTCCCTCGTGATGGCGGCGCCGTCAGTGCTCGACGTCGGCTGCGGCACCGGAATGATGCTGCATCGGGCCCGCGCCCTGGGCCATCAGGGACGGCTTCTCGGCATCGACCCTGACGCTGCCGCCTTGGACGTGGCCAGGCGACGCGACGACGTCGAGTGGGTGGAAGGCACCGCCGCCAGCATGCATTGGCGCCAGGAATTTCATCAGGCAGTGATGATGAGCCACGCTTTCCAGTGCTTGGTAAGCGACGACGACATTCAGGCATCGCTCACAGCCATCCGGGCGGCGTTGGTGGACGGAGGCCGGTTCACTTTCGAGACCCGAAACCCGCGGGTACGCTCCTGGGAAAGGTGGAATCCTGACCATCCCACAGACGTTACAGATGCCGACGGCCGGCAGCTGCGCATCATCCACCAGGTGGAGTCCGTGGAAGGCGATGCCGTCACGTTCACGGAGACCACCTCCGAGCTCGGAGGTCCGGCACTCAGGACGGACCGCACCATCCTGCGCTTTCTCGATCTTGATACTTTGTCCGACTTCCTCACAGACGCCGGCTTTGTCATTGAAGGCCAATCCGGCGGCTGGTTTGGCGAGCCGTTGGAACCTGCAAGCAGAGAGATGATCATCACGGCGCGGGCCGCCTGAACTGCACGGATGCCTTCGCCGCCTTGGTGCGCCGTTTCGATGGTTCCCTGCCCACTCGACGTTCGGCAGCATCGATCGGGCAGGGAACCGTCGAAATGGGCAAGGAACTCTGGACTAATCGTAAGCATGCTGATAAATCTGAAGGCACAGGCCGAATCACCCAGCCGGATAGGTATCAGCCGGCTGGACGTCGTGAGGAGTTGGTGATGGGCATCGGAGACAACATCAAAAAGGCCGCGGAGAACGCCATGAAGGACTTGGGGGGCACCGCCGATCACGTCGACGACGCCCACGCTCCTGAGCCCGGGCAGCGCGACGACGACATTCAGGTTCACTCCTCCATCAGCGAGGGGTCAAACGCCATGGATGACGAGACCGACGACTACCCTCAACACCAGGGCATGTCCGCCGGTGGCTTTGCTGAACCGGGGCAATCCGGGCCTCCCCAATCCGGAACAGACAGCAGTTTTCCCGACACCCCGGAACAGCCCCCTCCCGGCACGCCTCCTGATCGGCCGGAGACCCTGCCAGATGACAGCCCTCCCCTGGGTAACCCGGATGCGCCGACCGGACCGGCCGGCCTTCCCAATCCGGATCCGGAGGAACTTCGCGCGGACCCCTCGGAGGCTGATGGGGATCCTACGTCAAGCATGGGTCGGGGCTAGCCCTGCTTGACCCGGAGCGCCGCGTAGTAGCCGGGAATAAGCTCCGGCGTGGAGGGATCCCTCAAGGGGACGGTCTCAATGAACGTGGCGCCTTCCTCGAGCACTTCCCACTCGGAATCGGGGAAGGCCCGCCGCCGCTCGGCGGCGCCAAAATGCCCGGGCATGGGCAGGCCCCGTATGGCGCTTTCGAGTGGCGCCGGGATCGACCGGAGCGTTGCACCGAGATGCGAAACATAGTCCAGGGCATTGCCTTGGAAGTCTGTTTCGGCCAGGAAGACGCGGCCCCGGATGCCAACCAGGTCTTTGATATTCCGGGCCAGGGCAGCCTGATCCGCCTCATCGAGGACGTGGAGCACGCCGCGGAGGAAAACATTAACCTCGGGCCGGTCGGCATCCTGCGGCCCGGGAGGATGCGTTCCGGGGCTTGCCACGTACGCCTCGGCCACGATGCTCCCAGCCCGGGGACGGGTCATATCCATCGTAAGAAACGACACATTGGTGATTCCCGTGGACTCGCTGCGGGCACGCTCCACGGCATGGGAGGAAATGTCCACCCCTACCGCAGCCGGAAAGTTTCGTGCAAGCCACCGCGTAAGCGTGCCGTTTCCACAGCCAATGTCCAACACCGGCAGCCCGGGATCAAGGTGCTGCTTCAGACTTCCTGCATAACCAAGGAGTTCATGGTCTCCGCCGGAGTCCCAAAGGACTTCACCTTGGGCGCCCGTGGCTTTCACACGTGCCCAATAGCGGTCCCAGGCGACGCCGCGTTCTTTGGGAGCACCAGCAGACAGCCATACAAGCCTGGGAACCAGCAGGTACTTTTTCAGCGCGGAGAGCATGGTCCAAATATAGATGTTTCGGCTGGTCCGGGGCGGTTTGCTGAGCGTTGCGGACGGCGTGCCACTTCACGCCATCCCGGTCGGAAGTGAACAATTCACCTTTTGGCGGCTGCTGTCGCCCTACAATGAACTCAACCAGAACCGGAGGGGGCACGGGTGGTAAGACAATCAGCGGAGAAGTTGCCCATGCCACGCACTGCCATCATTGCCGACCACGATGCCGGAAGACTGGCCTCCGTGGGAGCAGTGTTGAGCAGCGCCGGGTATGCCGTTGCGAGCGCATCTGACCAGCAGGCGCTTGCCAAGTTGTTGGCCGACCAGCCGGATGCGAGCATCGTGGTGCTGGATCAATCCTTCGCGGAAGCTGCCACAACATCCCCGATCCTCCTCTTGGTCGACCTCGCGAATGGAGTGAAAACGGCACCGGGCAATTGGCACGGAGTGGCGGACTTCATCGTCAAGCCTCCATCTCCTGAGGAGCTTGTGTTCAGGGCGGATTCCATCATCCGCAGCGTTGCGGCAAGGTCAGAGGCCCGCCACCATGCTGAGCGGCTTCGCGAAAGGCTTCGGGACGTCTCTGCGGCCATCCGCACCACCAATGATCCGCGATTGATTGCCGATCACGTTGTCAATGGCTTTGGCAAGACCTTCGAGGCCGACCGCGTACTTTTCACTACCTTCGAAGACCAGCGCGTTCCGCGAATAACCGCCCAGTGGACTCGCAGAAACCTTCCGCCACTCACCGAGGGCCTGGAAGGATCCGAGGCCGCCGCGCACCGCCTGGCGGACCGCTTGTGGGCTGAAGGCGACGTTCTCATAGTCGATGATCACAGCAACCATGAGTGGGATGGGGATGATCTCGAGCTCCGTGACTGGATGAGCGGGATGAACCCACGGACTTCGGCACTGATTCCGGTGGGTGAAGGAAACTCATCGCTGGGCCTCATCTGGATCACCCAACTCGACTCGCCCCGTTTCTGGTCCCGAACCGAGATTTCCATGATCCAGCACGTGGCAGGAAACGTCGCCTACGGCCTGATCCAGGGACACCTGATCAGCGGCCAACAGCAGGTCCTCCGGCAACTACAGCAACTGGATCAGGCCAAGACGGATTTTCTTGCCACCGTGAATCACGAGTTAAGAACACCATTGACCTCCATCACCGCCTACCTCGACATGATCCGGGATGGGTCAGGCGGGAAACTTCCCGATGAGGTCAACCGGATGCTGGACATCATCGTCAGAAACTCCGAACGTCTCCGTCGGCTCATCGAGGACATGCTCGCTGTTTCCAAGCCGGACTATGAAGCCACCGGACTCCACCTGGCACCTTCCCGGGTGGGCCACACGCTAAGGATCATCACGGCGGCACTCCGTCCCCTGGCAGAGCAGCGGCAAGTGGACATTTCCCTGGACCTTGACCGGCGGGATCCGGATGTCATGGCTGACGAAGTTCAACTGGAGCAGGTCTTCACCAACTTGGTATCCAATGCGATCAAGTTCACCCCCCGCGGGGGCAAGATCTCCGTCGGAAATACCTATGGTGACGACGACGACGGGAACCCCTGCGTGATTGTCCAGGTGACGGACACCGGAGTCGGGGTTCCGGAAGACGAAATCCCTCATCTGTTCACACGCTTCTACCGGGCCTCGAACGCCACTTCCGGTGCTGTACCCGGCAGTGGCCTTGGCCTCGCTATTGCTCATGACATCGTGGATCGTCACAAAGGAACCATGGACGTTCGCTCCAAATTAGGTGAAGGGACTACTATCGAAGTCCGACTTCCCGTCACGGGGCCTTAAGCAAAACTGCCCCAGGATTACTTATCCAAGGGCAGTTAAGGTTGGCCGATCTTATTTCGGCCACCATCCGGAAGTCTGTTCTACCGAGACCTTCGACTCTTTATCCGACGCTGCCGTGGCGGGGGCAGCAAATCCTGCCACAGCAAGGATGCCGGTGAGCAAGAATGTAGCAGCAATCTTTTTCATCCTGTGATCCTTTTATCAATTAGATGCAGTAAAGCATTACGCACGCTATTATAGCGCCCAATAATCAATATCCACTCGATTGAATTTCTAAGTTTTAGGGCAGGTAACCCGCAGGTTCCCCCTCACCGTGGATAATTGGGGAATGGCCAAGCCCGAAAAACTGTCGCCCTACGTCCTTGCCGATCTGCAGGCCCGAGAGAGCTTCAGGAACCGCGACTTCCAAGCGGCTTTGGATCTGGCCAGGGAAGCCGCGCGTGAGTCCCTTGAAGCCGGCGACCAGACCGGCTGGTGGAACATGACGTACCTTCAGGCGGAATGCCAGCGGGACCTGGAATCGCTCTGGGACTGTCTCGAACTTTCCCGGCAACTGGCCGAACATCCCCTCTCCGCCGCCAAACCTGCGCTGGCCGCCCGCACGCATATCATGCTTTCCACCGCTCATCAGGGGCTGGGCCATCTCGCGGAGGCGGCCGCGAATGCCGCCCGCGCTGCCGAACTTGTGTCCGGGGACGAAGAGCAGGTGGACCTGCAGATTCAGGCTCAGCGGGGATTGATCGCCGCCCTCGCCGAGAGCCGCAGGGTCGATGAGGCTTGGCGGGAATCCCTGGTGCTGGAGACGTTGTTGACGGATCTGGTGGATGAGGATACTGCGGGGAAAGCCTATTGGGTCATCGGCAATGTGGCGTTCCTCAGCAAGCGGATTGAAGAGGGCGGCCGGTACCACGACATGGCGGCTGAGCAGCTTTCGCATTCGAAAGACGTTGATTTATGGGCACATTTCAACAGGGCCTCGGCAGTGATGCGATTGGAGGCAAACCTGACCGATCCTGCGACGCTCCGGTGTATTGAACGGGCCGAACTGGCCACCGACATTGTGGGCGGAAGTGAACGTGACCGCTTGGAAATGTCTTTTGTTCGGGCGTACTGGTATTTCCTGACCGGAGACATGGAAAACGCGCTTACCTTGTCGAAATCTGTATGCGCGCGATCGGAATTCCTGCCTACTCAAACAGAAGGAGAAGCGCGTTTCCTGTTGGGTAAGGTGTTGCTCGCCAACGGTGATTCAATCGGAGCGCAGGAACAGTTGAGGACTGCGCAAGTGCTATTCGAAAGTGCGTCCGCTACCGAGCGCAGCGAGGAAGTACGCGCATTTGCAGCCGCACTGGAATGATCTTTCCCTGGAATAGGAAGGCCCGGACCTGATTTTCGAAAGCCAGCAGAATTAGTCCAGTTATTGGCCGAGGGGTGCTTTACCGGCGCAGGGGCGGTATTTTAGTGACACAGCTCCGTCCCGCAATCGGGGACGGAGTCGGGAGGGCGGACGCCTCTCCCCTAGTGCAAGCGGGGGTTCATGTCAGAGTCACTAAGGGTTCCGGTAACGCCCGGCACGCTCCCGTTGACCCGAACCGACGCCGTTCCGGTCACTCTGCCGCTGATGGGCCCGCGAGATGTTCGCTGAAGACGACCCTCGCCTGGGACAGTTGCTTGACGGTATCGTCCGGCTGGCTGCTGGCGAGCTGCATTCCAGGATAGAAGTGTCCCCTGCGCGGGATGAGTTGGATGCCATCATCATGGGAACCAATCTTCTGGCTGAGGACCTCGAGATTATTTATCAGGAGCTCGAGCAACGGGTTGAATCCCGCACGCAACTGCTGCATCAGGCGCATGAGGAAATGCGGGCGATGGCCCTGACTGATTCGTTGACCGGCTTGGCCAACCGCAGTGCGTTTGTAGCGGCACTGGCCCAGGCACAGGCCGACGCCGAGGCCGCGGAGGACCGCCCGCCGCCCGCCGTCGTGCTTCTGGATCTTGATGCTTTCAAAAGCATTAATGACACACGAGGACACGCTGCCGGAGACAGGGTGCTTGCCCTGGTGGGCGAACGCATCAGGCAAGCGGTCCGGGAAACGGACCTCGTGGCACGCTTGGGCGGGGATGAGTTTGCCGTCCTGATGCCCGCCACTTCCGCGACCCGCGCTGCGGGCGTGGGCACCAGGATCCTGCATGCGCTGAATGAACCCATTGAACTGGACAACGACAGCATCCATTGCGGGGCAAGCATGGGCCTGCGGATCGGTGAACCCGGGGAAACCGCTGAGCAACTGATGGTGGAAGCCGATATCGCCATGTACGCCTCCAAGGCTGAGGGTCGGAGCAAGCTGAAAATATTTGAGCCTTCCATGCTTCACGCCCGCCAGCTAAGGAGCCAGCTCGCTGAAGACCTGAGGAGCGCTATAGCGGACTCTGAGTTGGTGCTCTTTTACCAGCCCATAGTGGAGCTTGCCAGCGGGAGGATCGAGGGTGTGGAGGCCCTGGTCCGGTGGAACCATCCGGAGCGCGGAATGGTCATGCCGGACGAGTTCCTGCCGATCGCTGAGGATGCAGGCCTGATGTCCGTGCTGGGTATCTGGGTCCTCCGGACCGCCATCGAGCAGCTACGTCATTGGCGCGAAGACGGAATCGCGCCTCCTGAAATGTCCATGCGCGTAAACATCGCAGCCACTGACCTCCAGCGCCTGGAGTTTATTGAAGAAGTGAGGGACATCCTCACCCGCGCCGATCTCAGCCCCGACCTGCTCGTCCTCGAGCTGACGGAGCAGGCCATAATAATGGGGAACGAGCTGGACAGATACTCCCTTAACAGCCTGCGCAAACTTGGCGTCGGGCTGGAGATTGACGATTTTGGCACAGGCTACTCCTCCATCAGCTACCTGCGCCGACTTCCTGTTGACCGGGTGAAGGTTGACCGTTCCATCCTCATGGAATTGGGCACCGACCCGGATCAGCCTGCACTGATCGCAGCAGTCCTGCAGCTCATCCGGGCATGTGGCCTGGAAGCTGTTTGGGAGGGTGTGGAAACCGCGGAACAGGCCGAGTACCTGCGCAGTATCGGCTGCATCAGCGCCCAGGGTTACTACTACAGCCGCCCGCTGGCCGCTCTGGACATGGCGCGGTTACTGCAAGTGGACCACGCACCATGGCACCACTCGGCCGGTTTGCACCCGAGCTGACACCGAGCTGACAGGCGTCTGGCCTAGCGGGAAGGCTCGTGCCACGCCTCCCGTTCCTGCAGCACACGCTTCAGCAGATCCGCCCGGTCCGTCACGATCCCGTCCACGCCAAGGTCCAAGAGCCTGGTCATTTCGGCTGCCTCATTGATGGTCCAGACGTGAACCTGCAATCCATGCCGGTGCGCCCGCCGGATAAGAGCGGGAGTCACCACCGGCACCCTGCCTCGGCGGACAGGGACCTGCAGGGCATGGATTCCCCGCATGACGCGCCTAAGCAGCCATGTGGGAAGGAACCTGCCCAGCAGCACGAACACGGCGCTGGTCACCGTACCGGCAGATGCTGCCACAGGTTTACTGAGGAGCCTGAGCACAGCCCGCCTTCGCAGGTCCGAGAAGCTGGTGACCAGTACACGGTCATGTACACCATGGCGCTCGATGGCGGCGGCAACGCTGCGTACCGAGTTCCAGTCCTTTACATCCAGGTTCAGCCTGACATCAGGAAATTCACTCACCAGCTCGTCAAAAAGAGGGATGGCCTCCACCCCACCGATCTTCGCGGCAGCCACTTCTGCAGCGCTCAGGTGGGAAATACGGCCTTTACCATCGGTGATGCGGTCAAGGTGATCGTCGTGAAAGAGGAACAGTACGCCGTCGGCCGTAGTGTGAACGTCCGTTTCCAGATAGCGGTAGCCCAGGTCTACCGCAGCACGGAATGCCGTCATGGAATTTTCGAGCCCTTCGAGGGAAAATCCTCGGTGGGCCATGGCTATGGGCACAGGAGCGCCCGCGTCATTCAATGACGCCAGGAACGGCGGCGGCTCACTCATTCCTGAAGCGTAACCCGAAGGCGTGCCCTCAGCTGGTGGGCAGAATCTCCACGCCGTCGCTGCAGTGCACCAGCGTGCGGCCGCGGCCGCCGTCGAGGTCCACCCACACGGTGGTGTGGTCCCGGCTGACGGCGTCTACGAAGCCACGCGTCTCAAAGCCCGGCGCGCTGCGCACGAGGACACGGTCCCCCTGCCGGAGGGCCTTCCAGTGCACGTCCGGTTCCACGTGGCGCAACGGCTGGTCTTCAACCCTGTTACTGCGGTACCTGGACATTTTCTTCCCGTCCCCTTCTTAGAGTGATCCCCTGTAATTGGAAGAGTAGGGCGCCAAAATGAACGTTGGTTGACCGTTGGCTGGGAGCGAGGTGGACAGTTGAGGACGCCTAGGAAAGCGCCACACCAAGTTTCTGCAACTTGGCCTCGAGGATCTGCGCCACACCGTCGTCGTCAAAGTGCGGTGCCTGCTGGCCTGCCGCGCGGATTGCGGCGGGATGTCCACTTGCCATGGCATAGCCGTCGCCGGCCCACTTAAGCATCTCGATGTCGTTGGGCATATCTCCGAAGGCAACAACGTCGGCTGCTTCTATCCCCAGTGAGGCTGCGTATTCAGCGAGGGTCACGGCTTTGTTGATGCCGGGAAAGGCGATTTCCAGCATGGCCACAGTGGGTGCAGAATGGGTCACCGACGCCAGATGTCCCACCGCAGGCGCTACCTCAGCCAGGAACTCATCGGCTGTTCCTTCACGGACGACGGCGAGGAACTTCACCACGGCATCATCTGCCGACAGCGTCGTGTGCAAGGGTGCAGGAGTGAACTGGGCAAGGAGTTCACTGGAATCGTTCTCGATGAACCCCGGCTCCAGGTGGAAACTGGTAAGGGTTTCAGCCGCGAAGAGCGCAGAGGGCCGCAATTCCTTGATGATCCGCCGCACCTCGAACACCGCCTTGAGCTCCAAGGTCCGGGCCGAAACCAACCGGTCTCCTTCGAGATCCCAGACGACGGCACCGTTGGAGCAGATGACCCTCCCGGTGTGGCCAAGCTGGTCCTCCAGCGGGTGCAGCCAACGCGGGGGTCTTCCCGTAACGAAGACAAGTTCGACGCCGGCAGCGCGGCAGGCACGGAAGGCACGGATGGTGCGGTCGCTGATTTTTCCGTCGTGTCCCAGAATGGTTCCGTCAATGTCACTTGCTACGAGCCGCATGACGCAAGTCTACGTGGGCCTCTCGTCACTAGCGGCACGGACGTTCCTGGATCTACCGCCGTTCGAACATGCCCATCAGCCTGGCGCGGCCCAGGGTGCGGTCTGCAAGCCTGGATACTATCGAGGCAGCCGAATCGTCCGGAGCAGCGTCCACTTGCTGGGTGTCCAGGGCGTGCACCACCAGCAGATACCGGTGAGGCCCGTGCCCGGGCGGTGGAGCGGCACCTACAAAACCCGAAAAGCCGGCGTCGTTCTTAAGTTGAACAGCCTCCGAAGGCAGGAGGGCATTGTCGCGGGATCCCGCACCGGCCTGCAGCGAGGTTATGTCCGCGGGGATGTTCGCGACTGCCCAATGCCAATATCCCCCGCCTGGCGCGTCGGGATCGAAGACTGTAACTGCATAGCTTTTGGTTCCTTCGGGGGCCCCTGACCAGTTAAGCTGCGGCGATTCGTCTTGACCACCGGCTCCCAAAACACCGCTGGTTTGGGCTTGCGGAAGAACCTGGCCGTCTTGGAAGGACTCGCTGCTCATTTGGAACGATGCGATGCCGGATGCTGCTTCGAATGGGTCAGGTACTGTCATGGCTGCCTCTCAGTTTCGGTATGAATCGGCCTCACGTGCGGTCAGAATCCGCGAGGCCGACGGCGGGAATGTTTCCTTCCGGGGCAACGTCTCCGTTGAGGACCAGGGCGTGGTTGAGTTCGCTGCGGGTGGGCGGGTTGGCCCCCGCGCGGGAGACTGTGACGGCGGCTGCAGTGGCGGCATGGGCAAGGAGCTCAGCGAGGGTCTCCGGGGGCATTGCACGCAGATCCTTCCGATTCTGTGCGCCGTCCAATCCCAGATCCACCAATCCTGAGAGCAGGGCCGCCATGAAGGAATCACCTGCGCCGACCGTGTCCGCGACGTCAACCGCAGGTGTGACTGCTTCGGCTTCCCCCGCAGCCGTGATTCCCCAAGGGTTTGCTGAGCCGCAGGTCACCACCACCAGCGCAGGACCCTCGGACCCGCCAAGGGAAAGCCAGCGGCGGGCAGACTCCAGTATGTCCTCCCCGGGATAGAGCCAGTCGAGGTCCTCATCAGAGGCCTTGACGACGTCCGCGAGCGACACGAATTTCTCTGCCTGCCGCCGCGCATAGTCCACATCGGCAACGATGCTCGGCCGGCAGTTGGGATCGAAGCTGATGGTGGCAGAAGGGTGTGCGTGTTCGACGGCGGCCAGCACTTCCGCCGCTCCCGGTGCCAGCATGGTGGCAATGGATCCGGTGTGCAGCAGCGTGGTTCCCTGCAGCATGAACGGAAGCCGCTCAATGAGGCCGGGAAGCTCCCAAGCGAGGTCGAACGTATAGGTAGCGGCGCCGTCGTCGTCGATCAGTGCGGTGGCCACGCTGGTAGGCAGCGAGTCCGGGCCCTGGGGCACCATCACGGAGCTTGATCTGAGGTGGGCCGCCACCGAATCACCAAAGGCATCGCGCCCGTAGCGGCCGATGAACTGAACCGGGTGGCCGAGGCGCGCCAGCCCGACCGCCACGTTCAGCGGGCTTCCGCCCACGTGGGCTTCAATTCCCGTTGGACGTTGCACAACGTCAACCAGGCCTTCGCCGATTACTGTGAGCATGCTTCCTACTCTGCCAGAGAATGCCTCATTGTGGCGGCCTTCCGCCCAACCCGGAAATCACTGGATTCAGGAGTGCGTGTCCTTGGCGTACACATCGGGAATGCCGTCGTTGTCCGCGTCCACCTTTTCCTCTTCCTCTTCCAGGCGGTACACCCGGTTCCTGGCGCGCAGTACCACGGTGGCCAGGAGCGAAGCCAGTAGGGACGCGGCGAGGATTCCCACCTTGGCGTGATCGTCCTGAACTGTTCCATGCCCAAAGCTCAACTCCGCAACGAGGAGGGAGACAGTGAAGCCGATCCCGGCCAGCAACGAGATTCCGAAGACGTCAATCCATTTGAAGGAGCTGTCGAGGGCGGCTTTGCTCGTTTTAGTGAGAACCCAGGTGGTGCCCATAATGCCAATCGGCTTTCCGAGCACCAGCGCGGCAATGATGCCGACGGCGACCGGATCGGCCAGTGCCGAACGGAGTCCGTCCCAGCTGCCCACGGCCACGCCTGCTGAGAAGAAGGCAAAAATGGGCACGGCGATGCCGGCAGAAATGGGCCGGAATCGGTGCTCAAAGAGTTCCGAGAGGCCAGGACCGGCCTGGGGACCGCCACTGGCCTGTGAACGCAGGACGGGGATCGCGAAGCCAAGGAGCACACCGGCCACAGTGGCATGGATTCCCGAAGCGTGCACCAGCCCCCAGACAACAATCCCTAAAGGCAGCAGGATGAGCCAGGCAGCCCACACGCGGGTCCCAAAGAACCGGCGGTACTTCTGGGCGAGGAGGGTGTACAGGCCAAGTGGGATCAGCGCGAGCAGCAGGGGCATCGGCTGGATGTTCTCAGAGTAGAAGAGGGCAATGATGGTGATGGCAATCAGGTCATCAACAACGGCCAATGTCAGGAGAAAGATCCGCAGCGCGCTGGGAAGGTGGGATCCGATGATGGCCAGGACCGCGACGGCGAAGGCGATGTCCGTGGCCGTGGGGATGGCCCAGCCGCGAAGGGTTTCCGGGCTGGTGAGGTTAACGATGGCGTATATGACGGCCGGTATGAGGACGCCACCGGCAGCGGCAGCCACCGGAACCACTGATTTGTTGAGCTGCCTCAGATCCCCGGCGACGAATTCACGTTTGAGCTCAAGACCTACGAGGAAGAAAAAAACCGCGAGGAGCCCGTCGGCAGCCCAGGCTCCGAGGGTGAGCTCCAGATGCCATGGTTCGTAGCCGACTTTGTAATCCCGCAAGGCAAAGTAGCTGTCTGACGCCGGAGAGTTTGCCCAGACCAAGGCGATGACGGCGGCGGCAACCAAGAGTGCTCCGCCAACGGTTTCTTTGCGGAGGATCTCGCCGATGCGCAGGGACTCGGCGTAGCTTCCGCGTCCGAAGATGGTGATGCGTGGAGGAATTGGTGCAGGATTCTGGCTCATCAAGGTCCTCAAGGTAGCGTCGACAAAGTCACGCCGACCAGACTTCCCGGCACACCTGCCATCCAGTGTAGGGGACGAATAGGCGCCGACGGGATGCCCCTACCCAATATTGCTCCGGGTTGAGGCGGGGCCTCCGCGCATTCCCAGCCGGGCCCCGCCGACGATTCCCGTCCACTTAGCCCAGCAGGCCCTGAACCAGTTCCCGGCATTTGCGGTATGACGGCGCCTTCGGATCAATCAGGGCAAAGTGGTCTCCCGGCAACTTCAGCAGCTGAACGGGTGCACCTGCAGCCCGGGCCGCTATTGCATAGGCCTCGGACTGGCTCAGGGGAACGGTGTCGTCCTCGAGGCCGTGGACGGCGTAAACAGGCACTGTCAGGGGGACTGTGCTCATAGGGTCCACGTACATGTGGCGCTTGGGATACCTCCGTGCCGGCCCGCCAAGGAGGTTGCTGACAGCGCCGTTGCTGAGGTCCAGCTTTTCTGCGTCAGCGATGTTGAGGAGGCCGGCTTGGCTGACAACGCCGGTGAGATGGACGGCGCCGTTGCCGTTCTTACGGACCAGCTGACGGTCTGCCTCGGGCGCGGGCAGGGTTCCAAGCTTGTCACGGCCTGCTGCCCAGACGGCCAGGTGCCCGCCCGCCGAATGCCCCAACGCAACCACATTGCGAAGATCGAGGTCGTGTTCTTCAGCGAGATCCCTCAACTTGTCGATGCCGGCCAGGACATCCTCAAATGTATGAGGCCAGCCACCGCCGTTTCCGGCCCGCCTGTACTCCAGGTTCCATGCCGCCATGCCGTGCATTGCAAGATCCCTAGCCAGCGGTTCGCCCAATTCAGCACCGTATTGGGAACGCCAGTATCCGCCGTGGATGACCACAACAACGCCTTTGGGTGTTTGTTTGCCATTGGCCTCCGGCAGGAAAAGTTCGCCCCACTGACTGGGGTCTGCACCGTACTGGTACTTGTGCCGCTTCACTGCATCCTCCTCGGGGCGTGTTCTACAGGAAGCGGACAATGCCCCAACTGTCCCGCCTACTGCGGCGACGCCTGGTCTCGACGATGCACATCAGTTAGATCCGAGCCTACCTTGGCCTTTGGGATGCAACCCCGATTTGTGGTGGTTGGATTGCCTGCATCGGGGTGGCCGGTGCCGCCAGGCGGGGTGTCAGACTCATCGTGTCGCACCCCCGCCGTAAGCTGACTGTATGGCGAGCAATTGGGACCTCCTGGACACTGCCCAAAAGCAGGCTGTGCAGCAAAATGTTGAGCTTTATGAGCGGGTGCGCCCGGCCCTGAAGCTTGTCACCCGCGAGGTTTTGCTGATCCTGCGTGGCATGCTCAAGGACACCGAAGTCACGCCGTTGTTTGTCACCGGCCGCACCAAAACTGTTGAGTCCTTTCGAGAGAAGATTTCGCGGACGGAGGAGCCACTGGAGGTGGGAGACCCTCCGGTCCTGAAGTTCCCGGACCCGTTCCGCACGCTAAACGACATGGTGGGAGTCCGTGTCATTACCAAGCTTCCGGCTGAGAACGCTATGGTGGCGAACCTCATTAAACGGCAGCGTCAGCTTTTTGACTGCCGTGGCGACCGGGAAAAGGATATCGGTTCCATTGAATCCGGGACCTACGGGTACTCCAGCCGTCATTTGATCCTGCGGACCATCCAGAACGATGCCGTGAAGGACTATCAGCAAGCATTCAACCCTGACCTGCCCGCGAACGGCAGCTACTTTTTTGAATGCCAGATCCGCACGGTCTTTGCCCACGCCTGGAGCGAGATCGAGCACGATATCCGCTTCAAAGCTGAAGATCCCCGAGCCTGGACCCCGCATTTCGACCGGCAATTCACGGCAACGGCCGCCATGCTGGAAACAGTGGAAGGTGCGTTCGCTGATCTGCACGAGCGCTATGAGGAGGTCCGCAGCTTCTGGGATGCGGAAGGCGAGGGTGCGGCACCGCTGACCCCCAACCGGATCCGGGACGTCTGGCGGACGCTCCTGCCGCACGTGGACCGTAAGGTCGACGACGATTGGGGCTGGGCAGCTGAGCTCATGGCCGCCCATGGCCTCAACCAGACAGTCCAGTTGGCAGAGCTTCTCAGCGCCAACCGGATCACCGACGTCCGACGCGCCTTGGACCACCGGTATTCTCCCGGACCTGACAGGCTGCTGGATGACCTTTTGCTCTGGCAATACGGCACAAAGCACATTGATCTCACCGCTGAAACGTCCGACGCCGTCCCCCACCCCCGGCGGGACAGCCTCCAGCGGAGACTGAAGCAAATCGAGCGGTATCGCCTGACGCAATAACAGTTTCCGCTGGACATCCGGTGCTGCGGTCAACGGTTCCCGGTAAACTCCGGCAAAAGGTCGTTACAGAGGCGTCGGGTAGTGGGATACTTGGGCTTCACGGGCTCGTTCAGCAGGGGGAAGAAGAGCATGGTCCTCGATACAGCCACCCTCCGGGTCGCTTTCGCAGTGATGGCCTTGGTTCTTGGTCTCCTTTTCTACTTCTCCGCGTACCGCAGCACGCGCTCGGCGTACAGCGCCTGGTGGTGTTTCGCGCTCATACTGTTCCTCGCCGGATCCGCGTCGTTGCTCCTGGAAGGAACGCCCCTTCAATGGCTGGCCATTCCGGCAGGGCACGGCCTGCTCGTCGCAGGTGCCTCCAGCGTGTGGGCGGCTGCCCGCTCTCTCCGCACGCATGTACCGCGTTCTTGGCTTCTGCTGGCAGGCCCGGTGGTAACGGCTGCTGCCTCATGCCTGGAGAATCCGGCCGGCAACACATGGTCTGGAGGCGCGGTTTTCCTCGCCTCCATGAGCGTGGTTATTGGTTTGGCCGCGAATGAACTCTGGCACCTCGAGCCGGGCTATTCCAAGATCCGCATTCCCATGGCTGTCGCGGCCGGCTCGCTGTCCCTGTTCTACTGCCTGCGGCTGATCGCGTATCTTCTGGAGGGCCCCTACGGCCCCACTTTCCAGGCATACTTCGGTTCCGCCATCACCACTGGCATCACCATGGTTCTCCTGGTGGTGGCTTCCTTCAGCATGGCAGCACTGAGCACTGAGCAGCAGACCCGCGCGTTGCGTACGTTCGCAACGCGTGACGGACTGACCGGGCTGCTTAATCGCGGCGGCTTTCTCGATCTGGCCGAGGCAGAACTACTCAGGCTCCAGCACACGCGGGCTCCCGGAACCCTTCTCCTTGCTGATCTGGATCATTTCAAAGCCATCAATGACACTCACGGTCATGCGGCCGGCGATCGCGCGCTACAGGCGTTCGCCATAGCGTGCACCCAGACGGTCCGGTCTTCCGACCTCGTCGCAAGGTATGGAGGCGAGGAGTTTGTCCTGTTGTTGCCTGGTGTCAGTCCTTACCGGGCCGAGGGCATCGCCACGGACATCAGCCGCCGCATGGACGCTGCTTCCGGGGAGATTGGTATTCAGATGCCAACCGTAAGCTACGGCTTGGTGGCTGTGGACGAGGATACAGAAGGCCTCGAGGAACTGATTGCCGCGGCAGATGCGGCTCTTTACCGCGCAAAGTCATTGGGCCGGAACAGGACTGTCCGCTACGCCCGTTCTTCGAAACCGGGAAACTGAGAGCCGGGAACCGCTGATGCTGTCCAGGACGTCGAATCCGCTAGCGCTTGCCCTTTTTGCGTGAACCACGGCCCCGGCCTTTGTCAGGATTCGGGGCGTAACGCTGGGCCACCGCCGGTTTCTTGGCTCCGCCCGTTCCCCTGCGGTCAGGCTTTGGGGCCTTCTTGGGCTTCTCCTGGTTCGCCGATGGCTGCCGGGAACTCTGGGCGGTACGCCCGCGGACGATTCCGATGAACTCCTCGATTACCTCGTCGGTCGCGTCGGCCGGCCAGGCGAGCGCGATCTCCGTGCCCGGCACTCCGGTCAACCTCCGCGCCACCGTGTCTTTGACGTTGAAGTGTCGCGCTACTGACATCGGGAGGATCAGCAGGCCCGCCCCGGACGCCACAACCTGGAGTGCACTCTCTGCTCCCCCGAGTTCGGCCGGATCCAGAAAGGTTTCTTCCGATAGGTCATCAAAGGCAACCTCTTCGAAGACAGAGATTTCGTGGCCCTTCGGTGCAACCACTACCGGCTGTTCTTCATAAAGGGGAATGACACTGAGTCCCTCGCGCTCCACCGGGAGGCGGACGAAGCTGAGATCAGCAGAACCGTTCCGCAACACCGCGAGCTGCTGGCCGTCGTCGGACATAAATGACTGCAACGGCACGTCAGGCATTCGCTCTTCCCAGCGGCGGATCCACTTGCCCGGCGTTACCCCCGCAACGTAAGCAAACCTCAGCCCCCGGCGGGCGGCTTCTGGTTCGCCCATTGGCGTTTCCGTCGAAACGGGAGGAGAAGCGGGAGGGGCAGGTTCGGGAGCCTGGGGGATTTCATCGTCTGCTGGCACAGCTTCACAGTACCGTCAGCCATTCCAAAGCGTCAGCCGTTCACCGCCACCAGCACGGGGATGGCGCCTGAACGGCGCCTCCTCTGGTGCGTTCAAGGCGCGCGTACAGATACCCTTGAAGCATGACCTCTGCAAACTCCCAGTCCATGAAGCCGGCCACCGTTGCCAAGAAACTCGGCATCTACCTGCCCGCTACACCCCAGGAGTTCCAGGATTCAGTCATCACCCGTGCTGACTTCGCCGAGCTCCAGGCCAACCCGCCGGAGTGGCTGGCCGAGTTGCGCCGCAACGGCCCCCACCCCCGCCCTGTTGTGGCCCAGAAACTGAACGTTTCCATCAGCGGCCTCGCCCGTGGCGGAGTTGAAGAAGCGCTAACGACGGCGGAAATCACCGCCCTGCTGCAGGCGCCTCCTGCTTGGCTGGTGGCTGAGCGCTCCACACACGCCGCGGTCCGCGCTGAAGCGCAGCGTGTCAAGGATGAGGCCGCGAAGAAGGAAGCCAAGAAGGCCCGCCAAGGCTGAACCGGCCAGAAGAAGGGCCTAGCTGAGGCGCAACGGGTCGGCGCATACTGAATTCAAGCGGCGCACGACCTTCATACGGCATTCGTGGAGGACTGCGCCGAGCGGGTAATAGCGCTGGAGGTGGTCCCATGCCCGCCATGCCTGACGCCGTGCCGATGGCGCCTGCCGAAATCGCCCTGTGGGCTGCTGTACTGGTGGTCGCGATTGCATGCACCGTCCGTGTTCTCTACCGGAGCATAAGCCGAAGTCCCGCCATTTCCGATGCGGGCCTGCTATCCGGCAACGACCCTACGGCGGCCAAGCCCAGGGAAAACACCCGTAGCGAGAACAGTTTTGGCAGGAGTGAGCCGGACGCGCTGTTCTGGAACGTGTTCACCGGCCTCGTAGTGATCGGCCCGGCTGTGCTGATTCCGGCTGTGCTGTCGCCTGTCGTCGGACTGCTATTGGTGAGCCTCGGGGCTGCCGCTGCTCTACTGACTCTGAGCGGCAGCCGCAGACTGGACCTGCGTCATAGAAGCAAGCCGGAGAACCGTCCCGGTTTCGCCCCCGCAGCGGAACGCCACAATGCCGTTCTCCAAAAGTGGAGCCGCTACGAACTGGACCCTGGAAATGCTATCGATTTTCCGGGCATGAGCGACGTTCGCGTCCCTGAAACAGCCGAATTCTTCCGTGCCATGAAGGAAGCTCAACGTTGCCGGCTGGCACCCGATACCGACTACCCGGCTGCCGTGGAGCGGCTCGAAAAGGCATTCGCAGCCGCCGAAACGGCCTCCGGTCCCCTCGCTATCAATTTATAGTTTTTGATAATTGTTGAACAATCTCTTGCGCAGATTGTTCAACAGTCTGTAGTGTTGCCCATGACACCCCTCCTGTGACTACGGTCACCACACCCATTTGGACGGCCCCTGTGGAAAGCACAGCAACACTCAAACCAAGCACAACAAAAGCCGGCAGGCGCTCGGCTCTCCTGGGAGCCATGTTCCTCATGGCTACCAGCGCAATCGGTCCAGGCTTCATCACCCAGACAGCAGCGTTCACTGTGCAGCTGGGGGCTGCCTTCGCGTTCGCCATCCTCGTTTCGATCCTCGTGGACATCGCGGTACAGACCAACGTCTGGCGCGTCATCGGCGTTTCCGGGATGCGGGCCCAGGAGCTAGGCAACAAGGTCCTACCGGGTGTGGGATGGTTCCTCGCCGGCCTGGTCTTCCTGGGCGGCCTGGTCTTCAACATCGGCAACATCGCCGGCACCGGCCTGGGTACCAACGCCATGATGGGGTTGGATCCCAAGCTTGGCGGCGCCATCTCCGCCGTCATCGCCATCCTGATCTTCCTCAGCAAGAAGGCGGGCCTGGCACTCGACAAGATTGTGGTAATCCTGGGCGCCGTCATGATCCTCATGACGCTTTACGTGGCTATCGTCTCCGCTCCTCCCCTGGGCGCAGCGCTCCGGAATACGGTGATGCCCGAGAAAGTGGACTTCCTGGTGATCACCACGCTCATCGGCGGAACCATCGGCGGCTACATCACCTACGCTGGCGCCCACCGGATGCTAGATTCCGGCGCCACCGGTGTTGAGCACGTCAAAGAGATCACCCAAAGCTCCATCCTGGGAATCATGGTCACCTGCGTTATGCGAATCCTGCTGTTCCTCGCGATTTTCGGAGTCGTGGCCGGTGGCGTGGCATTGGCCAACAACAACCTTGCCGCCTCGGCTTTCGAAGCTGCCGCCGGTCAGATCGGACTGCGCATGTTCGGCGTGATTCTCTGGGCAGCCTCCATCACCTCAGTGATCGGTGCGGCATACACCTCCGTTTCCTTCGTGACCAAGTCCTCAACAAAGGAACGCACGCGTAACCTCATCACCGTTGGCTTCATCGCTTTCTGCGCCATCGCCTACCTCCTGATCGGACAGGCCCCGCAGCAGCTGCTCATCTTCGCCGGAGCCTTCAACGGCCTTATCCTCCCCGTGGGCTTCGCCCTCCTGCTGTGGGTGGCCTGGCGCCGCCGAGACCTTCTGCACGGCTATGTTTATCCCAAGTGGCTGCTCATCATCGGTGCTCTCGCCTGGCTGCTGACCCTGTTCCTCGGCTGGAACTCGCTGGCCGGCCTCGCCAAGCTCTGGGCGTAGGAGGCACAGTGACACTTTCAACGAACTCCCCTGCTGGCGTCGTCCTTCCCGAGAATCCGGCAGCGCTGCTGCCGTCGGAGGCCCGCGAACTGTTCCGGGCCGGCGTTGTTAGCCCCACCTCCGGCTGGAGCGGGGGCTATGCCCAGGCGAACCTGATCATTGTCCCCAAGGCACAGGCTTTCGATGTCCTGCTGTTTGCCCAGCGGAACCCGAAGCCGTGTCCCATTCTGGGCGTGCTCGACGCCGGTGAGACATCCGGCCCATTGCTGTTCGGCGGCGACGTGAGAACCGACGTCGCACGGTACGTGGTGTACGAAGACGGGGTCAAGGTTGACGAACCGACGGACATTCTGGCGCACTGGCGCGATGACCTGGTGACGTTCATTGTGGGTTGCAGCTTTACCTTTGAAGCCGCACTCCAGGAGAACGGAATACGGGTGGCCCACATCGACCAAGGGGTGAATGTCCCGATGTACCGGACCAGTGTGCGCTGTGAACCTGCGGGTGCCATGGCCGGCCCGCTTGTGGTGTCCATGCGCCCCGTCCCGGCCTCGCAGGTTTCCGACGCCGTACGCATCACGTCGCGCTATCCGGCCGTCCACGGCGCCCCCGTGCACGTGGGAAATCCTGCGGAGCTGGGCATCGCCGACCTTGCCCGTCCGGACTTCGGCGACGCCGTAGAAATCCCCGCCAACCATGT
This sequence comes from Arthrobacter rhizosphaerae, assembly GCF_023062595.1. Lineage (GTDB taxonomy): Bacteria > Actinomycetota > Actinomycetes > Actinomycetales > Micrococcaceae > Arthrobacter > Arthrobacter rhizosphaerae. The sequence continues at coordinate 270,390 of NZ_JALLAN010000003.1, forward strand.
CCCGGTGTTCTGGGCTTGTGGGGTTACGCCCCAGGCTGCCGTGATGGAGTCCAGGCCCGCCCTTGCGATCGGGCACGCCCCGGGGCACATGCTGATAACCGATGCCAGGGACAGCAGTTACCTGGTGCCGTAGCCTCTACAGTCGCCTGGCTTGTTTACGGCGCCGCGGGTCCGTTTTCGGATCCGCGGCGCTTTTGCACGCGGCACTCTTCCGTGTGCTGCTAATCCTGCACTGCTCTGCCTGCGATGGCGAGGGAGACCTGCCTGGGTAGACGCTGGGCCATCCCGGCAAGAATGCGATTCCCCCAGCCGGAGACGACGCTTGCGGGGGTAGCACGCCGATCGAGAGCTTGCAGGGCCGTGTCGATGACCTCGCTGGCACTTTGCATCCGCCCGAAAGCTGCGGCTTGGCTCCCGAGTACGTCGAAGAACTCGGTGCGGGTGGCTCCCGGGCAGAGCGCAAGCACCCGAAGGCCCGATCCCTTTGTCTCATGGGCCAATGCTTCCGTGAAGCTCAGGACAAAAGCCTTGGTCGCTCCATAAACGGCCATCCCAGGGAGCGGCTGAAATGCTGCAGTGCTGGCCACATTAATGAGTGCGCCCTTTCCTCCTGAGAGCATCTCAGGAAGGAACACCCGAGTGGTCTCGACGAGGGATGCCACGTTCAGGGAGATCTCGGAGGCGATAACCGCGGGGTCTTCCTCTACCAATGGGCCGCGCGTGCCGAAGCCCGCGTTATTGATCAGGGTGTCAATGCGGATGCCCCGTTCGGTGAGGTCGCCGTGAACTTCTGCTCCGGCTCCCGGAACGCTCAGATCCTTCGAGAGTGTAGTTACGGAAACGCCGTGGGCGTCGCGCAGCTTCCGGGCCAGTTCCTCAAGCCTGTCGGCGCGCCGTGCGACCAGCACGAGGTTGGCCTGGCGCGCCGCAAATCGTTCGGCGAACTCGGAACCGAGTCCGGAGCTCGCTCCAGTGATGAGTGCTGTGGTTCCTGCGTAGGTCATGGTCATCTCGAAATCCTCACTGTCACTGCCACTTATGTAGCCAATGTCAACATAGTAGGCAGTGTCACTAAAGTTGTCAATGACAACATATCGCATATACTGGATCGCATGACACACCAGCCCTACCACCACGGCAAGCTCCGCGAGGCGCTACTCGCTCGCGCCAAGGAATTTATCGAAGATGCCGGGGTTGAGGGACTTTCCCTGCGGCAGCTCGCCCGTGACCTCGGTGTGAGCCATGCGGCGCCGGGAAAGCATTTCCGTGACAAACAGGCGCTTCTCGACGCCCTCGCCCTCGACGGCTTCCGTGAACTGAACGCCCGGATGACCGGAGCATCAGAAGCTGCCGGAGACCATCGTTCACGTTTTGTCGGGATTGCGGCAACCTACGTGGACTTCGCAGTCTCCCACCCGGTCCTGCTGGCCGTGATGCACTCCACTAAGCACCATCCTGATGCCAGCGATGAACTGCGCAGCATCGGCGAAGAAGGCATGCGGATAGCCAGGGGGCTCTTCACAGAAGCCCAGGACGCCGGAGAGTTAGCGTCAGGCGACATAGAAAGGCTCGCGCTCGTATGCTTCGTGAGCCTCCATGGTGCTGCGCTCCTGGCCGCGGGCAACCTGCTCGATGGAGCATCCGCGGACGACTTGACCATTGCTACAACCGACCTGTTGTGGGCAGGAATGGTCGCAGGCTTACCCGCATCCCCAGGGGTCGGCACTGTGTGAGGTTACCGGGAAGAAGCTTCTGGATAGAGTTCGCGCCAGCACGGCGGCGCTTTTGTACGTGCCCGGCAGTCAGCGCGGGCAGTCAGCGCGGGCAGTCAGCGCTTCTGTCAGCGCTGCCGGTCAGATTGGGCGGCGCCGATGTGGGCCAGCAACTCATCCTCGGCAGCGTCAAGGTAACGTCGAAGCTCTGCGGCGGCTTCTTCCCGCTGGCCTGACCGGATTTGGGCAACCAGGGCGGCGTTGCGCTCCACATAGTGGCTGTGGAAATCCGGAGTGGTGGCCATTGCATGGAATACCAGGCGCATTTCGGCAAGGACCTTTTCCATGAGCTCATCCAACGAAACGCTGCCGGAGAGTGAGACCAAGGCCTTGTGCAGCTCCTGGTTCGCGTCCGCCATACCCTGGATTGATCCCGCAGCCAACGCCTCACGAGCGTGAGAGATGATGGTATCGAGCCGGTCCAGCGTACCGTCCGGAATCTCACCCCACAGGACTGCTGCCGGCTCAATCAACCGCCGCACCCTGTAAATCTCGCGGACATCTTCAGCTCCCGGAGCTGCCACGTACACTCCCCTGTTAGGAATGCGCTGGACGACGGACTCTCCTGCAAGGACTGTGAAAGCCTCCCGCAGTGTGTTCCGGGAAACCCCTAGGGCCTCGGATAGCTTCTGCTCCGAGAGTTTGGTTCCCGGCGGGAGCTGCCCGGCGGAGATCCGCGCGCGAAGAACGGCCGCGACCCAGGCACCAGTGTGGGCATGGGTGGCGTGGCCGTTGTCGGCGATCCCTTGGAGTGCAGCGTTCATGGGCATGATCCCAATCTACCTAACAAGGCAGGGATCCCAGTCTTTCACTCGTAGAATTCGGCGTCGCAAAGGCACCAAGGATCAGTTCTGCGTGTAGGGAAAGGCGCCACAAGATAAAAGTAAGCACGCTTATGGAATGTTGAATTTACAAATTAAATACAAAAGTATGCGCTGACATCTCATCCGCCATCAGGAAATTTAAGCGACTGTTGATTACAGGCGAAGGGACCTCTATTTTTCAATAGTCCCTGCGCGAATGACACAAACTCGCCTGGATTGGCGCGCAATACTCATGTTCTCAGTACCTGTCCTAGGCAGTTTTCCCCCTGAAACCCTGCAAGTTTTGGACCTTCCGACGAGTCACCCCGCCGCCACGGCCGATAATACAGTACCGATAGTTTAATATCAAAAGGTTTGTTCAGTGCATTTATTAATTCGATTGTAATGGAAATATTACTCACTTGACAAACGGATAGCAGCCCCTAACTATTTACGGTGGGGGAAGCATCAAGAGCACACTTGCAACTACGCGACCCGTACAACACGCGGGTCAAAGTCTGGCCCCGAACGATCTACAGGGGGTAGACCGTTGTATAAAAGACGCCCAAATGCCGATCCGGCAAAAACAAAAACCAAGCCAGTCCACGCTGTCAGACGAGGCGTAGGTTTACTTACAAGCGGCGCACTTATCGCCGGAATTCTCACAGTGGGGGGCATCGGCCTGAACGTGCCGGCTCCCGCTGCAGCTGCCGTCCCGCTCACGTGCGAGTCCGTCTACTCGATCCAGGGAACCGCCGAGCGCAACCTCTGGTTCGTGGACACTGCCACCGGTACCCAGAGCAGCGTCGGTTCATTCAACATCGGCGGAGCAACCGCCAACCTCAACGGACTCGGTATCGCCGCAGATGGCAGCGCGGCCTTCGGTGTACTTCCTGACAACACCGGAACCGGTCGCACAATCTACCGCCTCGACAGGTCAACGGAAGCCACAGTCGCACTGGGCGCCGGTGAGGCCGGAACCCCGGTCACTCACGGTGCAATCGATCCCGCTACCGGATATTACTACTACGGCGGATTCAGCGGCAGCAGCATTCAAATCTACGGATTTAACACGACAACCAACACGTCGATTGGCCTCGTTGCCACTGGCGTCATTCCCAATGCCGGGGCTAACGGCGACTGGGCATTCGACCGTCAAGGTCGTCTTTACGTAGTTGGCGGTGGAACCGTTGAAAGCATTCTCACGGTCATCGACCAGCAACTTCCGACGTCGCCGGGTGCACCTATCACGGTCACCGGAAGCCAGATGGTTTCCATCGAGACCCCGCAGCCGGTCAACGGTATCGCTTTTGGCGGAGACGGAATGCTCTACCTGGGCAGTTCCAACACCTTGCGTCAGGTAGACCCCGTCACCGGCGCAGTCACCAGCACCCTGCCCTTCTCCGAAACCGGGTCCGTGGACCTCGCTTCCTGCTCCACACCCAACACCATCACGGTGCAAAAGGACTTTCCAGCAGGTCGTGTGGCGCCGACTGACCAGGTCATGGTCACTCTTGCCGGCGGCGGACTTCCTGCGGGAATTGACGGAACCACCGCAGGTACGGATGCAGGAATCCAGGATGAGCCAGCCGAAATTGCAGGGCCCGTCTTTGGCCGTGCAGGCACCACTTACACCATTTCCGAGAGCGGTGCAGGTACCGTACCGAGCAGCCCGACGGCGTTCGGATACGCCTCAAGCTGGACTTGCCTGAATGAGAACACTGGCGGCACTATCGCCACCGGGCAAGGCACCTCCGGCGAATTCACCATGCCGGATGCCGGGTCAGCCGGCGTAGCCGTGGTCTGCACGTTCATCAACGCGGCGCAGATCACCGGCCTCACGTTGGACAAGCAGGCCGGCGCCGCCACAGGTAACACTGCCGGTTCCACGGTGACGTACACCTTCGATGTGACCAACACCGGAACGATACCGCTCGAGACCGTGACGGTGACTGACCCGTTGGTTGGCGCCGTGACATGCCCTCCCGGTCCGCTGGCGGTTGGCGCGATGACAACCTGTACAGCCGCCCCGTACACGCTTTCGCAGAATGACGTCAATGCCGGTGAGGTAGTGAACAACGCGTCCGCTAGCGGGACTGTAGCCGGGCTCCCACCGGCAACGGACGAAGACACCACCACCACCCTGATCGAACGTGCCCCGTCTCTCTCCCTGGAAAAAGAAGCAGGGACACCCACGGACGTCAACAACTCCGGAATCACCGACGCAGGGGACACTGTCCAGTACACGTTCAACGTCTCCAACGACGGAAATCTCCCGCTCACAGGCCTGACGATTGCAGATGACCTGCTGTCCGGTCAGAATCCGGCAATTGCAATAACCTGCCTGGCAACCTCTCTGGCACCGGGAGGCTCCACCACCTGCGCCGCCAGCCAGCCTTACACCATCACGGCAGCTGACGAAACGGCCGGAGCCGTGGTGAACACTGCCACGGCGAATGCCGTCGGCCCGGACAACGCTCCTGTTGCTTCGGACCCTGACAGCACCCGGACGGAGGTCACGGCACAGCAGAACCTGCTCGTGCTCGAAAAGACGGCCGGTGCACCCGCCGACGTCAACTCTTCGGGGATCGCCGACGCCGGCGACACCATCCAGTACACCTTCCGGGTCACCAACAACGGAAACGTACCTGTGGCGGACCTGGTCATCGATGATGGACTGCTGGGTGGATTGGACCCGGCAATCACGGTGAACTGCGAGGAGACCACCCTGGCGCCGGGAGAGTCCACTGACTGCGCAGCAAGCGCTGTGTATGTGATCACCGAAGCCGATGAGGCTGCTGGATCAGTGGACAACACCGCTACGGCTCAGGGCACCGACCCCGACGGCGATCCCGTCGAGTCCAACCCGGATGAGACCACCACCGAGGTCATCGCCCCGCGCCCGGCGTTGAGCATCGAGAAGACCGCCGGAACCCCGGCGGACCTCAACAACTCAGGAATCACCGACGCTGGGGACACCATCCAGTACACCTTCGTTGTCACCAACTCAGGCAACGTGACCATCCACGATGCCGCCGTCAATGATCCCCTGATCGGCAGTGTCACCTGCACCAGCACAACACTGCTTGCAGGGGCTTTCACTGAATGCGTCGCAGACGAGCTGTATGTAGTGACGGAGGACGACGAAGCCGCAGGTTCAGTTGACAACTCCGCCACGGCCACCGGAATCGACCCCGATGACGCCCAGGTGAACTCGGAAGAGGACAGCACGTCCACTCCCGTGACGGTCCCGGCGCCTGGCCTGGCCATCGAAAAGACCGCCGAAGCCCCGGTGGATGTCAACAACTCGGGGATCACCGATGCCGGCGACACCATCCGGTACACCTTCACGGTCACCAACACTGGAAACGTTCCGGTCCGGGACGTCGGGGTCAATGACCCCTTGGTTGGCAACGTCACGTGCACGGTCATCACGCACACCTTTGCTGGCGGGGAAGTTGGCCCGCTTGCGGTCGGTGACCCGATCACGCTGGGTGTGGGAGAAACGGCGGAATGCGTTGCTGACGCACTCTACGTAGTGACCGAAGCAAACGAAATCGCCGGGTCAGTGGATAACACCGCTACCAGCACTGGTACTGATCCCGACGGCGGCACCGTGACTTCCGTGCCGGATTCCACCACCACGGAAGTTACCCTGCCGAACCCGTCCCTCCTGATCGAGAAAACAGCAGGGGCTCCGACGGACGTCAACAACTCCGGCATCACCGACGCCGGGGACACCATCCAGTACACCTTCCGCGTTACCAATGACGGGAATGTTCCGGTGGGCTCCATCGCAGTGGTGGACCCGCTCGTCGGATCAGTCCTTTGCGGTGTGACGGCCTTGGCTCCGACAGCCTTCACCGACTGTGCAGCGGAAGCCGTTTACACCATCACCGCGGCAGATGAGACGGCGAACGTCGTCGCCAATACGGCGCGGGCAACGGGAACCGATCCGGATGATGTTCCGGTGGAATCGGATCCGGATTCAACCAATACGCCTGTCACGGAACAGGCACCGGTGCTGACGCTGGAGAAAACAGCCGGAGACCCTGTCGACGTCAACAGCAATGACATCGTTGATGCCGGCGATACGATCCGGTTCACGTTCCTCGTGACCAACGACGGCAATGTTCCAGTCCGCGAGATCCAGGTAAACGACCCCCTAGCCGGGGCGGTTACCTGCGAGGATGTTGAACTCGGGGTCGACGAGTCCACCGACTGCTCGGCCGATGAGTTGTATGTAATCACGCAGGCCGACGTAGACGCTGGCGAGGTTGTTAACGTTGCGACCGCAGCGGGAACCGACCCCGATGATGAGCCGACCGTGTCGAACGAGGATTCAACCACGACGACGGTTGCACGTTCCGCTGAACTGCAGATCGAAAAGAACGCGGAACTGCTCGACGGTGACGCCAACAACATGGCCGACCTGAACGAGGAGATCAGCTACACCTTCACGGTGACCAACACCGGCAACGTGACCATCACGGATGTCCGGGTTGATGATCCCAAGGCTGGTGCTGTGACCTGTGCCGAGAGTGTCCTGGCTCCCGGAGCATCGACAACATGCGCTGCAGTTGAGGAGTACGTGGTTACCCAGGCCGATATTGATGCTGGCTCCGTTGATAACGTGGCCACCGCTGCAGGAACCCCGCCGGCGGGTATGGAGGAGCTGGTTTCGGATCCGGATACCACCTCCACTCCGGCGCACGTAGTTCAGGCCCTCAAGCTTGAGAAGGACAACGCGCTGCGCGACGGGGACGGCGACGGCGTGGCCGATGCCGGGGAAGTCATCCAGTACACGTTCACGGCTACCAACACGGGCACGACTACGCTGACTGATCTTCAGGTTGATGATCCCCGGCTGACCGCCGCGGGCGTCACCGTCACCTGCCCTGCCACCACAGTGGTTCCTGGTGAGTCGATCATCTGCACCGCAGACTACACAGTGCAGGCAGCAGATGTGGCGTCCGGCAATCCGATCGAGAATGTGGCCAGCGCCAAGGCCTTCGGTCTTGGTGGGGCTGCGCTCTCACCGGAGGATTCAACCGAAACGCCTGTCACCAAGAAGGATGCTGGTGCTCCGCTGGCCAACACCGGACGCTCCCTGGCTAACACCGGTGGGGTTGCCTTCATCGCAGCGGGCGTGGCCGGTGTGCTCCTGCTTGGAGGACTGGCTCTGACCCTGGTGTCCCGCCGCCGCAGGGCGTAGCGGGGAGCGGGTGCTACGGCCTTGGTCGTAGCACCCGTCCAAGACACGCAACCAGGAACGCTCGGAAAGGACTGCTACCCAAGTCTTCCCGGACCCGCTCCGGGAAACACAAAAGCGGCGATTGGATCATGTCCCCCCGGATAGCCCCAGTCGCCGCTTTCGTGTGTCTGCCCCGAACCACCACCCAACAAGTCATGAAACAAAAATGCTTGCAGGATAGTAAGGATGCTGATTAACTCATGTCATGGGCCGATACCCGTCGGCATTGCCATAATGAAAGGGAAGTGCAGTCATGGGAATTCTCGGATTTCTCCTGCTCGGTCTCATTGCTGGAGCAATTGCTAAAGCCATCCTTCCGGGCCGGCAAGGCGGAGGATGGGTCGTCACACTCGTTTTGGGTGTTGTCGGAGCAATACTCGGCGGATGGATCGGTTCGCTGATTTTTGGTGGAGGTCTTGGTGAGTTCTTTGATCTCCGGACTTGGCTGTTGGCCATTCTCGGCGCCGTCATAGTTCTCGCTATCTACGGTGCGGTTGCCGGCCGCAGAAGCCGCGTCTGACTCGGGGGCCCACTGACTTATAAGAGCTTTCCTGGTCTGTGGGAATGGTCGAACTGAAGGGCGGGCGAAAGCCCGCCCTTCAGTGCGTCTACCCACGCAACGCTTTAGCCGGTCTTCGAGCTTTAGCCGATCTTCGCGAGGACCTCTCCGCTCCCGACGGCGGTGCCCGCCTCCTGCGGGCCCCTCGCCACAATCCCCGCACGGTGGGCAACCACAGTGGTTTCCATTTTCATGGCCTCCAGAACTGCGACTGGCTGCCCGGCTTCCACTGCGTCACCAGACTCCACGAGCCACTTCACCAGTGAGCCGGACATCGGGGAAATGAGGCTGGCGTCGTCGGCTCCCGGGGAGCCGACGACGGAAGAACCCGCACCGGCCAGCCCAGCTGAACCTCCACCGCCGCTGAGAAGGGCCTCATAGAGCCGGGCGGGCAACCCAAGCTGCACTGCTTTGCCGTCCAACTCCACGGTGATGGTGCTGCGGGCGGCGTCCGGGGCGGTACGGGCGATCTCGGGTGAGGCTGCGAGAGGTTCGGCGAATTCGTTTTCGATCCAGGTTGTGTGAACCCCCAGCCGCTCCTCCGCGATGAAATCGGGGTGACGTACCACGGCGCGGTGGAACGGCAACACCGTTGGCAGCCCCTTGATCTGCATCTCATCGAGGGCTGCCCGTGCCCGTCGCAGTGCCTGGGGACGGTCCTCGCCGTACACGATCAGTTTTGCCATCAGCGAGTCGTAGTCGCCGGGTACCACCGATCCGGAACGGACTCCGGTGTCAACGCGGATGCCGGGGCCGGTTGGTGGCTCGAAGATGTCCACGGTTCCTGGCCCGGGCAGGAAGCCTCGCGCGGGATCCTCAGCGTTAAGCCTGAACTCAAAGGCATGTCCGTGGGGTTCCGGATCCTCGGTGAAAGGCAGGACACCGCCTGAAGCTATACGGAATTGTTCGCGGACCAGGTCCACGCCCGAAGTTTCCTCCGTCACGGGGTGCTCCACTTGAAGCCGGGTGTTCACCTCCAGGAAGGATATGATGCCGTCCTTGCCCACGAGGTATTCGACCGTTCCGGCGCCGTGATAGTTTGCCTCCCTGCAGATTGCCTTTGCGGAGGCATGGATCTGGGCGCGCTGCTCCTCGGTAAGGAACGGGGCCGGGGCCTCCTCCACGAGCTTTTGGTTGCGGCGCTGCAGGGAGCAGTCACGCGTCCCGAGCACCACCACGTTGCCGTGGATGTCCGCCAGGACCTGGGCTTCAACGTGCCGCGGCTGGTCAAGGAACCGCTCCACGAAGCACTCCCCCCTGCCAAACGCCACCGTGGATTCACGAACGGCCGATTCGAAGGCGTCCTCAATGTCTTCGAGGCGCCTGGCTACCTTCAGGCCACGGCCGCCGCCGCCGAACGCTGCCTTGATGGCCACCGGCAGACCATACTCCTGGGCGAACGCCAAAACCTCGCCGGCGTTGGCCACCGGACCGTCACTGCCGGGCACCAAGGGGGCTCCCGCCCGTACAGCGATGTCGCGCGCCGTTACTTTGTTGCCCAATTCGCGGATGGACTGCGGTGTAGGACCAATCCACGTCAGCCCCGCATCCATCACGGCCTGCGCGAAGTCGGCATTCTCGGAAAGGAACCCGTAACCCGGGTGAACGGCGTCGGCCCCGGCGCGGCGCGCCACGCCAATCAGTTTGGCCATTTCCAGGTACGTCTCAGCTCCCGAGGACCCGCCAAGCGCGTAGGCCTCGTCCGCCAGGCGCACGTGGAGCGCATCGGCGTCGGGGTCTGAATAGACGGCGACGGACTGCAGGCCAGCATCGGAGCAGGCACGGGCAATGCGCACGGCAATCTCGCCACGGTTGGCGATCAGGACCTTTTTCATGACGGAATTCCTTCGGAAATTGCGCCGCTTTCGGCGGGGACTTCATGGTGAAGCGGGACGGCTGGTGCCAAGGGTTCCAGCGTGGAGGGATCTACTGGGATAAAACGGACCCGGTGACCCGGCGGCAGCTGTGCCGCCGTCGGAAGGTCTTCGGGGACGACGACGGCGATCACGGGATAGCCGCCCGTTACGGGATGATCCGCGAGGAACAGAACAGGATTGCCGCTGGGCGGAACCTGAAGGGCTCCGGCCACGGCACCTTCGCTGGCCAACTCACCCTCTCGGCTGCGGGCCAGGGATTCACCTGTGCCCGCATTCGGAACAAGGCGGACGCCGATCCGGTTCGACTGCTCCGTCACGTGCCACTCCTGGCCTGAAAGAGTCCGCAGTGCCTCTTCCGTGAACCAGTCATCCCGTGGCCCTAAGGTGACCCGGAGGTCAGCGGTGCGTGACCCCAGCCGGAGGGTGGAGGTTTCCGGATGCCCCACAGGACGGACACCGTCCACGGGCGCCACGGGCAGCACGCTTCCGGCAGCCAGCGGCAGCGGACCGACCCCGGACATCGAGTCGGTGGAGCGGCTGCCGAGCACCGGCTGAACATCGACGCCACCCCGGACTGCCAGATAGCAGCGCAGTCCAGCCGAGGGAACACCGACGGTGAGGCTTTCGCCGTCGAGTAAAGCAAAAGGGGAGCTCCCGGTGGGGCGGCGTAAGGCGACACCATCCGGCGAACGGATCTCGAGCGGGACCGCCGCTCCGGCCATCGCCAACACCTGGTCGCCCCTTGCCCTCACCGTGAGCCCGCCGAGGAGGTTCTCGACCACGGCGGCGCCGGGCTCGTTCCCCACCAGCCTGTTGGCCTGGCGGGCTGATTGCTGGTCGGCCGCCCCGGATGCCGAAACGCCCAGGTCGCCAAGTCCGGGCCTGCCCAGATCCTGCAGTAATGACTGCAACCCCGGCGACTCCACAGCGAGGCCATTCACCAACTCATCGTTCTCGGCGGGGTTCTTTATCGCCGGGGTGCGGGAAGCGACGGTCGGTGCCATACCCGTTTCGGCAGCTGCCACAGCCACATAACGGACCTTGTCGCCCGGTCGGATGAGGGCTGGTTGCTCCCGGCCGAGATCCCAGAGGACCGCGGACGTGCGGCCGATCAGCTGCCACCCGCCGGGCGATTGCCGTGGATACACGGCTGAGAACTCCCCGCCCAGAGCCACGGCCCCGGGGGGAACGGCTGTGCGGGGTGAAGTCCTGCGCGGGACATTGAGGCTGCTGTCCTCGCCCACGAGGTAGGTGAAGCCGGGGGCGAAGCCGCCGAATGCCGCGGTCCAGACCTGGCTGGTGTGGGCGGTTATGACGCCGTCAACGCCGAGTCCGGTGAGCCTGCCCACCTCGGCGAGGTCTTCGCCGTCGTACACCACCTCAATGGTGACTTCGCGTCCGCCTTCGTAGTGCAGTACGTCCACGTCAAAATCACCGACGACGGCGCGTGCTGCCAGGGCTTGGGGATGCGTTGCGAATTTCACCAGCACAGTGGCAGCGGCAGCGACGGCGTCGAGCTGGCCAGGGAACGGCTCAGCCTGCAGATGGTGATGGAAAGCAAGGACGGACGCGAGGTCCGTCAGTTCCACCAGCAACGCCCTCGGGCCGGCCCAGCGGATTCCGGTAATGCTCATGCAAAGCTCCGGACAGTGACGCCTGCGGCTTCCAGTCCGGCACGGACCGCCCCAGCCATGGCTACGGCGCCTGCTGTGTCGCCGTGGACGCAGATGCTGTCGGCCTGAACCTCCAGGATGGAGCCGTCCCGCGCCACGATCTTGCCCTCGGTTGCGAGGCGGACCATGTTCCGGGTGATCTCGTCGTGGTCGTGCAGTACAGATCCTTCTTCCCGGCGGGACACCAGTGTGCCGTCCGGATTGTAGGCACGGTCGGCAAACGCCTCTGAAAGGGCTCGCAGGCCGCGTACTTCTGCCTTGCGCAAGGCCACCGAGCCGGGAAGCAGCAGCAGCGGCAGCCCTGGGCTGAACGCATGGACTGCATCTACCACCGCTTGGGCGTGGACCTCGTGATGGACGATCGCGTTGTACAGGGCGCCATGGGGTTTGACGTACTTAACGTCGGAGCCTGCTGCCTTGGCGAGGGCCTGCAGGGCTCCGAGCTGGTAGAGGACGTCATCGGCGAGTTCCATGGCAGAGCAGTCCAGGAACCGACGGCCGAAGCCGGCCAGGTCGCGGTATCCCACGTGGGCTCCGATGGTGACACCCGCGGCAACGGCGTCCCGACAGGTCTGCGCAATGGTGCTGGGGTCACCGGCATGGAAGCCGCAGGCCACATTGGCACTGGAAACATGGCGGAAAATGGCGGCGTCATCGCCCATGGTCCAGTTGCCGAAGGATTCTCCGACGTCGCTGTTCAGATCGATGAAAGGCATTGTGACCCTCGTCTCAGGTTGGCTACTTCACCATCATGCCTGATTTTCTCAGATTGTTCAACAATCTGTGTGAAGTCCGTGAAAACGTTGGATACTTACAACCGTTCAGTCCTGGTGCAGCTGTACGTAGTTTCCACAGCCGTCGTCCAGCACAACCGAAATCCCGGTGGCGCCATCCGTCGGCTCAGACTGGAAAATTACGCCCTGCGCTGACAGGCGCTTGTATTCAGCCTGCACATCCGGCACCCCAAGGACTATGGCAGGCATCCCGGAATCGTGCAGGCCATTCATGTATGCAGCCCCAATGGGATTGTCGCTGGGTTCCAGCAGAAGGCCTACTCCTCCCATGCCGGAATCCCCGCTGCTGTCCGGATCCTTCACGATGTAGAGGTTGTATTCAGGAATGGCCATCATCGTTTCGAAACCCAGGATGCGGGTGTAAAACTCATGGGCCGCCGCCGGGTCCTTCACGTGGATGCTGCACATTTTCAGTCGCATGGTGCCAACGCTACGCCCGGTCCACGGGCCTGTGAACGCGGAGCAATGAAGGACCTGAGGAAATAATCGCGGACGCAGGTCAGTTGGCGTGTGCATGACAACAATAGGAATCATCGGTGCAGGACACATTGGAAGCCAAATCGCCCGCAAAGCTGTTGAGCTCGATTATGACGTAGTCATCAGCAACTCACGGGGACCTGAAACCCTGGCGGAACTGGTCAACGAGCTGGGCCCCAGAGCCAAGGCCGCGACGCCCCAGGAGGCGGCTGCTGCAGGCGACTTCGCCGTCGTCACCGTCCCCCTGAAAAGCTACAAGGACATCCCGGCAGAACCGCTGGCGGGAAAAATCGTTGTGGACACCAACAACTACTACTTCGAGCGTGACGGCCGTATTCCGGCTTTGGACAACGGGGAGGCAACCACATCAGGGCTCCTGCAGGAGCACCTGGCCGAATCCAAGGTAGCCAAGGGTTTCAACCACATCATGGCCAAGGACATCACCACCACCGGCGCGCCATCCGGTGCCCCTGACAGGCGGGCACTCGCCACCTCCAGCGACTATCCGGAAGCCGTGGAACTGGTCAGCCGGCTCTACAACGAGTTTGGCTTCGACACCGTGAACATTGGCCCGCTGTCCGACAGCTGGCGGGTGGAGCGGGACCGGCCTGCTTACGTCGTGCGGCAGAACGCCGACGAACTTGCCGCGAACCTGGCCCGCGCTCCCCGCACCATCTAGGGAAGATTCATCTCATTCAAGGATTCCCGGAGTTGGGCATCGCGGCTGGAGCCGGGATGCCCAACCGGGATCTACTTTGCGAGGAAGGCCAGCAAGGCCTCGTTCACTTCCTCAGCATGGGTCCACAACAGTCCATGCGGAGCTCCCTCGATCTCCACATAGTCGGCCGTAGGCAGTGCCTTGTAGAAGGGCCGTCCGGTTGCATCGATTGGAAGGATGTTGTCCGCGGTTCCGTGCAGAATGAGCGCGGGAACGTCGATCTTCGGAATATCCGCCCTGAAGTCCGTGGTCCAAGTGGGCACGGCGGCACTCGAGGCGTACCACGAAGCTCCGGCAGCCACGTTCCAGCTGTTGCGCAGGGCCTCCTCCGACAACCTGTTTCCCAGGTTCTCTTCCGTGTTGTAGAAGTTCTTGTAGAAGTCGGTGAAGTAGGCATAGCGGTCCGTGGTGACGGCGTCGAGAATGCCATCGAAGACCTCCTGCGGGACGCCTCCGGGGTTGTCTTCCGTCTGCAGGAGGAACGGTTCCAAGGACGCGAGGAAAGCCGCCTTCGCGATCCGCCCGGATCCATACGTTCCCAGGTAACGCCCCACCTCGCCGGTTCCCATCGAGAAGCCGACCAGGACGGCGTCACGGAGATCGAGGGTTTCCAGCAGTACCTTCAGATCTTCCGCAAAGGTGTTGTAGTCGTAACCGGCGGTCGGCTGGCTCGAGCGCCCGAAACCCCGGCGGTCGTAGGTGATGACGCGGTAGCCGGCCTTGAGCAAGGCCGCGCTCTGCTTCTCCCAGGAATGACCGTCCAGCGGGTACCCATGGATCAGTACTACTGGCTGGCCCGTGCCGTGGTCCTCGTAGTAGAGCTCAATGTCCGTGCTGTTTTCTGTTCCAACCGTAATGAAAGCCATGGGATGATCCTCTCGATTGCAGAGAACGATCGTTCTCTGGTTGCATGTTCTACTATAGAGAACGATCGTTATCCACGCAAGTCAAACTGAATAGATAAGGAAATCCGGTGACAAAAGCGACTGCACCGCTGACGAAGGGCTCTTCCGGCTCAGCTGACGAAGAAGCCTTGCGGGAAGCTGCCCTTGAGGCGGCGGACCGTCTGTTCTATGCCAAAGGCGTCCAGGGCGTCGGGATGGATGAGCTCCGCACCGCGTCCGGGATATCGCTCAAGCGGCTCTACCGGCTTTTTCCGTCAAAGGACGCGATCGTTGAACAGGTCCTGCTCGGCCGTCACCGCAAGTGGACGGAGGGGGTGGCAACAGCTGTAGCCCGCGAGACCCAACCCCGCGAGCGGCTCCTGGCCGTCTACGACTTCCTTGCCTCCTGGTTCACCGAGGAGGACTTTCGTGGATGTGCCTTCATCAACTCCTTCGGAGAGCTCGGAGGCACGTCTCCCCGCGTGGCAGAAATCGTACGAAGCCACAAGGATGACTTCCAAAAGTATCTTTCAGGGCTCACGGCAGAGATCGGTGCGCCACCCTCTTTGGCGCCTCAGCTCGCCATCCTTGCCGAGGGGGCGCAGACCACAGCGGCGATCTCCGGCAGTGCCGAGCCGGCCAGGCAAGCCCGTGCGGCCGCCGAAGTACTGATCGACTCGGCACTGTCCCGTAGGTAGGACGCAGGCGGCACCGGCGGCGGCTATGCCGGAACGGTGATTTTCCCTGCAGCGAGCGGATACTCCCTGACCCCGGCTGCCTCCACAATCCGCGCAGCCGTCAACTGACCCATCCGGACGGCTCCGTCAACATGCTGGTAACCCTCCGCGGCAAGGTCGGAAGAAGACCAGAAGATCGGGCCGACGGGGGCATGCTGATCCTTGCCGTAGCGATGCAACCCGCCGAGGTCGTAGCTTGAGGCGTAAGCTCCCCGCGTCCACTCCTCGGAGCCCCAATCGGATTCGTAGTACACCTCCGGCTCAAGGGCCTCCTCACCCAGGAAGCCGGCAATAGATTCCAGAACTGCCCGACGGCGGTGGGATTCGCTAAGTTCAAAGACGGCGTCAGCTTTTTCATCGGAAATGAAGCCGACGAGCGTACCGCGGCTGTCTCCGTAGTTGGTGTTGTCGTAGACCTCCTGCACGAGCGAGCCCGCACTGAAGCATGTTCCGGACAACCCTTTATCCCGCCAGAACGGGGTCGAATACACCGCATGGACCTTGATGACCAGGCCCAAAGACTGGTGCTGGTGCATCTGGTGCTGACGCCGGGGAAGCGGCGGATCAAAGGAGACGCGGGAGTAAAGGTTCGGCGGCACCGCCATAATCACGAACCGTGCCCTTACCGTGGCACGCTCGGAAAGAACCGTAACGCGGGGGACGGAGCCGTTGCCTGCCGGCATCCCGGCAGCGCTGCCTTCCGCCCAGTTGATGGTCCGCACCGGACTGTTAAGTACGACGTCGTCGCCCAGTTCCGCTGCCTGCAACAGGGAGACCTGCTGCATTCCACCGACAACCCGCTTGTCGAGGATGAAGTCCTCGTCGGTCAGGTGACTGAAAGACCCGGCGGATGCTGCCATCAGGACAGCCTGGAGTGCTGAAAATGCGTGGGCAGGTTTCGTCAGCATTCCACCCGCGATGAACAGCCCGATATTGTTGCAGGCCTCCTCGTCGGAAGAATGGCGGCGAAGCCAATGATGGAACGAGATGGTGTCCAGTTCCCGCGCCTTCGGATGCGCCCAGGGCTCTTTTGCTCCGATCTCTGCGGCGAGCCCGTCCAGCAGGGCAATCAGCTTGTCCATTTCCACTGCCGTTGCTTCGCCCACGGGAAACGAACCACCCGAGTACCGGTGGCGTTTACCGTCGGCGCCCACATAGATGGAATCGCCACTCCTGTAACGGGAATAGAGGGACAGGCCCAACTCGTCCAGCAGCCCCATAAGCGCCGACTGGTCCGGAGAAACCCATTGCCCGCCGATTTCCAGCATGGCCCCCTCAACTGTGTCGGTCCAGGTGCGGCCCCCCACGCGGTTCCTGGCTTCCAGCACAGCGACGGTGAGGCCGGCTTTTTTCAGTTCACGGGCCGCGGTGAGCCCCGATGGTCCAGCACCCACGACGACGACGTCGCGATCAAGTTCCAGCATGATGTCCCTTTCTATGGCCGCAAGGTGATGCGGGCCACTAAATGAATGCCATTCATTTATACGAAACTATAGCGCGTTCCGCGGCGCCCCGGAAGGGAGCGGTGGAATAATGCTGGGAAACCCTCCTGAGAAAGGTCAGCAATGCCGGCATCCACACGCGCCTCCGGAGAGGCTCCCCTCCGGGCAGTAGCGGAACGCCGCAGAGCCGGTCGCCCCTCGTCGGCCGTTCTGGACAAAGCAGGAATTACAGCCGCGGCGCTGAAGCTGATCGAGAAAAATGGCTACGACGGCCTGACCATGGCAGCGCTGGCCCGTTCACTGAATGTTGCACCTTCCGCCCTTTATAACCACGTCACCTCCAAGGACGATGTCCTGCTGCTCGTGGAGGATCATCTTGCAGCCCTTGTGGATGTCTCATCCTTCGGCAGGGAACCATGGGAAGAGGCCGTGCGGCAGTGGGCATGGAGTTACCGTGATGTTTTCGCACAACACACACCCCTGATTCCCGTCATCGCAGTATTGCCGGTGACGGACGCCCCGCAGACCCTGGCCATGTACGAGACGGTAAGTGCAGGGTTCCGCAATGCCGGCTTTCCACCGGAACAGATCATCCCGGCAATCGTGGCTTTGGAATCGTTCATCTTCGGCTCCGCCTACGACGTCACCGCCCCCGCGGACATCTTCGATCCCGGGGACATGGCCAGCCGCACCCCCAGCTTCACCGGCGCAGTGGAGAGCCTCGCCCGGTTGGGACATGACAAACCCGCCGATGTGGCCTTCACGCTGGGTCTCGACGCGCTGATTAGCGGATTTGGAGCCCTGCGTAGTTAAACACGACGCGAGTTCGGCGAATAGAAGAAAGAAACCCTGGAAAACTTATAGTACAAGCTCCATACTTGTATGATAAGTTAGCTAATGCCGCCTGCCACTCAGCGCCAAGGGAGAACCATGAGCAGCATCGATCTCATACGTCACGTCAAGCTTTCGACGGCCAGGCTGCCCCTGACGGTTCCGATCAGTGATGCCAAAGTATTTACCGGCAGGCAGAAGCCCATGACGGAAGTGGTTTTCCTCTTCGCCGAACTGCTGACCGAACAGGGTCACACCGGCTTCGGCTTCAGCTACTCCAAGCGTGCCGGCGGACCCGCCCAGTATGCGCACGCCAAGGAAGTCGTGCAGGGAGTCATCGGCGAGGACCCCAATGACATCGGCAAGATCTATACAAAACTGCTCTGGGCAGGTGCTTCGGTGGGCCGCTCCGGAGTGGCCACTCAAGCACTGGCTGCTATCGACGTCGCACTCTATGACCTCAAGGCCAAGCGGGCAGGATTGCCGCTTGCCAAATTACTGGGCTCCTACCGTGACTCGGTGCGGACCTACAACACGTCAGGCGGATTCCTCAACGCCACGCTGGATGAGGTCAAAGCGCGGGCAACCCGGTCCCTTGAGGAGGGAATCGGGGGCATCAAGATCAAGGTCGGACTCCCGGATTCTGCAGAGGACCTGCGCCGCGTTGCGGGAGTCCGCGAACACCTTGGCTGGGATGTGCCGCTGATGGTGGACGCCAACCAGCAATGGGACCGGGCGACCGCCCTGCGCATGGGCAGGCGGCTCGAGGAATTTGACCTGGTCTGGATCGAAGAGCCTCTTGATGCCTACGACTTCGACGGCCATGCCCATCTTGCCCAAGCCTTGGACACACCCATCGCCACAGGCGAAATGCTCGCCTCGGTGGCTGAACACAAAGCTTTGATGACAGCGAACGGCTGTGACATCATCCAACCCGATGCTCCCCGGGTAGGCGGCATCACCCAGTTCCTGCGCCTTGCCGCCCTGGCGGACGAACGCGGACTTGGACTTGCCCCGCATTTTGCCATGGAAATCCACCTCCATCTGGCTGCGGCCTATCCGACTGAGCCCTGGGTTGAACACTTCGACTGGCTGGATCCGCTCTTCAATGAACGGCTTGAAACCAAAAACGGCAGAATGCTGGTCCCGGACCGTCCTGGTCTTGGGGTGACTCTCAGCGATCAGGCACGCGCATGGACCACCGATTCGGTGGAAGTCGGCGCGTAATCTTGGGTTTATGAGCCGAAACCTGACCGCCGACCTCGCAGCAGACCTGCGGAACCGCATTGTTGAAGGGACAATTCAGCCCGGAGATAAACTGCCGAGCGAAAACACACTGATTGGCGAATTCGGTGTGAGCAGGACGGTGGTCCGGTCCGCCCTGACCCGGCTCCAGGCTGAGGGACTGGTGGAGACTGAACGCGGGCGAGGCAGTTTTGTCCTCACGCCTCCGCAGGTCGGGCAGTCCGCTACGCCTGGAAGCCGCCCTGTTGCCACTTTGGAAGACCGGTTGCACCTGCTCGAGTTCCGAATGGGAGTAGAAGGTGAAAGCGCCGCTCTTGCAGCCAAGAACCGCTCAGAGCGCCAACTGAAGGCTGTTCAAGGTTCACTCGAAGAATTCATGTCCAATTCAGGCCACCCAGCGCATGCCATGAAATCCGACTACGGCTTCCATCGGGCCATTGCAGCGGCAACCGGCAATCCGTACTACTCCGAGTGCCTGGCCAACCTGGGCCAGACCATGATCACCATGCCGCGAACAAGGCTCGTCACTGGAGCCGAGGATTATGCCCGTGACCACTTCGAACAGGTGACAGAGGAGCACAGGTCCATCTATGCGGCCATAGCGGAACAGGATGAGTCGGCCGCTGCGGCGGCGATGCGCAACCACCTGGTGAACTCGCGACGCCGGTTGATCGCCTCCCAACGAGGTGCCGCCAGCTGATTCCAAGTAAACCCAAGGCCAAAGCTGTATTAACGCAAAGAACCCCGGTCCTAAGACCGGGGTTCTGATTTGCGTGCGCGAGGGGGGATTTGAACCCCCACGCCCTTTCGGACACTGGCACCTGAAGCCAGCGCGTCTGCCGTTCCGCCACTCGCGCGCAACTTCTTTTAGCGGCTGACAGTCCAATATAAGGACCATCACCTGCGTAAAAGCAGCGAGATCAAGCATAACGGACAATCACGGTAAAACGCGAATCGCCCCCTCACCGCTCAGCGGGGCACTGTGCACCGGCACCGCCGTCGAACGTCCGGTGACGCGCTCCACAGGAGTCTCCCCGGGCGGCCGGCACGAACTATTCTGGCGGGGTAGGCGTTGTGCATTAAGGCCATTCACAGTAGTGCCCAGTAGTATCTGATGTAGGAGTGACTGTGCCCTGCACCGCCTCCCGGTATGAAATTGTGTGTTGTCAATTGTGTTCGAAGTGCGTGAGCTGCTTGGCAGCCGTCAGGAAAGGAGAGGGACCATGGGATTGCTGGACAAAGTCGAGCGCGGCATCGAAAAGGCCGTCCGCGGTGTCTTCTCCACCGGTTCCCGGGCGCAAGTGGAGCCTGTGGAAATCGCGAGCCGCCTGCGCCGCGAAGTCGATCACAAGGCCATCACCATTGCCGCCGGACGTACGCTCGCCCCTAACGTTTTCGACGTCAAGCTCAGCGACGAAGACTTCATCAGGGCACAGGAATGGGGTACTCCCCTCGCGGAGGAACTCTGTGACGTGGTCATAGCCCACGTTCGAAGCCAGGGTTATACGCTCCAGGGTCCGGTGCGGATCTCCTTCCAGCGCGACGACGTCCTGCGTGCGGGAGACTTCGAAATCGCCTCGAAGACAGAGAAATCCACAGGTACTCCCTCAGCCCCGCCCGCTCCGCGCAACAACCTTCCGGCAGCTCCAGCCCGGCAACCCGTAAGGATGCAGCCTGTCCTGGACATTGACGGCCAGCGTTATTCACTCAACGCAGCATCGATCGTGCTGGGCCGTTCATCGGAAGCGGATATCCTCATCGACGACACCGGCGTTTCCCGCCGCCACCTGGAAGTCCGCACTACCAAGGGCATCACGGAAGCTGTGGACCTGGGGTCTACCAACGGCAGTTACGTCAATGGACACAAGGTGGCAGGTAGCGTGGAACTCACCGACGGCTCAACCATCACGATGGGACGGACCAAAATTGTCTTTCGCCTCCTGCCCGCCAACACCGGTGGTCGCGCGTGAATGATGTTAGTGACCTGACCATCACAGTCCTGCGTTTCGGCTTTCTTCTGCTGCTTTGGGTTCTGATCTTCAGCATTGTCGCTGCAATGCGCCGCGATCTTATGATCGGCAAGAAGGCCGCCACAGGTGTACCCACAGCTCGCCAGATGCGTCGAAATCCGAACCTGGCCGAAGCCACACCCCCACCTGTAAAGCAGCAGGCACGGCAACTGGTAGTCACGGAGGGCCCACTCAAGGGCCGCACCATTCCTCTCGCTGCCAGCCCTATTTTGTTGGGGCGCGCACAGGAAGCAACGCTGGTTCTTGAGGATGACTACGCCTCCGGCCGGCATGCACGGCTGTTCCCGCAAGGCACCCGCTGGTTCATCGAGGACCTCGGCTCCACCAACGGTACGTATCTGGCAGACCAACAGCTCACCCGGGCACTTCCGGTTGAGATTGGCGTCCCCGTGAGAATCGGCAAGACGGTTATTGAATTGAGGCCATAACCATGGCCGCCCCGGACGTTCCCGCAGAGAAAGCAGTTGCCTCGAAGCGGCCCCTCATCATGCGTTACGCAGCCCGCTCGCACGTCGGTCGGGTGCGGGCAAAAAACGATGATTCTGCCTATGTGGGCCGCCATCTGGCTGTTGTGGCAGACGGAATGGGCGGCCACGCGGGAGGAGACGTAGCGTCTGCGGCTACCGTCCTGGACATGATCCACCTTGACCAGAACACTTACGAGGACGACGCCACCACCGTCCTGGCGGATGAGATCCAGACGGCAAACTCCCTGCTCTCCGAACTCGTCCACATGAATCCAAAGCTGGCCGGTATGGGTACCACCGTGACCGCTTTGCTGCTGGCGGAAGGCAAACTGCACTTCGCCCACATCGGTGATTCCCGTGCATACAGGCTCCGCGACGGTGTCTTCGAACAGGTCAGCGTCGACCACACTTTCGTTCAGCGGTTGATCGACGAGGGCCGGCTGAAGCCCGAAGAAGCGGAGACCCACCCCCATAAGAACGTCCTGATGCGGGTGCTGGGCGACGTTGACGCCAGTCCGGAACTCGATCTTGATGCCTTGGACGTCCAGCCGGGAGAACGTTGGCTGCTCTGTTCTGATGGACTGAACTACGTTGCCGGCCACGTTGTCGAACGGACCGTGCGCGAGACCAAAAGCCTCCGCGAATGCGCGGACAAGCTGGTTGATCTCACCCTTGAAGCAGGATCCCCGGACAACGTCACTGTGGTGATGCTGGAAATAGCAGAGGAAACGCTCGACGACGTCAGCACGGCCGCCGTCGACATCGTCCCTTCCGGTGACGCCAAGGCGGGGACCATCTCCGCCACCGTCGATGCTGCGCCGCCGTCCGCCGTCGGACCCGCACCCGCGAACCCGGGCTCCACCCGTGCCGTCCTCCCGGATCGCGACAGCACAGACGCCGGCACTCGTCCTCCAGGGGGAACAGCTCCTGGCCACGAACCGGCCGGCGACAGTCAGTCAGACGAGCCCGAGACCAACACTGATCCAAACCTCGGAGAGCACCTGTCAGCAGAGGTTCTTAAAGAAGAACTCGCCAGCAGGCCCCACGAACTCGTGGGAGCCGCTGCCACCGCAGCGGAGTCCGGATCCATTCCATCCATCGCAGGGCGCACTGTTGCGCGCCGCGCCGCAACTGTGCTGACCCACAAATCCGACCAGGCGCGCGACGATTACGAGGATTACCGCTCGTCATATCGGCCGCGGCGGTGGCTTAGCATGGCGGTTGCCGTGGTTGTCCTTGTATTACTGGGTGTTGGCCTCTGGCTCGGGTACGCCTGGACTCAAACCCGCTACTACATCGGGGAGTACGACCAGCGCGTAGCCATCTACAACGGCGTCTCCCAGCGTCTGGGTCCCATCCAGCTCTCCACCCTCGAAGCGGTAACCGAGATCCCCATGTCTTCCCTGCCTGAATTTTCCCAACAGCGCGTCCGCCAGACCGTACCTGCGCGTGACCTCTACGATGCCCAGCGGATCGTGAAGAACCTGGAGGAAACCGGAACCACGTCGCCGTCTGAACCATGCCCTACATCGTCAGCCGGCGCAGCGCCTTCAGGCAGTCCAGGTGCAACCGCCCCCGCCCCGAACCCCACCGCGTCGCCGGCACCCTCGCCGGCGCCGACCCAGTCCCCTTCTGTCTCGCCGGGACAGAACGCCCAGAACTGCCAGGTGGTGAAATGACGAAAACAGATGGCGCTCCCAAGCCCCGCCGCAATATCGAACTTCTGCTATTGCTTCTGGCGTTGTCCGTGGGAATCGGCGCCAACGCACTGGTTGGCGTGGATCAGGAAAAGGCGTTCGACTCCGATTTCTGGTTCCAGTCCAGCCTGTTGGCAGTAGCAGCGCTGCTTTTTCATGTCGTTCTCCGTCTTCGTGCAAAGTATGCCGACCCGGTAATACTTCCGCTGGTGGTGGCGCTCAATGGCCTTGGCCTTGCGATGATTCATCGTCTGGACGGTCCGGATTCCGAGACCGGAAATGACCAACTCCGTTGGACCCTGGTTGCCATGGCCGTCGCCGTCGCCGTTATCTGGTTCTTGAAGGATCACCGCATCCTGCGGCGCTTTACCTATATTTCCCTTGCGGTGAGCGCCTTGCTCCTTCTCCTTCCACTCATTCCTGGGATCTCGGCTGGTGAAATTCTGGGAGCCCGCGTGTGGATCCGGCTTGGTCCCTGGACATTCCAGCCTGGCGAAATTGCCAAAATAACCCTCGCCATATTCTTTGCCGGCTATCTTTCCTCCAACAGGGACCTCATCCTCCTGGCGGGCCGCAAAATCGGTCCCCTGCAGTTTCCTCGCTTCAAGGACATGGGGCCCATGATCACGGCCTGGCTGGTCAGTATCGGTGTGCTGATCTTCCAACGGGACCTCGGCTCGTCAGTGCTGTTCTTCGGGCTCTTTATCGTCATGATCTATGTGGCCACCAGCCGCGTCAGCTGGGTGGTCATTGGTGTAGGCCTCATCCTTGGCGGCGGGTTCGTTGCCTCCCGGGTGTTCTCCCACGTGGGGCTTCGCATTGACGGCTGGCTCAATGCCTTTACCCCAGAGGTGTACGACCGCCAATTTGGCGGAAGCCTCCAGATCGTCCAAGGACTCTTCGGAATGGCGAGCGGTGGCTTGGTGGGCACCGGTCTGGGTCAAGGAAGCCCCAATACCGTTCCCTTTGCCAACAGCGACATGATCATCGCTTCATTCGGTGAAGAACTCGGACTCATCGGCCTGTTCGCGATTGTTTTGATGTACCTGCTGCTCTTCACCCGCGGCTTCCGGGCTGCCTTGGGTACCCGCGACGCCTTCGGAAAGCTGCTGGCATGCGGCTTGTCCTTCGCAATTGCACTGCAGTGTTTCGTCGTTATCGGCGGCGTCACCAGGCTCATACCGCTGACCGGCTTGACCACTCCGTTCCTCGCGGCGGGCGGATCCTCCCTGCTCGCGAACTGGATCATTGTGGGCCTGCTTCTGATGATTTCCCACACGGCACGAAGCCCTGTTGACACCACGCCCCTTCCTCCGGGAACCGAAACCGACACCCGGCAGGCTGTCCCAGCCATCCCAGGGCAACCCGGGTCCCCCGCCCCCCCGGCGAACCACGCAAATCCGGACTGACTCCCAGACTGAGGCGGTGCAGCAACTGTGAACCAGGCCATTCGACACTCATGGATCGCCGCGGTGGCCATGTTTGCCCTCATTTTCGGCGCCATCAGCTATGTTCAGGTGGTCGGGGCCGAGGAACTCAAGGCAAACCCGCTGAACAGCCGGACGCTCTTGCAGAACTTCTGCAACGACCGCGGCGCCATCATTGTGGGCGGCACTCCCATCGCCCAGTCCGTTCCGGGTTCTGAAAGCTGCAAATTCCAGCGGACCTACACCCAGCCGGAACTTTACGCCGGAATTACGGGCTTCTTCTCCAAGAACTTTGGAGTTACCGGGCTCGAAAAAGGCATGAACGAGCAGATGGAAGGCACTTCGGACCAGTTGTTCCTCGACAGGGTGGGCCAGCTGTTCCTGGGCAACCAGCCCAAGGGTGCCTCGGTAGAACTCACCCTTGACCCCGCGATCCAGAAACTTGCATACGACCTGATTCCGGATGGTCAGCGTGGCTCAATCGTGGTGACGAACCCGAAAACAGGGGGCATCATTGCCATGGTGTCCAAGCCCTCCTACGATCCGAACCTCGTCGCCACTCAGGATGAAGCTGCCGCTGAAGCCAACATCAACGAGCTCAATAAGGTCCCCGGGATCAACCTGAACCAGAATGTCAGTGGCCCCACGGGTGCCCTCCTGGCGCCTGGATCGGTATTCAAGCTGGTCGATACAGCTGCTGCCCTCAGTTCCGGGAAGTACAACAAAGACAGCGTGCTCCCAAATCCCGCAGAGCTTTCGTTCCCCGGGATCGAGTACCGGCTGCCCAACTACGCCGGCGGCAACTGCTACACGCAGGACACCGCAAGCTTCGCCTTCGCCCTGCAGCAGTCCTGCAACACTCCCTTTGCAAGCATTGCCCGAGATCTCGGCCGCGATGCCATCGCCCAACAGGCAGACAAATTTGGTTTCGGCCAGGAAATGGGCGATCAACTGAAACTCGACTACGACACCCGCGAATTTCCGGATGACTTGGACGCCCCCGGGCTGGCCCAGTCTGCCATCGGGCAACGGGATGTCCGGGCTACTCCGCTGCAGGTGGCGCTCATGACTTCCGCCATTGCCAATGGTGGTGTTCAGATGAAGCCAAACCTCATCAAAACCCTCCGCGCCCCGGATCTCCGGATTATCGACGAGCCGAAACCCGAGGTCCTCCGGACCTCCACAACTCCGGAAATCTCACGCCAGATCACGGAGTGGATGACCAGTGTGGTCAGTAACGGCATCGCCAGGGGCGCCGCTGTTCCAGGCGTCCAGGTGGCAGGCAAGACCGGCACCGCGGAGCTCGGTACCGATGGCTTAAACAACTCATGGTTTACCGGGTTCGCCCCGGCCAATGACCCGCAGGTGGCAGTCACCATCGTCATGCAAGACGTAGACATCACCACCGGCGCACAGCTAACCAGTCCGAATGCAAAGAAGATTTTTGAGGCGGTGTTGAATAAGTGAGGCCTACAACGGGAATCACCCTCGGCGGGCGGTTCCAGCTGACCACGCGTATTGCGATTGGCGGCATGGGAGAGGTCTGGAAAGCCAAAGACCTGATCCTTGGCCGCATCGTAGCCATCAAGGTGCTCAAGGAGGAATACACGGGGGACCCCGGGTTCCTGCAGCGGTTCCGCGCCGAGGCACGCCACACCGCCCTCCTGAATCACGTCGGCATCGCCAACGTCTTTGACTACGGTGAGGAAGAAGGCTCCGCCTACCTTGTCATGGAACTGGTACCCGGCCAGCCCCTGAGCAGCATCATCGAACACGAGCAGGTGCTCTCACCCGACCGCACCTTGTCCATGATTGCCCAGACGGCCCGCGCTCTCGCCGTCGCCCATGACCAGGGCCTGGTGCACCGTGATATCAAGCCGGGAAACCTGCTCATCACCCCGGAGGGCAGGGTCAAGGTTACTGACTTTGGCATAGCCCGCCTGGCCGATCAGGTGCCGCTCACGCAGACAGGGCAGGTGATGGGCACGGCCCAGTACCTTGCTCCCGAGCAGGCCACCGGGCAGACAGCTACCGGCTCTTCCGACATTTACTCCCTGGGCGTGATCGGCTACGAGTGCCTGACGGGCCACCGGCCCTTCACCGGCGAGTCCCAGATTGCCATTGCCCTGGCCCAGGTGAACGATGCCCCGCCGCCCCTTCCTGAGACTCTGTCGACGCCGGTGCGGGCACTCCTGATGTCCATGCTTTCCAAGGACCCCAAGAACCGTCCTGCCAATGCCATCAAGCTGGCAGAGGCGGCGGAAGCAATCCGTAATGGCGACATCGCGGCGGCTCACGCCGCGGTGCCCGGAATGCTGCTGTTCGAAGCAACAACCGGACCCATCACAGCCCCCGTGGACATTCCCACAGCACCCACCGGCGTCATCGGATCGAGCGCTGAACGGAACCGTTCGACGTCGACCTCCGCCTTGCCGGTTCTCGGCGCTGCTGCTGCCGGCGCAGCCGTAGGGGCCGCAGGCGCCAACGGGGAAGAAGGCGGAGCCCGGAATACCCTTTCACGCGCGAATGCCCTCGCCGCAGAGCGGACCTGGATCCAGGAGGAAGAGGACTACGACGAGCCCGTAGATGAGCCTCAGCGCCGCGGCCGCAGCCCCTGGACGTGGCCTTTGATCGCACTCATTCTGTTGGTCCTTTTCGCGCTCATCGGATTCATCCTGACGCAGTCCGGGCTCTTGTTCCCCCAACCGGCAGCAACCAGCCCTGCCCCTTCGGTCAGTGCCCCTACCAGCAGCACGCCCACGCCCACCCGGACATCGGCTTCACCGACGCCCACTCCCACGCCAACACCGACCCAGAGCACGCCTGCGGCCATCAACCTGATTCCGGACGCCTACAAGGGACGTCCGTATGATGACGTCCGGGCAGAGCTGATCGGCCTCGGATTGACGGTCCAGGGTAACGAGGTCTTCAACAATGCAGCCCCGGGTACAGTGACGGACATCAATCCGTCGGGCCCCGTGCAGGCCGGCGAAACCATCACCGTGACTTATTCCAAGGGTCCGGAGATGCTTTCGGTTCCTGCCATCGGGGTCGGAAGCACCGAAGCCCAGGTCCAGCAGGCCATACAGGCTGCCGGTTTGCGCTGGGCAAAGGGTGATGACGTGACCGGATCTCCAACTCAACCTGCCGGAACCTTCGTCAGCTCCGATCCTGAAGCCGGGATGAAGGTACCCGCCGGATCCGTGGTGACCTATCACCTTTCCAGGCCTTTGGGATTGGGATCTACTCCGACTACCAGCTCACCGGCTCCGTAGGCAGCGCAGAACCGTGTCAGACTCGCCCCGCATGCCGTCACACCGGGAGGATAGCCTCCCGGTGGATACCCAACGCGTCCTCAACGGTCGCTACGAACTCGGCGAGCTGATCGGCCGGGGCGGCATGGCGGACGTCTATCGCGGGGTTGATACCCGCCTTGGGCGAACCGTTGCAGTCAAACTCTTGCGCCCTGACCTGGCCAGGGATCCGCAGTTCCAGGCCCGTTTTAAGCGGGAGGCGCAGGCAGTCGCTGCCCTGAACCACTCTTCGATCGTTGCCATCTACGACACGGGCGAGCATGCTGTTCCGGGCGGCCCGGAGGACACCGTCAGGGTTCCATACATTGTTATGGAGTACGTCTCGGGCAAGACCATAAGGGATCTCATCCGTGCAGATGAAGTCACTATCGACCAGGCGATAGATTTCTCGTTGGGCGTTCTGTCGGCTCTTGAATACAGCCACAAAGCAGGAATCGTCCACCGTGACATCAAGCCTGCGAACGTCATGTTCTGCACCAACTCCAACTCAGTCAAAGTCATGGACTTCGGAATTGCCCGGGCCATGGCGGACTCATCAGCCACGATGACGCAAACGCAGGCTGTCGTGGGAACAGCACAATATCTGTCACCGGAACAGGCACGTGGTGAAACCGTGGATGCGCGCAGCGACCTGTATTCAGCGGGCTGCCTTTTGTATGAAATGCTCGCCGGACGGCCCCCGTTCATTGGGGACAGTCCTGTGTCGGTCGCCTACCAGCACGTCCGGGAAATTCCCGAGCCTGTCAGCACCCTTAATCCCGACGTCACTCCTGCCTTGGACACCGTTCTGGCCAAGGCGCTCCAAAAGAACCGCGCGGATCGCTTCCAGGATGCTGCTGCGTTCCGTCGGGCTTTGCGGGCTGCCCGCAATGGCGTGGCTGTGCCCGAACTCTTGGCAACTGAAGCACCGACTGATCCGAACCATACCGTCCCGCTGACGGAGCGGGCTGTTGAGACTACAGCTTTATCGCTCACTGGCGCCAAGTTCCTCGACGAGTCGCCTCGCGGCAGGATCAGGCCTATGAGTGACACGTCCGGAGAAGACGGCGCCCTTTCGGTGAGCGCTGGCGGAGCCTACGATTCACCTGGCGCAGCGGAATTGCCGCTCAGCTTTGAACCGGAGCGCGAGCGTACACCGCGGCAGAGATCCCGCCGTCGGACGTGGATCGCCACTTTGGTCATCTTCACCTTGTTGGTGCTGGGAGGCGGTGGCGTGTGGGTCTACAGCATTGTTAACCAGCCCCCGCCTCCGGTGGCGCGGGTGGATATCCCGGCTGTGGCTTCGCTGACTGAGTCTGAAGCCCTGCAAAAGCTCTATGGGGCCGGCCTCAATCCGCAGATTAAGCGGCTCCAACACGACAACATTGCCAAGGGGGTCGCGATCGGAACAGTTCCTGCGGCCGGGACGTCCTTGGATCCGGATTCAGATGTCATCCTGAACATCTCCGAGGGTCCCAGCGCCGTAAAGATCCCTGAGGGTCTGGCCGGGAGAACTGAGGCTGCGGTACGGGATGTCCTCCGCCAATCCGGTCTGGTGGGGGCACCGGTAACCACCATGGCCAACAGCGCCACTGTTCCAGCGGGCATCGTCATCACCACCAATCCTGCCCCGGGGCAAGTGGTGGCAGTAGGCAGCACGGTCGAGATCGTGGTCTCCACCGGGAAGGTTTCCATGCCGGAACTGCGGGGATTGCCCAAGGCAGAGGCAGAGGCTGCGCTGAAGAACCTCGGTCTGGTGATGGTGCTTCGGGAAGTCGAAAATACCCAGGTGGAACCCGGGCGGGTGACAGAGCAAAGCGACCCGCTGAATGCTCTCGTAGAACAGGGCAAGACCATAACCGTTACCGTGGCGAAGGCCGCGCCTCCGCCCACACCCAGCCCCACACCGACAGCCACGCCGTCCAAGAAGTAGGACCGTGAGCAGGTGCTCCTGTCCTGCTGAAGAGCACGCTGAGTTGCTCAGGCCCCTGACAGTGAGGCCCGTAAGCCTCAGTGCTTGATGAGCGGGCTCAACTTCCCGGCACGTGCGGCAGCCCCGGTCATTCCCAGGGACTCCAGCCAGTTCCCCAGCATTTGGTACCCGCCCTCTGTCAGAACGGACTCAGGGTGGAACTGCACGCCGCTCAAAGGCGCGGTCCGGTGCCTAAGCCCCATGATCACACCGGTGGCGGTTTCGGCAGTGATTTCCAGGACTTCCGGAATGGTCCCTCGAACCGCTGCCAGGGAGTGGTAGCGGGTTGCTGTGACAGGGGAGGGCAGGCCAAGAAACACGTCTGTCCCGTGGTGTTCAACCAGTGAGGTTTTTCCGTGCATCAGCTCGGGGGCATGGGTCACTGTTCCGCCGTACGCTTCGGCGAGGGCCTGATGTCCCAGACAAACCCCGAACATGGGTTTGCTCTGGTCTCCGCACCATTTGATCAGTTCGATGCAGACGCCTGCCTCAGCGGGGGTGCCCGGCCCGGGGGAGACGAGTACGCCGTCGCGGGTTTCAGCGAGCTCGATGGCCTCGGCGAGGGTGACGTCGTCGTTACGGACCACCGTGGTTTCCGCGCCCAGCTCCTGGAGATAACCAACCAGGGTGTAAACGAAGCTGTCGTAGTTGTCCACGACAAGGATTTTGGTTGTGCTCATGGTTGGGTTACTGAACCAATCGTTGAGTCGGTGAACTGAGTGAACTGTGAGAGCCAGGGAAACAGGAACTGCACCATGAGGACCACTGCCGCGGCCGCCAGCACCAACGACGTCAGGATGCGCAGCCACAGGGGACCGGGAAGGTGACGGAATATCCAGCCGTACATACTTAACCCTCCCCGCGGGCTTTGGCCACTTGCCTGGCAATTTCGGCCGGCGGTCCTGCCGAGGCAGGCTGCCATCGTTCGAGCACTGAGTACGCAATGATGCGCTCCTGTGCGCCGAAGCGCGGGTTGCAGCTGGTCATGGTCAGGAAGCTTTCAGTCGGGGTCGCCGCGGGCTGGGCCGGCACTGGCAGCAGCACGTCTGTGCTGGTGGGCAGTACCACCTGGTTGTTACGGAAAACGTAGACGTAGTATCCATCCTTGGTTTGGACGTAGATCTTGTCCCCGGGCACGAGGGTATGGATGTTATCCAGTACGGCGCCGTGGGTTTGCCGGTGGCCTGCCACAGCGAAGTTCCCCACCGCTCCAGGCATGGACGTGTTCTTGTAGTGGCCCAGTCCCAGGGTATCCAGGACGTCAGTGGACGTACCCTGGGCGATGGGCCGCGTGTAGTCAGCTCCGAACCGGGGGACGTACATGATTCCAATTGTTCCGCCATGACTTGGAGGTTCTGAGACCACGGGCGGTCCATAGTCTGCCGGATTCGAGGGAGCGGCAGATGGCGGTGCGAGAGGTCCCAGTTCCTGGACGAAGTTCTTTATGGCTTCACTCTGTTTGGCATCGGACTCAACGTTGGTCCACCATAATTGCCAAGCCACGAACAGCAGCAGAATGACCCCCGCCGTAATCAGCAGCTCACCCATGATCTGGACAGCGGTGCGGAGAACACCGGCGCGCGGCGGTGGCACAGCAACACGCGTCTCCTTCTCCTGCAGCAGCACTGATTCTCCCCTTCGGCGTGAGCGGCGGCACCGGCGCCGGCTGAATTACAGCTAGAATTGGCTGCTAGTAAGAATTCAGACGTGACCAAGAGGGCACTGACCGCCGGCGTTTCCTCATTGCAGGATACCAAGCCAGGGCCGCCACTCTTGATTCAGCCCGCCAAGGAGGACCCGTGCCCGAGTCGAAGCCACGCAAGAGGACTGCATCCGCGGCACAGCCGGCAGCAGCGCAGGCGTACAAGCCAAACCCTGTATGGTTCAAGCCCGTGATGTTCGGCCTGATGATCATCGGGCTGCTCTGGATCATCACTTACTACATCAGCGAAGGTGCTTTTCCTGTTCGCGAATGGGAGTCCTGGAACATTGTTGCGGGATTTGGCATCGCCATCCTCGGCTTCCTTATGACAACTCGCTGGCGTTCCTGAATACCTGAGGTGTTCGTCCATTCCCTTTGGACAGTGAGAGCTGAAGCATGACTGCTGAAGGCAACGGCACCATCGTCGGCGACGACGGACTGGCGAGACCCCCGTGGGCGGCTAATGACCCGCTGCTGCGCGAGTACTACGACACCGAATGGGGACTTCCCGTTCGTGATGAGCAGGGGCTGTATGAGCGCATCAGCCTTGAAGCCTTTCAGGCCGGACTCTCCTGGGCAACCATTCTGCGGAAACGTCCCGCATTCCGTGCAGCTTTTCATAACTTCCACCCCGAGACTGTCGCTGCCTTTACCGAGGCAGACGTCGAACGGCTGCTGCTGGATTCCGGAATCGTCCGGAACCGGCTCAAGATCCGTGCAGCCATTACGAATGCCCAGGCCACCATCGCATTGAGGCCCGACGGCGGCTTGGTGGACTTTGTGTGGGGGTTCAAACCTCCAACCACACCCAGGCCGACGACGCTTGCGGAGACCGCCACTACGTCGCCTGAATCAATCGCCCTGTCCAAAGCTCTCCGCAAGCGCGGATTTGTGTTCGTTGGACCAACCACCATGTACGCCCTGATGGAAGCCATCGGGATGATCGACACCCATCTTGTGGATAGCCATAGGAGAGGTTCGTCCGGCATCTGGAGTTCTTAGCCTCTGCCCGAGTAAAGCCGCGGCACTTCGCCTGTGGGCAAAGTTATCCACAGTGTGCATAAGTTCCGGCCACCCTGGCGGCTTGGCCCCGGTAGAAGCCACAACGCTGTAGTTCCGGCCAAATCACACTTTTGTAAGTTATTAACACTGTGGATCCACCTGTGGATATCCAAGGACCTACTGAAACTTTCCAACGGCGCGGGCTCCTGCACCTTCTTCTCCACAGACCTTCCACAAAGTTATCCACATTTGGGGATAACCTCTCCTGCTACCCGCTACTCACCTCTCATTTTCGTCCCAGTGGCAGGGAATACCGCCAATCCACAGACAGCCCGCGTTATTAACACCTGTGCATAATCCTGTGGATTTGAGCATCAAGGCACCCTTTGAGCGTTCACAAGGGAGCTTGGAAGTGGGAAAAGTTGTCCACTTAACAACAATCACGGTCTCCTTAGTTATCCACAGTTGGGGACAAAAGTGCCCGCCACTCGTGGAAAACCGCCAGCACTGGGCTTCTGTCCCGCCGAATGACCTGAACTACAGCCATGTAAGTTACTCACAATGTGGATAAGCCGTGTGGATAAAGTTCCATGGACCGACGGCCCGCCTATTCCCGGGTCGCGTAGCCGCATAATCGGTGCCACAAAAAACCCCGGTGGCCTCAGGCCACCGGGGGATAGGTGCAGGAAACAGGTACGCGGGGATCCTAAGCTGTTGCCACCCGGAACCAGGACAGGGCCACCAAAGCCACAAGCACCAGTACAAGACCGGCGGCCTGGAGAAGCCCCCGCCGCTTGCCCTTGGGCGCATAGGCAACAACTGCGGCACATGCGGCACCGGTGATGAGCCCGCCCAGGTGAGCCTCCCACGCGATGCCGGGGACAATGAATCCAATGACGCCGTTGATCGCGATCAGGACCCAGAGCTGCCGTGTATCACCGCCGCGGTGCCGTTGGACCACCAGCATGGCGCCGAAGAGTCCAAAGATGGCGCCCGAAGCACCGACCACTCCAACAAGGCCCTGGCCTGGAAGCACAACGGGATTCAGCACCAGGTAGCCAACAGAGCCGCCTAGGGCGGAGAGGACGTAGATGGCCAGGAATCGGGCCCGGCCCAGCAGGGGTTCAAGGGCTTGGCCGAACATCCACAGCATGTACATGTTCAACACGATGTGCAGGATGAAGCCAGGGGAATGCAGGAAAGCGGCCGTCAGCATCCGCCACGGCTCGAAGGCCCCGTATTTGGGGCTGACAAAGACGTTGTTGTACGCGAACTGCTCGTAGACAAACTGGCCGGGAATAACCCACTGCAGCACGTAGACCAGTGCACAGACGGCGATAATCGCGAACGTCACCAACGGCCGGCCCGTGGCAACGGCACCGCCGTAAACGGTCCTGACGCCCGGCGTCGCCCGTGCTGCTTCGTTGACGCAGTCAACGCATTGGAACCCGACGGCGGCCGCCCGCTGGCATTCCGGACACGCAGGCCGGCCGCAGCGCTGACACCTGACGTAAGAAGGCCTGTCCGGATGCCTGGGGCAAACCGGGATCTGTGCGGACGGCTCGGCCGCCGGTATTCCGTAACTCATAGGAGCGGAATCAGAGCTGTTCGATGTCGATGCTGTTGATGGTGACGTCCTCGACGGGACGATCGCCCATGCCGGTGCGGACACCCTCGATGGCGTCAACTACCTTCTTTGATTCCTCGTCAGCCACTTCACCGAAGATGCTGTGCTTACCCTGCAGCCAGTCGGTGGGGATGGTGGTAATGAAGAACTGCGAGCCGTTGGTGCCCTTGCCCATCTGGATTCCGGCGTTCGCCATGGCCAGCTTGTAGGGTTCGTTGAACGTCAGTTCGGGGTGGATTTCGTCGTCGAACTTGTATCCCGGTCCGCCAATGCCGCGTCCCAGGGGATCGCCGGCCTGAATCATGAAGTCCTTGATGATGCGGTGGAAGATGGTGCCGTTGTACAAGGGGGTACCTGTCTTGTCCTCACCGGTTTCGGGGTGGGTCCAGGCCTGCTCGCCCGTTGCCAGTCCGACGAAGTTCTTGACGGTCTTAGGGGCGTGGTTGCCGAAGAGGTTGACGACGATGTCGCCGAGGCTCGTGTGAATGGTTGCTTTTGCAGTTGCGATGGCAGTCATAAGGCCATTGTTCCACGGTGGCTCCGGGCGCAAAGAGTCTGGACAGGAGTTCCGCGCTGGGTGAAATCCATCCGAATTGCCGCTGAAGAATAGCCGGTGAGGTTCAATCCACGTAGGCTAACGAAAGAACCGCCACATTAATCGGGAGGTAGTTGTGAAGAAATCGGATCGTATTGCCCGCGACGTGGAGCACTCAGTGAGCTCCGCAGTAGAGAATGCCAAGGACTGGGCCGGCCCCCGCGTGGAGGCTGCGGTGGACTGGGCAGTTCCCCGCCTGCAGCATGGCATTGACACCGCATCTCCCAAGATTCAGGAAGGGTTGAAATCAGCGGCCCATAACCTGGCCGACGGCGTTGCCACCGTCACCCCCCGTATCCAGGATGGCCTGGCCACCCTGGCCCCGAAGATCCATGACGTAGTAGAAGGCGCGACTCCGCGGCTTCACGAGGCTCTGGATAAGGCCACCCCGGTTATTGCCAATGCCCGCGACCGCGTTGTGGTGGAATACCTGCCGCGTCTTTCAGACCAGATCGGCCAGGCATCGGAAGTGGTCCATCGCACGTTGGAGAATGCCCCGGCACGCGTGGACGCAGTGGCACAGAAGCTCGGTGACGTGGGAATTGTCCACACCATCCAGGAGCAGGCACAGACCACCGGCCATCAACTGAAGGCCGCCGCTGCTGAAGCCACTCGCGCCGTCACGAAGGAAAAGGCTGCGGCGCCGAAGTCGAAGAACCGCGGCCTGCTGATCTTCGGAGTAATTGCTGCCGCCGTGGCAGCAGGTGTAGCAGCTTGGAAGGCCTCCAAGCCCGTGGAAGATCCCTGGAAGACGCCCACGCCTGTGGACACGACTCCGGTGACACCGGCCCCGGTTCCTGCGACCTCCGTCGGAGATGCCCTTGCCGACGGCAAGCATGCAGCAACCGGTGTGGTGGCAGATACGGGTGAGGATGTTGCGGACGCCGCTGACAAGGCAGCCGACTCCTCCAGTGACGTCGCCTCAGCTGCCGGTGACGCTGTCGAAGCTGCCAAGGACGCCGGTGCCAAGGTGGCCACGGATGCCAAGACTGCTGTGAAAAACATCGCCGCCAGCCTGAACACCAACGGAACCAGTGAAGCGGAAAAGTCCACTGAGAAGTAACTGACGGCTGCCGCGAAAGCGGGTCGAAAATGGGGAAGGGCTCCGCCGAGGCGGGGCCCTTCCTGCACGTGGATACCGTGCAGTACCGGCTAAGGACAACCGTATCGGTGCTAAATTTGGACTGATGTCACCCGATAAAGCCCCCGAGGATTCCTCGAACGCTGACCCCCTGCCGAGCGTTTCCATTGTTATCCCGGCCTTCAACGAGGAGAGCGTCATACGGCAGTGCCTCATCGCGGCCGTATACCAATCTGTCCCGGCAGACGAAATCATCGTGGTGGACAACAAGTCCAAGGACCGCACGGCAAAGATCGTGCGTCAGATGCAGCTTGAATATCCAGAGAGCCCCATCATCCTTTTGAGCCAACACAAGGAACAAGGCCTTATCCCCACCAGGAACTTCGGTTTGGATCACGCCCGGAGTGACATTCTGGGCCGTATTGATGCGGACTCGGTTCTCGAGCCTGACTGGGTGGAACAGGTCCAAAAGGCGTTCAAGGACCCCACCGTCCAGGCGGCGACCGGCCCTGTGGTCTACTACGACATGCCAATGCGGCGCTTCGGGCTCAAGGCTGATGACAAGATGCGCCAGCTCATGCTCAAGCTGGCCAAACACCAGTACCACTTCCTCTTTGGTTCCAACATGGCTATGCGGCGCTCCGCGTGGGAAACCATTCGGGAAGAGACGTGCCGGGACGAAAAAGACGAGATGCACGAGGACATCGACCTTTCGCTCCACCTGGCAGACCACGAACTCAAGGTTCAGTACTGGCCCCAGATGGTGTCCGGAATGTCGGCCCGGCGCTTAGAAGATTCGCCCCGGGACTACCGCTACTACGTAACTCGCTTTGACCGCACCTATAAAGCCCACAACGTGAAGAAAATGGCCCTAAAGGCTCCCATGGTGGTGTTCTTCTCGGTTTATTTCCCGGCCAAGCTGCTGCGGGCTATCCACACAGTGAATACTGCCCAGCCCAAGACCCGCGGGGGCCAATAGCTCTCCCGGGCATTCCCCGGATCAGTCCGTACCAAGCTCCGCGAGCTGCGGGACTGCTTTCCGGGCCGAGCTGCGCTGACCGGCGACGACGACGGCGAGGCCCACCAGGATCAAAGCAAGGCCGGCGTAGGTTCCGGCCGGCAGCGTCTCAGCCAGGAACAAGGCTGCCAGCAAAGCTGCGCCCGGGATCTCGAGCAGGATGATCATGGATACCAATAGCGGACTCATCGTGGCCAGCAAATGGTTGAACGCCGTGTGCCCTACCAGTTGTGCACATACCGTGATGGCGGCTATACCCAACCAGCCGGCAGCTTCGAACCCAATGAGGGGCTGGCCGGTGAACAATGCGAGCACGGCGACCAAGGCAGCACACATTCCATAGCAGAGCGTCGTGTACGAGCCCGTAGTCATGGTCTGCCGGGCCTTCCCTCCTGCAAGGGTGTAAAGGCCTGCCAGCGCACCTCCAGCGACTGCCAGCAAGTCTCCTGCCAGGGCCTCCGGTGAAGTTCCCATATCGAATCCTGTGATCGCTACTACTCCGAGAAAGGCGACCGCCAACCCGGCCAGCACAGTCCAGCTGTGTCTGATTCCACGGAACAGCTGAAAGACTGCAATCCAGGCGGATTGCAGGCAGACGAGGGCTGTCGCGGCGGCCACCGATGTCAGTTGAAGGGAGGTAATGAAGCAGGCGAAGTGCAGGGCCAGCGCAACCGCGGCAATAAGGCACCAGCGGAACTCGGACGCCCTGATTCGACCCAGCTCCCGCGGATCCCGGACCACTACCGGAGCCACCATAACAACAGCACCGATTGCATTACGCCAGAAAGCTATAGCCAGGGCACTGACTGTTGTGGCACCAAGGGTTGCGGCTATGAGCGGCCCTGAGGAGGCTACGCCCAGCACCCCAAGAGCCGCAATAAGAAAAGTCACGTGCCCACTGTAGCCCGGCCAATCCTGGCGAACAGTTAAAGCAATGAGTCCCGGTCATTGCTGACCGGGACTCATTCTTATGGTGGAGGCACGGGGACTCGAACCCCGAACCCCCTGCTTGCAAAGCAGGTGCGCTACCAATTGCGCCATGCCCCCATAAGAAGCAACCCGTCAATCATACCCTAGTTCCAGGAAGCCTTTTGCCAGCTTCCAGACCGGGTGTCCTTGCTAGTCAACCGTATCGGTGGACTCGCTCCAGACTGTTTTCCGGGCTTCGGATTCCTGCACTTTCCTGTAGAGCAGGACGCCTGCGATCGCCGCTGCAATAACCAGCAACTTCTTCACATGCACCCCGTTCCGACTCAGTTTTACCTGAATCTTTCCTTGAACCTGTGCAGGTTCCGTGGGCGTACCAGGACTTGAACCTGGGACCTCTTCGTTATCAGCGAAGCGCTCTAACCGCCTGAGCTATACGCCCCGATGCCTCATCGGGCCGAGATATGACTTTACAGCACATCCCGGCCCGATCTCAAATCGAGGCTTTTGGGTGGAAAAGCAGCTGTTTAATCGTCCGTCAAAGTGACGCCGATACCGCCCACCAAGGTGGCGGAAATGTTGTAGAGAACCGCTGACAACATGGAGAGGGCAGTCAGCAGGACCACATTCACGACGGCGATGATCGTCGCAAAAGACGCCACCTGCCCAAGGGATGCGACCTTCTTCAATTCGAATCCGCCGCCCTCGGAACCGGCCAGGGTACCCAGCAGACTGTCCACCTGATCAAAAATTCCCGTCAGGTCAAGCACTGTCCACAAGACAATCGCCGCCACCACCGTGACGATACCCAAGGCCACGGACAGCAGGAAGGCCATCTTCAACACCGACCAGGGGTCAACCTTGCTGACGAGAAGCCGGGCCCGGCGGACCTTTGCCTTGGGGGCAGGTTTGATGAGTCCCGCCGTGCTTTGGCCGGACCGCTGGCCGGGCGCCGCCGGACGCTGACCCGCTGCAGGACGCTGACCGGGCGCTGTGGGGCGCTGACCCGGCGCAGCAGGACGCTGACCGGGAGCGGGAGGCCGCTGCGCCGGAGCACCTGGAGTGCTGGGTCGCTGCTGCGGACGCACTGGGGCATTCACCCGCGGAGCGGTCACCGGCTGACGGGCCCCGCCGGGAACGCCGCTGCTCGGATTGGGATATGAGTCGGAATTACTCACTCGTTACCTCCGGTAGTGTCTTCGTCCAGCACATCCTCGTCCGATTCAGCATCGGACGGCAGGGACAGTACTGATTCTGCTTCTCCAGATCCCTCATGTGATCCGTTATCTTCAGCCAACGTTACGTCATCACTGGCTTTACCCTGACCTTCAGCCAGAGTTTCCTCCGAGCCGTCAGTGAGGCTTCCAGCTTCGCCGGCGTCCTCATCCAAGGCGCCGTCCTCGGCCTCAATGCCTCTCTCACTGTTCCTGGCAACCTCGATGATGCGGTCGTTCTTGTCAGGCTTAGCAAAGATCACGCCCATGGTGTCCCTGCCCTTAGCCGGGACGCCCGCAACGGAGGAGCGGACCACCTTGCCGCCCTCCATGACCACCAGGACCTCATCCTCTTCCTGGACAATCAAGGCGCCTACAAGATCGCCTCGTCCTTCGGCGAGCTTCGCAACCTTGATGCCAAGGCCGCCGCGACCCTGAAGCCGGTACTCTTCCACGGCCGTGCGCTTGGCATAGCCACCGTCGGTAACGATGAATACGTAGGATCCTTCTGTGATGACGTTGGCCGCGAGGAGTTCATCGTCCTCACGGAACTTCATGCCCGTAACGCCGGATGTGGCCCGGCCCATCGGCCTCAGGGCATCGTCGGTGGCTGTGAAGCGGATGGACTGGCCCTTACGCGAGACCAGCATCAGATCATCTGTTTCCGAAACCAACTGCGCCGATACCAACTCATCGCCGTCGCGCAGGTTGATGGCGATGACACCGGCGGAACGGTTGGTGTCGTAGTCCTCCAGCCGCGTCTTCTTCACGAGTCCTCGTTTGGTGGCCAGGACCAGGTAAGGCGAGTGCTGGTAGTCCTTGAGATCCAGAACCTGGGCAATGTGTTCGTCGGGCTGGAACGCCAACAGGTTGGCTACGTGCTGACCCTTGGCATCACGGCCGGCTTCAGCCAGCTCGTAGGCCTTGGCGCGATATACGCGTCCCAGGTTGGTGAAGAACAAGAGCCAGTGGTGGGTTGTGGTGACGAAGAAGTGCTCCACGACGTCGTCGCCTCGCAATTGGGCACCCTTGATGCCCTTGCCGCCACGTTGCTGGGAGCGGTAGTTGTCGCTGCGGGTGCGCTTGACGTAGCCGCCTCGCGTGATGGTGACCACCATTTCCTCTTCCGGAATGAGGTCTTCCATCGACATGTCGCCGTCGAATCCCATCAGGATGTGGGTCCTGCGGTCGTCACCGTGTTTTGCTACGATCTCGGCCAGCTCGTTGCTGATGATCTCCCGCTGACGCTCCTCGGAGGCCAGGATGGAGTTGTACTCAGTGATGAGGGCTTCAAGCTCGGCATGACGGTCCTGGATCTTCTGGCGTTCCAGGGCTGCGAGACGGCGGAGCTGCATGTCCAGGATCGCGCGGGCCTGGAGTTCGTCGATGTCCAGCAACTGCATCAGCCCATCGCGGGCCGCTTCCGTTGTGTTGGAGGCACGGATCAGCGCGATGACTTCGTCCAGCATATCCAGTGCCTTCAGGAGTGCGCGGAGAATATGCGCTTCCTCTTCGGCCTTCCGCAGGCGGTAGCGGGTGCGGCGGGCGATGACATCGAGCTGATGGGTTACCCAGTGGCGGATAAAGGCATCAAGGCTCAGTGTCCGGGGCACGCCGTCCACGATGGCCAGCATGTTCGCGGAGAAGTTGTCCTGAAGCTGCGTGTGCTTGTAAAGGTTGTTCAGCACCACCTTCGGCACGGCGTCCCGCTTGAGCACAATAACCAGGCGCTGGCCCGTACGGCCCGAGGTTTCATCGCGGAGGTCAGCGATTCCCTGGATCTTGCCATCCTTGACCAGCTCAGCGATCTTGATGGCGAGGTTGTCCGGGTTGGCCTGGTAGGGCAGCTCGGTGACTACGAGGCAGGTTCGTCCCTGCAATTCCTCGACATTGACCACGGCACGCATCGTGATGGAACCGCGGCCGGTCCGGTAGGCGTCCTCAATGCCCCGGTGGCCCAGAATCTGGGCTCCGGTGGGGAAATCGGGGCCCTTGATGCGCAGCAGCAGCTCTTCGAGGAGTTCCTCGCGGCTGGCGGTGGGGTTGGCCAGGTACCACTGGACACCGTCAGCAACTTCGCGGAGGTTGTGCGGCGGAATGTTGGTAGCCATGCCGACGGCGATACCCGAGGAGCCGTTGACAAGCAGGTTGGGGAACCGCGCCGGCAGGATGGTTGGTTCCTGGTTCTTGCCATCGTAGTTGTCCTGGAAATCAACGGTTTCTTCGTCGATGTCCCGGACCATTTCCATGGCCAAGGGCGCCATTTTGGTTTCCGTGTACCTGGGTGCAGCTGCGCCGTCGTTGCCCGGCGAACCGAAGTTGCCCTGGCCCAAGGCCAGCGGATACCGCATGGTCCAATCCTGGATAAGGCGAACGAGTGCGTCGTAAATAGCGGTGTCACCGTGCGGGTGGTACTGCCCCATCACTTCGCCGACCACGCGGGCGCACTTGTTGAAGGAGCGGTCCGGGCGGTAGCCGCCGTCGAACATTGCGTACAGAACCCGGCGGTGGACGGGCTTGAGGCCATCCCTCACATCGGGGAGGGCGCGGCCAACAATGACGGCCATGGCGTAGTCCAGGTAAGACCGCTGCATTTCCGTCTGCAGGTCCACCTGCTCCACACGGTCGATCAGCACGTTGCCCTCAATGATGGGTTCCAGGGCGTCGCCGAACTCGCCGGGAACTTCAGGTGTTTCATCACTCATGGTTCTTTAATTCCGTTTCAGGTATATGTCGGTTCAAGAATAATCAGGGCCTAAAAGGTCTAGATATCGAGGAACCTGACGTCCTTGGCGTTCTGCTGAATGAAGTTCCTGCGTGATTCAACGTCTTCGCCCATCAAAACCGAGAAGGTCTGGTCGGCCGCTGCTGCGTCCTCCATGGTTACCTGGAGCAGGGTTCGCCGGTCCGGGTCCATAGTGGTGTCCCACAATTCGGTGTAGTCCATTTCGCCCAGGCCCTTGTAGCGCTGAATCCCATTGTCCTTGGGGATCCTGCGGCCGGCGGCCTGGCCGGATACCAGTTTCGCGTCACGTTCGCGGTCGCTGTAGACGTAGTCGTGGGGAGCGTTGGACCATTTGATCCTGTAAAGCGGCGGCTGCGCCAGGTACACGAAGCCGTTTTCTATCAACGGACGCATGTAGCGGAAGAGAAGCGTCATGAGGAGGGTCGTGATGTGCTGGCCGTCAACGTCAGCATCTGCCATCAGGACGATCTTGTGGTAGCGCAGCTTGGCAAGGTTGAAGTCTTCACCGATGCCGGTACCGAAGGCAGTGATCATCGACTGCACTTCGTTATTGCCGAGTGCCTTGTCCAGCCGGGCGCGTTCAACGTTCAGAATCTTTCCGCGAAGCGGCAGGATGGCCTGGGTTTCCGGGTTCCGGCCCCGTTTGGCCGAACCGCCTGCAGAGTCACCCTCCACGAGGTATACCTCGCACTTTGCCGGATCCTTCGAAGAGCAGTCAGAGAGCTTACCCGGCATGCCGAATGATTCCAGGGGGCTCTTGCGGCGCGCATTGTCTCGTGCCTTGCGGGCAGCCATGCGGGCCTGGGCCGCGGAAATGGCTTTGCGGATTACGTCCCGGGCAGGGCCAGGGTTCCGCTCCAGCCAGTCCCCGAGCTGGTCCGTAACCACCCGCTGCACAAACCCCTTGACCTCGGAGTTTCCCAGCTTGGTTTTGGTCTGGCCTTCAAACTGAGGCTCCGCGAGCTTGACTGAAATGACAGCCGTCAAGCCTTCGCGGATGTCGTCACCCGTAAGGTTTTCTTCTTTTTCCTTGATAATGCTTTTTTCGCGCGCGTAGCGGTTGATGAGGGAGGTCATGGCTGCACGGAATCCCTCTTCGTGGGTGCCGCCCTCATGGGTGTTGATGGTGTTGGCGTAAGTGTGGACGCTTTCGGAATACGCTGTGGTCCACTGCATGGCCATCTCGACGGCGATGTGCCGCTCTGTGTCCTCAGTTTCAAAGGCGATGACGTCCTCGTGAACTACATCAACTTTCTTGCTGGAGTTCAGGTGCTTCACGTAGTCAAGCAGGCCGTCGTTGTACTGGTAGACCACCGTGCGGTGCTCAGCGGCGATTTCACCCTCGGTAACGACGGTATCGAGGTTCAGGTCCCCGGCCTCGTCAACGCCGGCAGCTGCCTGGCGTTCATCCGTCAAGGTGATGCGAAGGCCCTTGTTGAGGAAGGCCATTTGCTGGAATCTGGCGCGCAGGGTCTCAAATTCAAACACCGTTGACTCGAAGATGCCGGCGTCCGGGTAGAACGTCTGTGTGGTTCCGGTGGTGTCGGTTTCTTCGCCTTTCACCAGTCCGCCCTGGGGCTTGCCGCCGTCAGCGAAGGACATCCGCCAGACATGGCCCTGCCTGCGGACCTCTGTATCCACGCGGCTCGAAAGTGCGTTCACGACAGAGATGCCTACGCCGTGCAGGCCACCTGATACTGCATACCCGCCGCCGCCGAACTTGCCGCCGGCGTGCAGGATGGTCATAACGACCTCCACGGTGGGCTTCTTTTCCGTGGGGTGCATGTCAACCGGGATGCCGCGGCCATCGTCCACTACCTTGACGCCGCCGTCGGCCTGCAAAGTGATCTCGATGTGGGTGCAATAACCAGCCAGCGCCTCATCAACGGAGTTGTCCACCACTTCGTACACAAGGTGGTGGAGGCCGCGGAGGCCGGTTGAACCGATGTACATGCCGGGCCGTTTACGAACAGCCTCGAGGCCTTCGAGGACAGTGATGTCGCTGGCGCCGTATTCCCTTGGAGTCGCCTTCTCCACCGGTGTATCCGGATTAGGAATCTCTTCTGCGAACTCCGCTGTCAGGGTTTCTGTATTGTCGTTAGACACAGGCGCTTTCGACTCCTCTGTAATCGATGATGGCCGGCCGTTGCCATCTCCAAGGGAGATTGCAGCCGCCAACAGGCACGTCACTGTTGACGCCGGCTACTCGGCTGACTGGCGGACCGCCCCCCTCAACGCTGGAACACGCAGGAAAACGGACTCAGTCAACGCTTCACCGGCGTCCAGTTATCTCCGACCATTCTACCGTGTAACGGCGCTCAATCCCGCATTTGGGTGCCCCATCCGGACCCAACGTGCCCACGAGAGGCCATTGG
Source organism: Arthrobacter rhizosphaerae (assembly GCF_023062595.1). GTDB lineage: Bacteria > Actinomycetota > Actinomycetes > Actinomycetales > Micrococcaceae > Arthrobacter > Arthrobacter rhizosphaerae. Next base: position 314,629 of record NZ_JALLAN010000003.1, read on the forward strand.
TCCACGCTGGAAGCGCCGAACACTCCACCGAATGGGTGCCTATACGACTCGGGGCCTTTGAAGCGCCCTACACGCCGTTTGTCCATTTTTCAAGAGTCTGGACAGGGGCCTGGAAGACCAATCATCCCTGTAGAGCCACACAAGGCATGTTGCTTAGCCGTAGGTATCGCGCGGGCCGCGTCCGTTCACTGTACGTCCGCCCTTGCGCCAGCTTGGCGCCGCCGGTCCAAGTACCTTGATGCTTGTCACCACTCCATCGCCCAGTTCGGTTCGGAACTTCTCCAGCAGGCTGAGGCTGAGCAGGCGGAGCTGGGTTGCCCAGGCCTTGGAATCACATCTGACGTGCAGCGTGGTGTCGGTGAAACTCTCGGGCGTGCAGTGTGCAGAAATTTCAGGGCCCACCAGGGTGGCCCACTCGGCCATGACCGAACCGACGGCCACGGGGGAAGTCCAGCCACGTTCGGCAACCAGCCGCCCCACCACTTTTCCCAGGCCCAAAGGGTCGCGGCCCGTTCCGTGGAACTGGGTGAACCCCCGGGTTCCCCGCTCGCTCCGCCCTGGCTTCTGCAGGTTGCCACCGGCGCGGGGAGCCGCGCGTCGGATTTCGCCGCGGGCAGCCGCGGCCTCCCTCATCCGGTTGAGTGCCACCTGGGCAGCATCGATTTCATCAGGGTCGCGGCCCGGTTGCAGGCCGCCGGCACTTTTGTCGTCCCTATTCATCGATTCCTCCTGGGATGACCTTCACCCGCCGCCCAGCCAACTCTTCCGGAATGTCAGCCTCGACGGCGGCCGTAACCAACACTTGTTCGGCACCGCTGACGATTGCAGCCAGTTTACGCCGACGCTGTACATCCAGCTCCGCAAAAACGTCATCGAGAATAAGGATGGGGGCAGACCCGCCCGTCCTGGTGTCGTCAAGCATCACGTAGTACGAAGCCAATCTCAGTGACAGGCACATGGACCAGGTTTCCCCGTGGGAGGCATATCCCTTCGCGGGCGCTTCCCCAAGAATCAGTTCCAGTTCGTCCCGATGTGGTCCAACGAGAGAGATTCCGCGTTCGAGTTCCCTTCGGCGGGAGGCGGCGAACGCCTGAACGTAGCGCTCTGTCAGTTCATCCACGGACAGTGTTCCAAGATCCTCAGCCGTTAGCCCGGGCACGGCAGGGTCAGTTCCCAAGACCGAGGTGGCGCCGTCGTCGTCCAACTGGTTAAGCAGTGTTGATCGGTACACGGCTCCCGCAGCTTTTGATCCGTCAGTCAGTTGTTCGTAGGCGTTCTTCAGATGCGGGCGGAGCCTGTCAACAAGTTCAAGCCTGGCATGCAGGAGTTCCGCGCCGGCCCGCGCCATGTGTTGATCCCAGACATCAAGTGTTGCTTCATGCCCTGCCGTGAACTTGCCTGTCCGGGCGGACTTCAGGAGGGCGTTGCGCTGTTTCAGCACACGGTCGTAGTCGCTGCGGGTTGCAGCGTGGCGAGGCATAAGGCTGACCAGAAGTTCATCGAGGAAGCGTCGGCGGTTTGAAGGGTCGCCTTTGACCAGTGCCAGATCTTCGGGAGCGAAGAGGACCGTCTGGCAGATTCCCAGCAGATCCCTGGAGCGTACCGGGTTGCTGCGGTTGATTCTTCCCCTGTTGGCCCGGCTGGCGTTAATCTCAAGTTCCAGGACCGTTGACTGGTCGCCCCGGACCAGCTTTGCCCGGATCAGGGCACGGTCTGCACCGAAACGAAGCAGTGGACCATCCGAGCTCACCCGATGCGAGCTCAGCGTGGCAAGATAACCGATGGCTTCCATCAGATTCGTTTTTCCGATGCCGTTAGAACCCAACAGCACGGTGATCCCGGGGTCAAGAGTCAGGTCCACCTGGGCGTAGCTGCGGAAATCAGTCAGGGAAAGGTGCTGTAGGTACACGCTTTTCAGAATCCTCGGGGGTGGCGTGCCACCCTTATTTGGCCGGGCGGGTGGCGTGGCCGCCGAACTGTTGGCGCAGGGCGGAGACCATTTTCATGGCCGGCGAATTGTCCTCCCGTGAGGAGAATCGCGCGAACAGGGCCGCCGTAATGGCGGGTGCCGGGACAGCGTTTGCAATCGCCTCTTCGACGGTCCAGCGTCCTTCCCCTGAATCCTCGACGTAGTCATCAATGGAGGCCAGGCCCGGATCTTCGTCCAGGGCTTTTACCATAAGGTCCAGGAGCCAGGAGCGCACTACTGTGCCTTTTTGCCAGGCGCGGAATGTGCCTGGCAAATCCGCGACGATGTCCTTGGCAGCGAGCAGTTCGTAGCCTTCGGCGTAAGCCTGCATCAGGCCGTACTCGATCCCGTTGTGCACCATCTTGGCGTAGTGCCCGGCTCCTACTCCGCCGACGTGGACGAAGCTGTCGGCGCGTTCGCCTTCGGGCCGCAGCGCATCAAAAACCGGCATGGCCCGCTCGATGTCGGCCGCCTCGCCGCCGGCCATCAGGCCGTAGCCGTTCTTCAGTCCCCACACGCCACCGGACACTCCGCAGTCAGCGAAGCGAATGCTTTTTTCGGCAAGGGAGGCAGCATGCTTCTGATCTTCAGTGAAGCGGGAGTTTCCGCCGTCTATGATCAGGTCTCCTGCTTCCAGCTTGTCCCCAAGATCGCTGATTACCGAATCGGTGATCTCACCGGCCGGAACCATTACCCAGATAATCCTCGGTGCGGGTATGGCCGCGATGAGTTCGTCGACGGACGCTACATCCGTAATCTCGGGGTTTCGATCCAGACCGGTGACTTCGATGCCACCCTGACGAAGCCGTTCGCGCATGTTGAAACCCATTTTGCCAAGGCCGATTAGTCCGATGTGCATGGGGAACCCTTTTCTGCGCTGCTGGTTCTAGTTGGGAAGGCGTACCGGCATCACGAGATACCGGTAGTCATCCTGGTCTTCGCCGTCGGCCTCGCGTTGAGCCGTGATCATGGCGGGCTTGGGAGCGGTGGTGAAGGAGAACCGGACATACGCGGTTTCTATAACACTGAGACCTTCCACCAAATAATGCGGGTTGAAGGCTACCGTAATGTCCTCACCGGTGAGCTGCGCTTCCAGCTCTTCTGAGGCCTGTGCATCTTCGCCGGTACCGGCGTCGAGGTTCAACAGCCCTTGACTGAAAGCAAGCCGCACCGGAGTGTTCCGCTCCGCCACGAGGGAGACACGACGGACCGCTTCAACAAGTTCTTGCGTCCGGACAGTGGCGTAGATGGGCGTTGTATCGGGGAAAAGTGAACGGATCTTGGGGTAGTCACCATCTACGAGCAGAGACGTCGTGGTCCGTCCGCCACTTTCGAAACCGATAAGCCGGCTGTCGTCATCCGCCAGGGCAAGGTTGATGTCACCGCTTCCACCAAGGGTCTTGGCCACTTCGTTGAGGGTTTTGGCCTTGACCAATGCACTCGTGGAGACGCCGGGCGTGACAGGCTTCCACGGTACTTCGCGCATGGCCAGACGGTAACGGTCAGTGGCAAGGAGAGTGATGAGGTCATCTTCGATTTCCATCCGAACGCCAGTGAGGATGGGAAGGGTGTCATCCTTGCTCGCGGCGATAATCACCTGGGAAACCGCCTGGGCGAACGCATCTCCCGAGACCGTGCCGCTGATGGCCGGCAGGGCAGGGAGGGGCGGGTACTCTGCCTCGGGCATGGTGGCAAGGTGGAAACTGCTGCGACGGCAAGTGAGCGTGACCTTGTTGCCGTCGGTTTCGATGTCCACTGGAGCGGACGGAAGGCTGCGGCAGATATCTGCCAGGAGCCGGCCGGACACCAGGATGGTTCCCTCGTCCGTGATGTCCGCGGCGATCTCAAGCCGGGCGGACGTTTCGTAATCGAAGCTGGACAGGCTGACAGTTCCGGCTTCGGCCTTGAGCAAAAGTCCGGAGAGTACCGGGACGGGCGGCCGCGGAGACAACGACCGGGCTGTCCAGGTGACGGCTTCTGCCAGGACGTCCCGTTCGACTCTGAACTTCACGGAAGGGTGCCGCCTTTCATTGCTGCTGTCGTTTCTGATCGGGGAGCTCCAGGCTGAAGGTCCCCCAAACCATGTGGCGCTCCACCGCCGGACCTGCATGGTTTTCACATGGGCCACCACAGAAAGTCCCAAGGATGGGAGCGCTGCTGACAGCTTAGCCCGAAGATCCGGGATTAACCCATCCCCGGTTGACGCGGTGGTGGTTCGAGCAAGGGGTTTGGCGTCGGGAAGGTCCAGGTCGGGAAATTGTTGTTTGAGGGAATTTCAATTTTTTGGGATTAGTAGTGTTAATAACTGCTGTGGAAACTGTGGATAACCCAATCCTGCGGTATGGTTCCGCGGTTCTTCCCTGTTCATGGATTGTGGGTGGAGCAGGTTTTAAACAGGGTGTGGATGGGGACAACTTTTTGGGCGGTTTCGCTGATCCACAGATGGCTTAAGGGTTTTAAGCCCATCGGACGGGGTTGTCCCCTTAACTATCCACAGGCTTATCCACATGCCCCTGTTAATAAGGTAGGGGCTGAGGGAATCGCTCCTGCTCAGGAGTTGCGCTGCTGCTGCTTAATCCGGTTGGTCAGTTCTGTCACCTGGTTGTAGATCACACGTCGCTCGGCCATGAGTTCACGGATCTTACGATCGGCGTGGATCACGGTGGTGTGGTCACGTCCGCCCAGTTCCTGCCCGATTTTTGGCAAGGACATGTCGGTAAGTTCGCGGCAGAGGTACATGGCGATCTGGCGGGCGGTCACCAAAGTGCGTGTCCGGGATTTGCTGCACAGTTCTTCCATGCTGAGCTTGAAGTAGTCAGCTGTCTGGGTCAGGATCTGGCCGGATGTAATTTCCTGGGCGCCGTCGTCGGTGATCAGGTCTTTCAGCACCATTTCGGCCAGGCCTACGTCAACGGGCTGGCGGTTCAGGCTGGCGAACGCTGTGACGCGGATAAGGGCGCCCTCCAGCTCGCGGATGTTGCTTGAGATCTTGGAGGCGATGTACTCGAGGGCGTCGTCGGGCGCGGAAAGACCCTCGCTCAGTGCTTTCTTCCGGAGGATTGCAATGCGGGTCTCCAGTTCCGGCGGCTGGATATCCGTGAGGAGGCCCCACTCGAAGCGCGATTTCATCCGGTCCTCAAACCCTGCCAGCAGCTTGGGCGGCTGGTCTGAGGTGATGACAACCTGCTTGTTGTTGTTGTGCAGGGCATTGAACGTGTGGAAGAACTCTTCCAGCGTCCGGTCCTTCCCTGCCAGGAACTGAATGTCATCGATGAGCAGGACGTCGACATTCCGGTACGTGGTCTTGAAGCTTGTGCCCTCATCGTCGCGGATGGAGTTGATGAAGTCGTTGGTGAACTCCTCTGAGTTCACGTAACGGACGCGGATCCCGCTGTACAGGCGCCGTGCATAGTGACCGATCGCGTGGAGGAGGTGGGTTTTACCCAGACCCGAATCGCCGTAGATGAACAACGGGTTGTAAGCCTTCGCCGGCGCTTCAGCTACCGCTACGGCGGCCGCGTGGGCGAAACGGTTGGAGGAACCGATCACAAACGTGTCAAAGACATATTTCGGGTTCAGGCGGCCGAATTCATGCGAAGTGCTGGGCAACATGGGTTGCGGTTTAAGTTCCACGGCCGCATCGGCTGAGAGGGAAAGTTCGACGACGGGTTCCGGCTCCGTGTGAAGGGGAACCAAATCCGTGTCGACGTCGATCGCGCAGCGGATGTCGTCAGAGAAGACATTGCGGAGCGCGTCGTCGAGGGCGTCCTTGACCTGGGTCTGGAGTACCTCACGGGTGAGTTCATTGGGAACCGCAACCAGGAGGGTGGAGCCGATAAGCCCTTGTGCCTGGGCGAGGATAACGAAGCCACGTTGCCGGGGTGACACCCTGTGGTCCTGTTCCATGAGCGTGACTACCCGGCGCCAGGAACTTCCGACAGTATTCGCGTGGTTGGCTTCGTCTACTGTCATCGATGGTTCCCTCAAACTTGCTTGCCTGCATTACCTGCAGCCACAAGCGTGAAACCAGGGTTCTGGTTCAGCTTCATCCACAGGGTTATACACAGACCGTGGATAATCGGCTACTGGGCCACTCTAGGGGATGAAAAGGCCAGAAGATAGCTGGTAAGTGCCTTGTGGATAATTACACTGTTGTTGTTCGAAAAACACCCCTGTGACCCACTTCATCCACAGGCACAAACAAAGGGTTAACCACAGTTGGGGACAGCCTTGCTTGTACCTTCCGGTTTGACTGGGGGTGGCTTTTTGCCCTAACGTTGTGAAGTCCTTTGTGTCCGCTTTTTGACCTCATTGAACCTCCCGGCGCCATGCGCATCAGGAGCTGAGAGCAGCGGACATATACAAAACTTAGCGTCGGCCAGTTCTTCCCCTTTTTGATCGGGTGGGCGCACCTTTGATCCACTGGAGTAACTAACGTGAGCAAGCGGACTTTTCAGCCGAATAACCGCCGTCGAGCCAAGAAGCACGGCTTCCGCCTTCGTATGCGTACCCGTGCCGGCCGCGCCATCCTGGCTGCCCGCCGTGGCAAGGGACGCATCGAACTGTCGGCCTAAATACTGACTCGTCGGTCAATATCCCTGTGCGAGTTTAAAGGTGCTGGCCACCCGGAACCGTCTGAGGACTTCAACCGATTTTTCAAATACTGTACGTTCCGGCGCCCGCAATGGACGCCGGAACGTAGTGTTATATACGGTAGCTATTGCTGCCGACGAACCCAGCCGGTTCGGCTTCATCGTTTCTAAGAGTGTCGGGAACGCTGTGGTCAGGAACCTCGTTAAGAGGAGACTGAGAGAAGCGGCTGCTTTGTCGTTGCAGGAATATCCTGCCGGTTTCGCGATTGTGGTGAGGGCCCTGCCTGCATCCGCTAGCGCGAGCTGGGACCAGTTGTCGGCAGACTACAAGGCCGCTCTGGAATCAACCATGAAACGGCTGGACGGCCGCCTTTCCCGGGCCGCATCAGCGGCTTCAACCGAGATTCAACAGGAAGGGACACCGCGTGCGTAAGCCTAGTGCCGCCGTCGTCCGTTCCTTCCCAGGCACAGCGCTGCCACTGGGCAGGTTCATCTGGGATCTGCCACGGAACGTCCTCATTGTTCTGCTCAAGACCTACCGCAAGGTGATTTCCCCCCTCTACGGCCAGGTCTGCCGATTTTTTCCTTCCTGCTCGGCCTACGCCCTCGAAGCAATCACCGTCCACGGCGCCGTCAAGGGTAGCTGGCTTGCTGTCCGCCGCCTTGCGCGCTGTCATCCATGGAATGCCGGTGGTGTGGACCATGTCCCCGCCGGTCACCGGGAATGGCCTGAAAACCAGACCCCCACAATTGTTGTGCTGAATAATCCGGACAAGTACCTGGCTGCTCAGACTGATGGAGAAGGCCGCGCTGCGGCCTGACGAATAGGGATATCGTATGGACTTCTTTGAAACAATCATGTTTCCGTTCAAGTGGCTTGTGTCCATCATCATGGTGGGCTTCCATGAGGGCCTGAGCACCATTGGCATGCCCGCCGCCAACGGCTGGACCTGGACGCTGTCCATCATCGGGCTGGTGCTGGTGATCCGTGCCGCTCTGATCCCTGTGTTCGTGAAGCAGATCAAGGCGCAGCGCGGCATGCAGCTCCTGCAGCCGGACCTGAAGAAGCTCCAGGACAAATACAAGGGCAAAACCGACCAGCTGTCCCGCCAGGCCATGGCGCAGGAGCAGATGGCCATGTACAAGAAGCACGGAACCAACCCGTTCTCTGCCTGCCTGCCCATGCTGATCCAGATGCCGTTCTTCTTCGCCCTCTTCCAGGTGCTTTCCGGGATCAGCTCGAACGCTGTGTCCGGCAAAGGCATCGGGGCGATGAGCCACGAGCAGGTAGTGCAGTTCGACCAGTCGAGCATCTTCGGCGCTCCGCTGTCGGCCACGCTGCTTCATGGAACACCACCCGGCGGCAACGTGGTGGCCGTGTGGATCCTCTCAATCGTGATGATTCTGGCCATGACGGCCTCGCAGTTCATCACGCAGAAGCAGATCATGGCCAAGAACATGTCTGAAGAAGCCATGGCCAGCCCGTTCATGCGCCAGCAGAAGATGATGCTGTACATCCTGCCGATCGTCTTCGGCGTGGGCGGTATCAACTTCCCGATCGGTGTCCTTATCTACTGGACCACCACCAACCTCTGGACCATGGCCCAGCAGTTCTTTGTTATCCGTCGCATGCCGACGCCGGGTTCCCCTGCCGCCAAGGCCCTCGCCGAGCGCCGTGCCGCCAAGGGCCTGCCCGCCCTGCCCATCCTGGGCGGAAAAAAGGTCGAAGCCGAAGCCGCTGCCGCCGCTGCCGTTGTCGAAGCCAGGAGCCAGCGCGTCCAGCCACAACGTAAGAACAGGAAGAAGAAGTAAATGTCTGTCGAAAGCACCGAACAATCCACGCCCGTTGAGGCTGTTGAAGACCAGGACGATGCGCAGAACGACGCCGGGAACCCGGACAAGGGGTCTTCGGCAACCCGTCTGGAAGAAGAAGGCGACGTCGCAGCCGACTACCTGGAAGAGCTGCTGGACATCGCGGACATCGACGGTGACATTGACATTGAAGTCCGTAATGGACGTACTTATATCTCCATCGTGGCTGAGGATGATTCACCTGGCCTGGAGAGCCTCGTAGGCCCTGACGGAGAGGTACTGGAAGCACTGCAGGAGCTGACGCGGCTTTCGGTTCTGTCCGCCACCGAAAACCGTTCGCGGCTCGTCCTTGATATCAACGGATATCGCCAGGAGCGTGCCGGCCACCTTCAGAAAATCGCTGAAGATGCCGTCGCGTCAGTCAAAGAATCCGGCAAGGCAGTGGCCCTGGAGCCGATGAGTGCCTATGAACGCAAGATCGTGCATGATGCAGTTGCCGATTTGGGACTCGTCAGCGAGTCCGAAGGTGAAGGCGCGGGCCGGCACATCGTTGTGTCCGCCGACTAAGACTTCCGGCTGACTCATCATGGTTGAACTGACCGAAACTGAACTCAAGGCCGCCATCACAATCTTTGGCGACCGCCTGGAACTGGCCAAAAGATATGTGGAGCACCTCGCCACATCAGGTACCGAGCGTGGATTGATCGGTCCGCGTGAAGTGCCTCGCCTCTGGAGCCGTCACGTCCTGAACTGCGCCGTGATCGAAAGTGAAATTTCGCACGGCAGCCACGTTGCGGATGTTGGAAGCGGTGCCGGACTTCCGGGCCTGTGCCTTGCAATTGCCAGGCCGGATTTGGAGCTGACGCTCATCGAACCTCTTGAGCGGCGAGTGATCTGGCTGCAGGAAGTAGTGGATGATCTCGGTCTCGATAACGTCACCGTGATGCGGACGCGGGCCGAACTGGCCGTAGGAATGGTGACCGCCGACGTCGTTACCGCCAGGGCGGTTTCCGCTCTTTCAAATTTGGCCGGCCTCACCATCCCGCTACTTGCAGGGCAGGGTGAAGTAGTGGCAATTAAGGGCAGAAGCGCCCACGAAGAAATTGATAAAGCCGCCAAGGTCATCCGAAAACTCGGAGGCGTTGAGACGTCTGTTGTAGTAGTTGGGCAGGAACTCCTGGAGGAGCCCACAACAGTGGTGCGAATCATTGTGAAGTCGGCTCAAAAGATCGCCTAGTCGCTGGCCATGCGCCATTCGTCTGGAGGGGTAAGCAGTTAGGCTAGTGAACGGCATGAAAAGCCGAATGAGAGTGAGAGTGTCACATGACGAGTAGCGAAGCCTCCACGCAGCGGATTCCGCCGTTTGTGTCTTTGGGGTCAGCGCGTGCCATGGTGGCGCCTTCCACGACTCAGGCTTTGCCGCCGTTCCGCGCTGGCTCGATTTTCGGGGAAGCCAGCCTTGCAGTTTCACGTGAAACTATCTCTGGGGGGCTCAGCAACGTTATGGACACCATGGACGATTCCAGCCCCATCGCGAGGGACCTTGCCCACGAGAACAGACGCCGTGAACGGCTTCTGGGCCGTGAGCTTCCTAAACCTGACAAGACGCGAGTCTTCACCGTCTCGAATCAAAAGGGAGGCGTGGGTAAGACCACCACGACGGTTAACATTGCGGCCGCCCTTGCCGCGGCTGGACTCCAGGTGCTCGTCATTGACATTGATCCGCAGGGCAATGCGTCAACTGCCCTCGGCGTCGAACACCACGCGGACATCGACAGCATCTACGACGTCCTGATCAACGACATACCGTTGCATGAAGTTGTTGCGCCTTGCCCCGACGTCGAGAACCTGATCTGCGCTCCCGCCACCATCCACCTCGCCGGTGCAGAAATTGAGCTCGTCTCATTGGTTGCCAGAGAACAGAGACTCCGCAGGGCTATCGATGTCTATGCCAAGGAGCGCGCCAAGAATGGCGAGGAACGCCTCGACTACATCTTCATCGACTGCCCACCCAGCCTTGGCCTCCTCACCGTCAACGCATTCTGCGCTGCGGATGAAGTTCTCATTCCCATCCAGTGTGAGTACTACGCACTGGAAGGTCTGAGCCAGCTGTTGAAGAACATCGAGATGATCCAGAAGCACCTGAACGCAGATCTCGAGGTGTCGACAATTCTCCTGACGATGTATGACGGGCGAACCAACCTGGCGGCCCAAGTGGCAGCCGAGGTTCGCCAGCACTTCCCGAAGCAAGTCCTGGGCGCTGTAGTTCCGCGCTCTGTCCGTATCTCGGAAGCGCCAAGCTACCAACAGACCGTGATGACGTATGACCCCTCCTCCAGCGGCGCACTTTCGTATTTGGAAGCTGCCGCCGAAATTGCTGAACGCTAGAATTTCAAGAATTGCACCAACCAGAGCCAGGACTGCCGGGCTCGTCCAATGGAGGGAATCATCCGATGAGCGAAAAGAGACGCGGCCTGGGCCGTGGACTTGGAGCACTCATTCCAAGTTCCGCGCCGACTAACGTATCCGGCAACGGGTCACCGTCGCCGTCTCGGCCCGTGGATCTTTTCTTTCCTGAAGCACGCAAGACCCCCTCGGCGGTCCCTGCTCCCACAGAGGTTGATGCTGCCACCGTCCCAATCTCAGAGAAACCGGCAAAGCCCGCTGTAGGTGGAACAAAGAAGGCCGCCGGCCCGGAGACGAACGGGCCAACCAAGGCAGCAGCTTCTGGTACCCGGAAGAGCGCCGCAACTCCGAAAGCTACTCCGGCTACTGGAGCCCAGCCCAAAGGCGCGGACCATGACAGTGATGCCCGCGCAGATCAAACTTCCGGCTCAGATGCCAGTCCATCAGTTGCCTCGGGTGAAACTGCCAACTCGGATATCGGGGACGCCAGCCAAGACGTTGAGCTGGTGGAAGTCCCAGGTGTCCGTTTCGCGGAAATTCCTGTTACGGACATTCATCCCAACCGGAAGCAGCCTCGTTCTATCTTCGATGAAGACGACATGGCTGAGCTCGTGCACTCTGTTCGCGAAATCGGTGTCCTCCAGCCAATTGTGGTGCGTACATCAACCGAAAAGGGTGGAGAACCTTACGAGCTCGTCATGGGTGAGCGTCGCTGGCGTGCAGTTCAGGCCGCAGGCCTGGCTACGATTCCTGCGATCGTCCGTGACACCACAGATGACGATCTTCTCAGGGACGCGCTGCTCGAGAACCTGCACCGAAGCCAGCTGAACCCTTTGGAGGAAGCTGCTGCTTATCAGCAGCTGCTCGAGGACTTTGGAACTACTCACGAGCAGTTGGCAGACCGCATCGGCCGTTCGCGCCCGCAGGTTTCCAATACGCTCAGATTGCTCAAGCTGCCGCCCTTGGTCCAGCGACGTGTTGCTGCCAGCGTAATATCGGCCGGCCATGCCCGGGCTCTACTCTCGCTGCCTGATGCCGCTGCTATGGAACGCCTTGCCCAGAAGATCGTGGCGGAGGGAATGTCAGTTCGTGCTACGGAGGAAGCAGTCACTCTCTATCAGGCGCCGGCTTCTCCCACCAAGAACAACGTTCCACGCCCAGGGGCCAGGCACGAACGCTTGGATTATCTTGCATCGTCTCTTTCTGATCGCTTGGATACCAACGTCAAGATCTCCCTGGGTGCACGGAAGGGCCGTGTGAGCATCGAGTTTGCAAGCGTTGAAGATCTCAATCGCATTATGGAAGTTCTTGCTCCCAACTCAGACAACTGAGCCTTCTTCTTTGAGGGGCCTGTTTCACGTGAAACAGGCCCCTTTTTGTTTTATGTCTGTGTTCTTCATGGTTGGCATAGCTTCGACTTGTTGTCGGTTCAAGGTTGGAGTGGGCACCCGCTTTTGTTTGCTGTCGCTGATTTCAAGTTTGAGTTGGGTGTCAGGATGCCCTTGCTGCCTTGGAAGTCGCAGCGCTGCTGAGCGCAAAAGTCTGAAAGCTCCACCCCAGTTAATGCTTCTGGGCTTCATGTGACGGCACCTGGTAGTGGTTACTGTTGGTCCCCAGACTCTTGCTGGCTTTCTTTTGGAGATACATGAGGCTCAATTTGTAGGCTTCCCCGTTGTCTTGAGGGCTATCCGTCGGTGCAATATCCGACTAGGAGCCAGTTGATCACGATGAGTTCCAGCCTGGCATACTGTTTGAGCAGCTAATGGCCAGGTATTTTGCCAGTCGATTTGGGCTGCCGTCTTGGACTCGGTTGCCCAATCAGAGTACTAGCCCCATCTTCTTTGGTAGCCGTCCCACTTCAACGTCATCTTGGAAACCACAAGTTCCGTGATCAAACGTCATCCTGGAATCAAGCGTTGTGTGCTTAGGCGTGATCTTGTAGATCTTTCACATGGAACGTGTGCTTCGGAGCCATACTGAAATACAGTGCTCTGTTCTTGTTTTGCCGTCCGTGCAAGCTGCCGGCCCGATTCTTCCGGGTTGAAGTGTACGAGTGGATACCACGCGGCTTTGTCCTGTTTCACGTGAAACAACAACCCGTAGCGACCCCACTATTTCTGTAACTCAACTCGTCGCGAATGGCAGTTCACGTTATTTGACCACCTGCGCACATTCTCGACGAACTGCAATCGAGCCGCGCGTCGGATCCCGAGGACCGTCTTGGATCGCTTCCGGTGGAACCCTTGCACCTCGGCCACTCAATCACTGCACGGAACCTGCACTCAAGGTGCCGCCGCAAGGCGAACCTCGCATGTGAAAATCAACAGGGAGTACGGGCGCGACGCTAGGTTCCCATGTCTTTCTGGCAAGTTCCCGATATTATTTGCGGACTTGGAGTCTATCTGTCATCTTGCCCCGACTTTTGCACTTGGTATCGGGTGGCCATGGCTCATGCGGCCGCTACCGAGCTCCGAGCCCTTTCAGCACTAAGCGGGCGAACCAATATTCAGTGAGGCGCAAAATAGTGACTGTTTCACGTGAAACAGCCGGTAGAGGCTGGCCCCGTTGGCCTTCTCTTCCTTCTAGCGGGCGTCGGTGAATCTTCGAAGCAGAGAGCCGTGCTGCGCCTTCCCCCGCCGTGCTGAGGCGTTGGTACCTGGACATCAAGAGGCTCTACCGGGCTGCAGGTCTACGGCTACTTGGCGCCTCAGCTGCCCTGTGGACGCACTCAGAAATTAGCGCAGTCGTACCCAGACCTATCCCCTGCTGTCTACTGAGCATCCACACCTGCCCGGGGTGCCATGAATTGTCGGATAGCAGGAGAATTGTCCTCGCTGGCCAGCTGTAAGGATTGTCCGGGCTCTACCGGCAACATCGAGCTTTGCAGATCGCCGCTATCGTTTATAGCGTCTTCAATGCCTATTCGAACGGTTGGCTTAATCCCTGACGATTGGACACTAAACATCTCCAGTCATACCTGGGCGTTCTGCCGACCCCTACTGGTGATGCCTAACAACCCCTGTGGTCATGACAGAGCAATGTTTCACGTGAAACATGATCGAGCCCGAACCCGCTCTTTTTGATCGCTGGGTTTAGAGGTGTTACCAAAAGCATCGTGTTGTCGTTCCGAAGGGGGATCACAACAGCTCGGTAGTAACCCTGAGTCTTCAGGCAACCTGGGCAGCGGCCAAGGAACGCTGACCACGTTTCAAGGATGAATCAGAGGAGTTGTCGGATGGCGCGGGCATTACGATCATTCACACAGTCCCCTGTGCCCGGTGCCCTGGCAGCAAGGGATTAGGTGACAAGTCTATGGTGTGAGCCAGCAGGAGAGGATACTGAGTGTTTTCTCCCCTGGCCCAGATGCTCCGCGGGAGCCAACCCTCGGGGTTGCCAATCCAGCGGACTCCGAGGCTTACTCGCGGCTTCTTAGGATTAGTCCTGATAGTTACCGTCTCTGCGTGCCCACGCAGACCCGGCCGTAGCCAGGCGGCGCTAGTAATAGTCCCCGTTAAGGTGACCGGGACAGAGCTGTCACGAGGATCTTCCCTCCAGCCATGAAGACTACTTGAACGCTGTCAATAATCATTGAGGACACAGAGAGCTTTCACAGCGGCAAAGCTGACCCGGTCCCGGTCTGGAGGACTTGGTCGCTCCCCCGGGTGCGTGGCGGCAACGAATGCAAATGACCAATAGTGCCTCCCGCCAGAACAGCAAGTTGGTATGTGCCACCGTGGAGCGTCGTGCGCCAACCCCTACAGCCATGGCTTCTAACGACTACAAGAGTCGACTCAGTCCGATGGTGTACTGGGGCTTCGTTGTTGATCGTAAGCGACTAGGCCAGCGTCCCCTGTGGGATCGGACCACTGGGTCTGAATGTGGTGTGGCATCCACTTGAGGGTGGCGGATTCCGTGCTCCGAGATTCCTATCCTTGTACACGATGTCCACCTTGCACTTGGGGTGTGGGTTCAATCTTGCTGTTCTCTTCGTATGCTCAGCGGCTCAAAAATCATAACAGCTTGAACCTGGCCGAGCCGCTAGAGCGGGGTGTGCACAACTCAGATGCCGGTGGATATCGCGGTGGATATCCATGTGGATAACTTTGTGGACAAGGACGCAGTCCCGCCGTCTTGTACTCGTGGGTCCGTGCGTCACGACTGACACTGATGCGTCCTGCCTTCGGTACCGATTTCCGATTCCTGCGAATGTTTCACGTGAAACGACTCTGAAAACCTGGTCCACCAGTCATAGGATCCAGATACGAATGAAAAGACGCCTGAAAACGGTGGTTTCTCGCGTCTGCACGGTATGCCTCCTTGCCGATGAACCCATTCTGCTACCCGCAGCTGCTGCGCCGCACTTCGGGAACGCTACGGTGCTTTGAGAATCTGGAGTGGTGCGGACTAACCGAACGACATCATGCCCTGTGAATTTCCCCACTTCCACCTGTGGGTAACGCTGTGGATAACTTTTGGATGAACTGTGGAATACTCCAGTCCGTGAAGTGCCGACCGCTTCCCAATTTGACGTTTTGCCCTCTCGAGGAACGGCAAAAAATGTCGTCAAAAATTCCCTGCTGTCCGGTCAGAGTCAGAGTCCCTTGTGCTCGCCACAGTAAATATTGTCGTCGGTCATGATGACTCAGCTCCTTGCAAGCAAGGAACAAGACTTGGCCTGGAACGCAGCGTCACTTTCCCTGGGCTCGTAAGAAACAGACGTGCTTGCGGTCGGGCATGCCGCCGACACCTGGAGTGCGCGTCAGTTGCTTCGCCAACCCCTACTATGAGGCTGCGATGAGCCGAGTTCTATTGCGGCTGTATGCACCTTGAGGAGTTAGGCAGGCAGCTCGGACTATCGCTGCCTAACTGCCGCCAACCCTGTGGTCTAGCTGAACCCAATGGCTCGCGCACCTAGCCCTATGGCGAGAGCAGCTGACTGTCAAATGATCGGAAGCAAGCAGATGGGTGGTTCCGACTCTCCTGGCCTGGGGGCTGTCGGGTGGTAGCCGGGGTCTGGGGATGATTGATGTGCTCTTCTTCTACCCTTCGCTTTTCCGCCGACGACGTCGGTTACGTCAGTCGACGTTCGGTTTCACGTGAAACACTCTGGTCCAAGAGTCGTGGTTTCCTGGTGAGTCATCATGGGTCAACTTCGTCGGACGGCTGCAGCGGAGCGCTACTCCCGTGAGATAGCAATCGTAGCCGTCGTTTGGCTAAGAGATGTCCACATCGGGTACGCCGCAAATACAGTATACCGGCGCCGCTGATTGTGTCTGGTCCGTTAATCACGCTCAACTGAACAACGTCGTTTGTGGAAGTTGTGAATGTACACCTGGCTGGGCTTGGGCATTCGGTGTCTGTCTCGTCCTCCCGGCTCCCCGAAGTATGGATGCTAATGGCGTTAGGCGTACCGAACTGATCACACCCGCTGCCGGTGTGATTCGATGATCGCCTTGAATGTCTTCTCGGCTGTTATGCCATCTGTTTCCGTGGTCGAGCGCCTTGGTTCCTGGCCAATGCTGATAACCACATTAATTGTGAACATGGACCCGAGGCTTGAATCAGGAAGTTCAGCCCGCGGAGGGTCGATCCTTCAATGTTTCACGTGAAACATGCTTAGCGCCTTTCCAAGGAGTGATAGTCGGTTGCAGTTGATGTTTCACGTGAAACACTTCAGTTAGCGTATGAAGGCCAGTGGAGAAGATTCATAGCGAGCGATGCCGCTAAATGCGATGGACTTAGCCGGGACGATTGCGATTACCCCGTCTATGGGTAACGGAGGCACCCCCGAAGGCCCACGAGGAGTTCATACACGAGAAGTGATTCCCTGGGACGTATTCCCCTACTGCTGAAGTTTCTGTTAATAACTCCCGGACTCGAGTGAAGGGATGGAGCGCCACGGTTGCAAAGGAACCGAAAGTCTCATTTCTTGGTGGTTTCTACTCCCCGGCAAGGAGACTTAGTGCTTGAAAGCCACCTAGCCGGAAACCCCGTACGTCGAGATCATTCCCACAATCTCAAGTTCGATTGGGGATACAGTGAACCCGCCAATTAATCGTGTGACTCCCGACAATCCAGCGAATCTCTCTCTCGAACACCAAACACCGCTGGCCCAACAACCCGCCGGCATGGATTCATTCCGTTACTGGGTGTCCAGCCTCTGGAGCCTAATCGGCCACAGTTGCCGATACGCGCAGAAGGTGGGGCGGTTGTTGCACTCAGAAGCGCGTTTCACGTGAAACCATCTCGTCCAGGTTTTCCGGTTGCACTCTGGAATGTGACCTGATCAGGTTTGGGTTCTGTATGTGAAACCTGGTTGCTGTTCGCCCTCGTTCGAAGGATTAGCGCAGCTCCATCGTGAAGTGGTCTGCAGTAGAAGTCGGAATTTTTGTGCGCGGCCAGAGCTCCAGCTTGGGAAGCGCACGTCAAGTGGCTCGAAGGGAGCCGTGGGATAGGAGCAAGGTGACTAGGCATGTAACTCCGTATGGCAACCTACCAAGTTGGCCAAGCGGCGCAGTGGTTAACTGTCCCCTGTTCCGCGCCAGACTCATCTCAGTTTTTCTGAAGTAAACAGATTAAGAGCTGTTCTCCTCGCAAGGCCAACGGATTCGGTTCAGAGAGGGAATCCAATGTTTCACGTGAAACGATGGATTGATGCCTTGCGGCTCGACAACGTGTCGCCGAAGTACAGCTATTACCTTGCAAACGGATGAAGGCTCAGTTGCCAGGGCCCAGAAGACCCCGGATAGACGAAACAAGCTGAAGGCCCGGAAAACAGGGGCTCTTCCCCGGCAGAGTGTAGCCGATTCTATGAGGAACCTGGCTACTCGTGGTTGTCGAGACGCCAGGTTCTGTTCCCAAGAAAAGACACCAAAGCAACAACAGGAATCTGTTGAATATCAGAAGAAAACTCCCACGGGCCAACACGGGCGCTTGATCGATGCTCCGTGGCAGGCACAAAAAAAGCGGCCCCCATAAGGGGGCCGCTTTCTGCCAACTCTGCTTTGTGGGTCAGGACAGGACGTCCGCAAATTCCTTCTCAAAGAACTGCTTCGGCCTGGCGCCGATAACGGTGCTCTTCACTTCGCCGTCCTGGAACAGGTAGACAGCGGGAATCGAGGTGATGCCGTATTCCGCGGCGATTGCGGGATTGTCATCCACGTTCACCTTGACGACTTCAACTTTTTCCCCGTACTGCACCGAGATCTCATCCAAGATGGGGCTCAGCTTACGGCAGGGGCCGCACCACTCTGCCCAGAAGTCGACAATAACCGGCTTTTCTGAGGCCAATACATCTGTGCCGAAACTGGAGTCTGTTACGTCTTTTGCGTTACTCATACCTTGTCTTTCTCCCTAACTTGTAGCGGCGCCGTGAAACGTCTGAATCTCAGGCCTGGAAATCTGCGAGGTAGTGCTCAACATCAATTGCAGCAACACAGCCGGACCCCGAGGCTGTGATGGCCTGTCGGTAGGTCGGATCGACTACGTCGCCGGCTGCGAAAACACCCGGAATGCTGGTCTTGGAGCTGCGGCCCTCCACGGCAATAGTGCCCTCGAGGGTCAGTTCCAAGGAGTCCTTGATGAGTTCTGTCCGGGGATCGTTACCGATAGCGACAAACACTCCAGTAACCGCCAGGTCCGACTCTGTTCCATCCACAAGATTCTTCAACTTCAGGCCGGTGACCTTCGCCTCGCCCACGATGTCCTGTACAGCTGAATTCCAGACAAAGCTGATCTTGTCGTGAGCGAGTGCCCGGTCGGCCATAATCTTGGATGCCTTCAGGGTGTCCCGCCGGTGGACGACTGTGACGGACTTCGCGAACTTCGTCAGGAAGAGTGCTTCTTCCATGGCAGAGTCACCGCCGCCGATGACCGCAATGTCCTGATCCTTGAAAAAGAAACCATCACAGGTTGCACACCAGCTGACACCGTGTCCGGAAAGCCGTTTTTCATTGGGAAGACCCAGTTCCCGGTATGCCGACCCGGTGGAAAGAATAATGGCCCGGGCGCGGAAGGTCTCCCCCGTGGCGATGGTCACGGTCTTGATGTCGCCGTCGAGCGCCAATTCAGTAACGTCCTCAAACTGAATTTCCGTGCCAAACCTGGCAGCCTGCTTTTCGAAGTTCTCCATGAGGTCCGGGCCCATGATGCCTTCGGGAAAACCGGGATAATTTTCAACGTCAGTGGTATTCATCAACTCGCCACCAGCGGTGACGGATCCCGCCAAAAGCAACGGCTTCAGATTGGCACGTGCCGTATAGACCGCGGCGGTGTAACCAGCAGGGCCCGAGCCGACAATGATGACATCACGCACGTCTGACGTGGCGTTTTCTGCGTTGCTCACTGAACGGTGAACCTCTTCCTTAGTCGATGCGCCCGCCTTTATGGCCGGCCACATGGCACAACTCGATCTTCCTAATGAATATTCCGGGCACTCCCCATACCAGGGATAAGCCACCATTCAGGGTACCGTCCGGGTGGGCAAGGCGTTGATTCGTATTACCGGAATCGGCTGCTGACCGGGCGCGGCTAATGAATCGCTGAAACGCGCTTGAACCAGGCTATTGGATAAAGCAGGCTATTGGACCTTGATTTCAGCGAGCCGGAGGCCGTAGCCGAAACGGGTTTTCGGCGCAGCGAGCTTGGGAAGGGTCTTGATAGACACAATCACGTACTGGGCGTTGACGGGTTCAGAGAGCGGGATGGTGAGGTCCGGCGAGGTGAAACTGTTCGTTCCTACCTGCTTGGCCCCATCCAGGGAGGGACGGTCATTCGTGAATACACTGATGCTTCCGCCGGAGGCCCCCAGCTGGCTGAGCGTGATCGACGAAATCCGAGACGGACTCTTCAATTTGGCAACCAGTGAAACGCCTTCCGTGGCCAAACCGCCCCAGTTGTCGGTGGCGAACTCCATGTCGGACCAGTAACTGGCCGCATTGCCGTCGAAGGTTTTGGATAGGTCGCCGTCGTATGTCGCTGCAAAGTCGAAGCTGCCAAGGCGGGTCACACCCTCAACAGCGGGAGGACCGGTTGGCACGGCGTTGTCGGTCCGGGTAGGTTCCCCTGATGCTTGGGGAGCCGTAGCCACAGGCTCCGATGTGGAATCAGCCTGGGGTTCCGACTTGAACAGGCTGCCCAGATTGCCCACTGCGAATACCAGCCCCACAATCAACACGGCGGCCAGCAGTCCTCCCACGAGCCAACGCAGCGAACGTGGTTCGCCCTTGGGCTCGTCGTCGTAGTAGTCGCGGTCCGCATCCTGCGTCGAACCCGCGGCCACGTAGTCGTTGTGTGAATCCGGACCGACATCATCGTATGAGTCGTTGTTGGATCCGGCGGGATAATCGTAGTCATCCTCAGCCCAGAGAGACACTTTCGGGGACTCCGCGGGTGCATTGGCTACCCCCGAAGCAGCTTCGGTGACAGGCTCTTGCCGGCCGTTACCCGCCGGAACGGGCTGGGACACGGTGGAATGAGGAGGTGACGCCGGGGCCTCTGGCTGTGAAGTGGTGCGCGGTGTCTGTGAAGCTCCAGGTGCGGAACCACGACCGGATGCCGCAGCTGCGCCAAGTCCGGCTGCCCCTGCGGCGGCTCCTGCGGCGGCGGCACCTGCAGCGCTGGCACCTGTCCGCCCTGAGGGAGCGGCTGAGGGAGCAGATGCCGGACGGGCCGGACGGGGAGGCGCCGAGGGCTGGGTTGCGGGACGTTGCGGGGCGGCCGGATTCAGGTTCTGGTAGTTGATGACCCCGGCGTCGACTTCTTCGTCGTCGTACAGTCCGTCATAAGTCTCAGGTTCCTTAGACCGCGGCTGGCCGAAGATCTCACTACCCAGGGTGTCCGTAAAGAACGGTTCCACATAGGGGGCATGGGACGCCACCACCAGATCGAGCAGATCCGCCGCGGAGGTGTGGTTGGTAATCAGGTAGGTGGTTGCATCGCTGACGCCAAGGTCCAGGATCTGGACGCTTCCGGGGCGTTCACCGGTGGCCACCTCACGTGCGCTCTGAGCCACCTGGTCGGCGTTGCCCTGCCCGGCGACCAAAATGCTGACTGGACGGTTGAGAACCTGGTCCACACCATCCAGCACCAGATCCTGGTCGTGAGAGGTCAACACTGTTGCGGTGACCTTGTAGCGGCCGCCAAGTACTGATCCGACGTCGATCGGGTGGGACACTGGTTCCTCCTAGACTGTCCGGGAAGCGCTGGCCAGAATGATCCCCTCAGTGATCACGGATCATCCGGAACGTCCGTCGATCCTTGGTTGGCAACTACCCTTGTTAGCTTCTGATCCTAGCCGATGCCTTCCAATTGCCGTGGGAATCAGGGCCAGGCAGAGCATCGGTCCTTTATTTCTTTTTCCTGCGCGTGCGGAAATACGGGTTGTGTCCGGCCGTTCCCTGGTAGGTTCTGCGGCCCGGCAGGGGGATCTCTTGACGGACCATGCTGCCGCGGGCGGTGTTGGGCATTTCTTCCGCCGGAAGGTATCTGGTTTCCGCATCATCGTCGGTATGTTCCATTTTCGGGCCTGCCCGGAAGGAAGCAGAATCGAACTCTCCCGAAATGCGAGGAATCAAGCCAGTGTCCACGGAGACGGTGGCCCTGTCCGGCCCGGCTGACGTTGTGCGTTGAGCCGCGGGCGTTGCGGCCGGGCCCCGGCCGAGACGGCCGAGCAGTGGCCGCAGGAGATCCCGCAACTCGGAGACGTGGAATATCTTCAGCAGGAAAAGGTACGCCACGAGCATTACCGGACCGACGACGACGATGGTCACCAGCGCCTCGATCCGGCCACTCCATGCGAATCCGTCTTCCTGGTAGCTTCCCAGGAGCCAAAGTGCCACAGCCCCGGTCAGGGCGGAACCCAGCGCCGCGTACCCCATCCGGATATATGAATTGGCAACACGCGGACCGTCCAGATGGCCCAGGAGCCGGCGAAGGAAGGCAGCGCTGACCATGACCGAGAGGATGTTGCCGCCCGTGTACAGAATGGCGATGGCGAAGATGATCTGATCGGCAGGAAGGAACTGGATGAAGAAAGCTGCAACCACATTGACAAGTGCCAGAACCAATTGGATAAGGAAGGGCGTCCGCGCGTCCTCGTTGGCATAAAAGACCCGGGACATCATGAAGTTGGCGCTCATAAAAGGTGTGCTGAGGGCCAGGATCGTAAGCGTCTGGGCGAGCATTACGCCGTCCTGCTCCTTGCCGCCGGAAAAGAACATCCCCAAGGGGCCGGCGAGGGCGAACAGCGCGAGGGCACCGAATACCGTGGCCACGGCCATGGTGCGCAAACCGTGGGACAGGGCATCACGCAGCGCCGCACGATTTCCGTCCTGCGACGCCCTGGTCATGCGGTTGAACAACACTGTGGCCAGCGACAGGGCGATGATCGAATGCGGAAGAAGGTACAGCTGGCTGGCCACTTCCAGGATGGCGTTGCCAGGGAGCCTGTTTGCGGCCGGATCCCCCGCCTGTTCCAGGCGCAGGCGTTCAGCGCCGGGGATGGTGGCAACACGCATTACATACAGGAAGGCGAGTTGCCCGACGGCGGCAGTCAGGAGCGTCCATACGCTGAGCCTTGCTGCCTGCCCCAGTCCTACACCCCTCCAGCCGAATCGGGGTCGCAGTCCGAGGCGGAGCTTCAGCACCGGAATCATGAGGATGAGCGTCTGAGCGACGACGCCAATGGTGGAGAAGCCGGCCACCAGGAACGTCTGGAACGGTCCCCAGGTTTCCAAGGTGTGGGGGTTGTCGACGTTCGGACCCAGGATCCAGATGAACATGCCGAGGCCGGCTATAGCGACGATGTTGTTAAGGATGGGAGCCCACATGGCCGGACCGAAGGCCCCGTTGGCGTTCAGGACCTGGGTCAGGAGCGCATACAGCCCGTAAAAGAAGATCTGCGGCAGGCACCAGAAGGCAAAGGAAATGGCCAGCGCCTTTTGTTCCGGGGAGTAATTCTGCGTGGTCAGATCAATGACCACCGGTGCGAAGAGTGTCACCAGGAGGGTCAGAGTTAGGAGGACGAGAACAGCCAGGGTCAGCAGGCGGCTGATGTAGTCCGCTCCCCTGTCCGGAGCCTTGCTGGCCTTGATGATCTGCGGAACAAGGACCGCGTTGAAGACTCCGCCGGCCACCAGGAGAAAAATAAGGTTGGGCAGATTGTTCGCGTTGATAAAGGTGTCGTTGACTGTGGAGCCCAGTCCCAGCGCCGCAGCCAGCATCCACGTCTTACCGAAGCCCAAAAAGCGCGAGATAAGGGTACCGGCCGCCATGATGGCGCTG
This sequence comes from Arthrobacter rhizosphaerae, assembly GCF_023062595.1. GTDB lineage: Bacteria > Actinomycetota > Actinomycetes > Actinomycetales > Micrococcaceae > Arthrobacter > Arthrobacter rhizosphaerae. Next base: position 337,690 of record NZ_JALLAN010000003.1, read on the forward strand.
GAACGGGCTTCTCCTGCGTGCGCTGATCCGCCTTCGGCGGGTTCTGGTTTGACTGCTGACATTGCCTTCATCGTCTCACTCGCAAGAGGGTAATCCTGTCAGCGGGGGTGGATGGCATGAGTCACAGGGCTCTCAGAGATGTTCCGGCAGTACTTCTTTAGCGAGGTCGGCAATGCGGCGTTCGTTGGGAAAGGACAGTTTCCGGGCAAGCTCAGTAATGGGCACCCATGCGACGTCCACAGCTTCCTTGTCGGGATCGTTGTCGATGGTCAGCTCTCCTCCTGTTGCCCTCAGGAGGTAGTGGTGGACAGTTTTGTGGACGCGGTGTCCGCTGACTGTGAACCAGTAATCAATGCTGCCCAGGGGTGCCAGGATGATCCCGTCAATTCCGGTTTCCTCGGCGATTTCACGGACAGCAGCTTCCTCGTTCTTTTCCTTGCCTTCCGGGTGCCCCTTCGGCAGGCACCATTCGAGGCGACCGCCGCGGTTCAGGCGGGCAATAATCGCAACCCTGAGTTCGCCGTCGGACGTGTCCACCACAACGCCGCCAGCGGAGATTTCTTCGACGGTCGGCAGCGAGGCCGGTGCCGAGTGCGGCGCGGGCGCGACGTGCGCACCGATTGCCGACGGCAACGGTGGGTTCGTCCTCCTGCCGGGAGCGCTCGGTACGGGATGGGCCATAACGTCCACTCTAACGACTCTTGCCCCGTGGTGATGACCGGAACATGACAGGAAAGTGGACTGGATGTGACGGAATCCGCACCCGCAAACTTTCGACAAAGCCAGATGATGGGGGTCCTGCACCTGCTCTTTTACTGCATGTTTCAGTACTTCGATGAAGAATGCTGAAGATTTTCTGCCAAGCTTAAGTAACTATGGCGCACGCACATCACACGACTGACTTCCACACCGTTGATTTTAAGGTGGACCCGGTGGTCCTGGAGCTCGGCCAGCGTTTCGTCGACGCAGGTCACGAACTTTCCCTTGTGGGTGGCCCGGTTCGTGATCTGTTCCTGGGCCGTTCCTCGCCGGACCTTGACTTCACTACTGACGCGACGCCGGATCAGACCATTGCCCTGATCCGGAAATGGGCCGACAACTTCTGGGAAATCGGCCGTGCCTTCGGAACCATCGGACTGCGCAAAGCGGGCTTCCAGATAGAGATCACCACTTACCGGGCCGAGGCATACGATCCCGAATCCCGAAAGCCTATGGTCGCCTTTGGCTCATCGCTGACTGACGATCTGCTGCGCCGCGATTTCACCATCAACGCCATGGCGCTTCGCCTGCCTTCCCTGGAGCTCGTCGATCCCTTCGGCGGAGTCCGGGATCTTCATGCCTCTTTGCTGGCCACGCCGGGTGCGCCCGAAACATCCTTTTCCGATGATCCGCTGCGCATGATGCGAGCCGCACGATTTGCCTCCCAGCTTGGGGTTTCAGTCCACGACGACGTCCGCCTCGCGATGACCCGGATGGCGGAGCGCATCACCATCATTTCGGCTGAACGCGTCCGGGACGAACTCGTCAAGCTGATTTGCGGCCCGCAGCCGCGCGTCGGTGTGGACCTGCTGGTGGAGACCGGCCTGGCTGAGTTTGTGCTCCCCGAGGTGTCTGCTCTTCGACTGGAATCAGATGAGCACCACCGGCATAAGGACGTTTACCAGCATTCCCTCCAGGTCCTTGAGCAGGCAGCGTCCCTGGAGGATGGCCCCGACGGACCTGTGCCGGGTCCTGACTTCGTGCTGCGGTTTGCTGCCCTGATGCACGACGTCGGCAAGCCGGCTACGCGCCGTTTTGAACCGGGCGGCGCGGTGAGCTTCCGGCACCACGACATGGTGGGTTCCAAGCTCACCACTAAACGGATGAAGACTCTGCGCTTTGACAACGACACCATCAAGGCCGTGGCCCGGCTGGTGGAACTGCACATGCGCTTTTACGGCTATGGAGAGGCCGGCTGGAGCGATTCCGCCGTGAGGCGGTACGTGACGGACGCCGGTCCGTTGTTGGATCGGCTTCACAAACTCACTCGTTCGGACGTGACCACCCGGAACCAGCGCAAGGCTGAGAGGCTTGCCTTCGCCTACGACGATCTCGAAGCCAGGATTGCTGCCCTGCGGGAACAGGAATCCCTCGACGCGGTTCGCCCGGATCTTGACGGTGGCCGGATCATGGCCATCCTTGGTCTGAAGCCCGGTCCGGTGGTGGGCCGCGCTTACAAGTTCCTGCTGGAGGAACGGATGGAGCACGGTCCGTTGGATCAAGATGAAGCTGCAGAAAAATTGCGGAAGTGGTGGGAGGCTCAACCAGAAGCTCTCCCCCCTGTTCCCGCCGACGTCGACCATGTCCCAACCGAGGAGTCTTAAGTGAACGTAGAATTCAACACTCCCCGTCCCCAACTGTGGATCATGCGTCATGGGGAGACCGAATGGTCCAAGAGCGGGCAGTACACGGGGCTCACTGACCTTCCCTTGACCGTTGAAGGAGAGCAGCAGTCGGTGGAGGCGCGGAAGGCCCTGGACGGCGTCGACTTCGATCTGGTCCTCACTTCCCCCCTCCGGCGGGCACGCCGCACTGCTGAGCTTGCCGGCTTTCCGGACGCGAAGCAGGAACCCTTGGCTGTGGAATGGGACTACGGAGACTACGAAGGAATCAGTTCGGACCTCATCCGCAAGGACAACCCCGACTACCTGATCTGGACCCATGGAGTTCCCAACGGGGAAACACTGGATCAGGTTGCTGCCCGTGCGGACAAGATCGTTGCCCGGGTACTGGAGTCCGGCCTGGACAACGTGCTCATTGTGGCCCACGGACACTTCTCCAGGATCCTGACTGCGCGCTGGTTGGGACTTGACGCCCAGTACGGCCGGCACTTCCTCTTGGGCACAGCCAAAGTTTGCACGCTGGGCTGGGACAAGAAGACCCCCGCCGTCGTCCGCTGGGGCCTCTAAGCAGTAGTTTCCAGGCCCTTTGACGGGGTCAAATGAGTGAATTGCGGAATAACTTTAGAGAAGTCTGTAATTCGACTGGTCAAATGATCTGTCTTTAGTGTAATTTTATTTATGGCCCCAGTGCGTCTTGCCAGGGTCAAGGCGCGCGCAGCCCAACGAAGTCGGTTGGAGCTACGGCACAGCAGAAAAGGAGGTTGGGAAAAATGATTACTTTGACTAGCGGATGGAAGATGACCGTCGCCGCGAACCCAGCCTCTGCTGCCCACGCCCGCCCTCATACGGGAGTGACTGTCTCCTAGTGTCCGTTGGCCCCAGTGGCCAGGACCTTGATAGATCCCCTGCTTCTTCTTTTGGGGATGCCCGGTAGCAGTGGCTCTACCCCTCGGTATTAAGCGGCTGCGCAATTCCTCCTGAATCGGAACCAGCTTCCCCTGGGTCTTTCGCATCCATATTCCACGGGTAGTTTCCCTATTTGCAATTACTTGCCCTATCGGGCATTTCTTTGCCCAATTCCGGCCAATTCCTTTGTGAATTAAGAGGCTTTAATTGGTGCGCCCAAAATCAAGTTCCGGGCAGCCTGTCCGGGACTTTGAGTTCGAGTAAATGAGAGGAGGTGATCTGCATGACCAAGTTATTCGATGAATTCTTCTCGATGATCGGCATCCCGTCGCGGAACGAACGGACTCTGTTCAACGGCGACCAGCTCGACAAGAACAGGGAAGATGTCCTGATCGCTATGTACATGATGCATGTGAACCGCTGAACCGATGATGCCGGTGCGGACCGCCCGCAGTACAACGGACACGAGTTCAACGGATTACGCCATTGAAGGAGGATCTGATGATTCACATCGGAACCAATCCGCCAGGAGCCCACGCGGCAACGCGTGGGCTCCCCCCGTTTAACGCCTGGGCCTCTTAACGCGGCGGGCAGTTGTAGGAAAGTAGCAGCACCCGCTGGGAGCTCTTTACTTCCGTGGAGGAGCATCCTGCATCGCTGAATGCCCTTAGATCAGGGACCGATCCACCGCCTGCACCGACGAACCACACATGACCGCGCCCCGAAAGCGCAGCCGCCGTAACTTCTTTATTGGTACCCCACAGGGTGCCCGACTCCGCTGGAGATGCAGCCAGGGACAGGTCCGCGAGTGGCCGGAAAGCTGAGGGGTATGCAATGGAGACATCCCGTAAGTCCGGCCGCTCATAAACCACAGCAGCAGGTCCCTGAGTCTCGCTGCCGATGATTGCCGCAATATCGCGTTCCGTGTCCTGGGGTTCGTTCACAACGCTCTTCAGGGTCAACTGCGGAACCAGGCTGGCGCCGAGAACAACGGCCACGGCAAGAGGCAGCAGCCGGCGCTGATTGCGCCTGACATAGTCCAGGCCGAGTCCGACGAGGAGCGCAAAGGCCGGAGCCGTAAAGGTCAGGTACCGGGCTACGTAGACGGGCTGGGCTATCAGGCTGACCACCAGGAGACCCGTCACGGGCAGGATCACTGTTGTAAGGCACAACACCAGGAGCGTCCGCTGATCGCTCTGCCGGTCGCCTCGGGCCAAGCCGACAATGCCGAGGATGATCAGGACGAGTTGCGCAACTCCCAGCAGCCCAACTGCCGCGAGAATCCATGTGGGAGGCAGGTTTCCGGTGGGGCGATCGTCGCCGTAGAAGAACTGCTTAACAGCAGCAGCGCTCAGGTTCTGCAGGAACGATCGGTTTTGGATCCAGTCAACCTGCGCCTTTTGAGTCAACGCAAACAGCAGGAAGGGAAGTACCAAAAGCCCGATCCCTGCTGACGTGATGAGCGTTCCAAGGATCCGTTTGCGAAGGAGGAGTGCCGCCACAGCATGAGAGGCGACCGCGAGGGCAAAGAACATGAAAACGAATACCCCCACAGCAGCGCACGCCCCGTAAAGGACCCAGTCGATGCTGCGGTTCGATTCCCACGCCCGGATCAGCAGGAGGGTGAGAACCACCGCCAGTAAGGCAGAGATCGCATACTGCCGTGCTTCCGTTCCCGACCACACCATCCGTGGGAGCACAGCCAGGACGAGGCCGCTGGCGATTCCGATGCTTTCGGAACCAAGACGGCGTCCAATAAGGACGGTTACCGCGCAGGTCAGACCTACGGCGATGGCCGATGGCGTACGAAGCGCCAGCTCTGAGAAACCGAAGACAGAGGTCCAGGCATGCATGAAGAGGTAGTAGGTTCCATGGACAGCGTCAACGGACTGGAGCAGCGTAAACAGCTCGGCAGGCGAACGCCCTGCTGATGAAACTGTGGCAATTTCATCGTCCCAAAATGAGGGAATCCATGAACCAAGGAAGGCCACGAGGAAGGCTGCGAACCCCACCCCCACAGGGCTGAGCCATGGGCGCGACAATGGGCTCCCATTGGACGACGCCGGGACTCTGTGAAGCTCTGAGGACCGGCGCCCCTTTTGCCCGGAAACGGGTCCGGTTTCATGGGAAAGTTGGCGTGACATTGTGGAGCCCCCTGAGGCTGACTGATTAAAACGAGCATATACGGGGGGCGTTGGCCCCGTACAACCGGGTCCCTAGCCACCGCTCCCTCCAGCGGTAAGCTCGAACACATGCAGGAGATCAAGCAACCGGCGGGGCCGAAAAGGGCGCGTCTGGTCATTCCAAGCCGAAGCGACCTCCTGCTGCGGAACTTCACCGAACTCATCGGTGGCCCTATGGGCACCCGGTCAGCCCCCGGCGTCGTATCCCCTGGGTTTTTTACCGTGGAACGCGTACTCATCATCCTCACGGTGGCGGCGGCCTTAACCGGTGTCCTCATCAAGAACCACTGCCGCCTCAACGGCTGGGAAACACCCGGACAGTTCTATTCAACGTGCTACTCGGACTTCCCGGAGCTGTTCAGGAACCGAGGGCTGGGTGACGGTGTCTTTCCGTTCTTCACGCAAGGTTCCTCCTTCGAGTACCCGGTACTGACGGGCTTGATTGCCGGTATCACCGCCCTGATGATTCCCGGTGCGGGAGTCAATGATGCCAGGATCCTCGGTTATTTCGATGTTAACGCGACATTGATCATTGCCGTATGGATCGTCGTCGTGCTCGCAACGGCACGGATGACCCGCCGTCGCCCGTGGGACGCCGCCATGGTTGCCCTGGCACCCGGAATCATCCTGTCCGGGCTGATCAACTGGGACATGTGGGCCGTCGGACTGCTGGCCCTTGCCATGTATTTCTTTGCCCGGGACCGGCTGGTGCTGGCAGGAATCTTCATTGGCCTGGGCGCGGCCACCAAAATGTATCCGCTCCTGATCCTGGGCGCGATCCTGTTGCTCGCCCTGCGGACTGGCCGGATCAGGCCGCTTCTGGTCACGACGGGAGCAGCAGCCACTGCCTGGCTGGCTGTCAACCTGCCCGTTGCCGGGATGAACCCGTCCGGCTGGAGGTACTTTTATGACTTCACCGAGGACCGGCCGGCCGGCTACAGCTCCCCGTGGTTTGCGTACAACCTGATCGCTGAACGGCTCAACTGGCAGCCCCTGGAACCCGGGACCATCAACACGATGGCACTGGGCTTGTTCTTCTTGGCCTGCCTCCTGATTGCCCTCCTGGCAATGTCATCACCCACCCGGCCAAGGATCGCCCAGCTCGCCTTCCTCATCGTGGCCGCGTTCGTCCTCACGAATAAGGTCTACTCGCCGCAATTTGTCCTCTGGCTGATACCCCTCATGGCACTTGCCCGGCCTCGATGGCGCGACTTCCTCATCTGGCAGGCCATCGAGGGACTCCACTGGGCGGCGATCTGGATGTACCTCGGCCAAGTCACCAGCAACGGGTCCACGCAGCACAACATCGACATGCCCTATTACGTTCTCGCGGTGATCCTGCACATGGCGGCGACCTGCTACCTCATGATCAGGGTGAGCTGGGACATCTGGTATCCCGACTATGACGTCATCCGCAGGCACGCCATGGATGATCCCCACGGAGGTCCTTTTGACGGGGCCCCGGACCGGCTGCGACTGGATCTCGGCCGCCCCTCTGCTTCGGTGCTCCGTTGGAAGGACAAAAGCAATGCCTGACGTCGCGGTCGTTGGTTCAGGGCCCAACGGATTGGCGGCAGCTGTCATGATGGCCCGCTCCGGCCTCGGCGTAAAAGTCTACGAGGCCGCTGAATCCGCAGGTGGGGGGGCACGGACCAGCGAGCTGATGGAGACAGGGCACTTCCATGACGTCTGTTCCGCCGTCCATCCCATGGCGTTGGCTTCGCCGTTCTTTCGAGCCTTCGGGCTCTCTTCCCGGATCGAGCTGAAGACACCCGAGTTGTCGTACGGTGCAACGCTCGACGGCGGCCGGGTCGCCTTGGCGTACAGGTCACTGGAACGGACGGCAACAGAGCTGGGACGCGACGGCGGCGCCTATCGAAGGCTCATGGGCCCGCTGGTGCGTATGGTGGAGGGCGTCACGGACACCGCCCTGAACCACCTCCTGCGGGTGCCACGCCATCCGCTGGCCGCCGCAGTGCTCGCATTACGGACGCTCGAGCAGGGGTCACCCCTCTGGGGCAGGAGATTTCAGGAAGACCTGGCGCCGGCGCTTCTTTCCGGAGCGACCGCTCATGCGGTTGGCAGGCATCCGTCCCTGGCGCCTGCCGGTGCTGGCCTGCTTTTGGCTACCTTGGCCCATGTGGAGGGGTGGCCGATTCCGGTGGGCGGGTCGGCGGCCATCGTGAAGGCCATGACAGACGACATCCAGGCACACGGCGGCATTATAGAAACGGGAGTGCGGATTGACTCCCTGGACCAGCTGTCTTCAGCGAAGGCCGTTCTCCTCAACGTGACACCACCTGCCTTCCTGGGGATGGCCGGGAACCGGCTGCCTCCGGGGTATCGGCGTTCCCTTGAAGCATTCCGGTTTGGTAATGCAGCGTGCAAGGTGGACTTCATCCTGTCAGGCCCTGTTCCTTGGGCAGCCACGGAACTGTCTGACGCAGGAACGGTCCATGTGGGTGGGACGCGAGAGGAAATAGCTTCCTCGGAAGCCGCCGTGGCTGACGGCCGGCACCCGGAACGGCCCTATGTGCTGGTGGCGCAGCCCTCTCGGTTCGACTCCGGCAGGGCCCCGGCTGGCCGCCACATCCTCTGGAGCTACTGCCATGTTCCGGCTGGATCAACTGTGGATATGACAGCACGGGTTGTGGCCCAGATTGAGCGTTTTGCGCCGGGGTTCCGTGACGTCGTGCTCCAGTCCAAGGTAACGACGGCCGCGGACCTGGCCAGTTACGATGCAAACTACGTGGGCGGTGACTTCAGTTCGGGAATAATTGACGTCTTCGGGATCATCAAGCGGCCCATCATCAGTCCGGTACCTTGGCGGACACCGATCCCGGGAGTGTACTTGTGCTCGTCTTCAACGCCGCCGGGCCCGGGGGTGACGGGTATGCCGGGATTCCACGCAGCGAAGTATGCCTTGAAAGACATATTCGGACTGCCGGTGCCCTCTCTGGGAAGGCAGGCTTCCTGAAACTATCGGGGGCTGTGTAGGGCTAGCGGAACCAAGGGATCGGAACCGGCGGCGTCGAAGAATTACTGGTTTGCAGCAGTGAAGCGGGTGCGGCGGTGCTTCGGGTTTTCAATCTCGTCCAGCATCGCCACCGCGAAATCCTGGGTGGAGATGTGCGAGCCCGCCGGAGTGTCCAGGTCAGTCACATACTCCCCGGTCCGCTCACCTGGCTGGATCAGGGGAGCCGGGGCCAGAACCGTCCAGTCCACGTGCTCAGGGGCCTCTTTGGCTGCCTCATACGCCGCGGCCATGGTGAGTGCTTCCGCCTTGTAGGCTTCGGGGAAATCGGGCGAATCCACGAGCCTTACCCCATCGATCTCAAGGGCGCCGGCGCCCCCGACGATGAGCAGTCGCGTATCGGCGGCAGTGGCGTAGGCGCTGTTCATCGCATCGAGCCATTCTGAGTGGTCTCCCCCGGTGCGGCTCGGCCCGGTAGCCAGGACCACAGTGTCGTGGGCTTCAACAATTTGGGTAAAGGCGGCTTGGTCAGCGAGATCAGCGGAGCGTGCCGACGCACCTTGGACGGCTGAACCGCTCCGCGAAACGGCGGTCACTTGATGCCCACGGCTCAAAGACTCATTGACGATCTGGCTTCCGACCATGCCGGTGGCTCCATAGACTGCGATTTTCATGACGCTCCTTAGTTTTGGTACTCTCGAACAGCCCCAAAAGTATCTTTTTGATACAGAGACCTTCAAAGAAACTGAGTATCCGATTGGAAACCAACCCGCAGGCTGCCAACGTCCTGGACCCGGACTGCCCTTCCCGGGTGGTTTTCCAGCGCATCGGGGATAAATGGGCCTCCTTAGTGATCCAGGTTCTGGCTGAAGGACCCGTCCGATTCAGCGAGCTGCGGAAGATGGTCCATGTGGTCACGCCAAAAGTGCTGACTCAGACACTTCGTTCTCTGGAACGGGATGGCCTCATCACCCGGAAGGTGTACGCGCAGGTTCCGCCGAGAGTGGACTACACACTGACTGACCTGGGCGAATCGCTGCTTGCACCGCTAAGCCAACTGCGTGAATGGGCAGAGAACAACGTGCCGGCCATCATTGACGCCCGTGATACCTACGACGAACTTCGGGACGCGGAAGTCCTGGAAGGCTCAACCGGCCCGTAGCCGCGGCACGTACCTGCCGCCGTTTTGATGGAGCCCACACAAGCCTGTCCGAACGAGTTGACAACCCAATTCTCAGGGTGAGCAGGCATAATGACGCGGTGGGGAAAATTCAGAAGATATCACTGGCACTTGTCGGGCTCATTATTGGCGGTTCGTTGGTGGGTTGCGACGACGGCCGGGCAGGGGCGGAAGGCGCAGCAAAACAGCTCGCGTCCGCCATCTCAACCCTCGACGTCGGGGGTGTTGCCTTTGAAGGCAAGGATGCTGCCGCCGCCAACGAGCAGCTTCACGAGGTTTTCAAGGCACTTGAGCCTGGTAAGCCTGCCGTAGAAACCGGTGAGCTGAAGCTGGAGGAAGACACCGCCACCGTCCCCCTGGCGTACAACTGGAAAATCGGCGCCTCGGAATGGAAGTATTCCGTAACGGCCGAACTCAAGAAATCCGGCGACTCGTGGCTAACTGTCTGGAAGCCAGCGCTTCTGGTGCCCGACTTGGTGGATGGCGAGATTCTCACCAAGGCCACCGAATCACCTCAACGCGCCGATATTCTTGGCGCCGGTGATGCCCCGCTGGTTACTTCCCGGCCTGTGGTGAACGTTGGCATAGACAAGCAACAGCTCGCCGGTGGGGATCCCGCGGTCTCTGCAGGAAAGCTCGCTGAGCTGGTGGGAGTTGATTCCGCGGCGTTCGTCAGCCAGGTGCAGGCTGCCGGTGCTGAGGCTTTCGTGGTTGCCATCACCCTGCGTGACGACGCCAGCAGGACTGTCACAGATGCGCAGATCTCCGCGATTCCCGGCGCGCGTGCCATCAAAGAAAGCATGCCGCTCGCGCCTACGCGCACCTTCGCCCGGGCGTTACTGGGCACGGTGGGGCAAGCCAATGCTGAACAGATTGAAAAATCCGGCGGCGCCCTGACAGCCGGAGACGTGACCGGGACCGGAGGCCTGCAGCAGCAGTACGATGCTCTGTTGCGTGGAACGGACAGAGTGATCATCCGGGCCCAGAAGGCAGACCTAACCGCTGAGGAGATCCGAGCGGCGGGCACTGATCCCCGCCGAACCGTCTTCGACATTCCAGCGACACCTGGCACGCCACTGAAGACCACCCTTGACCCGTCTTTGCAGCAACTGGCCGAAGGGATCCTGGCTGAAATTCAACCGGCATCCGCCATCGTGGCGCTCCGCCCCTCGACCGGTGCTGTCCTTGCCGCCGCTTCGGGTCCTGGCAGCAACGGTTACAACACCGCCATGCTGGGCCAATACGCTCCGGGTTCAACCTTCAAAATGGTGGATTCCCTGGCCATGTTCCGCAACGGAATGACGCCGGATTCGAAGGTGGAATGCACACCTACTCTGACCGTGGACGGCAGGACCTTCAAAAACGCCGAGGGTTATCCCGCTGAGTCCTTGGGGTCTGTCACCCTGCGGGACGCGTTCGCCCACTCCTGCAATACTGCTTTCATCTCGGCCAGGGACTCTGTGAGTCAGGCCCAGCTGGAGTCGGCGGCCACTTCACTGGGTGTGGCCGTAGAAGCACCGAAGCTGGGGGTGGACGCCTTCCTCGGTTCCGTCCCAGGCGCGGCCGAAGGTACCGAACACGCGGCGTCCATGATCGGCCAGGGCAAGATTCTCATGTCCCCGCTGTCTGCTGCCGTGATGGCTGGTTCTGTAGCCAAGGGCTCCCCCGTTTCACCGCAACTGGTTCTCAACGCTGACGCAGCCGTCCCGGGCGGCGCGGCTTCCGGAAGCCCGACGGCGGCAGCCGCCACACCGTCGTCGTCCGCCTCCGACGCCCCGCCACCTGCAAAAACCGCCGATAAACCGATCACCAAAGAGGAAGCGACAGCGCTGGCGGACATGATGCGGGCGGTAGTGACCTCTGGGCATGCCGGATTCCTCATGGACGTTCCGGGATCACCGGTGGGCGCGAAGACCGGCACAGCCGAATTCGGCAAGGAGAATCCGCCGAAGACGCACGCCTGGATCGTTGCTGTGCACGGGGACCTCGCCGTCGCAGTGTTTGTGGAGGAAGGCGGCCTTGGTGCGACCACCTCGGGTCCGTTGCTGAAGGAATTCCTGACCGCCGCCCGCTAACCACCCGACGCTCCCTCACGTTTCGCGGGTTGTTAGCCGACGCTCCCTCATGTTTCGCGGGTTTTTAGCCGACGCTCCCTCATGAAGTGAGGGAGGATCCGGCTTTTCGTTGCGAAACGTGAGGGAGGGTTGGCAACCGGATCAAGCGCAGCAATGGGGCATGGGAAGATTGCTTTTGTGGCTCATATTGACGTATCCGGCATTGATTACTTCCTCTCCGACGGCACCCAACTGCTCAACGGTGTCACTTTCAAAGTGCCCGATGGAAGTAAGACTGCGCTGATCGGGCCTAACGGCACAGGGAAAACCACGCTGTTCAGGATCATTGCCGGAGACCTGGTCCCCGATGAAGGAGTCATTGGCCGCTCCGGGAATATGGGCATCATGCGGCAGTTTGTAGGCCAGGTCCGTGACGATTCGACCGTTCGTGACCTTTTGGTATCCGCGGCACCACCAGCTCTGGCGGCGGCCGCCCGCACAGTGGATGAAGCCGAGCTGGCAATGATGGAGTTCGACGACGAACCCACCCAAATGCGCTATGCCCAAGCAATAGTGGACTGGGGAGATGCAGGCGGCTACGACGTCGAAACCGTCTGGGACGAGGTCTGCATGGCTGCCCTGGGACTTCCCTTTGACCGGGCGCAGCACCGCCCGGCGTCGAGCCTGTCAGGGGGCGAACAAAAGAGACTGGTGCTGGAGGCCCTCTTTGCTGGTCCTGACGAACTGCTGCTTCTGGACGAACCGGACAACTACCTCGACGTCCCGGGAAAGCGTTGGCTCGAAGGCAAACTCAACGAGTCCAAAAAAACAGTGTTCTTCATCAGCCACGACCGTGAGCTCCTGAACAATGCCGCCGGGCGTATCGTCACCCTTGAACCGGGCATCAACGGCGCCGGCGCATGGGTGCACGGAGGCGGCTTCGGCTCTTACGTCGATGCGAGGGCTGACCGGAACGCGCGCTTCGAGGAACTGCGCAAACGCTGGGACGAGGAGCACATCAAGCTCAAAGAACTCGTCAACATGTACAAGAACAAGGCCGCCTTTCGTTCTGACATGGCCAACCGGTACCACGCTGCGCAGACCCGACTGGCAAAATTCCTGGAAGTTGGCCCTCCCGAAGCCCTTCCCATCGAGCAGAACGTGAAGATGCGGCTCAAGGGAGGCAGGACGGCCAAGCGTGCCATTGTCGCCGAACGCCTTGAACTCACAGGCCTCATGAAGCCGTTTTCCACCGAGGTGTGGTTTGGGGACCGTGTCGGTGTTCTCGGGTCCAACGGCTCGGGCAAGAGCCATTTCCTGCGGCTGCTGGCCACAGGGGGTACAGATCCTGAGCGTGAACACCTGCCGGTCTCAGAGGTGGAGATCGCCGAGGTTCCGCACGAGGGAACGGTGAAACTCGGCGCCCGCATCCGGCCCGGATTCTTCGCCCAGACGCATGTACGCCCGGACTTGTTGGGCAAAACCCTGCTGGAGATCCTGCACCGCGGGGACGAGCACCGCTCGGGATTAGGCCGTGAAGCGGCTGCTGGTGCGCTGGACGGCTACGGCTTGGCAGGACAGTCTGAGCAGAAGTATGAGTCACTGTCCGGCGGGCAGCAGGCACGGTTCCAGATTCTGCTGCTGCAGCTTTCGGGAGCCACGCTGCTGCTGCTCGATGAGCCCACCGACAACCTCGACCTCCACTCGGCCGAGGCTCTTGAGCGCGCGATCGACCATTTCGAAGGAACTGTCCTGGCAGTCACCCACGACCGCTGGTTCGCACGGACCTTTGACCGCTTCCTTGTATTCGGCTCAGACGGCAAGGTGTACGAATCTGAGGCACCTGTCTGGGATGAAAAGCGCGTGGAACGCGTCCGCTAGCCCCAACCCTCCCTCACATTTCGCAGCTTTTTGCCAAACCCTTCCTCACTTAGTGAGGGAGGGTTTGGTCTTTTGCGGCGAAAGGTGAGGGAGGGTTTTATTTGAACGTCTTGCGCTTGGTCTCGGATCCATCGGGGGCGTAGGTCACCCAGTCACCTACTTTGCGGCCGACGTCGTACCTTCCTTCGTCCATCAGCTCACCGGTGCTGTGCCAGCGTTGCCAGAAACCGTTTTGCTGGCCGTCACGGAAAGCGCCCCGCTGCAGCAAACCGCCGCCCTCGCGGTACCACGTGCAGTCGCCGTCGAGCTGGCCCTTGGAATAGGCGACGTCCGCCTTTAGTTGGCCATTACGGTAGTAGAACTTCCACCGGCCCTGCCTCTCGCCGTCGACGTATTCGCCGGTTCCGGAGAGCTTGCCGTCCTTGAACAATTCCTCAGCCATAGGAATAGCTTACGGTGCAAAAACCCCACTCTGTGTGACTAAATGATCACTAAGGACTATCATTTGAGCGTGAAGACCGAAGAAAGACATCGTCTCATCGCAGAGCTTTTGCGAACGCGGGATGAGGTGAGCGTCGAGGAGCTCGTCACTGAGTGCAACTCCTCAGGAGCCACCATCCGTCGGGACCTTGAGGTGCTGGCAGGACACGGTGTTCTCCGGCGGATCCACGGCGGCGCAAAGAGCCTTGTCCTTCGAGGCGAAAACCCCGGCTATGGTCAGCGGGAACTTGAAGACCAGGCCATAAAGGTCAGGATTGCGGCTGGAGTCGCATCGCTTTTGGGCGATCGCGAACATGTGTGGCTGGACAGTGGAACCACGGCGACGGAAATCGCCCGTCAACTGCGCCAGCGTGAGCTCACGTTGATGCCCATGTCCTTGCGGTCCGTGAACGTACTGGCGGTGGACGATTGGCAGAGCGGACACCGCCCGGCGCTGCTGCTCCCAGGTGGAAGCCTGATTCCTGGCGAGTTCTCCTTCCGTGGACCGTTGGCGGAAAGAACCATCCGCTCCCTGCGCTTCGATACGGCCGTGGTGACCCCGTGCGCTTTGAACTTCAAGGACGGCTTGCTGGCCCACGACGTGGACGACGCCGCCGTGAAGCGCGCGGGGCTGGAGTCGGCGGCCCGGGTAGTGGTTGCCTGCGCCGGCTCAAAGTGGAACGGTAACGCTGTTGCCCTCGTAGCCGCACTGCCGGCAGTCGATGTCCTGGTCACGGACAGAATCCTCACTCCTGAAGAACTCGCACAACTCGAAACGTACTCGGTGAAAGTAGTGACTGTATGAGCGTCAACATCGCAACCGCCCCCAGCCTTAGAGCGGCATCGGTCGCTACTTTCCTGATTTTCGGGGTGAATGGGCTGGTGTTTGCCAGCTGGGCGGCACGGATCCCCGCTGTCACCGAAATCCTGCACCTGACATCTGGCCAGATGGGCACGCTGCTCCTGTGTACGGCCATTGGCTCGCTGATCGCCCTGCCCACAGCAGGCTGGGTTGTCGGCCGGATCGGGACCGCCAATACAGTTCGTGCCAGCGGGATCCTCGCCGCATTGGCCGGCGCAGCTGTTGCGTTGTCCCTGTTGGCAGAGTCTGTACCGGCCACCGCCTTGGCCCTGTTCTTTTTCGGAATGGGCATTGGACTCTGGGATGTCGCCCAGAACATTGAAGGGGCCGACGTCGAGCACCGGCTTAAACGCACCATCATGCCCCAGTTCCACGCGGCTTTCAGCGGCGGTGCTTTTGTGGGAGCCCTGATCGGTTCCGCTCTGTCAAACCTCGGCGTGAGCCTGCCCGTACACCTCCTGGTCATCGCCGGCCTGGTTGCCGTTCTGACCCTGGTGGTGCCCCGTTACTTCCTTCCCCATATCGCGGCCGAGCGGCCAGCAGATGGCGAGCCCAAGCCAGCAAAGGGACCCTCTGCCTGGCGTGACGGGCGGACCCTCCTGATTGGCGTGGTGGTGCTCGGCGCTACCTTGACCGAGGGTGCAGGCAATGACTGGATTGCAAAGGCATCAGTCGACGGCCTTGGTACAACCGAGTCCACCGGCGCATTGCTCTTTGCGGTATTTGTCCTGGCCATGACTGCCATGCGGTTTGCGGGCGGCATGGTTATCGACCGCTTTGGCCGGGTGGCGGTGCTAAGAGCCAGCATGGCCGCGGCAGCCGCCGGCCTGGGTCTCTTCGTCTTGGCGGGCAACGTGTGGTTGGCGGCGGCTGGGGCCGCACTCTGGGGAGTGGGAGCCGCACTGGCCTTCCCCATGGGGATGTCAGCCGCGGCCGATGATCCCCGCCATGCTGCGGCACGGGTATCCGTGGTGTCGACGATCGGCTACATGTCGTTCCTGGCGGGCCCGCCCTTGCTCGGATATCTCGGGGACATTACGGGGATCCACCTCGCACTCCTTGCTATCCTCGCTCCGATCCTCGTTGCCTTGCTGCTCGCTGGCGCCGCGAAGCCCTTGCACGCCAAGTAAGCAACCTGCGGGCGTCGCTGTTTTCCCGAACGCAGGTGCCCTGAAATATCAGCCAGACCAGGGGCACCACCGCAGCAGCGAGTAATGCACCACCCAAGGTGTCCATCAGCCAGTGCGCGCTGAGGTACGTCCGGCTGACCATCATGGTGAGTGTTCCCAGAACGGCCAGGAGCCACATCCAGAGCCGTCCGATCAAGAGTGCAACCACCAGCAGAAATGCTGCCGTGGCGGACACATGGCCTGAGGGAAATGAACCTGTATCAGTGAGGACGATGGTGTTAGAGGGACGGCCGCGGCCAATCCCCGCCTTGATCAGTTGGGTCAGCAGTGCCACAGAGGCGGCAGCGACAACGGAGAAAACGGCAGCCTGGGGCCTTCGGCGCACCAGGAGAACGATGACGAGGCAGGCGTGCAGCACGTAGATTCCGCGGTAGCCAGCCAGATTAAGGAACTCGTTGATGCCGTCCCACGCGGGGCTCTGCAGCGTCTCGACAAACTGATGCCATCCGTTGTCCAGGGCCAGGAAGGGAGGGTCAGCCTTGTTAGCCAAGAGCAGGCCGCCCAGAACGGACATCAGTGAGAGCAGGGCCGTGCTGGCCGCGATCACCGGGCCCGGAGAATAACGTTGCGGGTCGAGGACGCGCGTCATTGGTTCATCGTAACCATCAAGCGACTCGGAATTTGAGCCGATGATGCAGTCGGCGTGCCTTCTCCTACCCCTGACCCGACATTCAACCAAAGCCACTCAAATCCACAACGGGCCTTCGGTTGTAGGGTGGGGAAATGCGAAGGATGCTGAGGAGGGGGCCTGGAAGGATTGCGCGTCTGGACCGGGCACTCGTTAGGGCTGTTTCGGGTTTCCCCGGAGGCGAACACGACGACTTCTTCCGCCGGCTGTCCGCGGCGGCCAACAAAGGGAAGCTGTGGTTCGCCGTCGCCGCTGTCCTCGCGATCCTCAAGGGCAAGCCCCGTCGTGCAGCCCTTCATGGCCTTATTGCCCAAGGCGTGGCTTCAACGGTGACCAACGTCGGCTTCAAGACCCTGCTGCCCCGCGCACGGCCACTGCCGGAGCACCTGCCGGTATTTCGTTTCGTTCATCCGCAACCGACGAGTTCTTCTATGCCGTCCGGGCATTCAGCGTCAGCAGCGGCCTTCGCTGTGGGGGCTGGTTTCGTCCATCCCGTCATAGGAGCGGCACTGGCTCCCGTCGCTGCCGGCGTTGCATACTCAAGAGTGCATACAGGTGCCCATTGGCCGTCAGATGTGATCTTCGGATCTGCCATCGGAGTGGGAGCCGCCCTTATCACCCGAAAATGGTGGCCTGTCAGGCCACCATTTCCTGACACGAGGCGAAACCGCACTCACGCACCCAAGATCTCAAGTGGACAGGGTCTTAGCATCGCGGTGAACACCCTTGGCGGATCCTACGGTCCGGAGACAGTAGCGGCGCTGCAAAAAGTATTCCCCTCAGCGTATATAAGAGAAATCAGTCATGACGACGACCTGATTGCTGCGATCCAGGCTGTGGCCACCCACTCCGGAACGGAAGCCCTGGGCGTCTGGGGCGGAGACGGCACCGTCGGCGCCGCCGCTGCGTACGGGGTGGCCGAGAAGCTGCCCTTGCTGGTGCTTCCCGGCGGAACTCTCAACCACTTCGCCCGCGATGCCGGGACCTCCACCCTCACCCTGGCGTTGGATGCCGCTGAAAAGGGTGAGGCAGCACTTGCGGATGTGGGCCACGTTGTGGTGGAGCGCGGGATGCCTGGCAACCCCCAGCGCCTTGAGCTGACAATGCTGAATACTGCAAGCATCGGCTTGTATCCCGATATGGTCAGGCGCCGGGAGCATCTTCAGCCCAGCATGGGTAAACCGCTCGCAGGAGTAGTCGCAATGCTGCGGACATTCGCAGCCGGCACCCCCACAACACTGTTTGTGGACGGGGTTCGCCACAAGCTCTGGATGCTTTACGTGGGCCGCGGCAGGTACTTCCCCCGCGACCACGCTCCCCTGGTACGTCCGGTGCTGGACGACGGCGTGCTGGACTTCCGGCTAATTACTGCCGATGAGTCATTCGCCAGGCTGCGCCTGTTGTGGTCAATTCTCACCGGGACAGTGGCGACGTCGAAAATCACCCATCTTCGTGAGGCTACGAGGATCAGGGTTGTGGCCAACGGCAGCCCGCTGACTCTGGCCGTGGACGGTGAGGTCATTCCGGGAGTTCGCAGCGTGGAGTTTACGGTGCGTCGCGGTGCCCTGCGGTACTACTCCCCCGAGCCCTGAAGGACCGCCTGAAGGATCATCCGATCGGACTACCCTGATTCTCCCCTGAATCATCCCTGAGACCGGCGAATTTCCCGCGCCACATGGGTAGCGTGGAGGGTGCACCCCAACGCACCCTGCATCCACCTGCTACGCAAAGGAAAGCTTCCATGATTGAAGCAAAAGGCCTGACAAAAATCTACGGCGACAAAACCGCCGTCGACGCTGTCAGCTTCACGGTCGAGGCAGGCCGGGTCACCGGCTTCCTAGGGCCCAACGGGGCAGGCAAGTCCACCACCATGCGAATGATCATGGGACTTGACCGGCCGACGTCGGGCTCCGTCACGGTGAACGGGGTTCCGTTCGCCAAACACGTGGCCCCGCTGCGCGAGATCGGATCTCTGCTGGACGCCAAGGCTGTGCACACAGGACGCACCGCCTACAACCATCTGCTCGCCATGGCAGCCACTCACAGCATCCCCAGGAAGCGCGTCAACGAGGTCATCGAAATGACCGGCTTGTCCGACGTGGCCAAGAAGAAGGTCAAGGGCTTCTCGCTGGGCATGGGCCAGCGCCTCGGAATTGCCGCTGCACTCTTGGGCGATCCCCAAACCGTCATTCTGGATGAGCCGGTCAACGGCCTTGATCCCGAAGGCGTGGTGTGGGTCCGCAACCTCGCCAAATACCTGGCCGCGGAGGGTCGGACTGTGTTCCTCTCGAGCCACCTCATGAGCGAGATGGCAGTCACTGCCGACCACCTCATTGTCATCGGCCGCGGCAGGATCATCGCCGATGCTCCCATCCAGCAGATCATCAACGGCAAGGGACAGAGCCGGGCCCGGGTGAGGACCGACCAACCTGAGCACCTGATGAACATTCTGGCCGGGGATGGTGTCTCCATCCAGGTGCAAGAGCCTGAATTGCTGGAGGTCACCGGGCTTGATCCGCGCCGGATCGCCCGCATTGCACTCGAGAACCGGGTCATGATTTACGAACTCACGCCGTTGCAGGCAAGCCTCGAGGAAGCCTATATGGAGCTGACCAAGGACGAGGTCGAATACCACTCGCTGATCACTTCGGGAGCCCCTGCTCCCGTTCAGGCCGGAGGCAACTGAGCCATGAGCACATCAAACCTGAACACGTCCACGCTGAACTCATCAACGCCGAACTCATCAACGCCGAGCCGCCGCGGAACTGCTGCCGGCATCGGACCGGGCCCGAGCTTCTTCAGGGTGCTGAATTCCGAGTTCATAAAGTTCCGTACCCTCACATCCACCTTGATCCTGTTGGCCTGCACGCTGCTTGTAATGGTGGGTTTCGGTGCCCTGACAGGCTGGGGAACCGGAGCTTTTGCAGAGGAGGCCATGCGCGACCCGGAGGCTGCTGCGGCGATGGCAGCCCAAGGAGGGGACCTGGCAATCACCGTGCCCACCTCCGGCATCGCCTTTGCCCAATTGATCCTGGGCTCGCTGGGCGTGCTGCTGATGAGTTCCGAATTCACCACCGGCATGGCACGTTCCACGTTCGCCGCCGTGCCCAAGCGGCTGCCTGCCTTCGCAGCCAAGCTGATTGTCGTGCTGGTGGCTTCCTTCCTTCTCACAGCCGTATCTTCGTTCCTGGCCGGACTCGTTGCCCTTCCCATCCTGGATTCCTACGACCTCAAACTTGACCTCGCCAGTTCCCAGTCCGTGAAGCTCCTGCTGGTCAGCAGCATTTACGTCGCCGCGGTGGCTGCTATTGGTCTGGCACTGGGAAGCATTATCCGGAACTCCGCCGGCGGCATCATGAGCCTTGTCGGGCTGTTCTTTGTGGCTCCGATTGCCCTCGAAATCATTCAAGGCGACGTTGCCAAGGAGATACGGAAGTACCTCCCGGGCAACACTGTCAGTCCCATGACGGCCGTGAACCATGAGCCGGGCACTCTCGAAGTCTGGCAGGCCGCCCTGGTGCTCGGCGCCTGGGTTGTTGTTCCGGTGGTCCTGGCCGTGCTGCTGCTGAAGAAACGCGACGTGTAGCCAGCACCGGTTCAGCGTATGAGTGAAATAACCCAGCTAAAGGGCGCGTCGACCACCCACGTCGACGCGTCCTTTGCCGAGATTACCGCCCGCCGCCGGGGCCGCCTGCGGCGTTACCTGCATGGGCGGCCCCGCTTGGTGGACCTCCTGGTCGCTGCCGGTTACCTGCTGCTGGTGACACCCACCATCGTTGAAGCCGCGAACGACGGCGACTGGGCAGGTATTGCCCTGATGGGCACCCTTGCCGTGGTGCTGCTTTCCCGGCGGGATCAGCCGGCCATGGTTGTGACTGTGGTGGCGATACTTGAAGTGGCAATCACCATGCTCCATCCCTGGGGAGCGAACGTCTCTGCAGGATTGTGGTTCGCCCTCTATGCATTGGCTGTTGCCCACACCCGCCGCTTTGCCCTTGTGGCGCTGGCCCTGGCAACGACGCCCCTTTCCCTGGTCTATTTCCTGATGCTGGTTGGCCCCCTTCCCGAAAACGCCGGAGGGGCAGGGAATGATCTGCATTTGGTCAGCCTGGTGGCCGGCATCACCATCACCCTTTCCAACGTCATTGCTGCCGGCATCGGCTTTTCCGTCCGGCAGCGGCGCCTCCACGAGCAGGAAATTGCGGCGTGGGCCTCGCGGGCTGCCCAGTTCGGATCCGTCAATGAGCGCAACAGGATAGCCCGGGAAATGCACGACGTTATAGCCCACTCCCTGACGGTGATGGTCACCCTTTCGGACGGTGCCGCCGTCGCCGTTAAAAGGAGTCCCGAACAAGCCGGTGAGGTTCTCGGTGAGCTGTCCCGAACCGGGAGGACGGCTCTGGCAGACATGCGCCGTGTGCTGGGTGTCTTGAGGAACGACGGGCCCGAGGAATCTCCCCGCGAACCTCCGGCGGGCAGTGCCACGTTGGGCAAACTCCTCGACGGATTCCGTACGGCCGGACTTCCGCTGCATTTCTCGCATACAGGGCCGGCGCTTCCGGCTGACGCGGCGTTCCAACTCACTGTCTACCGGATAGTGCAGGAATCACTGACCAACGTGCTCCGTTATGGCCGAGGCTTAGGCCGGGTGGATGCAAACATTGTCCGGGACGGCTCCCGGGTGACCATAGAGGTGACTGACGACGGTAAGGGGAGCGTGCCGTCGGGCCAGTCCGGGACCGGCCAGGGGATCGAAGGCATGAAGGAACGTGCAGGAATCTACAACGGAAAGGTGGACGCCGGTCCCGGGGCAGCCGGTGGCTGGAGCGTGAGGGCAGTGCTGAACATGACTGACGAGGGGATCAAATGAGCGGCAGGAGTGCCATACGGATTGTGCTGGTGGATGACCAGCCCTTACTGCGGATGGGCTTCCGCCTGATCCTAGAGGGAGAGGATGGGCTTGAGGTTGTGGGCGAGGCATCAGACGGCGCAGAGGCGGTCCAGCAGGTCCGGATCCTGGAACCCGATGTGGTCCTTATGGATGTGAGAATGCCGGTGCTGGACGGGATCGAGGCAACGCGTGCAATTTCGACGTCCGGTTCGAATGCCCG
The DNA here is from genome assembly GCF_023062595.1 of Arthrobacter rhizosphaerae. Taxonomy (GTDB): domain Bacteria; phylum Actinomycetota; class Actinomycetes; order Actinomycetales; family Micrococcaceae; genus Arthrobacter; species Arthrobacter rhizosphaerae. The sequence goes on from NZ_JALLAN010000003.1 coordinate 359,520, forward strand.
GGTGATTATCCTGACCACTTTCGATCTGGACGAGTATGCCTTCGCCGGATTGCAGGCGGGAGCGTCGGCTTTTCTCCTCAAGGATGTGGCTCCGGCAGAACTGACCCACGCAGTAAGAGTGGTGGCCAGCGGCGATGCAGTGGTGGCGCCCCGGGTGACGCAACGATTGCTGGAAACCTATGTCCGCGGCAATGGAACGGCATTTGCGGGGCAGGCGAGCGGCGGCCATGAGCAGGTTACCGCTCCGCAGCGCGACCCCTTGCTGGAGGACCTCACGCCCCGTGAGACAGAAATGCTGGAGTCCATGGCAGAGGGACTTTCCAACGCTGAGATCGCCCGGAAGTTCTTCCTCTCTGAAGCCACTGTGAAAACCCATGTGCGGCGTATCCTCACTAAGCTCCATCTGCGGGACCGCGTCCAGGCAGTTGTTTACGCCTACGAGACAGGACTTGTGGTGCCAAGCAACCCTGACTACTGAGAACACCCAGGGACACCGGGGAACACCTGGAGAACCTGGAGCACAGCAGAAGCACAGGAACGGTCTATGCAGTGCATAGCCGGGGAAGGTTCTATTGACCCATGGACAACCTCCCCCAACCCCACGAACCTCATCCGAATCACGACCGAGGCCTGGAATTCGATCTCTCCACACTCCTGAGCCGCCGTTCCCTTGGTATTTTCCTTGGCGCGGGTACGGCGGCGGCAGCTTTGGCCGCGTGCACACCGGGCGGATCAACCGCTGGTGGCACCAGCACAGCGACTGCCACCGCAACCAGTACGACGACGGCGCCCGCCGGCACAGCGACGGCCACCGCCTCACCTACCTTGACCAGGGCAATTGCCGAATGCGGGGTGGAGATTCCGGCCGAAACGGCAGGTCCTTACCCTGGCGATGGCTCCAATGGCCCCAATGTCCTGGAGGCTTCCGGCGTGGTGCGGCAGGACATCAGCTCCAGCTTCGGAACCTCAACCACAAAGGTGGACGGCGTCCCGCTGACCGTCACCATGACGCTCCTGGACAACTCCAACGGCTGCGTCCCGCTGGCGGGTGCTGCCGTTTATGCCTGGCATTGCGACCGGGACGGCAAGTACTCCATGTACGACTCCGGGCTGGAAAACGAAAATTACCTCCGTGGCGTCCAGGAGGCCGACGCGAATGGGCAGGTCACTTTCAAGACCATCTTCCCCGGCGCCTACAGGGGCCGCTGGCCCCACATCCACTTTGAGGTTTTTGAATCCATGAGCAACGCAACCGCCGCCGGGCAGGTGCTGGCGGTCTCGCAGATCGCGCTCACGGACGCCGCCTGCCGCGAGGTCTATGCTTCAGCGGGTTACGAAACCAGTGCCAGCAACTTCCCCAGCACCACTCTGCAATCGGACATGGTCTTCGGGGACGACGGAGGAATCCATCAACTGGCCACCATGGGCGGGTCCGTATCAGCGGGTTATGCGGCAGGCCTGAACGTGACGGTTTAGGCGGAGATATTGGCGGGGATAGACTCGACGGCATGCCTTCCAAAACCAGCGCCGCCGAGCACATCCAGGACCTTGCGGCGTACGTCATGGCGTCGCCGTCGAGTTTCCATGCCGTCCATGAAGCGGCCCGCCGCCTGGACGAAGCCGGGTTCACCGGCCTGGACGAGCTGGCAGCCTGGGATGCCGTGGGCTCTGAAAGTAACGGCGCAGGCAAGTTCTATGTGATCCGCGACGGCGCCCTGATCGCCTGGGTGACTCCGGCCGGCTCGGGACCCACCACGGCCTTCAATATCCTGGGCTCCCATACCGATTCGCCCTCCTTTAAGCTCAAGCCCAAACCCACGACGGGCAGGTTCGGCTGGCTGCAGGCAGGGGTGGAGGTTTATGGGGGGCCGCTGCTGAATTCGTGGCTGGACCGGGAGCTGCGGCTCGCGGGCCGGCTGGTCATGCTGGACGGAACGCTTCACCTCACGGCCACAGGGCCCTTGCTTCGCTTTCCCCAACTTGCCATCCATCTGGACCGTTCAGCGAATGACGGACTGACCCTGGACAAGCAACAGCACATGAATCCCGTCTTCGGGCTCGGGGAGCCGAACGGAGAGGACATCCTCGCGCTCCTTGCCGGGAATGTTGCTGGCAATACGACGGTGGACCCGGGGCAGATCGGCGGGTACGACGTCGTTATTGCAGACACGCAGGAACCCGCGGTTTTCGGCGCAAAGGGGGAGTTCTTCGCCTCCGGGCGACTGGACAACCTGTCCGCCACCCACGCCGGACTGACGGCCCTGATCAACCACGCCGTCTCGCCGGAGAGCACCAACGGGCAGGCGCCCATCGCCGTGCTTGCGGCCTTCGACCACGAGGAGATCGGGTCGGCGTCCCGTTCAGGTGCTTGCGGGCCCGTCCTCGAAGACATCCTGGTCCGCATTTCGGATGGCCTTGGCGCCTCTGTGAGCCAGCGGCGTCAGGCCTATGCGGCGTCGTTTTGCGTGTCTGCCGACGCAGGCCACGCCGTGCACCCGAACTATTCCGAGCGGCACGATCCCGCGAACAAGCCGGTCCTCAACGGCGGCCCGCTCCTGAAGATTAACGCCAACCAGCGCTACGCCACAGACGCCGCCGGTGCGGCGCTCTGGGCCCGTTTATGCGCGGAAGCCGAGGTGCCCTACCAGGAGTTCGTGTCCAACAACGTGATGCCCTGCGGCTCCACGATCGGGCCCCTGACGGCAACACGGCTGGGCATCCGGACAGTCGACGTCGGTGTTCCGCTGCTTTCCATGCACTCAGCCCGCGAGCTGTGTGGGGTGGAGGACCCGAAGCGGCTTGCCGACGTCACCGAGGCCTTCTTCAGGACACCTGCCACAACCCTTCAATAGTGGCAGTCATCAGCGGTTTGACCGTGCCGTCACGAACCGCCTGACCGGCCCGGGTTTCCGGAGCGTTTCTGAATTGCCCTACAGGCAACAGTGAATGCCTATTTGGCCAAGTTCTTGTGGACTTCTCCTTTTTGTAGTGCAGCAGACTGTATGACTGCACAGATCGCTTCAGGGTGTCCGACGCTTAGGGTAGGAGCGATGTGATCCACGATACAAATCTCCAACTGAACCCAGGAAGACGAGGACAACCGCCCATGCAGGCTGAACAGCAACTCTCGAAGTCGCTTAAACCGCGGCACCTATCCATGATCGCCATTGCAGGTGTCATTGGCGCCGGCCTGTTTGTAGGCTCCGGCGCCGCCATCCAGCAGGCAGGCCCGGGTATTCTCCTCGCCTACATGGCGGCCGGCCTCGTGGTCATCCTGGTGATGCGCATGCTGGGTGAAATGGCTGCAGCAAATCCGGAAACGGGTTCGTTCTCCACATACGCAGACAAGGCGCTGGGACGCTGGGCCGGGTTCAGCATCGGGTGGCTGTACGCCTGGTTCTGGATCATCGTTCTGGGCATCGAAGCCACAGCGGGTGCAGCCATCATGCACCGCTGGGTTCCGGGAATCGATCAGTGGATCTGGGCCCTGATCCTGATGGTCCTCCTAACCCTGACCAACCTTAGTTCGGTGAAATCCTTCGGGGAGTTCGAGTTCTGGTTCGCGTCCATCAAGGTCACTGCCATTGTCCTGTTCCTGCTCTTCGGTGCAGCTGCAATCCTGGGCCTGGTTCCGGGAGTGCCCGCTCCAGGGCTGAGCAACCTGGTGGAGAATGGCGGCTTCCTTCCCAACGGACCGGGCGCTGTGCTCGCCGGCATCCTCGTCGTCGTTTTCTCCTTCTTCGGGGCCGAAATTGCCACCATCGCAGCAGGTGAATCCGAAAACCCCGTAGATGCTGTCAAGAAGGCCGTACGCTCCACCGTCTGGCGGATCCTGGTGTTCTACATCGGCTCCATCGCCGTCGTCGTCACCCTCCTGCCTTGGAATGACGCGTCCGTTGCCAAGAGTCCCTACGTAGCCGTCATCGAGCTCTTCGGCATTCCCGGCGCGGGGACCATCATGGACATAGTGGTTCTGACATCAGTGTTGTCATGCCTTAATTCGGGCCTGTACACCGCCAGCCGCATGCTGTTCTCCCTGTCAAAGCGCGGCGACGCCCCCAAGTCCTGGACCAAGATCTCCTCCCGTGGCGTTCCGGCGTCAGCAGTTCTGGCCTCCACTGTGGTGGGATTCGTTACCGTTGGCCTGAACTACATCGCCCCGGATACTGTGTTCCTGTTCCTCGTCAACACCTCCGGTGCCATCGCCTTGTTCGTGTGGCTGGTCATTTCCGCATCGCAGCTGATCTTGCGCCGCCGGATGGGCGCAGCCGCCAAGGATCTTTCCCTGAAAATGTGGCTTTTCCCCTACCTGACATGGGTTGCAATTGTCAGCATCGTGGCACTCCTTATCGGAATGGTTATCCTCGAATCCACCCGCGAGTCTCTCCTGCTGTCGCTCGCCCTCGCTGCCGTAGTGGTCGGGATCGGCTTGTTCCGCTACCGCAAGTCAGCTCCTCCGGTTCCGCAGGCAGCGGTTCCCGCACCGGAAGCCGACGACGTCAGCGTTGGTGCCGGACCGTCGTCGTCCTAGCCTGAAGGTTGCTGCCAGCGGCATTTAGGTCCTGCTGGCAGCAACCTTAGGATGCGCGGGCTGCACGGCCCGCAGCTGCTCGACGCACATGCCCCACGAGGCATATGGGAGCATGTGCTCTATGGTTCCTAAAATTGCATACCAGGGTGAACCCGGGTCCAACTCAAACATTGCCTGCATGGAAATGTATCCGGACATGCTTGCCGTTCCTTGTGCCAGCTTTGAGGACGCCTTTGGGCTGGTCACGGCCGGTGAAGCGGAGTTGGCGATGATCCCCATCGAGAACTCCATCGCAGGCAGGGTGGCAGATATCCATGCACTCCTCCCGGACTCCGAGCTGCAGATTGTCGGAGAGCATTTCCTTCGGATCCGCTTCAATCTGCTTGGAATCCCCGGCAGCACGATCGAACAGGCCAAGGAAGTACACAGCCACCTGCACGCCCTCGGCCAGTGCCGGAAACTCATCCGTTCCCGCGGGCTGAAGCCCGTTATCGCCGGAGACACTGCAGGGTCCGCCCGCGAAGTGCGGGACTGGAATGACCCCACCAAAGTGTCATTAGCACCGCCTCTGGCCGCCGGGATGTACGGGCTCGATGTCTTGGCGACCGAAGTCGAAGACGACCCCACCAACACCACCCGCTTCGTGGTCCTCGGGGAGAAGCGTCCCCTTCCCGTTCGTGAGGAGTTGCCGGAGGCTGTGGTCACCAGTCTGGTTTTCCGGGTCCGCAACGTTCCCTCGGCCCTATACAAGGCATTGGGCGGATTCGCGACGAACGGAGTGAACATGACGCGGCTCGAAAGTTACATGGTGGGGGCCGAGTTTGCCGCCACCATGTTCCTGGCCGATGTGGAAGGACACCCCGACGACGTCCCGCTGAGTCTGGCTCTTAATGAACTTGAATTCTTCACTTCGGAAGTAAGAATCCTTGGAGTTTATGGGGCGCATGCCTACCGGCTGCAGTCGAAACAAGAGGCGTCGTGACAGGTTGCCCGGCCGATCAGCTGGCGAGGCCGATCACCAGATTGATAGTGGTTGCCAGGATCAAGGTGCCGAAGAGGTAGGACAGGAGCCCGTGCTTGAGTGCCTCGGCGCGAATTCTGTGGCTCTCCAGGTTCGTGTCGGAGACCTGGTAGGTCATGCCCAGGCTGGTGGCCACATACGCGAAGTCTGAGTACTGGGGCGGGCGGTCCTGGTTGAAGCTGATCCCGCCTGGCTCGTCCCCCCGTTTTTCGGGATCGTAGTACAACTCTGCATAGCGCAACGTAAACAGGGTTTGAACCAGCATCCAGGACAGTGCCACGCAGGACAGGGCGAGCAGTCCGCCGGCCAACACGTCCTGGCCGCTGGGGGAGCCGCGGTGTGAATCAACGACGACGGCGGCAACAGCCGCGAGGCTGGCAAGGTTTGCGGCAAGAATGAGCAGGTCGGTGACGCCCTTGGATGGATCCTCCGTTATGGCATGGGAGCGTGTGCCCGCGGGATCAAGCCTTCCGATCACAATCCATACCCAGAGCACGTAGGTCAGTGAGGCGACTGCCCAGCCGATGGCCGGGGCTTCGATCCAGCGCCCCGAGAGTCCGGTGGTCAGCGCTGCCGCCAGCCCGGCAAGAACCATCACCACGAAGCGCACCCTGCTGCGCCTGACGATAGTGGCCGGAAGTTCCGCGGAGGGGGAGTCCATGACCTGTACTCTAATCCCGCACCCTGGCTGGCCGTTGGCGGCGGGTTATCCACATGGCAGTTGGGGAGCCTTTCGAAGGCTTTCAGCAGGGTATTAAGGTCAGTACCAGCTTCAGTTCAAGAGAACTGGAGTCGAAGGTAAATCGCCTATCCGGTTCGGATGCACTAAGATAGTGAAGTCTGTGCTGCGCCCTGCCCCCACTATGGGAGCCGGGCATGCATGACACCGCAAATGAACCTCCTGTTACGGAAATGCCGTAACCGCTTAGCCCAAAGGAGGTGGGTTCACATATGCGTCCTTACGAATTGATGGTAATCATCGACCCCGAGGTCGAAGAGCGTACCGTTGAGCCGTCGCTTCAGAAGTTCCTGAATGTCATCACCAACGATGGTGGAACCATCGAAAAGGTTGACATCTGGGGCCGTCGCCGTCTGGCCTACGACATCAAAAAGAAGTCTGAAGGTATCTACGCCGTGGTGAACTTCACCGCCAAGCCGGACACCGCCAAGGAACTTGACCGCCAGCTGAGTCTCAACGAGACCATCATGCGCACCAAGATCACCCGCCCCGAAGAGCAGAAGGTTGTTGCTGAGTAATCAGCTTCACCCTTATTTCTTCACCCCGCAGGAACGAACAAGGAGGCAGTAGATGGCAGGCGAGACCACCATCACGGTCATCGGTAACCTCACCAGTGACCCCGAACTGAGGTTTACACCGTCAGGCTCGGCAGTAGCGAACTTCACCATCGCTTCCACTCCGCGTACCTTCGATCGTCAGTCCAATGAGTGGAAGGACGGGGAAACCCTGTTCCTTCGCGCATCGGTATGGCGTGAGGCAGCTGAAAACGTCGCAGAATCCCTGACAAAGGGCATGCGGGTTATCGTTTCCGGCCGCTTGAAGAGCCGTTCCTACGAAACAAAAGAAGGCGAGAAGCGCACCGTTATCGAGCTTGAGGTCGATGAAATCGGCCCGAGCCTGCGTTACGCCAACGCCAAGGTCAACCGCACCCAGCGCTCCGGCGCTCAAGGTGGTCAGGGTGGCTTCGGCGGCGGAAACGCCGGCGGCTTCGGCGGTAACCCTGGTGCAAGCCAGGGTGCCAACTCGGGTGGAACCTGGGGCGCCAACCAGCCTGCTGCGCAGGATGACCCTTGGGCTACGCCCGGGGTCAGCAATGCAGGCGGCTGGGGCAACGGCCCCGATTCCGAACCTCCCTTCTAACCACTCATTAAGGGCCGACGTCGGGACCCGCCAGGGTGCCAACGGCACCAAGGCGACCACCGCCGTCGGACCACCACCATCCCGTGGATCAATATCCACGGGCTCCATAGAATAGGAGCTCCACGATGGCTAAGGCTGAACTCCGTAAGCCCAAACCAAAGTCCAACCCCTTGAAGGCCGCTGACATCACCGTCATCGACTACAAGGACGTAGCATTGCTGCGCAAGTTCATCTCCGACCGCGGAAAGATCCGCGCCCGTCGCGTCACTGGCGTCACGGTGCAGGAACAGCGCAAAATCGCCCAGGCAATCAAGAACGCCCGCGAAGTTGCTCTGCTGCCTTACTCCGGCGCTGGCCGCGGTTAAGGAAAGGGATTAACTAAAATGGCAAAGCTCATTCTGACCCACGAAGTAACCGGTCTCGGTGCTGCTGGTGACGTTGTCGAGGTCAAGGACGGTTACGCACGTAACTACCTGCTGCCCCGCAACTTCGCCCTGACCTGGTCGAAGGGTGGCGAGAAGCAGGTTGAGTCCATCAAGGCTGCCCGTGCCGCCCGCGAGCACGCTTCCCTGGAAGATGCTCAGAAGCAGGCTGCGGCACTGTCCGCCAAGCCCGTCAAGCTCGTAGTCAAGGCTGGCGAGACCGGACGCCTGTTCGGCACCGTCAAGCAGGGCGACGTTGCTGACGCTGTTGAGGCCGCTGGCCTTGGCCGCATCGACAAGCGCAAGGTTGAACTGCCGGCTCACATCAAGTCGGTTGGTTCCTACCAAGCCAACGTCCGTCTCCACGACGACGTTGCTGCTGTGATCGAACTCGACGTAGTCGCGGGCAAGTAGTCTTCCGGCTTTCGAGTCGCTGGATTATGCAGTCCTGAACTGCTGAAGACCCCGCACCGTAACCTCCAAGGTTCCGGTGCGGGGTCTTTGCTTTAATGCTCGGCGACTGCATTTCCGGGGTTCACGACTGGTGCATCACTGTGGTGTTGTGGCGGTGGGCAGCCTGGATCAGCTCCACCAGAACGTCCTCGTCAATATCCTTGAGGCTGTTGATGTACAGGCAGGCGGCCCCCAAGGTGTACTTTCCCAGCTTGGGCAGCAGGCTGGAGGCCTCCGGAGCATACGTAAGCCCATAGAGGGACAGGCTTCCCTTGCGGGGCGAGAACCCGACGGCCACCGTATCGCCTTCCCGGCCGCTTGTGTAGCGGTAGTGGTAACTGCCGAAGCCGACGATGCTCGGACCCCACATCACCGGAGTCTCACCGGTGTTCTCCTTCATCAGCGTGAGCAGGCGGAATCCGTCCCTGCGTCGGACCGGGTGTTCGACCCCCTCCAGGAAATCCTCGACGGACTCCGGCGTTGGTTGGGTCTTGTTTTCAGCCATAATGGCAGTTTTTCAGACCTTGATGGCCTTGTCAGTAAGTGGCGTCCATGAGGGCCAAACGCATCGCGGCTTTACGGGGCTGCGGAATAAAACACTAAGGGCCTCGGTTCTTCAGATAGATGCAAACGCATGTAGACCAACGATCCTTCCAGGAGACAGCCGTGGAAACCCGCCACATCACCGTTATCACCGCAGGCCTTGGCGTGCCGTCATCGAGTCGCCTGCTTGCTGACCAGTTGGCCGCCGCGGCCAGCCGGGAACTGAGCTCTGCGGGGTACACAGCCGAAGTGGACATCGTCGAACTCCGGGACCTTGCCGTGGACATCGCCAACAACTTTGTCACGGGATATGCCGCGCCGCGCCTTGCAGAAGTTTTGGCGGGAGTTGCTGCTGCTGACGGCATCATCGCCGTATCACCCGTCTTCAGCGCCTCGTACAGCGGCCTCTTCAAGTCTTTTGTAGACATCCTGGATCCCGGGTCCATGGACGGGAAAGCCGTGCTGCTGGGTGCCACCGGCGGCTCCGACCGCCACCAGATGGTTCTGGATTATGCCATGCGCCCCTTGTTCACCTATCTGCGGACCCGGATCACACCCACAGCGGTCTTCGCGGGCCCACAGGACTGGGGAAACGACGGCGGCGGAGGGTCGCCGCTTTCTGCCCGGACTGAGCGGGCGGCGGCGGAGTTTGCCGAAATGCTGGCGGCGGCTCCGCGCCGCGCGATGAAATCATCCGGAGGACATTTGCAGGATCTGGAGTCGCTTCCGTTTGAGCAGCTTCTGGCGGGGATCTCCGGCGGCCGGACAGCATAGCCGTCACGGGGCCGTTCCAGGCTGAACGCTCCTCTGAACTATTTTCCGGTCCCGATCGTTGTGGGGGACATGAAGTGTCCTGTGGATTCTATTGACCTGATAATGAGCGAACGCAGTGGTGTGGAGATCGACTACTGCCCCCAGTGCCGCGGTGTGTGGCTGGACCGTGGGGAGCTGGACAAGATCATCGACCGTGCCGCAGAGATGGGAACCGGGCAGGCCCCCGTGGCACCGCCGGCTCCCATGGCGCCCGCGCCCGGCATCGTTCCCCCGCCGCTCTACAACATCGACCCCCGCAGAGACGACAGGTCACAGGAGCGCTACCGGCCGGAGCAACCGCGCTATGACGACCGGGGCCATGACCGCAACTATGGCAAAGGGTACGACCGCGACTACGATCGCCGGCGGCCCAAGAAAAAGGAAGGCTGGCTCGGAGATCTCTTCGACTTCTAGAAGCTAGTCGTCCAGCAGGTCGATGAATTCCCGGGCCTGTTTGATGGTGATGTCCGAGTGGCGGGTCAGGGCAAGCGCAGCCCCCTCCGTGTCTCCGCTTTTTGCCAGGGTCCGGATCCGGCCGTAAATTTCGTCATTGAGCATGTTGCTGCTCACTTCACGGGTGACGTCACCTTTGCTGGCGATTGCGCGGTAGCGGTAGGCGAAGCGCTGCGGGGCGTCGTCATCGTCGTCCCTCGGCGGCTGTTCAGCGGCGGGAGGGCGGAAAGGTTGAGGGTGCGCGGCCAAGGCGCCCACAGCGTCCCGTGAAGCGCGCAGGCCCTCTCCCGCGGCTTCGTAGTAGAGCTTGATGGCGGCCATGGCCTGCCCCTGGGCGATCAGTGCGTAGAGCCGGCGGTGCTCATCCTCCGTCAGCTTGGCCGCCGCCGCCCGCGCGAGTTCGAGCTGGGTCATAGGGAGGGTCTGGCCCGCCGAGTTCGAGGCGTGACGGGTCCTGCGGTTCCAGGCGCGGGTGGCCAACAGAACACCGGCTCCGACAACGACCAAAATAACGACGGGGATCACTAGCGATTCCATGGTGCTACAGCCGATCTATATAATTCTTAGCGGTCATAAGGTCTGAGCGGGTGGCCTCGCGCAGCCTTTTGATGGCCTGTAACTTGTGACCGCTGCGCGCCAGCGCTTGCAATTCGAGCTCGAAGTGGGGATTCAACTGACCGCCGGGCAGGATCGGAGCCTGATACCCGTGGCCGCTCACACCTGAGGCGTGCACCTGCTGGGCCCTGTCCCGGGCATTTTCCCGCTGCTGCGATTGTTGTTGCTCGTTTTGGCTGGGCCGGGTTGCAGCATCCACGCGCGCCCTTGCGGCCTCAGCAGCCTGCACCTGTTTGGCATAGTGGGCCTGGGAGCGCATGGCCAGCTCCAGCTGGTAACGCTCGGCATCAGAGATGCCAGGGTTCCGCGGCCTCAAGGCGGTGGAGAGCCCCCAGAGAACTGCCGCCACAATTAAGGCGGGCAGTATGACTTGCAGTACATCGCCCATATTTAGAGCTTATGCCAGATGAGTGTTATCCACAGCATATTCCGCGGCTTGCATAAAGGAAGAACGGCACCAGTTGTTGAAATGAACCGCGGCAGAACTGCAGGTATCCTCCGGGTTGCCGTTTTGCCGCGTCTATGCCTTCCCGCAGCAGGGTTTCCCCAGAGGCCAAGATGCAAGCTGTGGATGAAGCTTTGGATAAAAAACTTTTCGTCCACACCGTCAATCTGACGTTTGCGCAGGTCAGAGGCCTAAGGCCACGCAAAGATTTTTTGTTTCCACAGCTTCCCCCACAGGCTGTGCACAAGGAGGAACAGGTAGTACACAGGTTATCCACAGGCGTGGACAAAGCCCCGCTTGGTGCTTTCTCCCCAGCAGACTACCGTTGCGGAATACCCGGAATTTTGGGTGCCAAAAAGTGTCTTCCTATATAAAGGACGGCTTCCAGCAGGCCTTATTTTGGCTCTTTGTGGGCTGTTCTGTGGATAACTCTGTGCCAAATGGGGATAACCGCACAATGGCGGGATCGCAAAACTGTCGTAGCGGGCTGATACCACTGGCTTAGGGTCCACGTGTGTGGTGAAGACGTTCAGATCAGGACAGTCCGATGAGGACGGTCCGGCAAGGACTGCCTGCTAGAGACACGGCACCCAAGGGCAGATGGTTTACCCGCGGCTGTGGAACTTTGTGCCCACAGCGCACTACGGAGGACGGCAGCTTTGTCAGTTACGCACCTGGATTCAATCGAGGGCACTCGGAGCGCGGAAGGCAGCCGCAAACCACCCCAGGACATTCCTGCTGAGCAATCAGTACTTGGCGGGATGATGCTGTCCAAAGACGCCATCGCCGACGTCGTAGAAATTCTCCGTGGCCAGGACTTCTACCGGCCTGCCCATGAAACCATCTATGAAGCTGTGATCGACCTCTACGGCCGGGGTGAGCCAGCCGACGCCGTTACCGTATCCGATGAGCTGACCAAGCGCGGTGAGATCAACCGTATCGGCGGCCCTGCATACCTCCACGAACTCATCCAGACGGTTCCCACGGCCGCGAACGCCGGCTACTACGCCGAGATCGTCGCCGAACGCGCCGTGCTGCGCCGCCTGGTCAACGCAGGCACCAAGATCGTCCAGCTGGGCTATGGACAGGACGGTGAGGTTGAAGACCTCGTCAACCAGGCCCAGGCCGAGGTTTATGCCGTGGCGGAACGCCGGACTGCCGAGGACTATGTGGTTCTCAAGGACGTCATGGAGTCGACGGTTGACGAAATCGAGGCCTCGGGACACCGCGGCGAAGGAATGACAGGGGTGCCCACCGGCTTCTACGAGCTCGACGAGCTGACCCATGGACTTCACCCGGGTCAGATGATTGTCATCGCCGCACGCCCTGCTGTAGGTAAATCAACCTTTGCGCTGGACTTCGCGCGCTCGGCAGCCATCAAGAACAATCTGGCCACTGTGATGTTCTCGTTGGAAATGGGCCGGAACGAAATCGCCATGCGGCTCCTCTCGGCCGAAGCAACCATCGGCCTCCAGGACCTCCGCAAGGGGACCATCAAGGACGAACAATGGTCCAAGATCGCCACCACCATGGGTCGGATGAACGATGCGCCCCTCTTCATCGATGACAGCCCCAATATGTCCCTTATGGAGATCCGGGCCAAGTGCAGGCGCCTCAAGCAGCAGCACGATCTCAAGCTCGTCATCCTTGATTACCTTCAGCTCATGAGCTCGGGCAAAAAAGTGGAGTCCCGCCAGCAGGAAGTATCTGAATTCTCCCGTGCGCTGAAACTCCTGGCGAAGGAACTTCAGGTCCCGGTGATTGCCCTCTCCCAGCTGAACCGTGGATCGGAACAGCGGCAGGACAAGCGGCCCATGGTTTCGGACCTCCGTGAATCAGGATCCATTGAGCAGGACGCCGACATGGTTATCCTGCTGCACCGCGAAGACGTCTATGACAAGGAGTCGCCGCGGGCAGGGGAAGCGGACATCCTGGTGGCCAAGCACCGAAACGGTCCCACCAAGGACATCGTCGTTGCTTTCCAGGGCCACTATTCGCGGTTTGCCAACATGGCAGCCGACGCCGGCGGCGGGTTCTGACATCAGCCGCATTTCCTGACACAAGCGCGTTCCTGACATAAAAGGGCTGCCCCACCGTGAGGTGGGGCAGCCCTTGTTTTCGATGTCAGCCTTTCCGGGCTGCCAGCTTCGTTCCTGGTTACCTGGTTCCCGTGTAGGTGATGTCCGGCATCGCGGGTGTTTCCATTCCCACCCCGATAAAGAAGCCCGGGTGCGGAGGCTGGTTGTAGGAGATGTTCTCCCTGGCAACAGAGAGCCGGTACACGGGATCATGCATCAGGGTGCGGAGCCGGACATCCGTGGATGCGGACGTGGTGTAGATCCGCAGCTCTGTACTGTCCGACGAGGCCCAGGCAATTTCTTCCCGCCAGTCACCGAGAAGGTCAGCCTGAATTGCCGGCGTTCCCTTGGTGCTGTTGTTGGATTTCGCGCCGGCGGCGGTGAGCAACCTGTCGCTTGCCTGGGTCTGCCAGTTCCACTTCGCGATGGTGGGTGTTCCGCTGTTTGAGGTCGCATTCCAGTCGTGGTCCACAATCTCACGCAGCAGGTCTCCGTCCCACCAGGCAAGGAAGTTGGCGGCCGGGATCTTCTCCGAGAGCAGTTCTCCCTGTGCAGACCTCACCTGCCCAACAGGTGAGTTCCAGGCAGCGTCTCCGCCGATCGCCCAGCCTTCAGCACCGGGATGGCGGGGGTCGATGTCGCCCGCGGCGGCCCGTCCCGTGTCCTTGGCCGCGGGGATGCTCCACAGCACTTCACCTGTTGCGGAGTCACGGAATGTGGCTCCGCGGTTTCCACTTGCGCCCATGTCCTCGTGTGCCGCGAACGTCTCCAGGCCGGGCCTGGACGGGTCCAGGTCGCTGGTGTGGATGGCGTCCCCGTGACCAAGGCGGGTGGAGTACAGCGGTTTGCCGTCGTCGTCGATGGTCATTGAACCGAAAACGAACTCGTCTTTGCCGTCGGCGTCCACGTCCGCCACGGACAGGTTGTGGTTCCCTTGCCCGGCGTATTGGGAGCCTGCGGAGTCGGAGTCAAAAATCCAGCGTTTGACGATTTTTGCGTTGACCAGGTCGTAGGTTGCGAGCACTGTGCGCGTGTAATAGCCACGGCTGAACATCATGGACGGCCGTTCGCCGTCGAGGTAAGCCACAGCGCCCAGGAAGCGGTCAACCCGGTTGCCGTAACCGTCACCCCAGGCTGCGACGTCACCCCGGGGCGGATCGTATTTGACCGTGTCCATGATGGTGCCGGTCTGGCCGTGGAAAACGGTCAGGAATTCATCCCCAGTCAGCACATACCCGGTGCTGCTGCGGTAATCGGCGTTGGGGTTTCCAATCACAGTTCCCGCGGCATCCCGCGTCCCGTCAGCCGTCTTCATTGCGACTTCGGCTTTGCCATCGCCATCGAAGTCGTAGGCGAGGAGCTGCGTGTAGTGCGCCCCGGCCCGGATGTTGGCACCCATGTTGATCCGCCAGAGTTTGGTGCCATCCATCTTGTAGGCGTCGATGTAGACCGTGCCGGTGTAGCCTGCCTGGGAGTTGTCCTTGGAGTTGGACGGGGACCACATCTGAATGACCTCGTACGTGCCGTCGCCGTCCAGATCCGCCACTGTGGCGTCGCCTGCCGAATAGCTGTACGGCTGGCCGTCCTTGGTGTAATCGTTGGCGGGCTTGTCGAGTTTGATGGCCAGGTACTCGTGAGCCAGGGGAGTGAACTCCGCCGTCAGTTGATCAGACCCATTACCCACTGCCTTGATGACGTACCTGGATGACGCCGTGCCCGCCGCATCCAGATACGTTGTGCTGTCCTTGACGGGGTCAACCGTTAGCTGGACGCCGTCACGGATCACATGGAAGCCGACGCTTTGGGGGTCCCGGCCGAGCATTCGCCAGCCCACCCGTACTCCCTGATCGGTCAGCACGGCAACAGGTGCACGGTCCAGATTCTCCATCTGACGGTTCACAATGGTGACCTTCTCTGTGCCGATCACAGGGGAAAGAGCGGACTCCCCGCCCTTGTTGATGGCGGATACCCGGTAGTAGTACTTGATGGTGGTGAGCACCGTATTGTCTGTGAAGTCCACCTCGCTGGAGCGTCCCACAAAGCTGAAGGTTCCTTCCGCCGACGTCGAACGGTATATGTGATAGGCGGCAGCGCCGCTGACTTTCTGCCACTTCAGGCTCACGCTGGTCTTTTCAATGCCCTTAACGTCTACCTTCACAGGGGCAGCCGGCACAGGCGTGTTCGGGTCGGTCAGGGAAACGTCCGCAACGTTCGAGGGAACGGACTCCAGGCCGGTGTTGTCAACAGCGGTGACGTGGTACTTGTAGGGGAGCCCGGCGAAGGCCGTGATGTCCTTGAATCCGGGGGTGGAGACGTTGTCGGCCACCAGAGTCGGCTGGCTTTCGTAAGATGCCTGCCGGAAAACCCGGTAGCTTGCGGCGTCCCCTGACGCATCCCAGGCCAGTTCGACGGCGGGAGGCTCGGCAGCAGCGTCGATGCCTGTTGCCCGCAGGTTCGTCGGTCCGATGAGCAGGGGTGTCACTTCGAGCCCGTTCAGCCTCTGGCCGGACCCACTGATGGTCAGGTTAAGCTGGCCGTCGGTAACGAGGACCTGGTTGATGATCTTTGTGGCGGAAGAGGCCCGGCTGGAGGAAACCTGGCCATAACCCTTCCCCTCTGCGGCGACGTCCGTTCGGGTCGAGCCGATCCAGTCGCTGTGATAGGTCTTCAGCGCGTAAGTGCCGTTGGGGACGTCCAGCTGGAATTCGAAGCTGGAGCCACTGAGCACGAAGTCGCGGAGCAGTGCGGTGGTGACACTGCCGCGGTCCCGGTCAGAGAGGACCGAGAGATCCTTGAAGCCGAAGCCGCGCTCCTTGCTGTAGGCCATGGTGCGGTTCACCTCGGTGTAGTTCGGCTCCACAGGGGCACCGACCGGGCCGAAATCGAAACGATACTTGGCCTCTTTGGTAGTGACCGTTAAGGGGTCGCTGGGTTCGGAATCTCCCTTTCCGTTCGTCGCGGTGACGCGAACCGTGTAAGAAGTACCTTCGGCCAGCCCGGCAAGATTCGTGGTGGGGACGGTGGAGGTTGTTGCGAGTTTGTATGCCGAGTCCGGTTCTGCTGCCAGTTTCCGGTAGATCTTGTAAATGTCAGCGCCTTCAGCGGGCTGCCATTTGAGCAGGGCGCCAGCGTTCGAAACACTCCCCGCGACCAGGCCGGCGGGCTTGGCAGGAACGGCGGCAGGGGGCGTTATTTCTTTGACCCTCGGGGCAAGGGGAACGTTAAGTCCCTTTACGCCACCGGCTACCAGACGGGCGATATGGATTGCGCCGTATTCCTGGAAGTGGGTGTTGTCCACGGTCCCGTTGGGGCGGTTCGGGTAGACCCCGGCGTCGACGTGCAGGAAAACGGATTTGGTGGCTTCCGGGCCGATTTCGTCGTAGTAGGCGCGGCTGAGGGAGGACAGATCAACCAGCGCGACGTTTTCCTCGGCGGCCAGTTCCTTCATCTTCTCAACGTATTCCGGGAAGCTGACGTTGAATTTACCGGTGGCCTCGTCAAAGTCACGGCGGCCCACCGGGGTCACCAGAACAGGAGTTGCGCCGCGCTGCCGCGCTCCATTGACATAGGTGCGCAGGTACTCTTTGTAGTCGGCCGGTGAGGCGTAGCGATCATCGACGCCTACGGTCGCGTCATTGTGGCCGAACTGGACCATCAGGTAGTCGCCGGGGTTGATGACTCTCAGGATCTCGTCCAGGCGGCCCTGGCTGATGAAGTTCTTGGAGCTGCGGCCACCGATGGCGTGGTTGTAGAACGCGACTTTTTCGTCGAAGTAGCGCCCGATCATCTGGCCCCATCCGGCCTGGGGCGCAAAGCCGGGGTCATAGGTCTGAACAGTTGAGTCGCCAGCGAGGTAGACGCCCGGATCGGCCGTGGCGGTGCGTGGTGCGCGGGCAGAGATGACCAGGGAGTTGATCTTGGCGGCAGTTCCGCTGAAGTCCAGGTTCAGTTGTCCGTCAACAAGGGAAATGGGGAATTCCATTTCGAGGAACTGGCCCGCTGGCTTGTCCGTGAGCTGCACCTTGGCGATTTTTTCAGCCGTAATGGCAATGTTGGTGGCGGCAGCAGAATCACCGGCGATGAGCTTTACTGTGTAGTCCCCGTTGGGCAGGTCCACCAGAAAGCTGCTTCCTTGTGCCTGCACAAAGTCGGAGCGCAGAGCATCGGGGGTGCCGCGGTCCTCTCCGCTAGTGACGGAGGTGTTTGTGAAGCCGAATTTTGATTCAGGGCTGTAGGCCTGGGCGGCATTTACCTGCGTGTAGCCCTCTTCCGTGGCCCCTGGGCCGAAATCGAAATGGAATCCCGAGCCCGCTGCCGGAATACCTGTATCGGCATGGACGACTGAGAGTCCGCTGAAGGCAATCGCTGTAGCCGCGGCGGCCGCGGTGAGTACCTTGGCGCCGGTTCCGGCGGCCTTGCTGCGGATGGTGTGGATTCGGGCGGAGCCCGGAATAGCGTGCCTTGGCGGATCTTGAGAGGGGTAGTTCACGAACATCTCCTTTGATGGCGCGTGGGTATGCCAAACCACACTGGTCTGACGGTGAAACGTTTCAATCAGGACGGAAATCAACCCTCTGTCGAGGACTGAAGGTGATGCGTTTTGGGGAGACCGCTGGCATCGGCGTGGTGTAGACCACCATGTATTGGAACCAAGGTTTATCAGTGGATCGTTTCAATAGTCAAGAGTTTTGGTTCCTTCTTGTTAGTTATTGTTCGAACCGTACATTCGAAGGCCCCTGGGCCCACAGCTCTGGGATGGCGGTTAAAAGGTGGCGACATAGGTGCGGCGCCATATCGGCATGGTGTTCCAGGATCCTTCGTCATCGTTGAACCCCCGCCTTCCTATCGGCGAGAGCATC
>NZ_JALLAN010000030.1 GCF_023062595.1 Arthrobacter rhizosphaerae
CTTCCGATCTGGACGGCTTGATCAGCAGCGGAAAACCAACGCCGTCCGCGGCCGACATCAGCTCGGTGTCCGTCATGCCCGGCTCAGCGATGCCTGGCACCACCGGCACGCCGTAGCCGGCCACGTGGTTCTTGGACCGGATCTTGTCCCCCATCACGTTCAGGGACTCCACCCCCGGGCCAATGAACGTGATGCCAGCCTCCTGAAGGGCGCGGGCAAAATCGACGTTCTCACTCAGAAACCCGTACCCGGGGTGCACCGCCTCTGCACCGGTCTCCCGGCATGCCCGGATGATGGCCTCGATCTTTAGGTAGCTCTCGGCCGCCGCGGCCGGACCGATCCGGACCGCCGCGTCGGCTTCGCGCACATGCCGGGCACCGGCGTCGGCATCGCTGTAAACAGCCACCGAACGGATCCCCAAAGAATGCAGGGTCCGGATTACCCTGCAGGCGATCTCGCCCCGGTTCGCCACCAGAACAGCACGGAACAGTGCCGGCTTCACGGTCGGCTGAGTCAGTTGGGGTGCTTCAGTCATCGCTGGGCTCACATCCTGAAGAGGCCGAAGGAGGTTTCCGGCAGCGGGGTATGGGAGACGACGTCCAGCGCCAGCCCCAGCACGGTACGGGTATCGGCCGGGTCAATCACGCCGTCGTCCCAGAGGCGGGCGGTGGAGTAGTACGGGCTGCCCTGGTCCTCGTACTGCTGTTTGATCGGGGCCTTGAACGCTTCCTCGTCCTCGACGGACCAATCCTGGCCGGCGGCCTCGTACTGGTCCCGCTTGACGGTGGCCAACACACTGGAGGCCTGGTTGCCGCCCATAACGGAAATCCGGGACGCCGGCCACATCCACAGGAAGCGGGGCGAGTACGCCCGGCCGCACATGGAGTAGTTGCCCGCCCCGAAGGACCCGCCGATCACTACCGTCAGCTTGGGCACCCGCGCGGTGGCCACTGCGGTGACCATCTTGGCCCCGTTCTTGGCGATGCCGCCCTGCTCCGAGTCCTTGCCCACCATAAAACCGGAAATGTTCTGCAAAAAGACCAGCGGGATCCCGCGCTGGTCGCACAGCTCGATGAAGTGTGCGCCCTTGAGCGAAGATTCGCTGAACAGCACCCCGTTGTTCGCCACAATCCCCACCGGATGCCCGTGCAACCGGGCGAATCCCGTCACCAGCGTGACGCCGTACTCCTTCTTGAACTCATGGAACCGGCTGCCGTCCACCAACCGCGCGATCACCTCACGCACGTCATACTGCGCATTCACGTCCGTAGGCACGGCCCCATACAGTCCGGCCGGATCCGCTGCCGGCTCGACGGAGGTGTCCACATCCCAGGCGGAGGCCGCCGGCATCGGCAGCGTCGCCACAATGTCGCGGATGATCTGCAGAGCGTGCTCATCGTTTTCAGCCAGGTGGTCCGTGACGCCCGAAATCCTCGAGTGCACCTCACCCCCGCCCAACTCCTCCGTGGTGACGATCTCGCCAATGGCGGCCTTCACCAGCGGCGGCCCACCCAGGAAGATCGTCCCCTGGTTACGAACGATCACCGTCTCATCACTCATCGCCGGGACGTAGGCGCCACCAGCAGTACAGGAACCCATCACCGAAGCGATTTGCGGAATACCGGCCGCAGACATCCTGGCCTGGTTAAAAAAGATCCGGCCAAAGTGTTCCTTGTCCGGGAAAACCTCATCCTGCTTGGGCAGGAAAGCCCCGCCCGAGTCCACCAGATAGATACAGGGCAACCGGCTCTCCAGGGCAATCTCCTGGGCGCGCAGGTGCTTCTTGATAGTCATGGGATAGTAGGTGCCGCCCTTGACCGTGGCGTCATTGGAAATCACCAGCACATGCCTGCCATGGACCAGGCCGATGCCGGCAATCACTCCCGCACCTGGACAATCACCGCCATACATCCCGTTGGCTGCCAGCGGAGCGATCTCCAGAAACGGACTGCCCTCATCCAGCAACTGGTCGATCCGCTCACGTGGCAACAGCTTGCCCCGGCCCACGTGGCGTTCACGGGACTTCTCCGGCCCACCCAACGCCGTTTGGGCCAGACGCTTTTGAAGTTCTCCTGCCAGCGAAAGTTGGGCGATGTTGTTGGCTTCAAAGACCTCGCTGGTAGTGTCCACCAGGCTCTTTATCGTGTGCATAAGCTTTCCATTTCAAGGTGCATGGGTGTTCCTGCCCTGTGAGCAGCAGGTACGGAGAAGGACGCGGTGTCCAGCCCAATCAGTGCCGGCGGAAGTCCAGTACGCGGCGGGCTAGACCATCGTGATGAGCACCGCCGGATCGGACATGATGGCGCCAACGTCGGAAAGGAATCGCGAGCCCTGTTCGCCATCAACCAGCCGATGGTCAAAGGAGAGGCTCAGGGTCATGACACTCCGAAGGGCGACAGCGCCGACGTGCTCCCACGGTCGGCGCCTGACGGAACCGACAGCCAAAATAGCCGCCTCTCCGGGGTTCAGAATGGGTGTCCCGGCGTCGATGCCGAAGACGCCTATGTTCGTGATGGACATCGTGCCGCCCGAGAGCTCGGCCTGCGTGGTCTTGCCTGACCGGGCTGTCTGGGCGAGTTGATTCAAGGCGGCGGAGAGTTCCAAAAGTCCCATGCGGTCCGCGTCCTTGATGTTCGGCACAGTGAGCCCACGCGGTGTTGCGGCGGCAATGCCCAGGTTGACGTAATTGAACTGGACGATCTCCTGGCGAGCTTCGTCCCATCGGGAGTTCAACGAGGGATTGCGGCGCAACGCGACGAGCACTGCTTTCCCAACAAGCGTCAAAGGTGTGAGCTTGTAGCCGGCAAAGTCGCGGCTAGACTTCAACGTCTCGAGCAACTCCATGCTGGTCGTGACATCAATAGTCAGGAACTCAGTTACATGCGGCGCGGTAAATGCGCTCGACACCATCGCAGAGGCAGTGTGCTTGCGTACGCCTTTGATGGGCGTTCTCGTTTCCCGTTCCTTTTCCCCAGGCGCCTCGATATCGGCTGTTTGACTGTCCGCCGCTTGCTTGTCGGGGTAGTTCGCCGCGGCTTCGATGTCAGCCCGGGTGATCAGTCCCTGCGGGCCGGTGCCGACAATCGAGGCCAGATCCACGCCTAAATCTCGTGCGAGCTTCCGGACCGGGGGTGTGGAGCGGGGTCGTTCCGCTGAGCCGGACGAACCCCCAGAAGACGGAGCTGGAGTTTTGGGGACAGCAGAAGCGGCTGGGGCATCCGATGGTGGGTGAAACGACTTGCGGGGTTTGCGCGTTGGCCGCCCTGTCCTGTCAATTTCGGCCCCGTAGCCAACGAGAGTCGGGATCCGTCTTGCCGATCCGTCGTCGTCGGTGTGTGATGGCGTGCCGTCAGAGTCTCCCGGCAGCGTGAATGTCACGATGGGGGTACCGACTTCAACAACGGTGCCCGGTTGCTCGTGAAGTACGGCGATGATTCCGGCGTAAGGGGAAGGAAGCTCCACTACCGCCTTTGCCGTCTCCACCTCCGCGATAACCTGATTGAGTTCGACGGCATCGCCGACGGCGACCTTCCAGTGGAGAATCTCCGATTCGGTCAGCCCTTCGCCCAGGTCCGGGAGCCTAAATTCCTTTGTGGTCACTTTGTTCGTCCCACCAGTCCACTTAGAGAATTCGGCCGGTCAAGGGCCCGGTCTACGCCGTCGAGGATCCTGTCCAGATCTGGAAGGTGGTGTGATTCCAGCTTTGATGGCGGGTAAGGGATGTCGAAGCCCGTGATTCGAACCGGTGCTGACTCAAGGTGATTGAAGCATTGTTCGGTGATGGTGGAGGCGATCTCAGCTCCCAGGCCCCCTGACCGCGAGGCTTCATGAGTAATGACCAGTCGGCCGGTCTTCCTTACAGAAGCCTCAATCTGTGAGAAATCGATGGGCGCGAGTGAACGGAGGTCTATGACTTCAACTGAAATTCCGTCGTCGGCTGCAGCCAGTGCTGCGTCCATAGCCGTTTTTACTAGGGGGCCATATGTCACCAGTGTCACGTCGCTGCCGGCGATGCGCACGCTGGCACTGCCAAGGGGAAGTTCTTCTCCAAGTTCAATGTTCTCTTCGACTTCGCCTTTAACGTGATACCGGCGTTTGGGCTCGAAATACAGGACTGGATCATCCGATGCGACGGCCTGCCGAAGCATCGTATAGGCGTCCTGGGGGTTGGATACGCTGACCACGCGCAGGCCCGACGTATGCGTGAAGTAGGCCTCCGGGGATTCCGAATGATGTTCCGGCGAGCCAATCCCCCCGCCGAATGGCACCCGGATGGTGATCGGCATCCTGACTTTGCCCTGCGTCCGATAGTGCAGCTTGGCTACCTGGCACACGATCTGGTCGAACGCTGGGTAAATGAACCCGTCAAATTGGATCTCGACGACAGGTCGGTAACCCCGATAGGCGAGGCCGACGGCGCTGCCCATGATTCCAGCTTCCGCAAGCGGGGTATCAATGACCCGATGAGGTCCGAAGTCTTTCTGCAAACCATCGGTTACTCGGAAGACGCCGCCCAGTTTGCCAATGTCCTCTCCCATGAGTACGACCTTTGGGTCGTCCTCCAGGGCCCTGCGCAGCCCTGCGTTGATGGCTCGGCCGAAGGTCATGGTGCTCATCCGTTTACTCCTTCATTGCTGGCAACCGCGAAGGTGTCGAGGTAACGGGCGTAGTGTTCCTTCTGAGTTTCCAATGTGGTGTTTGGCGTGCTGTACACGTGGGCAAAAACGTCCATGGGTGATGGGTCCGGCATGTTGATGCACGCCTCTCGCATTTCCTTGGCGACGGCGTCTGCCTTGGCGGCCACGGAAGCCTCAAGCTCGGGGGTGAAAATCCCTTTGTTCTCCAAAAGTGCTCTCACGCGGGCAAGCGGGTCTTTGGCCGCCCAGATTTCGAGTTCGTTTGCGTCCCGGTAGCGGCTAGGGTCATCTGCTGTGGTGTGGGGGCCCATTCGATATGTGACTGCCTCGATAAATGTCGGGCCGCCGCCGGTTCGAGCACGGCGCAGAGCGACACGCGTGGCGGCCATAACTGCCAGCACGTCGTTACCGTCAACCCGGAGTGATGGGATGCCGAACCCCTTTGCACGGGACGCAATGGGAATCTGGGACTGAAGCCCCACCGGTTCCGAAATCGCCCACTGGTTGTTCTGGCAGAAAAAGATCACAGGCACTTGGAAGCTGGCAGCGAACACTAGTGCCTCATTGACATCGCCCTCGCTTGTCGCGCCGTCGCCGAAATAGGTAACGGCGACAGAAGTGCCGCCGTCGTTCTTTATGCCCATGGCGTAGCCGGTGGCGTGCAGCGTTTGGGCGCCGATGATGACCTGGGGGGTTGCCATATTCAGCTCATAGGGATCCCACCCCGAATGGGCGTTACCACGCCACACCCGGACGATGTCCCCGTAGTGAACTCCCCTGCAGTACGCGACGCCATTCTCCCGGTAGCTGGAGAAGACGAAATCATCGCTGCGCAGTGCCCGCGCTGATCCTATCTGTGCAGCCTCCTGCCCGAGGAGAGGTGGCCACAAGGCAAGTTCTCCTTGCCGCTGGAGGTAGGTGGCTTCAGTGTCAATCCTGCGGATGACAACCATGTCTTCGTACAACGAAGAAAGCTGCTCGTCAGAGACGTCTTCAACCCACTGGTCAAAGTCCGGATCGCCTACCAGATCACCTTCAGGACTAACCAACTGAATAATGCCGCTGTCTCCTCTTAATCCGGAGTCCTGCTGACCTGGGGAATTGCTTAACTCATCAGTACGCAACGTTCACACCCTTTTTCTTCTGCCCGGGGCTACCTCGCCCTGCAGCTGTGACGGTACTCACGCGATCATGGGCGAGACAACACCGTTCTGCGGCACTGAACACCGTGACTGAAAGGCACGCTACGTCTCGCACGACACTGGTCATGGTGTCCGATCCCTAACGCTCAGAGAACGGACAGGCGTCTACGCTGTTGGTTTCCTCTTGGCAACGGCGGATCCCAATTCTGGAGTTGGATATGTCGGTACCCGTCCGGAGTGGGAAGGCGTTGAAACTGAAGTGTCAATTGCTAGACTGGTCCTAAATCATAAACGGACATGAATTAGCCCTTCACACTTCTGTCAGCTTTTTCGTGAAACTCCACGTGCAGGGTTTGAGAGCATGGAGTTCCGGCCAAGTTGAAGGACCCATTTGTGCGTAGCGACACCCGAAGAAACAAGCAGCGCCTCTTGCGAGCCGTGGCCGAAGAGGTCCGGGAGAACCCTGGGCCATTGTCTCTGCAAAACATTGCGGCGAGGGCCGAAGTGGCCGTTACTAGCGCTTACCGCTACTATGCGTCTTTAGATCAACTTCTCTCCGCTTATCTTCATCAACTGATGGAGGAACTCGCCGAATTCTCGGCGAGTTCTCCATTATCGGGTCCCAAACTGTTCGAAGCAGTGCTATCCCGTTGGGTCGATCTGGTCTTTGAACATGGGAAAGTTCTCGTCCGGCTTCGCTCCCGTTCGGGCTATTTGGAGCGACTGGACCGACAAGACCCGGTCATACAGACCTCACTAGAGATCTGGGAGCGTCCGTTGGCCAACCTGCTAGACGATCAGGAACTTGCAGACGTGCCGATGCGGCGCGCGCTCTTCTTGTGTAATGCGCTCACGGACCCTCGTGAAGTCCTTGACCTGCACGAGACCGAGGGAATGTCGGCCAGTCAGATCACCGCTCTCGTGGCATCCGCCGTTAAGGGTTCCCTCCGTCCTCACCAAAGAGCCACTCACCCGCAGTAAGGCTTATTCGACAGCCCGCGGGCGGGCCCGGCGGGGATCGACGTCCGCCCCGGTACTCCCTCTAAAGGGACTGGCCGCTGTCAGCGTTGCCCATCCGGGGCACCGGTAACATCTACGACAACCTGGCCAACCCACGAAGGACGAATACGGCATTCGGAAACCCCAGAAGCTGAGAGCCGCAACGGATCAGCATTACCCCTATGTCCACACTCAGCTTCTCCGACATAAGGCGTGTCCCTTCGCATCGTTGGCTCGGCACTCGGCTCTGTGTCCGATCCAATGGCGCCGCTGTCCATCACCCCAGCGCCTTGCGCTCGAGCCCGAAAAGCCCCGAGAAGCCCTGAGAAGCCCCTTGACGATATCCGGCGGCTCGACATCCCGTGGGCACCAATCTGATCCGGAAGCAAACTCGCCTTTAGCTATTGCGTGTAGCACGACTCCAAGGCAAAATAAGAGGTGATTACCAATTGGTACCAAAATTTCAATGGGATGAATCTCCGAGAGGGATCTATGTTTATCGACGCCCCAACCAGCTCCTTGACGGTGGGCTCTCGCCCGGCCATCGGCTCCCTGGATGTTGTCCAAACCTTCAAGCAATACCCAACGGCTAACATCGGCGATGCTATGGACCGCCTCAACCTCATGGACTCCGGAATCGCAGCGCAGTGGACCAGTGGCCGTTGTGTGGGACCCGCACTGACCGTACTGACCCGTGAAGGGGACAATCTTGCTATCCACCGCGCCCTGGATGACGCTGCACCCGGCGACATCCTGGTGATCAACGCCCTGGGAGGAACAACACGGGCAGTATTCGGCGATCTCCTCGGTGAGATCTGCCTTGCTGCAGGCATCGCTGGTGTCATCATCGACGGACTAACGAGGGACCGGGCTGACATTAAGGAGATGGCTCTACCGTTGTGGGCCCGAGGCGTGTCACCGGCGGGTCCAGCCAAGTATGGGCCAGGGTCGGTAAATGTCCCAGTAGCTTGCGGAGGCGTCGTAGTAAATCCCGGCGATCTCATCTGTGCAGACGACGACGGAGTTGCAGTAGTCCCTGCTAGCAGCTTCGCGGCAGTCCTCGACAAGCTCCAGGACATCGACAATTTTGAACGCGAACTCCGCGCAAAGATCCGAAACTCCGTCAAAAAACCGGCCCCAGCGCTATAAGAAAATGCAGGAGGCCGCGTACCCAGAATCAAAATCGAAAATCAATCATAGCGCCTCGACGGCCAGACTATTCGATGCCACCCCATCAGGCTCCCGCCGATGGTTCATTGTCCTCCCGTAGAAGAAACTCACCGAACATGAAAAGCAGAGCTCTTGTCCAAATCAGGAATGCTAACCGACGAACCGGTTCGCCACCTCAAAGCAGTTCGCGCCCGACGCTGGCCGTCCCAGTCAAAGCCACGGGAAGTACCGCACCAGGTCCTTGGACTAGCCGTCCTTCGCTCCAGCAGCATGTTCCTCCCTACGAGCCAGAAGGGCTGCCTGTGACAAGGGAATGAGCTGGCCGATCCCGGCCACGGGTCAGGGCAGTGGGTGGCTCTGGGTCCCTTGGCATCAGCCTCAACGTCCTGAAAACGCCTCCGTTATGCCTGGAAACTAGAATGACCAAATATCGTCATGAAGAGTGGCATCTGCTCGTCGGTGCCATAGTAGAAATCCACAAAAATGGAGTTCTGGTCAGGTCAGGCAGAGTTGATGACGCCATGCCTGACTCCTCATTGATATGGCTGGCAGCTGACGGGCCCGACACCAGAGCCCTCTTTGAGGCCGCTGAAGGAGTTGAAGTCTGGGTTGAACCCCGTCAATTGGACGGGAAGATGTCCTATCGAATGACCAATTCGGCTCTGAAAGGGAACGACGAGGCAAAAGCCCGAGATCCTTGAACGATTAGGGCCATGCCTCTTTCTCGTCTGGCTTAGCAATGAAGTCAGCTGTCCAAAGACTGCAGGCTTCATGAGCCTCTATAAAGACATCGGACTCGGTCGCTCAGCCCACACAGCGACTGGCGGCGATAAGGCCTGACTCTTCCGACCGCATTCAGAAGCCGCACCTTCTACTGGGCCCCTAACGGCACTATGTTTCCGGACAACCATTGGCCGTTGCTCAGCTGTCCGGTCGATCACAAAATGGAGTGTTATGCACGCATTCGATGGCACTGACAAGGCCATTTTCCTCGCCCTTGATGATGACCCTCGCGTTCCTATGCTGTTCCTCGCCAGAAGACTGGGATTGGCTCGAGGCACTGTGCAGAGCCGCCTCGAGCGGAGGCTTACGGGTGATTGCCTTCTCCCTAACAGCACAAGGATCACGCCGGAAGCGCTGGGGTTACCGATGATGGCTCTTGTAACGGCTGAAGTAGAACAGTCATCGTTGGGAGTCGCAGTACAAGCCCTGAATGCCATCCCAGAAGTCATCGAGGTTCACGCGATGGCTGGCGACGCCGACCTTCTGCTCCGCGTAGTTGCCCAGAATGCGGAAGATTTATTTCGCGTGGGCCAGGAAATCAGCAACTGCCCGGGCATCCGTCGAACCATGACTTCACTTTTGTTGAAGAACCTCATTCCGTACCGGATTGGCCAACTGCTTGAGCACTGATGGCGCGTCGACCCTTTAAGTCCTCGGCTCTAAGGCATAGACCCGCAAGACCATCCTTGACTAAGCCATTCCTTCACAGAACGACAGAATCGGACGTACATGCCCCTCTTTGACCTCCCGTTGCCCCAGCTACGCAGCTACACCTCCGATGTGACGGTGCCGGACGACCTCCGCCAATTCTGGGATGCCACGATCGGGGACGCCAGGGCCTATCCCTTGAACGCCCGGTTTGAGCCCGTGGAGAACTATCTCACTGTGATTGACACTTTTGACGTGACATTCGCCGGGTACGGCGGGGAACCCATCAAGGGCTGGCTGCACCTGCCCGCTAACAGGGACCCAGGTTCCAGGCTGCCTGTGGTCGTCCAATATGTCGGCTACTCCGGTGGGCGCGGTCTGGTGAACGAGGAGA
>NZ_JALLAN010000031.1 GCF_023062595.1 Arthrobacter rhizosphaerae
CGATGCCGTTGCTTTTGGTCGCGGACGTCAGCTGGCCCGTGCGGGTTGCGGCGAGGGAGGCGGCGTAGTGGGCGGCGCGGGAGACGCCCAGGCGGGTGAAGATGGTTTCCTGGACGGCGCTTTCGTGCGGCAGGCCACGGTACATCCGGCCGCCGACCTCGGAGTATTCACCCTCGTTGTTTTCCCGCACGATGAGGATATCGATCGGCTTCTCCGAAGCGAGCGGTGATTTCACGCCGTCGAGCGTTTTGACCGGGCGGAGGTTGATGTACTGCTGGAATTCCCGGCGGATCGGGATCAGCAGACCCCAGAGCGATTCGGTGTCCGGGACCTCCGGGGAGCCCACAGCGCCTAGGAAGATCGCCTCGTGCTGTGCGAGCCGGTCGATTCCGTCCGTGGGCATCATCCGCCCGTGCCGGCCGTAGTAGTCAGAGCCCCAGTCAAAATAGGTGAACGCCAGGTCCAGCCCGTGGATTGCGGCGATCCGCTCCAGGCACGTGATCGCGGCCGGGACGACTTCCTTGCCGATCCCGTCCCCGGCGATCACCGCGATACTGTGGCTGTTGGTTTCGTTGGTCATGGTGTGGTCCTTTCTGTCAGGCCGCCCAGGACCTGCCAGCGGGCCTTTGACTCGCCGAGGTTGATGATGGTGTTTTTGGGTTCTGTCATTTCGCGGACCGCGTGGCGGACCCCTTCGCGGCCCACCCCGGATTTTTTGAACCCGCCAAAGGGCATCGAGTCGATCCGGACGTCGGAGGTCTCGTTGATGACCACCGCGCCGACGTGCAGTTTCTCGGCGATGGCCAGGGCCAGGTCGATGGACTGCGTGAAGACCCCTGCCTGGAGCCCGAACTCGGTGTTGTTCGCTTCGAACACGGCGTCCCTGACCTCGATGAACGGCAGGATGCTGACCACCGGGCCGAAGACTTCGTCCCGGATGACCTGGCATTCGGAGGGCACATCGGTCAGGACCGTCGGTTCGTAGTAGGCGTTCTTGCGGGTCCCGCCGGTGTGGACGGTGGCGCCGGCCGCCCTGGCTTCTTCTACCCATTCCTCCACCCGCCGGGCTTCGGCCTCGGAGATCAGCGGGCCAACATCGGTGGACCGGTCCAGCTTCGGCCCGGTCCGCAGCTCCCTGGTCCCGGCCGTGACCAGGTCCAGGACCTGCTCGAAGAGTGAGGTGTGCACGTAAACGCGCTGGACGGAGAGGCAGTTCTGCCCCGCCACGCCGAACGCGCCGGCCACAATGGCTTTCGCCGCGGCCGCCGCGTCGGCGTCAGCGCACACGATCGTGGCGTTGTTCCCGCCGAGTTCGGAGAGGATTTTCTTCGCTCCGGCCGCGGAGGCGATGCGATCCGCCGTCGCTGGGCCGCCGGTGAAGGAAATCAGGTCCACCCGCGGGTCAGTGACAACGGCCTCGGACACGCCCGGGCCGGTGACAATAGCGGCGATCCGGCCCGAGGGGACACCGGCCTCCAGCAGCAGCTGGACAAAAGCCAGCCCCACCAACGGGGTGCGGGTCGATGGCTTGAGCAGGACACCGTTGCCCCCGATCAGGGCAGGGCCCAGCTTGTGCGCCACCAGGTTCAACGGATCATTGAACGGCGTGATCGCGGCAATAATCCCCACCGGCTGCCGGCTGTACCAGCCGATCTTCCCGGCCCCGGCCATGCTGTCCTCAAACCCC
Source organism: Arthrobacter rhizosphaerae (assembly GCF_023062595.1). Classification (GTDB taxonomy): domain Bacteria; phylum Actinomycetota; class Actinomycetes; order Actinomycetales; family Micrococcaceae; genus Arthrobacter; species Arthrobacter rhizosphaerae. Next base: position 1,688 of record NZ_JALLAN010000031.1, read on the forward strand.
AGGGTCTCCCCCGCGAGCTCCTCAGAAGCCGCAGCCGACAGCCTCAAGGTCTCCGCGCAGCGCCGCACCTCACGCTCCGCCTCAACAATCGTCTTACTGCTCTCAGCAGCAATGATGTTGGCGAACCGCTCAGCCTGCTCCCCCAACAACACCACCGCCCGCTCCAGCGCCTGCCGGCGCAAACGGAGCGGCCACTCGTCCGCCTCGAGATGGCGTTCGATGTGCAAGGTGGCACGCTCCACGTCCTCTGACGTGGAGGTGCACACCCGCCCCAGCAGGACACCATCCTCAGGATCCCGCACTTCCAAGGTCAACTCGGCGGTCTGCCACTGACCTTCGAAAAAAGCTCCGCCGGGCAGGTTGGCAAATCGTGCCCGCCTGTAGGCAGATTCCTCTGTAGTTTTTTGGCGCGCTTCAGTGACAGTTGGTGATGACATGGGGACCCTTATCTTGCCTGGAGGTGGGAGACGTCTACTTGACTCGGTCGATGATTTTTGCCGCTGCGCCGATGAAGGGCAGGAACCAGGGCGGTCCGAAGTGGCCCGGGACGGGCGGATTCTTCAGGTCTTCCCAAACATTGGCGCTCTTGTCGCCGGCCATGTAGTGCGCCATCCTCTTACCCATGTGGGCAGCCATCTGCACACCGTGACCGCTGTAGCAGAGGGAGTAGAAGAGGCCGTCATGCTGGCCTGCGTGAACCATCTGGTCCATCGAAAGGTCCACCAGTCCGCCCCAGATGTAGTCCACCTTGGCGTTGGAGAGGTAGGGGAAGAGCTCGAGCATGGCCTTGCGGAGGATCTCGGCGCTCTTGACATCCGAATCCGGGCTGGACAGGGCGAAACGGGCCCGGCCGCCGAAGAGCAGCCTGTTGTCCGGGGTGATCCGGAAGTAGTAGGTCAGCATCTTGCTGTCCGAGGCCTGGCGGCGGTTGGGCAGGATCCGGTTGACCACGTCTTCGGGCAGCGGGTCAGTGACGATGATGAAGCTGCCCACGGGGATCACGCGTCGCTGCAGCCACGGCGTGACGTTGCCGGTGTATCCGCTGGTGGCGACCAGGACCTGCTTGGCCCGGGTGATGCCCCGGGTGGTGTGCACGTCGTGCACGGTGCCGGAGACCTTCTTCAGCTCGGTCACTGCAGCGTTCTCGCAGATATCGGCTCCGGCGGCAACAGCCACTCCGGCCAGGCCGTGCACGAACTTGCCCACGTGCAGGCCGGCCCCGAGCGGGTCAACCATCGCGCCCTGGTAGAAGTCCGTGCCGATTTCACTGTGGATCTCGGACTTCGGGATCACGGTGACATGGTGGTCGGCCAGTGTGGCCAGCTTTTCCTGCGACCTCAGGAAGCCCTCGTAGTGGGACTTGTGGAACGCCAGCGACAGCTTTCCAAAACGGTTGTAGTCGCAGTCGATGCCATTGTCATGCACCAGCTTTTCGATGGTGTCGATGGCGTCGTTGTATTCCTGGAACATCTCCACGGCACGGGTGGCGCCGTAGCGCTTGACCGCGGTGCTGAAGCTGATGGCCAACCCGGTCGTTGCCATTCCCCCGTTGCGTCCTGACGCGCCCCACCCCACGGTGTGGCGTTCGAAAACGGCAACGCTCGCGCCTTGCTTGGCAAATTCAATGGCCGCGGACAGCCCGGTAAAGCCAGCGCCGATGATTGCCACATCGACATTTTCGGGTACCGGAGTCTGCCGGTAGTCTCCGGATGCTTCGGCTGTATCCAGCCAGTAAGGAATGAGTTTCACGGTTTGACCTTTCGCCTCGAAGTCGGTTTAGAGACCGAGGTGCTTGTTGATCTCGTCCAGGGACTTGGCAGTGTTGAGGTCGTAGCCCGGGCCAATGGGGTCATAGCCGCGGTCCAGCAACCAGAGGTTCCGGAAGCCCATGTCGTGCATCGGGTGCACGTCGTAGCGGGTGTGCGATGAGATGTGCAGGAAGTCCTCCGGCTTGGCGTTCAGGGTATCGAGCATGTACTCGAAGGCCTGGTAGCGCGGCTTGTAGGCCTGGGCCTGTTCAGCGGTAAACACTGCATGCCACTCTGCACCGAGTTTGGGAATGCTGATGTCCAGGAAGCTGTCGTCTGCGTTGGACAGAGCCACCAGCTTGTAGTTGTCGCCCATGAGCTTCAGCGGAGCCGGCACGTCATCGTGGGCAACCCAGCCGCGGACAGCCTCAGCGAACGCTGCGCCGGCGCCTTCGGTCGGCCCGATGCCCCATCGCTTACACACGCGGTCAAAGGAATCCTGAAGGATAGCCTCATAAGGCTTGTAGTCGCCGCAGACCTCGTCGAACCGGTACCCGCGGAACTGCTTCTTGAAGGTAGGCCACTGCTCTTCCGAGATGCGGCCATCAAGGAGACGACGCGTGGTGGGATCGATGTCGAAGTTGATCAGCGTGCCGTAGACATCAAAAGAGATGTACTTCGGCCGGGAGTTGGTATCTGCCATGATTCGTCCGTTTCAGTCGGTCTTGAACGGGAGGCCCGGATGTGTGGCCTGCCGCCTTCCTGTGGTCTGCGCCAGCGGGTTCCTTGGAGTCATCAGTGATCCTTTGCCCGCCCTTCTTGACTCTAGATCCGGTGATTGTAGATTGTCAACAGTTTGAGATAGATCCTCCATAAGGGGAGCTCGGGCGCGAGAAATACTCAATTTATTTATCGTCAATTGTTGACAATCAGCGATCTTGGCTGTTGCATTGCTTTAGATGCGGAACGAGATCCTGATCACAACCGCATGGAGCAACAATCAAAAGACTGCCCCCAACTCAGCAAATCAACAACAGCTGAAACCATTTGAAGGGAAGCACCATGAAGACCATCAACAAAGTTCAGACCGCAGCCGCAGGGCTCGCCGTCGTATTCGCACTGAGTGCATGTGGCGGCGCTGCCACCGGCACGACGGCCTCTGATGACGCAAAGTCAAAGACAGCCAACACCACCGACGTCTCAGAAGGCATTCAGCCTGATGCGGCTGCGGTTGCCTTGTTGCCGCAGTCCTACAAGGACAAGGGCGAGCTGACGGTCGCGATGGACCTGCACTACCCGCCGACGACCTTCCTTGCTGAGGACAACACCACCCCGATCGGCCTCAACCCGGACGTCGCCCGGCTCGTTGCGAAGAAGCTTGACCTGAAGCTGAAGTTCGTGGACACGAAGTTCGACACGATCGTCCCGGGCCTTGACGGCGGCCGCTTCGACTTCACCGCCACCACAATGTCAAAGACCGAAGAGCGGCTTAAGGTCCTGGACATGATCGACTACTTCAAGGCCGGCAACTCGGTGGCCGCAGCTGCCGGGAACCCGCTGAAGCTCACCGTCGAGACCCTGTGCGGCAAGAACATCGCCGTCACCCAGGGCTCAACCGGCCAGCTCAAGCGCCTTCCGGCCCTGAGCGAGCAGACCTGCACCTCCAAGGGACAGCCGGCGATCAACGGCGTGACGCTGCCCAACGTCCAGGAGGCCCTGACCCAGCTGCACTCCAAGCGGATCGACGGCGTCCTCTACGACACCACCTCCCTCGGTTGGGCCCAGAAGCAGCAGCCGGGCTCCTTCGAACTCATCGGCCGCGTCAACGTCGGTAACAGCGATGTGACGGCCATTGGCCTGAAGAAGAACTCTCCGCTGACCCCCGCCCTGCAGAAGGCCATCCAGTCCGTCCTTGAAACTCCGGAGTACAAGGAGTCCCTGGAGAACTGGGGTCTCGAGTCCGGGGCCATCACCGACGCCAAGCTGAACTAGCAGGACGCCTCCATGGTCACAGCTACCAATAAAGGAAAGGAAGCAACGATGAGTAGCATTGAAGCAGCGCTCAAGCCACGGATTCGGCTTCGGACTCCCTGGGAGTACACGGGATGGGTCCTGAGCATTCTTGCCGGCATCGGGATCCTCGTCTCGGTCCTGACCAACCCCAACTTCAAATGGGCCGTGGTTGCCCAGTACTTCACGCATGAATCCATCCTCCGTGGACTGATGCTCACGATCTTCCTCACGCTTGCCAGCATGACCCTGGGAACGCTGCTGGGGCTGGGCCTGGCGATCATGCGCTCATCCCACGTCAAGCCCATTTCCATCGCCGCAAATATCTACATCACGCTTTTCCGCGGCACCCCGGTCTTGGTGCAGCTGATCTTCTGGTTCAACATCTCCGCGTTGTACCCGAACCTGACCATCGGGATCCCGTTCACGAACATCGGCACCGCGATCGACATGAACGCCCTGATGGCACCCATCACGGCAGCCCTGGTCGGCCTGACCCTGAACGAGGCCGCTTACATGGCCGAGATCATCCGTGGTGGATTCTCCTCGGTCGGCAAGGGCCAGATCGAAGCCGCAGACTCCCTCGGTATGAGCGCCGGCACCAGGATGCGCAAGGTCATCATCCCGCAGGCGATGCCCTCCATCATCCCGGCCACCGGTAACCAGGTGATCGGTATGTTCAAGGGAACCTCGCTTGTCAGTGTGCTCGGTGTTGCGGAACTGCTCCAAAGCGCCCAGCTGATCTACGCCCGCACCTACGAGACTATCCCGCTGCTGCTCGTCGCCAGCCTGTGGTACCTGGTGATGACCCTCCTGCTGAGCTACCCGCAGTCCAAGCTCGAGCAGAAATACTCCCGCGCAACCTCCAGGCTTCCCCGGAAGGCGAAGAAGGTTGTGCTGACAGAACCGGAAGGTACCCTCCGATGAGCAAAGACGGAACGATTCTTGCCCAGAAAATCCGGAAGTCTTTTGGGCCTAAAACAGTCCTCAAAGACATCAATCTGGATATTGCCAGCGGAGAGATCTGCTGCATCATCGGCCCCAGCGGATCGGGAAAGTCCACTATCCTGCGCTGCATCAACGGCCTTGAGACCGTCGACTCAGGGGTTCTGAAAGTCAACGGCGAGGACTTCGGCTACTACGAGACTGCGCACGCCTACCACGCGCACAGTCCCAAGAAGCTCGCCGAGCAGCGCACCAGGGTGGGGATGGTATTCCAGTCCTTCAACCTGTTCCCGAACATGACCGCGCTGGAAAACGTCATGTCCGGGCCGGTCCTGGTAAAGGGCGCAAATAAGAAAGAGTCAGCCAAGCGGGCCCAGGAACTGCTCGCCAGCGTCGGCCTGGCCGGGTTCGGGGACTACTACCCGGCCCAGCTCTCCGGCGGGCAGCAGCAGCGCGTCGCGATCGCCCGGTCCCTTGCCATGGATCCGGAGATCATGCTCTTTGACGAGCCCACGTCCGCCCTGGACCCCGAAAAGGTCGGTGAAGTTCTCGCCGTCATGAAGGACCTCGCCAAGAAGGGCATGACCATGGTGGTTGTCACCCACGAAATGGGCTTCGCCCGCGAAGTGGCCGACTCCCTGATCTTCATGGACGACGGCTACGTCGTCGAACGCGGTGACGCCCGGGAAGTCCTGTCCAACCCCCAGGAAGCCCGCACCCAGGCGTTCCTGCAGCAGGTGCTCTAACCGTGGATGGAAAACTCGCCGTCATCGGCCTGGGCAGCATCGGTTCCATGGCGCTCTGGCAGGCCTCGCGCCTGTCCGATTCCGTCACCGGATTCGAAGCCCATGCTCCCGCCCACGGCCGCAGCGCCGTGGGCGGGGACACCCGTCTTTTCCGTATGCTGTACCGCGGAGTCCCTGACTTCTACCCCATCCTCAAGCGCTCCCGGGATCTCTGGGCGGAGCTCGAAGCCGAAACGGGCCAGAGCATTCTGACCCGCTGCGGCGGACTCTCCATCGGCACCGCCGACGGGCCCTACATCCCGGCCTTGCTGGAAACGACCAGGGCCAACGGCGCCGAACACGAAATCCTCAGCCGCGAGGAGATGGCCGAGCGCTACCCGCAGCACAACCTCCGCCCGGACGACATCGCCGTCTACGACCCAAACGGCGGCGCCCTGCGCACCGACCGCGCGGTCACGGCGGCGGTGGCCGCAGCGGAAGCCAACGGCGCAACAGTCCACAGCAACACCCCGATCGACAGCATCACCGAAACGGCCGACGGCGTCGTCATCACCTCGGGCGATAAGTCCTGGACTTTCGAGAACGTCATCATCGCCTCGGGCGGCTGGTCCCAGCGCCTGATGCCCGATTACCTCAAGGCGGCAACCCAGACCAAACGGTGCTTCCTGTCCTGGTTTGTTGCCCGCGATGCCGCGGATTTCTCGCCGGAGAAGTTCCCGATCTTCATCCGGATCTCCGGGGACCGTTCCATGTACGGTGCACCCGCCGTCGACGGCGCGACCGTCAAGGCGACACTTGACGGCCGGGGAGCACCAACACCACAGGCGGATTCGGTCGCCCGGGACCTGACACCCGCGGAGATCTCGGAAACCATGGACACGGTGACTGAGTTCTTCCCGGGACTGTTCCCCAACATCGTCCGCTCGGATGCCTTTCCGGATCTCTTCACCTCGGATGGGAAGCCCCTGCTCGGGCACCTGAACGACCAAAGCAAAATCTACCTCGCCACAGGCTTTTCCGGCGGGGGCTTCAAAATGGCTACGGGTTACGGAGAGATCGCCGCAAACGAAGCCTTGGGCAAGCGGACCTTTGATGGCCTGGCTTTCGTCAGGCCCGAACGCTTCAAGACGAGCTAGTCGTCCAACAAGCGCTTGACGCGGATCACTCCGCTTATTGTTGACAATCTACAACCCCTACGAAAGTATGAAGCCATGGCAACTCTTAGTCCCCTCCTCAAGCAAGCTACCCCCGTCGTCGTAGACCATGCCCTTGGCAGCTGGATCCACGCGACCGACGGCAAAAAGTACCTCGATTTCACCACTGGAATCGGTGTCACCAGCACGGGCCACTGCCACCCCGACGTCGTAGCGGCAGCACGCGAGCAGGTGGGCAAGATTGTCCATGCCCAGTACACCACCGTGATGCACAAGCCCTTGCTTGAGCTCACCGAAAAACTGGGAGAGTTCCTGCCCTCGGGGCTGGACAGCGTTTTCTACGCCACGTCCGGCTCCGAGGCAGTGGAAGCTTCAGTTCGCCTGGCACGCATGGCCACCGGGCGTCCCAACATCATCTCCTTCCACGGCGGCTTCCACGGCCGCACAGTGGGAGCCGCCTCACTCACCACGGCCGGCACGAAATTCCGCTCCGGCTTCTCCCCCCTCATGGGCGGAGTGCACATCTCACCCTTCCCGCACTCCTACCGGTACGGCTGGGATGAGGAAACCGCAGTCAACTTCGCGCTGAAGGAACTGGACCACCTCCTCCTGAGCATCAGCAGCCCCGCGGACACTGCAGGTTTCATCATCGAACCGGTCCTGGGCGACGGCGGGTACATCCCCACTCCCCCGGCCTTCCTGCAGGGACTGCGGGAACGCGCTGACCGCCACGGCATCGTGCTCATCCTGGACGAGGTCCAGGCCGGCGTCGGCCGCACCGGAAAGTTCTGGGGCCACGACTGGGCAGGCATCACCCCTGATGTGGTCATCACCGCAAAGGGCCTCGCCAGCGGCTTCCCCATCTCAGCCATAGCAGCCTCCACCGAGCTGATGGGCAAAGCCTGGGCAGGTTCACAGGGCGGCACCTACGGCGGAAACGCCGTCGCAGCTGCAGCCGGAGTGGCAACCCTGGGCGTCATCGAGCGCGAGAACCTGGTTCAGAACGCCCTGCTCCGCGGCGACGAACTGCGCGCAGGACTGGACCTTCTCAAGACAGAATTCGCAGGCATCGGAAACGTCCGCGGCCGCGGCCTCATGCAGGGCGTCGAATTCACTGCTGCAGACAACACGCCTGACGCTGCTACAGCGCTGGCCGTCCAGCAGGCTGCCATCAAGGAAGAACTTCTCCTCCTCACCTGCGGACCCCATGGCAACGTAGTCCGCATCATCCCGGCGCTGAACGTCACCAGCGACGAGATCCAGGCCGGCCTGACCAGGTTCACCCAGGCGCTGAAGACGGCAACCTCCTAATCTTTCCCTTCCATCATTGAAAGCGTGACATGAGCACTTCATTTGATCCCAGTACCCTCTACACCGACCTGTTCATAGATGGCGCCTGGCAGAAGGCCAGCAGCGGGGCGACGTTCCCTGTTGAGAACCC
>NZ_JALLAN010000032.1 GCF_023062595.1 Arthrobacter rhizosphaerae
ATCTACCCTGACCTGCCAGAGCTGGGCGAGGGCGAGGCGCTTTTGTTCACCGGAACCTGAGATGCCCGGGGTTGGGATCCTTCCGTGTTCCAGGAAGTAAGCCGCTATCTGCTGGGCAGATTCGGTGGATGTGCGGGGCCTTGGGCTCATGTTCGCCTCACCATGTCTGCCAATCCGAACCAGTTTTCGGCTCGTGATCGTCATGCTAGTCAGGGCGAACAGGGCATGTGAAGCGAGACGAGTACTCGTCTTTAAAGCCGCTTCCGCTGCGCCTCATTCCGCAGAGGGTCAACCAACCTGCTCAATTCTCAGATCTTCTGCTGGCAAGCAATTCACAAATGGCCTATTGCGCCGTCCGCCAGGGTGCATGACGCAGCCAACACGTAGTCGACGATTCCACGGAGCGGGACAGCCTGCCTAGGCCAAAAAACGGGTTGATCACTTTCAGAAAGTCTGGATAGGAGCAACAATATTTGTGTGGCAGCTTTCCCTGGCTGTTGCTTCTTTGGATCGGAAAGTCCTCGGCGCCAACGCTGGGGACTTTCTTATTGTGTGGCCGCGGAAACCATCCAAGAAGGGCAAGTCACAGACAGGCAAGAAGAAAGGTCCGCCGATTGGGGGGTCGACGGACCTTCGATCTGCACACTACATAGACGTATTTATGACTTCGAGTTTACGAGACCGGACCAGATCAACCGGGACATCGAATCGGTCCTTTCAAGTACATTTTCCTTTACGATCCCGCCCTCAATCCGTGCACCGGGGCCTTCCGCCACAAACCAATTACAACGGCAATGTGCTCCCGCGGAGACCGGAAATTGGTAGCTACGGGACTGGGAACAGGTCCAGATATCGGCCACGGATTGGCCCCTAGACTAAGGGCCAACTCGGCTTGGTTGCTAAGGTCCTTCCTCGTGGAAGGCTTCGGGGTAGGGGAACAAATGCCCATTGCAGAGTAGGCCTGGACTCGGAACTGCAGCCTTATGCCCGGCGGCAACGATTTGTCCGTACGACTGGACCCTTCCGCCCTCAACTGGATCGTTTGGCACATCGTTGAGCCCCGAGAACGAACAAATGGAATTGGCGTGTTCTGGGCCTCGTTCCACCTGTCCTGCAGCGAAGGCGGGAGCGGACTGCATTCCAATCAGAGCCACCGTACACACGGCAGCACCTAGTAGCGATTTCTTGCGCATCGCGTACCTCAATCTCTCGAATGTTCTCACAGGTCGCAGATGTCACGGAGCCGGTGCATACCGTGACGCTGCCCAGTCAGGTCTGCTACCTCCAAGCCTGTTACATGCTCGTGCGGGTGATTCTACTCAGCACGCATGGGCTTGGGAAGAACATCGCCTAGGGACTTGGTTGAATGTAAAACGCAAGGCTCGCACGACAAAGTCGGAGGGGACAAAGGTCAGTCCCCTCGATGCTTTTGCGGCCGGTTCCCTACTAATTAGTGCCGAACTGGTTCGGCCGACTTCGGAACCGACAATTTCCGTGAAGTCGAACGTAACGATGCCGTCCCAGAATTTACTCCGAGAGTCGGGGGTCCCGCGGCCCGTGCTGAGACAGCTTTCCGGAAACGGTCAACTCATAGCGTCTATACAGCAGGCTTAGCCGGGCGTGGCCCAAGTGCCCTGGTCAGAGAGGACATGCTCACGCTCAGTGTCCCTGCGATCTCTTCGAGCTTCTTCCGCTGGCTTCTGAGTCCTTTGCGGCCTCCAGCTTGGCCGGCGTCATCACTGGCGGCCCGACGCCCAGTCGCCCTCGCTTTGGCGGCCGTGAGCCCTGCCCTCGTTCGTTCTGACAGCCGGGAACGCTCGTACTCCGCCAGGGAGGCGAACATGTCGAAGATCAGCTTTCCGTGCGCACTTGTCGTGTCTCGCCAGGGTTCGGCTAGGGAACGGAATGCTATCCCCCGCCGCCCCAGAACGGTTACGATGTCAGAGAGGTCAGCCGTGCTCCGCCCAAGCCTGGTCAGATCGGCGACAACCAGTACGTTCCCCGGCTGAAGATGCTCCAAACAGTCCTGCCACCTCGCCCTCGTCTGCGTCGCACCCGAGGCATGCTCCATGAACACCTTGATAGCGCCGGCGTTCACAAGCGTATCAACCTGGGCATCCAAGGACTGCTCACGAGTGCTGCCCCGGGCATAACCAATGACGTTCGAACTCAAAGAACCAACCTTCTTCTCAACACCACAAAAAAACACGTCAAAAACGCTCACACACAGGCTCTGACCGGCTTAGATACCGGGAACGGGTTCTGACCAAAAATAGCCCCCAAACAAGCCCCTTTTGTGGACGCTGTTCGGCAAGCCGAAAAGACTAGTCAAAAACGGTCGTTTTTGAGCATGCCAGTTCTGTCCAGGCACCTCGGCCGAAGCAGAACGTTCCGGTCAGCTATCGGACAGACTCCTCGATTGGGATCAGCAACTCCACTACTTCTTCCTCAACATCATCCTCAAAGTAGTAAATCTCAATTGGTGTTGAGTTGTAGCCGCTCTTCTGCGTGTGGCCTTGGCTCTGGATCCATTCAAAGAGCTTGGAGTACCCTTCCCCGACGGTCTTGTTGGAGCAACTGATTTTCGCGTAGTCCGTGAAGGCCACCTTGAACCCCAGCATCCCTGCGGGAACCTGTTTGATTTCTTCAACCTCGGAGCAGGCGAAGTACGTTGCCACAGGACCGTTGCACATGTAGGGGCTGTAGAGGATCTCGGGGTTGATCACCCCGGATATTTCTGATCGTCTCGGAACGAAGGCGGTCTGCACCTTGATCGCGGTCTCCGGAAAGGACGCAGGGAAGTTGCCAGTCGCACACTGTCCAACGAACTGGAATTCTCTACTGACTGTTTCACATTCGAACGTTGCAACTGAACTCATGATGATTCCTAGCCTGACCTGTAATGGATCCCTGAACTAGCACATTGTTAGAAGCAGTCATTGATGCTGGCGAAGACAATCTTTTGAAGGTCCCCCTGACTGCTTTCTGATTCATACCACCTGGCCACGACAAACCTTCGGATCCCACGACCGATTGGCCACGACCTGCTTGTCCAAGAACGTTCGTTTTTGACGCAGAGATCCGCGGCCACCATTTCACCTCGGCGCCGCCCAAGGCACGGGTACCATTTGACCAAGCAGTCTCTTGTAGGCGTGGGAACAGCATCGGGATGCTGGGGCCTTTGCCAGGATCTGCCACATGGCAGGGCGGGCAAGGAATGCGTCCACCTAGCCGATGAGTACCTCGACCGGTATCGGGTGGGGCGACTTTGATAAGGATCGTAGGCAATGGAGAAGCAAACCCGAGCTACAGATTTCAGCAACTACTTCTGGCAGGACGAAGTAGTCAGACTACGAGCCATCCAGCCTGACGATTGGGAAGACGACTACGTCGGCAAGTTCGACACCGTAGGTCGTCGATTACTCGAAGCGGCTGTAGAGCTGCCTCCCACAATCTCAGCGTCGAAGAAGTTCGCGGAAGAAAACGCGCACTTCTCCTCAGCAAATGGACGCATCATGTTCACAATCGAAGATTCAGCCGGTGACGCGGTAGGCGGCATCAACTTAAACAGCATTGACGAGCGGAACGGGACTTTTAGCATCGGCATGGTGATAAACAAAGAGCGCCGAGGGAAGGGTTATGGCACTCGAGCCATGATCATTCTGTTGAAGTATGCCTTTCTTGAACGAAGGCTCAACAAGTTCAACGACCAAGTCCTCGAGGGCAACGAGGGCTCGGCCAGGATGCTGAAAAAACTCGGCTGTCTCCAAGAAGGCACCCGCCGGCAGGTTATCTATATGAACGGGCAATATTTGGACGAATGGCTGTTCGGACTTACGAAAGAGGAGTTTGTCCGACACGACCTACGGTAGCGGGGCGTAGAGACTGCCAGCTATTCAGATCAGAACCGGTCGTTTCTGGCATGCTCCACACAACTGCCGGAGACCATACGTGACACCCGCGCTTCCCCTGCCAAGCGGGCGCTCAGCCATCGGGAGACGTGCTGATCCACAGCCGCGGGACAACGATTTCCCCGCGCGGGCTGTTAATGGTTGCATTGATAACAACGGCGGCCTGTTGCCGCGCGAACCGCACGGAGCTTTGGGAGTGTACTTCGCATGCAGAGCTGAACCGTGGCCACCGAGATCGAACCGGAGGAATACGCAAAGATGGCGATTATCCGAGCAGAGCGCGTTGATGACGCCTACCAGATCCAGCGTCTCCACAGCGCCGCTTTTGGAGACTATGGGAAGACTGTGAATGCACTCGTGGAGGAGCTGCGCCCAACGATTGCGGAACAGGGCGGGTTCTCAGCTGCGGCCGAGAACGACTCCGGCGTCGTCGGCCACGTGATGCTCACAACGAGCCTGCTGGACTCGGAACGGCGCCTCGCGCCTGCTCCCGTGCTCGGCCCTCTTGCCGTTGATCCCCATCATCAAGGGTCCGGAATAGGTGCTGGTCTCATGCAGTGGGCAATTGAGGCTGCGACGGAAGCACGGTCGCCGTTTATTCTGCTCGAGGGAGATCCCGGCTACTATTCACGCTTCGGATTTCGTCCTGCAGGCCCGCTAGGTTTCAGGAAGCCCTCGCTTCGCATCCCGGACGCAGCATTCCAGATCCTGTTGCTTCCTGACTATGAGGCCTGGATGACAGGCACGATCGTCTACGCTTGGCCGTTTTGGGCCAACGACGCTGTCGGCCTCCGCTCTTAAGAGCCGACGGATCACCTGGAAGCGCCGTCGTTCTGGCTTTAAAGGCTCGACGGCCTGCGGCACAGGAGAGACCAGTGGACTATTGCGGAAGCAGCGTCAGAATTCTTCGAATGACCTTCCCAGTGCCCATTCAGCAAATGCTCGAGTTCTTTCGGGGTCCTCCAACGGACACCCGCCTCCTGGTCAGAAACGATGCTTGAATCCAATTGACCAACAGAAGATCGCCGGATCCACGCGCTCTGTGGTCTTATCCTCTGAACCAAACGGGTCCGAAAACGGTCGCTATTGACTCGCCAGCTGACGCGTACGATGAGATGCGTTTGTGCGACATTCAGAACCCCGGCAGTCCAGCCCATTCCCCCACTTGGTCGGCGAACTGGTCGGCGTCTTGAAAAGTTTTTGTTTTTCAATACAAAAGACACCACCGAGCTCCTAGGTGTCTTTTGTCTTTCAATACAAAAGACACCTAGGAGCTCGGTCGGTTCCGTTTGTCGCACCCCCTTACCGGGCAGTTTTCCAGGAGGGCATACGGGGAGCATCCAGGGGCGGAATGAATGGTTTTCCCTTGGCAAAGGAAATCTGTAGACGTAGCCTTGCGGGCCACCTTCACACTGCCGGACGGGCATGTGGCTGGGTGGGTGACGGGACTGAATCGGGCCTGGAGGAGGCATTGACCGCCATCGGCCGGGCTCAACAGCACAGACCTCCAAACGGTCGGGCTGACGCTCAACACCGGACCCGCAACGCCCGGAGAGCTTGCCGCACAATCGGGCTCAGCGCAGGGGGCGGCGCTATCAACGCGATGATCGACCGATTGGAACGTGCCAGATATGTCACCCGGACTCGCGACCTCGCCGACCGGCGCCGCGTGATCGTGACGCCAGTCCCAGCGCCACTGATGGAACGAATAGGCCCCGCCTACTCCCGAATCGCCCAGCGCTGGAACGACTACCTGGAGACCCTCAGCGAGGACCAAATCACCTTTGCCACGGATTTCTTTGCACAAGCCGCAGAAATCAACCGAACCGAGATCGATGCTCTCCGCAAGATGCGAGCAGCCGACCACAGCCCCCGGAAACTGCCCCCTGACACCCCGCACCCTTAGTGGGTGCAGATGTACCGGCAGGGCATCCCCTCACCGAAGATCGCCCCGAAGCCGGCATAGCCGAGAGCACCGTCAGATACCACCTCCACCTTGCCGTCCAGGCCGAACCCTCTCTCCGGGAGGAATACGAGGCCACCCTCGGCAGGCAAGGCTGTGAATCGCAGGGATACGTGTTGGCGTTTTAGCAGCGCTAAATGTCACCCCTTGGTGCCCGTAAGCCGAACCATTACCGGACGCTCACACACGAGTGGGTGCTGGATCTTCCAAACCAACGGGATTCATCCTGTCCACTGCTTGCTGTACTAACGGCAGGCGCCTGCCCTGCACCTCCGCCGTCAGCTTGCTAATCAGCTCAGGGTCGGCTGTCCACGGGTTCCCGCCATCGAACCCAGGCTGGGGGTCGTACTCAAGGAACAGCTGGATGATCTTCGCGCGCTCGTCGCCGAAAAGCTGGGCGGCCAGGACGAAGGCGAACTCGATCCCCGACGTGATACCGGCGCCGGTTATCCGGTTGCGATCGATGACGACGCGTTCGCGAACGGGAGTGGCTCCAAACATACTTAGCATACTCAAGGAGGCCCAGTGACTTGTCGCACGATATCCCGTCAGGAGTCCTGCCGCTGCCAAGGCAAAAGAGCCTGTACATACTGAGGTGACCCATCGGGCTCCGTCGGCGTTGCGGCGGAGGAATTCAATGGCCACGGGGTCGTCATGCAATTCAAATGCGCCCTGTCCCCCGGGGACGAACAGCACATCAGCCGGAGGGCACGTCTCGAAGGTTGTGGTCGGCACGATGCTCCACCCACAATCTGTTTCCACCGGCTCCAAGGTGTGCCAGACCAGATGGACCTCTGTGTTTGGATAGTTTGCGAACACTTGTGCCGGACCTGTGAGGTCGAGCTGGGTCACGTTCGGAAACAGAGGAATAACGATACGGAGCGGTTCGTCTTTGGGCACGAGGTCGACCCTAAAGCATGAAGATGCCATCAAGGAAATCGTTATCCTAAATAACCGATCTCGCGAATTACAAGCGCGAAAAACCCCGACGATCTTTCCTGGTGACCGTGGCCGAGAGTTCTCGATCGCATTCAAGGGAAGTAACTAGGCTACAAACCAGACGCTTCCTCTCACCAAAGAGGGAGCGTCTAGGACGGAAGGCCATGCCAGGGCCAACTAAACTGCCACCATGCCGTCCCGGCACCACTACTACGAGCACGAATGCGGGCCTTTCAAGAACCTGTCGGACCTAACCCAGGAAGAGGCCGAGGCCGTTCAGGCGAGACTCCGGGAGCGAGGGGACGTCTTCGCGAGCCTCCGCTCCGAGGACTACCTGACCATCCGAAGACAAGTCGAAGAGCAGGCGCGAGAGCTGTTCATCCGCAAGGGCGGGACGCCGACTAGACCCCGTCCGCACTACATGACGCTGGGCTCGTGCGACTGGATCAGGCAGTGGTACCGCGACGGCAGGGAGCTGACGATTCCCCTTGACGCTTTCCACCCCCGGGTCATCAGCTTCACGTACGGTGACCTGTTCCCCGCCATGCGGTATGGCGATGGGAAACCGTACCGGGGCGAGGTCTACACCAGGACTGGAACTCCGGCGGAAGCCGAGGGCCCGAACGATGATCGAAGCCCAGACATGGGACGACGAACTGCTTGCAAGCCTCCTCCACTAGGCACCTTAATTGCCGGTGAGGCAGGTGTGGCCTGACATCCATTCAGTGCTCAGCCCAGCGGGCAGTCACCATTGCCCGGTCCTCCCATAACGCAGCACCCCCGCCCACAGGGTCCAATCGCTTACTGAATTCTTGGAGCCACAAACAGCGGCTGATCATGGCTGCCTGACGCACTGGCCATGGGAGAACCGACCCGTACGCCTGGTGGAACCCTGAGAGGGACGTAACACCGGCTGCGTGATGCATCCATACAATCCACTCGCACCATGCCACATCCACCACGACATCACCCGGGGTGCTGAATTCCCAATCCACTCACAGGCTGGCGGAGTGCCAACAAACAACCGGTTCTACACTCGGAGGGCCGGATGGTATGCGCCAGTTCGACCGTCGGCGACACATGCCGATGGGTATGCTTTCGAGATGGCCGAGAACATCATCATCGCTGATCGCGTTGCCACCTACGAGGAGCATCGTCGCATAGCCGAAGCCGTGGGGTGGTCCGGGGCTTTTGACTGGGGAACTCTTCCTTCCTCCTTGGAGGGGTCTGTTTCCGGAGTTGTTGCAGTGGCCGGCCAGCAGGTCGTCGGCATGGGACGCCTTGTCGGTGATGGAGTGAAGTACTTCTATATCCAGGACGTAGCAGTAATTCCCGAGTACCAAGGCCAAGGAGTGGGCCAAGCGATCATCGATCGACTCCTGTTGCAGGTCGCGCAGACCGCCCCATCGACTGCATTCGTTGGACTATTCAGCACGGCGCAAGCAAAAGATGTCTATTCGAGCCGGGCATTCACTACCGGAGACATGACCGGTATGTTCCGGCTGGTGGAACCTACCTAGATAAGGAAGTCGAAGCCTCCAGACAGCTAACCTACTCGCTAGCGTCAGTTCCAGGGGAATCAGACTAGGAGGCGCTCCGTCGCTAGCAGCCCCGGTAAACGGTCGCGTTCAGGGTTCCGTTTGTGGTCGCGTGTGGGTGCGCTCTGAGAGGTGAGGCAGGTCGGTTGACCCTCTGCGGAATGAGGCCCAGCGGAAGCAGCTTAAAAGACGAGTACTCGCCTCGCTTCACATGCCCTGTTCGCCCTGACTAGCATGACGATCACGAGCCAGAAAATTGGTTCGGGGTGGCAGGGATGGTGAGGTGAACATGAGCCCAAGGCCCCGCACATCCACCGAATCTGCCCAGCAGATAGCGGCTTACTTCCTGGAACACGGAAGGATGCCAACCCCGGGCATCTTAGGTTCCGGTGAACAAAAGCGCCTCGCACTGGCCCTGGCCAGGCTCCGGTCCCTTAATCGGCAAGGGAAGCTGCCCGCGGCGGCCCTTCTGGTCCTTAACGACGCCTCGCTCAGCTGGGCAACCCGGGCCAGCAGCCACGGCACAGGCAAACTCTGGCAAGTCAGGGTGGAC
>NZ_JALLAN010000033.1 GCF_023062595.1 Arthrobacter rhizosphaerae
ATCGCCCTCGCACGCCGCCGCTCAGACGTCCTCTTCGCCATGCTCCGAGACGGAACCCTCTACCAGGAACCGGAACCACGGAATCTGCCGTCAGCGGCTTGACGAAAAACATAGAGGCACCCCCCCGGCCCGCCCGACCACTGCTTACCAGGAGGAAAAATGTGGGTTGATGATCGAGGGGTCTGCCACACAGTGGCCTTGCCGGATCCGACGGAGCTGATGTCGGAGGCCTTCCGCCGGAGCCTGGATCAGTTGATGCTGCAGGGTCAAGAAGAGCTGGATGGAGCGATCGAGACTGAGGAGATCCGCTTCTTTGAGGAAGGGATAGGGGCATGGGTGAGAGCGTCGGACGAAGCTGAGTTTGTTGCGGCCGCTCCTCCCATAGCTCTCCTTGCCGAACCCGTGGAAACGGTGGATGACCTGAGGCAGCTAATAAGGGGAATCGACGATCGATGGCGACTGGACGCGTTGCTTGCTTTGGACGACTACTTCTCATAATCGACGGAGACTAGGGTGGTCCCATCCGACCCTTGGAAAAAATCCGACCTCCCGAAAGGAACCTGCGATGAAGGACAACGAAGTCTCCGCCACCAGCGCTACAACCTACGAAGGATTCACGGAAGAGGAACGCGCCGCGATGAAGGAGCGCGGGCAGGAGCTCAAGACGGCCTCGCGCCGTAAAGCGGGAGGCGGAAAGGCGGACGGGGAGAGCGAGGTGCTTCAGAAGATCGCCGAGATGCCCGACGCCGACCGCATAATGGCCGAGCGTATCCACGCCATCGTCAAAGAGAACGCACCCGAACTGGTGCCGAAGACCTGGTACGGGATGCCTGCTTATGCCCGCGACGGCAAGGTGGTCTGCTTCTTCCAAAGTTCGCAGAAGTTCAAGGCACGGTACGCAACGCTCGGGTTTGACGAGGCGGCCAACCTCGATGACGGCAGCATGTGGCCCACAGCTTACGCTCTGACGAAGTTGACCGCTGCGGATGAGAAACGGATCGCAGAGCTAGTGAAGAAGGCCGTCAGCTGAGGCCATAGCGAGGCGTGACAGTCCTCCAGGGCATAACGCCCGGACATAAGCACTCCTCAACTCTGGTGCCAAACGCGCCCTGAGAGTACCGTTTTTCCCATCAGAAGACTCCGCTGAACTGGGCTCCGGACACATCATTTATGTGGAGGTGCCCCCTGTGAAAAAGCGCGCAGCGAGCAGTGGCGGAGCGGCGTCAGCGTCTAGTCCCACCACTCCCGGCTTTCCGATGCGTGATGCTTCTGAATTCACATCCACCCAGCTAAGCCGTCCTGACGCCTGTGCGCATCACGGTACGGGTGGACGCAAGCAACGAACAGACAATCTCTGGCTCGCTGCTGCGGGCCACCAGTTGAGGAGGATGCAATGAAGCACAAGATACGCGCCGCCGTGGGAGCAATGATCGCCGTGATCGGCATGTCAATCGCAGCGGCTGCTCCCGCGTTGGCAAAGCCACTGGAGCACGACCGCTTCGTGGAGTCCGGCAGCGAAATAATACAGGAAGTGGACCCGCTGTTCTGCGAGGAAATTGTGGACTTCCCGGTGCTGCACGAATGGACAGTCCAAGAAAATTTCCTCCTTGTGGTTCGCGGTGACGGCTTCGCCTACTCAGCGATCCGGCTCCATGCGACAGATGTGTGGACGAATACCCTGAATGGCAAGGCCTTGACGGTTATAACCGCCGGCCAGGAGCGGGATCAAAAGATTATCGACAACGGCAACGGCACGCTGACGATCAATGCAGCTTTCACAGGAGTCCAAAAGGTCTACGGCCCCGATGGTGGGCGTCTGTTCATGGACACTGGCATAACGAAAGTCGACCTTCTCTTTGACAACAGCGGTACACCCACCAATCCCTTCGACGATGAGTTCATTAGCTTTAAAGTGACGTCCGATACCGGGCTTTCGGATTTGGCTGAACGCGAATTCTGCCAAGACCTGGTCACATTCATCGGGTGACAGTTGTCCGTCCGTCCTAGCCGGCAATAAGCGGCGCATCGGTGGCCCTGCCTTTTCGGCGGGGCCACTGCCGTGAGACAGTGCCAGGGTCTACGGGTTTTGCTCCCAATGGATCCGGATGGCCTCAGCGATCGGGCCGTGGGCCGCATCTACGCGGAAAGCAACCGGCGCCATGCCGGTTTCTTCAATAACGGCGTCGCGGTATACCCGGCCGCATTTGGGGCAGAGGGTGTAAATGTCCTCGTCTTCGGGCCATTCGGCCAGTCCGGCGGGCACGGGGGTGCTGTCGTCGCCATGAACGGGAATACCTTCTGCGTTGGCCTGGATCAGGCCCTCGCCGTCGACGGTGTTCCCGCAGACGCAGGTGATGGTGGTGACATCATGACCAGTGACATCAGCGAATTCAGTCTCCATGATGTGCTCCCGGGGGATGGAGGAAGACGTTAACTCCTAGTTTAGGTGTCCTCTGCCAGCAGCGGACTGTTGCTCTCACTGAGGTGTTGACTAGGCGTCATGGCAGGGCCACGATGAGAGCAATTGTTCCCTGGTCTCCCGACGAATTGTGGGCAGCCATGACCATAGGAAAATCCCAAGACCGGACCCTGTCCACGCAGATCCTCCGTTGGACCGGAATGGCTGCGGTATTGGGAGGGCTGCTCTGTGGCCTTGCCGCCTTGTTGCATTCCCTGGAGCCCACCGGATGTATTGGCATGGAGTGCGAAACCCGGGAAATGCGCTCGGCCACCGGCCTTGTTCCGTTTATCTCTCCAGTGGCAACAATCCTGATCCTGATCGGGATCGCCGGTCTGACGTGGCTGGCCCGGCAGGCCGGCCGCTACAAGAGACTGGCGAATGCGGGCGTTATTTGTGCGGCTGCCGGACTCGCCGTGTTGTTCCTTGGCGGATTCATCCAGGCTGTCTTTTTCAACGGCGATTTTCCTGGGATGCCGTTCTTCGTGATTCCGGGACTGCTGGCTGTCATTACCGGCTTCGTGCTCATCGGTGTCTTTATTCTTCGCTCGGGTGTGCTCCCTCGCTGGCTTGGCATTTTCCTTCTGGTGAGCAGCGTCCTTCTCCTGGCGGCCAATGAGCAGACAATAACGGTTCTCCTGGTCATACCCTTTGGCCTGGCAGTGGCAACCGTCGGGGTCTTTATGTGGACGATGGCAGACCGGCCGAAGACGGCCGCCGTGGCCGCAGGCTGAACCGGCCGACGTCGGGCGGTAACGGGGTCAGTCGGAGGCTGGGCCATTGATGGTCGAGGGTCCTGCTGTCAGGTGATGCGTGGCGTCCAGGACGTCCTGGAGAGTTTGCAGCGCTGCTTCGAAGCGCTGCTCGCCAGTGTAGGAGCCCCAAAGCTCTTCCAGTTCCCGGACTTTGGCCGATGCCTCGCGCAGCATCTGCAGACCGCGGGAGGTTGGAACAATGAGCTTGGCCCGGGCATCGGCGGGGTCAGGCCTGCGCTCCAGGTACCCTAGCGCCTGCAACTCGTTTACCAATTCTGAGGTTGCAGCCAGGCTGAGCTGCGCGCGCGCTGCCAAGGCTGTCAGACGGATTCCCTTTGTGCCGATGTTGCCGGTGATTTGCAGATGAGCCAGTCGTAGATCGCCGTAGCCGTGGGATTCCGCCTCTGTCAGGAGCTCACGCCGGAACTCGGCCAGGAGGCGCACCAGGAGTTGGCCTACGGGAAGCCGCGGATGTTCGGAATCTCTTGACGACGGCGTGGGCACGGAGGAAACTTTATCTCACATACTTCGGAAACCGAAGCAAATCTCCCTAAAACTGCTGACGATGTTTTTTTGGAGGCGGGACATGATTTCGGAAGCTTCATCCACTCTGATCGACACAACGCTTGGTCCACTGATGGTCCGGCGCGTCGGCAGCGGTGCTCCGGCGCTCTTGTGGCACAGCCTATTTGTTGATTCCAGAACTTTCGACGGCGTCGTGGAGGACTTGGGCCGGCAGCGCGAGCTGTTCCTGGTGGACGGGTCCGGGCACGGTGACAGCCCTGGGCCACACAAGCGGTATTCGCTGGAGGATTGCGCCACCGCTGCCGCCGAGATCCTGGATGTCTTGGGCATTTCGACGCCGGTGGACTGGGTTGGCAACGCCTGGGGCGGCCATGTAGGAATCGTCTTTGCCGGGAAGTTCCCCGCACGTTGCCGGACGCTGACCACGATCGGCACACCCCCATATCCCCTCTCCAGAGCAGAGAAATTCCAGACCAGTCTTCTGGTCTTCCTCTACAGGATTCTGGGACCGGGACCCTTCAGCGGGTCAATCGTGGACGCGCTCGCCGGACGCGGCGTGGCCAGGACGTCGCCGTCGGCTGCAGAAGCAGTGAGTGATGCGTTCCGCGGAGGGAACAAACGCGGCAAATACTGGGCCATGCGGTCCGTAATGCTGCGCCGCCCTGATCTCCGCCCGATCCTGCCTCGCCTGCAGGTCCCCACCCTGATGCTGGCGGCCAGAGATGATTCGCTAAACGACCCGGAGGAAGCAGAGCGAGCAGCGCGGACCGTACCGGACGGACGCTTTGCGCGGGTCTCCGGCGGGGGCCATGTGGCTCCTCTTCTCATTGCGCCGGCTGAAGTGGCCCAACATGTCCTGACGTTCTGGTCGGCCACCCGCAACCGTCAATCGGCGGCATGATTCAATGGCTCCGCTCACCTGATCGCGTGGACAGCACCCGCAGGGCAGGTCCAACTGGAACCGGCTACTGATCCAGGAGCTGCTCGCGCAGGATATCCGCGTGGCCGCAGTGCTGGGCAAACTCGCGGATCGAATGGAGGTACATCCAGCGCAGGGGCAGCGGCCCGCGCCGGTTGCCGTGGAGCAGATCATCGAGCCCGAGTGAGGCAGTCAAGCCGCGCGATGATTCGCAGGCTTCCAGGTGTGCCTGCCGGACGGTGGCGATGGTGTCGGCGTCGTCGAGAATAAACGATTCGTCGGGAGTGGCGGGGATACCGATCTCGGACCGGGGCCGGCAGGTGATGGCTTCGTCGAACAGGACTTTCTCCACGAACGTCGCGTGCTTCACCAGGCCCAGCAGCGTGGTGCGGGACGGCACCAGGGACCGGCGAACCTGCTCCTCGGTCAGCCCGTCGAGGCAGGCGTTGAGCGCGTGCCGGTGTTCGTCGAGGAACGCTTCGAACTGGGCGCGTGCCGGCTGGTTGATGACGTCGTCGGCGGCCGTCACAGGGAGGGAAGACATGCGTGAAGTATGCCAATGCTGGGGGCCCGGGGCAATTTGGTCGAACTGTTCAGCCCGACAGGCCGCTCAGACGTGTCTGGAGGTAGCGGCGTTCGGTGTCGTTCTCCGTCAGGATGAGCGCCTCTTCGAAGGCGACCCGGGCGTCGTCGAACCGGCCCAACCGTGTCAGGAAGTCGGCGCGTGCGGCGGCAAGGTACGGGTAACGGGCAAGTTGCGGTTCGGCTCCCAGAGCGTCCAGCTCAGCCAGGCCTTCCGCGTAGCCGACGGCGAAGCCGAGCGCGATGGCCCGGTTGAGTTGGACGACAGGAGACGGCCACCTGTCCTGGAGCAGGTCGTAAAGTCCAAGGATCTCCTGCCAGTCAGTGTCGGACCACGACTTGCTCTCATCATGTACGGCCGCGATCGCAGCCATGAGGGCGAAGCGGCCCCGCGGCCGGCGGGTCAAGGCTTCACGGAGGAGGGAAACCCCCTCAGTGATTGCTGACCGGTCCCATTTCGAGCGGTCCTGGTTCTCCATCAGTACGAGCTCACGGTGCTCGTTAAGTCTGGCGCCGCTGCGGGCATCGGTGAGCAAGACGAGAGCCAGGAGCCCGGCCACATCACCGTCGTCGGGCAGCAGGACGCGGAGCATCCGTGCGAGCTCAAGTCCCCGTTCGGCGAGATCCCGGCGCATCAGATTCTCGCCCGAGGGGGCGGTATGACCGGTTGTGTAGACCAGGTAAACCACTGACAGGACGCCGTCGAGGCGCTCGCGGAGTTCCGACGCCGCCGGCACGCGGTACGGGATGTGGGCCGCCGCGATCTTCTTTTTGGCCCGGGTGATCCGCGCCGCCATGGTGGCCTCCGGCAGAAGGAATGCCCGCGCCACATCAGTGGTGGAAAGTCCGCAGAGGAGCCGCAGCGTTAGGGCGACCTGCGCGCCGGAGGAGAGGGCTGGGTGGCAGCACGTGAAGATCAACCGCAGGCGGTCGTCGGTGATCTCTTCCTCGTCCGACACCAGGTCATCGGGCAGATACTCTTCCGGCTCGAGCAGTTTGGGGAGCGTCCGTTGTGCGGTGACGGCCCGCCGGCGCACGTCCAGTGCCCGACGACGCGCGGTTACGGTGAGCCACGCCCCGGGGTTCTCCGGAATGCCGCGCTGGCCCCAGGTAGACAACGCGCTGGCATACGCATCCTGGACGGCTTCTTCCGCGGTATCGATGTCACCGGCGGTGCGCACGGTGGCCGCCAGCACGAACGCCCACTCGCGGCGGTGCGCGTCCGCAACCGCCGCAGCGACTTCCGGGCTGGCGGCCGGCGGCATCAGCCCCCCACCCGCACGGGGCGGACCTCGACGCCGACGCCGGCGGGAATGTCCTTGGCAATCTCCAGTGCTTCGTCGAGGTCGGCAGCCTCGATGAGGTAATAGCCGGCCAGCGTTTCCTTCGACTCGGCGAACGGTCCATCCGTCACAGAGAATCCGCCGGCGCCGTCTCGACGGATGGACGTCGCCGTGGACGGCGGCTCCAGGCCGGCACCGTTGATCAGGGAACTGCCCCGACGTTGCATGAACGCCTGGTAATCAGCGCTGACCGTCTCTCCTGCCTCTTCCTTCGTGCGAACGTCGTCCTCGAAGATCAGGACCAAGTACTTGGACATTTTTCTTGTCCCTTCGTCTGTTTCAGGGCCCGCTTTTCGGGATCCTACTTATACGACGCGCGAGAGAAGCCCTGATCGACAACGGCGACCCAATTTTCTCCACTTCAGTTGCGGATGGTCCTCTAGCTTCCGGCCGGCTCGCGCACCGTTGGCCGGTGACCAAGCCGGGCAGAGACGGATCCGGCGGCGGCCAGTACACTCTGCAAATGGGCGGAAATCCGGTCAGGCCCTGTGCGGGACCTGGGCGCCGACAGCATGATGCAACCCACCGCCTCACCCCTGTAGTCCCGCACGACAGCCGAGATCCCCACTTCTTCAGAAGAGGTGTAGCCATCGTTCACGGCGTAGCCCTGATCTTTGATGGTTGCGAGGTGTTGCCGGTAGTCGCCCACAGGGCCGGAGTCGGCCGTGTGGGTGATGCGCCCGGCTGCAAGCAGTTGCTCCGCTTTCTCAAAAGGGAGCAGGGCGAGAAACAGCCGCACCGATGAGCTTCCGTACTGGTTATAGCGTGTCCCGATAGCTGCTGTGTGCTTGACCTGGTGCGGGCTGGGTATCTCTTCCACCACGATGGCTTCGGCTCCGTTCCACACGGCTAATGCGCTGGTTTCACCGGTTGTGGCCATGAGTTCTTCCAGATCGGCGTGCGCGGCACGGCGGACGTCGAGCTCCGCAAGCAGTGGCCCGGAAAGGCCTATCAGGCCCAGACCAAGACGGAAGCGTCCTGTCTCTTCGTCACGTTCCACGTAGCCGGCATTGGTCAGCCCGGTGAGAATCCTGGAGACCGTACTCTTATGCAGGTTCACCGTCTGCGCTATCTCAGTCACGCCCAGCACAGGCTTTCCAATGGAGAACGCTTCGAGAACGCTAAGACCGTTGAGCAGCGAGGCGGCGGCCCCTTGCCGTGGTTCATCTTCGCGCCGCGGCCTGCCTGCCATATTTTGTCCTCTGTCGATGATGTCCGAAGCCGCCATGAGCACTACCTGCGGCATCAGCACAGGGGAGTCCCTGTTTCCCCATCTTAAGACCACGTCAGTGTCCAGAGGCGTCGGACACTTGAGTATCCGCAGAGCCCCCACCCGCTGCCAGGGCTTTGACTTGTTGCGTTCTCAGCAACTATATTGTTAATACAGCAACACCCTATCGATGATGATCCAATGATGGGAAGTCGCCGAAGAAGGGTGCGGCAGCGATTTCGGTGAAGAAATCGCAGGGACAAAGGCGGGCGGGGGGCCGCTGCCAGAGTTCAAGAGAAGGGCCCTCCAAATGACTGGACAGTTTGAAATCTTCCGCGACGGCACGCGCTTTCGATTCCGGCTTACTGGCGAAGAACGCGAAGTTCTGGCGGTTTCCGGTGTTTTTGCCGACAAGGCGCATGCGGCCAAGGCCATCATGGCTGTGCGCGAGAATGCGGCCGCAGGGCACATAGTGGACAAGTCCTCGGCAGCCGAATCGGCCCAGCACGTTCCGAAGAATCATTTCGGACTTACCCGCAGAGGCGGCGGACAATCGACGCGACCAGGTGGCGTGCCCGAATTGCGGGGCAAGGGTATGGGGCCGGCCACGCGATTGAAGCTGAAGTTTCTGATCCGGCTCGATGTCGACATGAGCGGGGCGCATATCCAGGTCCGGGGCGGTGTCACCGAACGCAATCTGGGGGCTGTTTATGCAGTGGCTCGCCGCACCAGCACTATCGTCGGCGGACTGGCCATAATCCTTGATCTACGGAAGGCGGCAGTGGAAGAGATTGCGCTGGCGGAGTTGCGGCGAGCCTGTCAGTCCGGCGAGCTGCCCGCCACATCAGGCTCAGAGTCCACACCTTGCAGGCTGGAGGTCTTGGAACCGGCCGCACCGTAGAAAGACAGTTCTTCCACGGACCGTAGCCACTTCAGCGCTGGCTAGCTGTACTGCCCAGGGACGTTGGTTGGGTGAATGTGGTGACTCGCTGGAGTCGTTGACTCATGGGTGAGGACCTCCGGTTGCACAGTGGAGTTGCTTAGACAACCGCTGAGGCGACCAGGAGGT
>NZ_JALLAN010000034.1 GCF_023062595.1 Arthrobacter rhizosphaerae
TGTCCGGCGGTGACCTACTCTCCCACACCCTCCCGGGTGCAGTACCATCGGCGCTGTGGGTCTTAGCTTCCGGGTTCGGAATGGGACCGGGCGTTTCCCCCACGCTATGACCGCCGTAACCCTGTGTCCGCACCCTGTGTGGGGGTGGGAAATCTGTGGTTACAACATTCTGTGGTGTTGTTATGTAGTTTTTGTTCCCGTGGCCAGCAAACCGGTGTTCGGGTTTGTTGGTTGGGAACCACATAGTGGACGCAAGCAGTCTTGTTTTCTTTTTACCAGCCCCTGGTTGCAAACGCTTTTGAACCGTTTGCGGGGTGGTGTGTGGTGTAAGTTATCGGCCTATTAGTACCGGTCAGCTTCACGAGTCGTTAGTCCTCGCTTCCACATCCGGCCTATCAACCCAGTGGTCTGGCTGGGGGCCTCTCACACACAAGGTGTATGGAAATCTCATCTCGAAGCGAGCTTCCCGCTTAGATGCTTTCAGCGGTTATCCCATCCGAACGTAGCTAATCAGCGGTGCACTTGGCAGTACAACTGACACACCAGAGGTTCGTCCGTCCCGGTCCTCTCGTACTAAGGACAGCCCTTCTCAAATTTCCTGCGCGCGCAGCGGATAGGGACCGAACTGTCTCACGACGTTCTAAACCCAGCTCGCGTACCGCTTTAATGGGCGAACAGCCCAACCCTTGGGACCTACTCCAGCCCCAGGATGCGACGAGCCGACATCGAGGTGCCAAACCATGCCGTCGATATGGACTCTTGGGCAAGATCAGCCTGTTATCCCCGAGGTACCTTTTATCCGTTGAGCGACGGCCATTCCACAATGTACCGCCGGATCACTAGTCCCGACTTTCGTCCCTGCTCGAGATGTCTCTCTCACAGTCAAGCTCCCTTGTGCACTTACACTCGACACCTGATTGCCAACCAGGCTGAGGGAACCTTTGGGCGCCTCCGTTACTTTTTAGGAGGCAACCGCCCCAGTTAAACTACCCATCAGGCACTGTCCCTGACCCGGATTACGGGCCGAAGTTAGATGTCCAAAGTGACCAGAGTGGTATTTCAACGATGACTCCACCCGAACTGGCGTCCGGGCTTCAACGTCTCCCACCTATCCTACACAAGCCACTCCGAACACCAATACCAAACTATAGTAAAGGTCTCGGGGTCTTTCCGTCCTGCTGCGCGTAACGAGCATCTTTACTCGTACTGCAATTTCGCCGAGTTTATGGTTGAGACAGCGGGGAAGTCGTTACTCCATTCGTGCAGGTCGGAACTTACCCGACAAGGAATTTCGCTACCTTAGGATGGTTATAGTTACCACCGCCGTTTACTGGGGCTTGAATTCTCAGCTTCGCCTTGCGGCTAACCGGTCCTCTTAACCTTCCAGCACCGGGCAGGAGTCAGTCCGTATACATCGTCTTGCGACTTCGCACGGACCTGTGTTTTTAGTAAACAGTCGCTTCCCCCTGGTCTCTGCGGCCCCTGCACGCTCCGGACAGCAAGTGTCCATCACGATGGGGGCCCCCCTTCTCCCGAAGTTACGGGGGCATTTTGCCGAGTTCCTTAACCATAATTCTCTCGATCGCCTTAGTATTCTCTACCTGATCACCTGTGTCGGTTTGGGGTACGGGCGGCTAAAACCTCGCGCCGATGCTTTTCTAGGCAGCATAGGATCACCGAATCCCCCCTTACGGGAGTCCCATCAGATCTCAGGCATCATGAACGGCGGATTTGCCTACCGTTCGCCCTACATCCTTAGACCGGGACAACCATCGCCCGGCTCGGCTACCTTCCTGCGTCACACCTGTTAATACGCTTACCTCCCAGGATCAGGTCCCGCGCTCCACCAAAAACCTCACACCACAAGGGTGATCGGTCAGGTCTCGGGCGGTTAGTATCCCCTGTTCAGCATGGACGGTTTTTCGCCGGTACGGGAATATCAACCCGTTGTCCATCGACTACGCCTGTCGGCCTCGCCTTAGGTCCCGACTTACCCAGGGCAGATTAGCTTGACCCTGGAACCCTTGATCATTCGGCGGACGGGTTTCTCACCCGTCTTTCGCTACTCATGCCTGCATTCTCACTCGTGTAGGCTCCACCGCTGGTTTACACCGCGACTTCACTGCCCACACGACGCTCCCCTACCCATCCAGACGCCTGAACCACAAGGGCTTAGCAAAAATCTGAATGCCACAACTTCGGCGGTGTACTTGAGCCCCGCTACATTGTCGGCGCGGAATCACTTGACCAGTGAGCTATTACGCACTCTTTTAAGGATGGCTGCTTCTAAGCCAACCTCCTGGTTGTCTTCGCAACTCCACATCCTTTCCCACTTAGCACACGCTTAGGGGCCTTAGTTGGTGGTCTGGGCTGTTTCCCTCTCGACTATGAAGCTTATCCCCCACAGTCTCACTGCTGCGCTCTCACTTACCGGCATTCGGAGTTTGGCTGACGTCAGTAACCTTGTAGGGCCCATCGGCCATCCAGTAGCTCTACCTCCGGTAAGAAACACGCAACGCTGCACCTAAATGCATTTCGGGGAGAACCAGCTATCACGAAGTTTGATTGGCCTTTCACCCCTACCCACAGCTCATCCCCTCCATTTTCAACTGAAGTGGGTTCGGTCCTCCACGACGTCTTACCGTCGCTTCAACCTGGCCATGGGTAGATCACTTCGCTTCGGGTCTAGATCACGCCACTGCAACGCCCTATTCAGACTCGCTTTCGCTACGGCTTCCCCACACGGGTTAACCTCGCGACGTAACACTAACTCGCAGGCTCATTCTTCAAAAGGCACGCCGTCACAGTAACTAAGACTGCTCCGACGGATTGTAAGCACACGGTTTCAGGTACTGTTTCACTCCCCTCCCGGGGTACTTTTCACCTTTCCCTCACGGTACTGGTCCGCTATCGGTCATTAGGGAGTATTTAGGCTTATCAGGTGGTCCTGACAGATTCGCACGGGATTTCTCGGGCCCCGTGCTACTTGGGATACTCTCCAGGCGGTACACAACATTTCGGTTACGGGGCTCACACCCTCTCTGGCCGGCCTTTCAAGACCGTTCACCTATGCCCGTACTCTCACCTCACTGTCCCGGCAGAGACAGAACGGAAAGTCCCACAACCCCGACCATGCAACGCCCGCCGGCTATCACACATGGAACGGTTTAGCCTGATCCGCGTTCGCTCGCCACTACTAACGGAATCACTGTTGTTTTCTCTTCCTGCGGGTACTGAGATGTTTCACTTCCCCGCGTTCCCTCCACGCACCCTATGTGTTCAGATGCGGGTCACCAGATCACTCGCGCGTCTGGCGGGGTTTCCCCATTCGGAGACCCTGGGATCAAAGTCCGGTTATCGACTCCCCCAGGCTTATCGCAGATTCCTACGTCCTTCTTCGGCTCCTAATGCCAAGGCATCCACCGTGTGCTCTTAAAAACTTGACCACAAAAGATCAAAAAAACATTTCGAGAGAACCACGAAAACCACCCGCCGGCACAAAGACCAACGGACAGATCCAGGTTCATATTCTTGGAAATTGCTTCTTATAAAAGATGCTCGCGTCCACTATGTAGTTCTCAAACAACAACCCCAAACCACACACCCCACACACACCCCGCAGGGCAACGCGCATGATCGATGCAGCCAGGAAACCAGAAACAAACAAACCCGGAAAAGAACAAACCCTTCCCGGCCCTGTTGCCTCAGGACCCAACAGTGTGCCAAACACTACCCAACAACCCGCACCGGAAACCTTCCTGAACCCCGCACCCCTCCCCGAAAGAAAGAGCAACAGAATCCGTACTAATAACCGGTCCGTGCCACCAGGCACCTATTTGCTGATATTCCACCCTTGAGCACCCACCGCAGAACAATCGCCTGCGCAATGGGCCTTTACTCCTGACAGTCCCTCCACACTCACATACATGAGGCAAGGAAACTGTAGGTGCTCCTTAGAAAGGAGGTGATCCAGCCGCACCTTCCGGTACGGCTACCTTGTTACGACTTAGTCCCAATCGCCAGTCCCACCTTCGACAGCTCCCTCCCACAAGGGGTTAGGCCACCGGCTTCGGGTGTTACCAACTTTCGTGACTTGACGGGCGGTGTGTACAAGGCCCGGGAACGTATTCACCGCAGCGTTGCTGATCTGCGATTACTAGCGACTCCGACTTCATGGGGTCGAGTTGCAGACCCCAATCCGAACTGAGACCGGCTTTTTGGGATTAGCTCCACCTCACAGTATCGCAACCCTTTGTACCGGCCATTGTAGCATGCGTGAAGCCCAAGACATAAGGGGCATGATGATTTGACGTCGTCCCCACCTTCCTCCGAGTTGACCCCGGCAGTCTCCTATGAGTCCCCACCATCACGTGCTGGCAACATAGAACGAGGGTTGCGCTCGTTGCGGGACTTAACCCAACATCTCACGACACGAGCTGACGACAACCATGCACCACCTGTGAACCAGCCCCAAAGGGGAAACCACATTTCTGCGGCGGTCTGGCCCATGTCAAGCCTTGGTAAGGTTCTTCGCGTTGCATCGAATTAATCCGCATGCTCCGCCGCTTGTGCGGGCCCCCGTCAATTCCTTTGAGTTTTAGCCTTGCGGCCGTACTCCCCAGGCGGGGCACTTAATGCGTTAGCTACGGCGCGGAAAACGTGGAATGTCCCCCACACCTAGTGCCCAACGTTTACGGCATGGACTACCAGGGTATCTAATCCTGTTCGCTCCCCATGCTTTCGCTCCTCAGCGTCAGTTAATGCCCAGAGACCTGCCTTCGCCATCGGTGTTCCTCCTGATATCTGCGCATTTCACCGCTACACCAGGAATTCCAGTCTCCCCTACATCACTCTAGTCTGCCCGTACCCACTGCAGAACCGGAGTTGAGCCCCGGTCTTTCACAGCAGACGCGACAAACCGCCTACGAGCTCTTTACGCCCAATAATTCCGGATAACGCTTGCGCCCTACGTATTACCGCGGCTGCTGGCACGTAGTTAGCCGGCGCTTCTTCTGCAGGTACCGTCACTTTCGCTTCTTCCCTACTGAAAGAGGTTTACAACCCGAAGGCCGTCATCCCTCACGCGGCGTCGCTGCATCAGGCTTTCGCCCATTGTGCAATATTCCCCACTGCTGCCTCCCGTAGGAGTCTGGGCCGTGTCTCAGTCCCAGTGTGGCCGGTCACCCTCTCAGGCCGGCTACCCGTCGTCGCCTTGGTGAGCCATTACCTCACCAACAAGCTGATAGGCCGCGAGTCCATCCAAAACCACAAAAAGCTTTCCACCCCCCACCATGCGATGAGGAGTCATATCCGGTATTAGACCCAGTTTCCCAGGCTTATCCCAGAGTTAAGGGCAGGTTACTCACGTGTTACTCACCCGTTCGCCACTAATCCAGGAGCAAGCTCCCTTCATCGTTCGACTTGCATGTGTTAAGCACGCCGCCAGCGTTCATCCTGAGCCAGGATCAAACTCTCCGTTGAAGTAAAACAAAAACAGAAACAACCAGGAAACCACGGGAAAACGCGGCAACCAGACTGCAAAAATTTGAAACCAGCTGTAAAAACCAAACCCAATCCACGGGGTGGACAGGCCTGGCCAAAACAACCAATCAATAAAACAATTGGTATCAACAAACTTGGCACACTATTGAGTTCTCAAACAACAGACACA
>NZ_JALLAN010000035.1 GCF_023062595.1 Arthrobacter rhizosphaerae
GGCTCCCAGATCGAAGAGATTGCTGCGGACTTCATCGGGAAATGCCGGGAAATGGGGTTGCCCCGGGTGCTGTTCAGGTGACCCGCCGGCGTCGCAATTCTGTTGCTGTCAGTCGTTTATGAGGTCGTTGACCACGATGGTCTGATCCCGGTCAGGCCCTACCCCGATAGCCGAAAACCGCGTCCCTGAGAGCTTCTCAAGGGCAAGAACGTAGTTGCGGGCATTCTCGGGGAGGTCCTCGAGGCTACGGGCAGTGGTGATGTCCTCGGTCCAGCCCTCGAAGTACTCGAAGATGGGCTTGGCGTGGTGGAATTCGGTCTGGGTCATGGGCATCTCGTCGTGGCGGACGCCGTCGACGTCGTATGCGACGCAGACGGGAATCTGCTCGATGCCGGTCAGGACGTCCAGCTTGGTGACGAAGTAGTCCGTGAAACCGTTGACACGCGAGGCATGGCGGGCCAAAACGGCGTCGTACCAACCGCAGCGGCGCGGCCGTCCGGTGTTGACGCCGAACTCGCCGCCGGTTTTTTGCAGGTACATGCCCATCTCGTCAAAGAGCTCCGTGGGGAACGGGCCTGCGCCCACACGGGTGGTGTACGCCTTAATGATGCCGATGGAGCGCGAAATGCGGGTGGGGCCAATCCCCGAACCGACCGAGGCGCCGCCGGCAGTGGGGTTGGAGGACGTGACGAAGGGGTAGGTGCCGTGGTCGACGTCGAGGAACGTGGCCTGGCCACCTTCCATCAGGACCACCTTGCCTTCATCCAGGGCCTTGTTCAGGACCAGGGTGCTGTCGATGACGAGCGGGCGCAAGCGATCGGCGAACGAGAGGAAGTAGTCCACGATCTCGTCTACTTCGATATCGCGCCGGTTGTATACCTTGACCAGGAGTTCGTTTTTCTGTCGCAGGGATCCTTCCACCTTCTGGCGAAGGATGGAGGCATCAAACACGTCCTGGACGCGGATGCCGAGGCGTGCCACTTTGTCCATGTAGGCAGGACCGATTCCGCGGCCAGTTGTTCCGATGGCCCGGCTGCCCAGGAACCGCTCCGTCACCTTATCCAGCACCTGGTGGTACGGCGCCACCAGATGGGCGTTGGCCGAGACCCGCAGCTTGGAGGTATCGGCGCCGCGGGCTTGAAGCCCGTCGATCTCCTGGAACAGGGCCTCGAGGTTCACCACGCAACCGTTGCCGATGACCGGGACGGCGTTTGGGCTCAGGATGCCGGCAGGAAGGAGCTTAAGCTCATACTTCTCACCGCCCACGACGACGGTATGCCCGGCGTTGTTGCCGCCGTTCGGCTTGACCACGTAGTCCACGCGTCCGCCGAGCAGGTCAGTGGCTTTACCTTTGCCTTCGTCGCCCCATTGGGCTCCGACGATCACGATTGCTGGCATGGGATCCTCCCCCATTCGTTCGGGCTATTCCGCAGGCAACCCATTCAAATAGGTCACCCACGGTCCTGCGCCGTTCATGAGAATGCCCCGAATGTCACCGCAATACCCTTGGCCTGTTGGCCGAAGGCACATGCAAGAGATCCGGGGCTCTTACGACCCAAGTTTAGCCGATGCCAGTGGCAAGCAGCGTGCACTGTTTTGCTGAGCCGCACTCCGGGACCAGGTGGCGGCTGTCACCCGCCGTCGAAGCGGGCATCCCACATTTTGTGGAGCTTGCTAAGCTGGTAGAGAACGATCAGGGAATCGTTCCACACAACATCTTTTTCAATCCAGGCTGTACTCGGCGTGCCCGCTTACGGTCCGGCAGCGTGACCTATCCCCGCAGGAGACCCAGCAATTTATGACAGCCTTGGCTACTGAACCTTTTCACGAGCAGCTTTTGAGCCGCCGTTACGAACCCAATGTCGCAGCCGTGAACGAGCTGTGCGACGCACTCCAGACCGCCAAGCCAGGCACGCAGGTTCCTTACGTGGACCCCATGCACGATGTGGACGAGTGCCGCATCATCAGCCTGTACTCCAACATCGGCACGGCCGACGAATCAGGGTTTATCACTGCCGGCGATGACGAGGCTGCCACCCGCATGCTGGGGGTTCAGTGGAAGCTGGGACTCCGGCCGGAATTCGTGATGCCCTGGAACGTCCACCCGTGGCACGTTGCCGGCGAACCCAATGGCAAGTTCACCCCGGACCAGATCGCCGCCGGACTCAAGCCGCTCCTGAAGTTCCTGGCCCTTGTCCCCCGTGCCTCTGTCATCGTGGCTCACGGCACCGAGGCCAACCGCCTCGCCAACCTTCTCCTCAAGACCGAGGTTCCTTTGCTTTGGCGCCGCGGCCTCAAGACCTACAAGGTCCGCTCGCTCAGCGGCCGGGCGTTCGCAGGCACCCCTGTGCG
This sequence comes from Arthrobacter rhizosphaerae, assembly GCF_023062595.1. Taxonomy (GTDB): domain Bacteria; phylum Actinomycetota; class Actinomycetes; order Actinomycetales; family Micrococcaceae; genus Arthrobacter; species Arthrobacter rhizosphaerae. The sequence goes on from NZ_JALLAN010000035.1 coordinate 2,353, forward strand.
CCAGCAGCAGTACCTGGACGACATGCACGTCGCTTACGCCGACGCCATGGCCCGTACGGGGCTCACGAAGCCCAGCTAGCCTCACACCCTCGCGTTAAAGACGTCGGGCGCCCACCTTTCTGGAAAGGTGAGCGCCCGACGTCGTGTTTAACCTGGCTCTTTAGCCCCGGCTCCTGGCTTCAATTGCTGCCTTCGCGGAGGGATCCGAGTCCTGGAGGAACTTCTCGATACGCTCCGGTTCCTCGGCCTCGCCGATGGCCGCCGAAGCCCTGCCCAGGGAGTACAGCGCGCGCAGGAAGCCCTGGTTGGGTTCGTGCTCCCAGGGGATGGGTCCAATGCCGCGCCAGCCATTCCGGCGCAGGGAGTCCAGACCGCGGTGGTAGCCGACACGGGCGTAGGCGTAGGAATCGATGGTGCGGCCCTCGTTCCACGCTTCTTCGGCCAGCAGAGCCCACAACAGGGATGATGTGGGGTGCCTTTCCACCAGGTCCAGCGCTTCCTGGCCGGCCTCAAGCTGCTCGTAGACCTCAGTCTCAGCAGGCAGGAGGGTAGGCTCAGGACCCATCAGGTTCTTGCGGAATTCGTCGGACATCCTAGAACGTCTTGCCGAGGGAACCGAGCTGCTTGGCAGCTTCCACCACACGGGCCGACAGACCGGCTTCAGCCGAGGCGCCCCAGACGCGGGGATCGTAGAGCTTTTTGTTGCCCACTTCGCCGTCAACCTTCAGCACGCCGGCGTAGTTCCTGAACATGTGGTCCACCACGGGGCGCGTGTACGCGTACTGGGTGTCGGTGTCGATGTTCATCTTGATGGTTCCGTAGGAGACGGCGTCAGCGATTTCCTGGTCCGAGGAGCCTGAACCGCCGTGGAAGACGAGGTCGAAGGGGTTTTCCTTACCGATTTTGGCACCAACCTGCTCCTGGATGTCCTTGAGGATCTCCGGGCGAAGCTTGACCCCACCGGGCTTGTACACGCCATGCACGTTGCCGAAGGTCAGTGCCGTGATGTAACGGCCGTTCTCGCCGGCACCGAGGGCATCGATGGTTGCGAGTGCGTCTTCGACCGTGGTGTACAGCTTGTCGTTGATGGCGTTCTCCACGCCGTCTTCCTCGCCGCCTACAGTGCCGATCTCGACCTCGAGGATCATCTTGGCGGCCGCAGTGCGCGCCAGGAGTTCGCGCGCAATCCGCAGGTTCTCCTGCAGGGTCTCTGCGGAGCCGTCCCACATGTGGGAGTTGAACAGCGGGTTGCGTCCGGCCTTGACCTCAGCCTCGGAGGCGGCCAGCAGCGGCAGGACGAAGCCGTCAAGCTTGTCCTTCGGGCAGTGGTCCGTGTGCAGCGCGATGTTGACGTTGTAGTTCTTGGCGACCTCGCGGGCGAATGCTGCGAAACCAAGCGAGCCGGCGACCATGTCCTTGGTCTGGGCACCTGACCAGTAGGCAGCACCGCCGGTGGAGACCTGGACGATACCGTCGGACTCAGCATCCGCGAACCCGCGCAGGGCCGCGTTCAGGGTCTGGGAGGAGGTGACGTTGACCGCCGGGAATGCGAAGCCGCCCTCTTTTGCGCGGTCGATCATGTCGGCGTAGATCTCTGGGGTTGCAATGGGCATGCTGACTCCTAAGTATTTTCGTCTGCGGGTGTGGTTGACCCTGGAGTGAACCTCGTCGGCTACGAACCATCCTAGTCATTTCTTGGCAAAGGGCCGTGGTTCGGATCACTCAGCCGGGTAATACTTGGCTCCTTTCACGCACCAGATGGCACTTGCTGGCAGTTGTGGCGCCTGGAACTGCTGCCAAGTGTCATTTCGCGCGCCAACCCCTGCTCTCCAACGCCCCGCGGACTTTGCCGACGACCGCGGGGCGCCCGCCTGCCAGATCAAACTTAGATACACGAACTTCAATCCAGCCGCACTCAGTTGTTGTGTCAGCCCGCCGTATGTCGCTCAAGTACTGGTCCGATGCGTTGTGGTGGGCGCCCTCATACTGCACCGCGACCCGCTGCTCAGGATAGGCGGCATCTGGCCACAGGACGGGATTCCCGTAGGCGCCCAGCACCATGTGGTTCAGAACAGGTTCAGGCAACCCTGCTCTCACGAGTGTCAGTCGCATCCTCGTTTCAGGCTGGGAATCCGCTCCGACCCTGATGAGCTCCAAGGAAGCCCTCGCTGTACGCACGCCGCGGACTCCCGGATGCCTCCGGACCATAGCCCTGAGCTCATCAACAGTGCAGAGGGGATCCCGTGGCCTGGGGAAATCGGGACCGTGCCAACACACCAGGGAATCACCGGCAACCACGAGTTCATCCAGGCTCAGGATCGAGGCCAGGTCAAGCCAGGTCCTGGCAGGCGAGGTGAGCCGGACGCCGTCGTACTCTACAACCTCGTCCGGAAGCAGCGTGAGGAGGTGGCCCACGACGTTAGCCCTCCGAGGCATGCTGAAACCGCGTCGGCGGGCCACATGGATGCGCCAGTCATCCTCCAGCCATGCAGGCAGGGCAGCCTGCATGATCCGGGCAGCAGACCCGAACGAGAGCACTGAGGCGTCATCGAGCTCCGTGTATGCCCGAAGAGCTGCTGCTCCTGCCGCTTCCGAACCGAGATACATCCGGATTCCACGTGAAACAGTGGCCAGGTCTTTAGCCTCGGTGCGCGTCCTGCTGACTCCGGCCTTGTCGGAGGCTCGGAGCGAGAAGGAGCCCTTCGTAAGGTGTTCCGGGAGCGGCGCCCTGTGCATGCTCAATTGTGGCCGCTGAATGTGCTGCTATCTGAGTTATCCACAGGGCAACGGAGGGTCCGGAAACGAAGTGGCACTTTGCGGCAGTCCCAGGGCCGAACACTGCCGCCAAGTGCTATCTCGGTGTGGGGGCGGTGTGGGGGCGTGTGGTGGCGGCGGGGGTTGCAGCCTGGCTCCTCGATCATGCCCGGCAAGGTCA
>NZ_JALLAN010000036.1 GCF_023062595.1 Arthrobacter rhizosphaerae
AACAACCAATCAATAAAACAATTGGTATCAACAAACTTGGCACACTATTGAGTTCTCAAACAACAGACACACCCGGCACCACCACAACATTTCACAGCCGTAGATCGCTCCGGAGCAACTTTTCAAAGTTACCCGGTTTCCTTATGCTTTGCAAATCAGCGTTTCGGCGATTTCAGCTTTAGATAACCAGCCCCGCCTGCATCCGGCACGCCAATCAGCGAACCATTTCCAGGCTGTTTTCAGGGGGTTGGCCGCTCTCCGGTAACCAGCTCTTCGCTGGTCTCCCTCGCGGCGACTTAGAAAACAATACACGCAGCCCACCCCCAACACAAATCAGCCCCGAACATGCCAGAGGGGTCCCAAAATCCCCGGAAAACCAAGGATTCGGGACCCCTCCTGAACGTACGGCGACGGGAATCAGCCAAATGCCGCCTTTATGGCTTGAGTCACATGTGGAGCCTATGTCCCGGCGGTAAGCACCACCGTGAAATCAACATCCCGGGGCGTGAGCTGGTAGGGCTCCAATGCTCCCGGTCCGCAGGCTGCGGTGCCAACGCCATCCCGGGCACAATCCAGATAGATGTAGCTCCGGCCATCGGGAGTCAGATCCTCACGATGCGTTGCGTCGTCCAGCACTTGCTGGCTGTACGGACGGACAGTCAGAGCAAAGTCGTCGCCGGCGATACTGAGCGAACCGCCGTCGAGCTCCAAGGAAGCCGATCGTACGGCGGACCTTGCCCCCGCTTCCTGGGGCCGGACGTAGTCCACGTCCATCTCGTCCAGGGGAAGTGCATACCAACCCAGGCGGGTGCCCTGGCCGGTATCCGGGTAGCTTTGGTACGGACCCTGACCGAACCACTCGACGTTCTGCGTTCCTGCTCGGAGGACCAGCTCAACTCCGACCCGGGCCCACCGGACTGCTGTCCGGCGGTCTATCCAGTCGCCGTCAGGGCGGACGGACGTTTTCAGGCTTACGCTGGTGCCGTCACTGGTCCAGGCGTAGTCCACAAGCACGCCGTACTGCTTGTCGGCCGGAGCCATCCGGGTTCGGACCAACAGTTCCTCCCCGCCGTCATCAGTTGAAACAGCTGAAATGCTGATCAAACGCGAGTGGAGGCGGTTCAGTCCCGCGTCCAGCCAGCGGCGTTCGATGGTGCGGGGGTCCGGGTCACTCCATTCCCTGCCAAGGTCGTTGTCGGTGGGGGCACGCCACAACGTGACCTTCATTCCCTCCACGGCCAGGTCCCCTAACCGCTTCAACTCCCCGGTCACGCGGTCAAAAGTGGCGGGGCCGAGCCGAAGTTCGTTGCCTTCTTCCTCAACGGACACCTGCGCTGACAGCGAGCCAGGGCTGTTCAGGTTGGCGGATGCTTGCCCCCATGCGATCTCATGACCGGCCTCGGCCCAGTCTGTGTCCTCGTTCAGCACAGCGCTGACAGTGAGAACCGCTGGACTGCCGGCGGGGAGCTGCAGCAAGCCGGCGGGCAACTCCACAAAGACGTTTTCGCCCGGCGCCAGGGGAACGGAGGTGACGCTCCCGCCTTCGAGCGTGACGCCGTCGGCCACCACTGCATACTGGAAGCCGAAGGGGGAGGTGTCGGCAAAGTCGAAGCCGTTGCGCAGGGTGAAGCCGGACCAGTCGGCCGCTACAGAAAGCGTCAGGGGTTCGATCACCTTCTTGAAATCCAACAGTCCGGGCCGGGGCTTGCGGTTGGCGTCCACAAGGCCATCGGTCACAAAGTTGCCATCGTGAATTTCCTCACCAAAGTCACCGCCGTAAGCGAAGTGCTCCCGACCGTCGGTTCCGATAACGGCAATTCCGTGCTCCAGCCACTCCCACACGAAGCCGCCCATCAGCCGGGGGTAGCGGTCAAACAGTTCCTGATACTCGGACATACCGCCCGGTCCGTTACCCATGGCGTGAACGTACTCGCACAGGACGAAGGGCATGGCTCTGCGCCGTGCGTCAAGGGCAGGATCCTCCAGCGGCTCCTCCATGCCCTGTCCGATCAGCTCGGTCTCTTCATGTGTCGCGTACATCCGCGAATAAACGTCTACATAAACTGAGCTCCGGTCGCTTTCATAGTGGATGGGCCGTGAGGGGTCGCGCTGCTTCGTCCAGCGCGACATCGCACCAAGGTTCCTGCCCGCCCCCGCCTCATTCCCAAGCGACCACATGATCACCGAGGCGTGGTTCTTGTCGCGCTCCACGGTGCGGCGCATCCTGTCCAGCAGCGCCGCCTCCCACTGCGGATCGTCGCTCGGGTTTTGCTTCCAGCCGCCGCTTTCAAACCCATGGGTTTCGAGGTCGCACTCAAGGACCACATAGAATCCGAGCTGGTCAGCCAGTGCCAAAAATTCGGGATGCGGCGGGTAGTGGGATGTCCGGATGGCATTGATGTTGTGCTGCTTCATGAGCCGCAGCTCGCTGACCATCCGCTCCCTGGGTACCGCCCGGCCCAGCTTGGGATCGTGCTCGTGGCGGTTCACGCCGCGGAGCAGGATGCGCTTGCCGTTCACCTTGAACTGGGCGTCCTCAATCGCGATTGAACGGAATCCGAGTTGAAGCTCGACGGATTCAGCTGCGGTACTGACACTGGCGGCATACAGCTTTGGTACCTCGGCCGACCACGGTTCGATCCCGGGAATGACGTGCTCTGCGCCCGCTTCAACTTCCAGTCCCAGCTCGGGAATGCGCACGACGGCGTCAATCGCCTCACCGTTCCGGCTCGCCTCCACGCGGAGGATTCCTTCGCCCCTCAGGTGGTCGAATTCAGCATGCACGAAGACGTCGTCGATTCCTCCCGCCGGCCGGGCCTGGAGGGTGACGTCCCGGAATATGCCGGGCAGCCACCACATGTCCTGATCCTCCAGGTAGCTTGCTCCAGAGAACTGGGCGACCTCGACGGCGAGTACGTTTGCGCCCTCCGTCAGGACACCCGCGACGTCGAACTCGTGGGCCAACCGGCTGCCACGGGTGGTACCAAGGCGCTGCCCATTCAGCCAAACGGTCCCTGCAGATTCAATCCCGTCGAACCGGAGCACAGACCTTTGGATGAACTCGGGCCCGACGGTGAACTCAAACACGTGCTGCCCGATGGGGTTGGCTTCGGGGATCTGCGGCGGCTCAACGGGGAACGGGTACTGGATGTTTGTGTACGCTGGATTGCCGTGGCCGTGCATGGGCCAGCTGGAGGGAACAGGCAACTCCGTGAATCCGGATGGGTCCTGGCCCAGCTGCCAGCCAGCCTCAGGCGCTGTCCTGACGCCCGGGAACAGGCGGAACTTCCATGTTCCATTCAGTGAGAGGCGGGCAGCATCACTGTCAAGGAAGGCCCTGGGGGGTAGAGCTCCTTCAGCAGGCGCTACCGATGCCAGTTCTGCCACGCGTCCACTGCCGAGTTCCAGGCGGCGTACCCGCGCTGGGGTGGGCGACTTGGCCAACGGCTCCTGGGCGGGCGGCTGCTTAAGGTCCTGTGCGCCGAGCAATGATTCGACTGACATAAGTGTTCCTCGTCTCGCTGAGTCTGCGGGATTCGTTGGTTGGTAGTGGAAACGTGAACGTTCACGGGCTGGGTACAACAGTACGGCAGGCCAAGGACTTTGGCCATAGTTCGCATCGAATCTCCTTATCAGGCGGACTGCCTGACCACCAGCCGGTGCCGAAGAATAAGGCGCGACTCAGCACTCCCTGCCGCAAGGGTTCCGCCCAGCAATCCGTCAAGGAGTTCGACGGCGGTGCGGCCCACCTCGCGAAGATCCAACGACAATGTGGTCAGCTCGGGAGACAATTGTTCTCCGAGTGGGATCCCATCCATTCCGATGACCAGGCAGTCTTCAGGAACCCGCTTCCCGGCATCTGACAGAGCCTTCAGCACCCCAGACGCCACAAGGTCATTAAAGGCAACAATCCCATCGATCCCAGGTTGCAACGCAAGCAGTTCCCGCACCGCAGTGCGGCTCTCAGAGGCCGACTCCTCAACCGCAACGGCAGAGCATCGGAAGGCGCCGCCGTAGGATTCCTCGAGGACAGCGGCGAAGGCCCTGCCCCGGGAAGTGACGAAACCGTCATCGGCACCCCGCCCATGTGCGACTGTTTCCGCACTGCCGCCTGCACTTGATGGTCGATTTCCGGAGTTGAGATCTTCGGGGGCACGGATTTCGAGGGCACGCTTCTCGGGGGCGCGGACGGAATCCACATACGCAATCCGGCTGCAGCCGACGCCCTGCAGGCGCCCGATTGCGAGCTCGGCCGCATGACGGTAATCGAAGGTAATTGCACCAGCGGCTGAGCCGGGTTCCTCATCGAGGACAATCAGCGGCCGCCGGCCCAGGATCGCCTGGGCCTGACCTGCATAACCGCCGAGGTATCCAATCACGGCGTCCACGTGCGGGGCAAGATGCTCGACGGCGTCAAGGCCATTGCGTCCCCCGTGACCGTAATCGTCCATGACCACCTGCCAGCCCCGTTGAGTGGCCTGCTCCACCACGCTTGAGGCGAAAGCGGGAAAGTATGGGTTTGTGAGATCGGGGATTGCCAGGCCGACCGACGTCCGTGCGCCCTGAACCAGGCCCTTGGCGAACCGGCTCGGCGTATACCCAAGTTCCCTGGCCACCTCCTGGATCCGCTGGCGGGTTTCCGTCTTGATGCCGGGCATGTCATTCATGGCACGCGTTACGGTCTGTCTCGATACACCTGCAGCGGCAGCAACGTCCAGGATGGTGGCGCGCTGGGAGCGGCGGCCAGCAGGAGTTTGGGTCATGCTCGTAAGTCTAGGGGCCAGCTACCGTGGCCCGGGTTTGAGCCGGCCTGCGACGCTCCTTCACGTTTCGCGGTACCTGGCGTGACGCTCCCTCACATCCTGCGGGTTCCGGTGTGACGCTCCCTCAGGTTTCGCAAGTTCCTCGCGTGACGCTCCCTCAGGTTTCGCAAGTTCCTCGCGTGACGCTCCCTCAGGTTTCGCAGGTTCCGGCGTGGAGGGGTCCCCGGGTTAAGGGTCGGG
>NZ_JALLAN010000037.1 GCF_023062595.1 Arthrobacter rhizosphaerae
ACTTCCCGCTGGCCATGGGGGCACGCAAGATCGCCCCCGCGGTCGCGGCCGGCTGCACCATGGTCTTCAAGCCCGCGGAACTGACCCCGCTGACCTCTCTTGCCCTGGTGGATATTTTCCGCCAGGCCGGCCTGCCTGACGGTGTGCTGAACGTCGTAACCACCGCCAGCGCCGCGCCCGTGGTGGAGAACTGGACGGCCAGCGGCATCGCCCGCAAGATCAGCTTCACCGGCTCCACCGGGGTCGGGAAGATCCTGCTGAAACAGGCAGCGGAGAACGTGATGCGCTCCTCGATGGAACTGGGCGGCAACGCCCCGTTCATCGTCCTCGCCGACGCCGACATCGAAAAAGCCGTCGACGGGGCCATGAAGGCCAAGATGCGGAACATGGGCGAGGCCTGCACCGCAGCGAACCGTTTCTTCGTGCACCGCTCAGTCGTCACCGAATTCAGCGAGAAGTTCGCCAAGAAAATCTCCGAACTGCAGGTCGGCAACGGCGCCCTGGCCGGAACCGACGTCGGACCCCTGATTGAGCAGAAGGGCCTGGACAAGGTCGAAAGCCTCGTTGCCGACGCCGTGTCCAAGGGCGCTAAAGTCCTCACCGGCGGCAACCGGCCCGAAGGCCCCGGCTACTTCTACACCCCCACCGTCCTGACCGACGTGACCCTGGACGCTGACCTGATGAACACCGAAATCTTCGGACCCGTCGCCGCCATCAGCACCTTCGACAGCGAAGACGACGTGCTCCGTGTAGCCAACGACACCGAATGGGGCCTTGTCGGCTACGTGTTCACCGAAAGCACGGCCAAGGCCCTGCGCTTCTCCGCCGAACTCGAAGTCGGAATGGTCGGCATCAACACCGGCCTCGTCTCCAACCCGATAGCCCCCTTCGGCGGCATCAAGCAATCCGGACTCGGACGCGAAGGCGGCAAAATCGGTATCGAGGAATTCCTTGAATACAAATACACCGCAATAGCAATCTAGAAACCTCAGTTCAGATGAGGGGATCACTAGCAGCCAAAGGCCTGTTCAGCTTGGAAGCAAGGCCCACCGCACAGCTGATCGCAGACCAGCTGCGCGAACAAATCATTCAAGGGGTGTTCCGCCCCGGAGAACAGATCAATGAATCCTTTCTGGCCGTCCAACTGAACACTTCCCGGAGCCCCGTCCGGGAAGCCGTGCAGCGTCTGTGCCAGGAAGGCATCCTCACCAACAGGCGAAACCATGGCGTATACGTGCTCGAACTCTCGGCCCAGGACAGCAAGGAAATCTACGCCGTGCGTGAGGCCGTGGAAACCAACGCCGCCGATAACCTGCTCAGCAGCAGTCCCAAGCACATCAAGACCACATGCCAGGCCCTGAGAACAATCCTCAGGAACATGAAAAGACGAGTTGACGCAAACAATTGGCAAGCGGTCGCCCAACTGGACATGCAGTTCCACACCACACTCGTCGCAGCCGCCGGCAACAGCAGAATGACGCGAATTTACAAAACCTTGGCCGCGGAATCAACAATGTGCATCCTCAACCTGGAAGTCTCCTACCCACAGGCACAGACCCTGATCCAGGAACACGAGAACATCCTCTACCTGCTCGAAACCGGCAATAGAGAAGAACTCAACAAAGCCCTGAGGCAACATATGCAAAAAGCCGTTCACGACCTCAGCACCACTACCCTCAACGGGTAAATCCCTCCACGATGGCGTGGTCTACTGCCCTACAGTTGACCATGTTGTACGATGAACGCATGGTTGAGCAGATTAAGATAGTGCATTCGTCCACCGTGCAACAGGTCGCGGATGGGCTCACAGCCATGATCCTCAGCGGAGGACTCAAGCCAGGCGAACGTCTTAGGGAGAGTCTCCTCGCAGACAACCTGGGACTTTCCAGGAACACTATTCGTGAAGCCGTCCGCATAGTTCAGGCGGGCGGCCTCATTCGCCACCGCGCAAATCAAGGCGCCATCGTTTGGGACCCCACCGACGCGGAGATCATGGACGTCTACAACGCGCGCTATCATCTGGAGACCACCGCCGCACGGAGCATCTCCGAAAGCACCTCCATGGACGAGGTTCACGGCGCCATGGAGGAGTTCAGGGCAGTTTTGAAGAGTGGAGATCCATTCAAGATTGTCGAGAAGGACCTTGCGGTTCACAGCGCGATAGTCGGACTCCTAGGAAGCCAGAAGTTGAGGACCTTCTATCAGCAATTGGTCACCGAACTGAGGTACTTCATGTTTGTGCTTTCCATTGAACATCACGAGTATGAGGACCCGGATACACTCGAAGCTGAGCACCAGAACATAGTTGACGCACTTGACTCACGTGACCCAGTACTGGCAGAGAAGGTCATCTCGGATACGATCATCCAATATCGGGAATCGATCCGGGAAATTATCGCCCAGAGGCATCCGGCAAGCTAGGGACCGCAGGAAAGGTTCAGACGAAAACTGCTCAGGGTGCGGGGACGAATCCGAGGGTTTTGTCGACGATGTTTTCGAGTGGTTCGCCGTTGCAGAAGCGTTTGAGGTTGTCGACGAAGAGTTTGCCGAGGTCATCGAGGTAGTCTTCGGTGTCGCCGCTCATGTGTGGGGTGATGATGGTGTTGTCCATGGCCCAGAGCGGGTGTCCGGCCGGGAGTGGTTCGGGGTCGACGACGTCGAGGGCGGCGCCGGCGATCGAGCCGGTGGCCAGTGCGTGGGTGAGGGCGTTGGTGTCTACGAGTTGGCCGCGGCCTACGTTGATGAGCCGGGCTGATGGTTTCATGGCTGCGAGTACTCCGGCGTTTATGAGGCCTGTGGTGTCGGCGGTCAGGGGCGCGGCGAGGACGAGGTAGTCGTAGTCTCCTGCGACGTTGGCGAGGTCCCGGGAGGAGTGGATGACGTCGAAGTCAGCGTCTCCGGGTCGGGTTGTCCGGCCGGCGCCGCTGACGTTCATGCCGACGGCGTGGAACAGGCGGGCGATTTCGCGGCCGATGGATCCGGTGCCGACCACGAGGGCGCTCTGGCCGTGGATTTTGCGGGTGATGCGGTGCTGCCAGCGTTGTTCCTGCTGGAGCCGGAAGGACCCGTGGGAGTCTTTGGCCATGTCCAGGACGAAGCCGAGGGCGAACTCGGCGATGGCACGGCTGAGCACGCCGCGGGAGTTGGTGTAGATAACGTTGCTGTGGATGAGGTCGTCGAAGAGGAGCTGGCTGACGCCGGCGGCGGAGACGTGGATCCATTCCAGGGTGGACGCGGCGGCCCAGTTCTCCTTCAGCGCGGGTGAGAAGGAGTGCCACTGGTAGAGCACGTCCGCGCCGTCCATGGCCTCGGCCAGTCCGTCGGCTTTGGTGAGGCGGACCTCGGCGAGTTCCTGGACCTGGGCGATGCGTGGCGGGAGCGCTTCACGGTAGAGGGCCGCGACGACGGGCCGCCTGGCCCCGGTTCCGGGTGTCATGCTGTGACCGGGGTTGATGCTGTGACCGGGGTGAGGGCGTCGATGGCGGTCAGGATGGCTTGGGTGAATTCTGTGGTGGTCGCGGTGCCGCCGATATCGGCGGTGCCGTGGCCCTCGCGCAGGGCTGATTCGAACGCTTTTTGGAGGTGGGCTGCGGCGTCGGGGTGGCCGAGGTGTTCGAGCATCATCGCCCCTGACCAGATCTGCCCGACCGGGTTGGCGAGGTTCTTGCCGGCGATGTCGGGGGCGGAGCCGTGGACTGGTTCGAACAGGGAGG
>NZ_JALLAN010000038.1 GCF_023062595.1 Arthrobacter rhizosphaerae
CAAGCCGGTCCCGGTGACAACACCCCCCGGATCATTCATGACTGGGGGCAGAAACCATGCCGGGACCGACCGGCCAACACCCCTTATCCTGCAACAGGACCGGGGCTACGAAAAAGGTAACGGGGGGGCTGGTGACTGCAGAATCGCACCTACTTCAGCATCCCGGTTACTTCACGATTTCAGCCCGGCGGAGGCGGACGATCTCCTCCACGACGTCGTCGGGAACGGGATAATCCGGGGTAAAGCGGATGGTTCCTTTGGAAAGGGAGAAGCCCTCAAGCTTGTGGGCGACGGCGTCAACCACCTCGGGTGAGAAGGGGAAGATGGAGAGGTGCTTGGCGGCCGCGACGAACCCGATGAGCGGTTTTCCATCGAGCTTCAGGGCAGGCATTCCGTAGCTCACCCCGTCAATTGCCTCCGGAACAATGTCTCGTGCAATCTCTATTACCCGTTGCAGACAGCCGCGATCCGGCTCAGGCAAAGCGGCCAGGGAATCGTCAATGGAGCCCATGCGGTCATTCTAATCCCGCACCCAGCCCACCTTCTGTAACCACCGAGACAGGATGGGCAGAACAACTGAACTCTGCATCGCACCCAGGTGGTCAAGGCCCGGAAGGATCTGCACATCCCAGCCGGCCTTGATCAGAGTGCCTTTGTGCTCAACCAAAGGATCACCGATCCTCACTTGGACATCGCCCCAATTCGGCCCGTAATCGATCCTGTCCTCTGCACCCGCGAAAGCGAGCCGCGGCACATTCCGCGGGATGGCAGCTGAGAAGTCGTCGAAGTCCTGGAGGGCCTCATAGAGAGTGACGAACTGTTGGGTTTGGGCAGGATTCGTTTGAATGCCGGCGGAGTCCCAATCGCCAGGCTCAGCCTCAAGGGCCGGCGCTTCGGCCGGATCGGTTTCCTGACTGGTGGATGCCGAATGGGCGGTCCGCGTCACGGCCAGCATGCTCTTGTAGGGTCCATCCAGCGGCGGGAAACCGCCCATAGCAAGCGCCCGAAGACGATCCGTGCGGATGGCGAGCTGCAAGCCGCTGAGTGCCAGCCAGGAGTAGCCGTAGTAGCCAAACACGTCGGCACCGGCGGCGTCAGCTACGGCAAGCAGATCAGCCGCGACGTTCGCCGGGGTCAGGGTTTCCGGTGCCGGATGCGCTATCCGATGGCCTTCATAGTCAGCCACGATCACCCTGTTCGATCCGGCTAACCCCTTCACCAGGTTGGGTCCCAGATCAGGGTCTCCACCCCACAGGCGCATCGTCTCGGCTTCCGCGGGCGAGTAGGGCTCGAGGCGCGCTGGCACCAACAGGGCAGGCCCGTCGCCCTGAACGGTGATGGGAATAGTGGTGCCGTCATGCAGGACGGCCGCAGCGGAATCAGCCATGGTTTCTCCCCTTGTGCCTTAGCGCAGCGCGTCCGTCTCCTCAACGGTCCGTGCCGGAAACAATGCTGGTTCAGTGGTCAATGCGGCCGCCCTGCTGAACGCCAGCCAAGCAAGGATCACGACGCCTGGGAAGAGTCCGATCTCGACCAGGACCTCTGAAAGCGCTGATATCGAGTCATAAGGTTTTGGGGAGCCGGACAGCCCAGCAGCCTCCATGGGGTGCATAGCGAAAGAGGCAGTAAGCAGCAAGCACAGGACACCGGCCGGCGATCGGAGGAAACGGGCCCACCCGAACGGGCTGCGTCCGGCGGAGGCGGCCCGGCCGATGACAGCGGGAACGATGATGGCGACCCACACCCAGTGGTGACCCCACGACACCGGCGAAATCAGCAACATCACGAGGGCAGTCGCCCCTACCGCCCCCCACTGGTCACTCAGCCCGCGCGTCCTGTGAATGGCCGCTGCCCCCAGCCCCACAACGACCAACGAGAGCGCAATCCACAGCGCAACGCTGGGTTCATCAGGGAGACCCAGCCTGGCCACGAATCCCCGCACGGAGACATTGTCAAAGCGTGAAAGTTCCCCTACCCGGGTTGTGTCTCTGAGCGCCGAGAACCAGTATTGGCGTGATTCCGAAGGCGCCAGCAGAGCCATTAGACCTACGGTGGCGGCGAAACTGGCCAGCATGCGGCCGGCACTTTTAAAGTCCCTTCGCACAACGAAGTAGAGCAGAAAAACCAGCGGAGTCAGTTTAATGCCAGCGGCGATACCGCTGAGTATTCCTCGAGGCACTAATCCGTTCGGACGGCGCCTTGTGGTAGCCAGAAGGTCGACCACGATCAGGACCATCAGCAACGGATTGATCTGCCCCAGACCCAGCGAGTTCCGCCAAGGCCCCAGCAGAAGCAGCAATCCAGTGATAAACGCTGCAGCCAGCCACCATCTCCGGCTGTGGGGTGAAACGCGTATCACTCCCTTCTTCATGAGGTAACGGGCGATCATGACACCTAAGGCAGCACCTAGCGCCAGATTACTCAGCGCCTGAACAGTCCGTGCCAGTTCCAGGGGAAGGAAGGCCGTCGGCGCCAGAATCAGTGCCGCGAAGGGGGGATAGGTGAAGGCCATGGCGTCCATCCACGTTCCTGCAAGCCCCGGAGCGTAGAGGTCCCCACCCCGGACAAACTCCCTTGCTCCAGCCCAGTAGACGGTGAAATCCACCCCGTTGCGTGACGCTTCGTAAAGGAGATAGGCGGCCATAATGAGCGGGAGGGCAAGGCAGGCAACGGCCCCCAGAAGCTGCTTCTGTTTCATGTTCTCCCCATATTTACGCCTCTACCCTGCCGGCAGGTTTCGCACCGTGACCTTGTTAAGCTTACGCATGCCAGGGCAGCAGCACTCCGGTCCCGCCTGGGCATCCCGCGCAAAACTGTTGTGGGCCACGTGTCCAACCCCGAGGTCACCCGCCA
>NZ_JALLAN010000039.1 GCF_023062595.1 Arthrobacter rhizosphaerae
GTGACCGCATGTGCCGCAGTCATACCCGTTACGAGGACGAACAGTATTGCCGCGAACAGAGTCAGGACGCGACGGAGTGATAGCTTCATTTTTCAGGCTTTCTGCAGGTGCCCTGGGCCTCGACCCGAAGGCACAAATAAAAGGAACTCGGGAATCCGGCATTTGCCGGTCCGTGTGTGCTTCGGAAGCCTTTTCCAGACCCCAAAGCCACAAGGCCGCAGCATCCACAATGAGCTGCGCCTTTCAAATCGGACGAGCGAGCAGTGCCAATCGCCTACGCTGTCCTCGCCACTCAACAGATAGGCAGTCTACGGCTAATTGTTCATACTTATATTTGGATTCTTTCAATGCAAATAATGCAAAAATGAATCCGCCGATTCCCAGTCATGGCGGGATGCCTGCCATCAATGGCAGGCGACACTGAGGCCTTAAACATGGCTCCCGACGGGTACATCGTACGTCTGTGCGGCGCAGTATGAAAGACAGCGGCGATACTAGATACGGGAGAGTTGGAGGAGGCCAAAGGTAAGCATTTTTACCTCACCTTCCGTTTACATTTTCCGGTATGGACAACCGCAGCCTGCGTCCAGGTCCTCGAATGACATGAAGAGCTTCAGCCGCAGAACCACATCACGGCCGACTTGCTGCTCCTGCTCGGAAATTTCCTGTATTCAC
The DNA here is from genome assembly GCF_023062595.1 of Arthrobacter rhizosphaerae. Classification (GTDB taxonomy): domain Bacteria; phylum Actinomycetota; class Actinomycetes; order Actinomycetales; family Micrococcaceae; genus Arthrobacter; species Arthrobacter rhizosphaerae. The sequence goes on from NZ_JALLAN010000039.1 coordinate 676, forward strand.
CTGTTCACTGCGTACAAGGTTCCTCTATGGCATAAAAGAACCCACCAATTACCCCAGCGATTCACACAGAATCCGATAGCTCACCGGACACTGGTCAAAAACGATCCATGAAACCAATCGACCAACAAAAGATCGTGGGATCCTGGCGCTCTATGGGCTGATCCTGGCGTTGGACCCAGCAGCTCCGAAAACGGTCGTTGGTGAGCAATGCCTTGCCTGCGTTGCTGCAAGACGGGAAAACACTCCCTTCCAGCATGATCGTTACCGGCCGGCTACATCCGCGATGTGTTCCGCGACGTTCCGGCCTCCAGAGCGCCGCTCACGATCGGTGAAGACGTGCGCCATCGCGATGCGTTGAACAGCGGCCGCCCAGTATGTGCTGCTCACCGCGGCGAGGTTCGCACGAGCTGTACGGCCGCCCCTGGGACCGTCACTGGGGCATGGCCAGAAGAGCGAGATCTCGTCGAGGCCGACGAAAGCGTGACAAACGCTTCGCTCCCTCGACAGGGTACTGAGTGCCTGAAGCGCACTTGACTTTCCGACCCCGGGCGAGCCGTTGAGCAACAATGCTCGCGATGCCTGGCAATCGCTTTCGCCCGATTCATGGTGGACGTGAGGTGAGTCCGCCGCACCTTACCGACCCGACCCTTGGCCAGATATCTAACCTGCAGGCAAAACGGACGATCAGGTCCGATGTCGCTTCGCCCGGCTTGACGGGAAATCACGTATGGGGGGCTGGAATTATGGTTTGTCATTCTCCTGATCGAGGTCCAGCATGGGTTCAAGGGGGCGGTGCTGTCGCAGAGGATCAGTCGTCGCCGGGCATGGGAAGGCATTGGCTGGACGTGGGTCTTCCTTGCACACGTGTGCGGTCGTGATGGCCGCGCAAGCAGGGAAGGACTTCCGCGCGGAAAGTGACGAGAGGTAAAAGACGCGGCGGAACCGGCGGTCATAGCCTGCGGGCTGTGATGGGTCGGTAAAGATGCCCGGCTCGCCCTGCGGGTTGCCCGTAATGAGGATGTTAACGGCGGGAACAACTTACACCGGCTTGGCTGGCCTTTATGTCCCCGTTACCTTTTTCGTAGCCCCGGTCCTGTTGCAGGATAAGGGGTGTTGGCCGGTCGGTCCCGGCATGGTTTCTGCCCCCAGTCATGAATGATCCGGGGGGTGTTGTCACCGGGACCGGCTTGGC
>NZ_JALLAN010000004.1 GCF_023062595.1 Arthrobacter rhizosphaerae
GCTACGCTGCACCAGCAGCGGGGCTTTTCAAGGTTCACGAGGGCCTTACATGGGCTCCCGATCCAGGATCAGCAAAAACTACTTGATGATCTTGGTAACGCGTCCTGAACCAACGGTGCGGCCGCCTTCGCGGATTGCGAAGCCGAGGCCCTCTTCCATGGCGATGGGCTGGATGAGCGCAACGGTCATCTCAGTGTTGTCGCCAGGCATAACCATTTCCGTGCCTTCCGGCAGGGTGATAACGCCGGTTACGTCCGTGGTGCGGAAGTAGAACTGCGGGCGGTAGTTGGAGTAGAACGGGTTGTGACGCCCACCTTCGTCCTTGGAGAGGATGTAGACGTTAGCCTCGAAGTCGGTGTGCGGGGTGATGGAACCCGGCTTGACGACAACCTGGCCACGCTCTACGTCATCACGCTTCAGACCGCGGAGCAGGAGGCCACAGTTCTCGCCGGCCCATGCTTCGTCGAGCTGCTTGTGGAACATCTCGATACCGGTAACGGTGGTCTTCTGGATCGGGCGGATACCGACGATCTCGACCTCAGAGTTGATTGCCAGGGTGCCACGCTCGGCGCGGCCCGTAACAACGGTTCCACGACCGGTGATCGTGAAGACGTCTTCGATCGGCATCAGGAACGGCTTGTCACGGTCACGTACGGGGTCCGGAACGGACTCGTCTACGGCTTCCATGAGGTCCTCGACGGACTTGACCCAAACGGGGTCGCCTTCGAGAGCCTTCAGGCCGGAAACGCGAACTACGGGAGCGTCGTCGCCATCGAAGCCCTGTGCGCTGAGCAGCTCACGAACTTCCATTTCAACGAGGTCCAGCAGCTCTTCGTCGTCAACCATGTCCGACTTGTTCAGCGCGACCAGCAGGTAGGGAACGCCAACCTGGCGGGCAAGCAGAACGTGCTCGCGGGTCTGAGCCATCGGGCCGTCAGTGGCGGCAACCACGAGGATTGCACCGTCCATCTGTGCAGCACCGGTGATCATGTTCTTGATGTAGTCAGCGTGACCCGGAGCGTCTACGTGTGCGTAGTGGCGCTTCTCGGTCTGGTACTCAACGTGGGAAATGTTGATGGTAATGCCGCGCTGACGCTCTTCGGGAGCAGAGTCAATAGACGCGAAGTCGCGCTGCTCGTTGAGAGTCGGGTACTTGTCATACAGCACCTTGGAAATGGCGGCCGTCAACGTCGTCTTACCGTGGTCAACGTGACCAATGGTACCGATGTTAACGTGCGGCTTAGTCCGCTCGAACTTTGCCTTTGCCACAGGTTCCTCCTAGAACGTTTTCAAATGACTTACCCTTCAACCGCGCTTGTCGCGGCAGAAACTCCAGTAAGTCTACTTGGGGGGCTTTGGATTGGTGAAATTGCAGATTCAGGAACTAATACTAGTCCCTAGAGCCTGTTCGCGCGGATGGCCGGACCCGGCTTGACCGGGTTGCATCTAACCGGGCCACGGCCACCTGCACCAGGCGAATTTCCGGAGATCGGAAACGCACCCGAGTTTGTCGCTGGAACAGTCGCGAGGACTATTCGCCGCGGGTCTTCTGGATGATCTCGTCGGCAAACGCCTTCGGGACCTCGGCATAGCTGTGGAATGTCATGGAGTACACAGCGCGGCCCTGGGTCTTCGAGCGCAGGTCACCGATGTAGCCGAACATGCCGGACAGCGGAACGTGCGCACGGATAACCTTGACGCCCTGGGCATCTTCCATGGACTGCATCTGGCCACGGCGGGAGTTGAGGTCACCGATAACTTCCCCCATGTATTCCTCAGGGGTTCGGACCTCGACATCCATCAGCGGTTCGAGCAGGATGGGGTTCGCCTTGCGTGCGGCTTCCTTGAAAGCCATACGTCCGGCGATCTTGAACGCCATTTCCGAGGAGTCAACATCGTGGTACGCGCCGTCAATCAGCGTTGCCTTGATGCCGACGACCGGGTAACCGGCCAGCACGCCGTCGTTCAGTGCATCCTGAATACCGGCATCAACCGACGGGATGTATTCACGCGGAATACGGCCACCGGTGACCTTGTTCTCGAACTCGTACAGCTCACCCTCGGACGTGTCCAGCGGTGCGATCGCAATCTGGATCTTTGCGAACTGGCCGGAACCACCGGTCTGCTTCTTGTGCGTGTAGTCATGACGCTCTACAGCACGCTTGATGGTTTCGCGGTAAGCAACCTGCGGCTTGCCAACGTTTGCCTCGACCTTGAACTCGCGGCGCATGCGGTCCACCAGGATGTCCAAGTGGAGCTCGCCCATGCCGGCGATGATGGTCTGGCCGGTGTCTTCGTTGAGGGAGACCTGGAAGGTCGGGTCCTCAGCGGAGAGCTTCTGGATGGCCGTGGAGAGCTTCTCCTGGTCACCCTTGGTGTTCGGTTCGATCGCAACAGAGATCACGGGCTCCGGGAAGCTCATCGACTCGAGGACGATCTGGTTGCTGGAGTCGCACAAGGTGTCACCTGTAGTGGTGTCCTTGAGACCAATTGCTGCATAGATGTGGCCCGCGGTGGCGCCGTCGACCGGCATTTCCTTGTTGGCGTGCATCTGGAACAGCTTGCCGATGCGCTCCTTCTTGCCCTTGGTGGAGTTGACCACCTGCGCGCCGGCTTCAACGTGACCGGAGTACACGCGGACGAAGGTGAGCTGACCGAAGAACGGGTGCGTCGCAATCTTGAACGCAAGGGCCGAGAACGGCTCCTCGGAGGAAGGCTTGCGGGTCAATTCCTTTTCTTCGTCGCGGGGATCGTGACCGATCATCGGCGGGACGTCGAGCGGGTTCGGCAAGTAGTCAACAACTGCGTCCAGCATCGGCTGCACGCCACGGTTCTTGAAGGCGGACCCACAGAATACCGGGTAGAGCTCGGAGTTGATGGTCATCTTGCGGATGCCGGCCTTGAGTTCGTCGACGGTGATCTCTTCACCCTCAAGGTACTTCTCCATGAGCTCTTCGGAGGACTCTGCAACAGCCTCAATGAGGTTTGCGCGGTACTCCTCGGCCTTTTCGCGAAGATCGGCGGGGATCTCCTGGATCTCGTACTTGGCACCCATGGTGACGTCACCCTTGGAGTCGCCGGGCCAGACCAATGCACGCATGTACAGCAGGTCTACGACGCCGACGAAGTCGTTCTCGGCGCCGATGGGCAGCTGCATAACGAGCGGCTTGGCACCGAGGCGGCTGATGATGGTGTCGACGGTGAAGTAGAAGTCAGCGCCGAGCTTGTCCATCTTGTTGACGAAGCAAATGCGCGGAACGTTGTACTTGTCGGCCTGGCGCCAGACAGTCTCCGACTGCGGCTCCACGCCTTCCTTGCCATCGAACACGGCAACGGCACCATCGAGGACACGCAAGGAGCGCTCAACCTCAACGGTGAAGTCCACGTGACCGGGGGTGTCGATGATGTTGATCTGGTTGTTTTCCCAGAAGCAGGTCACGGCGGCAGACGTGATGGTGATGCCGCGTTCCTTTTCCTGTTCCATCCAGTCAGTGGTCGAAGCGCCGTCGTGCGTTTCGCCAATCTTGTGGTTCACACCTGTGTAGAACAGAATGCGCTCGGTGGTGGTGGTCTTGCCGGCATCGATGTGGGCCATGATGCCGATGTTTCTGACCTTACTAAGGTCGGTAAGCACGTCCTGTGCCACGGTGTCTCCCTTTCGGATGGACTACACGTTCGCCGCCGGCTCGTCTGAGCCGGCGGCGTCCGGGAAGTATTACCAGCGGTAGTGTGCGAAGGCCTTGTTGGACTCGGCCATCTTGTGGGTGTCTTCGCGGCGCTTTACAGCGGCACCGAGACCGTTGGATGCATCCAGAATCTCGTTCTGGAGACGCTCGGTCATCGTCTTTTCGCGGCGGGCCTTGGAGTAGCCAACGAGCCAGCGGAGAGCCAGTGCGGTGGAGCGGCCCGGCTTGACCTCAACGGGAACCTGGTAGGTGGCGCCACCGACACGGCGGGAGCGGACCTCGAGGGAAGGCTTGACGTTCTCCATAGCCTTCTTGAGGGCTGCGACGGGGTCGCCGCCGGACTTGGCGCGAGCACCTTCAAGGGCACCGTAAACGATGCGCTCTGCGGTGGATTTCTTGCCGTCAACCAGCACCTTGTTGATCAGCTGGGTGACCAACGGGGAGCCGTAAACGGGATCTAGTACGAGCGGCCGCTTGGGGGCCGGACCCTTGCGAGGCATATTACTTCTTCTCCATCTTTGCGCCGTAGCGGCTGCGAGCCTGCTTACGGTTCTTGACACCCTGGGTATCGAGGGCACCACGGACGATCTTGTAGCGGACACCCGGAAGGTCCTTAACGCGGCCGCCACGTACGAGCACAATGGAGTGCTCCTGGAGGTTGTGGCCTACACCCGGGATGTAAGCGGTGACTTCAACGCCACCGTTGAGGCGCACACGTGCAACCTTACGCAGAGCCGAGTTCGGCTTCTTCGGGGTGGTGGTGTAAACGCGGGTGCAGACACCGCGGCGCATGGGGCTGCCGTTAAGCGCGGGAGCCTTGGTCTTCTTGACCTTAGGCGTGCGGCCCTTACGGACCAGCTGGTTAATCGTAGGCACTCTCGTGTTCTCCGTTTTATCCGGAGCGGCCGCTGACAGCCGCTCTCCTGTTGCTTTGCCCCGCCGCTCGAGCTTTGAAGAAGTCTTCAGAGCAGCTGAGGCGAAGCCTTTAATAGTCTGATCGCAGACTTAGGGAGCGACTCACGTCATCAAAGGTCCCTAGGCATGCAAAAATGTGGCATACGTTGCACAAGAACCCTGCAAACCGGAAACGTCGCTCTGATCCAGCCTTTCAGCTGTAACGGCGCACTCATCCACTGCCACAATAACAATTGGTACCCAGTCTAACACGGACGGCCAGCAGACCTTAATCGGCCCTGCACAGGCCCAGTTCCCGATGGGTTAAACGGGGATGGTCCCCCACCTTGCGGTGCGGGACCATCCCTTTCTCAGACTTGAACAGACTGACTCTTAGCGGAAGTCGCTTCCGAGGTCGTAGTCATCCAGCGGGATGGCGTGGAACTCGGGAGCTCCGTCACCGCCCAGTGAGTCGTAGGAGAAATCGCTGAAGGCGCTCGGGCCGGTGAAGAGGTTGGCCTTTGCTTCCTCAGTCGGTTCAACTGTCACCTCGGTGTAGCGCGGGAGACCCGTGCCGGCCGGAATGAGCTTACCGATGATGACGTTCTCCTTGAGGCCGAGCAGCGGATCGCTCTTGCCTTCCATGGCCGCCTGCGTCAGGACGCGGGTGGTCTCCTGGAAGGAAGCAGCGGACAGCCACGACTCGGTTGCCAGCGATGCCTTGGTGATACCCATAAGTTCAGGACGACCGGAAGCCGGTGTCTTGCCCTCGGATACCACGCGGCGGTTGGCGTCCTCGAAGCGGCTGCGCTCAGCCAGCTCGCCCGGAAGCAGATCCGATTCGCCGGACTCGATGACCGTGACGCGGCGCAGCATCTGGCGGACGATAACCTCGACGTGCTTATCGTGGATACCGATGCCCTGGCTGCGGTACACGCCCTGGACCTCGTCAACCAGGAACTTCTGAGCAGCACGGGGACCCATGATGCGCAGAACCTGCTTGGGATCGACCGGACCGTTGATCAGCTTCTGGCCGACCGTGACGTGCTGGCCGTCTTCGATCAGGAGACGTGAACGGCGCAGTACCGGGTAGGCGATCTCTTCCGTGCCGTCGTCAGGGGTGATGACGAGGCGCATCTGACGCTCGGACTCTTCAATGGTGATGCGGCCGGCTGCTTCAGCAATCGGTGCAACACCCTTCGGGGTACGGGCTTCGAAGAGCTCCTGGATACGGGGCAGACCCTGGGTGATGTCGTCGCCACCGCTGGCCGAAACAGCACCACCGGTGTGGAACGTACGCATGGTCAGCTGGGTACCGGGCTCACCGATGGACTGGGCGGCAATAATGCCAACAGCCTCACCGATGTCAACGGTCTTGCCAGTGGCCAGCGAACGGCCGTAGCACAGGGCGCAGGTACCGACACTGGACTCACAGGTGAGAACAGAGCGGACCTTGACCTCGGTGATGCCGGCCGCGAACAGTTCGGCAATAACAACGTCACCGCAGTCGGTGCCGGCGGCAGCCAGTACCTTGCCCTTGGAGTCGACGACGTCGACAGCCAGGGTGCGTGCGTAGGCGCTGTTCTCGACGTTCTCGTCCAGGGTGAGCTCACCGTTGGCGTCAGCCACGGCGATCGGAGTGACCAGACCGCGCTCGGTGCCACAGTCCTCTTCGCGGACGATGACGTCCTGCGAAACGTCCACCAGACGACGGGTCAGGTAACCCGAGTTGGCGGTACGCAGCGCGGTGTCAGCCAGACCCTTACGGGCACCGTGCGTGGCGATGAAGTATTCCAGCACCGACAGGCCCTCGCGGTAGGAGGACTTGATCGGACGCGGGATGATTTCACCCTTAGGGTTGGCCACCAAACCACGGATACCCGCGATCTGACGAACCTGCATCCAGTTACCACGTGCACCGGAGGACACCATGCGGTTGATGGTGTTCATCGGGGAGAGGCTGTCACGCATCGCCTGGGCGATCTCGTTGGTTGCCTTGTTCCAGATTTCGATCAGTTCCTGGCGACGCTCGTCGTCGTCGATCAGGCCCTTGTCGTACTGGCCCTGGATCTTGGCAGCCATGGTCTCGTAACCGGCAAGGATTACGGGCTTGTCCTTGGGTACCTCGATGTCCGAGATAGCCACGGTGACGCCTGAACGGGTTGCCCAGTAGAAACCGGCATCCTTCAGGTTGTCCAGCGTTGCGGCTGTTACGACCTTCGGGTAGCGCTCGGCAAGGTCGTTGACGATCCGGGACAGTTCGCCCTTGTCGGCAACATCCTCAACCCAGGGGTAGTCCTCAGGCAGGGTCTCGTTGAAGAGGACCTGGCCGAGCGAGGTCTCAACCAGTGCGGTCTGACCCGGCTCCCAGTCCTCAGGAGCTTCCCAGCCGGGGTAAGGGACAAAGCCCTCGAGCCGGATCTTGACCTTGGAGTTCAGGTGCAGCTCGTGGAGATCGTAGGCCATAATGGCTTCCGCGACTGAACCGAATACCCGGCCCTCGCCAGCTGAACCAATGCGCTTGGTGGTCAGGTGGTAGAGGCCGATGATCATATCCTGCGAAGGCAGGGTCACCGGACGGCCGTCGGACGGCTTCAGGATGTTGTTCGATGACAGCATCAGGATGCGTGCTTCAGCCTGGGCTTCGGGGCTCAGCGGCAGGTGGACTGCCATCTGGTCGCCGTCGAAGTCAGCGTTGAAGGCGCCACAAACCAGCGGGTGGAGCTGGATTGCCTTACCTTCAACAAGCTGCGGCTCGAAGGCCTGGATGCCGAGACGGTGCAGGGTAGGTGCACGGTTCAGCAGCACAGGGTGCTCGGTGATGATCTCTTCGAGGACGTCCCAGACCTGCGGGCGGTAACGCTCAACCATCCGCTTGGCCGACTTGATGTTCTGGGCGTGGTTGAGGTCAACCAGGCGCTTCATCACGAACGGCTTGAAGAGTTCCAGAGCCATCTGCTTGGGCAGACCACACTGGTGCAGCTTCAGCTGGGGGCCGACGACGATGACGGAACGGCCCGAGTAGTCAACACGCTTACCCAGGAGGTTCTGACGGAAACGGCCCTGCTTGCCCTTGAGCATGTCGCTCAGGGACTTCAGCGGACGGTTGCCCGGTCCGGTGACAGGACGGCCGCGGCGGCCGTTGTCGAAGAGGCTGTCAACAGCTTCCTGAAGCATGCGCTTCTCGTTGTTGACGATGATCTCCGGAGCACCCAGGTCAAGCAGTCGCTTGAGTCGGTTGTTGCGGTTGATCACACGGCGGTAGAGGTCGTTGAGGTCGGAGGTCGCGAAGCGGCCACCGTCCAGCTGGACCATCGGACGCAGTTCCGGCGGGATCACCGGGACGGCGTCCAGCACCATGCCGAGCGGGCTGTTGTTCGTGGTCAGGAATGCGTTGACCACCTTGAGGCGCTTGAGGGCACGGGTCTTGCGCTGGCCCTTGCCGTTGGCAATGACGTCGCGCAGCAGGTCGGACTCAGCCTGCATGTCGAAGTTCTCAAGACGCTTCTTGATGGCTTCGGCACCCATGGAGCCTTCGAAGTACATGCCGTAGCGGTCGCGCAGTTCGCGGTAAAGGCCTTCGTCACCTTCAAGGTCAGCAACCTTGAGGTTCTTGAAACGATCCCAAACCTGTTCCAGGCGCTCGATCTCGGCGTCGGCGCGCTTACGCACGTTTGCCATCTGACGGTCCGCGGAATCACGGGCCTTCTTCTTATCGGCAGCCTTCGCCCCTTCGCCTTCGAGACGGGCAAGCTCGTTCTCGAGATCGCGGGCGATCGTGGCGATGTCGGAGTCGCGGTTGTCAACCAATTGCTTCTTCTCGATGTCGTGCTCAACCTGGAGGTTGGGCAGTTCCTCGTGACGGCTTTCGGCGTCGACACTGGTGATCATGTAGGCGGCGAAGTAGATGACCTTTTCGAGGTCCTTCGGTGCCAGGTCAAGGAGGTAGCCCAGACGGGAGGGAACGCCCTTGAAGTACCAGATGTGGGTTACCGGAGCGGCGAGCTCGATGTGGCCCATGCGTTCGCGGCGCACCTTGGCGCGGGTGACTTCAACGCCACACCGCTCACAAATGATGCCCTTGAAGCGCACGCGCTTGTACTTACCGCAGTAGCATTCCCAGTCGCGGGACGGGCCGAAGATCTTCTCGCAGAAGAGTCCGTCCTTCTCAGGCTTGAGTGTGCGGTAGTTGATGGTTTCCGGCTTCTTAACCTCGCCGTACGACCATCCGCGGATGTCTTCCGCGGTAGCGAGGCCGATTTGCATGAGGCCGAAGGAGGATTCGCTGGACATATGGTCCCTGTTCTCTCTTGTTCTCTAAATTCTGAAGTCTTGGTTACGGAAAGAGGGAGGAATCCGGGAAAAGCGGCGCCGCTGAGCGAACCGCTTCCCCCGGACGCCTGCTAAACCTCTTCTACGGAACTGGGCTCTGCACGAGACAGATCGATACCCAGTTCCTCCGCAGCCGTGAAGACTGCGTCATCAGAGTCACGCATTTCAATTGTGGTTCCGTCCGTGGAAAGCACTTCCACGTTCAGGCACAGCGACTGCATTTCCTTGATCAAGACCTTGAAGGACTCAGGAACGCCCGGTTCGGGGATGTTCTCGCCCTTGACGATGGCTTCGTAGACCTTCACACGACCATGGATGTCATCCGACTTGATCGTGAGGAGCTCCTGGAGCGTGTAGGCGGCGCCGTAGGCTTCGAGCGCCCACACTTCCATTTCACCGAAGCGCTGGCCACCGAACTGAGCCTTACCACCCAGCGGCTGCTGCGTGATCATGGAGTACGGGCCGGTGGAGCGCGCGTGGATCTTGTCGTCCACCAGGTGGTGGAGCTTCAGGATGTACATGTAGCCGACCGAGATCGGATCCGGGAACGGCTCGCCGGAGCGGCCGTCAAACAGACGGGTCTTGCCAGAGGAGTTGATCAGGCGTTCGCCGTCGCGTGTCAGGTTGGTGGAATCCAGGAGGCCTGTGATTTCCTCTTCACGCGCACCATCGAAGACCGGCGTCGCGACAGTGGTCTGGCCACTTTCGCGTGGCAGGTTCGGCAGCTGCTTCATCCACTCGGGCTCGCCTTCGATCTTCCAACCGGTCTTGGCAACCCAGCCAAGGTGCGTTTCCAGCACCTGGCCGACGTTCATACGTCCCGGAACACCCAGGGGGTTCAGGACGATGTCGACGGGGGTTCCATCAGCAAGGAAGGGCATGTCCTCGACCGGGAGGATCTTGGAGATGACACCCTTGTTGCCGTGACGGCCGGCGAGCTTGTCGCCGTCGGTGATCTTACGCTTTGCAGCCACGTAGACGCGGACCAGCTGGTTGACGCCCGGGGGCAGTTCGTCGTCGTTGTCGCGATCGAAAACGCGGACACCGATGACGGTTCCCGACTCACCGTGGGGAACTTTCAGGGAGGTGTCGCGCACTTCGCGGGACTTCTCACCGAAGATGGCACGCAGCAAGCGCTCTTCCGGGGTCAGTTCGGTTTCACCCTTAGGGGTGACCTTTCCGACCAGGATGTCGCCTGCTTCAACCTCGGCACCGATGTGGATGATGCCGCGCTCGTCCAGGCCTGCGAGGACTTCCTCGGAGACGTTGGGGATGTCACGGGTGATTTCCTCGGCACCAAGCTTGGTGTCGCGGGCATCGATCTCGTGCTCCTCGATGTGGATGGAGGAGAGAACATCCTCAGCGACGATGCGCTGGGACAGGATGATGGCGTCCTCGAAGTTGTGGCCTTCCCATGACATGAATGCCACAAGGAGGTTCTTACCGAGGGCGAGCTCGCCCTGGTCCGTTGCCGGGCCGTCAGCAATGATGCCGCCGACCTCGAGGCGCTGGCCTTCGCTCACCAACACGCGGTGGTTGTAGCAGTTGCCCTGGTTGGAACGGGCGAACTTGTTGATGCGGTAGTTGGTTTCCGTGCCGTCGTCGTTGAGCATGATGACGAGTTCAGCGGACACCTCGGTGACCACACCTGCCTTCTTCGCGATGACTACGTCACCGGCGTCGACGGCTGCTGCACGCTCCATGCCGGTGCCCACGAAGGGGGCCTCGGAACGGACCAAAGGCACGGCCTGGCGCTGCATGTTGGCACCCATGAGTGCGCGGTTGGCGTCGTCGTGCTCGAGGAACGGGATCAGGGCTGTAGCCACCGACACCATCTGGCGCGGGGAAACGTCCATGAACTGCACCTCGGCGGCGGGAACCAACACGGGCTCGCCTCCACCACCACGGGCGCGGACCAGAACCGTCTCTTCGGCGAACTTCTTGTTGGAGTCCAGCGGAGCGTTGGCCTGTGCGATCAGGACCTCTGCTTCGTCGTCGGCGGTGAGGTACTGGACCTCATCGGAAACGACGCCTTCGGCAACAAGGCGGTACGGGGTTTCGATGAAACCGAACGGGTTGATGCGTCCGTACGAAGCCAGCGAACCGATCAGACCGATGTTGGGGCCTTCAGGAGTTTCGATGGGGCACATACGTCCGTAGTGGGACGGGTGTACGTCTCGGACTTCCATGCCTGCACGGTCACGGGACAGACCACCCGGGCCAAGCGCAGACAGACGGCGCTTGTGGGTCAGACCCGAAAGCGGGTTGTTCTGGTCCATGAACTGAGACAGCTGCGAAGTTCCGAAGAACTCCTTGATCGCTGCAACAACCGGGCGGATGTTGATCAGGGTCTGCGGCGTGATCGCTTCGACGTCCTGCGTGGTCATACGCTCGCGGACGACGCGCTCCATACGGGACAGGCCGGTGCGGACCTGGTTCTCGATGAGCTCGCCCACGGCGCGGATGCGACGGTTGCCGAAGTGGTCGATGTCGTCGATTTCAACACGCAGCTCGTGATCCTGGCCGTCGCGCTTGCCCATGAGGGTTTTCTCGCCGGCGTGCAGGGCCACAAGGAACTTGATCATTGCGACGATGTCTTCAACGTGCAGGACCGAGGCTTCCTTGTCGCCAAGGGAGCGGTCGATGCCAAGCTTGCGGTTGATCTTGTAACGGCCAACCTTGGCCAGATCGTAGCGCTTGGAGTTGAAGTACAGGTTGTCCAGGAGCGACTGGGCAGCCTCAACTGTGGGCGGCTCGCCTGGTCGCAGCTTCCGGTAGATATCCAGCAAGGCGTCTTCACGGGTTTCCGTGGCGTCCTTCTCCAGCGTCGCACGCATGGAGTCGTACTGGCCGAACTCTTCGAGGATCTGGCCTTCGGTCCAGCCAAGGGCCTTCAGCAGAACGGTGACCGACTGCTTGCGCTTGCGGTCAAGGCGAACGCCGACCTGGTCGCGCTTGTCGATCTCGAGTTCAAACCATGCACCGCGGGACGGGATGATTTTGGCAGTGAAGATGTCCTTGTCACTGGTCTTGTCCGCGGTGCGCTCAAAGTAGGCGCCCGGCGAGCGGACCAGCTGGGAGACAACAACACGTTCGGTGCCGTTGACAACGAACGTTCCCTTCTCCGTCATCAGCGGGAAGTCACCCATGAACACGGTCTGCTGCTTAATTTCGCCCGTGTTGTTGTTCATGAATTCGGCCTTGACGTACAGGGGTGCCGAGTACGTAGCGTCCCGGTCCTTGCACTCAGCCATGGTGTACTTCGGGTCAGCGAACTCCGGGTCGGAGAAGCTCAGGGACATGGTGCCCTGGAAGTCCTCGATCGGGGAGATCTCTTCGAAGATGTCGGAGAGGCCGGAGGAAGTAGCGACGCTGAGGTCGCCTTCTTCCACAGCTTTCGCAACGCGTGCCTGCCAGCGTTCGTTGCCGACCAGCCAGTCAAAGCTGTCCGTCTGCAGGGCAAGCAGATTCGGAACATCAAGCGGTTCGTGAATCTTTGCGAATGAGAGCCGGCGAGTGGCACCATCGGTGCTGTCGGCGTTGATAGCGGTTGCGGCGTTATTTACATTAGAGGTGCTCGAGGCGACCAAGAGGGATCCTTCCACAGACCTTCAGGCGTATTCAGATCTTCCCCGCTAAGTACCCTGCGGAACTCTCCGCAGTGCTACCAGTCCGGTTCCGCTATATGACCCGGGACCCGTGCTGTACAAGAAGGAGCCGTCGTCGACGGCGCGTTCGTGAAACAGCTGCCAGGCAAAGCCCACCGCTATATGAAGGCTGAAGGTAAACAGGGAAGACGCAAATATCCACAATACGGCAAATGCGCCTACGTGTCTACCCCACTTCCCGCCGTAATGCAAGCACTGTTGCCGGGGGCACCTATCCGGTCCAGAAGAGTGCCGGATTCGTACAGATTCCGCGGGCCTCGGGTGGGCATTAAAGCCTGAGAGTAACGTCCACAGCTGTGCAGGCGGGGGCCGCGGCAAAGACTTGGTCGCGGACCGTGTCCTTCGACGCCTGCTCGGGCCCCTCGCCGGAACCCGCCGAGCCCGAGTGGTCGATGGCGATCAGGCTCAGGGCCGCAAACAACCCATATACGGCCTTCGGAGCTGTCTTCTTTGCCTCCTCGGAGACGAAGTAGATGTCCTCGTACGCGTTCACATCGTTGACAGATACCGCCTTATAGTCCGCGTACAGAGTGTTGAAAAGCTGGCACGCGCCCTTGACGTCGCCAGCCCCGGCGGCCCTCGCGGAAATTTCCGCATCCGTGGCGTTTGGACGCGCGGAGGTGGTCTCGGCGGAACCGGAGGTGGTCTCGGCGGAACCGGAGGTGGTCTCGGCGGCACCGGCGGTGGTGACCGGTACGGGCTCGGAGGCGGCACAGGACGTCAGCCCGGCGATGGTGATAACGGCAGCGACTGCTGCGGCTGTACCGGCAATGGTCTTCTTCAAAATAACTGCTCCTGGTCCCCAATTTGACGTCGTATCCCAATCTGGGGCCGTCCACGTACCACCCTACGCACGCAGGTTCAAGGGCGCAGTCTCCGGTCATGGGTAGTTCTCCCCTCCAGGACCACCCCACGCTGAACCACGGTGAACTGGACGGAATTGAGGGGGCAGTGGAAACGTTAAACAAAGAAGCAGCGGGCATCGCGGCTGTTCTGCCCGGGATAGCCTGTCCACACGGTTAGCCTGTCCATACGTCAACGGAACGGAAGATCACCATGACCTACTCGTCAGACGACAATGACGTTGTCATCCTGTCCGGCGCCCGCACACCACAGGGCCGGCTCAACGGACAACTGGCTGGCTTCACCGCCGTCGAACTCGGTGCACACGCCATAAGGGCGGCTATTGCAGCCAGCGGCCTGGACGCCGGGCGGGTGGAAGCCGTCATCATGGGCCAGGTGCTGCAGGCCGGTGCGGGACAGAACCCCGCACGCCAGAGCGCCGTCGGAGCGGGAATTGGCTGGAATGTTCCCACTGTCACCATCAACAAGGTTTGTCTTTCGGGGCTGACCGCCGTCATCGACGCTGCCCGGATGATCCGCAGTGGTGACGCAAGTGTCGTCGTCGCCGGTGGTCAGGAGTCCATGACAAGGGCGCCGCACATCCTTCCCGGCTCCCGGCAGGGGTGGACCTACGGTGCCATCCAGGCGCTGGACGTGGCCGCGCACGATGGACTAACGGATGCGTTTGACGGGCAATCGATGGGTCTTTCCACTGAAACCAAAAACGTTGTTTTGGGCATCGACCGCACCGCCCAGGACAATGTGGCCGTCGAGTCGCACAGGCGGGCAGCAGCGGCTTCCACGAATGGAGTGTTTGACCAGGAAATTGCGCCTATCAACGTCAAGCAGCGCAAAGGCGAGCCGGTGACTCTGACATCTGATGAAGGCGTCCGGCCTAACACCACTTTGGAGACTCTCGCCGGCCTCAAGCCCGCTTTCGCAACCGACGGCACCATCACCGCGGGCAACTCCTCCCCTCTTTCCGACGGGGCAGCAGCGTTGGTCCTGACCTCCCGCAAATACGCAGCAGATAACAACCTGGAGTACCTGGCAGTTGTGGGCAAGCCCGGACAGGTGGCAGGCCCCGACAATTCGCTGCACTCCCAGCCGTCCAATGCCGTACAGCACGCGCTCAAGCGGGCTGGCTGGACCACTGCCGACCTTGACTTCATCGAAATCAATGAGGCTTTCGGCTCTGTTGCTGTCCAGTCCCTGAAGGATCTGGACTACCCGCTCGAGAAGTGCAACCTCCACGGCGGCGCCATAGCACTGGGTCACCCGATCGGAGCGTCCGGTGCACGCTTGGCCCTGCATGCAGCGCACGAGCTGAAAAGGCGCGGGGCGGGCAAAGCGGCAGTTTCACTCTGCGGAGGCGGGGGCCAGGGCGAGGCCTTGCTCCTGTACCGGGACTGACATCGAGGATCCGGCACGAAGACCGCCCTTGGGACATTGCCCCGGGGCGGCGGACACGAACGAAAGAAGTAAATGACTGACGACGACGGCGGGACTACAGGCCGGCAGCGATTCCTGAGCGACGCTGCAAACAGGGGGCTGGAAGTACAACTGGTGGAGCGACCCCCGGCTAAGAGCCTTGAGGAGGCAGCCGCCATCCTTGGGATCCGGCCGTCGGACATCGTGAAGTCGCTGGTGGTCAAGCACAAGGACGGCAGCTTCTTCTTCGCCCTTGTGCCAGGGGACCGTCAGATTTCCTGGCCCAAACTCCGGAGCCTGTTGGGCGTCAACAAGCTTTCCCTTCCAGCGGCCGACGTCGCGTTCGACGCAACCGGCTATGAGCGCGGGACTATCACGCCTCTCGGCAGCACCACTGCCTGGCCCGTTTTTGCCGATCAGTCCATAGCCGGGCGCCGGATCTCGCTAGGTGCCGGACAACACGGCTACAGCGCTTTCGTTGACGCTGATGCCCTGACCGCTGCTCTTGGAGCAGTGGTCGCGGATATCAGCGAGGAAGCTTAGGCGGTGACCGTCAATGGCTCCCCGTTGACCACAAGCCTCCAGTTCTGCTGGCTGAACACGGCAGGGTCAAGAGTTCCCGTTGCCAGGACGTAATCGATAATCCGCTGGCGGATCTCCTGCTGGCTGTTGGAAAGCAGGGGCGCTTCCTTCACGCCAGGAAAGTTGCCTCCGCCGCTTTGGCGGTAGTTATTGATGGCCAAGGCGAACTCTTGTCCGGGCCCGATGGACGCGCCTCCATAACTGAGGTTGATGATGCGCTCCCCCACCGGCCGTGCGACGTCAATGTCATAGGTCAGCGGCGCGTCCAGGCCATACACGACGTCGTAGTTGTAATCGGGGGTGCCGGCCGGGGCCATAGAGGTGGGAGCGTTGGTGAGGTCCTGCGGCGCCACTGTGATGGTGCTGACCGCTTTGAAGTACCTGGCTGACCATTCGAGATAGTCCTTGACCAACGCCCCGTCGACCTTGATGGAGAGCAGGGTGTTGTCGAAGATGTAGAGACCGGCGACGTCTCGGATGGTCAGCGGCCCGGCCTTGACGTCGACCGTACGGGAAAAGGCTGCCGCAATGGAAAGAACAGGGAGCTGCGACGCCGGACCACCGGCAAGTTCAGCTTTGATTGTGGTGGCCTGGACATAGTTGATGGCGTCTATCGCAGGTGAATCGGACCAGCATGCTGTAGCGGTATTCAGATCCGCCGTCGAAGTCCCGATGACCGTGTTCACGTATTTAACGGTTGCGTCGTGTCCGGCTTGAACTGCGCTTACGACGGCGGGATCCGCTTCCGCTGTTTTGGCGTCCAGCAAGTGGGAGCTTGCGGAAGTCACCGACCACCTGCCGCGTTCCTTGGCCAGCACAAGGTCCATGACCGACACCCGCATCCCCCATTTCAGGGGTTCGGTGAGGAGAACCTGTTTTCCGGTGGCCTTGTTGAGCACGAACCGCTCAGGAATCTCGATGTGGGCATGGCCGACGAGGATGGCGTCGATACCGGGCACGTCTTCGGCCAGCTGCGTGGAAGCATTTTCCGGGAACGGCAGGGCATCACCGTAGGAGGATCCCGGCGTCGCCCCTGAATGGCTGGAAACAATAACCACGTCGGCTCCGGCCGCGCGGACTTCCGGGATCACGAGCTTGGCCTCCTCGACGATTCCATTGAAGTCAAGGCGGCCGTGAACGTTGTCGCGGTCCCAGAGGGCACAACCCGGGGTTACCAATCCAACCAGGCCGACGGTTACCCAGCCGTTCCCGGTATCGATGCGTTTGAGGACGTAAGGAGTAAACGCACGCCTGCCGCTGGCGACGTCGCGGACGTTTGCACCCAGCAGCGGGAAGTCCAGCTGGCTCTCCCAGGTGCGGAGCAGCGGAATGCCGTAATTGAATTCGTGATTTCCCAGGGCCACGGCGTCGTAGCCCACCTCATTCATGGCAAGCGCCATTGGATGCTTGACTGTTCCGGAAGCCGGTTTGACCTTGGCATAGTAGTAGGCAAGAGGCGTTCCCTGAATAGTGTCGCCGGCGTCCAAGGTGAGGCAATTCCCTGCTCCACGCTCGGCACGCATCGCCTTGATGAGGGTGGAGGCCTGGGCAATGCCGATACGGTTGCCCGCAGCGTCGGTGTAGGGAACGTCCTTGAAGTAGTCCCAATTGAGCACATTGTTGTGCAGGTCCGTTGTACCCAGCACCGTGAGGGTAAAGCTCTTCCCGCCTGGCTGCAGCCCCGGCCGCGCCTGGGCTGCAGGCGCCCCTGCCAGTGACGCGGCGGCAGCGCTCCCTCCCACGAGGGCTGCGGCAAGCATCGTTCGGCGGGACACGGATGAACCGGGATCTGTCATGAAGTGGGCTCCTGTGCGCTTTGCTGATCGGGTTCTTCCACAATCGCTAAAGCCACAGTCTAGGGTCCTCACGTTCCTAACCCGGGGATTAAGCAGGAAACCCCGCCCACAAAGTGGACGGGGTTTCCCGGAAGCTAGCGGCGGGCTCAGGTGCGGCCCGCCGGACACAGAATTACTTGAGGGTAACGCGTGCGCCGGCCTCTTCGAGCTGTGCAACTGCCTTCTCGGCAGCTTCCTTCGTAACGCCCTCGAGAACAGCCTTCGGTGCGCTGTCAACCAGGTCCTTGGCTTCCTTGAGGCCGAGGGAGGTGATGGCGCGAACTTCCTTGATCACTGCGATCTTCTTGTCGCCAGCAGCTTCGAGGATGACGTCGAATGCCGTCTTCTCCTCTTCCTCTGCAGCAGCGCCGCCACCGGCGGGGCCGGCTACAGCAACAGCAGCAGCGGTAACTTCGAAGGTCTCTTCGAAGAGCTTGACGAACTCAGAGAGTTCGATGATGGTCAGTTCCTTGAAAGCTTCAATGAGCTCTTCGTTGGTGAGCTTCGCCATGGTTGGCGTCCTTCCTGTAATGGTGATCAGCAGGGGCCTTGGGCCGCGCCTTCACACCGGAGTCTGGTGGTAAGAGAGTTAGTTCTCTTCGGTGGCTGCTGCGGGAGCTTCAGCCGGAGCTTCTGCTTCAGCGGCCGGAGCTTCTTCGGCTGCGGGTGCTTCTTCAGCGGCGGGAGCTTCGGCTACAGCCGGAGCACCGTTCTCTTCTTCAAGCTTGAGGCGCAGAGCGTCAATGATGCGTGCAGCAGCGGCAGCAGGAGCCTTGAGGACACCTGCAACACGGGCGAGCTGCAGCTCACGGGACTCGAGGGCTGCCAAAGCGATAACTTCGCTGGCATCCATCTTCCTGCCCTCGAAGTAACCGGTCTTGATAACCAGCTGCTTGTTGGTCTTGGCAAAATCCGTCAGGCTCTTAGCCGCTGCAACTGCGTCACCCTTGATGAATGCGATTGCAGTAGGGCCGGCAAGCTGACCGTCGAATGCTTCGACACCAGCTTCCTTGGCTGCAATTGCGGTCAGGGTGTTCTTGACGACCGAGAACTTGGTGTCCTGGCCGAGGGAAACACGCAGCTGCTTGAGCTGTGCAACAGTGAGCCCACGGTATTCGGTCAGGACAGCGGCGTTCGATTCCTTGAAATCGTTAGTGATCTCAGCTACTGCTGAAACCTTTGTAGGCGTTGCCATAACCCTCCTTCCGGGGATAGTGCCGGTATTCCGGGTCCCCGCTCAAGTGAGCTAAAAACTAAAAACGCCCCGCGCAGATGCACGGGGCTTGGCTCAACACAGTCTCGAAGACTGCGGAACTTCACTTCGTTCACCTGCGCCGGCCGCCCTATGTTCAGGGTCCTTCGTCTGAAAATCCACTGGCTCTTCCCGCACACGACTGCAGAAGTGAGTTGTGTTTGAAAGAGTGGATTCCAACAACCGACGGTCTTTGGTAGTTCAAGCTTACGGGAAGCCGTGTCCTTCGGCCAAATCCGGTCTCAATACAGGTCTAAGTCAGCTGGTGCTCACACGACAAATCAGCTGGTGCTGTCCCTGAAATCCGGCAATTCCTTCTGCCAGATCCCGGTGACGCCAGCGGTGGTAAACCCCAGTTGCCGGTTCACAGTCAGCAGGTAGCGGTTTTCCGGAGCATTCCACGTATAGATAACGCGCGCATCCGGAAACTGCTCCGTCAGCCGCTCCATATTGGCCACCTTGATGAGCAGGCCGAGTTTATTTCCGCGGTGCTGCTCCAGCACCATGGTGTCGTCCTGGAAGACGACGTCCTGACGCTGGGCCAGGACACTGATGGTTGTCAGTCCCACAAGCTCACCGGAGGCAACGTGCTCGACGGCGGTGACAACCGTGCGCCTTCCCTGCGAGATGGTGACAGCCTCAGCTTCCCGGAGGACATCGGCGTCGAAGACCATTCCAGCCTGCTCCTGTCCGGGCGGCAGGTTATCCACCCCGGCCTGGTTTTCCAGGGCGGCGACGGCCTCCAGCCACTCATCCGGGCAGCGGTCCGTCCAGTGGTGCAGCCGGTAGCGGCCGGCGTTGGCGGCCTCAGCCTCCGCCTCCAGCTCAGCAACAAGCTGGGTGTCCAGCGGAAGGGTGCATGCGCTGAATTGTTCGATGTGCTGCAAGGTGTATCCGGAACGCCGGGCGAATTCCACTTCGCGGCTCCCCAACGGGACAAATCCATCTCCGGTTCCGGGGATGAGTTGTTCGGATTCAAAATCGCTCAGCGAAGTGCCGGGATGGTTGGTGTCGACCAGGATCATGGACCGGCCTTCTCCCCTCGCCACATCCTCGGCCGCTTCGAGCAGTTGCTTGCCTACTCCGCGCCGCTGGTACTCGGGCAGAATGTCGAGCGTGAATTCCGCCAGGTCCTGGTTGTCCGCGAGAGGCAGCGCTATATCCACTGTGCCCACAATTTCATGACCCATCTTGGCCACGAGGATTACTTGCCGTTCGTAAGGATCTGCCAGTTCGAGGAGCTTCTCAAGCGGGGCGTAGGCGAGGTCGTCACTGCCCCACGTCTCCATCCGGACTCTCCGTCCCACCTCGACGGCGGCCAGGAAGTCTGCAGCGTCAGCTGCTTCCAGAGAATCCGGAATCCACAGCTGCTCTATCCGTACGTCATGTGCCATAAAGGGGATCATCCAGCCGTTTCTGCCACTCGCCTTCAAATCCGGAGGGCTTGAATCCGAGCGATGTATTTATCGCCAGCATATGACGGTTTTCACTGGCATTCCATGTCAGCACAGAGCGCGCCGCGGGCCACGCTTCCTGCGCCCGGCGGATATTGGCGATCTTTACCAGCATCCCGAGCCTGTGGCCGCGGTGGCCGAAGGCAACCAGGGTGTCCTCCTGAAACACCACATGAGGTTTGGTCTGCCGATATGAAAGCACTGTATAGGCAGCAAGTCGGCCGGTGCTGTTGTGCAGGGCGGCCGAAACCAACGCTTCCACGCCGCTCTTGACCCAGGTCTGCTCTTCCTCGCGGACGCGGTCGGTGTCCCAATTCACCTTTTCGAGTTCCAGCCCCGCAGTTGGGGCATCGGTGCTCATTCTGCCCCGCAACTCCGCATACGGCGCAACGAACTCCTCGGGACAGGAGCCTTCCCAGCCGACCAGGCTGTAGCCCGCCGCATGCTCCAAAGCCCCACTCTCCAGCTTGCCTAGAAGCTCCTCGGGCACAGGCAGCGCCAGTCGGCTGGAGGTTTCCACTTGCTCCAGGCTGTACCCTGCTCGCCGGGCGAAGATGCTGGAAGGCACGGCCAGGGGAAGGCTTCCGCTGCCGGACTTCGCATGCAGCATTTCGCCGGGACCGTCAGCACTTTCAGCAGGTTCCTCGCAAAAGCCCTGAAAAATACGCCGCCCTCGGTCTGCTGCCATCTCCTCCGCCGTCTGCAGGAGCCTGCGGCCTATCCCCCGCCGCCGGTGATCTTCAGCAACGAGTACATTTATCCACGCGGTATCGAGGTTGTCCTTCAGCGAGAATTCCACCGAGCAGCTGCCCACCGGCATTCCGTTCTTGCTGGCCAGGAACAGAAGCCGCTCGAAATAGCTGTTTCCGCGCCAGTAGTAGAGTGCCTCACCGAACGTGCCACACCGATCGGTGTTCCCCCACACGGCGTGGTTGTGCGCTTCTTCGAGGCGGAGGCACTCCCGCAGTTGGGGAGCGGTGGCCGGACTGTCCGGCTGGGCATCCTCAGGGATCACGACGGCGGTAAGGTCCAGGTCGGTCATGGAAGCATCCGCTGCCACTCGCCGTCGTACCCTGCCGGCAGGAACCCCAACGCAACATTGATGGCCAGCATGTGTTCATTTTCGGCCGCGTTGAAAGTAAGGACCCGCTCCACTGAAGTGTGTGCGGCCATGAGGCTCCGGAGATTGTGTATTTTGACGAGCATGCCGAGACGGTGGCCCCGGTGTGCCTTCGCCACCAAAGTGTCATCCTGATCCGCCATCCACGGCTTGGCGCGTGAAAACTGCAGGACCGAATATGCTGCGAGCTCTCCGGTGTCCTTGTGCATGGCAGCGGCCACGAACGATTCCTTCCCGGAAAGTTTCCAGGTGTCCTCCACATGGCGGACACGGACAGCGTCCCAATCCGCGGCCTCAATGTGGAGACCTCCCGCGGGGGCATCGATGCTCATGCGGCCCATCAGGACGGACAGCTGATCCAGATACTCCTCCGGGCAGCGATCTTTCCATCCCAGCAGTTCGTACTGGTCGCCGGCCACAGACCAAGCCTGGGCCTCCAGGGCGGCCAGGGTTGCTTCCGCCGGCGGCATGTCCAGAGCGCTGAACCGTGCGACCTGTTCGAGGCGGTAACCTGCGGCAAGGGCAAAGCGGACAGGACGGTCATTTGCCGGAACGCCCCCAGTCCGCGTGGCGGGTTTGAGCAACCCAGGCCCGTCCGGATCGAAGGCCGCCGGATGTTCCGTGAAACTCTGCAGAGTCCTCCGCCCCCGCTCAGCTGCGAGGGTCTCGGCGTGCCGGAGCAACTGCTGACCCATCCCCTTGCCCTCGAAGGCGTTCAGGACGTCTACCCGGACCAGGGCGTCACCGAGGTTCTCCTTCAGCGGGAACCAGATCCAGGAACGGGCCACCATGGTGCCCTCGTTCCGGATGAAGTACATCCGGAACTGCTTGTAGGAATCGTCACGCCACGCTTCCAGGCGGGCAGCCGGCGGAGTGGCGCGGTCGAGGTTCCCCCACGTCTCCAACACACGGGCATCGGTGAGGGCATTGAACTCGAGGAACTCCTCGGCGTCCGGGTGCTCAAGGGAGGCAGGGAGTACCAGTGGCTCGATAAGGTACGGCGGCGAAGTCACGGGTTCAGCCTAGTGGCATGCCCTGTTGGCCTCTAGAGCGTACAGGGGCCCAATTGCGGGCCCAAAGATTGGAAACGAAACAAGGGACCGCCCGGCGCGAGCCGGACAGTCCCTTGTTGTTGGTTCTTATTTCAGATCCAGAAACTGAACCTTAGACCTCAGTGAGAACCTTGGTGACGTTGGGGTCAACGCTGATGCCGGGACCGAAGGTGGTCGCAACCGTTGCCTTCTGGATGTAGCGGCCCTTGGAAGCGGACGGCTTCAAGCGAAGAACCTCTTCCAGTGCTGCTGCGTAGTTCTCGGCCAGCTTGACGGCGTCGAACGAAACCTTGCCGATGATGAAGTGGAGGTTAGAGTGCTTGTCGACGCGGAAGTCGATCTTTCCACCCTTGATGTCGTTGACAGCCTTGGTGACATCGGCCGTGACGGTACCGGTCTTCGGGTTCGGCATCAGGTTACGGGGACCCAGGACCTTACCAAGACGGCCAACCTTGCCCATGAGGTCAGGGGTGGCGACGGCGGCGTCGAAGTCGGTCCAGCCGGCTGCGATCTTTTCGATCAGGTCATCGGAACCAACGAAGTCGGCGCCTGCAGCGATTGCTGCTTCAGCCTTGTCGCCCGTTGCGAAAACCAGGACGCGGGAGACTTTACCGGTGCCGTGAGGCAGGTTGACCGTTCCGCGGATCATCTGGTCGGCCTTGCGAGGGTCTACACCCAGGCGGAAAGCGACCTCAACGGTGGCGTCGAACTTGGACGGGTTGGTGTCCTTGGCGAGGGTCACTGCCTCGAACGGCGCGTAGAACTTCTCCGCGTCGATCTTGGCTGCGGCTGCCTCGTATGCTTTGCTGCGCTTTGCCATGCTGCTTATTTCTCCTTGTGCAGTTGTGGTCTGCGGACCGCGCTGGGCCCTGCCACAGTTGGGATGTCCGGCTGGATATCCGGCTGTTTGTCCGGATGGGATGCCCAACATTTCGGTTTGTGCCGGTGGTCCGGCAATGGTGCCGGTTACCCGGCGGGTGCTGCCCGGCGTCGTCGATCTTCATCCGACTTTGCCCCAACAGCGGTGGGCCTAACCTTCTACGGTGATGCCCATGGAGCGTGCGGTGCCAGCGATGATCTTCGCGGCGCCTTCAAGGCTTGTGGCGTTGAGGTCTTCCATCTTGGTGGTGGCGATCTCGTTAACCTGGGCCTGGGTCAGCTTGGCAACCTTGACGGTGTGCGGGGTAGCTGAACCCTTGGCGACGCCTGCAGCCTTTTTGATGAGCTCTGCAGCCGGCGGGGTCTTGGTGATGAACGTGAATGAACGGTCTTCGTAAACCGTGATTTCCACGGGGATGACGTTTCCACGCTGGGCTTCTGTCGCAGCGTTGTACGCCTTGCAGAATTCCATGATGTTGACACCGTGCTGGCCAAGCGCAGGACCGATCGGCGGAGCCGGGTTAGCGGCACCTGCCTGGATCTGCAGCTTGATGAGGCCGGTGACCTTCTTCTTGGGAGCCAATGTAGGGTCCTTCTCTCAAATGCGTCCTGGGACACAGGAGCGTGCCTCAGGTATGTGGCCGCCATGGCGAGGCGGCCGGCCGCTTCGGAGCTGCTAAGCGGGCAGTTCCGGAGCGAAATCTAAAGTGATCGCTAGATCTTGGTGACCTGGTTGAATGCCAGGGTAACCGGGGTTTCGCGCTCGAAGATGGAAACGAGCACCACGAGGGTCTGGGAGTCAACCTTGATCTCGGAGATCGTTGCCGGGAGGGTCTCGAACGGACCTTCCTTGACGATGACGGACTCGCCAACCTCGAAGTCAACATCCACCGGAGCAGCAGCGTGCTTGACGGGCTTGCCCTTTTCGGCCTGCTCTTCTTCGAAGACCGGAGCCAGCATGGAGAAGACCTCGTCGAGGCGCAGCGGAACCGGGTTGTGGGCGTTACCCACGAAGCCGGTGACACCGGGAGTGTGGCGGACGGCACCCCAGGATGCATCCGTCAGGTCCATACGGACCAGCACGTAGCCGGGGATCCGAACGCGGTTGATGACCTTGCGCTGGGCGTTCTTGATCTCAACGACTTCTTCCATGGGAACCTGGATTTCGAAGATGTAATCTTCCATGTCCAAGGTCTGGATGCGGGTCTCAAGGTTGGCCTTGACGCGGTTTTCGTAACCGGCATAGGAGTGGATGACGTACCAGTCACCTTCCTGGCGGCGCAGTTTGGATTTGAATTCCTCGGCCGGATCAGCCTCCGCCGCGGCTGCTGCCGCTGCCAAGGCATCGGTGGACTCGTCGTCGGAGTCCTCTGCCTCAGAGTCGGAGTCGTCTACGGTTACGTCGGCGTCCTCGTCGTCAGCGTCAACGGCGGAATCGGGCGCAGAAAACTCTGCCTCAGACTCTTCCACGGCTCCTGCCGTGGCGTCCGTTGTGCTGTCCGTGGACCCATCCAGCTCAGTCTCGGTTACCTCGAGCTCCTGCTCTGACACTTGGTCTCCTGCTTCCTCATTGCCTAACATGCCTATTTAAATGGCTCAATTCCGCACACTCCGTGGAACCTCCTTGTTCAGGAGTCCACGCAGCCTGCGGACCGATCGCCCTAGTTGTCCGTGGGGCCTGAACCGTTGAAGACCCATTGCACTCCGGTCCCGAAGGCCAGGTCCAGGAGCGTGACGATGACCATCATGATGATCACGAATACCAGCACCACGAGCGTGTAGTTGATCAGTTCCTTGCGGGTGGGTGCCACGACCTTCTTCAGTTCGCCGATTACCTGGCGGACAAAAAGTGCGATTCGAGCAAAGATGCCAGCCTTGGCGGCATTCTTGGCGGGGCGGCCCTTGGAGCTGCTTGCAGCTGTTTCGGTCACCTGGTCCTCACTCATTCTCGCAATGATCGGATACCCGGCTCTGATCTGAACCATGGTTGCTGCGCTGGTTCCGGCTTATCACCGGAACAGCTTGCGCAGGGCAGACAGGACTCGAACCTGCAACCTGCGGTTTTGGAGACCGCTGCGCTACCAATTGCGCCACTACCCTATGGATCAAAAACACGCATGACGCTTTCAGCAACCTTCACTGAGGCGCACGCCATCAACATGTTTTCAACACCGGAGAACTATTCTACGCAAGAACTGCGCCTACGTCGAACCAGCCTCGTTGCGGACCATCCAGGGATGCCAATCAAAGAGCACGACCAATATGCGGTCACTTTTCCCTGTCGCCAACGAACGATCCGCTGAACAGCATAGAGTAGAACTCGTCGAATCCCATATCCAGCCACTGAGCTGTCAAAAGAATGGACCCGCCATGTCTGCCGCCCGCGTTTCCCAGCGCATCTCCGCCATTGCCGAATCCGCCACCCTCGCCGTTGACGGCAAGGCCAAGGCGCTCAAGGCGGCCGGACGGCCCGTTATTGGCTTCGGTGCCGGTGAACCTGATTTCCCCACGCCCGGCTACATTGTGGAGGCAGCCATAGAGGCTGCGGGCCAGCCGAAATACCACCGCTACTCCCCCGCGAGTGGGCTGCCTGAGCTGAAGAAGGCAATTGCCGAGAAGACGTTCCGCGACTCCGGCTACCGCGCGGATCCTTCCCAGATCCTCGTTACCAATGGCGGTAAGCAGGCTGTCTACAACACCTTCGCTACCCTCGTTGACCCAGGGGACGAGGTCATCGTGCCGACGCCATTCTGGACCACTTACCCGGAGGCCATCCGTCTGGCCGGCGGAGTCCCGGTCGAGGTGTTTGCCGGTCCTGAACAGGGATACCTGGTGAATGTGGAGCAACTGGAAGCCGCCCTGACTGAGCGCACCAAGATCCTGCTGTTCGTTTCCCCTTCCAACCCGACCGGCGCTGTCTACACTCCGGAGCAGGTGGCTGAAATCGGCAAGTGGGCCGCCTCCAAGGGTCTGTGGGTGGTCACAGACGAAATCTACGAGCACCTCACCTTTGACGGGCTGCCTTTCACCTCCATCGCCACGGCTGCTCCCGAACTGGGCGACAAAGTAGTCATCCTCAACGGCGTGGCCAAGACTTACGCCATGACAGGCTGGCGCGTGGGCTGGATGATCGGCCCGGCTGACGTCATCAAGGCAGCCACCAACCTTCAGTCCCACGCCACGTCGAACGTCTCGAACATCATGCAGATCGCTGCCCTCGCAGCAGTCTCCGGTCCGCTGACCGCCGTCGATGAAATGAAGGTTGCCTTCGATCGCCGCCGTAAGGCGATCGTTGCCGGATTGAATGCCATTGAGGGCGTTGACTGCCCGACGCCGCAGGGCGCCTTCTACGTCTACGCTGACGTGCGCGCCTTGCTGGGTAAGGAGTTCCCGACGTCGAACGGGCTGGTGCGGCCTGAAACCTCAGCCGATCTGGCGGCATTGATCCTGGACGAGGTAGAGGTAGCGGTGGTGCCGGGTGAGGCCTTCGGCCCTTCCGGTTACCTTCGGCTGTCCTACGCACTGGGCGACGACGACCTTGCCATTGGTGTGGCACGGCTCCAGGACTTCCTCGGCAAGGCCAGCTAGGCTCCGCCTGCATTTTCAGGGCGCTCCCTCACTTCAAAAGTGAGGGAGCGTCGGTGGTTAACCCGCGAAACGTGAGGGAGCGTCGGTGGTTAACCCGCGAAACGTGAGGGAGCGTCGGTGCGGCTAGAGGAGGCGACGCTCGGCAGCCCACTTGGTGAGCTCGTGGCGGCTGGAGAGCTGCAGTTTGCGGAGCACTGCGGAAACATGGGTCTCCACAGTCTTGATGGAGATGAACAGCTCCTTGGCCACTTCCTTGTAGCTGTAGCCGCGCGCTATCAGCCGCATGACCTCAAGCTCCCGGGCGGAAAGCCGGTCCAGTTCGTCGTCGGCGATGTCTGCTGGCGAGGTGCCGAACGCGTCAAGGACGAATCCGGCCAGCCGGGGCGAGAAGACAGCGTCGCCGCCGGCCACCCGCATGACGGCGTCGGTGATTTCTGCCCCGGAGATGGTCTTGGTGACGTATCCCCGGGCGCCTGCCCGAATGACGGCCACAACGTCCTCAGCAGCATCGGAAACGCTCAAAGCCAGGAACCGTGTTGTGCCCAGGAGCGCAATTGAGCCGGCAATGACTTCACGTCCACCACCGCCCAGCCCGCCAGGGAGGTGAACATCCAGGAGCACAACGTCCGGCCGGGTCTGGGCGATGACGGCAATAGCCTGCTCGACCGTTCCGGCCTCCCCCACTACCGAGATCCGGGAGTCGAGGTCTGCCTTAAGGCCTGAACGGAAGATGGCATGATCGTCGACGAGGACAACCCGGACGCTGCCTTCTCTCGCCGGCACACCCTCTGCTTCAATGCTGCTCACGACGTCGTTTCTCCTTGTTCCGCGGCCATTGCAGGCAGTCCGAGGCGTACCTCGGTGCCCTCAGGGCCACTGTTGATCACGGCTGTGCCGCCGTGGCGCTTCATGCGTCCGATGATGGATTCCCGGACGCCCAGCCGGTCGTCAGGCACCTTGTGAAGATCGAAGCCGGCTCCCCGGTCCTTGACAAAAACCTCGACCTCTTTGTCTGAAGCCTCGACGTAGACCGAAACGGAACCCCCACCGTGGCGGGCGGCATTCAGCATGGCTTCCCGGCTCGCCTGGACCAGTGCTTCATGGCGCTCCGTCATTACGGTGTCACCCACGTTTACCACTTCCACCGCTTGGCCGTGTGCGTCTTCCACCTCAGCAGCCACAGCCTTGATGCGTTCCGACAGGTTGCCAATGTCCCTGCCCTCGTCGCGATACAGCCAGCTGCGCAGTTCCCTTTCCTGCGCCCTGGCCAGCCGGACGACGTCGTGCTCGTTGCCCGCCCGTCGCTGAATAAGAGCCAGCGTCTGCAGGACCGAGTCGTGCAGGTGGGCAGCGATTTCGGCCCGTTCGGTGGCGCGCACCCTCCCGGCTCTTTCCGTCTCCAGATCCCGCCAGAACTTGAGACCCCAGGGCAGGAGCACCACTGCGACCCCTCCCAGGACAGCGACGGAAGCGAGCAACGCAAGCCACGTCTGTTCCCAGGAGCCAGAGCCGGAAACCATCACCAGCACGCCTGCGACTACCAGGGCAAGCCCGGCGGCCAACCGCACCCACCCGCCGGCCTGGTTGGCCTTGGCCTTGTCCACAATTCCGGCCCGACGGGTCTCGTCGAGCTGCATCCAGGCGATGGAAGCACCGCCAAGGATCGCCGCGGCCGGAATAAGCGTTCCCAAGGGCACATCGACTCCAAGAAGCCGGGCGATAAGAATAGCTCCGGCCAACAGCAGCCCGATTCCAAGGAGGATTTCCTTGGCGTACGGCATCCTGCGGAATCGGAACCAGGCTGGTCCGTCCCCGCTGGTTGGACGGACCATGCCTGAGACTGATTGGGATGCTCCCGACGCCTGGACGTCGGCGGGAAGTCCGGACGGCCACGATGGATCTATGAAGACTTTCTCCCCTGATGGGTCCAGCCAGGCAAACGCCGAGGAATCCGAAGATCCCGACTGCGCCGGGTAACCAGTCAGGCCAGGGAGCCCCCTTTGGTGAGTAGATGACCATTGTGTTGACGGCGCTGCCAAGGGTCCGCTGACGGCCGGCGCAATCGGTGACGCTGGCCGGCGTGCGTTTCTTTTAGCGCTTTCATCAGCCGTGGGAACCATAATCCACAGCCAGGCGTAAAACACCAGGCCGGCTCCGCCAGCCAAGGTTGCTACCACCATGCCGATGCGAATGAACCGCACAGGCCAGCCCAGGTGCAGGGCGAGTCCCGCGCAGACGCCGGCTATGACACGGTCGGCGCTGCGGACCAGTGGCGGCCGCAGGACAGTGGTACTCATGAATCCATCCAAGCACGGATCAGGGTTCCCCGGACCTGTTTTGCACCGGAACCGGGGGTCGTTCAGGGATAGCTCAGGGTGTTCCCCAGTAGAGCTGATCACGCTATGCGCGGGAGGATCGAAGCATGAACCCGCACAACGTCAACCCAGAAGATCAACAACCGGCTGACAACCATCAGCCGTCGGCAACACCTTCCGATTCCGCAGGCGACTCCGCGGCGGAATCCCCTGCCAGCCCGGCTGCCAACTCCCCAGCCGATACCCCAACGGGCTCCACATCGGAATCCCCTTCGGACAGCATGGGACAAGCACCGGACTCCCCCGCAGCACAGTCCGAAAGTACAGATCCCGGCTTCCAACAGACTTACCCGGACCACGGAACCTCCAGCCAGGGGTTTCCCGGCCCACGACAGGAAAGCCAAGGATACGCAGCCCCGGGATACCCGCAGCCGGCGCCGTACGCCGTGGCACCTCCGCGAAACTTCTTCGATTGGATTCGGGGAAACGGAGTTTACCGGGGCAGCGACCGCTGGATCGGCGGCGTCGCCAGCGGGATTGCGCACCGCGCCGGGGTAGACCCGCTCATTGTCCGGGGCGTCTTTATCGTCCTGGCCTTGTTCGCAGGCATAGGCGTTCTGCTATACGGCATCGCGTGGGCACTGCTCCCGGAGCCTGACGGCCGCATCCACGTCCAGGAAGCCGCTGCCGGACGCTGGACGGGCGGCATGACCGGCGCCCTGATCACCACCATCCTGGGGTTCCCCAGCCTTGGCACAGGATTCTGGGGTTGGGAAGGGAACGGCTTCGGACGCTTCATCTGGGCTGTTTTCTGGATAGGCGCCATCACATATCTCATCTACTACCTGGTACAACGGAACAGAAACCGGAGTGGAAACCCCGCCATGAACACCAATTCCCAGCCCGGTGCTCCCGGAGCAGCCGCCTTCAGTGGCGGGCCCTATGGCACCTACCCTGGCAGCTCTTACGCCGCCAGTGGCCCAACTGCAGGCTCCAACAGTGCCCCCTTCACCAGCCAGTTCAGCACAACCACGTCGGCCGGTGGCTCCCAGACCGGGTCGGGCGGGTCTGTGCCAGTACCGCCGTCGGGATCCGTTCCCCCGGAGGGCCCCAACGGCCCCTACGGACCTGGCGGACCCTATGGCCCCAGCGGCCCGTACAACGGCGGCTTCCGCAATCCTGCCGGAGCCACACCTCCGCCGGCCAAGCCGCGCAAGTTCGGACCCGGCGCTCCCGCGGTGGCCATCACTGCCGGCACAGCCTTGCTGGTGGGCGGCGGTATCAAAGCCCTCGACGCCGGCAATGTAATCGAGCTCGGCAATTCGGCCAATGCCGTGGTCTGGGCCAGCGCTGCTGCGGTCCTCGGTCTGGGCATCCTGATCTCCGGACTCCGCGGCCGCACGTCAGGCATCCTGGGGTTCTTCGCAGTGGTTGCCTTGATCATCGGCGGCATATTCAACGTGGTGCAAAACGGTGACAGGTTCCGTTCCCAGCAGGTCGACTGGACTCCTGTCAGCATCGAGCAGGCACGGGAAGGCTTCGACATCACAGGCCGCCGGGGAACAGTTGACCTCACGAAGCTGAACGTCACCACCCCCTTGACCTCCGACGTCGTGATCCCGCTGGATATCACTGCCAGCAACGTGGACGTCATCATCCCCGATAACGTCCCGGTGGAAATAGAGGCCGACATGACGATGGGAAACCTCAACGAGGGTTCTGAACACCATGGCGGGATGACGACGAAGCAGAGCACGTACAACACCGACAAACCAGGGTCGCCCCTGATCCTTGAGATTGACGGCACCATGAGCAACGTGACCATCAAGGAAGGAAACTGACATGAGCAGCTACGAGCACACTCCGGACCCTGCTCCGGATGCTTCCACCACATCCGCCACCCCCGTGGCCTCCCCCGAACCGGAACCCTCAGTCCGCGTAGGAACCGTCGTCTGGGGCCTGATCGTCCTGGCGCTGGCCGTCCT
Source organism: Arthrobacter rhizosphaerae (assembly GCF_023062595.1). Taxonomy (GTDB): domain Bacteria; phylum Actinomycetota; class Actinomycetes; order Actinomycetales; family Micrococcaceae; genus Arthrobacter; species Arthrobacter rhizosphaerae. The sequence continues at coordinate 30,917 of NZ_JALLAN010000004.1, forward strand.
GATCGTCGTCGCGCAGCTTGGCATCGTGGAACTGAACGGCACCTACGTGTTGATCGGACTCATGGTGGGTGCGGGCGCCGCGCTGGTGATCGGTGGTCTCCTGTCCGCCCGCCGACGTGACAAAGAAACCACAACAGGGAAGTCTTGAACCATGGATAAATTCTTCAGCATTGTCAGGGGCATGGGCCTGCGGCGCGGCCCACAGCGATTGCTCGGCGGAGTATGCGGCGGAATTGCTGCGAAGCTGAAGGTGGACGTCGCCTTCGTCAGGATTGCATTCCTGCTCCTCGCCCTCCTGCCGGGCCCGGCCTTTGTTTTCTACGTCGCTGCGTGGCTGATTTTGCCGGATCAGCGGGACAGCATCCCACTTCAGTCGTTCATCGATAAGCGGGCAAACAAGCAGCTGTAGACCCCGGCAGGAACCGCCAACTACGTGCCTCCGCTCCATGAGCGGGGGCACGTTTTTGTAACCGTTTGTGTCCTGTCCCACACTGCCCACTACAATCTAGATGAGCTCAGCGTGGCGCTCTGCCTGTACACCCTCAACCAGGATTTGAGCCTAAAGATATGAAAATTGGAATCCTCACCAGCGGCGGCGACTGCCCTGGACTGAACGCTGTCATCCGTGGCGCGGTTCTCAAGGGCATTGCCATCCACGGACACGAATTCGTGGGGTTCCTGGACGGCTGGCGCGGCGTTGTCGAGGGTGACATCATCCAGATCCCCCGCACCATGGTCCGCGGCATCGCGAAGCAGGGCGGAACCATATTGGGAACGTCCCGCACCAACCCGTTCGAAAACGGCGGTGGCCCTGAAGTCATCAAAGACCACATGAAGAGGCTTGGCATCGATGCCATCATCGCCATCGGCGGCGAAGGCACTCTCGCAGCAGCGAAACGGCTCACCGACGCCGGCCTGCGGATTGTGGGGGTTCCCAAGACGGTAGACAACGACCTTGACGCCACCGATTACACGTTTGGTTTCGACACTGCAGTACAGATCGCCACCGAGGCCATCGACCGGCTCCGGACCACCGGTGAATCCCATCACCGCTGCATGATCGCCGAGGTCATGGGCCGCCACGTCGGGTGGATCGCCCTGCACGCAGGAATGGCCGCCGGCGCCCACGCCATCCTGATTCCTGAACAAAAGGCCTCCATGGACCAGATCACGGAGTGGGTGCAGGAAGCCCACGACCGCGGCCGCGCACCGCTGGTAGTGGTGGCTGAAGGCTTCGTCCCGGAAGGCCAGGAGACGCCCCACTCGGAGCGCGGCCTGGACACCTTCGGCCGGCCCCGCCTCGGCGGCATCGCAGAAATGCTGGCCCCGGAACTGGAAGCACGGACCGGCATCGAAACGCGGGCCACCGTGCTCGGGCACATCCAGCGCGGCGGCGTGCCTTCTGCCTTCGACCGCGTCCTGGCAACCCGGCTTGGAATGGCGGCAATCGATTCTGTGGTGGACCATCGCTGGGGCACCATGGTGTCTCTCAACGGCACCGACATCGTGCACGTCGGTTTCGAAGCCGCGCTCGGCAACCTCAAGTCAGTCCCACCCCACCGCTACGAGGAAGCAGCTGTCCTCTTCGGCTAGTCCCGCAGCCATTTCCCGCCGCGGCTTTTCAAGAATGACGGCGAACAGCAGTTGACCCGCCTGCTCGGTAGGGTGGAGGCATGACACTTGAGGTCGGTTCAGCCGACATCATCCAGCTTGCCTGGGCCCGCCATCTGGGACTTGATGACGACGCTTTCACCGCTGCCCGCTCAGCTGGAACGGGACCGTCGGCACGGATCACCCGTGCCGACGAGTCCGAACGTTGCGTGCAGTTCGTCCGAATCTTCGGTACCTCCGCCCTGGTGGGCCCGCAGTGGGTCCTGGATGCCGCCGTCGGAATTCCGGACGAGGATCTTGCCCAGCACGTCACTCTCCTGACCATCACGCGCTCCCATGGCGGTCATGGCCTCGGAGCGGCTGCTTTGTTCTTCGCGGACGATCTGCCGCTGCTTCAGGCCCCTCAGGAACTCACGGTCTCACACGGGGAACAGGAAGCGATCCAGCTGGAAGGTCTCTGCCCGCCGGACGACGTCAATGAAGTAGGGCTTTCTGACCTGGAGAACCGCTTTACGATAATGCGGGGCGACGACGGGAACCGCGTTCCGGTGGCGTGTGGTGCTTACGCCGAGTGGGAGGGCATCCTCGCGCACATGGGCGTGCTGGTGGATCCGGTGTGGAGGCGGCAAGGCCTCGGCTCGCTCGCGGCGTCGGTGGCAGCGCATGAGGCCCTCGCTTCAGGCCTGACGCTGCAGTGGCGCGCCGATGTCAGCAACAAGGGATCGCTGGCAATTGCGCGCAGCATTGGATTCGCAGCCGGAGGCATCCAGACCAGCGTGCTCCTGGGCTGACCGAGATGACAGATAACGGCAATGTTCTCTGCAAACATTGCCGTTATCTGTCATCTCGCGCCGGTGAATCTACTCCAGCAGGGCCAGGATCTCCGAGCGCGCAAACATCTCGGCTGCAGCCCGCGCGCTGGGCGTGCCGGCGTCCGGATCAGCTCCTGCATCCACCAGCACACGGGCGACGTCCGTGTACCCCTTAAAGGCGGCACCTGCCAGGGGTGTCTGACCGCGGTCATTGGAAGCGTTGGCGTCGGCGCCATGATGCAGGAGGAGCTGAACGGTGTCAGCATGTCCGTGGTAGGCCGCGAGCATCAACAGCGAGTCTCCCGCTGCGTTGGTGAGTGTTGCGGGCGCCCCGGCATTGAGGTAACTCCGCAGCATATCGGATTCACCCTGGCGTGCCGCTTCGAACAGCGTATGGGCCAGGGCCAACGTCTCGTCGTCGGGTCCGAGCTCCTCGTCTGCGTTTGAATCTTCGCCGCGATAATCGCTCATCTGGTTCCCTTCAGAAAGCCGGTCTGCCTGCCTACTACCTGACCGGCGTCGGGAGCCACGATGACTTCCTGGGCAGCCGTGTACGGTTCGTCGCCATCCATGACGGTCAGCACCTCATCCGGCGAGACCGACCGTTTGATCACCGCAAGGGCAATCGGGCCCATTTCATAGTGCTGGACCGCTGAGGTCACAGTGCCCACTTTGCGCTCCCCCAGGAGCACCGGACTGCCGACGGCGGGCACCGTGTGCTGGGACCCGTCGAGCTGCAGGAAAACAAGACGACGAGGCGGATGGCCGAGGTTGTGCACACGCGCCACGGTCTCCTGGCCCTTGTAGCAGCCCTTGGCGAGGTGCACCGCCGTCCGCAGGAGGTCCAGTTCGTGGGGAATGGTCTTATCGTCGGTCTCAGCACCAAGGCGTGGCCGCCAGGCAGCGATCCTCAAAGCCTCGGAAGCCCAAACGCCGGCAAGCGGCCGGTCACCGATGGTGGATTCCAGTTCACTGGCCGGTACGAGGTATTCGAACCAAGGCCGTTCCAAGCCCGGATGGGCCTCTTCACCCACGACGGAATACGAGTATCCGCCCGCGCCGATGTGAGGCCAAGGGTCCTCCCAGACGAGCAGTCCGGACCACTCATTGACCTTGCGCGTGGAGGCCACGACGGCCCAGTCGTCCGAAACGTCAGCAATCTCTACCCGCAGCATGAATTTCATCCGGTTAAGCCACTCCGCCAAGGGCGCTGCCTCTTGGGCTTCGACGATCAGCCAGGTGGTGGCGCCGTCGTCCACTACCCGTGCGTCAAACTCGATCCGGCCCTGCACGCTTAGCAGCAGCAGTTCGGTGGATTCGGCGGGATTGAGATTGGCGACCTGCTGGGAGGACAGCGTGTTAAGCCAGCTGAGGCGGTCAGGACCGGTGACGGTAACTACACCGCGGTGTGAAAGATCGACGACGGCGGTCCCTGCCGCCAGAGCCCGCTGCTCCCGCAACGGCTCCCCATAGTGGGAGGCGACGCCGGCGTCGCCGCCTCCGGCTTCAACAGCACCGGGGCGCGACAACAGGGGGCTCTTAATAGTCATATGTACTAGAAGTCCTTTGACGCCGGCTCTATTCCGCGGGACGGCGGAACTAGCTGACTTTTTTCAGGATGGCGGAAGCGTGTGCCTCAAGGCCGCTTCCGGTGGACGAAGAGCCGCCCGTTGCAACGTCCCAGCGCCACAGGAGGTTGCCCTCCACAAGACCAAAAATCCTGGTAGCGGCGCTGTAATCCTTTGAGTGGCTGCCCCGCATCACCATGTCCGTGCTGAGCTGAATCTGCGGGCCCTTGATCTGGCCATAGTAAAGCTCGGAGATACCACCTGGATGAGAGATGGAGACTGAAATATCGAAGCCGCCATCCTTGTTGCGCAGGGCTTCAACCTCATCGGCACTCTTGAGTACGGGAACGATGTCGGCGGGGACCAGACCCGGGCCACCGTCTTCGTCATGCTGTTTACGTTCCAGTGCCCAGAAGCCGGTCTCCACAGTCAACGGCCGGAGCTTGACGCCGTCGTCGTCGACAAGCCAGCTTTCCGCCCGGTACTGCAGGTAGGGCAGTCCGTTGTGGGTGAACGACACGTGCTGGAGGAAATGTTCCGAGCCCTCATCACCGGAGCCGAGCCGGCCTCGTCCTTCCCACTCACCTATGAGCCAGGACAGCGGGACGAGTTCGGGGGTCAGGTCTGTGGGAATCTCAATCGGCACAGCTATTACCTCTGGAAACGGTCTGGATTATTGGATGCGAGGCGTGCTTACTTCTGGCCTTTGAAGAGCCGGTAAACGACGAACCCGGCGAACCAGGCCATGGCCAGGCCGGCAATGCCGAGCAGGACGAGGAAGAAAATTTCAAATGCAAGTACGGACATGATGCCATCCTAACGCGTTAGTAGATGAGTATTTTGTCTATGAAGTAGGCCAAGGAACCCACGGCCAGCACCGGCGCAATTGCCACACTGATGGCCGCGGCCACGTTCAATGCCTCCCCGCGGAGTATAACCAGCCGCCGGAAACTGACGAGTACCGAGCCGATGACGACACCTACCAGGGCGGCAGGAACGACGGCGATATCGGAGAAGATGAGCCCGGCCAGCGGGCCGGCCAATCCGGCGAGGACGATACCCAGGGGCGCCACGATACGGTCAGGCCACCGGACAAGGCCTGTCAACAGGGCCACGGCCGCACTGATGGCGGCCACGAGAAGCATTTCGCGAACCCCGTTGAACCGGGAGGCAGCGATCCACCCGGCACCGAGGCAACCGAGAAGCACGCCAGCGCAGGATCCCAGGATGGACTCCAGTCGCTGCGCTTGTCCGGTCCCGCGGATGAGCTGCATCACGAATACGGCCACGACCCCGGCCGCAATGAAGGCCGGCGTCCAGTCCAGGAAAGCAGGAGCGGGTACGTAAGTGGCAGCGACCGCTGACCCGGCACCAGGAAGGCCAATCAGGACAGCAAGTGTTTTGCGCGCGGGAATCCCCAGGAAATGCGGCCATCCGACACCTACCGCCAAAGCAAGGACGACGGCTGCGACCATCAGGACAACAGGTGAGCTGTAAGCTCCTACGACTATTGCCGCCAGCCCGGTGAGGCCAATGGTGCCCATTTGCCACGGCTTCACGTCCCACCCCCGCTCACTGCGTACCCGACTTCGGCATACTCATCTTCGACTCCGCACCTAATTCTGCTGTGTCCTTTTTGCCGTTGTGACCTTGGGTCACCACAGGAGTCCCAGTGAAGAAGGACTTGCCGGCCCCCCGACCATCCAATCCTGCCTCATCTGCACGTCATATGTCGCAAATTAGACGCGGGGTGCCTCAGGTTCAGTGTCCGCGAAGGGGTGTTTAGGTATACTCAAGGTTCAGCTACGCTTTCCGCGAACAAGGCTGGTGGGAAATGCTGGTGAGACCAGCGTCACCCGCCGCTCCTGTTTCGGGATGTACAGTACCGGCCGGTGCAAGCCCGGTTCAGACGCCCAATGATGTGCGGACAGCCCCTTGGAGGAACAATGTCACACATCCTGCTACTGACGAACAGCGCCGGCTCATCGGTGGACATATTGCCTGCCCTGGAACTCCTCAACCACCGGGTGCACATCCTTCCGGCCGAGCCAACAGCGCTCCTGGAAACAGACCCCTGTGACATCGTGCTGCTCGACGCCCGCAAGGACCTCGTTGGTGCCCGTTCACTCACCCAGCTGCTGAAAGCCACCGGCCTCAGCGCCCCTCTCGTATTGATTCTTACGGAGGGCGGCATGGCAGCCGTTTCATCCGCCTGGGCCGTGGACGACATTGTCCTCGAATCAGCGGGACCGGCGGAGGTCGAAGCCAGAATCCGTCTGTCGGTGGCGCGGGCTGTTCCCGCGCAGGAGGACGCCCCCACTGAAATCCGGGCCGCCGGCGTCGTGATTGACGAAGCCAGCTATACGGCGCGCGTCAACGGGGCACCGCTGAATCTCACGTTCAAAGAGTTCGAGCTGCTTAAGTACCTCGCGCAGCACCCGGGCCGCGTCTTCACCCGCCAACAGTTGCTCACCGAGGTGTGGGGCTACGACTACTACGGCGGCACGCGCACCGTGGACGTCCATGTCCGGCGCTTGCGGGCAAAGTTGGGTGCGGACCACGAGAACCTGATCAGCACTGTGCGCAACGTCGGCTACCGTCTGACACTTGTCCGGTTGCCGGAGGAAGAACTCAGCGAGGCCTGATCCAGCCCCCTGTAAATACCAGATGCAAGAAGCCCCGGACTCTTTGGAGTCCGGGGCTTCTTGCATTCCTGCATCAGTGGAGGACATACGGGTCGAACGTATCGAGGCCACCCCAGTGGTGGATCCCCCTCGCGTCCTGCTCAGCGAGCCGGACGAGTATCGACTATATCGGACGGACTGAGTGCTTCAAAATCCTGACTCTTGCCCTGGCCCAGCCACATCCCCAGCCGTAATCGATCAAGGCGTATAGCCTTACCTCATGAGTCCCGCACATCCTGAAACCTGGCCGGTACTGGTTGCAAAAGACACCCTTGAACCTCAGCTGTACAGGGACTTCAAGGATCTCGCAGCAGCGGCGGAGGAGTCCGATGGAAATCCGCCCCTTTCCGAGCAAACACTCCTTACCCTGCGCGCCGGCGGGTCATCCGGTGCAGGCGGGCATTCGGTGCTTGCCCTTGCGCTGTACGCCGTTGATGAGGACTCGCAGCCAAGCAGCGCCCAGGATCTGGCCGGGCTCGCCGTCGTGATTGAGGAAACGGACGGTTCCGGTGTCCTGGAAGTGGCCGTTCACCCGAGTTACCGCAACCAGGGCGTGGCGGACCGGTTGATCCGGACCCTCGAAAAGGAGCGCGGCTTCACTGGACTCACCGCCTGGTCACATGGCAACCATGAGGCCGCAGCGGCGCTTGCCGCCAGGTATGGCTACCGGCCCGTCCGTGAGCTGTGGAAGATGCGCCTCACCACCGCGAACGCAGAATTGCCGATGGCGCCGATGCCTGGTGGCGTAGCGCTCCGGGCTTTTGTTCCAGGCCAGGATGAAGATGGGTGGCTGGCCGCCAACAGGGCCGCCTTCTCGCACCATCCGGAGCAGGGGAACCTGGCCCTTGCAGACCTCGAGGCCCGGATGGCCGAGGACTGGTTCGATCCAGAAGGATTCCTCCTCGCCGAAGACACCGCCGGGAAACTGCTCGGCTTCCACTGGACCAAAATCCACCCGCGGAACGGGAAGCATCCTGCAATGGGCGAGGTCTATGTGGTTGGCGTTACGCCGGAGGCCCAAGGCATGGGGCTCGGCAAGGCACTCACGGTGGCGGGCATCAAGTACCTGCAGGAGCAAGGCCTGCACGCCGTCATGCTGTACACCGACGCCGACAATCTGCCCGCCGTATCTCTCTACCGCCGCCTGGGCTTTTCACGCTGGGATGTCGATGTCATGTATGGGCCGGTTACTCCCGGTTAGACCTCAGGCCTGACGCACTTGAGGCGTGAAACAATCTGTGGGTCTCTGCTGAATCGAATGCTTGTAAGGTTGAAACTAAACCGCGCCAGCAAAAGGAGAGACCATGCAGCCGGAATCCGGCGGGACCACCACGTCCGAAGCCAAGGTGCCATCGGTTCGGGCACGCTTTGGCTCCTCGGAAGTGCCGGCGTCCCGCGCAACGCAAGACCGGATCGACATCCCGGAATTCGCTCCGAACCTGGAACCTGAGGGTGACATCAGCCCGGACCGCTTCCTTGACCGGGAACTCAGCTGGCTCGCCTTCAACGCACGTGTCCTGGAGCTGGCCGAAGACCCCGATCTCCATCTCCTGGAACGGGTTGGCTTCCTCTCAATTTTTGCTTCGAACCTGGACGAATTCTTCATGGTCCGCGTTGCCGGGCTCAAACGGCGCATCGCGACAGGTCTGGCTGTTCCGTCGCCTGCAGGGCTAAGCCCTGTGCAGGTCCTGGAACAGATCGGCGAGGCCGCCCACGAGCTACAGCAACGGCACGCGCGCGTCTACGCCGAGCAGATCCGCCCTGCCCTGGCCTACGAGCACATCCACCTCATGCACTGGCACGAGCTGGATGACCAGGCCAAGGACCAGCTCAGTGCAATGTTCGCGGAGAAGGTCTTCCCCATCCTGACGCCCCTGGCCGTGGATCCTGCCCACCCCTTCCCCTACATTTCCGGGCTGTCGCTGAACCTCGCCGTCGTGGTCCGAAACCCGGTGAGTGACAAGGAGCTGTTCGCCCGCGTCAAGGTACCCGACCAGCTTCCCCGGCTCATTTCCATCGACGGGCCGCGCGCCGGCTCCATCCCGGGCCGGGTTGCGCGCTTCATCGCCCTCGAAGAGGTCATCGCCGTCCACCTTGACCAGCTGTTCGCCGGCATGGAGGTCCTGGAGCACCACACCTTCCGTGTGACCCGCAACGAAGACGTTGAGGTTGAAGAGGACGACGCCGAGAATCTCCTGCAGGCACTTGAAAAGGAACTGCTGCGACGGCGCTTCGGCCCACCCGTCCGTCTTGAGGTCACCACTGACATCAACCCGAACATCCGCGCCCTGCTGATCCGGGAACTTGGAGTGGAGGAGTCTGAGGTTTACTCAGTGCCTGCGCCTCTGGACCTCCGGGGCATGTCCGTCATCGCCGGCATCGACCGTGCAGATCTCCACTACCCCAAGCACGTACCGCACACCTCCCGGTACTTGAACGAGTCCGAGACGTCAAAGGCAGCGAACGTCTTCGCGGCCATGCGGCGTCGGGATATCCTCCTGCACCACCCATACGATTCGTTCTCGACGTCGGTCCAGGCTTTCCTGGAGCAGGCTGCCGCGGACCCCAAGGTCCAGGCCATCAAGCAGACCCTGTACCGGACTTCCGGCGACTCCCCCATTGTGGATGCCCTGATCGATGCCGCCGAAGCGGGGAAGCAGGTCCTGGCGCTCGTTGAGATCAAGGCCCGCTTTGATGAACAGGCCAACATCTCCTGGGCCCGCAAGCTTGAGCAGGCCGGTGTGCATGTGGTGTACGGCATTGTTGGCCTCAAGACACACTGCAAGCTCTCCCTCGTGGTCCGCCAGGAAGTGGACGGACTCCGGCGCTATTGCCACATTGGCACGGGCAACTACCACCCCCGCACCGCCCGTTACTACGAAGACCTTGGACTCCTGACCGCTAATGAGCAAGTGGGCGAGGATCTGTCCAAGCTGTTCAACCAGCTCTCCGGCTACGCCCCGAAATCCACGTTCAAGCGTCTTCTGGTAGCTCCGCGTTCCGTCCGGTCAGGCCTGATCGACCGGATCGAAACGGAGATCCGCAATGCACGTGCCGGGATTCCGGCCCGTGTCCAGATCAAGGTGAACTCCATGGTGGATGAAGCCATCATTGACTCCCTTTACCGGGCGTCACAGGCCGGGGTGCAGGTGGACGTCATCGTCCGCGGTATTTGCTCCCTTCGGCCCGGCATCCCCGGCTTGAGCGAGAACATTATCGTGCGCTCGGTGTTGGGCAGGTTCCTGGAGCACTCCCGGGTCTTCGCGTTCGCCAACGGCGGTGATCCTGTGGTGTTTATCGGTTCCGCCGACATGATGCACCGCAACCTTGACCGGCGGGTGGAAGCGTTGGTCCGCCTCAGGAGTGGTGACGACACCACCTACGTCCTGGACATGCTCCGTAAATACATGGACCCGGGAACTTCCAGCTGGCATCTGGACAGCCTTGGAGAATGGACGCGGCATCACTTGGCCGAGGACGGAAGGCATCTGGAGGACGTACAGTCATGGCTTCTGGCTTCGCGCTCCCGCCAGCGGTCGGCGAGCCGACGATAGGCACCGGGTTGAAGAGCGATTCTCCGATTGCTGACCTTGACATTCCCGTTGCCGACCAAACCGACCACCCCGGGGAACCCATTGCGGTTACGGCCGCCGGGGCCATTCCCTGGCGCCTCACCAAGGACGGTTTGGAAGTCCTCCTGATCCATAGGCCGCGCTACGACGATTGGTCCTGGCCCAAAGGCAAAATCGACGACGGCGAGACCGTCCCTGAATGTGCCGTCAGGGAAGTGGAGGAGGAGATAGGGCTCAAGGCAGCCCTGGGCATTCCCCTTCCGCCGATTCATTACCATGTTTCGGCGGGGCTGAAGGTTGTGCACTACTGGGCTGTCGACGTCGACGGAGCCACGTTGCGCCCTGACGGTAAAGAAGTGGACAGCGTCATGTGGTGTTCCCCGGATAAAGCCGCCCGGCTGCTAAGCAACCCCAGTGACGTGGGTCCGCTGGAAGAACTTATGGCGGCCCACGAACGCAACGCCGTGGACACGTGGCCCTTGGTGATCCTCCGCCATGCCAAAGCAAAGCCACGTTCGTCCTGGAGCAAGGCTGAAGGCGAACGGCCCCTGGCCGCGACCGGGCTCAGGCAGGCCCAGGCAGTCCGCCGTCTGCTGATGGCATGGAAGCCCCTCCGCGTCAGCACCAGTCCGTGGCTTCGCTGTGTAGCCACCGTGGCGCCCTACGCAAAGGCCATGGATGCAAAGGTCAAGGTGATTGAGGCGTTGACCGAACACAAGCATGCACGGAGTCCTCAGAAGACAGCCGCCGTCGTCGAATCCCTTTTGGACAAGCAGCGGGCCACGTTGTTGTGCACGCACAGGCCGGCACTGCCCACCGTCTTCAAGCAGCTGGGCCATCACATGAATCAGAACCTCCGAACGCTCCTGCCTTCCAAGGATCCCTACTTGGCGCCGGGGGAAATCCTTGTGTGCCACGTGTCCCGTGGAGACCGCAGCAGGGTTGTCGCTGTGGAGAAGTTCAGGCCCTTCGACGACTGAGCGCTGCAGGTCCGGCCACGATCTCCGCTGACCGGCAAACCTTGACTTGACCCCACCGGTTCTGTGCCTGACACTTTGTATCAAGTGCTTGATACAAAGTGCGGATGCAAGTTCTGAAACGTGGGGGAACCATGCCTATTGCCGTCACTCTGCCGCCAATGGTGCTGCTATGGCCGTTCATTGTGGCCGTCGTGGTGTACCTCTGGCTGAGGTGGGGCGTGTGGGGTGCAGGCACAGCTTCTCCCGTTTCGGCTGCAAAGCATGCAAAGTGGGTAGGGGTCTTGGGCTGGATGGCCAGCAGCCTCCAGGGAGCGGCAAACGCCGGGACGATCGCCGGGGAATTTCCCTACAATTCATCGGACACCCCGGGGGAGATCGCAGCGCTGCTGTCGTGGCCTGTCCTGGGCTGTCTTTTGATCCACGCCATCGGTCAGATCAGTTATCCGGGGCACAAGGGAACACGCCGTCGGGCCAGCCTCTCGGTGCGAAGGCTCAGGGACTTTGCGCCGCGCAAGCTCGCCTGGGTGACAATCGGGATCTTTGTCTTCTCTGCCTCTTTCATCGCCTGGGTCGCGGGCTTGCCGGCCTTTCCTGCTGTGGAACGCATACAAACAGCTGACGGATATCCGACCCGGATGGGGCAGCCCGGCAGGATCAGCGGCATTGAGCTCGCTGCTTGCCTCGGCGGCGCACTCCTGGTTCTGGCCGTCGGCACTGTACTGGCGCTGCTGCTCATCACGCGCCGCCGGCAACTCGAAGGTCTGACCGATACGGACAACCGGCTCCTTCGCTCCATCGCCATGAACCGCCTGCTTCGAACAGTGGCGACCGTGGCCTCGGGCCTGGCCGCGATCGCAGGAAACTTCTCCATGAACACACCTCCCGGAGCCCCTGCGCCGCTCGGTGGGATTAACTACGCCGTCGTGGTGAATCTTGTCGTGCTGCTCGTGATGTGGGGTTGGGGACCTCCCCGGCTCGAGGCCGAGGAAGCGGCGGCGAACCTTGCTGCCGCTGAAGCCGGTCCCAAGATCCGTCCTGGCCATCCCGCGGCCATGCTCGTGGCGTCGCTTGGTCCGTTGAGTGCGGCAGCTGCAGCCCTCCCCCTCATCTTTGCCTGGCTGTTGTCAGGACTGTTTATCGAAGCCAGGGAGGCCAACGGCGTTCCCTTTAGTCCAATGATGTTTGTCGCTCTCTCTGCTTTAGCCGCCCTTGGGGTGATAGCTGCGGGGGAAGTTCTACTGGGCCGCAACTACGCCGTTGCCGGCCTCCCCAGAGGATTGCCGGTAAAAGCAATCAGCCCTGCTCTTGCCACTATTGCGATAGTGGCGTGCGTTCTCTACCTGTCTGTCCTGGCAACTGCCGCTTCCGGCGAAATGCTCCTCGGGACAGGTTCTGCATGGATTGAGAGCAGTGTGTGCGCCGGCGTAGTCGTTGCAGCCGTACTCAAGGTGCTCAAGAGCATCAGAACGCGGCCCGGTATCAGGGACGCAGCCGGGCCCGACGCCACATTTCGCAGCATCGCATACGTTCGGACCACCCGAACTCTTGCGGCCTTCTTCTTGGCGGAGGCCGCCGTTTTCCTTCTCTTCGAACAGGCAGCCGTCACCGCGGGATTACGCGTCAGCCCGTCCAGCTTTTCTGGCTTCTCGGAGCTTCTTTCAGGAGCCGGCGTGTTTCTGGCTGCCTGTGCCGTATTCATCGCCCTGATTCCGGTCCGGACAGCCCCACGCGGCCGTGTTCTTGAAGTTGAGATGGACCGCGTCCCGTGACTGTGGACATCTCCGTCAACCTGAAGTCACCTACGCCACCCTATGAACAGATCAGAGCGCAGATTTCCTCCCTTATCACTCTCGGCGCCCTGGAGCGGGGAGCCAGGTTGCCGCCGGTCCGCGGCCTCGCAGCGGACCTCGGCCTGGCGGCCGGAACCGTTGCCAGAGCCTACAAGGAACTGGAGCAGGCCGGCCTGATCGAGACCCGACGACGGAACGGTACTGTCGTCGTCGGCCCGCCCGCCGTCGTAGCCCCGCGCTGGGGTGAGGCTCCAGCGTCGGTGACGGCCGCCGTCGAACATTACATAGCCGAGGGCCGCAAAGCCGGGCTTGCGAACGACACACTGCTCCGGCTCCTGGCAGAACGTCTTGGCGAGCGTCAGTAGACTGGAACCGTGAGCATTCCTACGCCCTATGAAGACCTCCTGCGTGACGTGCTGGAACATGGCACCCACAAATCAGACCGGACCGGCACAGGTACGCGCAGCGTATTCGGCCGCCAGATGCGCTTTGACCTAAGCAAAAGTTTCCCCCTGATCACCACAAAGAGAGTTCACTTCAAATCTGTGGCTGTGGAACTGCTGTGGTTCCTGCGCGGCGAAACCAACGTGAAGTGGATGCAGGACCAAGGCGTCACCATCTGGAACGAATGGGCAGATGCCGACGGCGAACTCGGGCCCGTTTATGGCGTCCAGTGGCGCAGCTGGCCCACTCCTGACGGCGGACACATCGACCAGATCGCCGAGCTCGTCAAGAACCTGAAGGCCAACCCCGACTCACGCCGGCACATCGTTTCCGCCTGGAATGTTGCCGAACTCCAGGACATGGCGCTGCCGCCATGCCACGTCTTCTTCCAGTTCTACGTGTCTGACGGGAAGTTGTCCTGCCAGCTGTACCAGCGTTCGGCAGACACCTTCCTGGGCGTCCCCTTCAACATCGCTTCCTACGCCCTGCTGACCTGCATGTTGGCGCAGCAGGTAGGCCTGGAACCAGGGGAATTCGTCTGGACCGGCGGCGACGTGCACATCTACGAGAATCACATGGACCAGGTTCTGAAGCAGCTCGCCCGGGAACCGTATGAATATCCGCAGTTGAAGATCAACCGCAAGCCTGACTCGATTTTTGACTACACCCTGGACGACTTCGAGGTCGTTGGCTATCAGCACCACCCCACGATTAAGGCCCCGATCGCCGTATGAACAGCAAAGATTCCGAATCCCAGGCAGCGCCGGAAGGTTTCACTGCAGACCTGGCTGAAAGCATCACCGGCGTCGGCTTGGTGTGGGCACAGACCACCGCCGGAGTTATTGGCAAGGACGGCGACATGCCGTGGCACCTCCCCGAGGACCTGAAGCACTTCACGAAGCTCACCGCAGGGCACCCCGTGATCATGGGGCGCAAGACCTGGCTGTCCTTCCCTGCCAAGTACCGTCCGCTGCCCGGCCGGACCAACATCGTGATAACCCGGCAGGAAAACTGGGGCAGCACTCCCGAAGCGGAGGGCGCCGTCGTCGTGAAGTCCCTGGATGACGCATTGCTCGAATCCCAGTTCGTGCCCGGCGGGAGTACCGTCTGGATCCTGGGCGGCGGGGAAATCTTCGCCCAGTCCGTGGATATTGCCGACGTCGCCGTGGTCACCTTCATCGATTCAGAGGCCGACGGCGACACTTACGCCCCGGAGCTCGGTTACGAATGGGAGAACTCGGCCAACGAACCGCCCAAGGGCTGGCTCACGTCGGCCAACGGCACACGCTACCGGTTCACTGTATGGCGCCGGAAGGGTGCATAGATGTTGAAGAAACCAGAAACTCTATTCGTGCTGGGCTACATGCTGTTGCCTCTGCTCGCGCTGCTGTCTGCCATCGTCGGCCTGACCATGATCCTGGGCGGAAACAAGATCGTCGGCATCGTTGTGCTGGTTGTTGTGGCCCAGGTCTTTGCCTTTGGCGCCTTCTTTGCCATCCGGGCGCGGAAACAGTTGCTGCTCTCGGAGGGTCCGGGCGCCTGATCTGCGTCTTTGGTGCCTGATCGGCTTCTTTGGTGAGCTATTTCGCCGTCCGCCGGGAGTGACGTAACCGACTGCGCCTTTGCGGTTCTGAAGTCTAAACTGAACGAATGACTACAGCAGCTACACCTTCCGTCGGCCTGGTCGGATGGCGCGGTATGGTCGGCTCCGTCCTGATGCAGCGTATGCAGGACGAGGGCGACTTCGCCAACATCAACCCGGTGTTCTTCTCCACCTCGAACGCAGGAGGTGCCGCGCCTTCCTTCGCAGAGGGCTCAGGCAAGCTCGAGGACGCGTTCGACGTCGACACGCTGGCTAAGCTGCCCATTATTGTCACCGCCCAGGGCGGCGACTACACCAAGCGCGTCCACACCGAGCTTCGCAGCCGCGGCTGGGATGGCCTGTGGATCGATGCCGCCTCCACCCTGCGTATGAGCGATGACTCGATCATCGTGCTGGACCCGATCAACCGCGACGTCATCGACAAGGGTCTGGTCAATGGAACCAAGGACTTCATCGGTGGCAACTGCACAGTGTCTTGCATGCTGATGGGCATGGGCGGATTGTTCAAGAACGGCCTCGTCGAGTGGGGCACCTCCATGACGTACCAGGCTGCCTCCGGTGGGGGTGCCCGCCATATGCGCGAGCTTCTGAGCCAGTTCGGCACTCTCAACGCCGAGGTCAGCTCGGAACTGGACGACCCGGCGTCGGCCATTTTGGAAATCGATCGCAAGGTTCTGGCACACCAGCGCACAGATATCGACGCGACGCAGTTCGGTGTCCCGCTTGCAGGCTCGCTGATCCCCTGGATCGACGCGGACCTGGGCAATGGCCAGTCCAAGGAAGAGTGGAAGGCGGGTGTGGAGACCAACAAGATCCTCGGCACTTCCGCCGAGAACCACATCATGATGGACGGCTTGTGCATCCGGATCGGCGCCATGCGTTCGCACTCCCAGGCTCTGACCCTCAAGCTCCGCGAAGACCTCTCCGTAGCTGAGATCGAGAGCATCCTGGCCTCTGACAACGAGTGGGCCAAGGTGGTGCCGAATACCAAGGAAGACTCCATGGCGAGCCTTACCCCGGTGGCTGCGTCCGGCACGCTGGATATCCCCGTGGGCCGAATCCGCAAGCTCGAAATGGGCCCGGAGTACATCAGCGCCTTCACCGTGGGCGATCAGCTCCTCTGGGGCGCCGCCGAACCGCTGCGCCGCATGCTGAACATCGCTACCGGGACTCTCTAGCCCTTTTAGCTGCACCCCGCTCATCAACACACCCCGCTCACCAACACACCCCGCTCACCTCAATCACGGCCGTGCCCCGCTTGAGCTGCCCTTTCCCGGGCCGCTCAAGCGGGGCACGGCCGTCTTTGCGTGGTTAGCCAGCCAGCCGTTTCTGCGCCCGGACAAGCGTGGCGCCAACCCGCCGTCGTATTGCCCAGGGGTCTTCGAGCTGCTGCCAATCGAGCCGCAGAAATATCCACCCTTCTTCGGTGAGGGCATTTTCACGCCTCCGTTCAGCCAGAAGTACTTCGTCTGCCGGCTTGTAATCGCCGTATTTTGCTTTGCCGTCGAACTCAATGACCACCCTGGAAGCCGGGTCCGCAAAGTCTGCACGGAAGAGCCCGGCGCTCGTCGGAATCTCGTACTGGGGGACAAACGAGTGAAGGCCAAAGGAATGCAGCAACAGGCGTGTGCGGGTTTCTCCGGCAGATTCCGAACGGACGTCCAGGGCATCCAGCACCGCAGCCGCACGCATGCTCCCCCGCTTCACCGGACTTTCCTCAAGCATCTTCCTCATGCTCGCCAGGTCCGCCCCCTTCCGCAAGGCATCGTCCCCGATCACGGCGGCAGCGTCGAGACGGAGGATCCTGGCACAGTCCAGTACTGTGCGTTCCAGGCTGGTTACCTGAATGTCCCTGCCATCGGCAGTCTGCAGCGTGATGAGGTCTGAGGAGTCCAGCGGAAGGCGGTGGGTCCGAACATCGGTCCCAGTGCTCGTGGCGGAGTTTGAATAGCTCGTGGTGACATGGACCAACCGCCCACAGTTCCAGACCTGGCACGAGTGAAGTCGCGCGGCACTCGAATGGCTGTAGCAAGACGTTCCACCCGTGGATTCGTAGTGTGCGTGGATCCGCAGGTCGTCACGCTCCCACGGTGTGAGTCGATTCCATTCGTCAGTGCGCACATACGCCCCGCGGCGCAGGCGAAGCAACACCCCGGAGCGAACACCGACAGTCAGCACACGATCACCCAGTTCAGCCAGAGCGAGTTGTTGAGTGGAGGCAACGGCACGTGCTGGCCAGCGCGAGTCGATGACCGTGATCAGCTCGTGGGGGTTCATGGTTCAAGGCTGGATGCCTGAGCCTCGTATCGGCAGGCCCCAGGGGCCGTATGTGGAAAAGTCAGCGGTCCAGCTCTTTGCTCCCGCGCCTCCACGAGCCCTACGACCGGCCCCAAGCCACAAAACCGCTCCCGCCCAAGGCCGGTCAAGCGGGACAGGGCCGGGTCCAGCCTCCACGAGCCCTACGACCGGCCCCAAGCCACAAAACCGCTCCCGCCCAAGGCCGGTCGAGCGGGGCAAGGCCGGTCAAGCGGGGCAAGGCCGGGTCCAGCCTCCACGAGCCCTACGACCGGCCCCAAGCCACAAAACCGCTCCCGCCCAAGGCCGGTCGAGCGGGGCAAGGCCGGTCGGGCCGGACAGGGCCGGGTCCAGCCTCCACGAGCCCTACGACCGGCCCCAAGCCACACGACCGCTCCCGCCCAAGGCCGGTCGAGCGGGGCAGGGCCGGTCGAGCCGGCCGGACCCCTCAGGTGGACAGGAACTTCAGGTAGCGTTCACCGGCTTTCCGGAACCCTGCCGCTGTTGCTGAGCCCAGGGGCTTGGCCTCGTCAAAGGTTACGGGCACGACCGCGGCAGCCTTGCCACTCCCCTGCAGCGCCCAGGTGCCCACCACCTCACCGCCTGAGACGATGATTTTCTTGAAAACGCCGTTGCCGCCCGGGACGATCTTGTCTACATGCTCCGGGGAAAGCACCAGGCTGCGGTCCGTGTAACCGAGCAGAAATTCGTCGAAGGCGGGGAGGGCCAGCACCGAACGCTGCCCAGGTACGCCGGCGTCGAGCATTTCCGCCGTGGAGGGCGACAGCCAGTAGGTGGTCCCCTCAAATTCCAGCTTCACAAGCTCGGACCCGACCGATCTCAACCCTTGGCGGACCTCGGTGAGGGGGATGCCGGACCACCAGGAAAAATCGCGTTCAGTGGCAGGCCCGTGGCTGCGCATGTAACGAAGAACCCATTCAGCAATGCCCTCCTCGCGTTCCAGGCTCCGCGACTCGGGAATCCACTCGTCGAACGCAGAAAACTTCTGCTGGTTTCCAGCCAGTGGACCAAGGACGATCGAGGCGGTTTGACACAGCAGACCCAGCAGATGGACTCCGCGCTGCTCCTTGGTCACCTGGCCAGCAGCCTCGAAGGCCGCGAACATTTCCTGCCGGGTGGCTGCTTTTCCACCCGTCAGCACTTCCAAGGCGACGTCACGGCACAGTTTGATGTCGCCTTCGGAAATCTCAAGTTGCCGGTGCCGTGTCGCAGCCCCCCGGATCATCCGCGGGGTGGTGATGCTCAGCATCCAGCGCAGGTCCTCCGGAGCCACCAGATGCAACGTCCCACGCATGGGCCAGGAACGGACGATTTCGCCGGCGTCAAGGGCAGACCGAACCGATCCAAGCCCTGCACCAGATGAGCGCAGGCCCACCGCCCAGAGTGCTGCCGGCAGGTCCTGGGCCTGCATTGCGGTCATCCACCGGACCGTCTCAGGCACGGAGCCGAGGCCCTCGCCCTGTACACCTTGGGATACCAGACGCAGCCGCCCCATAATCCGGGCCGAAAGCCGCACGGGCACGTTCGAAGAATCGCGGGTGGGAACTGAAGCTGAGTCGCCCGCCGAATGCTGAGCCTGCGCCTGTGCCGTCATGGCAACATCCTAGGACCAGCTGCGGACGAATACAGTCCGCGGTGAGCCACTCCCTGGACTTCCGTGCCGATAAGGTGTCCTGGTCCGATATAAGCCCGGTCTAAAAGCAAAGTACAGCCAACTCCCAGTTGGGGCCCAGCCCGCGCTCCTACGCTGAATTCATGACCATGGGTGACTTATGGCCCCTCCTGCGGCCCGTATGCCGGAGGCTCGCCCTGTTGGGTTGGGCCTCCAGCGCTGCAGGCATGGCTGCTGGACTTGCCGTGGCTGTGGCCAGCGGGACCAGTCTTTCACCGGCCATGGCGACGCTGCAGCGGGTCTCTTCGGCAGGCATCGTGCTGGCAGTATTCAGCTTCACTGCGGCGGTATTTCTCCAGCCGCACCAGGAAAGGGCCGCCGAAGCTGCTCGGGAAGCTGCTCCGGACACCGGGGAAGCGCTCCCATCCACGCTGCGAAGCTTTCTGCCCGGCACAGTGGTACTCCTGCTTGGAGCCGTGGCCTTCGCGGGAGCCGGACTGCTTCTTCGAAGCGGGCCCAGTCCCCAATCGGTGGCCTTCTGCCAGGTCTTCGGACTGGCAGCAGCGGCATCGGGCTTCACCTATCTGCTGTTCACCAGGGCGGCGCCGCACCCCCCGACGGAAAACAGGCCATCCAGCCCACCTCCAGAAAGCTGAACTACAGCTCGACGCCGATCAGGAGGGGTTCCGGATGCAGTTCAATGCCAAAGCGTTCGACGACGCCGCGCCTCACCTCACGCGCGATAGCCGCCATATCGGAGGCCTTGGCGGAGCCGCGGTTGGTGATGGCCAGGGTGTGCTTGGTGGACAACGCAGCCCGGCCTCCCGAGACGCTGTCCGGTTCCAATCCGAAGCCCTTGGCGAAGCCCGCCTTATCGATGAGCCAGGCAGCTGAGAGTTTCACCAAGCCATCGGTACCGGCCGGGTAGCGGGGCGCGTCCTGTGGCAGCTCGTCCGCGACAGCAGGAGGAACGATCGGGTTGGTGAAGAACGATCCCGTTGAGTAGGTGTCCCTGTCCGCGGCATCCAGGACCATACCCTTGGAGGCCCGGAGCCGCAGCACTTCCCGCCGTACGTCATTGGAGTACGCCCTCTTGCCCTGTTCGACTCCAAGCGCACGCGCCAGTTCGGCATAGCGGATGGGTGCACTCATACGGCCTAGCGGCAACTGGAACTCGACCGTGAGCACCACAAACCGGGGGGACCCCTTCACCGTTGTCTGCTTCAGCAGGGAATCCCTGTAGCCGAACTTCAGCTCGGAGTTCGTAAACGTCCGCACAGCGTTCTGCTCCCGGTCCCACGTCCGCACGGCTGCTATGGTCTGCGAGACATCTGCTCCGTACGCACCCACGTTTTGAACCGGAGTGGCGCCCGTGGAGCCGGGTATCCCGGAGAGGGCTTCGATGCCGGACCAGGCGTGCAGCACCGCGTGCTTCACCAGGTCATCCCAGTTGTGGCCCGCCTGGACCACCACGGCCACCCCGCCGCACGATTCTTCGGCGCTGACTGTGAAACCCTCGGAGGCGAGCTTCAGGACGGTTCCGGGGAACCCGTCGTCGGAAATCAGGAGATTGGATCCGCCGCCGATGATGAGCAGCGGCTCCCCCGCGGCGTCGGCGGAACGCACGACGTCGATGATCTCGGCTTCCGTGCGGGCCTCCACGAAGGTGGCGGCGGGACCGCCGACGGCGGCAGTGGTGAGTTCGGCGAGCAGCGTCTGGGTCACCTCAACAGCCTAACGGGGATCGAAGGATCCACAGTTTCAGCCAAGCCTGACTACGGCTTGGGCCTTCATCAGCACTTTTTGTCCTCCGGAGACGACGGTGAGGTCCACGCGCGCAGTCTTGGCATCCTCATCGAGTGCTCCGACTGCACCGCTGACCTCGATGCTGGCGCCGGGCTCGTCGGTTCCCGTGGTGTCGGTTACCGGGACGGGCTTGGTGAAGCGGGTCTGGAAATCCACAATCGCTGCCGGGTCGCCAGCCCAGTCGGTGACCAGCTGCACGGCGGCTCCCATGGTGAACATGCCGTGGGCGATGACACCGGGGAGGCCCACACCCGTGGCGAATGACTCGTTCCAGTGAATGGGGTTGAAGTCCCCCGAGGCGCCGGCGTACTTGACCAGATCCTGCCGGGTGACGCTGATGGTACGGCTGCCAAGATCCTGGCCGATAGTGAGGTCTGTGAAGGAAGGTGTCATGGTTACTGTTCCTCTCCGCGAACCAGGATCGAGGATGTGGTGGTGGCGACGTTCCTGCGTGAAGCGCCCTCTGACAGGGCGAAAATCTCTGAACGGGTAGTGATCATGGCCCCGCCGCCCATGGAGCGGACTCCGTCCACGTGGAGTTCAGCCACCAGCCTGTCGCCGGCGATTATGGGCCGGTGGTGGACAAAACGCTGGTCTGCGTGGACCACGCGGGAGAAGTCAATGCCGGAATCCGGATCCTCGATCAGCTGGGCATCGGCCCGCTGCGCAACGATGATCGCAAATGTTGGGGGTGCCACCAGGTCCCGGTGTCCGAGGGCGATGGCTGCGTTCAGGTCGAAATGGGCGGGATGCGTTGCCTTGACCGCGCGGGCAAACTCGCGGATTTTCTCGCGGCCGACGTCGTACACCTCTGCGGCAGGGTAGCTACGGCCCTGCAGATCCGGATTGATACTCATGGCCTCAAGCCTATCGTCCGGGCGGACTACCTCTTGTAACCCTTCCGGATCTGTTGACCCCGGACCACCAGGCCCACAATGTGCAGGACGAGCCCCAGCCCGATCACCGGCAGGGACGCCACGGAAAGTCCCTGGTTCTGCGAGGTGTTGCCCAGAATATTGAGGATGATCCCGACGGCGATCAGCCCCATCGCACTGAAGACGACGATTTTGTACGCGGTTGAGGCCGAGGCCCAGAATTCGTTCAGCACCGTGCCAGTTTACTGGCTGTTCAAAACAGTGATTTCAAAACAGGGACTCCTGAACTGCCGGTACCTCGGACCGATGATTGCCCAGTTCGATCCTGCGGGCCTTGAGCAGGCCGAGGCTCACCACGAACTCGAGCTCGGAACCTTCGATGGACGCAAGGGCGTAGCCGCCGTTGAGGGAATTGATCCGGAACCCGTGCACGCCCTCGCTCAAATCGTGCGGGTACGGGTGGCGGAATCCCGAGCCCGGTAAAGAGACCGGATCCGCCTGGGACGGACGGATCCACTGCTCATCCACCACAGCGAATCCTCCCAGGGCTGCACCCGCGAGCAGCGTGCGGACCTTGCCTGCCAGCTGCTTGTTCCATGCATCCAGCCCCACTGCGGGGGACGGTTCGGTCAGGGCAGCAGCCTTTGCTGCAGACCGGATCTGTTGTGGCAGCCCTGCCTCCCGGCTGACCATGTCCTCCAGCACCCTGACGATCCGGCCGTCGTCGGCACGCGCAACATACCTGGCAACCACAGCACCCTGTTCGGCGAGGCGGTTCCACTTGCGCAGGTTCGACGCCGTTCCTACTTTGCTGGCGCCGTCCCCGAACGTTGCAATATAGAGCCAGTGCTGCTGGGACAGATAGGCACGCAGACCTGGCGGCACACGCCCGCCACGGTGGAAATCGTGGATCAGTCGGGAATCGTCCACCACGAAGCAGCGCTCACACTGGTTCCCCTTCACGGCGGGAGCCTGCTTGGGGCACAGGACGTGATCGCGCTCGGATGCCGAGTGCACCTTGTGGTGCCCGAGGCAGAATTTTCCGGACTCGGACAGGCGGAAGCCAAGGTGGGTGCCGGTGGCAAGCGGGATCCCACTGAACCCGCCGCCACGGTGCTCAAGCCGCAGGTGTGGGGTTCCGCCGTCGGCTCCCGGACGCGCGGCCGCAGGACCATCCCAAAAGACCCCGTGGACCAGATAAGTGGAATCGGTCACGGGGTCCCCTGTGGATCAATAGTGGCGTACTGAGAGTCAGAGCGCGGGCTGTACCCCAAAGGCTACCGCGAGCTTGATGATCTTTTCTGCCCGGCCCAGGCGCGGAAGGTCGGAACCGTCCCGGATTACCCGGCCGTTGGCCTCGAAGTCAGCCATGAAGTCAGTGGCCCATGCGACGTCCGAGGGCGTGGGGCTAATGACCTCGTTGATGACGCTCGTCTGGTCGATGGCAAGGCAGAGCTTGCCGGTCATGCCCATCATGACTGTGATGCCTGTTTGCTCACGCAGGATCGGGTGGTTGGTTCCCACGGTGGGGCCGTCGATAGGGCCTGGCAAGTTACCGACCCGGCTGGCGACGACAAGTTTGGCACGGGGGTAGGCCATGGCTTCGGGCGTAGCTGCCATGCCGGTGTCGCGGCGGAAGTCGCCGGAACCGAAGGCGAGCCGGAAGACGCCCTGGGCTTTGGCGATGTTGTTGGCTTCTTCAATGCCGACTGCCGATTCGACGAGGGCGATGACGGGAGTGTTGCCGTCCATGCGGTGGAAGCTCTCGGTGACCTGGTCTGCGGACTCGGTCTTTGCAAGCATCACGCCCAGAAGCCCGGGGGTGCCGCGCAGTCCGGCAAGGTCTGCTGCCCAGAATGGGCTGGTGGCATCGTTGATCCTGACCCAGGCCTTGCCTCCGGCTGTCAGCCATTCGATGATGTTCTGGCGGGCAGCGTCCTTCTGGGAAGGGTCGACCGCATCTTCGATATCAAGAATGATCGAGTCAGCGCGGGAGACAGCAGACTGCTGAAAAAGCTCCGTCTTCATGGCGTTGACGAGAAGCCAGGAACGGGCAATTTCAGCGGGAATACTGCGTGTCGGCCGTACAGTTTCGGCGGCGGTGGTAGACGTCATACATCTACCGTATCCGGCGAGGGCGGCCTACGGCGAAGTAATGCGCTTACCTGTTGTGAACAATATGACCAATTCTCCCCTTGGAAACGGGACCATCCCGCCCGACACGCCGGAAGAAGGCCTGCCGGGCGGGATGCACTTTCCGGCAAGTGTTACTTCGCCTGCCAGCGCAGCCAGACCGTGGTGTTAGCCGGCAGCCTGCCACCTTCCAGGGGCCCGCTGCTGACCAGAAGTTCCCCGGGGGGAAGCTCGACTGACTCCTCGCCGAAGTTTGTCACAACGTGCCAGCCGCCCGGACGGGTGAAGTGCAACACTTCGCCTTTGGCGTTTTCGTGCCAGGTCAGTTCCTCCGCAGCCTGCAGCTCACGGCGCAGGCGCAGGGCCTGACGGTAAAGCTCCAGGGTGGAACCTTCCTGCTCCTCCTGAACCCCGACGGCGTAATCGCTGAACCATCGCGGCTGCGGAAGGTGGGCACCGCCGTCGCCGAACCCATAGGAAGCACCCTCGGCAGTCCAGGGCAAAGGCACGCGGCAGCCGTCCCGGCCGATCTCGACACCCCTGTTGCGGAAGAACGACGGGTCCTGGCGCTCGGACTCGCGAATCTCCGACACTTCCTGAAGGCCGAGTTCCTCGCCCTGGTAGAGGTAGGCGGAGCCTGGCAGTGCCAGCATCAGCAGGGTGGCGGCCCTGGCCCGGCGAAGGCCCAGCTCACGGTCCAGCTCCTCCTCGGGTGCCCCTGCGAGGAGCCATGCCTTGCCGTCCTGGCCCTTGCCGCGCTTGTGCGCCTCGGGTGTGGCTTTGGGCAGGCCGTAACGCGTGGCGTGCCGGACGACGTCGTGGTTGGAGAAAACCCAGGTGGACGATGCACCGGTAGCGGCCGCTTCCAGAAGGTTGCGCGTGATAATTTCCCGGAACTCCCGGGCGTCGAAATCGGCCTGGAGGAGGTCGAAGTTGAAGGCCTGGCCAAGGCCCTTCGGGCTGGCGTAGCGCGGACGGCGGCTTGCATGGACCCATGCCTCGGCGACGGCGGTGCGGGGCGGGTTGTACTCGTTGAAAACCTCGCGCCACTCGGCGTAGATCTCATGGACCTCGTCACGGTCCCAGAACGGATGCGAGCCGTCCAAAGTGCCGTCCTCGGTACCGATTTCCAGCTTGGACTGCAGCGGTTCGGTCAGGTCCTTGGTGAGGGCGTGGGCCACATCGACCCGGAACCCGTCCACGCCACGGTCCGACCAGAACCGGAGCGTCTTGAGGAAGTCATCGCGGACCTCCCGATTGGCCCAGTTCAGGTCCGGCTGCTCCTTGGCGAAGATATGCATGTACCACTGCCCCGGGCTGCCGTCCGGCTCGGTTATTCGCTCCCAGGCGGGACCGCCAAACACAGAGTCCCAGTCCGACGGCGGGAACTCGCCGTCGGGACCCTTGCCATCGCGGAAGATGTAGCGGTCACGTGCAGCAGAGCCCTTGGGTGACGCCAGTGCCTCCTGGAACCACTCGTGCCGGTTGGACGAGTGATTCGGGACGATGTCCGCGATCAGCTTGATGCCGGCTGCATGCAGGGCTGCTGACATCTCTGCGAAGTCTTCGAGGGTGCCCAGCTTCGGGTCCACGTCACGGTAATCGTCGACGTCGTACCCTCCGTCGGCGAGCGCCGAGGGGTAGAAGGGGCTCAGCCAGACGGCGTCGATTCCCAGCTGTTTCAGGTAAGGCACCTTGGCGGTGATGCCTCTGATGTCGCCTAGTCCGTCCCCGTTGGAGTCAGAGAAGCTGCGCGGGTAGATCTGGTAAACGGAGGCCTGGCGCCACCAGTTGGGATCGGTTGCGAGGTCAGAATCGGACAGGGTTGCCAGAGTGGCAGTGGTGGACAAGGGGATTTTCCTTTTCTGGTGTGTTTGTTTGATTGGTATTGAAGGATTGGTCGGCCTGGCTGACGGCCTTATTTGACTGCACCGCGCATTACTCCGGAGAGTACCCACCGCTGAGCCAGGATGTACACCACGAGGGTGGGCGCCATGGCCATGAGGTAGGAAGCGAAGGCGAGACTGTAGTCAGTGTTGAATTCGCCTTGGAAAAGCATCTGCACCACGGGGAGAGTCTGCAGCGCAGGATCGGCGATCATCATCTGCGGCAGCAGGAAGTCATTCCAGGAGCCGAGGAAGGCGAAGATGCCCACAGTGGCGTTCATCGGGGCCAGCAGCGGAAAGATAATCTTCCGGAACACCTGCCATGTGGTGGCCCCGTCCATCCGCGCTGACTCCTCCAGCTCCACCGGGATGGAGCGGACAAACGCGATGTACAAGAGGGTGTTGAACGAAATGCCGCCCAGGACGTGCAGGAAGATCACTCCGCCCGGGTTGTCCAACCCCAGCAGGGCCGTCTGCTTGATAAGCGGCAGGATGATGACGGGAAACGGTATGAACATGGCCGAAAGCAGATACACGAACGATCCGCGGAAAAACTTCCGGTGCCAGTTGCGCACGATTGCGTAAGCGACGAGCGAACTGGATGCCAGTGCACCAAGCACACTGAACACAGTAACAAACGCTGTGGACAGGAAGGCCTTGGGAAAGTTCGTAGCTACATAGGCCTCAGCGAAGTTGTTCCAGTTCATGGGTAAGGGCCAGGCCAAGCCCGTGCCGGTGCCGATCTGATCCGCCGACTTCAGGGCCATGGCAACCGTGAAGTAGAGCGGCAGCAGGATGGTCAGCGATGCAACAAGCATCAAGGCAGTCAGCCACCAATTGACCTTGAAGCCTTCCCGGGAGGAGCGGCGCACAAGCGGCCCGCGCATAGGCGCCTGGCGCCGGTCATTGGCGGCGGAAGCGGAGTGGGGCTGTGCTGTGGATGCGGTCATTAGAGTGAGACCCCCCGGCGCTGGATGAGGCGCAATTGAATGACGGAGATGAGCAGGGTGATGAGGAAGTAGATGACGGCGTTGGCCATTTGGTAGGAGTAATCGCCTCCGGTGAAGCCCGAGAAGATCCGCATGGCCACCGACTGTGTCGCCATGCCCGGGCCGCCGCCCGTGAGCCCGACGATGATTTCGTACGTGCCCAGGAATCCCTTGAAGCCGAGGATAACGTTGATGACCAGGTACCCGAGGATCAGCGGCAGTGTCAGGTGGGTGAATTGGCGCCAGCTCCCCGCACCATCCAGGTCGGCCGCCTCGTAGACCTCCGACGGAACGCTTTGCAGGCCCGCAAGATAGATGATGGTGGCCCCCGGTGCCGCCTGCCACACGGTCACGAGCACGATGGCGATCCAGGCGAGGTTCTCGTTTGCCAGGATGCTGCTGGCCAGCGGTGTCAGTCCGAAGCGCTCGGCAAGGACCGGAAGGGTGTTGGAGAACAGGTAGTTGAACACGAACGAGACGATGAGGGCCGAGAGGACCATGGGGATGAAGAAGACGGTGCGGATGCCGGTGCGCCACTTGATTTTGGCATTCAGCCCGAGCGCGATGGCCAGTGACACGACGTTGACCACCACGGTGGTGGTCAACGCGAAAAAGAACGTGAAGAGGTAGGACTGCAGAACCGCCGGGTCCTTGAAGATGTTGACGTAGTTGGTGAGGCCGATGAATTTCCAGTCACCGTAGCCCGCGTAATTGGTCAGGCTGAAGAACACTCCGACGAGCGCTGGAAGGGTAATGAAAAAGGCGAACAGAGCCAGCACGGGGATCAGCATCCAGTAGAACGTTGGATCAACTTTGTCCCTGGTCTGCCGGAGTGGTGGAGAACCCACGGGTGGAGAATCCGCGCTCGCGGTGTGGCGGGTTGACGGCGGCGTCGCCTGTCCCACCGAGGAAGTTGTGGTCATTGCTTGCTCCTGAAGGTGGGGGTCAGACGGCGGTGCGTTCGGCAACGCGGCGCCACTCGGCGTCGAGGTCCCTGAGGAACTGCCCGGCGTTGCGGTTGTAAACGAAGGATTGGATGTAATTTCCCAACGGGACCGACGGCGGGAAGTACGTGCCTGCGCCCTGGTAGTAGCGCCCCTCCGCCACATAAGCAGCCAAGCCGCTGATCTGCGGGTTACCCACCGCCGGAGCATTCATGAGGGGCGAGAATGCGGCGTTCTTTTCGTTGAAGGTGTTCACCACCGACGGCTCCAGGAGATAGTTCACAAACCTCTCCGCAGCAGCCCGGTTGGGTGTGTTCCGGGTGATGGACAACGCCATATCCACGTTGACGCGGGCTTTGGTATCGGCGGGATTGTTGGTGGCAGGCAGCGGGAAGGTACCCAGCTGGATGTTTTTGTTGGCTTTGACGAGTTCTGACAGCGCCCATGGCCCTTGGAGATACATGGCTGCCTGTCCCCTGCCGAAGGCCGCATTGCCGTCGGCATAATTTTTGCTTGACGCCCCCGTTTGCGTGAACGCGGTGAGCTGCAGGATCTTGGGAAGGGCCGGTCCGAAGTTGCTGGAGAAGGACTCGGGAGCATCTTCCCTAATGTCGGCACCTTCTGCGTAGAGACGGGCGAAGAAGTCCTCCACATCCACGGTCCCGCCGGTGACGTAGTCGAACGCACCCTGCTGAAGGGTCCAGGTGTCCTTGAACGTTCCGTAAATGGGGGTAATTCCTGCCGCGCCGAAGATCTCGCAGGCTGCCAGAAACTCATCCCACGTCGTCGGCACAGCCACTCCATTCTGAGCGAAGATGTCCCTGTTGTAGATGACTCCGGCCCCGGCGAGGGAAAACGGAATGGCGCTGGTTTCACCTTTGTACTGGCCCCAGGAGTTGACCAGGGCCTGGACCTTGGGATCGATGGTGGCAGCGGACGGCAAATCTGAAAGATCCGCAAAAACGCCCTTCCGGGTGAAGTCTGCAGTTGCTTGGGCGAAACCACGCGTCACGACGTCAGGCGGGTCATTCCGGACCAGCGAGGGCACAAAGTTGCCTTCGTTGAAGTCCTGGACCACGTGAATATCCGGATTCAGCGCTTCGAAGTCCTTGATCACCTGGTTGAAGTACGCCACAACTTCAGGTTTGTTCTGCATAAAACGCAGCTGGGTGACGCCCTTTTGCTGCGCTGGTGAAGACGTTGCGCACGCTGAAAGGGGCAGCAGCGCCGCGGTGCAGGAAATGCCTGCCGCCTTGAGCAGCAAGCGTCGGCTGGGCAAGACGGCCGTCATAGCCCACGTCCGCCCTGGCGGCGGCCAGGGCCGTGTCGAAAAATTCTCACTGTTGCTCCTTTGCAAAAGGGCCGGGCAGTTCGCTGATGACGAACCTCATCTGAATGAACATTTTATATAGGTTCTAAATTTAGTTCCTCAAGTATTATGTGAGCAGAGCCACAGGGAGGTCAAGAGGGATGTCTGAAATTACGGCCGGGACGCCTCAGTTGCTGCGGCGGGTGAATGCCGAGGCCATTTTGCTAGTGATGCGTTCAACCACCGCAGTCACCGTGACAGAGCTGATTGAGGCAACCGGCCTGACACGGGCCACAGTGATCGCCGTCTGCGAAGATCTGGAGCAGCGGGGATGGGTGCGGGAACTTCCAAACCAGCGCGATTTCGGGGGATACCAGAAAGGGCGCCCGGCGCGGCGGTTCGAACTCAATGAGCGTGCGGGTTACGTCCTCGGAGTAGACGTGGGCGTAGCAAAGACAACAGTGGTGGTGGCTGACTTACGCGGCACACTGCAGGGCCGCGCGAGCCAGCCCTTCCGGTCAGCCGAGATCCCGGCAACGGAAAGGATCGAGGTCATCGACCGCACGGCCATCGCCGCTCTGGAGGACGCCGGAGCATCTCCCCAGGACGTTATGTCAGTCTGCGTTGGCATCGCCGCTCCCGTTGACCGCAAGGGGGACGTCCTGGTCACGCAGAGCTTTTGGGGCAAGTTCGACGTCGGACTTCGCTCCGCACTCACGGACCTGCACGGCTGGAACGTCCTGCTGGAGAACGACGCAAATCTTGCGGCCCTGGGCGAACGATGGCGCGGATCAGCCGTTGGCATCGACGACGTTGTGGTGATTCTCGCCAGTGAGCGCTTTGGCTCCGGGGTCATCGAAGACGGCAGGCTGCTTCGGGGATCCGGCGGAGGTTTCGGCGAGATGGCCTATCTGGACCTCGTGGAAGGCGTTGGCGATCCCTTCGGCATCGCTTCACTGGCACGGCGCTGGGCCGCGGAAGCCCTCGCCAGCCCCGCTAAGACAACCTTGCGCCCGTCAGCACCGGGCACTGAGGTAGAGGCAGAGGATGTTTTTGCGGCCGCTGCGGCCGGCGACGCCGTCGCCCTGGCCATCCTCGACCGTCTGTCGGACCGCGTGGCGCGGGTGGTGGCCACGGTCTCCACCATGGTGAACCCCGAACTTGTGGTGATCGGCGGCGGCGTTGCAAAGTCCGCCGGCGTCCTGCTGGAGTCAGTGGCCGAACGCCTCCCGCAACTGACCGCCACGCCGCCTCGCCTGGCCGCCTCGCCCCTGGGCGATGCCATCGTCACCGTCGGGGCAGTGCGCCGCGCCTTGGACCACGTCGAAGCCAATTGGCTTGAAATGGAACCTGCCGCAGCATCCTGACCGCAGTCTGTTAGCGCTCAGTAGACGGTCTGCAGGGCTGCAGCTATGGGCAATGAGCCGTCCCGGAACTCGATGGTGCGTCCGGCAGTCTCCGGAAGGCCAAGCACGGCCGCGGCCACCAGCGCCACGTTTGCACGGGAGGTGGCTTTGCCCTTTGAGGTGTCTGCCGGGTTGACGTCGATGAGCCCGTTCCCCGGGCCGTTGGTGAGGGTACCCGGGCCGAGGATGGTCCATTGGAGACCGCTCCCCCGCAGATATTCATCCGCAGCGGCCTTCGCGTCGGCGTAGGGGAAAAAGCCGTTGTCCTCCGGAACACCGTGTCCGGGCCCGGCGCCCAGATACGAGACCATGATGTACCGCCGTACGTCAGCTGCTGCCGCCGCATCCATCGAGCGGATGGCGGCGTCCCTGTCCACCGCATAGGTGCGTGCCGGATTGCCGCCTCCTGCGCCTGCCGACCACACCACAGCATCGTGGTTCTGCAGGGCGACGGCGAGCTCCGCCGTCGTCGAGGTTTCAACGTCAAGGATGGACGGCGTTGCACCGGTGGCGGCGACATCGTCCAGATGGTCCGGATTGCGGATGTAGGACGTGACGCCCTGCCCCTGTGCGGAGAGAATGGTGGAGAGCTGCAAGGCCACTTTGCCGTGGCCGCCGATGATGGCAATACGCGTCATGCAATCATTGTGCCTCAGGCGGCCGCCTGGGGCGGGAAGGAGCCGTGATGCAGCAGGTCAACGCAAAGTACATCAACTTCGCGTCCATCATCGACAAGAGCACGCTGGAGCAGAACCTGAAGACATCCTCCATGCCCTTCATCTGGCCGCACCTTGCTTCGATGCCGGACGCGCACCTTGGGAAGGGCGCCGCCGTGGGGTCGGTCATCCCCACGGTGGGCGCAATCATTCCGGCTGCAGTCGGCGTCGACATCGGATGCGGGATGATCGCGGTCCGCACACAATTCAGCCTCCCTGACCTGGACCGCAGGGACCGGAAGGTACTGCGGGTGGCCATCGAACAGGCCATCCCCTTGTCGGCCGGAAAGAACAACCGAAGGCTGACCGAAAGTGCCGCGGCAAGGGCCAAGGTCCTTGAGGCCGATGCCAGGAATGCAGGGTTCAACCCGTCCACCTATCTTGAGAACTGGGACCTCCAGCTCGGGACCCTCGGATCGGGAAACCACTTCATCGAAGTTTCCCTGGACCAGGATGATCATGTTTGGCTGTTCCTGCATTCCGGCTCGCGGGGCGTGGGAAACAGAATCGCGCAGCACCACATCGTTGTGGCCCAGGAGTACTGCCGACGCCGGTCCATCACTGTGCCGGACCGGGACCTTGCGTACCTGGAGGAGGGCACGCTGGAATTCAGCCGGTACATCGCCGAACTGATGTGGGCGCAGAAGTTCGCCCTGCTGAACCGTGAGGAGATGATGGATCGGGTTGTCCGTGCCGTGACGCATTGGATGGGAGAGCCCGTGGTGGAGAAGGAGCGCATCAACTGCCATCACAACTACACCACCAGGGAACGCCATTTCGGGAAGGAAGTGTGGTTGTCCCGGAAGGGAGCCATTGACGCCTCCCCAGGCAGACCCGGCCTCATTCCGGGGTCCATGGGAACCAGGTCCTACGTGGTGGAGGGGAAGGGATTCGCACCTTCCTTGAATTCAGCGCCGCACGGGGCGGGGCGGGAGTATTCCCGTACAGCCGCACGGAAGACCTTCTCCCGGGAGGAACTGCGCAAAGCCATGAAAGGCATTGAGTACAGGGATACGGACGCGTTCATCGACGAAATCCCTGCCGCCTACAAGGACATCGACATTGTTATGCAGGACGCCGAGGACCTCGTGGCTGTGAGGGCAACGCTGCGCCAGATCATCAACGTGAAAGGTGACTAGTCCGGGTCGCTGTTTGGCCGCCCGCGGGTTGGGGTACGTGAAGGGTGCAGCGGTAGTACGTTGCACCGATTCTTAGGAGAGTCTTAGGAGAACTGCATGAACTACTCGGCCAGCCCCAATGAAAAGGCAATCACCGCCGGTGAACTGAACCGCAGCCACGTCGGTCACACCATCAGCTTCCAGTCGAACGACTTCACGGTGGTTTTCGGGCGGATCGCGGGAATTGCAAGAACTGACGTCCAGGTCTATCTGTCCCTGGATGGTGTATCAGGCGGCACCCATTTGAAGGACGAGTACGACCTCCCCGTCGGCCATGAGGTCTACCTGCAGCTGGATCCCCTGAGCGGGGCAGGAAAGGCCCTCTCAGACGCGGAGAAGACCATCAAGGAAAAGCTGGACGACATCGTTCGGAACCTTCGGGACCGGGAGCAAAAGGCCGGTTCCGAGTAAGCGCTCAAGGACCTGCCGGCCCCTGCGATGAAACGAAGATGGCTGTCCGTAACCGTCTTAATCTTCGTGCTGCTGGCCACGGGCTGCGAAGGCCCCGTACCGTTCCAAACAGACACCGACCCTCCCGAAGTCTCCGGGTCACCGCCGACACAGGCTCCGACGTCGCCCCGGACGACGGCGGCCCAGACACCCGCGCCCGCAGCGACGATCCTCCGGCCCGGCAAGTACAGGTTCAACGCGGCCACGGGCGCAACCGGGACAATGGAAATCCCCGCTCCGCCAGTGCCTGGGATCGAAGAACTCAGGACCTTTGTGAATGAAGCTCCGGTCACGTACCTCACCGCCGTCGTCGATAACCGGCAGGGATCGGTCGCTATCAATATGGACAGCATCAGCATTTTCACCCCGGAAGGTGCCGAATATAAATATCAGAGCGCATCCGACTACATCAACAAACTTCGTGAGGCGGTGCCGGCCGAGGCGCCGGCGGAGATCCGGAGCAGGTTCGATGAGCTTTTCAAGGCGCACCTTGGCGATGCACCGCCCCTGGCTGCAAAGGATTTCGTGCTTGTTGGGCCCGCAGTTCCCAACGAAATGAGCGAAATCATCGTCCACCCCACCAGCGGCTTCCATCCGGTCCCGGCGGTGCCTGCAAACAATTAATGTGCATGGAGCGTTTCACATGGACGGACGGTGGGTATGGGCTTGATACCACCGATGAACTAAGCCATGGGGTCTCAGTCGGTGGGAGGCGGCTCGTTATGTCAAAACGGGGGTGACGAGCCGCCGCCTCAAACCCCTTGCAGCACCCCCACTGCGGAGCCGTCTCAGAGCAGGGCAGTGCCCACTTCCCCCCTCGGATCCCCTAGGGCCAAACACCGAATCGCGATAAAATGACGGACAAATACGTCTCGGCGGTGAGGTGAATGTCCAGCAAGCAGGAAGGGTCCGATGGCCTGGGCGCAGGCTGCGTGTTCTGGCTCCTGGCGACGCTGATCTGGCTGGTCGTCACCCATCCATGGGTGCTCCTGATCCCGATCGCGATCTGGCTGTGCATCTTCCTTTCCAACCGTCCAAAGAAAGTGCGCGGTCGGCCTCCCCGTCAGCCAGTGGCCCCCACACCGGCGCCGAGGACCATGGTCGCAATGCCTCCCGTGAGGACGAACACGCCGGTACGACCTCCGAAGGTCATCCCTCAGCCAGTCAGGATCGCCCCTCCCGACTTCATTGCGAAGGACCGGGAATACAACAGATATCTGGCCAGAACATGGGACGAGGAGTTCGAGGCGCTGGTCAAGAAGCATGACCGGTTCCCCCCGAAGTAAGGAAAAGACCCCGGAATCTCAAGGATTTCGGGGAGCCACGCTCTAGTGAGGGGATGACCATGCGTTCATCACCGTGCTGGCTCTGACGCGACTCCCAGCCTTTCTGCCTTATGGAATCCATCGAGTTCGGACTGTGGCGCTAGTTTCCCTCTGCGCCACAACCGCAGCTTTCCCGCACGATCAGCCGGACTGGAAGTTGCCTCTCCACGGGGGCGGAGCGGGGATCCGTAAGTGCGTCGGCGAGGATTCTCACAGCTGTGCGCCCGATCATTTCCATTGGTTGACGAATGGTAGTCAGTGAAGGCCGAGCCAGGCGGCCTGCGGCAATATCGTCGAAACCGGTTACGGCCACCTGGTGTGGGACCCGGATTCCGGCGGCCTTGAGCGTGTCCATGACCACCAAGGCCTCTTGGTCGTTGGCGCAGACGAAACAGTCGGGGAGGGACCCGGAGGCCAGGAGGTCAGCGATTAGGCCGGAAGTCACTGCATTGGCGCCGGGATGGCCCTCCAGCGGAGGGGGTACGTCCAGTCCATGTGCATGCAGGGCAGTCCTGAAAGCGTTGTATCTGGCTTGTGTCTCGGCGTTCGGGATGGTGACGAACATGAATTTCCGGAACTTGTGAAAGCCGATCAAATGCTCCATCAGGTGCCCGATGCCGGAGGCATTGTCTATCGTGACGCGGTGAAGGCCGCTGTCACCGGAGGGGTCGGAAAGTTCAACAACGGGAATCCGGGCGGAGATCCGACGGGATACTTCAGCGGGAATGGTGCGGGCAAAAACGATCAGTCCGTCGACCCGGCCGGCAATGTCAGTCACGGCCCTTTCACCGCTTGCCTTGTTGCCTCCCCCGAGCATAAGCGCGTAACCCCGGCGGAAGCACTCCAGCTCAACGCCCCGTTGGACCTCGTCGACCCATATCGGGAACATCCGGCAATCGCCATTCGCTTCCGAGACATCCTCGTCGTCGTTTTCCTCTGCTTCCGGCAACAAATTCAAATAATCGAACGAGAAGAGCCCGAGAGCCCCCGTCCGCCCTTTGGCCAGACCGCGGGCGCTTGCACTGGGAACATACCCCAGCGCGCGCGCAGCCTCTAAGACTGAGTCCCTCGTCGAATCCCTTACACGGTGAGGCTGTGTGAAAGCAGTGGAAACCGTGGCGATCGAGACTCCTGCCCGCTTCGCCACGTCATAAACCGTTGGCCCCTTGACCATCGCCACCCTCTTCCTGCCAGCTCCAATGCGCTTAACAATAGGCCTTCAATGATGAATTGCTGCGTTTGAATCGATGGAAGGCCGAGGGATTCCGCGAAAAGTGTTGTCAAAGTCACACTGATGCGCTTAGATTGTGTCTCAGTGCCCGAATTAGCGGTATCTACGCAGATTTATTGCCCATAATCGAAGCGCTTCAGTTCAGGGATTTGTCCCACTGTTGGCGCCCGGGGCGCCTGATTGAAAGGAAAGAACATGATCCATGCTCCTGCGGACACAGGTGTCCGGCTCAGGAAAGCGGCCGCGCTTGGCCTGGTCGCCGGGTTGTTGCTAACCGGTTGCGGCCGCGGCAACGAGGTCGCCAGCGGTACAGAGACCGGCAAGGCTATCGCGGCCGGGGCCGCCACCGGAACGATCAATTTATGGGCTCAGGGCGGGGAAGCGGAGTTGCTTCCGGAATTCGTGAAGGATTTCGAGGCGGAGAACCCCGACGTCAAGGTCAATGTCACCGCCATCCCGTGGGATGCGGCGGTCAACAAGTACCAAGCAGCCATTGCCGGAGGTACCACACCGGACATTGCCCAGATGGGCACCACGATGATGACCGATTTCGGTGACGCTTTCGATCCGAAGCCGGCTGAGATCGACACGTCCGGGTTCCTTCCGAGTTCGGTCAAATCGACAGAGGTCGCCGGTACGGCCGTGGGTGTCCCGTGGTATGTAGACACCCGTGTCTTCTTTTTCCGTAAGGATCTGGCCGAGAAAGCGGGCTTCACCGAATTCCCCACTACATGGGAGGGCCTAACTGAGATGGCGAAAGCCCTGAAGGCCCAGCCAGGCGTGGAAGACCCCTTCCAGCTGCCGGTTAAGGAACTCCAAGGCATGCTTCCGTTCCTTTGGTCCAACGGAGCTGAATTCATCACCAAAGACAACTCCAAGTGGACCTTCGACACCCCTGAAATGGTCGAAGCAATGAAGTACTACCAGAGCTTCTTTACTGAGGGACTGGCCAACAAGAACCCACCGACGGGCGCCGGCGCCGGTGAAGCGGCCTTTGTCAACGGAACCGCTCCCGTGCTGATCGCAGGACCGGGCCTTCTCGGGCAGCTCAACAAGGCCGGCGGTCCCGGCTTTGAGGACAAGTACATGGTGGCGAAGATTCCCACGAAAGTTACCGGAACCTCCTTCATCGGCGGATCCAACCTGACGGTTTTCAAGGACGCCAAAAACCGGGACGGAGCCTGGAAACTGGCTGAGTGGTTCTCCAAGCCGGAGGTGCAGGCCAAGTGGTACAAGGTCTCAGGAAGCCTGCCCGCAGTTGAGAGCACCTGGAAGGACCCCGTGCTGGCCGGCGACAAGAAACTCGCTGTGTTCGGTGAGCAGTTGAAGGACACCAACTTCCCGCCCACGATCTCCACCTGGACCGAGGTGGCCGGCGCAGCGGACTCCGAACTGGAAAAGATCGTCAAGGCCGGAAAGGACCCCGCCGCAGCAATGAAGGATCTCCAGGCGACCGCGGACAAAATCGGGACCGGCAAGTAATCATGGTCACCACTGAAACCAGGCGGGCTGGCAGCTTCCGGGCTGTCCGCCCGCCCAGGGCCCCCGAGCGTCTGGGCCCGGCCGCCAGACGCCGCCGGCAGTCTGTCATCGCCTGGCTGTTCGCCTTGCCGTTCGTCCTCATTTTCGGCTTCTTCATGCTGGTCCCGCTGTTTTCCTCCTTCCTGCTGTCCTTCACGGACTTCACCAGCAAGGACGTCCGGAACCCCCTCGGCGTAGGATTCGTCGGACTGGACCAGTTCGCGGAACTCTTCGGCAACCAGCAGTTCCTTCACTCAATGCTCAACACGGGATACTTCGTGATCGTCGGGATCCCGTTGACGATGGCCGTCGGCCTGGCCCTGGCAGTGGCTTTGAACAACGGCATCACCCGCTTTCGCAGCGCCTTCAGGGTGGGTTTCTATACCCCGGTCGTGACCAGCATCGTGGCTGTGGCCGTTGTGTGGAGGTTCATCTTGCAACCGGACGGGCTGCTGAACCTCATGCTGGGCTGGGTAGGGATAGCCGGACCGGACTGGCTGAACAGCACTGAATGGTCCATGCCGGCGATGATCATGATGGCTGTCTGGCGCAACATGGGCACCCTGATGATCATCTTCCTGGCGGGCTTGCAGAACGTCCCCGTGGATGTGTTGGAAGCGGCGCAGGTCGACGGCGCAAACGCCTGGCAGAGGTTCATCCGGATCACACTGCCCATCCTGCGGCCCACCCTGCTGCTGGGCGCGGTACTGCTCTCCGTAGGTTTCCTGCAGTTTTTTGAAGAACCCTTTGTCATGACCAAGGGCGGACCCCTGGACTCCACGTTGTCGGTGAGCTACTTCACCTTCAACCAGTTCGGATACGGAAAATACGGCCTGGCCTCGGCCGCCAGCTACGTGCTGTTCGTGGTCATCGCGCTGCTGAGCCTGATCCAATTCCGCGCCCTCCGCTCCAAAGACTGAAGCGAGTAGACAATGACCGATACAAAAACCGCACCGCTGCGGGATCGCCCCACCACCCGAACGTTCGCCACACCGCGATCTGGGCGCTACTCAGCTTGGAAGAGGCAGGGCTGGGTTTACGCCGCCCTTGTTCTCGCCGGAGCCGGGACCGTGCTGCCCTTTGTCTGGATGCTGCTCGGCTCCTTCAAAACCCAGGGGGAACTGCTGCGGAGGCCCGTCACCTGGTGGCCGCAGGACCCCACGCTGGACAACTACGTGCGCTGGTTCACTGAACTGCACATAGATCTCTTCTTCATGAACAGCCTGCTCGTGGCCGTCGTAACGGTCCTGGGAAATCTGCTGTTCTGCTCAATGGTCGGGTATGCGCTGGCCAAAATGGACTTCGCAGGAAAGCGTGTCCTGTTCCTGCTCGTGATGGTGACCCTCATGGTTCCCGGTGTGGTGACCTTCGTCCCGCTGTTCGTGATGGTCAGCAAGCTGGGCCTGGTCAACACCTACCCGGCGCTGATCCTGCCCTTCCTGGTCTCACCGTTGGGGGTCTTCCTGATGCGGCAGTTCATGATGGGGATCCCGGACTCCCTGATCGAGGCGGCCAGAATCGACGGGGCAGGGGAACTGCGGACCTTCACCAGGATCGTGATGCCCTTGTGCGGACCGCCACTGGCAACACTGGGGATCCTCACGTTCCTCGGCTCCTGGAACAACTTCCTCTGGCCCCTCGTGGCCGCCCAAAGTGAAGAAAAATACACGCTACCCGTTGCTTTGTCCTTATATTCGACCGGGCAGAACGCTACAGACTACGGCCTGCTGCTGGCAGGTGCGGTGCTGGTGATCGCCCCCATAGTTGCCCTGTTCATAGCCCTGCAACGCTTCTTCATCCAAGGCGTAGCCGCGACCGGAATCAAGTAAACGCTCTCAGGCAATCCTCCAAACGAACCGATCCCTTCCTTCCCAGGAGTCCCATGTCTTATTCCCTTCAGCTCTACACGCTCCGCAACGCAATGCAGGAGGACCTGCCCGGAACGATCTCCAGGGTCGCCCAGATCGGATTCACCCAGGTTGAACCGTACAACTTCGTGGCCACATCCGAGGAGCTTGGCGCCGCCCTCAAGGACAACGGCCTGACGGCACCGTCCGGCCACGCACCGCTGCTAAGCCAGGATCAGGATGAAATCTTCGCCGCCGCCAAGAAACTTGGCATCGGCACAGTGATTGATCCCTACCTTCCGGCAGAGCATTGGCAGGATATGGAAACCATCCAGGGCACAGCGGCCAAGCTCAACGCGGCAGCTAAGAAAGGCGCTGAGTACGGCATCCGCGTCGGATATCACAACCATGCCTGGGAGCTGGAGTCCAATATCGGAGGCACCACCGCCCTCGAATACTTCGCCGGACTCCTGGACCCCGAATTGGTCCTTGAGGTAGACACCTACTGGGCCGCCGTGGGGGGCCAGGACCCGGTGGAACTCCTGACCCGGCTCGGGGACCGCGTGCGGTTCATCCATATCAAGGACGGCCCGGGCACCACGGACACCACAGCCCAACTGCCGGCAGGCCAGGGAACCATTCCGGTCCTGAATGTCATCGCGGCCGCCAGGTCCCTCGAGGTGGGAGTCGTTGAGTTCGACGACTACTCCGGCGACATCTTCGAGGGCATTACCGAAAGCCTGACCTACCTGACCGCTTCCTCGCAGTCGGAAGGAGCGAATGCATGAGCACCGCCTTCACGCCCTCCACAAACAAGAGTCCCGTGGGTGTCGCGGTCATCGGAGCCGGCAACATCAGCAAACAGTACCTTGACAACCTGACCGTCTTTCCCGACTTAAAGGTCCATGTCATCGCGGACCTTTTCGAGGACGCGGCCGAGGCGCGGGCCAAGGAATACGGCATCGCCGAGTGGGGTTCGCCCGAGCTGGCGCTGAACCATCCGGACGTCGAAATCATCGTGAACCTGACCATCCCGGCGGCCCACGTGGAAGTCGCGACGGCGGCCGTGAACGCCGGCAAGCACGTCTGGACCGAGAAGCCCTTTTCCCTGGACCGCGAATCCGGGCTCGGACTGCTGAAGGCCGCTGACGCCGCCGGCATCCGTCTGGGGACAGCCCCCGACACTTTCCTCGGAGCCGGCCTGCAGACCGCCCGCAGAATCATCGAGCGCGGCGACATCGGCACCCCGCTCAGCGCACTCACCATGTTCCAGACCCCGGGCCCGGAATCCTGGCACCCGAACCCCGCGTTCCTGTTCCAACAGGGAGCCGGCCCCCTGTTCGACATGGGCCCCTACTATCTGACCGCTTTGGTTCAAACCTTTGGCTCCGTACGGACGGTGGCCGCTGTCGGCTCCTCGGCCAGAGCAGCCCGCGTCATCGGTTCCGGCCCCAAGGCAGGGGAGACATTCGCCGTCGAGGTCCCCACCCATGTCTCCGCTATGGCGCGGTTCGAGGGCGGCGCGTCCTCGCACAGCATCTTCAGCTTCGAGTCTGCGCGCGAGCAGACAGGCATCGTGGAAATCACGGGCTCCGAGGCTACTCTGTCACTGCCGGATCCGAACGAATTCGACGGCGACCTCAAGCTGTGGCGTCCGGGTAGTGAAGAACCGCAGGTCATCCCGGCCACCGGTCCATCCAACGGCCGCGGCCTGGGCGTACTGGATATGGCCCGATCCATCCGGGGCGGTGTCCCGCACCGCGCCACAGGAGACCTCGCCTTCCACGTGCTGGACACCATGGTCTCCATCACAGAATCTGTGGAAACCGGCTCTTTTGTGGACGTCACCAGCAACGCACCCGTCTCGGCGGCCGTCCCCGAGGACTGGGCGCCCGAATCCGCAACCCTGTAGAAACCACCGAGGAAAACATCAACCTTGCAGCCACGAAGGCGCCCGCTACCTGCGCATCTCCTCTACAGCCGACGCCGGTAACTGGTGGAACATCGCTCACGTCCGCCTGTACAGCTGAACCGACAGGAAGGAAGAGGACGTGATCGAAGATGCCCGTGGAAAGGCGGGGCAGGGGGATGATGATGACGGCGGTCGAGGTCCTACACCGTCGTCACCACGCCTTTCCTATCGAACCAGTGATACTCGAAGGCGCCCCGAACATGATGCGGATCTGGAGGTCAACCACGCCTTTGACCACGAACATGTTCTGTGTGCCGCCCTGCAGTCGCTCCCTGCCCGCTGGCAGCAGGTGCTCTGGTACGCGGACGTGCTCCAGGAAACTCCCCACGTCATCGCGCCCAGGATGGGGCTGGCCCCGAAGGCGGCATCAGCCCTCATCCGGCGAGCCCGAACCGGACTCCGCAGAGCTTACCTCTCCAGGGGTCCGGTGGAGAGCTGAACGAAGCCGGGGATGGGAGTCCGTAGTGCTGCCCCGGTTGGTCCTAAGCCTGAACGAGTGGGCTACCGGGTGAAGCAGGGCAAGGAAGCTTCCACGCCGCAGCCGGATCGGCGCTAGCATCGTGGATATGCCACCGCGAAAGTCCCCCAACCTCCTGAAGCCGACGATGAAAGACGTTGGTGTGTTAGCTGGCGTATCGCAGAGTACCGTGTCGCATGTGGTGAACCGGACGGGAAAGATCCCTCCGGAGACTACCAAGCGCGTCCGCGACGCTATACGGCAGTTGGGCTTCCGGCCCAACGACACAGCGAGAAACCTGCGCTTGCAGCAGAGCAAGACCTTTGGGCTGATCACAGACAGAATCGCGACCTCTCCGTTCGGCGGAAAGATTCTGCTTGGTGCCCAGACGTATGCGTGGGAGCGAGGGTACTTGCTCCTCGTGGTCGACACTGGCCTCGATGCCGATATCGAGGTTGCGGCGGTGGACGCGATGCTCTCGCGTCAAGTGGACGGTCTCCTCTACGCGTCCATGTCCTGGCGCGAAGTCGATGCGCCCGGCGGGGTCTCCAAGGTTCCGACAATGCTGATCAACGCGTGGTCGGCAAGGGAACCGATCCTTCCATCAGTCGTGCCGGACGAGGTGTCAGGCGGCCGACTTGCAGCGCGCGTGGTGATTTCCGCAGGGCACCGACGCATCGCCTTCCTCGGTGGACCTGACGATGACCAAGCCCGGATCGAACGTGAAAGAGGCTTCCGGGAAGAACACGAGGCTTCCGGTTTGGCCGTGGACCCGGGCTTAATCCATACCGGCGACTATCATGTCGACTCGGCGTACCGTCTCGCCATTCGTTTGCTCACTGAGCCGAATCCGCCCTCGGCGCTGGTGTGTGGAAATGACCGGATGGCGCTTGGCGCCACAATGGCGGCATTCTCGATCGGCCTTCGGGTTCCCGCTGATCTTTCTATCGTCGGCTACGACGACCAAGAGGAAATCGCAGACCAGATCACACCAAATCTGACGACCGTGTCGATTCCGCACTACGAGATGGGCCGAACGGCCGCAGAGCTCCTCATCAAGGCCATCGATACCGGAAAGCCCCCCGCCGGCACGGCAATTCCTGGCGAACTCATACTCCGGGACTCCGTGGCTCCACCCGCCTTGACCTGATTTTCCTCGGGCCCAGGTCTGTGTTTCCTGCCCCGTTCCCGCCGTATTTCTGATATCAGGACAGCACCAGTCCGTGATTCTCTGTTGCCGGCACTCTCCTTTGTGACCTCAATGTGACTTGCCCACGGGCCGGGCCGGACCGACACCTTGACAGCCATCTGAGGTTTAGCTCACACTCTTCATATTCCGCAATTCATACGTATGAACAGAGAGGTTCACCTTCGTTGAAGAGGATCACAGCAGGCTCCTTCCGCTGAACGGACAAAAACGTCCACAAGATCCGTCGTCCCGCCGCCAACCCGATAACCGGGAACAGAAGACCATGACCGGGCACCCGTTTGCCCGAACCCTTCACACACATGGCCTGTCGTCCTCGACGGCGTCTCACAGGTCCCGCTACTCCCTTCTGGGAAAAGCCCGATTGATTGGACTGAGCGCCGTACCCCTATAGGCAATATCGATGTCAAGGACCGTGCCTGCCCGAAAATCCTGCCCTGCCCGTTAGCCGCGGATAGTTCCCCGGCCCGAATGACCTAAGGAGTGAACAGTGACGTAGACCCGTCTATTCAGTGCATTCTTGCGCGGCAATTGGCGTCAAAAAGTGGCCGCCTGAGATCGAATCCAGCTGCACCCTGCAGCACCACCCTGGCAAACAAGTCCCTACGGAGGAATGAGCATATGCGCACTCAAAGACGTACGCTGCTTGGGCTCACGCTATTGAGCGTTGGCCTTGCAGCGGCACCAGTGATCCAACCAATACCTGCACAGGCAGCGCCGAAAAGCAGCACCCCTGTGCAGGTCTGGCTCACCGACATCGGAAGCAACCAGTGGGTCGCCAAGCAAGACGACGTATCGTTCCAAACCCAGCAGACCACCAACCCGCTCACCATCAAGGTCGACGACAGCGTCAAGTACCAGAAGATGACGGGCTTCGGCGCCGCGCTCACCGACTCCTCGGCTTGGCTCATTGACAAGCTTCCGTCCGAAAAAAAAGACACCCTGATGCAGGATCTGTTCGATCCCTCCGCGGGTATCGGCCTTAGCATGCTCCGCTCCCCCATGGGTGCAACGGACTTCAACTTCGGCGGGAACTACTCCTACAACGATATGCCGGCAGGCCAGACGGATCCGACGCTGGAGAACTTCTCCATCGAGCACGATGTCCCGTACATCATCCCGCAACTGAAGCAGGCCATGGCCCTGAACCCGGACCTCAAGATCGCCTCGACTCCCTGGAGTCCCCCCGGCTGGATGAAAACCTCGGATTCCATGCTTGGAGGCACCCTCCTCGACGAGCACTCCCCGGCGCTTGCCAACTATTTCGTCAAGTACATTCAGGCCTACGAGAAAGCCGGGGTGCCGATCTCCTACGTCACGCCGCAAAATGAGCCGCTGAACGCTCCAAGCTGGCCCGGGATGGCCCTGACACCCGGCCAGGCAGGGAAGCTGGTCCAGCAGATGGGCCAGGCCTTCGACGCCAACAAGATCTCCACCAAGATCCTCGGCTGGGACCACAACTGGGACGTACCCTCGTACCCCGAATCCATGTACAACGATCCCGCTACCGCCGATTACGTCTCGGGCGCAGGCTTCCACATCTATAGCGGCACCCCGGTCTACCAGACTTTGACCCACAACGACTATCCCGGCAAAGAGATCTACCTGACCGAAGCCACCGGCGGTGTGTGGCAAGCCAACGACCAGGCCGCTTTCCGCGAG
This sequence comes from Arthrobacter rhizosphaerae, assembly GCF_023062595.1. GTDB lineage: Bacteria > Actinomycetota > Actinomycetes > Actinomycetales > Micrococcaceae > Arthrobacter > Arthrobacter rhizosphaerae. The sequence continues at coordinate 74,823 of NZ_JALLAN010000004.1, forward strand.
GCCCTCAACACCTGGATGATCGACTCCACACGGAACTACTCCAATGGCACCATGTTGTGGAACATTGCACTGGACCCCGAGATGGGTCCATTGAACAGCGACACGAACGGCATCGGGATGTGCCGCGGACTCGTGACCATTGACCCGGACACCGGGGCCGTCACCTACAACCCGGACTACTACGCGCTTGCCCAGGTCACCAAGTTCGTGAAGCCCGGAGCCGAGCGGATCTACTCGAACACCTTCGGTTCCGGCAGCGTCAACAATGTCGCCTTCCAGAATCCTGACGGGTCGAAGGTCCTGGTCGCGTTCAACGATTCGGCTGCCGCTCAGACGATCACCGTCGCAGACGGAGCGCAGTCATTCGACTACTCATTGAACGCCGGCAGCGCCGCAACGTTCGTCTACTCGGAACCCAAGAACGGTGACAAGGGAAGCGCCGGAGCCGCTGACGGCGTGCGCGCCACCACCGATCCCACTTACGACTTCGCCTTCAAATCGCCATCGGGCCAGCAGACCATCACCTATGACCCGAAGCTGCTGCCCCTCCAGAACTCCGTCATCAGCGGAAGCGACCTGACCACGTACTCCCTTCCGGTCGGAGCATCCATCCAGCCACCGGGAGAGGAGCTGAGCCGCAGCGGATGGACTCTCTCAGGCTCCTCGAACGACTCTACTGATCAACCGGTGAACGCCGTCGACGGCGATCTCAGCACACGATGGCGCACTGCAGGAAAAATGAGGAGCGGCGACTGGTTCCAAGTGGACCTCGGGGCCCAGACCAGCTTCAGCCAAGTCGTACTCGACAACACCGCGGACAACGCCTTCGGCTCCGTCTTCCAGTACCAGGTGTACGTCTCCAATGACGGCGTCAACTGGGGTAGCGCGGTCACCAACGGCGCCGGTGACCTTGGCAAGACAACCATCACCATGCCACCGCAGACGGCACAATACATACGCGTCGTCAGCACCGCACCGTCGTTCTTCTTCCGCTGGTCAATCGGGGATATCAAGGTGTTTGGAGCCCCCGGCGAACCCGGCTCCATCCAGGCACCGACCGCAGTGTCCAAGGGCCTCCAGCTTCAGAACTGGACCAGCCCCGACGGCGCGAAGGTCTCCGTTGTGTACAACGGGACCAAGGGCAGCGAAGCCTTCCCGGTATCCCCGGACGGCAAGTACACCTACACGCTGCCCAGCGGGACTTCCGCGATGTTCACCACCAAGAGCCTGTCTAATGATCCAACGCCCGCCTTCGGCAGCCTGACGCCAGCCCAGGGCATCCCGGGCTATAAGTTCAAGATCACCGGTTCCAACTTCGGCGCGACTCAGGGACTGGGGACTGTGTACTTCGGAGGGACCAACGCCAAAATCGAGAGCTGGTCTGATACCAGCATCAGCGCGTTTGTTCCGGCTGGGCTTCCGTCGGGAACATACACGGTGTCTGTGAACGGAGCAGGGGGCAAGTCCGCAGGCGAATCCACGTTCACCGTCAACGGCCTGGGCACGCCTCTGTCGAAAACCGACTGGACTCAGACGGTGTCACACTCAAACATGTCCCCTGGCGATGCGCCAGCGAACATGATCGATGGTGACATCGATACCCGCTACAGCTCCGGATCCGGGCAAGCCAACGGCATGTCCGTGCAAGTGGACCTGGGACAAGCACAGACCTTCAACACGGTTGCTCTGGATGCCGGTAGCAGCATGGGTGACTACGCGCGCAGCGCGGAGGTGCACGTGTCATCGGATGGAACCAACTGGACAAAGGTCGCCTCCATCAAGGCGGACGGTCAACAAATCCAAGCAGTATCCTTCCCAACGCAGACGGCCCGCTACATCAAGGTCGTCAACACCGGCAGCGCCGGCAACTGGTGGTCAATCGCGGAGTTCAACGTCTACGCAGACGGAGCCGTGCCCCCCGTCGACGATGGCGGAACCACCAACCCCGCCTATGGCACACCCCTGTCAAGGTCCGGCTGGACCCCCACAGCCTCCAACACCAGCCCATGGCCTAACGACGCGCTCGAGAAGATGATCGATGGTGACGCCACCAGCCGCTACAGCTCCGGCGCATCGCTGACCAGCGGGATGTGGGTACAGGTAGACATGGGGCAGGCGCAGACCTTCAACAAGGTGGTGCTCGATTCGGGCACCAGCATCGGTGATTACGCGCCAAGCGCGGACGTGGAGGTGTCCTCCGATGGGACCAACTGGACAAAGGTTGCTTCCATCGTTTCGGATGGCGAACAAATCCAGGTAGCGTCCTTCGAAACGCAGACAGCGCGCTACATCAAGGTGACCAACACCGGCAACTCCGGCAAGTGGTGGTCAATCGCGGAATTCAGCGCATACAGCTGACCTCGCACAATCACGGCTCCGAGCCCGGCCAGCTTGTCTGTCCGGGCTCGGAGCGGCGTGGCCTGCCAGTAACGCAGCGCCGCCCCTTTGCCGCTCACAAGAGCCAGTCCTAAATTCCACACCCATCAGGCGCCGCGCGAAGGACCACACAGCCAATGCCCGACTCCATCGTTTCTTCCCCAGTGTCCGAAGCCTTCCGGCCGGCAATCCACTATGCCTGCAAGAACACCTGGCTTAACGATCCCAACGGGTTGATCTTCCACGACGGCACCTACCACCTGTACTACCAGAACAACCCGTTCGGGAACATCTGGGTCCCTTGCCTGGAGCACGGACGGCGGCTACAGCTGGACCAAATACCACGAAAATCCGGTCCTGGACCGCGGTTCCGCAAACTTCCGGGACCCGAAAGTGTTCCGCTATAGCGGCCCGCGTGGCAGCTATTGGGTCATGGTCGCCGTCGAGGCCCACGACCACACGGTGGTCCTCTACCGTTCCGATGACCTGAAAACGTGGGAATATCTCAGCAGCTTCGGCCCGGCCAACGGAACCGGCGGCGTGTGGGAATGCCCGGACCTGTTCCACCTGCCCCTGGACGGAAATGAGGACAACATCAAATGGGTCCTCACCGTCAACCTCCATCCCGGCGGGCCCAACGGAGGCTCAGCCGGACAGTACTTCGTCGGCCACTTTGACGGCGTGACGTTCACCGCGGCATCCACCGTCACCGACGGACTGCAGGATCCGGCACGAATGGACGAGTATCTTTGGCTCGACTGGGGCAGGGACTACTACGCAGCCGTGTCCTTCAACAACGTCCCGGACGGGCGCCGGCTCATGATCGGGTGGATGAACAACTGGCAGTACGGCAACGAAATTCCGACGTCGCCTTGGCGGAGCCCCATGTCGCTCGTGCGCGAAGTATCGCTCGTCAGCTCCAACGGACAACCCCGTCTCAGCCAGCATCCAGTGTGGGAAGACCCGGGGTCGGACACCGGCACAGTGTCTTATACAGGGCTCGACGTCGACGGCGTCCACCCGGTTGAGGGCGGCGCCGCAGTGCAGCTCATCGAGGCCACGTTTGTGCCCGGCTCAGCGGAAGAGTTCGGCCTGGTGATCCGCGGCAACGGGGCTGAAGGGACCAGGATCGGCATCCGCCCCGCCGACGGCCGACTCGCAGTAGACAGGACAATGTCGGGCAACACGGACTTCCACGAGACCTTCCCGTCCATCGACTCCGCGCCTCTCCAAGCCCCAGGAGGAACCTATGTTCTGCGGATTTTTGTCGACCACTGCTCAGTAGAGATTTTCGCCCAGAACGGACAGGTCACCATGACAGAACTGATCTTCCCGGACCCGGAAAGCATCAGTGTATCGGTGTACGCCTCCGAAGGGACTGCGACAGTTTCCTCACTGAAGCTCACCACGCTGCCCTGACAAAGGCCGCCGCATGCAGACAGATGGCGCCTCCTGAGATTCCCGAATCCCCATACCGAGCTCAGGTTTTTCCAGCTCCAGCTACAAGCCATGAACCGCGTGGCGGTCAGGCTGGTGGGGCCGTCCGTACTGCCGTGAGTAACAACCCATCCAACGCAAGGCCTCCGGTTCCGGTCGGGGGCCTTTGCGCGTCCGGCGCGATTCAGGCCCGAGGGACGAGGACCCGTTTCTGCATTCAGTTCCCCAATGCCCGACGCCCATACACCTGACTCTACGTCTGGTGACGTCAGGCAAGGCCAGGAGAGGCCTAGCAGGAACAGGGCGGGTTCTGTAGCTCAACCACCAATGAGGCCCTTACGTCCTCCTCTAGCACGGCAACGCGGTATCCAGCGGGCGACTCAGGCAGACGGATACGTAGCCATTTTGTAGCCACCCCTCAGAAATGGCTACCAACTGAGGGAATACAAGGGAGCGGCCATCTCTCAAGGGGATTCCCGTTAACTAAAAAACCCCCGGAATCTCAAGGAATCCGGGGGTTCTTCTATGTAGCGGTGGGGAGGCTCGATCTCCCGACCTCACGATTAGCTGGCGGTACATTTCGACGTCATCCGTCATCAGCCGTCTTCCCTGTGATCCAGGGGAAAAACGGGTATAGGTGCTGCTTTGGGTACTCGTCATTGATTGACGTACGTCGTCATTTTCGTTGGGTAAACGTTGGGTGAAGTCGGAGAAATGAGAGGAGCACTTTGCGGCTGTGTCGTTCAGCCTAGCTCCAGTGCCCATTCGTTTTCGTCCGCTTCATCCATCAACAGACTTTGATCGGAGGGGTCCAGGATGGCCGAGAAGACCATCTCTCCGGATTGCACCTCGATCTCGGCTACGCCATCAGGCTCAGGCAGCCAATCGTTAGAAGCAACGCCTGGGAACGACGTCATCAGGATTGCGTAAGTTTTGGCGTCGGCCAACCCGTGCGCGCCAATCGCGATGTATACGATACCGCTGTCCATCATGCGGATCTGCACCCAAACCAGCGCGTCCCCGATCTCGAAGCAAAAGGCCTTGCTCATGTTCAAAGAAAGCCAAGCGCACTTCCGAACCATTTTCTGCATAATCGATTTCGCGGCAAAAGCCTGCTCCGCGTACCAGCGTTTCCAGTCCTTATCCTGGGGCAGGTAGTCGGCAGTTTTTGCTGGCAGGCTGGCATAAAAGTCCTTGGATGGCGTGTCACTTTGACGCTTTCCCGCCAAACCGAGCCAAAAGGAGCTGTTGCCGCAGACATGCGCCCATGATGGGTTCGCATCCAGCACCGTAACGCCGCCTCGGAATTCGCCTGCTTTTACTTTCAGCCAACGCCGATCATGGAGAGAAAGAATGGGCTCAGCGTCGTTCGACTCGACGAGGTCAGGAATCTTTTGGGCCTTGGCCACCAGCGGGTGATCGACGACATCAAGTGATATGTCAATCGTTGGCCTCTTAACGCCCAAGACCTCCAAGCAATCGAATGTAGGTCGTACGAATCGATACTCAGAGGTCATGGGTGCTTTTCTCTCTTTACTTCTCTGGAACGCCGCCGAGCTCATCGAGCTCTTCAGCGGAAAGTCCGGTCATCATTGACACAACGGAGGTGTTAGTTCCGTCCAGTTGGGACATGGTGTCCTTGATCGCTGCGCTCAGCTCGGAGCGGTGGCTATCTATGTATTCGCGCACTGCTTCGTCTACTACAGCCTTCTTCGTCTTACCGAAGAAGTGTGCTGCGTGCGAAATGAGGCGGTCTGTGTGCTGGTCTACTTTGATTGGTGTGGCGGTGGTTGTCATGTCGTTTCGTTCACCCACGTCTTTTCTAATGTGGCGTTATTTGCGTATTCGCGGTGATGACTCCATGATCCTCGAAGTACCCAAGTACCGCAAGTTCCTTTGCATATCGTTACCATTGTTCCATCCGTCTGTGATCCGGGTCTGAGCACGCACCACCACGTAACCCTTGATTAGCAGGGCCAGAAGACTCCAAAGGGCAAACGGATGCCCTCGCGGTCGAACTTTAGGTTGCCTCTTCCGGAAGTCATTGACGTCGGACCACAGCAGGTCTATCACTGGGGAGCGAGCGCGTGGTTCGATGGGCAATGACTGAACAATCGTTCCAACCTGCCATGTACGAGTACGGCATCCGAAAAGAAGACGGCGGCACCGAAGCAGGCTTTCACACCGAGGCCCAAGCAAAGATCACCGCCGATGATCTTGGCCTAGATCCCAACACCTACTCCATCGAGCGCCGCCCGATCGGCTTGTGGGGTCAGGAGAGCCGGGTTGACCTGCTAAAGCTGTATACCGTCCCGGAAATTTCCGTCATCCTTAGACACCTCAGTGTCTACACCATCAGGCGCCTGGCGAGGCAGGGCAAGGTTGATTGGGTCAAGGGCGAACGCAACAGTGTCCTGATGACTGAGGGCCAGATAGCGGCGCTCCTGAAGCACCTGACGCAACCCATAAGGCCCACGGAAGTGGATCGACCCCTCCCGAATGGCGTCGACTCTCTGACCAGCGCACGGTCGCGAGCGAGAGCAGGCCACCGCTAGCCCCTGTTGCCGTGGCGTGAGACCTCGTAGTGTGATCGGACAAGGCTTAGACACCAGCACAGGGGGCAACAGAGATGTCACTGCACGAAGAAATTGGGCCGGATTTCCCGCTGCCCGGCCCCCAGCTACTTCAACTGCTGAATGTGGCCATGCCCAGACTGTAATCAGAGTGCATCGTAGCTATTGGGGGATCCTTTGAAACGCCTGCTCACACCTCTTGTTCTTGTCATGCTCGCCGCCGGCTGTTCCGCTCCAGCCGCCCAGCCACCCGCCCAAACCAGCGAAGCCCCGACGTCCGAAACCACACCGACGCCTGTGGTCATGGCTCCAGGGAAGTACACGTTCGAGAATGCCACCGGCGCCACTGGCACACTGGATATCCCTGGTCAGCCGGATCCTGAAATCGAGAAACTGCGCGAACTTGCAGGCGCCGCACCCACCACCTATCTGACAGTCCATGTGGACAACCGGAAAGGAACGGTTGGAGTGAATATGTACGCGGTGAGCATCTTCACCCCAGAGGGCAAGGAACTGAAATACGTCAACGCCGATACCTACATCGACGAGTTGCGCCCCGACGACGCGCCAGCCGAGGTGTACAACCAGTTCATCGAGCTCGGAAACAAGCATATGGAGATGGCCAAACCGAAAGCCGTGAAGGACTTCGTTCTCGTCGGCCCCACCGTGCCGGACGTCATCGCGGGGATAACGGTCTATCCCACGGGGATGTCCGGGGAGGTCGACGCGCTGCCAGCCAGTTGATGGAAAGGACAGGCTCGCTTTTGGGTTGCTCACAAGACGAAGCATTAGCCGCAAAAGAGGCCGGACCGGTAGACGACTCCTTGCGAAAGGTGGCAATGGTCTACAGGGTCGCCCAAGCGACTCAAGGCAGGCCAACAGCCGCCGTCCAACAGGCCTTCGATTTGCCCTACAGAACGGCCGGCTCCTGGATACAAAAGGCCAAGTTCAAGGGATACACCCCTGACCCGCTCTTTGAGGGGCTCCATCTGACTCAGCAGGCGCCTGATGCCTAGACCACCGCTGCCCGTCGGGTCCTGGGGGAAGATCAAGCGCACAGAGATAGATAAGGGCCGCTGGGTAGCCAAGGCCCGAGTAAGGGATCTTGACGGTGTCACGAGGCTTGTGGAGCGCAACGGCCGCAGTGGGGCTGAGGCTGAACCGAACCTCAACGCCCACCTAGCAGAGCGTACAGCGCCGTCTGCGGAGGACCTGACCCCGGAGAGCCGGCTGACCGCCCTATGGGAGGCATATGAGGCGCACCTACTCGAAGAGGGTCGCGCAATCCGCACCATGGAGCGCTACCGGTACGTCTCCACCTACGTCCTCAAGGGGCTCGGTGGATACAGGATCAGGGAGATCACCACACAGCGCCTGGACGGCTTCGTGAAGGCCCTCAAAACCAACCATGGCCCATCGGTCGCCACGTCCTCCCGGGTGATCCTGAGCAGCATGTTCGGGCCCGCCGTCCGCTTCGGAGCCGCCAACACCAACCCTGTCAGGGATGTCGGCACGATCAAGATGGAATCCAAGGCAGCGAGGGCACTTTCTGCCGATGAGCTCCGCGGCATCCTAGACGCCATGCGCTCGTCGCAGCTCGTACTGAACCCCGCCAATAGGGTCACCCCACGCCAGACGCTCAGTCAGTACTGCGCCGCTGCAGACCTTACCGACGTGGTCATCATGTATGCTGCGACCGGCGCCCGCATCTCAGAGGTGCTGGTAATCCGCTGGCGGGACATCGACTTCACGGCCAAGACAGTCACGATCAGCGGGAAGGTCAACCGGGCGCCTGGTCTGGGCATGATCCGGGAGAGCTTCGCCAAGACGGCCGCCGGCCAACGGGTACTCCCCCTGCCTGCGTTCGCCATCGCCATGCTCATGGGCCGAAGAGTCGCTGCGTTGGGCAATATGCACGACGTCGTGTTCCCGTCAGCACTGGGCACACTCCGGGATCCTCCGCGGTGCACAAGCAGTAGCGCACCGTCCGGGCTTGCCTCAAGCTCGACTGGGTCACATCACATACCTTCAGGAAGACACTGGCCACTCTCCTGGACGATCAGGGCATCTCTGCACGCATCGGCGCTGACCAACTCGGCCACGCCCAAGATATCTATGACTCAGGATGTGTACATGGGCCGGAAAGCCGTGCACACCGAGGTTGCCGATGTCCTAGATCGGGTTGTCCGAATTGCAGGAACTTAGATGGATGAGCCGCGACTTGAGAGAATACGAACAATTGCGAGTGACTTCCACTTGGCCGCGCAGAGTCCTGACATGGCTCATCATCCTGGGCTCCACAGCTTTCCACAGGGGTCCTGCCGTTGGGCTTCATTCATGCTGGCTCAGGTACTGTCAGACTTCGGCGAAGAGGGATGGGTTGTTCGCTGCGGGGAACAAGGACCCGAGTGGCTCTACTCGCACTGTTGGCTTGAGCGCGAGGGCTACATCTTGGATGTCACTGCGGATCAAGTAAAGGGATATGACGGCCTCCTCCTGCACCTCGGCCCATCCCCATTCGAGTCGGTCTTTCGTCGCCTCCGCTCGATCCATGCCTCTGATATCCACGAGCATCCCCCGATACTCGAGGCTTATAGGCAGATTGCGCTCGCAATATCAGCGCCCAGGAGCAGCGGCGAAGCCGAGAAGGGCTGACTTACTCGCCTCTATGGCACCCCAACCCGCAGATGAAGCGAAGAAGTTTCAGACAGGACGGTCACGTGAACTCAATTGATCCCGGCGGGGATGAGATGCATCCAGAAATCGATCCGCTTCCGGAGCAAGCGCTCTCAGGGAGTGCGGGCAAAATAATACTGGCAGCGGGGGCAGCGGCTCTCAATGCAGTGATCCCAGGTATTACCGTACCGGTGGCCGTCGGGATGGCTGCGCTCGACGGGCTGCGAGAGAAACTCAGCAAACAGCAGGAGGCACGGCTTGCTCAATTGCTTCAGTCCGCTTCGGAGGAGTCAACGTTGGACCCCTAACAGTCGTGCATCAACTCATAGAGCGTGACGACTTTGCTCTTCTCGCTGCGGAGGCGATCGACGCGGCGAGGCGCTCCCGACTCGAGGGTAAGGCTTCCGCCCTTGGACGAGTTCTCGGTTCCATCCTTGCCGACGAAGCCCTGCTAGAACCGGAAGCGGTGTGGATCAGGATCATTGGATCAGTTGAACCTCCCCATATACGAATTCTCCAGTCTCTTCTAGAGCATCGCGCACACTGGGGGTCTGGTAGTGAAACAAAGTACTGGCAGACCGGGCACGGTGTGAAGCTCAGCGAACTTGGGGAAAATGTCGGGCTCAATCAGGCCGTTTTACCCCTAGTTCAGGACCTTTCGGGTGCCGGACTTGTTGTAACCTCCGGTATCCAGGGTGTGAACTCCGGGGTGCCAGACGTGTATGGGCAGTCCGTCCACGCCACTCCACTTGGTGCAGAGTTGTTCGCCCGTCTTGCGGATGCCGGCGCTACATCACCCAATTAGTTGGGTTTCCGTTGGATCGGGTACTTAAAACAGAAGCAGGTCAGAGGCATTAGGCCTCTGACCTGCGGAAACTGTAGCGGTGGGGAGGCTCGATCTCCCGACCTCACGATTATGAGTCGTGCGCTCTAACCAACTGAGCTACACCGCCACGAATGAGAAAAACCTGCACCAAGCCGGTCAAAACCGCCTTGACACAGGCCCTCATTCAGAGCCCCCCACCGGAATCGATCCGGTGACCTCGTTCTTACCAAGAACGCGCTCTACCACTGAGCTAGGGGGGCAACGAGTAAATACTCTACCGGACATTCTTCCCACCAACAAATCGAGGAAGGGAAGCCACGAAAGGCCGGGATTCAGCCGATCCCGCGGCGTTTTTATGGGCCCGGAACCCGCCCAGACAGCGGATTGCCCAGCACTAAAACGAGGTGACTTCCGGCACTTAAAAGGAACGGGCCGGCCTGTAAAGGCCGGCCCGTTCTCAGGGACTAGCTGGGCTTACCACTTGCCCTTGCGGTTGAAGTCGCGCTGTCCGCCTTCGTTGCCGTGGCGGGGCTTGCGTGAGCCGTCACCGTGGCCGGCGAAGCGGGAGTCGCTGGCCTGTCCGCGGCTGGCGCCGCTGTCGGCTCCAACGCTGCGCTCAGTGCGTTCGCTGTAGGTGCGTCCACCGCGGTCAGCCGAGGAACGCTCGCCGCCGGCGTAACCGCCGCGGTCGCCGTCGTTCTTCCGGAATTCCTTCTTGAACCCGCCGTTGCCCTTGAAGTTGCCACGGTCTCCGCCGGAGTAACCGCCGCGGTCGCCGCCACGGTTGCCCTGGTAGCCGCCACGCTCGCCGCCACCGGACGGCTTGCGTCCGTTGTCCAGCTCGAGGTGGATCAGCTCGCCGCCGATCCGGGTACGGGACAGGGCACGCAGCTGGTCGGCGCTGAGGTCCGCCGGGAGCTCCACGAGGGAGTGGTCCGAGCGGATGTCGATGCCTCCGATGTGGGCCGAGGAGATGCCGCCTTCGTTGGCAATGGCACCAACGATGGATCCCGGCATAACGCGCTGACGGCGTCCGACGGCGATCCGGTAGGTGGCGTTGCCCTCGGTAAGCGTGCGGGTGGGGCCACGTGAGCCGAAGCCGTCCTTGGCGCGTTCGCGCTTCTGGAATTCAGGAGCAGCAGGCAGTTCCTTGACCAGGAGCGGCTGTCCGCCCTGAGCCATGACGGCCAGTGCTGCAGCGATCTCGGCGGCGGGAACGTTGTGCTCTTCCTCGTAGGAGGCAATGAGGTCACGGAAGGCGGAGACGTCCTGCGATGCCAGGGTTTCCGTGATCTTCTCCGCGAACTTGCCAAGGCGCAGCGTGTTCACAGTCTCGGCAGTCGGCAGGTGCATCTGCTCCACCGGCTGGCGCGTAGCCTTCTCGATGGAACGCAGCAGGTACTTCTCCCGCGGCGTCATGAACAGGATCGCGTCACCCGAGCGGCCTGCACGGCCGGTACGGCCGATGCGGTGCACGTAAGACTCAGTGTCATGCGGGATGTCGTAGTTGATGACGTGGCTGATGCGTTCCACGTCAAGACCGCGGGCAGCAACGTCGGTGGCGACCAGGATGTCGATGCGGCCTTCCTTCAGCGCCTCAACAGTGCGTTCGCGCTGCTGCTGCGGGATGTCGCCGTTGATGGCGGCAGCCTGGAAACCGCGGGACTTCAGCTTGTCGGCGAGGTCCTCGGTTGCCATCTTGGTGCGCACGAAGGCGATGACGCCGTCGAACTCTTCAACCTCGAGGATGCGGGTCAGCGCGTCGAGCTTGTGCGGGCCCATGACCTGCAGGTAGCGCTGCTTGGTGTTGGCGCCGGTGGTGGTCTTGGACTTCACCGAGATCTCAGCCGGGTTGTTCAGGTACTGCTTGGACATCCGGCGGATCTGGCTTGGCATGGTGGCGGAGAACAGTGCCACCTGGCGGTCCGAGGGGGTCTGCTGGAAGATCTGCTCAACGTCTTCAGCGAAGCCCATGCGGAGCATTTCATCAGCCTCATCCAGCACGAGGTACTGGAGTTCGGAGAGGTCCAGGGAACCCTTGGCAATGTGGTCGATGACACGGCCCGGGGTACCGACAACAACCTGGGCACCGCGGCGCAGGCCGGCCAGCTGGGGACCGTAAGCGGAGCCACCGTAAACGGGGAGAACGGTGAAGTCGTCAATGTGCTTGGCGTAGGAGGTGAAGGCCTCGGCAACCTGGAGTGCAAGCTCACGGGTCGGAGCCAGCACCAGGGCCTGCGTCTTGCGGGAGGGGCCGTTGAGGTCGTGGAGCTCGGCCAGGCGGGAAAGTGCCGGTACTGCGAATGCTGCAGTCTTACCGGTTCCGGTCTGGGCCAGGCCCACGACGTCGCGGCCTTCGAGCAGCAGCGGGATGGTTGCTGCCTGGATGGGGGAAGGCTTCTCGTACCCGACGTCCTGCAGCGCGGCAAGGACGCGGGGATCGATGCCGAGGTCCACGAAGCGGATGCCTTCGGCCTCGGTGTCAGCGTCACCAGCGGACGTGTCAGCCTTCGGGGCTTCTTCGCGGACAGCTTCCGCAGCAGGCGCAGCTTCAACAGCAGGCGCAGCTTCAACGGGAGCAGCTTCAACGGCAGGCGCAGCTTCAACGGGAGCAGCTTCTACGGGAGCGGCTTCGGTGAAGACGGGGGTGGAGTCAGCCGGTGCGGCTGCTTGGGGAGTCTCGACGCCGGCAGCGATCTCGGTGTTCGCTTCGAAGGGGTCGTTCTGATTTTCGGGCATAGGGAAGAATTCCTCATCCATAGGGGGCCAGGCGGCACAACCCGAGGGTGAGCGGAGCCGCAGTACATGTGCCGTGGATGCCGGGCATACTTTGACCGGCCGGTCACGTAGAAGTCCGGCGCTTTCGCAATCCCGTGGCAGGACTTCCCGCTGCATCTCTTGGCTGCTATCCCAGCAGTCTGTACAGCGTTTTCTTTAGCCGGCTCTCCCTATGAAAATGCCCGCAATCACATTGTCGGGCCCCAACACTTGCCAGTCCTGCCTCAAAAATTGGGCAAGAATAAGGGATTTCCGGAGTGGGGGATGTTTCAAGTGTAGGGTACAGGTGCCAACTCAGGGAAATCGGGAGGCCGACGGCGGGCGTGAGCTTGCGCACACGGCGCACCGCTCTCCCGCATGACGGCGGACGAGGCCTAGGCCTGGAGCCTGCGCTCAAGTCTGGCAAAAGCCTCCTGGAACTCCGGCTGCAAGCGGATCTCGCCGTCGGCGTCGGCGTCCCGCAGGGCCTCCATGTCCTCAACAGTCGGTTCACTGAACCACTTACCGATAGTCACTCCGTGCGTGGGCACGTAAAGCCTGTGGATGTGGTCACCTGCCCTGATGGTTCCGGTCCGGACGACACGCAGATAGGTCCCCACCCTTCCTGCTTCCGCAAAACGCTTGACCCACTGGGCCTCGTCCATCCGGCGTTGGAAGGTGGCGCAGGGTGTTCGGGGGGACGTTACTTCCACCTCGACGTCCAGCCCGATTTTCCATCGTTCGCCGATGATGGCCCCGGTGGTTTCGATACCGGAGACGCGCAGGTTTTCGCCGAAGATTCCCGGCGGAAGCTCCCGCTGTAGCTGGCCAGTCCAGTAATCAGCATCGGCTTGCGAGTAGGCATACAGGGCCTGGTCCTCGCCTCCGTGATGGAGGCGGCTCGCCTGGATATCGGCGTGCAGGCCGAGTTTGTGAACCTTGACCGGGCCTGTCACTGCCCGCTTGTCGATGGCGGTGACACCCACGCTCCCCTCGTCCTGGAGGAGCTGGTGTACGCGGCAGACTGCAAGCACGGCGGCGGTGTTCATGGCAACAGTCTAGGTTCTCCCGCCAACCGCCTGCCGGGTGGACTGCGGATGGGTCCTTCTCCCCCAAAAACTGTTAGCGGACAGGGTTTGCAACGGCTAGGCTGATTTCAGGATTGTCACTCCGGCGTTAGACCATGCCCGCAGTGCGCCAACGGAGTCAGCATGGACAAGCAAGGGGGACCCATGAACCCGAATCAGGACAGCAGCCGGGACGATAACCACCGCCCGTCACAGGAACCACAGCCCGAGGAACCACAAAAGGATTCCTCCGGGCCCGGGCGTGCGAATGAGCCGGCCACAGGTCAGCCGGAGTGGAAAACCTCCCCTGCAGATTTCACACCGGACCCCTCAGGGTCCAAGGCGCCTCCTTTCCAGGTTCCGAAGCCCGAGCTTCGTCCAGAACTCCTGAATCCACAGAATCCCCCTGCTCAATCACAAGAGCCACAGGACGGACCGCCTCCGCTGCTCGACCCCTTCGCCCGTGAGAGGGAGCGGGAAATGGCGGCACGGAAAAAGCGTTCGCAGCGCCGCACCGTCGTCGTCGGCCTCGGCGTTACTGCTCTCTTGGCCGGAACCATCACCGCCATCGTGGCGAGCAACGCTGACGAGCCGGACTACGCGCAGGTCTGTTTCGACGAAGCAACGGGCGAACGGGTGGAGGACACCCAGTGCAACAGCAGCGCCGGCCGAGGCGGCGGACTCTACGCGTGGTACTTCTACTCCCGCGGCGCCAACGTTCCGCCAGTGGGTCAGAACCGAACCAGCTACCCAAATTTCACCAGAACAATCCCTGAGGGCGCGAAGGCTTCCACCGGCTACAGCACCAAGGGCGGCACTGTCAGCAGGGGCGGCTTTGGCAGCAGCTCCAAGGGCGGAAGCACGGGCGGATAGCGTGAAGAGGCTTTCCTCAACTCCCCGCCCCGGCTGGAAAGAGAAGATCCAGGAGCAGGGACTGGTTTTCTCCACCACCACCATGCCGGACGGCAAAAAGATCGAATACTGGAACGAAGCCGCCTACTACGAGTTCAGCATGGACGAGGTGGAAACCCTCGAAAAGACTGCCGAGGACCTCCACCTGATGTGCCTGGAGGCGGCGAAGTATCTGGCCACGGGTGCCATGGGGCCCATCGGGATTGGACCGCAGGCCCTGGAACTGGCGGCAGAATCCCTGCAGGCCGGCGACATGGACATTTACGGGCGCTTCGATGTCATCTATGACGGCCAGGGTGGCGCCGCCAAAATGCTGGAATACAACGCCGATACCCCTACCGGCCTGCTTGAGGCCGCCGTGGCCCAGTGGTTCTGGCTGCAGGACGTCTTTCCCGAAAAGGACCAATGGAACGGGATCCACGAAGCCCTCATCCGGCAATGGAAGAAGCTCCAGTACCGGACGGGCATGAGCACCCTCCATATTGCCCACTCTGAGGCCGAGGAATCCGGGGAAGACTGGATGACTGCTGCTTACATGCGTGATGTGGCAGGCCAGGCCGGGTGGACCACGATCGGCATCAACATGTCCGATATCGGCTGGGACCCGAACCTCAACCGTTTTGTGGACCTGGACAACTTCATGATCAGCACCATCTTCAAGCTCTACCCCTGGGAACTGATGATGAAGGAGCCGTTTGGCCATCGCCTCCTGCAGCGAGCCCATAACCCTCGCTGGGTGGAACCTGCCTGGAAGATGCTCCTGTCCAACAAAGCGCTCCTGGCCGCCCTCTGGCACCTCTATCCCGACCACCCCAACCTGCTTCCGGCCTACCTGAACGATCCCGGGCCACTCAAGGAATGGGTGGCCAAGCCATTGCATGGGCGCGAAGGGGACAATATCCGCATCAACGCTCCCGGCATCAACCTGGAGATGCCCGGCGGATATGGCCGTGAAGGCTGGTGCTACCAGCAGTACCACCCGCTCCCTGATTTTGACGGCAACCATCCGGTGCTGGGGCTGTGGGTGGTGGACGGAGAATCCGTGGGTTGCGGCATCCGCGAATCCGACGGACCCATCACCGATTACTTCTGCCGTTTTGTCCCCAACACCATTGACGCGCCTGCTCCCCTCTCAGCCCAGGCACAATCCAGCAAGGCAGGTATTGCACTATGAGCACCGAGACAACGACGCCGGGAGTCCCCGGTTCGCCCGTTCCCTCCAAAGGGTTGCGGGCCGGGATCCTGGACCTCGGTGACTCCGTCATGCTGGGCCTGGCGTCAACCGCTCCGGTGTATTCGCTGGCGGCCACGCTCGGGCTGATAGTGGCGGTCAACGGCAACTACACTCCCCTGATCCTGCTCCTGGGCTTCATCCCCGTGCTGTTCATCGCGTACGCCTTCCGCGAACTCAACAGCGCCATGCCCGACTGCGGCACCACGTTCATCTGGGCACGCCGTACTTTCGGTCCGTGGGCTGGCTGGCTCGGCGGATGGGGTGTCGCGTTGGCAGGCATTGTGGTGCTGGCCAACCTCGCCCAAGTAGCGGGCCAATACGTCTGGCTGCTCGTCGGTGACGGGTCCTTGGCGGACAACAGCCTCCTTGTCACGGCAACCGGCGTGCTTTTCATCGCCCTCATGACTCTGGTTAACTACCGGGGCATCCGCCTGGGCGAACACGTCCAGCGCGTGCTGACGTACGTCCAGTACATCTCCCTTGGCATCTTTGTGCTGGCCCTGGTGTTCAGGATTGCGGGTGGGGCTCCGGAGGGCCAGGCGTTCGATATTGAATGGTTCAACCCGGTCGGTGCCTTTGCCGATCCCGGGGCCGTGGTGCACGGGGCGCTCTTGGCCCTCTTCATCTACTGGGGCTGGGACACCTGCCTGGCCGTCAATGAGGAAACCGAAAATCCCACCAAAACCCCCGGCCGCGGAGCCGTCATCTCCGCCTTTTTGCTCGTGGCCATCTACGTTTCCGTGGCCCTCCTGGTGATGCTGTACGCCACCGTTGGTACGGAGGGAATTGGCCTGGGTAACGCCGAAAACCAGGACGATGTGTTTGTCGCCATGAAGGATGTTGTCCTGGGCCCCTGGGGCTGGCTCATTGTGGTGGCGGTGCTCGCCTCAGTGCTGTCCTCAACCCAAACCACCATCCTGCCCACTGCCAGGGGAACGCTCTCCATGGGAGTCCACGGGGCTCTGCCGGCCAGGTTCGGCCAAGTCCACCCCCGCAACCAGACCCCGGGGTTCTCCACCACCGTGATGGGCGTCGCAGCCATCGCCTACTACGTGGCCATGAGCATCCTCAGTGAAAACCTGCTGTCCGATTCCATCAGCTCGATCAGCCTCTTCATTGCCTTTTACTATGCGCTGACCGGTTATGCCTGTTTCTGGTTCTTCCGCGGAACGCTGCGCCAATCAGCCAGGAACCTGTGGTTCCGCGGCATCCTGCCTTTACTTGGTGCGCTGATGCTGACGGCGGCCTTCTTCATCTCCGCGGTCCAGATGTGGGACCCGGCCTACGGTGACACAGAGATCTTCGGGGTGGGCGGCGCGTTTGTGAGCGGGGTGCTCCTCTTGGCGCTGGGCGTGGTCCTGGCCGTGGTGTGCCGGTTTGCACCGGCCACCCGCGGTTACTTCGTCAGCAAACAACCAGCTTTGCGCTAGCTGCCTGTCCGGCCGTTGGAGATGAACGAGAAGGCATGGTCAAGGTCGGCGATCAGATCCTCAACATCTTCGATTCCGCACGATAGCCGGATGAGGTTCTCGGGGACAGCCAGTTCCGTGCCTTTGACGGAAGCGTGGGTCATCTCCGCCGGGTAGTTCATGAGGGACTCGATCCCGCCAAGGGACTCCGCCAGGGTAAAGACTGAAGTGGACTCGGCAACCTTCCGGGCCGCGGCCTCTCCTTCCTTGAACTGGACGGAGACCATCCCGCCGAACTTCTTCATCTGTTTCCGGGCAAGCTCGTGTCCCGGGTGCGATGGCAGGCCCGGATACAGCACAGCCTCCACCTCGGGGCGTTCCAGCAGCCATTCCGCCACTGCCTGGGCGTTCTCGCTGTGGCGATCCATACGCACACCCAGGGTCTTGAGCCCGCGGGTGGTCAGGAAGGCGTCCATCGGACCGGAGACGGCTCCGACGGCGAACTGCACGAAGCCGATCTTGTCCGCCAGCTCCGGATCGTTGACCACCAGGGCACCGCCCACCACGTCGGAGTGGCCGCCGATGTATTTGGTGGTGGAGTGAACCACGACGTCGGCCCCGAAGGCGAGCGGGTTCTGAAGGTAGGGGGACGCGAAGGTGTTGTCCACCACGAGGAGGGCCCCGGCGTCGTGCGCTATGTCGGCGAGCGCCGCCATGTCGGTGATCTTCATGAGCGGGTTGGAGGGGGTTTCAACCCAGACGAACCGTGTTTTGTTGGCCGCAACCGCATCCCTCACGGAATCGAGGTTGGCCATATCCACGGGTGTGTTCCCGATGCCCCAATCGCCCAGGATGCCGTTGATCAGACGGTACGTTCCGCCATAGGCGTCATTGCCGAGAACGATATGGTCCCCCGGCCGGGTAAGCGCCCGGATGAGGGAATCTTCCGCGGCCAGGCCTGAGCCGAAGGAAAAGGCTGCCGTGCCGCCTTCCACGGCAGCAAGCTGCTCCTGGAGGGAGTCGCGGGTGGGGTTGGCGCCGCGGCCGTATTCGTAACCGTCCCGGAGCCCGCCGATCCCGTCCTGCGCGTAAGTGGAGCTGAAGTGCAGCGGTGGAACCACGGCGCCGGTGCGTGGTTCGAAGGCCTGGCCGGCATGGACGGCGCGGGTGTTGAAGCCGGCGGATTCTGGGACGGGCATGATGCTCCTTGAGTCGTTGCTGAGTAGGGAGGCGGTCAGTGGCTGAGGTAGGCGAGAAGGTCGTGGCGGGTGAGGATTCCCACCGGGGCGCCGACGAACGTCACCATCACTGTGTCGACGTCGGAAAGCAGCTCGCGGGCGGCGGAAATGGTTTCGAGCGAGCCGATGACGGGCAGCTTGTCCCCCATATGCTCGGCGATCTTGTCCGTCAGCTTGGCTTCCCCGCGGAACAGTTTGGCAGTCAGCGAGCGTTCATCGACGGCGCCCAGCACCTCACCCATGACCACCGGTGGCTCCTGTGACAGGACCGGGATATGGCTGACGCCGAACTCGTTCATGATGTTGATGACGTCGCGGACGCTCTCATTGGGATGAATGTGCACCAGGTCAGGCAGCTCCCCCGTTTTGGACTTGAGCACCTCTCCCACAGAGGTTTCCTCCCCGCCGGACAGGAAGCCGTAGGAGCGCATCCACTTGTCGTTGAAGATCTTGGCGAGGTAACCGCGGCCCGAATCGGGCAGGATGACCACTACCACCGCGCTCTCCGGGAGGTCCCGGGCGGTCTGCAGGGCGGCAACAACGGCCATTCCCGATGACCCTCCCACCAGGAGCCCCTCCTCGCGGGCCAGGCGCCTGGTCATGGCAAAGGAGTCCCCGTCAGTGACGGCGATGACGTTATCGGGGACGGCTTTGTCGTAGTTGGCGGGCCACATGTCCTCGCCCACACCCTCGACGAAGTAGGGCCGTCCGGTTCCGCCTGAATAGACCGAACCGGCGGGGTCCGCCCCGATGATCCTGACCCGGCCGCCGTCGGACTCGGAACGGTCAGCCGAGATCTCCTTGAGGTACCGCCCGGTACCTGTGATGGTGCCGCCGGTTCCTGCGCCGATCACCACATGCGTGACCTTGCCGTCGGTGTCCTGCCAGATTTCCGGGCCGGTGGTCAGGTAGTGGCTGCCCGGGGCGGCCGGATTGGAGAACTGGTCCGGCTTGTAGGCGCCGGGGATCTCCGTCACGAGCCGGTCCGAGACGCTGTAGTAGCTCTGTGGGCTGTCAGGCGCGACGGCGGTGGGAGTGACTACGACCTCCGCACCGTAGGCCTGGAGGACTGCGCGTTTGTCCTCGCCCACCTTGTCCGGCACCACGAAAATGCACTTGTAGCCCTTTTGCTGGGCTACAAGTGCGAGTCCGACTCCGGTGTTCCCGGAGGTTGGTTCCACGATGGTTCCGCCAGGCTGGAGTTTGCCGCTGCGCTCGGCGTCCTCAATCATCTTGGCCGCGATGCGGTCCTTGATGGAGCCGCCGGGGTTCAGGTACTCGAGTTTGACCAGGACGGTAGCCCTGATGCCTTCGGTGACGTGGTTCAGTTTGATCAGCGGGGTGTTGCCGATGAGGTCCAGGATGGACTGGGCATACTTCATAGGTACAAAGTTACCGCTAGTCCCGTGCATCGCATTGGTCGGCCACACCCCCTTCTTCCCGGCAGTGCACTGATCCCTACCCGGCCGGCCGCTGGTCGGCCGCCGCACTCTGTTCGCTGGGCGAGGCGTTCTGCCACAGCCCCATGAGATTTCCTTCGGTGTCACGGAAGTACGCCGCAAAGCCCATGTCCATTACTGGCTGCTTGGGGGAAACCACCGTGCCGCCGAGGCCTGCGATTTTGGCCAGGGAGGCGTCGATGTCCTCAACGTCCACGGTGATGACGGGGACTGTCAGCTCCCCCTCCTTCTTGAACATTCCGCCGTTGATGGAGCCCGGTTCTTTTGGCAGGCCCTGCTCATCGGAGGGGGTTGTCATCACCATGTTGTAGTCCATATCCGGCACCGGACTGATGTCCCAGCCGAAGGCGGAACTATAGAAGTCCCGGGCACGGTCCTGGTTCTCGGTGGGTATTTCGAAATGCACAACTTTTCCAGCCATGTGATTCACCTGACAATTCGAAAAGGCCTGGCACGGGCGGTCCGCGCCACACGCAAATTCTAGTCTCGGGGCCCTTTTCAGGTAAGCGGCCGGAGGGCCCTGCGGAGGGAAATGCCACCCCTTGGACGTCCGCTAATTTGCTGTCAGCACAGCCACACTGCTGTAGAAAGCGTGGATGTCTTCAGACAGGGCCTGCGGCGACTCATGGGCTGCGTAGTGGCCGTGTTCCGGGTAGACGGTCCAGGCGGCAATGTTGCTGTGGTCACGCTGGGCGAAGCGTCGGATCGACTGGAAATCCCTGCCGCCAGCGGCCAGAGCGATGGGTACCGTGGTTGGTCCTTCCGTGTGCTCCTGCGTCTTGGCCATCTCGTAGTAGAACCGCAGTGACGAAGCCATGGTCCGCGTAAACCAGTAGATGGCGACGTTGGCCACAACGAAGTCGTCATCCAGATCTTCGCCCAGAAGCTGGCTGTTCCAGCCGAGAAGGCCTGCTGGCGAGTCGGCAAGTGCGTGGGCGAGTGTCTGCGGAGCCTGGGACTGCAACTGGTTGAAAGCACCCATATTCTCCCAGAACCACTTCAGGTGCTCAATCGCGGACTCCTCCTCGGGCGTCAGATCGGCAAATTCTGCGGGATCCCCGGTGGGGAAGGAAAAGAGTTGGGTGACGTGCACCCCGATGACATGGGCGGGATCGAGGCGGCCGACCTCCGGGGAGATGATAGAGCCGCCGTCATTTCCAACCGCCCCGTAGCGTTCGTATCCGAGCCTGGCCATCAGTTCAACCCAGGCCCTGGCCACGCGGTATTGGTCCCAGCCTCGTTCCTTTGTGGGGCCGGAGAAGCCAAAACCGGGAGTGGACGGAACCACAACGTCATAGCCCGCGGCCACGAGAGGGTCGATGATGTCCAGGTATTCAACAATGGATCCCGGCCAGCCGTGGGTCAGGATGAGCCCGATCGCGTCGGCTTTACCGCTCCTCACATGCAGGAAGTGGACATTCTGCCCGTCAATCTCCGTGGTGAACTGCGGATAGCTGTTCAGCCTTGCCTCGAAACCACGCCAGTCGAAGGTCTTGCGCCAGTGGGTCAGGAGATGCTGAACACGGGCAACTGGAACTCCATAGGCAGCGCCGGAGTCGGGGAGCTCGTCCGCCCAGAGTGTCCTGTCCAGCCTGGCGTAGAGATCGTCAAGCTCGGACTGGGGAACATTTACCTTGAAGGGGTGAATGCTCTGGTGTTGGGGGGCCATTTCCGGGTTGGTTGCTTCCATTTCCATGGTGTTCTCCTCGGGCGGGAATCTATTTGGCTTCCGAAACGGAATGCTTCATTCCGTTATTGCCACTCTAACGGAACGAAGCGTTCCGTTCAAGTGGTATTCTGGAATTTATGAGCACTTCGTTGGAGCCCACCGGTTCGCCCAGCCAGTCCACACCGGGGCTTAGCGGCCGCCGTGCAGAGGCAGCCCGCAATGACCACACCATCCTCGCGGCCGCCCGAAGCGTCTTCCTGCAAGACCCCCAGGCCCCTGTTTCCGCGGTAGCAAGGGCGGCCAGCGTCGGCATCTCGGCGCTCTACAGGCGGTATCCAGGCAAGGAGCAGCTCCTCCAGAAGCTCTGTGCTGACGGCCTCCACACGTTCATCTCGATCGCAGAGCGGCACGCGGACGGACAGCCGGATCCTTACACGGCGCTGAAGGAGTTTGTTCGAGGAATCGTTGATGCGGACGTCCACGCCCTGACTGTCAAGCTTGCAGGAACCTTCACCCCAACCCCTGAACTTGGCGAGCTTTCGACGCGTGCAACACTGATGGCGCAGGCGATTTTTGACAGAGCTGCCGAGGCCGGCACGTTGCGCCCGGGCGCGGACTCCAATGACATTCCCATGATCTTTGAACAGCTCACGGCCATCCGCTTTCAGGATGAGGCGCGAACTGCTGCCCTTCGGCACCGGTACCTGGACATTCTGATGGACGGACTTCGGGCGCATCCCGCGGCCGGCACTCTTTCCGCCCCTCCTCCCACCGACGCAGAGCTCGGCGAGCGCTGGGTCCCGCGGCAGGAGGCCTGAGGGGGCACATGTTCTGGCACCCGCTGCCCCGTCCGCAATCCTGTCAGCCGGGCGTGGGAGCATAGTCATGTGACCCCTGCTCCTCCGTACACAGGCTTGGCGCCTGTCGCCGCGTTTGCCGACGCTCCGGCCTTTCCCGCGGGGACGGCGACCGCCGGCGGGGCAAGGGCCGCCGACGCTTCGGTGCAGTGGTCACCAGACGGGGACTACGACCTCCTCCAAACACTCGGCATCCTTCTGCGCGGAAATTCAGACCCGGCCGCCAGGATCCGGCGTGATGGATATTGGATGGCCTTTACGACGCCGGACGGCCCGGCCACCCTGCGCCTCTCACCCTGGGCGTCCGGTTCCGGCACCGTAATCGACGCTGCCGCATGGGGTCCTGGATGCGCTGCAGCGTTGGACGGAGTTCCGGCTCTGCTCGGGGCCGGGGATGACTGGTCCGCTTTTGATGAACCGGCGTTCCACGCCACGCTTCCTGCGCTGGTGGTTGAAGCCCGACGCCGGAACAAGGCCGTGCGTTTGCCCTCCACCCGTCGGGTCATAGATTCTCTGGTGCCCACGATTCTGGAGCAGAAGGTCACCGTCATCGAGGCCCGCCGCGGCTACCGCTACCTCATGTACCGGCACGGCACCCCAGCCCCCGGCGCCGGCACCTTTGCCCCCGCCGGGCTCCTGGTCGCACCCACTCCCGAGGCATGGCTCCGCATTCCGTCCTGGGAGTGGCACCAGGCGGGAGTGGGACCCCAGCGGTCCGCGACCGTCATGCGGGCGCTGCGCTCCGCCGTCGCGCTTGAACGCCTCGCCGCACTGCCGGCCGTGGAGGCAGCCCAAAAGCTGCAGACCATCCCGGGAATCGGGGTGTGGACCGCCGCCGAGGTAGTGCAGCGGACGCACGGCTGCCCGGATTCCATCGCCGTGGGTGATTACCATCTCGCGGCGTACGTCGGCGCAGCTCTGACTGGCCGGAGAACGGACGACGCCGGCATGCTGGACCTGCTGGCGCCCTGGAAGGGGCACCGCCAGCGTGTAGTCAGGATGATCGGGCTGAGCGGCTTCCGCAAACCCACGTTTGGGCCCCGAATGACCATCCAGGACCACCGACGGCACTGAGCTCCCCGCCTCATCGACAATCACCATCAGCAGGGCAGGAGAGTTCTCCCCATCACTCCCTCGCCCGCAATAGCCTAGGCTTCAATAGGATCAGCAGCAGGACACCGGGGGAAGCATGGCAGGCATTTATGGGGCAGACGTTGCCCAATTGCGGGCGCTTGGCAAAGAATTGAACGACGCTTCAACAGCGATGGCGTTCGCGAAGCGGGTGTTGTCCGCACATGTCCAAGCTTCCGCTGCCTGGAAAGGCGCCGATGCCGACAACTTCCGCAGGGATTGGAATACGCAGCATCGTGCGCTCCTCGAGAAGGTTATCCAGGATCTTGCATCCGCCGGCAAGGTGGCCAAAGCCAACGCTGATGAGCAGGAAAAGACCAGCGCAGTATCAGGAAGCGGCCGCGCCATTGGCGGTGCAGGCCAAGGCAACAGCAACCCGGACACGCCTGCGGGACGCGCAGATCATTCCATTCCCCGGCACCCGGACCAAGGGCAAGCGGACCTCAGCCATGAGCAATTGGAGAAGCTGAAAGGCCTCGTGAGGGATGCTGGAGTGAACAACGACTTGTTTGAAGGCAACGACAACGACGTCAACGAGCTCCGGGATGCTCTTGCCGACTTGAAGCCTGCCCAGCTGGACCAATTTCTGAAGACATTGTCCGACGACGAGCTTACAAAATTGGCGGAGGGTTCCGTCTCAGACGGCAAAGGACTCTTCAACTGGGAGGGAACCACGCCCTTCGAGAAACACCAGCTCCTGGACCAGCTGCTGTCGAAGGCCTCACCGGAACAGGTGGACCGCCTCAGCAGCCTTATCCCCTGGGCGCAGCCCGACGGCCAAGCCAACGGCGACGCTGCGGCTCCGGGAGGGGCGCAGGGTGATGCATCCAATAGCTGGCTGACTCCTGATTCAGCCGTCCTCGGCGAGCGTCAGGGGAAGAACGACATCGACCAGGGCAACTACGGAACCTGTGTGGTCATGTCTGCCGCGGGAGCAATCATCAATAATGATCCCTCCTGGGCAAAGGAACACGTGACGGACAACGGCAACGGCACCGTATCAGTCAAGCTCTACGACAAGAACGGCGACGGGCAGTGGATTACAGTCACCAAGGATCTGCCAGCCAAGGAAGATGGCACTCTGAAAGGGGCCCAGCCAACGCCGGGGGGCAACTGGCCAGCCTATGTTGAAAAAGCTCTCGCTCAGGTTTATACGGATGATGATGCCAACGATCCCGAGGACGGACAAGGCAATCCCGACATCGCCCGGCCCCCGGGCAGCTACAGGGCCATTGAAGGGAACTATGGTCCGGATGTCTCTGCTTACCTGACCGGAACGCAGGGTGAGCAGACCGAGGACGCCGACAAACTGTGGACCGCGGCCGCCAACGGCCAGCCGATCATCGTGACCACGCAAAGTGAGTATCCAGCGGATCCGCCAGTGGGCTACGTAGCCGGTCATGCCTTTTTCGTCGTTGGGTCCAAGGACGGGTACATAGAACTCCAGAATCCCTGGAGGCCTACAGCGGACCATATTTTTATGTCCAAGGATGATTTTAAATCCAAATTCAGCGACGCCACGATCATGGCCAAATGACAGCGGCCCGCTGGCTCACAGCTTTCCTGACCGTCCTGCTCGTCACCTCGTGCGCCGAGCAGCCCATACCCTCAAAGGATCCGACCATGACAGCCGAATGCACGGAATCCGGTCACTATCTTCTGAATCAGGCAATCGATGTATCCACACCGAGTCTCCCGAAATCAGCCAAAGGAAGGGCGCACACGCCCGAAGTCGGGCTGATGGGCATTCGTTTCCGTGATGTACCGCCAACAGTGACCATCCAGATGATCTCTCCGGAACCCAGCGGGGAACCGATCGAGATCCGCGATCTCAAGGTCGGCGACGAAGCGACATACGCCGGTTACACCATCAGGATCACGGCCATTTGCGAGCGAACGGCAAGGTTCGACCTCGTCAACCAGCCTGACTCGTAGGGCCGCCCAAGCTCAGCGGACGGAAGCTGTCCTGATGCCCGTGGACGCCCTCGCGGTATGGGTATAGCGTGACTCCAGAGAGTCCCGCAAGCCCGGAACCAGAGCACTAGCAGCACGCATTCTCTGGAGTCACTCATGATCCACACGGACAAACTCAGCAAGAATTTCGTCGTCAAAAAGGAAACCGTAGAGGCGGTCAAGGCCGTCAACATCGATGTTGCCCCGGGCGAGCTGGTCGCTTTCCTGGGCCCGAACGGCGCCGGCAAGTCCACCACCCTGCGGATGCTCACAACCCTTCTGAGACCCACCTCCGGAACAGCGACCGTGGCGGGCGTGAATGTGGTCTCGGATCCGGCCGGAGTGCGGGCACGCATCGGGTACATTGGGCAGGGAAACGGCGGCGGGCACAGTTTCCGGGTGATCGACGAACTCATCATGCAGGGCCGCTTCTACGGGATGAACACCGCTGACGCCAAGGCGCGGGCAGAGGAACTTCTGAAGTCCCTTGATCTCACCGACCTCGCCAAGCGCACCGTGATCAAGTTGTCCGGCGGCCAGCGGCGAAGGATGGATGTGGCGCTGGGGCTGATGCATTCGCCGCGGCTGCTGTTTCTGGATGAGCCGTCCACCGGCATGGATCCGCAGAACCGGGCCAACCTCTGGGAGCACATTACGAGGATGCGCGCCGAGTACGGCACCACCATCGTCCTCACCACGCACTACATGGACGAGGCGGACACGATGTCCGAGCGCGTCATCGTCATCGACCACGGACAGATTATTGCCGACGACACCGCTGCCCGGCTGAAGGCGAATCTCGCAGGAGATCTGCTGGCTGTTGAGGTTGCAGCAGGTTCGGCCCAGGACGTCAGGGGGCTGCTGGGCCGCGCCGCGGCGGGCGGCGAACTGCAGGAAAACGCGTCCGACGGCGTGGTCCGCTTCCGCCTGCGGCTCCCCGAAGGCGCCCGGCTGGCGCCGGCGCTGTTGAAGGAAATGAACGACGCCGGCGCTCCCGCACAGTCCTTGGAACTGAAGCCTCCCACGCTGGACGACGTGTTCCTGGAGCTGACCGGCCGCAACCTCCGGGAAGGAGCGAACCGCTGATGGCTGTTGGAACCAGCCAGGACGTCATTAAGAAACCTGGCCTCTTCCAGATTTTGAAGGACACCCGCTATGTCTTCTGGCGCGAAATGCTGCTTCCGCTGCGGGATCCGTTTTCGCTGATCTTTTCGCTGATCCAGCCCCTCGTTTTCCTTGGTCTGTTCGGCCCGCTGCTGGGGTCCGCGGTAGGAGCGCCTGCTTTTGGCGGCCAATCAACCCTTCAGTGGTTCCTTCCGGGTGTGGTGGTCATGATTGCGCTCTTCGGGACATCGATGACAGGTTCGAACCTGCAGTATGAACTCATGACCGGTTCCTATGAGCGGATCCTGGCCACTCCCCTGTCCCGCTCGTCCCTGATGATCGGGCGGGCGCTCAAGGAATGGGCTCCACTGGTGGTGCAGGGGCTGCTGATCGCTCTCGCGTGCATACCGTTCGGTTTTGTCTTCTACCCGCTGCATGTGCTTTTCGGGTTGGTCATCCTGGGGATCTTTGGAATCGGGCTTGGAGCGCTGTCCTACGCCCTGGCCTTGGTATCCCAAAGCAAGGAATGGATTTTCTGGGCAGTGCAGCAGACTCTGCTGTTCCCGCTGATGATTCTCTCCGGCATCATGCTCCCCGTCGAGGCTGGGCCTGACTGGATGAAGACGGCCAGCCTGTTCAACCCGCTAACCTACCTCGTCAACGCGGAACGCGAACTGTTCGCCGGGAATGTCGGAACGGACACGTTGGCGGGCCTGCTGGCAGCCGTGGTGAGCGCCGCCGTCGGACTTTTTGTGGGCGTGCGGACAACCAACCGGAACATCAAGTAGGGGGATTGCCGTCCTCGTGGATCACTGCGTTGCCGTCGCTCTGCAGGAACGCGAGCACCGCAGCAACACGGCGGTGTATCCCCGTCGCGGGGAGGCGAAGTTTGGTGAAGATCGCGTTGACGTGCTTCTCCACAGTGGAGGACGAGAGGTAGAGCGACTGCTCGATGCCGGCGTTCGTCCTTCCCCGCGCCATCTCCCGCAGCACGTCGAGTTCACGAGGCGACAATTCGGAAAGCGGGTTCGCCGCGCCTGCGCTGCGGCGCCGCACGAGCGTGTCGACGATCTGTGGGTCGATGACCGAACCGCCCACTTGCACCTCACGGAGCGCGTGCACGAGGTCCTCAAGGTCGCCAATGCGGTCCTTCAGCAAGTATCCCAGGCCCGCCGAACCGTCGGCGAACAGCGCGAGCGCATAACTTTCGTCAGCGTGCTGCGACAGCACCACCACACCTGTGTCCGGATGTTCAGCCCGTATCGCGCGCGCCGCCTCGATGCCTTCCATATGGTGGCCGGGCGGCATGCGGATGTCAGTTAGCACGGCGTCGGGAGAGAATCGACGCACGGCATCAAGCAACTCGACAGCGTTGCGGTGCAGGCTATGACGTCGATTTCGCCGGAATCCTCGAGCAGACGACGGAGGCCCTCGCGGACGAGGTAGTTGTCCTCGGCGATCACGACGCGCAGCACGCCCGAGTCATCCACTGCGATCTGCCTTCCGCTCCACGGGGAGCTCTACCAGCACGATCGTGCCGGACGCGTCACTGCCCGAGACGTTCACAGTACCCCGCAGCGCCGCCACCCGGTCATGGATGTTCGCCAGGCCGCCGCGCGGGGCGGGCACGAGGGTGCCGATGCCGCATCCATCGTCGATGATCGCGACCTGCAGATGCCCGTCATTCCGTACGAGCTCAACTGAGGCCAGGGTGGCACCCGAGTGCTTCGCGGTATTTGCGAGCGCCTCCCGCACAACGTAGTACGCCGTCGTCTCCACGATCTCCGGGAACCGTTCGCCGCGTACGCCTTCACCCGCTTTAACGGTCAACGGGATCGGGAACCTCGCCACGCTCGATTCGATGGCCGCCACGAGGCCGTTATCGCTTAATACGGGCGGGTGGATGCCGTGCGCGAGCTCCCGAAGGTCGGTGAGCGTTTCCCGTGCCTGGTCCTGCAGCCTGGAGAGCTCCACCGCTGTCAGCTCGCCCCGCTGCAACCGGTTACGGGCAAGCCGGAGCCCGGCGACCTGGGCAACGACGTTCTGCTGGATCCCGTCGTGGAGGTCCCGCTCCAGGCGCCTGCGTTCGTCGTCCTGTGCGGCGACGAGCCGCTCCCGGGAGGCAGTCAGCTCGTCGAGTTGCTCGGCGAGCTGGGCCGTGAGACGCACGTTTGCGACCGCCGTCGTGGCCTGACCTGCCACCGTGCGCAGCAGGGCGCCCTCGGCCTCACTGTAGTCCCCTCGACGGCGGGGGCCGAGCTCGATTCGGCCGAGCGTCTCATCGCCCCTCACCAAGTCGAACGAGTCGACTGGCTCCCCGCCCGCCTCGCCGGCGGCACCCACTGGGGACTCAGCGAACATGCCGTCGGGTCCGGACAGCTTGATCCGCACCCATCCGGCGTCAAGACCGTCGCGTACCGCGGCGGCCAACCGGGTGAGCAGTTCACGGGGGTCTACCGCCTGATCCAGCTGGGTGCCGAGCTGGCTGAGCAGCATCAACTGGCGTTCACGGTCCCCAAAGACGGCGCGCTGGATCCACCGCCTTAGCCACCCGCGCAGCGGCAGCATGCAGACGGCGAGGAGCGTGGTCAGCAGGATCGCACCGGTGGCCGAAAGGCTGCCGGCGAGCAGCACGGCCGGCGTCGCGGTTGCGACGCCGAAGAGGACAGTGATCAGCAGGTTCGACGAGCGGGAGACCAAACGTCCACGGTCGTTTGGTGCGATGTCAAACGCGCCATACCGGAGTATGCCGTGGATGGCCGCGAGGGGCATAGCGGCCAGCGACACGAAGACTGCGACCGTGGTGATCCAATTCGGCGGGCCAAACGTCCAAAGGACAAAACTGACCAGTGCCGCAGTGACAACCCAGGTCATGACGCGCATACGTGCACGAACTTCGACATCGCCGAAGAGCGCGCGCCAGTAGAACACGCCAAGTCCCAGCAACATGCTCGGCCAGGGCTGATAGATGGCGTAGTGCACAGCAGGGGCGGCCCACTCCAGCCCGGACAGGAAGAACGGATTCGGAACAGCCCCGCTGATGCCGACATATGGCTGCATTACGACGTGCGGGGTTGTGAGCAGCGTCAGCGGGCCAACCAAAACCGGCAACCAGACGAAAGCGACCGCGATCCGTTGCCATCGCCGCTCCGGGTTACCGGTCGGGTATGTAGCGAATAAGGCCAAGAAGGCTGCTGTAGCCACTGCATCCGCCGTCAGCCCGACCATGTTGAAGAGCGGGAACCACGGTTCCTGGATCAACGCAGCATTCCGCTGCACGAAGGTCTCGCATGCGGAGCCGACAGCCATTGCGGTCGATGCCGTCGCAAGAAAGACGGCGGACCGAGACGACGAGACCGTGAGCAGCCAGATGCCAAAGACGAACGTCGGCAGCACGCCAAGTAGTGCCCAGCCGAGCCCATGGTTCCCGGTTGATTCGACAAATCCACGGATGATGACGACGTAGAGCAGCGAGGCAGCTCCAATCGGAGCCAGCATTGCAGGCAATCCCCATCTGCGGAACACACTCCCATGATCCGCCACAGGCACGATTACCGGGAGGGGGTCTTCCCCCCTCACAACTGCGGGTAACCCCCATACACCCTGCGGTCACCCGCGTTCCGGGCACAACCTCTGGGCGCCTACGTTGGGGTCCAGCGGATGCCGCGGAACGGCGGCCGCACGAATGGAGGAAATCATGCGCAGGACCTACTCAGCAATCGCTTGGATCATCGCCGGCGGCGTGGTGGTGCAGGCCGCTTCGATCGCCTTCGGCCTCGGTGGAATGTCGCACTTTATCCAGGAGGGCGGCGTCGTCGACAAGGCCCTCATCGAAAGCCGTCAGGCAACATTCACGGGTGTCCTTGGATTCCCGATTCATGGCATGGTCGGCGGCATGGTCATTCCCCTCGCCGCCCTGGCGCTGCTGATCGTCGCGTTCTTCGTGAAAGTACGCGGTGCACGCCCCTGGGCGGCAATTGTGCTTGCGTTGGTTGCATTGCAGATCACCCTTGGATACTCCATCGCCGATATGCCCTACCTCGGACTGATCCACGGTGCTAACGCGTTGGCCCTGCTGCTCGCCGCCGTGTACGCGGCGCTGCGCATCCGTCGGCGTAAAACCATAGTTGCCCGGGAACTGTCCTCTGATGTCATCGCGACGTGACCTCTTCCGGCGCGTCGCCATCAGCATGGCGGTGACCGGTGCGCTTGGCTTCGGCGCGCTCGGGTGGAGCTCAACGCTGCTGGGCGAGTACTCGGTGATGGACATGCGTGACCCGTCTGCCGGCCATGTCCATGGCTCCGCTGCCGGCGCGGCCGGACCGGCCAGTGCCTTAAGCGTGACCGAGCTCATCGCAGACCCGCTTCGGCCTTCCGACGTGCGAACCGTACTCGTGGCCCGCCAGCAGACGATCGATCTGCCGGGAGGGCGTCCGTTCGAGGGGTACACCGTGAACGGCACATCACCGGGACCAACGATTCGCGCGCAGCAGGGCGCTCTCGTCGAGGTTGTGTTCGTTAACGAATCGGTCGGCGCCGATGCCACGCTGCACTGGCATGGCATAGACGTGCCGAACGCGGCCGACGGGGTCGCGGGAATCACGCAGGATGCGGTTCCAATCGGAGGCCGTCATGTGTACAGGTTCATCGCTGAAGACGCCGGCACCTACTGGTATCACTCGCATCAGGTATCGCATGAGCAGGTGGAGGGCGGGCTGCTCGGTGCGGTGATTATCGAACCTAAAGAGTCACACGCTGGCGGGTTCGAAACCGACGTCGTCGCGCTCCTGCACGTCTACGGCGGCCAGCACACACTCAACGGGCGTGTGCAGGACGAACAGGTGCCGGCGGAGCCCGGCTCGAGCACGCGGATCCGCGTCATCAATACCGACCAGGGCACTGCAGCTGTCTGGTCAGCCACTCCCTTCCGGGTTGTCGCGACCGACGGCCACGACGTGAACGGCCCCACCGTCGTCGAAGGCCGAACGGTGCTCATTCCTGCGGGCGGGAGAGCGGACATCGCGGTTCAGGCCCCTCCGCAAGGCTCCGCGCGCCTCCACGTCGGCGGGGCCCGCAGCATCTCCATCGGCGATCCGGCCGCGACTCCGCCATCAGTGCGGCAGCCGGCTCAGTCGCTCGACCTGCTGGCATACGGCAGCGCTGCCTCTGTCGAACTCGACGCGCGGACACCGGACCTCAGGTTTGACTACGTGATCGGACGCCGCTTCGGCCTCATTGACGGCCGGCCCGGAAACTTCTGGACCCTGAACGGGCGGCTCTTCCCCGACGTTCCGATGTTCCACGTGCGCGAGGACGACGTCGTCGTGATGCGAATCGTCAACGAGACCGGAGAGGTGCATCCGATGCATTTGCACGGTCACCACATCCTTGTGCTCTCACGCGACAATGTGGTGGCGTCGGGCAGCCCGTGGTGGATCGACTCGCTGGATGTGCATCCCGGCGAGTCGTACGAGGTCGCCTTCATCGCCGACAACCCCGGGATCTGGAGCGATCACTGCCACACCCTCCCGCACGCCGTCGACGGCCTGGTCGCCCACCTCATGTACGAGGGAGTCTCGACGCCGTTCACCATCAACGGCGCCGCAGGCAACCAGCCCGAATGAACCCGCTCAACATCAGAAAGAAGACTCCCATGCCATCAATGTCCTTCACTCCCCAGGTCCGTCTTGCTGCCCGCATATGCATAGTGGGTGGGGCCGGGTTTTTCATCCTCGCCATCGCGGCCCTGACTGTACCCGAGCTGGCGCCGGGCAACCCGCCTGTGACGTGGCTCCAGGTTCTTTTCGCGGTCCTCCATTTGTGCCAGATCGCCGGTATCGCGGCAATCGGCTTCACCGGGGCCGTCGGCCGGGCCGGCATGGTCGGTCTGTGGCTGGCGGCGGGAGGCGCCGCCACCTTCGCCGTCGCCGAGCTGATGGTGCTGATCAGTATGCCCGGCTCCGAGACGGCGTTCGGACTCGGATCCCTGCTGACCATCGTCGGGCTGTCCATAGCTGGGGGCTCCGTGCTGCACCAGAGGACGTGGGACGGCCCAGGGCGGTTCCTCCCCCTCGCCCTCGGAGCCTACAACCTGGTGTTGGTTCTGGTCCTGTCTACAGCGTCAGCTCAACTTGGTATTGTCGCACTGGCTTTAAATGCCGTCCTGTGGACCCTGCTTGGCTGGTCCCTGAGTGAAACCAGGTCAACTGTGCCTTTGCGCGGCGGCCTGGCCTGAGCCTGAGCGTGTTTGCGGATGATTCACACGGCAGAACCAGTCAGAGCCCTAGCCTGGCCACTGCTTCCTCACGCATCTCCACTTTGCGCACTTTGCCGGACACCGTCATCGGGAAGCTCTCACGGACATCCACGTAGCGGGGGATCTTGTAGTGGGCCAGGTGTCCCCGGCAGTAGTCGGCGACGGCGTCGGCATCCAGGGGCTCGGTTCCTGGCTCCTGGATGATGCATGCCATCAGTTCCTCGCCGTATCTGGCATCCGGGACGCCTATCACCTGGACGTCCTGGATTGCCGGGTGCGTAAAGAGGAACTCCTCGATCTCCCGCGGATAGATGTTCTCGCCGCCGCGGATCACCATGTCCTTGATCCGGCCCTCGATCACTACGTAGCCATCGTCATCCATCCGGGCGAGGTCACCCGTGTGCATCCAGCCGTCCGCATCGATGGCCTCGGCCGTCTTTTCCGGCTGGTTCCAATAGCCCTTCATCACTGCATAGCCCCGGGTGCACAGCTCTCCAATCCGGCCACGGTCCAGCACCTCACCCGTGGCTGGGTCGACGATTTGGCTCTCAAGACTGGGCATGGTCCGGCCAACCGTTTGGGTGCGGTGTTCCACTGTGTCCCCCCGCCGGGTCATGGTGGACACGGGGGACGTCTCCGTCATCCCGTAGCAAATGGCCACGTCCTTCATTTTCATGTCTGTGATGACCCGGTTCATCACCTCAACGGGACAGGTGGATCCTGCCATCACCCCGGTGCGCAGTGTGGAGAGATCGTAGGACGCAAAGTCCGGCAGCGCGAGTTCGGCGATGAACATGGTGGGCACGCCATACAGGGACGTCCCGCCGAAGTCCTGGACTGCTTCGAGAGCAGCCGCCGGGCTGAATCCACGGGCTGGAATGATGGTGGCGGCTCCGTGGCTGAGCGCATTGAGGTTGCCGATCACCATGCCAAAGCAGTGGTAGAACGGCACCGGGATCACCACGCGATCATGTTCGGTGTAGCCCAGCAGCTCACCGATTGCGTAGCCGTTGTTAAGGATGTTGTGGTGCGTCAGCGTAGCGCCCTTGGGAAATCCTGTGGTTCCCGAGGTGTACTGCAGGTTTACGGGATCGTTTGGGTCAAGTTCCGCCATCCGCGCCTTCAATGTGGAATGCCCGACGTCGTCCGCCCGCTTGAGCAGCTCGGCGTAAGTCAGTTCGGGGTCGTGTTCCGGGACACCGGCGTCGAGCCCCTCCGCCCCGGAATCGGGCAGGAAGACCAGTTCCTGAAGGCCGGGGCAGGCTGCGAGCGCCTCGCGTGCCATTCCCACGTAGTCGCTGTTGCGGTCCGAGGGCGCCGCCACCAGCATCCGCATACCGTTTTGGTTCACCACAAATTCAAGTTCATGGCTGCGGTAGGCCGGATTGACGTTGACCAGGATGGCTCCTGCCTTGGCCGTGGCGTACTGCAGGATGGTCCATTCGGCACAGTTGGGACTCCAGATCCCAATCCTGTCCCCTTTGGCGATGCCCACAGCCAGCAAGGCCCTCGCAAGCCGGTCGACGTCGTCGTTGAACTTCGTGTAACTCCACCGCCGGGCATCTTCGCCGGCAACGGGGGCCGCTTCAATCAGCGCATCATGGAAAGGAAATTCGGCCACCATCCGCTCAAGATTCTGACCGATGGTCTCCTCGAGCAACGGGACGTCAGTGTCCCCGGCTGTGTAAGCGCGCATGCTGGCACGCTACAGCGTCCCCGGCTTCATGAGAAGGGCAACTACTAGGGAGTCCTACTAAACAATTCTTTCGACGTTCCGGTGCCCGGTATTGTGAAGCGCATGACTGAACCCATTGACTTGAAGACCACATTCATCCCCAATGACGGGGAATTCTTCCGTGTAAAGCTCGCCTTGGAAATTGCCATTGACGAGGTGGTCAGCGAACCAGGCTGTATCCGCTACGAACTGACAGAGGCCACCGACGACAGGCTGGTGCTAACCGAGCGCTGGGCATCGGAAGAGGACCTGGAAAAGCATTCAAAGGGCGTTGCGGTACAGGATCTCAACGAGCGGCTGAGTGCGTTGCTGGCCGAACCGGTCAAGTGGGAACGGCTCTAAAGAGCCGTCCCACCTGAGCGGGAAAACCAAGCGTCGCGAAAAAACTAGGCCTCGGGAATCTGGGAGCCGTCCTGGGGACCCGTGGAAGCGGCAGTTGCCTCTGCCCGCGAGCGCGCTACGTGGGCGTGGACTTCTTCCATGTCCAGGGCCTTGACAGCATCGACCACCTGTTCGAGCTGCTGTTCGTTCAGGGCGCCGGGCTGGGAAAACACCAGCACCTTTTCGCGGAACGCCATCAGTGTGGGGATGGACGTAATGCCTGCCTCGGCAGCCAGTTGCTGTTCAGCTTCGGTGTCCACCTTGGCAAAAACGACGTCCTGATGCTTCTCAGAAACAGCAGAATATCTGGGCGCGAACTGGCGGCAAGGGCCGCACCATTCGGCCCAAAAGTCCACCAGTACGATGTCGTTGTCCTCAATGGTCGATGCGAACTGTTCACCTGTTATGTCTACGGTAGCCATCCCTCCACGGTACGCGAGGCCGCTCACGATGTCCCGTCGGTTCGCTGTTGGCACAGTCAGCGACGGCACACCGCGGCGTCGGAACCTGGGCACAACTTAGCTGGCAGGGAACTACACCCAGGCGTGTGGGGCGGGGCGCCGGGCGCCAGGCAAAGCGTTGGTCTCGCGCCACTCATGGATCCACTCCGGGAGCTCAAGCCCAGCAGGCGGCTCACCGAACTCCTTCAGGATTTCCTCCTGGCTGACCGGGCCTCCGCTGCTGACGAGCCGGGTGGCGATGTGGGCTCTGGCGTAGATTTCACCGTCCACCACCATGCGCTGCTCGAAGTAGATGGCTTTTGCATCCAGTCCAATGATCCTGGACTCGATGGTGTAACGCTGCCAAAGCTGGAGCGACTTGCGGAAGGCAATCGTCTCCCCCGCTGCGACCGGAGACCATCCGCGACTGCGCATCTTTTTCCACGTACCGCTCCGAGCCATCAGGTCAAAACGGCCAAGGTCCATCAGGGAAAAATACATGCCGTTGTTGACATGCAGGGCGATGTCTATGTCGGTAGGAAGAACCCGCAGAGGCAACGACGACGTCTCCCAGATGTTCAGACGGGATCGCCGGGACGATGTGAACAAGACCAGCAGCGTGCGAAGCAATAGGTGCATAGTCTCAATGTTACCGGGCAGTAACTTCTTGGCCAAGCGCTGTTCTTTCCAGGTGCTAGCGGCCACCCTATGATGCCCCTATGACCCAGGAACGCTACCGCAACCTCGCCGAGTGGCCCCTTATGGGAACGGCGCTGATTTTCCTCACGGCCTACGCGTGGCAGGTGATCGGGGCAATCGAAGGCCGTGACGCAGACGTCCTTGAGGTTGTCATGTGGATCACCTGGGCGATTTTCGCCGTCGACTACGTCACGAATCTTTCTCTTGCCGAAGACCGCCGCCGCTGGTTTATCCGGAATCTTCATGAGCTGCTCATCGTCGCGCTTCCGTTTTTCCGCCCACTGAGGCTGCTCCGTTTGGTCACTTTACTGGCCGTGCTCCACAGAACCATAGGTGAGACCCTGCGCGGCCGCGTGGTCACCTACGTGGCCGGATCGGCGGCGCTCCTTGTTTTCGTGGGAGCCTTGGCCGTGCTCGACGTCGAGCAATCAGCTCCTGATGCAAAGATCGTCACTTTCGGCGACGCCCTGTGGTGGGCAATCACCACCATCACTACCGTTGGTTACGGGGACATGTATCCCGTCACGGCCATCGGGCGGATGGTCGCCGCAGCGTTGATGATGAGCGGAATTGCTGTGCTCGGTGTGGTTACAGCTTCCATCGCTTCCTGGCTGGTCCAGCGCATCGAAGAGGGTACGGAAGCAGCTGCCGGGGCAGCGGAGGCCCCTGTGCTGACCGAGGTGAACGAACTGCAGCAGGAGGTTCTCGCATTACGCCGCGAAATTGAGGCGCTGCGGAGTGAAAAGAGCATCTAGGCCCCTGCCAGCCAATTGAAGTATTTGCGTTAAGTACGCACTTCCCGCCTAAGTAATCCCGCGAAAAAGTCAAGTATTGGCTACTCGTGTGCCCTGTATGACCCCTCAATAGACTCGATATTCCTAGGGCCGACAAATGACAGCGTTTGTCGGATTTGTCTCATCGATAGCTCCTTGTACTGCTTCGCGCCTTGCCTTGGCAGGTACCAGGAACTGTCGCCCTAGGGGTTCCATCCGGCAATCCCTCAGTTCGATGGGGGGTGAACCAGTGGAATACGAACACGGCGGACGATATGCCGCCTTCAAGGCAGCCAGCCGGGCAGCCCCGCGCTTTGGAGCGGGCAACAAGCTCAAAGCCGGAGGGATTGCGGGCTCCATTCTCGCCGTCGTTCTTACCGCTTCGCTGGTCACCTTCGATGGTGACTCCAGCGCTACTGCTCCGGTGGAGCCCGCTCAGACTGTCGACGTCGTGGTCGCCGGGGACGTTGGGAACGCTGACCAGGAAGGCTCTGCCCCAGCGGCGGGGACCGCCCGAGGGGCGGATTCCCTTGCGGCTGAGCTCCCTGTGGAGGCGGTTGCGGCACCTGCACCCGCTGAACCGGTTGCTGTGGAACCAGCGCCGGAGCCCCCCGCTCCGGAACCAGTACCGGCGCCCATACCTGTCCCCGTGCCAGAGCCAGCCCCGGTCGCGCCTCCAGTTGCTGCCCCTGAACCCCCAGTTGAGGCGCCGGCACCGCCCCCGGCGCCCTTAGTACGGACCATCTATGTTGCCGGCGCAGGCGGCCAGGCCCTCGTGGACAGCTGCATCGGGCCCATTCACTACACACCCAACGATGGCTACTCGCTCTTCATCACGGAGCACGATTACTGTGGCGGCTGGGCCCGTTTTT
Source organism: Arthrobacter rhizosphaerae (assembly GCF_023062595.1). GTDB lineage: Bacteria > Actinomycetota > Actinomycetes > Actinomycetales > Micrococcaceae > Arthrobacter > Arthrobacter rhizosphaerae. The sequence continues at coordinate 112,658 of NZ_JALLAN010000004.1, forward strand.
CAGGGATAGGAGTCGGCGAAACCGTCAGCCTGGGCGGGTATGGGACCTATACAGTGACAGCCCGCGGCCAGGTTCCCAATCCCGGCACCACCAATGACGTCATCGCAGTGTTCGGAGGATTCCCGCGGGCTATCCTGCAGACCTGCATTCCCGGCACCAGGCAGATGCTCTTGATCGCTCTGAACTAGAGCAGAGCCACAGGTGTCCGGTTGCGCACCCACCCTCCAGTGATTGCAGCCGGCAACAGAAAGGCCTTCGGATCCTGACGGTTCCGGAGGCCTTTCCAGTGCGGCCGTCAGTCCGTCGTCAAGGCACTGGTTTTCCGGTTCCCCGACTACCCCGTCTTGCGGAAATGGAAGCTGAGGTAGCGCGGAACCCTCTCCGCGTACTCGGCATAGGACTGCCCGAAGATTGCGGCCGTGGCTGCCTCTTCGCGGAGGACACCAAAATGCTCGGCGAGCACCGCGGCAGGCAAAGTTGCGAGAACCCAGGCTGAACCGGACAGGGTTCCCGTCCCTGCATGGATAAACCACCAGCCGACGTACATGGGGTGGCGCGTAAGCGCATACGCGCCACTGGTAACCAATACCTCCGGCTGCTCCAGTACGAATGCACCCGTCGAGTGGTGACGCCGTTCCGCCAGAGCCCACAGATTCAGGCCGACGCCGGCGAGCACCAGCCCACTCCCGGCGAACCGGTGGAGGGAGCGGAATCCGGGAAGAGGTGCAGGACGGATCCGGTCAAGGATGAAATCCAAGGCCAATCCAGTCAATTGCCCTGGTGGCAGCGGAAGGTTTTCGTATACCTCCCTCAACCGGGCCGTACGGGACACAGTCGCCATGCCTGAACTGTAACCCCAAAGATCGACCAACTCGATACTGGATCAGGATGCCTTCGTTTGTCTGGAAATGACGAAGGCCCGTAAATCTCAAGGAGAATTACGGGCCTTCGTTTGGGTGGCAGATGAGGGATTCGAACCCCCGTAGGCGTTGCCAGCTGATTTACAGTCAGCCCCCTTTGGCCGCTCGGGTAATCTGCCGAACTTCAAAAGAAGATCACTCGCGTCCTCCATGCCAGAAGGGCTGTTTCCAGTCCGTTCCGCTTCCGGTGACCGCGGGCAAGACAACTTTACAGAACTTCCGCCGAAGAATCGAATCGGCGCCGCGAGGGGCTAAAAAGCCCGGAAAATCAGGCTTCTCCGAGTATCCGGCCAGCCAGCTTTGCTTCAAACCGTGCAGCCTGTTCTTCAGTGATCTGGTTCAACTGGACTGCCCGCAACAAGTCCGTATGCACTCCGTCCATCCGTGCTGACGCGGCCGCCGTGGGACTAAGAATGATCGAGGCGGCCAAGGCTGCAGCAGCCACGGTGCCCGCGGCTGACGCGATGGTACCCGCGGCGGAAGAGGTAGAACGGAGGACGTAGCGGGCGGCCTTGTGCGGCATGGTCTTTCCTTTCGGGGTGTCACTTCGGGGTGTCACTTCCAACAGCTACAACTCTGGCCGGGCACGCTTGGTTCCTCCCGGGGGTTAGCTATGAGTGAACTGTGAACAGTAGAGCTGGGCGAACCTTCCGCCGACTTCATTTCCAGCCCATCCGTATTAGGCTGGATTCCAGACATCCCGGCCGATATTGAGGCACCGGACCAATAGCAGAAGGAGAGTCATGGCAGGCGAATCCACATTCGACGTCGTCAGTAAGGTCGATAAGCAGGAGGTTGCAAACGCCCTGCACCAGGCCCAGAAAGAACTGGCGCAGCGATACGACTTCAAGGGCGTAGGAGCCGAAGTTGACTTCAGCGGCGAGAAGATCCTCATGAAGGCAAACTCGGAAGAGCGTGTGCTGGCGGTTCTGGACGTATTGCAGTCAAAGCTCATCCGCCGCGGTATCTCCTTGAAGTCCCTGGACACCGGCGAGCCTTACGCTTCGGGCAAGGAATTCCGCCTGGAAGCGACCATCAAGGAGGGCATCGCCCAGGACCTCGCCAAGAAGATCAACAAGCTGATCCGTGACGAGGCTCCGAAGTCAGTCAAATCCCAGATCCAGGGCGACGAGCTGCGTGTAACCTCCAAGTCCCGCGACGACCTGCAGGAGACCATGGCACTGCTGAAGGACTTCGACGAGGCCGACCTCCAGTTTGTGAACTTCCGCAGCTAACTCAGTGAGGACGCAAACGGGCTTAGGACACGCACATTTGAGTGTCCTAAGCCCGTTTGCGCGTCCTCAGCGAAGCACGACGGCGGCCCGTCACCTGAGCGGCCGTTCCGCCATCTGCTCCAGCCTGGCAATCCGCTCCCGCATCGGTGGGTGCGTGGCGAACATCTTGTTCATTACGCCGCCACGGAACGGGTTCGCGATCATGAGGTGGGATGCATTCACCAGCCGCTGGTCCGGCGGCAGCGGCGCGAGCTGCACGCCCTGCTCAATCTTTCGCAGGGCAGAGGCGAGCGCCAGCGGATCCCCGGTAAGCGCAGAACCGTCCTCGTCGGCGTCGTACTCCCTGGTGCGGGAGATGGCGAGCTGGATCATTGAAGCTGCGAACGGCGCCAGCAAGGCCATGGCGAGCATCGCGATCGGGTTCGAGTTGCGCCGGTCACCACCCATGAACACGAGCATCTGCCCTACCGAAGTAATCACTCCTGCTACGGCGGCTGCTACCGAGGACGTGAGGATATCCCGGTTGTAGACATGCATCAGCTCGTGCCCCAGAACGCCGCGCAACTCCCGGGCATTAAGGATCTGCAGGATGCCCTCCGTACAGCACACCGCTGCATTCTGTGGATTCCGGCCCGTGGCGAAGGCGTTGGGCGCCATGGTTGGTGAGAGATAGATGCGCGGCATTGGCTGCTTGGCCTGCACCGAAAGCTCCCGGACAATCTGGTAAAGCTGGGGCGCCTGGGCCTCGGAAACGGGGTACGCCTGCATGGACCTGAGCGCGATCTTGTCGCTGTTCCAGTAACCGTAGGCCGTGGTGCCGACGCCGATCAGAGCCATGATCCAGATGGGTGTTGTACTGCGCATGCTGGCGGCAATCAAGGCACCAAGTCCGAGCAGCACAGCCCAGAGCATTCCGAAGAGCGCCGCGGTCTTCAGTCCGTTGTTATGTTTGTGCACTTCGCCTCCAGCTGACACGCCGCCCAACAGCAGAACCCAACCTTCACTCAAAAGTTTAGTGCCGCCACCGGCCAGTATCTCTAACGGTGGAGGCGCAGCTTGATTGACGCTTGATATGGTCAGCTGGGAAAGGAGCACGCATGGGATTGGCCAGACGGCTGCTGTGGGGATCGGCAGCCTGGGAAGTAGCCCGCCCTCGCACGCCACTGACCGCAGGCCACCTGCTGATCAGGCTCAGTAATCCGGCCATAGCCCTTGACCAGCGCTCGGCCTCAGACTGGCTCCGCTGCCATAAGGCAGCTGTTGCCGCACTCACCCAGGTCCTTGGCGTGACCCACTGCACCCTGATGTTTGCCTATCAGTGGCATGCTCTCGGGGCAGCCGTTGGCGAGCCGGTAGCTGAGTCCTCCACACCCACGTTCCACCTTTTCGGACGTTGGGACGCGGAACCGGTCACCCCGGGTGCCGTGCTGGCAGTTCCCGCTCATCGCCGGACGCCTCTGGACGAAGATGAACTCCTGGAAATCGATCTCGCACTCCGTGATGCCCTCCGGGCCACGGCGGCGTTCGACTCAGAATTGACGGTTGATGAGGACGATCTTGACGTTGGCCTACTGGCCGGTGACAAAGGCGCCGCCACGCTTCCCGACGTCGCTACTGTTACGCCTGCGCACCCGATCGACGGCGGGCATCGGGTGTTGACGGTCCAGCGCGACTTGGCCTCCATCTCAGACGTCCGCCCCGCGGAAATCCTGGCCCTCGCGAAGGTTCTGGAAGGACTCGCCGCGGATCCGACTGTCAGTGGGCTGAGCTGTGTTGCGCCGGATCCTGCGGTCACCCGCGGCCGGCTGGAGCTGCACGTTCTGGGACGCTCGGCCAACGAGTCCGGGAATCCACTCGTTGCTTTGCTCGATTCCCCGGAACTTAGCCAAGCCTTATTGTGATTCAGTCATAATAAGTGTTTCAATGGTGCCATGAGCGATTCCGGTGGCGGCCACGAAGCATGGGCCAAGGCCCTGCGTGCCCACGGGCGCCGGGTGACCAAGCAGCGCCTTGCCGTGCTGGCCGCCGTCGAACGTCATCCCCACTCCCCTGCCGAAAACATCCTTGCAGCCGCCCGGAACGATCTTCCGGAGCTGACGGCACAGTCCGTCTACGTGGTCTTAGGGGATCTCACCGACCTGAACATGCTGCGCCGGTTTGAACCTCCCCACTCTCCCGCGCTGTACGAAACGCGAGTAGCGGACAACCATCACCATGCGATCTGTATCAGCTGCGGACGCGTCGAAGACGTCGATTGCGCAGTTGGCCACGCTCCATGCCTCACCCCGCATTGGGGCGAGGACAGTGGACGGCGCATGACCATCCAGATTGCCGACGTGCTGTACCAGGGCATTTGCCAGGACTGCCAGCACGCCCAACAGCTTCCTTCCGAACTCGATAAGTAACCATCCAAGAAATAGGAGAACGATGACCGCGAACAGTGTTGCGCCCATCCCCGTATCCACAACCCAATCAGGGGCGCCTGTCACTTCAGATGCCCATTCCCGCTCCGTCGGTGCTGACGGCGCAATCATCCTCACGGACCACTACCTGGTCGAAAAGCTCGCGCAGTTCAACCGCGAGCGCGTGCCGGAGCGTGTAGTTCACGCCAAGGGCGGCGGCGCTTTCGGTAAGTTCACCACCACCGAGGACGTCTCGGCCTACACCAAGGCTGCTTTCCTGCAGCCGGGCGTTGACACCGAGATGCTCATCCGCTTCTCCTCTGTTGCGGGCGAGAATGGCTCCCCTGACACTTGGCGCGATCCCCGCGGTTTCGCCGTGAAGTTCTACACCTCCGAGGGCAATTACGACCTCGTCGGAAACAACACCCCCGTCTTCTTCATCCGCGACGGCATCAAGTTCCCCGACTTCATCCACTCCCAGAAGCGCCTCCCGGGTACCCACCTGCGTGACGCCGACATGCAGTGGGATTTCTGGACCCTTTCCCCGGAATCCGCACACCAGGTCACCTGGCTCATGGGCGACCGCGGCCTCCCGGCTTCCTGGCGGGAAATGCAGGGCTACGGCTCGCACACCTACCAGTGGATCAACGCTGAAGGCGAGCGCTTCTGGGTCAAGTACCACTTCAAGTCCAACCAGGGCGTCAAGACCATGGGCGGGGACCAGGCCGAAGAACTCGCCGGTTCAGACGCCGACTTCTACATCCGCGACCTGCAGGAAAACATTGCTGCCGGCAACTTCCCCTCCTGGGACCTCCACGTGCAGGTTATGCCGTACGAGGACGCCAAGACCTACCGCTTCAACCCGTTCGACCTCACCAAGGTGTGGCCGCACGCTGACTACCCGCTGATCAAGGTAGGCACCATGGAGCTGAACCGGAACCCGGAGAACTACTTCGCGCAGATCGAGCAGGCAACGTTTGCGCCGTCGAACTTCGTTCCCGGCATTGCCGCTTCCCCGGACAAGATGCTGCAGGCCCGCATCTTCTCCTACGCGGACGCACACCGTTACCGCGTGGGCACCAACCACGCCCAGATCCCGGTGAACCAGCCCAAGAACCAGGTCAACAACTACAGCCAGGACGGCGCGGGACGTTACCTCTTCAACGCCCCTTCCGTTCCGGTTTACGCACCGAACTCGGTGGGCGGCCCGGCTGCGGTTGAGCCTCAGAGCCCGGCCGGTGGCTGGGAGAACGACGGCGAGCTGACCCTTGCCGCGCACTCCCTGCACGCTGAGGACAGCGATTTCGTCCAGGCCGGAGCGTTGTACCGCGAGGTTTACGACAACGGCGCCAAGGCCCGCCTGCTCGAAACCATCACCGGTGCCGTGGGCGGCGTCAAGAGCCCGGGTATCAAGGAACGCGCCATCCAGTACTGGACCAACGTTGACGCCGAGCTCGGTGCGAAACTCCGCGCCAACCTTGGTGCAGGCGTTACCGCCGGCGCTGGCAATTCAGAGGCAGAAGCTGCCAACAAGATCGGCTGATTGTTCTGATCGAAGCGTTACTGAACGCCCCGTCGCGGATTTCTCCGCGGCGGGGCGTTTTGTTTTCCACATAGCCTCCGGAGAGTATGGCCTGCCCCGCCAGCGACTGCCTACCATCCGTACATGGACTCTTTTGAAGGAATTCCCCCGACGGCGTTCGGGTTCTACGCGGAACTGGAAGAAAACAACAACCGCGACTGGTGGCTGCAGAACAAGGCCCGTTACGAGGAGGACGTCAAGAAACCATTGGCGGCGTTGCTCGCCGGGCTTGAGCCACGCTTCGGTCCCGCCAAGATCTTCAGGCCCAACCGGGACATCCGGTTCTCCCAGGACAAGTCCCCGTACAAGACCGCCCAGGGAGCGTTCGCGTCCTATCAGGAGGGTGTGGGGTATTACCTTCAAGTGGGGGCCGATGGCCTTCTGGTTGGCGGCGGGTACCACTCGCATTCCCCCGCCCAACTCGCACGCTACCGCAACGCCGTGGACGCCTCGGCAACGGGTGAATCGCTGCAGCACATCGTGGGGGCTCTCAACAATTCAGGGTTCGACGTTGATGGCGAAAAGCTGAAGACCGTACCCCGCGGCTTCGACTCCGCCCATCCCCGCGCCGAACTGCTCAAACACAAGACGCTTACCGCAGGAGTTGACCTGGGGCAGCCCGACTGGCTGGCTACTCCTGCGGCCTCGGATGAAATCGCCGGGCTTTGGGAGCAGCTGCGCCCCCTCGTCGAGTGGGTGGGCCGCCACGCCGCACCATGAGATCGCCCGCATGGGACGGCAGCCCGCTAGTTTTCAGTCTGGGCCGGCCTTTCCGGCAGAGTTCTGTGGTGGCCTTCCGTGACAAGCCGATAGTCAAGGTTGCTGAAAAACACTGAGAGCATCAGCTCGAAGGCCTTGGTGGCTTCTTCCGGCTGGTTCATCACGACGAAGTCGAACTGCAGGCCGTAGAAGGTCGAGGTAAACAGGCGTGCATCAGTATCGGCAAATTCTTCCCGGATGCCTTGGACCACGAGCCAGTCCCGGGTTTTGTGGTGCAGCATCCGGAAATTCTCCTGCGACGTGCCACGAGGTGCTGCGGCCACGATGTCCTGGGCGGTGGCCTCGAACTCCAGCCTCGCCAGGTGGCGGTTCCGCTGAGCCATGGTCCACTGCCAGGACTGCAGCAGGAACGCGCGCCACGCCTCGCGGTCAATGTCGCGCACGTCCGCGCTCCGCATGGGGTCCAGCCTGGACTCGATGGAACTGATGATTTCGGCTATCAGCTGCTCCCTGTTGCCGAAATGGTAGACCAGCACATAGCTGGAGATACCGAGCCCCTGGGCCAGGCTGCGGAAGGTCAGTTCAGCAAGGGTCTTGTCCATCAGATAGTCCAGGATGGCAGACAGGAGCTCCGCTTTGCGTTCGGGTTTTGCAGGGCGGGCCATGGCTCCATCTTAGGAGCCATGGCCCGGCAGGGTTGACATCGCGACCGGACCCCCAGCCGGGGTGCGGTTTAGACGCGGGTCAGGGCGTCGTCGTCGTCCGATGTCTTGTTGACCGCTGACCTGGCTTCGCTGAAGCGCTCGTTAAGACGCGAGTGCCGCTGTCCGTAGGAGAAGTAGATAGCGACGCCCAGCACCAGCCAGATCGCGAAGAAGATCCAGGTCTCAACGGCCAGGTTGGTCATGAGGTAGAGGCACAGCAGGGCCGACACCACAGGAAGTACCTTGCCGAATGGAACGCGGAACGCCGGCTTCAGGTCCGGGCGCTTCTTCCGGAGCACCAGGATACCCAGGCTGACCATGACGAAGGCGGAGAGCGTCCCGATGTTGATCATCTCCTCCAGGAGATCCACATTTGTCAGGCCAGCCACCACGGCGACGGCTGCCCCGCAAATGATCTGGAGACGTGCCGGAGTGGAACGCTTTGCACTGGTCTTGGACAAGGAGCGCGGCAGGAGGCCGTCCCTGCTCATGGCCAGAACCACACGCGACAGACCCATGAGGAGCACCATAATGACTGTGGTCAGGCCGACGAGTGAACCGAACGCGATCACCTTGGCCGCTCCGGTATCCCCAACTGCTTCAAACGCCGTAGTGAGGGTGGGGTTCTTGACCTCGGCCAGCTCGGTGTATGACACCATGCCGGTCAGCGCCAACGAAACCAGGATGTAGAGCAGGGTCACCACTGCCAGGCCGCCGAAGATACCGCGCGGAAGGGTTTTCTGCGGGTTCTTGACCTCTTCGGCGGAGGTGGCAACGACGTCGAAGCCGATGAAAGCGAAGAAGACCAAGGCTGCGCCGGCAAAAATGCCAAGGGTTCCATACTGCGCAGGGGCAGCCCCCGTCAGGAAGCCGAAGAAGGACTGCTTGAGGACGTCGGTGGCGCCTGCCGCGGCGGTGGGCTCAGATGCGGGTACAAACGGGCTGTAGTTCTCGAACTTGACGTAGGTGAACCCGACAACGATGACGAACAGCACGACGGCGATCTTGATCAGGGTGAACACGTTACCGACGCGGGCTGACAGCTTCGTCCCCAACACCAGCAGCACGGTGAAGATCGCGACAATCAGGAAGGCGCCCCAATAGAGGTCGATCCCTCCGAGCGAGATGGCCGGCGGAATGTCCAGGCCTGTCAGCGCGAATACTTTGCTGAGGTAGATACCCCAGTACTTTGCGATAACTGCGGCGGCCGTGAAGAGCTCCAGGATCAGGTTCCAGCCAATGATCCAGGCCAGGAGCTCGCCCATAGTGGCGTACGTGAAGACGTAGGCGGAGCCAGCCACGGGAATGGCCGTGGCGAATTCGGCGTAGCACATGATGGCCAGCGCGCAGGTGATGGCAGCGATCGCGAAGGAAACGGTAACGGCTGGGCCTGCGAAGTTTGCTGCTGCCTTCGCCCCTACCGAGAAGATTCCGGCGCCGACAGCAACGGCGACGCCCATGATCATCAGGTCCCAGGTGCTCAGGGTCCGCTTGAGTGTGCGGCCCGGCTCCTCAGCGTCGGCTATCGACTGCTCAACTGACTTGGTCCGGAAAAGGTTCATGAGAAAGTCCACAATCTTGATTGCGTGCGGGAAACAGACTTATCAAGAGTAGTGTCCATCCAGTGGACGGCCATATTTGTCCCGGAATGTGAGACGGCCGTATTTAGAACGCGAATGTCGCGGGTATCACCCGGGTCCCGCCAATGTCGAGGGTGAAGCTGCGGGGCGTGGCCGCGGGATTGGTACCGCCAATGACGAGGGGCGGAAGTGCCCCTGCGGTGCCTGCCGGAAGTGTGCAGCTGATCTGGCGGCCCGCAACCGAACATTGCCATCCCCCGGAACCAGCGGTTGTCGGCCGGGTCTGGGAGCCGTGATACTTCAATACAACAGTCACGTCTGTGGCATGGGATCCGCCGGTAACGGCGGCGAGTGAGATAGACAGGACATCGCTGAACTGCTCGCCTCCACCCCTGCTGACATTGGCCGAGGCGCTGAACAGGGTGGCTTCCGCGGGGGCAGGCGGAGGTGCGGGGGCAGGCGGAGGTGCGGGGGCAGGAGCCTGGGTTGGTGGCGGTGCAGGTTGCGGTGATGTTTGCACAGCTCCAGAATCGGCGGAAGTTTCCTGCTGGGGAACCTCACCTACAGTCTGCTGTTCGGCGCCGGGACCTGTTCCCACTGAGCCCGGATCGTCAGTGGATACCAGCTCCGCTGCGGCCTGATCTGCTGCCCGTTCCTCGGCCAACTCGTGGGGCAGCGGATCCTCCGCTCCGGGCGAGGCGGGAAGGCCTCCTTCCGGCACGTCTTCCGGCGAAGAGCCGGCGTCGGGGGAAACTCCCCCTCCAGGTAGCAGGGTGTCCGCCGGCCTGCTATCGCCTGGCAATTGGGCTGCAGGCACATGCTGCCCTGCCCCGCCGGCATTGAGCCCGCCAAACTGCACCGCCACTGCGATTGCGACGGTTACAGCAGCAACGGAGGCTGCGCTTGAGCTGACCAACGCGTGGGTACGCGCCCAGCCCCAGGTCCGTGCGGCGCCCTCCTGCAGGCCCAGGACAGCCCCGCTGAACACTCCGCCAGCGGCAATTCCGGCTGCGGAGGGGAACGCCACCCCGGCAGCGAGCGGGAAGATGATTCCACGCATGCCTGCCCCCACGTCCTGGACCTGAAGCAGCAGTCCGAGGCACTTGGAGCACTCGTCCAGGTGGTCACGCACTTTTGCTTCGTTCCTGGGACTCAGCCCCCGGCGGGCATAGGCGCCCAATTTGTCGGTAACCGCAGCGCAGCCGGGATCTTCGGCTGTGGCCGTGATGTGGTGCTGGAGGTAGGACTGCCGCAGGCCTTCGCGTGCGCGGACGGCGAGCGCAGACACTCCGTTGGCGGACAGTCCCAGCAAGGGAGCTACGGCTGCCGGCGACATGCCATCGATTTCGGTATACCAGAGCACTGCCTGCCAGCGTTCAGGCAACGAGCGGAACGAGTCCGCAACGGTCTTGGATTCAAATGATGCGAGCACGGGATCGGTATAACCCGTGGGGTTCTCATAGGCAGTCAGGTCATCGCTTAGCGTCTGCCGGCCGTCGCCAACGTTCTTCCGGGCTGCCAGCCGGGCTATGGACGAAAACAGATAGGCCCGGAAAAAGGCGTCGGGTCCGGACCCGGTTTGCAGCGCCGAGAGGACGTTTGCGAAGCCTTCAGCAGCCAGGTCCTCGGCGTCGGATCCATTGCGCGCATAACGGTAGGCAAGCCCGACGGCGGCCCGGTGGTGCCGTCCGAAGAGTTGACCGTAGGCGTCCCCTTCTCCGGCGCGCACCTTGGCGATGAGTTCCGCATCGCTGGGTTCGGCGGGTTCCGCACCGGGGGTGGCTTCGCTGAGCATCGTTCTTCCTGACAGGCCGTTGTATCCCTGCCGGGCAGGGCAGGGCTCCCAGTTTACGGCCGGAGAATCAGGTTCCCGGGTTGTCTTGGGAAAATCTTCAAAAGTCGCGTCATGACTCCCGTGTTGAGTGCTCTTAACCGGTGTGACCATTCTTCAGCCCGCGGCCGGCATCAGGCCCATGGACCCGTTGGATGTGCTGGCACGCTGGCGCCAGCGCAGCATGGCAGCCGACTGGCGGGTCGAAGCCGACTGGCTTTGCGCTGGAACACGGGCCCTGGCAACCGCTTTTGCCCGGGGATCCTTCGATCCATTACGGCCCTCGTCCTACAACGATCGCTTCAACGGGCAGCCCACGGCCGGACAGCCCGCAGCTGGCCAGCACGCAGCCGGCCAGCACGCAGGAAAAGTCTTCAGCCTCGGTTCGTTTGGCGCAGGCATCAAGACAGCCGATACTGGCTCACTCGAACCCGTACGGCAGCTGGGGGCGGCGAGGGCTTATGACGGCGTTGGGATCGCCGAGGCACTGACCGACGTCGGGGCGCTCTTCTCGGCCCATGACCTTTCCACGCCCATGAACGTGACGGCCGCCTTCGCCGAGGCCTGGGTGGAGGCGTCGTCGCTCCTGAGCGTAGCGATTTCCTGCACCGATCCCGCCAGCGGGCTCTCCACCTGGCCGCATTTCAGGAACCGGCTCTACGAACTTTACGGCGCACACGAGGACGTCAGCCGGCGTTTCCTGCTTGCCGTCCTCAGGCACCCGAGCCATCACGGTGCAGGGCGACGCTGGGAACTCGAAGCCAGGATCGGCCACATCTGTGCCGACAACTTCGCCCGGAGCGGAACAGTTCTGAGTCGTGCGCCCGACGCCGTCATCGTCCTATCGGAGCGGACTCAGGACGCCTTCGGACGAATCAACAGTTGTGCCGCGGAACTGAACATCCTGCTGACCGGGCAGTTCCCGGGAGCGAAGGTGAGGATCGACGTCGAACCCCTTCCTGACGATGTTCAGGATGTAGCCAGGCTCTTGGACAGCCTGCGGCGGTGACCGCGTAAAAGAACTGCTTTGCCTGGCCCGCTGGGGGTGTCAGGCAAGGCCGTACCACCGAGGGAGGTCTCCTGCTAATTGCAGGAGACCTCCCTTTTGCTTTTGCCCGTACTGACTTCCGTGTCCGTACTGCCGGGACCTTTCTTAGCCGGAGGACGCACCGGCTGATCCGGATGCCCAATCCATCAGGGTTGACCGGATAAGGAACCGCTTGCCCTCGGGGGCTTCCACTGAGAACCCGCTGCCTCTGCCAGCCACCACGTCAACTGTCAGATGGGTGTGGCTCCAATAGTTGAACTGTTCCCTGGACATCCAAAATTCAAGGAACTGGGCGTCTTCCTGTTGCACACTGAGGGCTCCGGATCCAGCTGATATATCGAACCGGCCCAGCAGTACGTCAGAATTGCCGGTGTGGAACTCGCCGAGCGGGAAGCACATCGGGGAGGAGCCGTCACAGCAGCCTCCTGATTGGTGGAACATCAAGGGACCGTACTGGATCCACAGCTTGCGCAACAGCTTCACAGCTTCAGGCGTGAGCGCTACCCGGGAGAATTCTTCCCCCGGCATCGTCACCGCCGCCTCCAGCCTGGCCGGCATGTCTAGAAGAAGCCAAGCTTGTTTTCGGAATAGCTGACCAGGAGGTTTTTGGTCTGCTGATAGTGGTCCAGCATCATCGAGTGGTTTTCGCGTCCGATGCCTGAGGACTTGTAACCGCCGAACGCCGCCCCTGCCGGGTAGGCGTGATAATTGTTGACCCAGACCCTGCCGGCCTGGATTTCACGTCCGGCCCGGTACGCAACGTTGCCGTTGCGGGACCAGACCCCGGCGCCAAGCCCGTAGAGAGTGTCATTGGCAATGCCCATGGCGTCGTTGTAGTCGCTGAAGCGTGTCACGGAGACCACTGGACCGAAGATCTCCTCTTGGAAGATCCTCATCTTGTTGTGGCCCTCGAAGATGGTCGGTTGGACGTAGAAGCCGCCGGCCAGGTCGCCTTCCATTTCCACACGGGCGCCGCCGGTGAGCAGCTTCGCCCCCTCCTGCCTGCCAATATCGATGTACGAGAGAATTTTCTCCAGTTGGTCATTGGAAGCCTGGGCGCCGAGCTGCGTTTCAGTGTCGAGCGGGTTGCCCTGGATGATCCTTTCGGTCCGGGCTACGGCGTCAGCCATGAATGACTCGTAGATGTCCTCCTGGACCAACGCACGGGAGGGGCAAGTGCAGACTTCGCCTTGGTTGAAGGCAAACAGAGTGAAACCCTCCTGCGCCTTGTCATAGAACGCATCGTTTGAATCGGCGACGTCGTTGAAGAAGATGTTGGGGCTCTTACCACCGAGCTCCAGAGTTACCGGGATCAGATTTTGACTGGCGTACTGGCTGATGAGCCGGCCAGTAGTGGTCTCCCCCGTGAAGGCGATCTTGCGGATCCGGGAACTCGAGGCCAAGGGCTTACCGGCCTCGACGCCGAAGCCGTTGACCACGTTGAGAACACCGGCCGGCAGGAGGTCCCCGATCAGTTCCACCAGGACCAGGATGGAAGACGGCGTCTGCTCCGCCGGCTTAAGGACGACGGCGTTGCCTGCAGCGAGCGCCGGGGCCAGCTTCCACACGGCCATCAGGATGGGGAAGTTCCAGGGGATAATCTGGCCGACAACGCCAAGAGGCTCATGGAAGTGGTAGGCCGTCGTGTCGTCATCGAGCTGGGAAAGCCCGCCCTCCTGGGCACGGACGGCGCTGGCGAAGTAGCGGAAATGATCGGCTGCCAAGGGAATGTCCGCGTTGAGCGTTTCCCGGATTGGCTTGCCGTTGTCCCACGATTCGGCGACAGCCAGCATCTCAAGGCTGGCATCAATCCGGTCGGCGATTTTGTTCAGGATGGCCGCGCGCTCTGCGACGGATGTCTTGCCCCACGACGGCGCAACCTTGTGTGCAGCGTCAAGTGCGAGTTCGATATCCTCGGCAGTACCGCGGGCGACCTCGCAGAAAGCTTTGCCCGTAACCGGAGTGATGTTTTCGAAGTACTGGCCCTTCACGGGGGCAACCCACTCGCCGCCGATCCAGTTCTCGTAGCGGTCTTTGAAGGTGACCTTGGAACCCTCTGTGCCGGGTTGGGCGTAAACAGTCATTTGCTGGCTCCTTTGCGTGCAACATGATGGCGGCCGTCGCTGCGTTGATGACGGTAACCGTTGCGTTCAGCCTAGGAGCGGGGAGGTTGCAGCAAGGTTGCGATGGCGGAGGCACAGGTTCAGCATCGGTAACCAGAGCGGCTACACCCCGAGTTCGGCGTCCAGTCTTTCCACATCGGCGACGACGGCGGCCCGCTTGGGTGAGCGGGGAGGCAGCAGCTTCAACGCTGCTTTGCGGATCTCAAGATCGTCTCTGGCCTCGGGAAGCCCGGCGTATTTGAGGAGGGCTTCTGCGCTGCCATCACTGAGGACCGCTTCACGCAACAGGAAAGATACCCGGCTACGAAGTGCGATGATGCCGGGAGCTTCGGAGCGCGGCAGAACGGCGCCGCGGTAAATTTCCAACGCGATCCGGTGCGCTCCGCGTTGCAGGCATTTGAGGACCTGGGCGGAGTCCGGTTGAAGGTCCACAAGTAGTTTGTAGGGCCGGGAAGCGGGAACTGCCCCAGGGTTAAGTTGCTCAAGAACCTTGCGCAGGCGCACCATCTCCGCCCGCAAAGTCATGGTGGAGGTGACACCTGGATACAGGAGCGTACCCAGTTCCTCAGCGCTGAGCCCGTCCGGGTGGATGCTGAGCAAAGCCAGGATTTCACTATGGCGTGCTGAAAGGGCCAGGGTAACGCCTTCAATACTGAGCAGGGCCTGATCCCGGCCAAGCAGCTGAAGGCTGTTGCGGTACAGGCTCTTGGAATCCGTAACTACAGCGTTTCCCGATCCGGCAGCAATTGCCGGGCTCCGCCGTCGGGCAGTCACTGTTTTCCGGGAAGCAGCGAGCTGAAGCCGTTCCACCCGCAAGTGGGCCTCCGCCGCCGCTACCGTCGCTACTACCAGCGAAAGCGTATGTGCTGCCACCGCTGCCTCCGTTCCGGTGATGTCCACGACGCCGAGAACCGCCCCGGAATCGGGATCGTGGAAGGGAACTGCCGTGCAGCTCCACGGATGGACCGAGCGCTGGAAATGCTCGGCACCGGAAATCTGAATGCCCCGGTCCAAGGCCAATGCTGTACCCGGCGCGCTGGTGCCGACGGTGGCCTCTGACCAATCCGAACCCGGGACGAACATCATGCCCTCCGCCCGCCGACGCATCTCCCGATCTCCCTCCACCCACAGGAGCCGGCCCACCTCATCGCCAACAGCCACCAGCAGTCCGCTGTCGTGGCTCGGCAGGACCAGGAGCTTGTGGATGACCGGCATGATGGTGGCGAGCGGGTGCTGCCGGCGGTATTCCTCAAGCTCATCGAGGTCCATGGCCAAGGGCGCCTCAGGATTGTCGGGGTTGGCCCTCAACTGCATGGAGCGCTGCCAGGATTCCCGAACCAGGGTGCGGATACCTGGGAAGGGGCCGCCGGGAATCTCGTGGTCATGCAAGGCGGGGACGCCCGCTTTCGCAGGATCAATATGGTCGTGGCTCGCGACAGCGAGCTGTTGACGGGCGGCGTCGGTAGCCGGTCGAACCACATTCTTCATTGAACTCCCCTGGCGAGCACGTCTATCCACTGTAGTTCTTGCCAGTGTGCATGGCCATGGCTCGGCCGGGGAACCAGTATGCGGGCGTCAGCCCTCTGAGCCCCGTGAAATCTCGATCATTTCCTCACGCGGAACCACCTTGACACGCTCACGGATGATGCCGGACCCGGTCTCCCCGGACCAGGTCACCCCGAGTTTCAACTCGTGGGCGTCGAGACGGTTCCAGCCCTCCCAGGTGGTGTACCGGATTCCCCGTTCCTCCAGCAGCCGGATGATGGCCTGCGGATCAGGATTCTTTGCGGGAGGAAGCGTCAGCCGGTCCTCCAACAGGAAGCCGATGGTTTCCAATGCATCGCCCTTGGTATGGCCGATCAGCCCCACCGGTCCCCGCTTGATCCAACCGGTGGTGTAGATCCCTGGTACTGGCTCGCCATACTCGTCAAGTACCCGGCCTCCCTCGTTCGGGATCACACCGTACTTGGCGTCGTACTCGAGTTCGTCCAACGGGGAGCCGTGATAGCCAATGGCACGGTAGACAGCCTGGACCGGGTAGTCGATGAACTCGCCGGTCCCCTTGACATGTCCCGTCCCGTCGAGCTGCATGCGCTCGAACTTGATGCCGGCCACTTTACCGGCACCCTCGCCGCTGTCGCTTCCGTAGATCTCGACAGGGCTGTGCAAAAAGTGCAGGTGCAGGCGGCGCGACGACGGGACGTCCGCCTCGGTGTGCTCCTCCGCCAGCCAGTTGGTCATGGTGTTGACCATCGTCTTGATCTGGTTGTTGCTACGGATGGCTTCCTCGGAGGCTTCATCGAACTCGAAGTCCTCGGGATACAGCACTATGTCCACGTCCTTGGCGTGGCTGAGTTCGCGCAGTTCCAACGGCGTGAATTTCACCTGAGCAGGACCGCGGCGGCCGAACACGTGCACATCAGTGACGGGGGAATTCTTCAGCGCCTGGTACACGTTGTCCGGGATTTCCGTCGTCAGCAGCTCATCCGCGTGCTTGACCAGCATGCGGGCAACGTCCAGGGCCACGTTTCCATTGCCGATGACCGCAATTTCCTTGGCATCCAACGGCCAGTCCCTGGATACGTCCGGATGTCCGTCGTACCAGGACACAAAATCCGCGCCGCCAAATGAGCCCTCCAGTTCGACCCCGGGCACGTCCAGCTCCGCATCCTTGATGGCGCCGGTGGAGAAAATCACGGCGTCATAGAAGGCACGGATGTCGTGAAGGGTCAGATCCCTGCCATAAGTAACGTTGCCGAGGAAGCGGATATCGCCTCGGTCCAGCACCTTGTGCAGGGCATTGACGATTCCCTTGATCCGGGGGTGGTCCGGAGCCACACCGTAACGGATGAGGCCATACGGGGCGGGATGAGCCTCGAACAGATCGATGCTGACCTCGAAATCCCCATCCTTGACCTCATTGGACTTGGTGAGGATGTCCGCCGCGTAGACCCCTGCCGGCCCGGCGCCGATGATCGCGACACGGAGGGGCCGTTTGGGCGTGTTTTCTGCCGAACTGGTCACGGGAGCCCTTCTGAAACTGGAGACTGCACGAGCTCATGCCGCGCACAGTATCCAATTCTAGTAGCCTGTCCGTCAGCCGGCGTTCTGGATGGAGACCACCTGCCCTTCGCGATACAGAAGAGCCCGAAGCTCAGCTTCCGCCGAATCCAGGCGTCTGGGATCTATCGTCTCGCCGTCCGAGAAATGGTCCAACAAACGCGGGTCAACGTAACTCTTTCGCGCAATAGAAGGCGTATTACCAAGAACTGCCGCAGCCTCCCGCATAGCCTGACTGATGGCAGCCTTGCGGGCTGCCACTGATTTTTGCGGTCCACTCCGGGCCAGGCTCACGGCGGCAGCAACAGTTCCACGCAGGGTCCTGAAGTCCTTCGCGGTGAAGTCGGACCCGGTCCGTTCCTTCACATAGGTGTTGATATCGGCGCTGGTTACGGGATGCCACCTCCGGCGTTCCCGGTAGGCCAGGAGACGGGCATTCCCGCCCCGTTTCTTGAGGATGCGCATCAGTGGCGCAAGGTCGGGATCATCGATATCCGATTCCCAGGTCTTCCCGCTCTTGGCAGGAAAGCTGAGCAGTAAAGTGTCCTTCCGCACCTTTACGTGGGCGCAGAGCAGGGTGGCCAATCCGTGGCTGCCATTTTCGTTGGTGTACTTCTCCGACCCCACCCTTAATGATCCGCTATCCAACATCCTGAAAGCCGCTGCCAGGACCCGTTCGCGTGAGAGCCCCTCAGACCGCAGATCCATGGTGACGCGGCGCCGTGCGGAGGGGAGGGACTCGGCAAGCTGCAGGGCGCGGTCAAATTTCACCCGGTCTTTACGTTCGCGCCATTCCGGGTGGTAGATGTATTGGCGTCGGCCAACAGCATCAAGGCCGGTCGCCTGGATGTGCCCATTATCAAAGGGCGAGATCCAGACATCCGTCCAGGCCGGCGGGATCCCGATGCTCTCCAGCCGATCACGGACAGGACCCGGCGGCAACGTGGTGCCATCCAGGTCCCGGTAGCTGAAGCCCTTTCCGGCAGCCACCCTGCGGTAGCCCCGACCCGAGGCGTTGCTCCGCCTGAGCCTCATGGAATGCTTTCCTGCCCATGCATCATGATCACAATGGTAAGCCTACTGACTAACTCCGAGACCAGGGCAGTTTGAACAGGGTTCTTTTCTCTCTGGGCGGAATACTGGCAGCAGCTGTGATGTTCTTGACTTTGTGCCTACACCTCACGGATCCTCCTCTGCCAGTGTTGCCAGTTCTGACCCCGTGGCGGGCCCTTCAATGAAAACTGGACCTTCCATGGAATCCCATTCCGGAGCCCCCTTGGCCACTCCGGCTGGACAAAAGCCTGGCCTGAAGGCAGTGGATAAGGACACGACGGCGGGGATCCTCTTCGGGATTGGCGCCTACGGCCTGTGGGGGCTGCTTCCCATCTACTTCTTCGTGCTGCAACCGGCCGGAGCTGTGGAGATTGTGGCCAACCGGGTGGTGTGGTCGCTCATATTTTGCGCACTCTTGATTACGGTCACCCGTTCCTGGCATGTGCTTGTGGGCGCTTTCAAGGACCGCTCAGTTTTTGGAACGCTTGCCATTGCGGCAGGGCTCATCGCCGTGAACTGGCTGACCTACACCTTCGGAGTAACCACCGGCCAGGCAGTGGAGGCATCCCTGGGCTACTTCATCAACCCGATCGTCTCGGTCCTGCTGGGCGTGTTTGTCCTGAAGGAAACACTGCGTCCCATGCAGTGGGCCGCCGTCGGAATCGGTTTTGTCGCGGTAGTTGTTCTGACGATTTCCTACGGCAAGCTGCCCTGGATCGCCCTCACGCTGGCCGTCAGTTTCGGTTTGTACGGCTTCGTGAAAAAGCGCGTGGGCCCGAAGGCGGACGCCATCACCAGCCTCACCGTGGAGACCATTGTGCTGGCACCGCTCGCGGCAGCCACCATGGTTTTCCTTGCCTTCACAAACACCGCCACCCTGACCAATAACGGGGCTACCCACTTCTGGCTGCTGCTGTCCTCCGGCATCATCACAGCTGTTCCCCTGGTGTTCTTCGGCGCCTCCGCCAGACGGCTGCCCATGACCAGCATCGGCCTGCTGCAGTACTTCGCTCCGGTCCTCCAGTTCGTCATAGCCCTGGTGGTGTTCCAGGAGGCCATGACCACGGGACGGTGGATCGGCTTCGGCGTGGTCTGGCTTGCGCTCCTGATACTCACAGTGGACATGCTGATTCATGCCCGGAAGAACTCGGCCGCGCGGAAGCTGGCCCGCCCCTAGGAAAACAAGCGCGAACTGGCAGCTGATGCCCTCAACATCGTGATTTGAGGGCACCTGCTGCCAGCTCGCGCTCGTGGTGCGTTGGTGCTGTGCAGGAAGGACTCTTAGGCGTGCGCCTTGATTGCGGACGCCAATACGGAGAGGCCATCGAGCAGCAGCTCGTCGGTGATGACCAGGGGCGGCAGCAGGCGGATCACATTGCCGTAGGTCCCACAAGTGAGGATGATGACGCCTTCCTTGAGGCAGGCTCCGGCCACGGCCTTGGTGAGCTCCGCGTTCGGTTCCTTCGAGCCGGCCTGCACCAGTTCGATGGCGAGCATGGCGCCGCGGCCACGGACATCACCGATCACGGAGACTTCCTGGGCGAGCTCGCGCAGCTTGCCCGTGGCGAGCTCTTCGATGTGCTTGGCCCGGGCGTTGAGGTCATACTCCTCCATGGAGCCGATCGACGCGAGAGCCGCGGCGCACGCTACCGGGTTGCCGCCGTAGGTGCCGCCCAGACCGCCCGGGTGGACGGCGTCGAGCAGGTCAGCGCGGCCGGTGATGGCCGAGAGCGGCATCCCCCCGGCGATGCCTTTGGCCATGGTGATGATGTCCGGAACAACACCCTCGTGATTAACCGCGAACCATTCACCCGTGCGGCAGAAGCCGGACTGGACCTCGTCGGCAATGAACACAATGCCGTTGTCCTTGGCCCACGCAGCGAGCGCCGGCAGGAAGCCGTCGGCCGGGACAATAAAGCCGCCTTCGCCCTGGATCGGCTCGATGATGATCGCAGCAACCTGGTCGCCGCCGATCTGCTTCTCGATCATCGTGATGGCGCGCTTGGCGGCCTCGGCACCGGTGATCGAGGGGTTCTCCTCGCGGAAGGGGTAGCTCATGGGCATGCGGTAGACCTCGGGCGCGAACGGGCCGAAGTTGGTTTTGTACGGCATTGCCTTCGCCGTCAGTGCCATGGTCAGGTTGGTGCGGCCGTGGTAGGCGTGGTCAAAGGCGACGACGGCGTCCCGGCCGGTGGCCAGGCGAGCCACCTTGACGGCGTTTTCCACTGCTTCGGCACCGGAGTTGAACAGGACCGTGCGCTTCTCGTGGTCGCCAGGGGTGAGCCGGTTGAGCTGCTCGGCGACCGCCACGTAGCCCTCGTACGGGGTGACCATAAAACATGTGTGGGTGAAGTGCTCCACGGCTTCCTTCACGGCACCGACGACGGCGGGATCGGAGGCCCCGACGCTTGTCACTGCGATGCCTGAGCCAAGATCGATGAAGGAGTTTCCGTCGACGTCGTGGATGATCCCGCCGTCGGCGTCCGCTACGTAAACAGGGACGGCGGAGGCGACGCCGGCAGCGACCACTGCCTTGCGGCGTTCGGTCAGTGCTACGGACTTGGGGCCGGGGAAGTCAGCCTGGACGCGGCGCTTCTGCTCGAGGCGGTAGGTGATTTCACTTGCTGTGGCGGTCATGGAGAAGCCTTTCTTCATTGCGTTGGGGGCTCACGCCGGGAGGGTAACTGGCCGAAGCGGAGCGAGGTTAGGGGGTCGGCAGTTGGGGCCGGTGGGGACTAGGCGTCTGAGCTATGCATCAAGTGCAGACATCACGTGCTTGATGCGCGTGTAGTCCTCGACGCCGTACATGGACAGGTCCTTGCCGTAACCGGATTGCTTGAAGCCTCCGTGCGGCATTTCGGCGGTGAGCAGGATGTGCGTGTTGATCCAGACGGCACCGAAGTCGAGGTCACGGCTGACGCGCATGGCCGTGCCGTGATCGCTGGTCCAGACGCTTGACGCGAGGGCGTATTCGACGTCGTTGGCCAGGGTGACTGCCTCTTCCTCGCTGCTGAACTTCTGGACAGTGATGATGGGGCCGAAGGTTTCCTGCTGCACCACACTGTCTGTCTGCTTGGCGCCCGTGATGATGGTGGGCTCGAAGAAGAAACCCTTGTCTCCTGCCCGTTTGCCACCGATTTCAATCCGGCAGTTCTCGGGGAGGGACTCCACCACGGCGCTGACAGCCTTGAAGTGGTTGATGTTGTTCAGCGGGCCGAAGTAATTGTCCTCATCGTTCTGCGAGCCGGTGTGCAGGGTCTTGGTGTGGTCTACCATGGCGGCCACGACGTCGTCGTGAACTGAGTCCTCCACCAGTACGCGGGTGATCGCGGTGCAGTCCTGGCCTGCGTTGAAGAAGGCGAACTCAGCGATGGCGGCAGCGCTCTTCTTGATATCAGCGTCCTTGAAGACGATGGCAGGTGCTTTGCCGCCCAGCTCCAGGTGTGCACGCTTGAGGCCCTTGGCAGCTCCGGAAGCCACAGCTATACCCGCCCTGACTGAGCCGGTAATGGACACGAGCCCCGGGACCTTGTGCTCCACCATCATCGAGCCGGTCTCACCGGTGCCAAGTATCACGTTGAGCACACCGGCGGGAAGGATATCCGCTGCCAGCTTGGCAAGGACCAGCGTGGATTCCGGGGTAGTGTCCGACGGCTTCAACACAACAGTGTTGCCGGCGGCGAGGGCGGGACCGATCTTCCAGATGGCCATGAGGAACGGGTAGTTCCAGGGAGCTACCTGAGCCACAACGCCGATCGGCTCGCGGCGGACAAAGGAGGTGTGTCCTTCGAAGTACTCACCGGCGGA
The DNA here is from genome assembly GCF_023062595.1 of Arthrobacter rhizosphaerae. Classification (GTDB taxonomy): domain Bacteria; phylum Actinomycetota; class Actinomycetes; order Actinomycetales; family Micrococcaceae; genus Arthrobacter; species Arthrobacter rhizosphaerae. The sequence continues at coordinate 134,723 of NZ_JALLAN010000004.1, forward strand.
CTTGCCCTCCAGGATGCGTGCGGCACCGGCAAAGAACCGCATCTGGTCTGCTCCGGCAGCAACTTCTTCCGAGGCGATCAGGGAGCGGACCTGCCCGGTGTTCCGGTGCTGGGCTTCGACGATCTCGTCGCTGTTGGCTTCGATGGCGTCAGCAAGCTTGAGCAGCATCAACTGGCGCTGCCCCGGCGTGGTGTGCTTCCAGCTCTTGAAGGCATCGGCGGCAGCAGTCATGGCGGCGTCCACGTCAGCCTGGCCGGAAACCGGAGATTTGGCCACGACGTCACCGTTGGTCGGATTCACAATGTCCAGCATCGCCGTGCCGTACGGCGTGACGAACTCGCCGTTGATGAAGTTCTGCAAGGTTTGAACCACGGTGTGCAACCTCTTTCGTACTGACTCAGGCAAAGAGCCTTTATGTGATGCGGAGCATAGGAGCATGCTTCCGGTGCGGCTGCAACGAGCCTATGCCTTGCCCTCATGACTGGGAATAGCCACCTGCACACCGTTGACGGAATCCTTTAGTGCGATGACACAGCACAGGGCTATTCTTTACGCATGGCAATCTCACTCGCGGCCCTGCTGGGGGTGCAGGCTCTGAAACTCCGCAAATCCGGGCTGGCGGAGACCACCTGGCATCAGGACATCCATTGGGTGGCCGTCACTGAACAAGAGGACCCGCAGCGGTTCCTCAACGGCGGAGAACTCGTGCTCACCACGGGCATGCGACTGCGCACGGCTCCGGAGCAGCGCCGCTTCGTCCGCCAGGTACAACGCGCCGGGGCTGTGGGGATCGGCTTCGGAACGGGGCTGACGCATGAGGAAGTCCCGCCCGCGCTCATCGCCGAAGCAAACCGCTGGGGACTTCCGGTGGTAGAAGTGCCTTACGAGACGCCCTTCATCGCCATCGGCAAACTGGTGGCCGATGCGCAGTCGGCCGACCACTACGCCAAACTCGAGCGGCTCATCGCCGGCCATCAGATCCTGGCCCGCGCCCTGCTGACGGGCGGCGGGCTTTCGGAGCTTCTGCGGCATCTTGGTTCCATGCTCCGCACTGACATCATCCTGACCCAGTTCACCGCACAGCTCTACAACAGTGCGGCCGGAAACCCTTCCCCTACCGCGGACGGTTGGGCGTCCTACCCCATCCCCACGGGACGCCGGGATGCCTGCACCCTGTGGGTCAGAAAGCCTTTCGAGGATTCGGGGATCGTTAACTACGCCCAAAACCTCATCAGCGTCGAGCTGAACAACATGATGAAGCAGCGCCAGTCCCAGCGGGCGTTGTCAGGGCAGGTCCTTGAGGACGTTATCCACGGGACACTGGAACCCAGTGAAGCCTCCCGGCGGCTGGCCGGCATTGGGGTCAACAGCACACGCAAGAACGTGGTCCTGCTGGCCGAATCCGCGGCGCACCAGAAACAACTCGTCAGCTCCTCACTTCCGCCGGAGCTGGAGCTGGGGGTGACTGCCGTCGTCGGCAAGGACCTTATTACTGTCGTCCTCGACGATGGCAGCGGTTCCGGCGCGCTCGCCAAGCGACTCAGCGATCACCTCGCCGAGGCAGGCATCCACGCCACGATAGGAATCGGCGGCGCCTACACCAAGCCGAATGGGCTCCGCTGGAGCTACTTCGAGGCACGTGACGCTGCCAGCCGCGGCCTGCCCGTCAACGAACCGGAACGGCTTAGCCTGACATCACTGCTGCTGGCCAGCGAAGACGTACCCCTTGCGGACATGGCCAACGAGTCCCTCAATCCGCTGCGGACGTTCGATGCCACTCATGGTGCCGAACTGATGATCACCCTGGAGAGCTATCTCGGCAACAACGGGTCGGTTGCCGCCGTGGCCGAAGCCCTGACCCTGCACCGTAATACAGTGCGGTACCGTCTGGCGCAGATCACTGAAATGACCGGATACGATCCCTCGATTACGGCGGACCGCGTGCAACTCTGGCTCGCGCTGGCGGTCTCTCGCCTGGGAGCGCGCCACGCAGGACGATAGCTCCTCGAACCGTTGGATCAGGGGTAATGCCGCGCCTTCCAAAAAGGTGCCGCATATGGAATATGTCGCTTCAGTGACAGCCCTTTAGGAGTCATTCCTGGTTCTAGAAACCGGGTTGTACGCTTTAGCCCGGCATCGACCGCGGCTTCCATGAGCAGGAATCCGTCCCGGCAACGCGGAGGTGACACCTGAGGGAGAAGCCTTGCCGGAAACGTGGTCCACCAGCACACTGATTGCCGCCGGGCGGCGTCAAACCGGCCCCCTGTTCACCCTTTCCATGCTGGCCGTGGCCGGCTGGGTCGTCTGCATAACGCTTGGCGCAATTGTCAGGCCCGAACCTGAAGTCCACCGGACAGCCCTCGTGTTCCATCTGGCCGCCATGGTGGTCTCCTTGAGCGGTGTCCTGGCAGTGGACATCAGAGGATTCTTGTGGATGGCCGGTGTCCGCCCGGTCCATGCCGCCCTTCGGATGGAGAGCTTCGTAACACCGTTGATATGGGGCGGGCTGTTGGTCCTGATGGTGTCCGGCATCTTCCTTGAGCCCAGCCTGGACACAATCCCAACACTGGCAAAACTCGTCGCCGTGCTTGGGCTGATTTTGAACGGCATCTGGCTGGTTCCCTTCAAGGAACGGCTAAGGGCCATGGGCAGGGATGCTCCATTCCTGGCGTTCACCCCATGGTTCCGTCAACAACTGCTTCTACGGTTCGCTGCGTCGCAACTCTGCTGGTGGACTGCAGTCATGGTTGGATTCGTCTCCGCCGCGAAGCACTAGCGGGCTGCCGCGACGAGCCCGCACATTGCGGCAGTACTTGGGATTGTGACTCAAGCCACGTCGCTGCAGAGGACTTTGGGATATTCTCGAGTGGCGTATCCAGGTGTCCCCGGCACCAGGGCGGGGGCTAGGCGCATTGTGGCGGCCCCGCCGCCCCGGCTGGTTTTTCGCAGATGCGGGCCGGGACCCCGACCCGGCAGACATCAAAGGATACGACGAGCATGGGCAGACGACGTGCCGCCACCAGACCCAGCTACCCGCGTTGGCTGTTGACCGTTGCCATAACCGCGGCCGCCGTGCTGGGCCTGATCGGCGGGGCAATGCTGTTGCCGACGCTGCTGGGACCGGGCGGGTCCGCATCCTCCCAGGGTGGGGCCGCTGTGGGCGGCACTCCAACCCCTCAAGCAGCCCTGCCTGTAGACCAGCCCGCCGCTGCCTCCGGGAACGGTCCATGCATTTCCCTCAACGTGCTGGCGTCACTGGAGAACGCCGATATGGTGCGGTCCCTCGCCTCGGAGTACATGGCCAAACCCCGAAGCGTGGACGGACTTTGTGTGACCGTGAATGTCAGCCAGGAGAAGTCCGGCGTGGCAGCCGTGAAGAGGGCAAGCCAGTTCGCAACCACTCCCGTCGCAGAACGTCCCACCGTTTGGCTGCCCGATTCCACGGCCTGGCTGCAGGTGGCTAAGGACAAGGCGGGAGAGGCAGGAAACGGTTTTGAAACTGCCGGCACCAGCGTCGCACGGAGTGGGATCGTGCTGGCCATGCCGGCCTCCATGGCAAAGGCGGTCGGATGGGACGCCAAGGCTCCCAGTTGGGCCGACGTTTTCAAAGCGGCAGAAGATCGCAATCTCTGGAAGCGGCTCAACCATCCCGATTGGGGGGAATTCAAGTTCGGCAAGGCCAGCCCCACCGTTTCCACCTCAGGCCTGATGGGGCTGGTCGCCTCCTATGGAATCGCTGGAAACAATCTGGAGGCCCTGGACGCGTCCCGGCTGAAGGATAGCGCTGTCATCGCCAAGGTGAAGGCAGGCGAGCTCAGCACGAGCCACTACATGGCCACCCCCGAGCATTTCCTCTGGCATGCCCGCCAGGCGGATGACGCCGGCAAAGTCTCGGAATTCCTGTCGGCAGTGATCGTTGATGAGAAATCCGTTTGGGACTACAACCGGGGTATTTCCAGCAACGACGGCGTAACCAAGCAGGCGGGTCTGGCACCTAAAGAACCCCTTCTGGCGATCTACCCGAGCGAAGGCGTCCTCGTGGCGGACAGTCCAGCCGTGGTCCTGGAGGGCAGCTGGATCAGTGCGCAACAGCGTCTCGCCGCAGTAAGCTTCATCGCCTACGCCGGTACTGAGCAGGGCCAGAACGTGGTGAAGACCACCGGGTACCGGAATATCCAGGACAAAGTGGAGGACGTGGTAGCGACGACGGGACGTTATGCGGCCTCGCTTAAAGAGATCCCGCTGCCCTCCGATGAAGTCCTGACGGTTGTACAAAAGAGCTTCCCCGACGTTCGCAAGAGGGCGCGGGCACTTTTCCTGCTCGACGTCTCCGGCTCCATGGGACAGGAAATCGTTCCAGGTGTGTCCCGGCTGCAGGGCGCAAAGGACGCCGTAACAAAAGCCATGGAGCATTTCACCGGGGATGACCAAGTGGGGATGGCCGCCTTTTCCCATCTGGAGGGCGGAAAGCTTTCTCCTGGACTGGTGAGTCCTGTGGCCCCGCTCAAAACAAACAAGGCTGATCTGCTGGCGGAGTTGAACGCGTTGCACCCGGTCGCCTATACGCCTCTCTTCGAAGCTGTGGGCACGTTTGCCGCGCAACAAGCTGAGGCTTATGACAGCTCTTCTATTAACACCATCGTCCTGCTCAGCGACGGCAAGAATGACACCCCGCATGCCGGAACCCTCGCTGCCCTGACAGAACAGCTCCATGACCAGCACCACACCACCCCCGTACTGGTCTTCACCCTCGCCTACGGGGCCGACGCCGACACGGCTTCCCTGCGGGCAATCGCCAAGGCCAGCGGAGCGCATTTCTACGACGCGAGTGATCCAAACCGGCTGGAAGCAGTGCTGGGCGATCTGGTGACCAGCTTCTAAATTCCGCAAGTTCGGAGCGATCTGCGCCACTTAAGTTCCTGTCGCAAACGTCTAACGTCTAACCTTTGGTAATGGCTAGTACGACGACGGCGTCCCTGCGGACGGCTGCACCGCTCAAGAACGGCGCAGCAGCAGATCCGGCAGTGGACCCACAAGCAGACGGCACCCCGTCAACCGGTGCGGCAACGAACACCGTTGCCGCCGACGTTTCAGGCGTCCCTTCAAAGCCCCGCTCGGTGCTGATTCTGGGCGTCATCGCCGTTGTGCTGATCGGGCTGAATTTGCGGGCAGGCATCACGGGAGCTTCGGCCTTGTTCCATGATCTGCAGCAGGTACTGGGCTACGGATCTTTCGTTGCCGCAGTGATCCCGTCGATCCCTACCCTTTGCTTCGCCGTCGCGGGCGCCGCCACATCGTGGCTGAGCCGCCGGCTGGGCGTCGAAAAATCAATTCTGCTGGCCTTGGGAATGCTGACGGCCGGACTCCTGCTGCGGGGCATCCCCTCCACCGGAATGCTGCTCGCGGGAACGGTGGCGGCAATGTCCGGCTTAGCGGTCTGCAACGTGGCGATGCCCTCCTTCATCCGCGAGCATTATGCGCACCGGACATCACTGATGACCGGCCTTTACACCGTCACCATGACCACCGGAGCCACCCTCTCCTCCGTACTGATCGTCCCCCTGGCTCATCAGCTCGGCTCACCGTCCCTGGGAGTAGGGGCAATTGGCCTGCTCTCCGCCGCAGCTTTCCTGGGATTCCTGCCGGTTGCCCTCCGTGCGCACCGGATGACAAAGGTGGCGACGCCACTGCACTTCTCGCCTTGGCAGATGCTTCGAACCCGCAAAGGCCGGCTCATCACAGCGGTCTTCACACTGCAGGCACTCCTCGCCTACGCCATCCTGAGCTGGTTCCCGTACATGCTCACCACGGTGGGCCTCTCCGCAGCGGACAGCGGACTGATGTTCGGGCTGATGCAGCTGGTTTCCGTCCCTTCAGGCATGGTGCTCATTGCCATCGGCTCCCGTCCGCGGATGCTGCGGCCCGCTTTTTACCTCGCCACCGCAGCCATGGTCCTGGGGGTTGGTGCGCTCCTGCTGCTCCCCGCATCCCTTGCCGCCATCCCGGCAGCAGTACTGGGCTTCGGGCTTGGAATTTTCCCGCTGGTCATGGTGATGATCAGCCGCAGCGGGCGGACGACGGCGGAAACCACGGCGATCTCCACCTTGGCCCAGTCGGTGGGGTACCTGCTGGCTACGGCAGGACCGTTCGGGATGGGGCTGCTGCACAGCGCCACCGGAAGCTGGAGCCTGCCCCTGGCACTCTTGCTCGCCGTGGCCCTGGTACAGATGGTGGTGGCCCATCAGCTCACCAGTGAACGGACCGAAAAGAAGATCCCGGTGGCCAAGCCATGAGCCTCACTGCCTCTTCGCGGCCGGCACTTGCTGAGGAAGTTACTGCCAAGCTGCGGCAAATGATCCAGTCAGGGGAATGGCCCCTGCAGGAACGGATCCCTGCCGAACCGGAGTTGATGGCTGCGCTTGGCGTCTCCCGCGGCACCTTGCGAGAAGCCATCAAATCGTTGGCGCACAGCGGAATGCTGGAGGTCCGGCGGGGCGACGGAACCTACGTCCGGGCCACGAGCGAGCTCTCCGGAGCTGCGCGGCGGATGTATAAGGACCACACCGAGGAGCACATCCTCGAGGTGCGGGTGGGATTGGATACCCAGGCGGCACGGCTTGCCGCCCGCAACGCCACGGAGGCGGACATCACCTCGATGCGGACGCTCCTGGCCGTAAGGCAGACCGCCTGGACTGCAGGAGACTATGCAACATGGGCGCGGGCAGACTGGGAGTTCCATGAGGCAGTTGCCCAGGCATCCGGGAATCCCCTGCTCCATGAGCTCTACACCAGTTTCGGCGGGGTCTTCCACAGCGATCTTGTGCGCCAGCAACTCCGCCCCGGTTTCGAAGGCCTTCCTGTTGCGGGTCACGGCGAGCTCCTGGACGCCATCGAAGCGCACGACGAGACTGCCGCCGTCGAAAGCGTTCAACGCAACCTGAACTCCTGCGCTGAGTGGCTGCGGGAGTGGCTGCCGCAGTAGCCCCCTGAACTTCCCTCAAAAATGTCAGTAGGCTTACTGTTTCAGGGTTATCTTTGCAATGAACCCTGAATGCAGCTTTGCCCGCCGACAACTGGGAGAACTTCATGGCTAGAGCAGTGGAACCCTCAGCAAAGGAATCCACGTCACACGTGGCGCCACCCCTCACCGCCCCAACCACCCGCAAAACTCCGCGCTCCCTCTGGTCCGATAGCTTGGGGCGCGTGGCTGTTCGCTCTGCCCAGATTCTGCTCATCCTGGCGGTTGTCAGCGTGTCAATATTCGCCCTGATGCAGATCCGGCTGTTGGTGATTCCGGTGCTGATCGCGCTCATCCTGGCTGCTGCGATCGGCCCGTTCGTGAACCTGTTGCGGCGACGTGGACTGCCCGGCGGCGCTGCCACGGCTATCGCTTTCATTCTGCTGCTGACAGTCCTGGCCGGAGTGACGAGCATCATCGTCATGTCTGTCCGCAACCAATGGGGCGAGCTTGTTTCTCAAGCGGGGTCAGGCTTGGAGGAACTGGAAAACTTCCTCCTGACGGGCCCCTTCCCGCTGGACAGGGAACAGCTGGAACAGGCCCGGACCGGTCTGGTGGAGTTTGCCACCAGCAGCCAGGTGCGCTCCGGGGCCATCACCGGGTTGTCCGCCGTGACCGAGTTCCTGACCGGCGCGATCCTCATGGTGGTCATCCTCTTCTTTTTCCTCAAGGACGGCTCGAAGATCTGGGAGTTCTTCATGCGGCCCTTCAAGGGGCAGCGGGAACAGAAACTGCGGCGGGTAGGCAAGCGGACCCTGGAGGTCCTGGGCGGTTATGTCCGCGGGACCGCAGTCGTGGCGCTCGTGGATACTGTGGCCATTGGCGCGGCCCTGCTGATCCTCCAGGTCCCACTCGCCATTCCGCTGGCCATCATCGTCTTCATCACCGCATTCATCCCCCTGGTGGGTGCGACCGTTGCCGGCATCCTCGCGGCGCTGGTGGCACTCGTGGCGAACGGGCCTGTGGTCGCGTTGATTGTGGTGGCAGTGGTGGTCGCCGTGAACCAACTGGAGGGCGACCTTCTGCAGCCCATAGTCATGGGCAAATCGCTTCAGCTGCACGCTTTGGTCATCCTGATGGCGCTGACAGCGGGAACCATTCTGGCGGGAATCATCGGGGCCGTGCTGTCCGTGCCACTGGCGGCCGTGGGCTGGGCAATCATCCAGGTCTGGACCGCCGAGGATCCCAAACTCGAGGACATGAATCCCGACCTGCCCCCAGCCGACAGCCAGCCCGTATAACTTTCGCGGGTGACTGTCGGCTGGGCTGCCCCTGGCAGGGCTGGCATGGACTGGCTGAAGTGGACTGGCAGCTGGTGACTAGGAGCGCCTGAGGCCTGCCAGGACATTCTTCGGACGCTGCATCTCGCCGTGCTTTGCGCCCATGACAATCACCGTTCCGGCGAAAGCAGGAATGGCCCACTGGAGCAACTTCAGCTGCTTTTGTGCCGCCTTGAGCTCATCGGAAGCGGCAGAATGAGGCTCCGTTGCGCCTTCGGCTCCTTCGGCCGCCAGCTTCTCGACTTTTCCTCCGAGCATGCCTGCATACAGCGTGACGGCGGCCCCCAGCAACGTCACGGCCGTTTTGTACATACTTAGACGCGTGACGCCCTCTTGCTTGGCCATGCGCTCCTTGTTCTCCCAGATCACGGCGAGGCCTGCAACGATGTGCGCTGCGAAGGCGGCGGTCTGAACCGGCGCCCACCTCTTCCATCCGAGACTGGACAGCCGGGTGCGCTCCGTCGGATCCTTGGCCTCAGCCGCTGCCCCGTTAAGTCCGATGGCACCCATCAGCGAACCACCGAACCAAGCCCCTGCCGTCAGATCGTGGATGGAACGGGCAATAAGATTTCCTGCCATTGTCTCTTCCTAACGTGTTTGCATTTCCTGGATTGGGATCAGGCTTCAGGCCTTCCCGGACCTTCACTGCAGGATGCTCGAGCAGGATCCGGATCATTGGTCGTGATCTAATATGGTAAGCACACTTACTATAGAACTGATACCCCTTGAAGAGGAATGGAACGGAACGTTGAAGCGTATGGTCGCGGCTAGGGAATCGGCGGGAACGGAAATGACCGGAACACTCTTCGGCTGGGCCTTTGGGGACGCCTCGAGGCACGACGACGCGCAGTACGTGGAGACTCTTCGCCATGAGGCGCTTGAGAACGCGAAGCAGGCCGCTGCTTCCAAAAACGTCAGCGTGGAGCCGGGCACGGAAACCTACACAATGCTCGCTCCCGGGGAAACCCTGGTGGACTTCCACACAGCACCCGACAGCCTGGTGGTCCGCTGCACCGTCAAGCTTGTGGGGCCTGGTTCAGAGAAGATCCACGCCGAGGGGCCAATGAACGGGTAGGAAGGTCAGCCGGTTTGGACAGGACGGACATGGATGCAGTACTCAGCGAAGCGGCGAGGGCCGCAGAGGCGGCATCCAACGGGAAGGCGCTCGACGTCGTCGCCCGCTGGGGATTTGCCGTGATGGCGCTGCTGCATATTGTTGTGGGGGCCATCGCCATAGCCGTCGCATTCGGGCAGCCGGGAGAGCCGGAGCCTACGGGCGCTATCGAGCAGCTCGCCGCAAATCCTTGGGGCCCTGCCGTGATGTGGTCATGCGCAGCAGGATGCGCGGGTCTCGCATTGTGGCAACTGAGTGAAGCGACGCTGCGGGTGCGTCGCGAACGCCGGCGTGAGCGTCTGGGGAAGCTGATCTCGTCCGGGTCGCTCAGCCTCGTATACGGCAGCGTGGGCTTTACCTTTGCAGGCTTTGCCGTGGGTGCGCGCAGTGACTCCGGCGAGTCAACCAGAGCCTTCAGTACCTCCTTGTTGAGCCGCCCGCTCGGCGCCCCAGTTCTGGTGATTGTGGGTCTGACCATCATCGGCATCGGCATCTACTTCGTGTTTAAAGGATTTGCAAAGCGGTTCAAGGACGAGCTGCAGCACTTTGAGGGCACACGGCGGGGCAGGGCCATCAGCGGACTTGGCGTTGCGGGGCATGTTGCAAAAGGTGTTGCGTTGAAGCTGGTGGGACTGCTGTTCATCGTGGCAGCCGTGCAGAACAAGGCTGCAGAGTCCACCGGCCTTGACGGCAGTTTGACAGCGCTGCGCGACCACCCGTGGGGGCCGCTTCTCCTCACCGCCATCGGCACCGGCTTCGTCTGCTACGGGGTCTTCGCCCTCGTCCGGTCCCGGTTCGGCAGGATGTAGCTATGGCAATCGGAACCAGCGGTGTGGCCGGCGTTGCAGGGCTTGCGGGTGCCGCCTTTTCCCTGATTTTCAGGGCCCTGAAAGTTGTCCGCCCGGAACGCCCCATCCACCCCAAAGGAACCTCACTCACCGGCGAGCTCATCAGGGACGGTCTGTGCAACACCGACAACCCCCAATACGGCGAACCCAGCGGCGTACAGTGGATAGATTTGCCCGGCAAGCATGCTGTGACGGCCCGCTATTCCCGCTCGTTGGGACTGCCCGCTCCCCTGCCTGACATTCTGGGCCTCGCTCTACGACTCGAGGACGACGGCGGCCCGGAAGATGTTCTTTTTGCAACCACCGGCTGGTCCTGGCCTGCCCGATTCGCCCTCCTGCCCAGACGGGATGCGGGCAAGGCCACCTTCACCACACTGATGCCCTACAAAGGGGCGCACGGTCCAGTCCTTCTCGGCCTCACCACGGACTCCCCCGGTACAGTTGCATCCGGAACAGCATCGTCAGGAATACAGCCCTCCGCAAATGACTGGGTGTTGGCGATGCACTACGCCAAGCCGTCGGGACCTTGGATCCGGTTCGGCACCCTCGCGCTGCGGCCTGCACGCGACGGCGGAGACACCGGCCTCCGCTTCGATCCGGTCCTCAATCCACTGAACTGCGCCGGGACCTACACCTGGACCCGACGGCTGCGTGCCCCAGCGTATGGCACTGCCCGCCAGCCAAGGGACCGTCAGCTAAGCGGTCGCGAACCAAACTATCGGCACCCAAGCGACCGAGGCTCCCGCCGTCGAGCCCTCCACGCCACCAGTCCGCCCACCCATCAATCCCTGAGCAGGAGCACCCACATGGTTACCGTCAGCAAAACCTTCCTCGCCTCGGCAAACGACGTCTGGAACGTCATTGCGGACGGCTGGCTCTACTCCGGCTGGGTAGTGGGTGCGTCGAGGATTCGCGACGTCGACGCACTCTGGCCCGCCGAGGGTGCGGTTCTCCATCATTCAGTAGGAGCATGGCCCCTCCTGATCAACGACAAAACCTCTGTCACCGCCGCAAACCCGGGCAAGTCCATCGAACTTATCGCCAGGGGTTGGCCGCTCGGTGAGGCAAAAGTGGTGATCACCATCGAGGAACAGCGCACCGGCTGCAAGGTCAGCATGGCCGAAGACGCCATCAAAGGGCCCGGGAGTGCCATTCCAAAATTCATCCGCGACCCCCTCATCACCGTCCGCAACAACGAAACGCTCAAGCGGCTGGAGCTCATGGCCTCAGGAGGTGCGGGCACAAAAGGTCCGGACATCTAAGGCTGAGGGCCGCTAACTGGCGGTTAAAAAGCAGCGCGAACCGGCAGCTAATGCCCTCAACCTGAGTTTTGCGGTCATTAGCTGCCAGCTCGCGCTGAAGTAAGGGACTAGACGCTGGCGGAAACGCCGTCGCGGGAGATGTCCACCATGTCCTCGCGCGGCACAACCTTGATGCGCTCACGCTTAACCTCGACACCGTGCGATCCGCCGGCAGCAGTAGCCTCCGCGCCGAGAGCCAGCTCGTGGGCGTCCAGCGCCAGCCAGCCTTCCCAGCTGGTGTACTTGACGCCACGGTTTTCCAGCAATTCGACGACGGCGTTCGGCGCGGGCGCTGCAGCAACCGGAAGGTTTTCGCGGTCCTCGAGGAGGTAGGTCACGGTTTCGAGGGCGTCGCCCTTGGTGTGGCCGATGAGGCCCACAGGCCCGCGCTTGATCCAACCGGTGGCGTAGATGCCCGGGAGGTGAGAGCCCGAAGCGTCCAGTACGCGGCCGCCGTCGTTCGGCACAACACCCTTCTTGTGGTCGAACTCGACCTCGGGCAGGGCGGAACCGAAGTAGCCGATGGCGCGGTACACGGCCTGGACCGGGTAGTCGATGAACTCGCCAGTGCCCCGGGCGTTGCCGGTTCCGTCCAGCTCGGTGCGCTCAAACTTCATACCCGCAACCTGGCCGGGGTTGGCAGGGTCGTCGTAGATCTCCACCGGGCTGTGCAGGAAGTGCAGGTGCAGGCGGCGGGAAGCCTTGAACTCCGAAGGGTCCTCGGGCTGCTCGGCGATCCAGTTAGTGAGGGTTCCCACCATGGTCTTGGTCTGGTTGTTGGTCTGTACCTGGCGGTCAGACTCTTCGTCGAACTCGAAGTCCTCCGGGTACAGGATGATGTCCACGTCCTTCGAGTGGGACAGTTCGCGCAACTCCAGCGGGGTGAACTTCACCTGGGCAGGGCCGCGGCGGCCGAACACGTGGACATCCGTGACAGGCGAAGCCTTCAGCCCGGCGTAAACGTTCTCGGGAATCTCGGATACCAGCAGGTCATCGGCGTGCTTGGACAGCATACGGGCGACGTCCAGGGCCACGTTGCCGTTGCCGATCACTGCGATTTCCTTGGCATCCAGCGGCCATTCGCGGGGGACGTCCGGGTGGCCGTCGTACCAGGAGACGAAGTCAGCGCCGCCGTAGGAGCCCTCAAGCTCGACGCCGGGGATGTTCAGGTCCGCGTCCTTGATGGCGCCGGTGGCGAAGATGACGGCGTCGTAGTGCGTGCGGAGGTCCTCGATGGAAATGTCCGTGCCGTAGTCAACGTTGCCGAAGAAGCGGATGTCGCCGCGGTCCAGCACCTTGTGCAGGGCGTTCACGATGCCCTTGATGCGGGGGTGGTCCGGGGCAACGCCGTAACGGATCAGGCCGTAGGGGGCCGGGTAGCGGTCGAAGAGATCGATGCTGACCGTCAGTTCGCCGCTCTTGACGGCTTCGCTCTTGGTGAGGATGTCCGCAGCGTAAACGCCGGCAGGGCCGGAGCCAACGACGGCGACGCGCAGCGGGCGGGCAGCAGATCCTACGGTGGTGCTGGTTGACACGGCTGTGTTCCTTTTCTTCGGTCCCGCCCAACTAGGTAGCAATTGTTGCTGTTTTGAGGGCTCAAAACAGCAACTGCTGCTACCTAGTTGGGAAACGGAGGCTAGGTGGTGAGAACGCGGGCGGAGCTCAAGGGTGTGCGGGGGCGGTTCGGGGTGATGGTGCTGTAATCGGAAGTCTTGAAGTGCGACGGCGCGAACGGGCTGACGCGGACAACGTCACCGATCACAATTACCGCGGGGTTGGCGACGCCGGTGGCTTCTGCCTGGTCGGCTATGGACGCCAGGGTGCCGATCGTCACGCGCTGGTTAGGCAAATAGCCGTTTTCAACAATACCAACGGGAGTGTCTTCAGGCAGCCCGGCCTGGGCAAGGGAAGCCGCGGAGGAGCGCAACTGCCCCACTCCCATGAGCAAGATCACAGTGTGGTCGGCACGGGCCGGAACTTCAGCAAGCTCCTCGTGGCCGGTGACCACGCTGAAGCCCTTCGCCAGTCCACGGTGCGTCACCGGAATGCCGGCAGCCGCGGGAACGGAGATTGCTGACGTCACACCGGAGACCACTTCAACCTCGACGCCGTGCTGCCGGCAGAACTCGGCTTCCTCGCCGCCGCGGCCAAGGACGTACGGGTCGCCGCCCTTCAGGCGGACCACGCGATGGCCCTGCAGCGCCTCGTCGACGAGGATCAGGTTGATCTCCGACTGCGGAACGGGGTGGTGGCCAGGCGTTTTGCCGACCTCGATGACGCGAACGTCGGGGGCTAGCTCCTTGAGGAGTTCGCGGGGACCCAGGCGGTCGGCAACCACGACGTCGGCCTGGCCAAGGAGCCGCCGTCCGCGCACGGTAATGAGGCCGGAGTCGCCCGGCCCGCCGCCCACCAGGGCCACGGAACCGGCGTCGGTCGAAGCACGACGACGGCGCAGGGGTAGGTCACCAGTTTCCAAAGCAGTGGCAACAGCATCGCGGAGTGCCATGGCGCGGCGCGGGTCTCCCCCGGCATTCACCGCGATGTGGACGTTATCCACCACGGCGACGGCGGGGGTCCAGGCAGCTGAGGCTTCATGGTCCGAGGCGTTGACGCACCAGATGCGCTGCGCCTCAGCATCAGCGGAGACCTGGGCATCGACGGCTGCGTCACCAGTGGCGGTCTGGACGAACCAGACGGCGTCGACGTCGGAAGGCTGGTAAGTCCGCTGCACCCAGGTGAGCAGTCCGGCGTCGGCCAGTTCCAGGAGAGCGGCTGACGCAACAGGAGCGACGACGGTGACCCGGGCTCCGGCGTTTAGGAGTCCCTTGGCGCGGCGGGCAGCAACGGGGCCGCCGCCCACCACCAGCACGGGGCGGCCGAGGAGGCGCAGCGCTGTGGGATAGATGTCCTGGATAGCCATGAATCAACGGTAGGGCCGCGTCACATTGGGGACCAACGCCGCGGAAACACCAGTTCACGCAAGGTAACGCTGCGTAACTTTCGGTTTTACGGCTGCCGGCCAATCTCCTGCGATCTCCTGCAAAACACAAGGAGCGGCTTCCTAGCCGTAAAGCCCCGTGCTGAGATAGCGAAAACCGGAATCGACCATTACCGTGACAACGGTTGCATCGGGCCCCAGTTCTTCTGCGACCCGAAGTGCGGCAATGACATTTCCCCCCGAGGAAGTCCCTGCGAAGATTCCTTCCTCCCGGGCTAGACGCCGGCTCATGGCCATGGCATCGGCGGAAGAGACCAGTTCTATCGAGTCAACCTGGTCCGGTTCCCAAAGCGGGGGTAAAAAGCCGATGCCGATCCCTTCAATCCTGTGGGAGCCCGTTGGGCCACCGGATAGCACAGCGGATTCAGCTGGCTCGACGGCGACGACCCTCACCTCCGGCAGGTGGGTGCGCAGGGCACGGGCTGCGCCATGGATGGAGTGAGCGGTGCCTACAGACTGGACGAAGGCGTCCACCCGCCCGTCGGACTGTTGCCAGATTTCCTCGCCCAACGCCAGGTAGCCGGTGACGGCATCTCTGTTGTTGAGCTGATCGCATGCCCAATGCGATGGCTGCGCGCTGAGTTCGCCTGCACGGCTGATCATGGCCTTGATCAGTTGTTCGGTGATCCGTCCTTGATCACTGGGCACACTTTCCACGATGGCCCCCAGGGCCTCCATGGTTCGACGTTTCTCTGGGCTGAACGCGTCGGAAAAAACTACATGGAGCCCGTAGCCCTTGGCTGCGCAGACCAGCGCGAGGGAGATTCCCGTTGTACCGGCGGTGTACTCAACCACCGTATCGCCCGGAACCAGATCGCCTCGCTCTTCGGCTCCCTGGATCGCCGCAGCCGCCATCCGGTCCTTCATGCTCCCAGTCGGATTCGCCCATTCGAGCTTGGCGAGGATCCTCGCCGAGCCCGGAGGCACCACGTTGCTGAGTTCGATCAGCGGCGTGGAACCGATCCCTGCCAGAACTCCTTCGCCAGACTCCAATCGCTCCACGACCACACCTCACGTCCCAAACCCGCGTCCCGGGCACCCCGGATACGTGTCAAGGTATACCCGCCGACATGAGGACGCTAGGGTGCTGAAGGCCTAACGGGTGCTGCCGGCGAAAATGCGTAAGTTTCGGCACGTCTCGCGGTACGCGTTCCATGCAATCCGGGGCTTCCCCGCTCATGAGAAGTCATAAGTTGCGCAAATATGGAGCAAGGCCCGACGGCGGGACTCGCCGTCGGGCTCGACTCTTATGTTTGGCGGGTGCCTAGCGGGTGCTGCCGGCGAGGAGTCCGCGGCTGCGTAGAAGTCGCTTCTCAATGGGTGCGAAGACGAGCAGCTCGATCAGGATGCCGATGGCGAGGATCAGCAGGATGGCGGACATCACGATGGTCATGTCGGACAGGTCGCGGCCCTGGTTCAGCATGGAGCCGAGGCCGAAGCCGATGGTGCCGCCGACCGCGATGATTTCGGCTGCCATCAGGGAGCGCCAGGAGAAGGCCCACCCCTGCTTGAGGCCGCTGAGGTAGCCAGGGAGGGCAGCTGGAAGGACGATCTGCAGTGCCATCTGGAGCCGCGAGGCACCCAGGACCGTGCCCACGCTGCGGTAGTGCGGCGGAATCTGGTCCACACCCGAAATCAATCCATTGATGATGGACGGAATGGCGCCCATGAAAATGACGAAGTACACAGTGGCGTCGGTGAGCCCGAACCAGATGATGGCTGCAGGCACCCATGCGACGGACGGGAGGACCTGGAGCCCGGAAATCAGCGGGCCGAACGCACGGCGAAGCGGAGCCACCTGGGCAAACAGCAAGCCGATCGGGGTGGCAATGGCCACGCTGATCAGGAAGCCCAGGAGTCCGCGCTCGAGGGAGGTCCATACTGCTTCCTGGAGCTTGCCTTCGCTCCACTGGGCACCGAACTGGGCCGCAACATCCAAGGGTCCCGGCACAAGATCCCGCCGTTTGAAGCCCATGGACACGTAGAGCTGCCAGATGATGATGAGCACCACGATTGCAGCTACCGGAAGCAGGATGCGCGACCAGTCGATCCGGGCCTTGCGGACGGCGTCCGACTGCAGCGAATCAAGGCCGGAGCCCAGTTCGCGGAGGTCCTCGGAGCCGGTTGAAGAACGTGTCAGTGCAGCATGGACTTTGTGCGATTCCGCCGGTTCTGCAGAAAGTTCAGTGATCGGTGCAGGGTTACTTGGCATGGCGGCGGATCTCCTCTCGCAGCCGGGCTGTGATGACCCCGGTCAGCTGTCCGGCAAGCCCGGCATCGGTTCGGTGTTCCTCAGTGACGTTCCATTCCTGGACCACCCGGCCGGGCCGGGAGGAGAGGAGCAGGACACGCTGGCCCAGCCGGACGGCTTCGCGGACATTGTGCGTCACGAAAACGATAGTGCGGCCTGTTTCCTTCCAGATCCGCTCGAGTTCGTCATGAAGGAGGTCACGGGTAATGGCGTCCAGGGCAGCAAACGGCTCATCCATCAGCAGCAGCTGGCGGTCCTGGGCCAGGGAGCGTGCCAGCGCCACACGCTGGCGCATACCGCCGGACAGCTCGTGAGGACGCTTGTCGCCGGCTCCCGCCAAGTGCACCAGTTCCAACAGTTCGGCGGCTTTGACCCGACGCTCACTCCTGCCGACGCCCCGCAGTTTCAGGGCGAGCTCAATGTTCTCCCTGGCTGTGAGCCAGGGGAACAATGCGGAGTCCTGGAACATGAAGGCTGCCCCGTCGCTGGGCACCTCGAGGGCGCCCGACGTCGGGAGCTCCAGTCCCGCCATGATGTTCAGCAGGGTTGACTTGCCGCAGCCTGAAGCACCGAGCAGGGCGACGAACTCGCCTTTGCCGATGCTGGCGTTGACGTCGTCCAGTACCGGGGCGCCGTCGCCGAAGCGCTTGCCCAGGTTTTCCAGTACGACTGGCATGGTCCCGTCCTTTGTTAGTGGTGTGTGGAGGTGCTGCGTGCCGGCGGTGCTAGTCCTGGCCGAGGCCCGCGGCAGAAATCTGACCACCAGTAGCGGTGTTCAGGGCAGAGAGGTCGAAGATGCCATTGATGTCGGCCTGCTTGGTGGTTCCGGCCTCGACGCCGTCCTGCAGCAGTTTTGGAAAGGTTCCAGCCAGCGGATCCGTGGTGAAGACGATGTTCTGCAGGGAGCGCTCGAGTACATCGGCGGGAAGCTCGGCACCCGAGTCTTCCTTCAGCGCGGCGTTAATAACGGAAGTTTTCTCAGCAGCCGGCGCGTCGTTGAGCCAGGCAACGGACTCAGCATGGCCCTTGAGAAGTGCCGCGACCGTTTGAGGGTGTTTGGCTGCGAACTCCTTGTTCACGATCAGGACTGTGGTGGGAAACTGGCCAGGCTTGCCGGTTTGGGAGCCGTCCCAGAGGTCCTTCTCATCCACCAGGACCTTCGCACCGGCCTGGAGCACCAGCCGTGAGGCCCACGGCTCAGGCAACCACGCGCCGTCGAGCTTTCCGTCCTGGAAAAGTTTCAGGGACTGCGAGTTCTCTGTGGGATTGATGGCAACATCGCCACTGCCGTCGGTGCTGGTTTTGAAGCCTTGCTTAGCCAGCCAGGACCGCAACGCAACATCCTGCGTTCCGCCAAGCTGAGGAGAGGCCAACGTCTTGCCCCGGAGGTCGGCAGGCGAGTTGATGCCTTCTCTCACGACAAGCTGCGCGCCGCCCGCCGCTGCCCCGGCGATGATGCTGATGGACTCGCCCTTGCTCTTGACAAAGGAGTTGATGGCCGGGTTGGGGCCGATGTAAGTGGCGTCGATGGCACCGGCGTTGAGCGCTTCAATGGCGGCCGGGCCGGCGTTGAAGGATTCAGTGCTGAGGCGTGTGCTGCCCAGTTCCTTGGCAATAAGACCCTGATTGATTCCCACAAGAGCGGGCGCGTGAGTGATGTTGCCGAAGTAACCGAGCTTCAGTTCAGCGGCGTCTGTGGCCTTCGGCGGAGCATCGGATTGCGCGTTGGACATCGAGGACACAGCAGCACCTGCGGCAATGAGCAGGACCAGACCAATGGCCAGCGCGATCTCCACGGCGCGGCTCCGCTGCGGCTTGTTGCTCTGGCCAGCAACAATGCGCTTCATGCCGGGCTGTGGACTAGTCATGAATTCACCATAGGGAGTGTCATAAACGTCATTCAATGAGCCGGAAACGGGGGGTCACGCGGGTTCATGCGGCGTCATAAACGCTTTGTGGCTTACTCCGCTGACAACCTGGCCACGGCGGCGATATCCCGAGGTGTGGTACGGCAGCACCCGCCGACAGCCCTGGCACCAAGTTCACGCCAGATGCCGAATCCTTCCGCGATGCCTGCAGGCGGTTTTCCGCCGGGTTCGCTGTGCCCCGTCGCCGCGGCGCCCCACGTCTTGGTGATGGGGTCGTAGCTTTCGCCGGAATTCGGATACGCGATCAGCGGCATGTCAGTGGCTTTGCGCAGGGCCTCCAGCGATGGCGAGACCAGATCCAGCGGCACGCAGTTCACACCGACCGCCGCTACCCGCGGCTGCGCTCCACAGAGCCTTGCTACCTCGGCCAGGGGCGTACCGTCGCTGATGTGCCCGCCGTCGCGCAGGGTAAAGGAAAACCAGGATTCGACGTCGAACTCCTCAACGAGCGCCAACAGCGCCTCGGCCTCTATGAAGGAAGGAAGCGTTTCACAAGCCAGTAAGTCCACTCCGGCCTTCACCAGCGCCTCGATCCGAGGGCGATGGAACTCCTTGAACTCACTCCGGCTGAGGACGTAATCGCCCCGGTATTCCGAACCATCAGCGAGGTAGGCGCCGTAAGGTCCAACAGATCCTGCAATCAGCAGGGGACCCGCTCCGGGGTTCTCGGCGAGGTATTCCCGCCGTGCCTCATCGGCCAGGCGCACACTCAGTGCCACCAGTTCCAGGGCTTCCGCTTCAGAAATGCCACGCTGGGCAAATCCCTGGGGCGTCGCCTGATAGCTTGCCGTGATGGCCACCGTTGCTCCGGCACCGAAGTAATCGCTGTGTACCTGTTTGATCAGGTGCGGTTGTTCCAGGAGCACTTTGGCCGACCACAATGCGTCTTCCAGATTGCAGCCGCGCGCTTCAAGCTCAGTGGCGAGGGCGCCGTCCACCACCACATTCCTGCCGGCGTCGAACATGCGGGACAGGGTGGTGTTACGGGCAATACGGGGCATCGTTGCACAGCTCCAAGCATTTCAGATCAAAAGAACATCGTAAGGCCACGTTGGACTTCAACGTGGCCTTACGATGTTCATTCAGCGGCTTCGGCGCAGCGGCTTCAGCGAGACTAGATCGAGTAGCGCTCATCCTCATGGTCGCCCGGGTGGTCGTTCACGAGGCCGGCGGCGAGGGTGTTGCCATCGATCGGATCGATCACCAGGAACGCTCCGGTGCGGCGGTGGTGCAGGTAGTTCTCCAGCGGCAGCGGGGCAGCGAGTCGGAGCTGGGCGTGGCCGATGTCGTTGAGCTCCAGGCTCGACGCGCCCTCAAGCTTGAACGTGGCCAGGTCCAGCTTGCCGCTGACGTTCCGGACCAGTGCCTGGACCGTGCGGGTACCGTGCTTGACCAGTACCTTGGCGCCTTCGCGGAGCGGCTTGGGAGAAAGCCAGCAGAGAGCGGCGTAGAGGTCGGCGGAGCTTTCCCGGATGGTCCCGGCTGCCGCGATCGTATCGCCACGGGCGACGTCGAATTCATCGGCGAGGCGGATCGCCACGGACTGCGGTGCAACCGCTTCGGTGAGCTCGGCTCCGGCGAAGTCGATCCCGGTGACGGTGGTGGTGCGGGGGCCCTGACCCGGGGTCAGGACGGTGACCTTGTCCCCCAGCTTCACTGAACCTTCGGTGATCTGTCCGGCGTAGGCTCGGTAGTCGCGGTAGGCCTCCACGTCCAGGCCGCCGGCGATGGCGTCGGGCGCCAGGGCGCCCTGGGGCCGGATGACCAGCTGCACGGGGAAGCGGAAGCTTTCCAGGTGGCTTTCGAGCTCGTCAGCCGCGGGCAGGGACTCGAGGGTTTCCAGCAGCGCCGGCCCTTCGTACCAAGGCGTGCGGTCCGAGCGGTCCACCACGTTGTCGCCGTCGAGGGCAGAAACCGGGATGACCAGGAGATCGGCGATGCCGTCGCTGCCCAGGCCAAGTTCGCGCCCCACCTGCTGCACGTCGGCTTCGATCTCGCGGAAGACGGACTCGCTGAACTCCACGAGGTCGATCTTGTTCACGGCCACGATGACATGGGCAACCCGCAGCAGCTGCAGAACGGAGAGGTGCCGGCGCGTCTGCTCGAGGACACCCTTGCGGGCGTCGATGAGTACGATGACGGCGTCCGCAGTGGATGCGCCCGTCACCGTGTTCTTGGTGTACTGCACGTGTCCGGGGCAGTCCGCGAGGATGAAGCTGCGGCGGTCCGTGGCGAAGTAGCGGTAGGCGACGTCGATGGTGATGCCCTGTTCGCGCTCGGCACGCAAGCCGTCGGTCAGGAGGGCAAGGTCGATTCCGCCTGCAGAACCGCCAAAGCCGCGGTCGGCGGAGGTCCTTGCTACGGCGTCGAGCTGGTCGGCCAGGATCGCCTTGGAATCGTGAAGGAGGCGGCCCACCAGGGTGGACTTGCCGTCGTCGACCGATCCGGCAGTAGCGAAACGGAACAGTGTCGCATCCTTGAGGGGTGCGTCGTCAAGAAGTGTGGCCGCGCGGGCGGCGTCGAGTTCGGTGCTCATTTAGAAATAGCCATCCTTCTTGCGGTCTTCCATGGCGGCCTCGGAGATGCGGTCATCTGCACGGGTGGCGCCACGTTCGGTGATGGTGGAAGCGGCAACTTCGATGACGACGTCGCGCACGGTAGCGGCGTCGGATTCAACAGCGCCGGTGCAGGACATGTCGCCAACGGTCCGGTAGCGGACGGTCTTGGTGATGACTTTTTCAGTGTCCAGGGGCTGCGACACCTCGCCCACAGCGCGCCACATGCCGTCGCGGGCGAAGACCTCGCGTTCGTGGGCGTAGTACAGGCCCGGAAGCTCAATGTTCTCGCGCTCGATGTAGCGCCACACATCCAGCTCGGTCCAGTTGCTGATGGGGAACGCGCGGACGTGCTGGCCCACTGTGTGGCGGCCGTTGTACAGGTTCCACAGTTCGGGCCGCTGGTTGCGGGGGTCCCACTGGCCGAACTCGTCGCGGAGGCTCAGGATGCGTTCCTTGGCGCGGGCCTTGTCCTCGTCACGGCGGCCGCCGCCAAAGACGGCGTCGAACTTGTTGGACTGGATGGCGTCCAGCAACGGAATGGTCTGCAGCGGGTTGCGGGTGCCGTCTGCCCGCTCGGCCAGCTCGCCGCGGTCAATGAACTCCTGGACACTGCCGACGACGAGCTTGAGGCCCAGCCGCTCAACGGTCCGGTCACGGAAGTCGATGACCTCGGGAAAGTTGTGGCCGGTGTCCACGTGCAGCACAGGGAACGGAACCTTGCCCGGCCAGAACGCCTTCGTGGCGAGGTGCAGCATCACCACGGAGTCCTTGCCGCCGGAGAAAAGCAGCGCAGGCTTCTCGAACTCGGCGACAACCTCGCGGATGATGTGGATGGCCTCGGACTCAAGCGTGTCCAGGCTGGAGAGGCGCGTAGCTGGGACGGGGGTGTCAGATTCCAGCACAGACAGCTCCAGGTCCTCGTTGGTGATTTGGGTGCTCATACGTGTAGTCCGCATTCTGTCTTGTCGGTTCCTGCCCAGCGGCCGGCGCGGGGGTCATCGCCCGGCGCCACCTTCCGGGTGCAGGGCTGGCAGCCAATGGACGGGTAGCCCTGTGAAAGCAGCGGGTTGACGGGGAGGAGGTTGTCGTCGGAGTACTGCACCAACTGGTCGAAGCTCCATGCCGCCACCGGGTTGACCTTGACCAGGCCGTTGGCCTCATCCCAGGTAACGAGGGGCGTGTTGGTGCGGGTAGGGGCTTCGTCGCGGCGTACTCCGGTGAACCACAGCTCGTAGCCGGAGAGGGTGCGCTTGAGCGGCGCGACCTTCCGGAGGGCGCAGCACTGGGCGGCGTCACGGGCGAAGAGGTCCTTGCCCAGGAGCCGGTCCTGCTGCTCCACGGTGTTCTCGGGGAGGACGTCCACCACGTTGACGCGGAGGTTGGCAGCCACCTCGTTCCGCGTGGCGTAGGTTTCCGGGAAGTGGTAGCCGGTCTCCAGGAACAGGACGTCGACGCCGGGAATCTGGTCAGCGACGAGAGCCGGGAGGACGGCGTCGGCCATGGAGCAGGCGACGGCGACAGCGGGGAGTTCGAAGTTACGCGCCACCCAGGCGATCACGTCACGGGCGGGTGCGTCCCAACCCAGCTCTGCAGCGCCGGATTCGGCCAGGGCTTTGAGCTCTTCCTTGGAGCGAAGGGCAGGCGCCGACGGCGCGTCAGCCGTACTGGCTGCATCACTGGTCATTGCAAGTCCCCCTCATCAGCTGCATGGGCCCACTCGGCGAAAGTCTGGTTTTCGGTGCGCTTGGCCACGAAGCTGCGGACCACACGCTCCACATAGTCGGGAAGGTCCTCGACGTAGACCTTGAGCCCGCGGACGGTGCGGCCCAAGCCTGCCTCGTCGCGGTCGGTGGATGCCAGCCCGCCGCCCAGGTGGACCTGGAAGCCGGGGGTGGGATCGCCGTCGGGCGTTGGCAGCATCATGCCCTTGAGTCCGATGTCCGCGGTCTGGATGCGGGCGCAGGAGTTGGGGCAGCCGTTGATGTGGAGGGACAGGGCGTGCGGCAGTTCACCGGACGCTGCCAGGTCCGCGAGGCGGCGTTCGAGCTCGGCGACGGCGGTGGCTGCGGTGACCTTCGTTTCCACGATGGCCAGCTTGCAGTATTCGATGCCGGTGCAGGCGATGGTGCCGCGACGGAACACAGACGGGCGGGCGGAAAGGCCCAGGGCGTCCAGCTCGGCAACCAGCGGCTCAACCTCGTCCTTGGGAACATCGAGGACCACGAGCTTCTGGTGCGGCGTGGTGCGGAGGCGGTACGAGCCCCTGGCCTCAATGGTGTCAGCGAGCTTCACCAGCTGCTTGCCGGAAAGCCTGCCGGCCAGCGGGGTGGCACCGATGAAGAACTTGCCGTCCTTCTGCTCGTGCACGCCGATGTGGTCGCCCGGGCTGGTGGGCCTGGGGGCGGCGGGGCCGTCAGCAAGCTTGTAGCCGAGGTATTCGTCCTCGAGGATCTGGCGGAATTTCTCCGGGCCCCAGTCCGCCATCAGGAACTTCAGGCGGGCCTTGGTGCGCATGCGCCGGTAGCCGTAGTCGCGGAAGATGCTGGTGACGCCGAGCCAAACCTCTGCGGCTTCTTCGGGCTTCACGAAGGCGCCGAGGCGCTTGCCGAGCATCGGGTTGGTGGAGAGGGCGCCGCCGGCCCAGAGGTCGTAACCGACACCCAGTTCGGGGTGGCGTACGCCGACGAGGGCGAAGTCGTTGATCTCGTGGACCACGTCCTGGCTCGGGTGGCCGGTGATGGCGGTCTTGTACTTGCGCGGCAGGTTGGAGAGCAGCGGGTTGCCGATGAAGCGTTCGCCCAGCTCAGCGATCAGCGGCGTGGGATCGATGATCTCGTCCTTGGCGATGCCTGCCACGGGTGAGCCCAGGATGACGCGCGGAACGTCACCGCAGGCCTCCGTGGTGGACAGGCCGATACCTTCGAGGCGCCGCCAGATCTCGGGGATATCTTCCACCCGGATCCAGTGCAGCTGGATGTTCTGGCGGTCAGTGAGGTCGGCGGAATCACGGGCGAAGTCAACGGAGATCTGGCCGATGACGCGCAGCTGCTCGGTAGTGAGGGCACCGCCGTCGATCCTGACGCGCAGCATGAAGTACTTGTCCTCAAGCTCGTGCGGCTCAAGCGTGGCGGTCTTGCCGCCGTCGATCCCGGGCTTGCGCTGGGTGTACAGGCCCCACCAGCGGAAGCGGCCGTGAAGGTCCTGGCCGGGGATCGAGTCGAAGCCCTCTTTGGAGTAGATGGACTCGATACGCTCGCGCACGTTGAGGCCATCGTCTTCCTGTTTCCAGGTTTCGTTGGCGTTCAACGGTGTGGTCCCGTCGACCTTCCACTGGCCGTGCGGCTTCGCTGCCGGGCGGGAGGTGCGGGCCGGTCGCTTCGGAGCGGAATCCGCGGACGCTCCGGCTAGAGCTGTATCAGTCATGCATCGACTGTAGAGGGGACCCGAAACGCGTCACAAAGGTTGGGAAACGGAAGGTCACCTAGGGAAATATTTCGTCATGTTCTTGGCCGGTTCAGAGCGTGCCGGTTCAGAGCGTGCCGGTTCTGAGCGTGCCGGTTCTGAGCGTGCCGGTTCTGACCGTGCCGGTTCAGAGCGTGCCGGTTCTGACAATAAGGGGAGCTGCGCGTCAGGCAGGGAATTTGGCGAGGGCCGCGTCGAACCGCTCCAGGGCGATCTCGGCCACAATCGGCGACGGCAGCAGGGGCTCGGTCACCAGATCGGCGCCGGCCTTGGCCAGCTGGTCGTGGAAGTAGCCCGGCGCCAGGAGGTAGGAGGCAATAACCACACGACCGCCGTCGTCCACGGCACCGGCGGACTCCCCCGCCCCGGCACCGCCTGCGGCTTCCGTGCGGAGCATGGCGACGGCGTCGGGCACCGACGGCTGCGCTGAGGCGCCATAGGCAGGCACGATCCTGTTGGGCCGGAGTTCGCGCAGCTGGTCGGCCAGCTCTTCCACGCTGCGTGCGGCGTGGGGGTTGGATGACCCGGCGGCGGCCAGGACCACGGCGTCGCGATCCGTCACCCCAGCCTCGCGCAGTCGCTGATCCAGCAGGGCCGCAAGCCGCGGATCCGGCCCCAGGGGTGCGGCGGCGAGGCTCCCCTGCCGGCTCTTCACAGCCCGGGCGATATCCACCTTGACGTGGTATCCGACGCTCAGGAGCAGCGGCACCACCACGGCAGGTTCACCCTCGGGAAGTGCAGCTACAACGTCCACCAGATCAGGCTGCTGAACGTCCACGTATGATTCCCGGACATCGAGGCCCGGCCGCAGGGCTGCGATGGCATCGCGCAGGGCGTTGACCTCTGCAGCACCCTGGGCGTTGGAAGTCCCGTGGGAACAGGCGATGAGGATCGGGGTATTCATAGGGCTAGCGTAACGTTGGAGCCGCCCCGTCCGCCCTTCGAAATCCACTGGATGCCGCTGCATGACCTTCCCTTTTGACATCGCCCTGGTTTGGCTGGACCTCGCCGGAGTCTTCTTCTTCGCGGTGTCGGGTTCGTTGCTTGCTGCACGCAAACAGTTCGACATCGTGGGCTCCCTGCTCCTGGCTTCCCTGGTCTCGCTGGGTGGGGGCGTGATCCGCGACATCATCCTCAACACCACTCCGGCTGCCTTCAGTAACCCTGCTTATTTGGCGCCGCCCCTGCTGGCCACCCTGCTGGTATATTTCCTGTTCTCCAGCGTCCAGCGCTTCACCTCCTTGCTTATCCTTTTCGATGCCGGCGGGCTGGCCCTGTTCTGCATCACCGGGACTTTAAAGGCCCTCTCCTTGGGGATGAACCCCTTTGCCGCCGTGCTTCTGGGGGTCACGACGGCGGTGGGCGGGGGCCTGCTGCGCGACATTACGGCCAATGAAGTGCCGCAGCTGTTCGATCCCAAGGACATTTACGCTTTGCCCGCTTTTGCCGGCGCCACATTGACCACCATCCTGTGGGTCACAGGTTCCTTCAACGCCCTTACCGCTTCCGTTGTGGCGGCCGTTGTTTTCGCTTTCAGAGTCACCGCCTGGCGCCGTTCTTGGCACGTTCCGCTGGCCGTTCGGGGCTGGCAGCGGCTGGGCTTGGACGGCGCAGGCAGGCCTCGCGATTAGCTAGGATAAGAGCCATGACTGACATGTTCCTCGAGAAGTTCCGTGCGCTCGTTCCGAAGTATCTCGAAGACGAATGGCAGGAAGAGGATGGGCTGTCCCAGGAGGAGCTCGACAAAGCCCTGGCAGACCACCAATTTACGGTCCCGCTGGTGCTCCGCGAGTTCTATGAAGCTGTGGGCGGCTGTGAGGATCTCATGGAGGCCTACCACTACTTCTGGGACCCCGAGGAACTGGAAGTCGATGATGAAGGCTTCCTGATGTTCCTTGAGGACGAGGAAGAGCAGTTCACCTGGGGATTCCGCGTGGGCGATCTCAACGTCCCCGATCCCATTGTGTGGCGGCGCAACAACGCCCGCGGCCAATGGAAGAGCGAAGAGGGTACGTTCTCCGAGTTTGTCTTCGACATGTTCGAGTGGGCTTTCAACGACGAGGACTGAGTCTGGTCTGGGCGCCCTGTGACCGCCGCAGCTTTGTCCCCGACCGATTTGCGTAACTTATAGCGCCTACCGGGGTGGCAGCCCTTGAACTCTCGGGGCTGAAAGCAGCTGCCGAGGCCAAGAGTTACGCATTTACGTTGGGGAACCCGTTGAATTTCCCGCGGCGCCACAACTCGAGGACGGCCAGGACTTCGGCCACCATCTCGTCCGGTGCAAAAACGACGTCGTCATAGTAGTAACGCAGCACTAGATAGCCACCCAGCGTGCTCCTGTTATTGCGCCGCTGGTCACGCTTGACCGATTTAGGCTCAAAATGAGTGCGGCCATCCGTTTCCACCACCAGGCATTCCTCCACGAGGAAGTCCACTTCGCCTACCCCGGGAATGAAGACGTGCCTTCGGACTCGCAATCCGGCCCTCGCAAAATGGGTATTCGCGAGCACTTCCAGCAGTGAATCGGCTCTCGGTATCAATTGATCCAATACCGCACGTACTTTTCCATTCCGGCGTCCCGTGGCCTTGGCATATAGGAAGTCGAGCGAGATGTCTCCGCGTCCCACTGCCGACTGCACAAGGACGAGGGACTCGAGCTCGGGCAGACACTGCAAGCTGTGAAGAAGCACATCCGCCAGGCCGGCCACAGGGAGCCAAGCGTGACGCTCATGCCTCGGTCTGCCATGTTCCGTGACGCCTTGGCCTGAAACAGGGTGGCTCCGGCAGAGGTGAAGCCGCGCGGCCTGCTTCAAGGTCCACAGTCTGTAGATTTCAGCCGCCGATAGACATGTAAGCAATCCGCCATGCGCCAAGGCCTGAGCCACGTCACCGTTGCTCGAAAGCCCATAGATCCCATGGCTGACCTTGATTACCGAGCCACGATCCAGCGCCTGCCCCAGTGCCGCCCTGCCGAACCCGGAAGCACGGATTCTGGAGGCCCGGGCGGCGCCTCCATTGAGCTGCATGAATTCAACGATGTCCACTCAAGCAACAGTGAGCGGCCAGCGGCGCCTCGAAAAGAGATGCAGGCAGCTATGTGGACAATCATGGCTAGGCTCAGCGCCTGCAAGAATGCGTGACTTTTGCGGGTTCAGGACAGGTCGCACCCTGACTTTCCGCGGGCACTCGTCGTTGAGAGCGATATAAGTTACGCACTTCGGCAGCGAAGAAATGTGACACACCGTTTACACCCTGGTTAGCCAACATGACATATCTGTCATAGACTCATTCACGGATCCACTAATTGCCTCCGGTGGATCTGATGCGAACGGAGAAATGGCCCCGGTTCAGCGCAGCGGATGACGAACGATGCGCAGGGACCGGGGCTGTTCCGTTAAAGCCCCAATGAACCGCGGCGCCACAAGCCGCGGCGCCGGAGGCCCCGAGAACCCAAGAAACAAAAACAGGCTAGCTGCTGCGGTCCACCACGGCGGAAGCGAAGTTGCTCAGCGAAGTCTTGACGACGCCTTCCGGCAACGGAGCCAGGGCGGCAATTGCCTCATCAGCCCAGCGGCGCGCCACAATCCAGGATTCAACGGTGACGGGGTGTTCACGGAGGCCTGCAACTGCTTCAGCCAAAGCGGCGTCTGAGGACAGGTCGCCGTCAATGAGGTCAAGGAGGTCCACCGCCGACTGGTCGCCAGCTGAAGCAGCTTCACGGAGCAGCAGAACAGGCAGCGTGGGCACACCTTCGCGCAGGTCGGTGCCGGGCGACTTCCCGGACTTCACCTTGATGCCCGTGACATCAATGACGTCGTCGGCGAGCTGGAAAGCCACACCCACTTTTTCGCCGTATTCCACGAGCACCTGTTCGTATGCATCATCGGCACCGGCGAAGATGGCGCCGAGCTGGCCGGATGCAGCCACCAGGGAACCCGTCTTGTCCGAGATGACCGAGAGGTAGTGCTCAATGGGGTCCTCGTCAGGACGCGGTCCCACGGTCTCGTGGAGCTGGCCCAGGCAAAGCCGTTCAAAGGTGCGTGCTTGGATTCCCAGAGCGCGGGAGCCCAGTTCCGAAACCAGGATGGAGGCCCGGGCAAAGATGAGGTCGCCGGTGAGGACAGCCACCGAGTTACCCCAGACCTCATGGGCCGTGGGAGCTCCGCGACGGAAGGGCGCCGAGTCCATGACGTCGTCGTGGTAAAGCGTGGCGAGGTGGGTCAGCTCCACCACGACGGCGGCCTGTACCACCGCGGGCAGGGAAGCGTCGCCGAGATGGGCGCAGAGCAGCGTGAGCAAGGGGCGGATCCGTTTGCCGCCGGCTTCCACCAGGTGACGCGACGTTGCGTCGGCGAGGGGATCGGAATTGGCGATGGCCTCGCGAAGCTTCTTCTCCACCCGCGCCAGGTTGGTGGTGATCGCAGGACCCAACTCAGGGTCCCCGGCGATGGCCGCGAAGCCAGCGGGCAGCTGGAGGCCCGTGGCAATGGCGGTGGTATTCAGATCGGGTTCAGAGCTCGGCAGGCCGTGTCCGGCATGCGTCCAGCTTTGGTCTGCAGAGTTGGTCACGGGTTAACCCTAACTTTTTGTTGCGGAAACCGCTGTTTGGTGGCTAAGGGCACGCTCGAGGTATTGGACGTTGCCGGGACCAGCGCTTCAAGCACGCGGATCACTCTGTCCTCAAACCCTTTGGCAGCCGGATCGGTGAGGTTGGCCAGCAGCCGCACCACAAATCGCATCAGCACGGGGATAGGCATACCGGTCCGCAGGGCGAGCTTCATGATGGCCGGCTTGCCGATCAGCGCGGCGAAGGCCCTGCCCAGTGTGAAGTGCGATCCCCACTGGCCGCGCACGTAGTCCGCGTACCCCGCAAGGTGGGTGTCGGCGTCGTGCGCTGAATCGGCGGAAATAATGAACTCGGCAGCGAAGCGGGCCGACTCCATGGCGTAGGAGATGCCCTCGCCGTTGAACGGCGACACCATTCCGCCGGCGTCGCCCAGCAGCAGGAGTCCCGGCGAATAATGCGGCGTGCGGTTGAAGCCCATGGGCAGCGCCGCGCCCCGGATCTCCCCCACCTGGTTTTCCGGCGTGAAGCCCCACTCGGCGGGCATTCCGGCGGTCCATTCGCGGAGCACCTGCTTGTAGTCCAGCTTGCCGAATTCCTTGGACGAGTTCAGGATTCCGAGGCCCACGTTGGATGTGCCGTCGCCAACGCCGAACACCCAGCCGTAACCGGGCAGCAGTTTGCCGTCGCGGCCGGGAAGCTCAAGCCAGCCTTCCATCCAGTCGTCGTCGGTCCGCGGCGAGGTGAAGTAGGTGCGGACGGCGACGCCGAGGGGGCGGTCGTCGCGCTTGTGGATCCCGAGGGACACGGCGGTGCGGGTTGAGTTTCCGTCAGCGGCCAGTACGACGTCGGCAGTAAAGTCGCGCGACTCCCCCGTCTTCCGTCCGGACTCGTCCAGGAGTGCAGCGCGGGCGCCGATGACACGGCCGTCTTCGGCGCGAAGCGCCTCGGTGACGCTGTGACGCTCGAGGACGACGGCGCCGGCAGCCTGGGCGTGGCGGGCCAGTTCCTCGTCGAAACCTAGGCGGGTCCGGATCAGGCCGTACTGCGGAAAGTCGGAAACTTCCGGCCAGGGCAGTTCGATACTGCGGCCGCCGGCGAGGAGCCGCAGCCCCTTGTTCCGGCGCCAGCCATCCTCTTCCGAGTGCGGCAGGCCGAGTTTCTGGATCTCCCTGACAGCCCGGGGAGTCAGGCCGTCGCCGCAGACCTTTTCACGCGGGAAGCTGGTTTTCTCCAGCACCGTGACCTCGATGCCGGCCTGGGCAAGGTAATACGCAGCGGTGGATCCGGCGGGGCCTGCGCCTACTATCAGAACTTTCACAGAGGGCTAGCGCGTGCTGCGCGAAATGTTGCGTCGCAGTTTGGCAACCGGGCCGGTGTGGGCAGCGATGGCGGCAGCACCGCCGTCGGGCGTTGAATCAAGCGGTTTGTGGGCACGGTGCACTGCCACGATTCCACCACTGAGGTTGCGGTAGGTCACCGTTTCCCAGCCAGCCTCTTGCAACCAGGCGGCGAGGTGGTCCTGGTCCGGCCAGGCGCGAATGGACTCGGCGAGGTACACGTAGGCGTCCGGGTTCGATGAAACCTTGACGGCGATCGCCGGGAGTGCGCGCATGAGGTACTCGGTGTACATGGTGCGCCACAGAGGAACCACGGGCTGCGAGAACTCGGCGATGACCAGCTTTCCACCGGGCTTGGTGACGCGGAGCATCTCGGCCAGCGCCTTCTTGGGCTCGTTGACGTTACGCAGGCCGAAGGAAATGGTGGAAGCGTCGAAGGAGTTGTCCGCGAAAGGGAGGCGGGTGGCATCGCCGGCGATGAAGTCGATATCCGGGCGGCGGCGCTTGCCTACCTTGAGCATTCCGAGGGAGAAATCGCAGGCCACCACATCAATGCCGGCGTCGGCATATGGCTCGCTTGACGTTCCGGTTCCGGCAGCCAGATCCAGCACGCGCTGGCCCGGGATGGCATCAACGGCCTCCACCACCACTTTGCGCCAACGGCGGGTCTGCCCCATCGAGAGGACATCATTGACGACGTCGTATTTGGGGGCGACGTCGTCAAACATCGTGGCTACTTCGTCCGGACGCTTATCCAAGGATGCTCGGTTCACCATGCCATTGTCTCAAATGTTAGGCGGGCCCACGAACCAACGGGGATTTGGCGGGCCTTGCGCGTTTGGATACCCGAAAATACCTAAAAGTACCCGAAAAGGTACTCTTGACCCATCATGACGAGCACGTTCCGTACATTAACAGTCCCCCTGGACGCAGGATCAGCGCAACGGGGGCTGCCGTCATTTCTGACGCGGGACGACGTCCTCTGCTGGACCCGCCGCGAAGCAGGCCTCGTGGGTTTCGGGGAGCTCACCCGCTTCAGCGCAACCGGCCCGGACCGCTTCCTGGAAGCCGATATCTGGTGGCGCCATCTGGTGCTTGAGGCCGACGTCACCGACCTCGTTGAGTGCCCCGGCACAGGCCCGGTGGCCTTCGGCTCCTTCGCTTTCTCCAAGCTGTCAACCCACCGTTCGCGGTTGATTGTGCCCGAGATTGTGGTGGGCGTCCGGGACGGCAGGGCCTGGCTCACGCAGTTAACGTTCGACGACGTCGAGCTCACCGAAGCGGGCGCCCTCGCCGCGCTGAAGGGGTGGCTTGAAGGCTCCGAGGAGGGGCCGGGCGAGGTGCCGCTTGATGGAGGTTTGGCTGGTGGGGTGGCCCTGGGCGGGCCGCTCCTTGGTGGGGTGCCCGCGGAGCCGGGCGCCGCCGTCGTGCCCCAAACAAAGCTCGAAACCGGATCCCTCAGCGAACACGACTGGATGGCCGCCGTGGTCGCAGGAGTCGCTGAAGTGCGGACCGGAAAGCTCGAAAAACTGGTGCTGGCACGGGACATCGTGGCAACGCTGCCTGAAGGCGTCAACGCCGTCGAGATCCTTCGGCAGCTGGCCGTCAGGTACCGGGAATGCTGGACCTACGGGGTGGACGGCCTCGTCGGATCCACACCGGAAATGCTCATCCAGGTGGAGGGCCGCACGGCGCAGGCCCGCGTTCTGGCGGGGACGCTGGACCGTCGCGATGCCGATGGCATGGAAGGCTCGCCCCTCGAATTTGCCGAGCGGGTGCTGGCCGGTTCGGAGAAGCAGCGGCATGAGCACGAGATCGCCATCCAGTCGCTGACAAAGCAGTTGGCGCCCTTCTCTGAAGCCATGAACGCCCACAGCGAACCGTTCATCCTCGAGTTGCCTAATGTGTGGCATCTGGCCTCGGATGTGAAGGCTGAACTCACTGAGGTGGAAGGCCACGTCCCTACATGCCTTGCCCTCATCAACGCGCTCCACCCCACGGCAGCCGTGTGCGGGACGCCCACGCTCGTGGCAGGCGCCCTGATCCGGAAGCTCGAGCACATGGACCGCGGACCGTACGCGGGACCGGTGGGCTGGCTCGACGCTGCAGGAAACGGCGAGTGGGGCATCGCTCTTCGCGGTGCTGTGATCGAGGCTCCGGATACGGTCCGCCTGTACGCCGGGTGCGGGATCGTCGAAGGCTCGCAACCCGAAGCGGAACTTGCGGAAACGTGGGCCAAATTCCGCCCGATGCTCGAGTCTCTGGGCATCAGCAGCTGACTGCAGGCCGTCTGCGTTGCAGCATCGCGGCATCTGGTCCATCAGTCCAGCCTTTGGCGTCCGGCTGGACCAGTCCGGAAGCCAGGCCCGACGGTGCAGTCCGGGATCCGAGACACCCTTCCTCAAAACAGGCTTGTGTTTTGTGCTCCAATAGTTATCCAATAGTGAAACAAAGTTTCCTGTGACGCACATCTCTCTTTCAGCGGATACACTATTAGCCGTCTCAGAACACATCCCCTGCAACAAAAGGTAAGAAAACTATGCAGCCGAAGTCCCCTGCCACGGCAAAACTCGCCGTCAAGGCAGCCTCTATCCTCGCCGTCGGAGCACTCACCCTCACTGCCTGCGGCGGCACCAGCGGCGCCACCCCGGCCGCGAAGGACGGAATCCAGCTCATCGAGTCGGGCAAACTGACCGTGTGCTCGGATGTCCCCTACGAGCCCTTCGAATTCCAGAAGGACGGCAAGATTGTCGGCTTCGACATGGACATCGCTGCCGAGGTCGCCAAGGACCTCAACGCCGAACTGAGTGTTGTGGACAGCTCCTTCGAGGCCATCGAGACCGGTACCGCGCTGAGCCAGTGTGACGTCTCCATCTCCTCAATTTCCATCACCGATACCCGTAAGTCGGTCATGGACTTCTCCACGCCGTACATGGACGACGACCTCGCACTGGTCGCGTCCCAGGACTCGGGTATCAAGAACCTCGATGACGCCAAGGGCAAGAAGGTGGGTGTCCAGCAGGCCACCACCGGCGCCGATTACGCGAAGGAAAAGGGCATCGACGCCCAGCAGTTCGAAGACACCGGGCTCCTGGTCCAGGCTCTTCAGGCCGGCACCATCGACGCAGCCCTGGGAAACCAGTCGGTTCTGGGCTACGCCATCAAGGACGACTCCAAGCTCAAGTCCGTTGAGGACTACTCCACCGGCGAACAGCTGGGCATTTCCATCAAAAAGGGGAACGCGGCAATGGCCGAAAAGGTCAACGCCACCCTGAAGCGCCTGACGGATGACGGCAGCCTGAAGAAATTCCAGACCACCTGGTTCGGCGACGCCGCCAAGTAGCCGGCACCTCAATCCCTGAGACCTAAGCAGCTGAGGCCCCGTATCGTCCTTCCAAGCAGTCCCCAACACCAGGGACGGCGCGGGGCCTCACGACTGCGCAAAAATGAATGTGAGTACATCATGGCAATGACCGCAACTCAACGAGCCAGAGTCAGCCTGAACGTCCAAGCAGGGATCTTCATCGTGGCCGTGGCCGCATTGATCCTGGCCACGGACTGGGAGACCATCGGCGCCAGCGTCTTCAACTTTGGCAAGATCGGCCCGATGTTCCCGGACATCTTCCTGGTCGGCCTGACGAACACCCTTGTTTACACTTTCCTAGGCTTCATCGTGGGCCTCTCCGGCGGCCTGCTCCTGGCCCTGATGAAGCTCTCCAGCTTCCCGCTCTACCGCTGGATCGCCACGGGCTACATCGAGTTCTTCCGCGGCATCCCGGCCCTGCTGGTCTTCATTGCCTTCGGCTACGGCGTTCCGCTGGCATTCGGGGTTTCCTGGAACGTGACCGTTGTGGTCATGGTGTCCCTCGGCATGGTGGCCGCGGCCTACATCGCCGAAACGCTTAGGGCCGGCCTGCAGGCTGTTCCCAAGGGTCAGCTCGAAGCCGCACGATCCCTGGGCATGCCGCAGTGGCGGGCCATGGTCACCATCATCATTCCGCAGGCGTTCAAGATCGTGCTGCCGCCGCTGACCAACGAAGTCATCCTGCTGACCAAGGACTCCTCACTGATTTACGTCCTGGGACTCACCGCTTCGCAGTATGAACTGACCAAGTTCGGCCGCGACGGTATCTCGAGCCTGGGCGCGGGCCTGACCCCGCTCCTGGTTGCCGGCGCGCTCTATCTGGTGATCACCATCCCGCTGAGCCTCTTGGCCCGGAAGTTCGAAAGCCGCTCCGCGCGGACTAAGCGATAGGCAGGACAGTCATGAACGACGTCGTAAATTCCTCCCCGAAAGCCGCACACGTACAGGCGGCCGGTGTTTCCCTCACGGGTCTCCGCAAGTCCTACGGCTCCAACGAAGTACTCAAGGGCATCAACCTGGACGTGGCGCCCGGCGAAGTGGTGTGCCTGATCGGACCGTCCGGATCCGGCAAATCCACCCTGCTGCGGTGCGTGAATCTCCTCGAACAGCCCAATGAGGGCACAGTCCATGTTGGCGGCTTCGAAGCCACCCACCCGGACGTGGACATTGACCGGATGCGGCGCAAAGTGGGGATGGTGTTCCAGCAGTTCAACCTGTTCCCGCACCTCAACGCGCTGCAAAACTGCACCGTCGCGCAGACCAAGGTCCTCAAGCGCTCCCAGGCAGAGGCAGACAAAGTGGCCCAGGCCAACCTGGACCGTGTGGGTCTGGGGCACTTGGCAGACCGCTACCCGGACCAGCTTTCCGGTGGCCAGCAACAGCGCGTGGCCATTGCCCGGGCGCTGAGCATGGATCCGGAGCTCATGCTGTTCGATGAGCCCACCTCCGCTTTGGACCCCGAGACCGTGGGCGACGTCCTGTCAGTCATGCGCAACCTCGCCAAGGAGGGCATGACCATGCTGGTGGTGACGCACGAGATGGGCTTCGCCCGCGAAGTGGCCGACCGCGTGGTGTTCATGGATGGTGGAGTTGTGGTGGAGGAGGGCTCGGCCGAACAGGTCATCAGCGCTCCCACCCAGGACCGCACCAAGGAGTTCCTGCGCCGCGTGCTCGATCCGACGCACATCGACCTCTCCTAGGTCCGCCCGCCGGTTCTGATCACCGCTGCGACTTCGGACAGCCGCTACTTGGATCCATGTAGCGGCTGTCCTATTTCGCGGCGTCCGTCCAGAAACGGTGCGCCCTCGGGACCCCCGCTGACGCCAGGAAAGCAGAAAATCTGTGGGAATCGACAAGTTCCGCCCAGGTCCAGCGGATGACCCTTCGGCCTGTAGCGCGGATCCTGTCCTCTCTGCGTTTCTCGTCAATGACGGTTTCGGAGGGAGTCCGCCCGCTCAGATACTCAGCCTTCCGGTATTTCACCAGGCCATCGAACTCGCCAACGAGCCCCGCCCCTGGCCATTCGAAGTCACAATAAGCCACCAAGCCGTTGACGTCCCGCACCACTGTTTGAAGCAGCGGCACCTGAAAACCCAGCTGATGCATTAAGGCGCGGCTGAGAGATTCCCCGGGAGAACCTGAGGCCGGATCGGCAAAGGCGAGGGCTGCCCTGATCCGGCGGACAGCAGCCCCGCTGTAAACAGCTGTCCCGTTGGAACCTTGGCTGCTGGGCTCCAATGCATTCTCAAGTTCGTCCCTGCTTACGGCCGCTAAAGGGCGTGTTTTGTCTGGCTTCAATATGTGGTCGAGAACAACCATGGCCTGCCCAAACGATTCGTAAGCCGCAAGATCCAAGGACGTTCGGATCCGATCAGTGACCAGCAGTCCGGAAACCTCCTCGCTCCGCAGGTACGCCCGCTGCACATAATGCCGCCGGACACCTGCCCTCGAACGTCCGCCGGCGCCGTCGAACGTACAGGCATGCACGAGCGTCTGGCGACCAAGCAGCGGAATGCCCCAAATTGCAGCTGACGACTGGCGGCAGAACACTGTGTTGCTTTGCAGGGTGGCAGCCGCCGCATGAACCAGGAGCGGATACCTCTCCCAGCTTTTGAGCACATCCCATTCAACGGCGCGAACATAAACGCCTTGCCTAATCCTGCGCAGCTCACCAGTTTTCGCCTGTCGCGCCAGGCTCCGAACATCGTGGCCCAGCAGCGAATAGCGTCTGGCTAAGATCAGCTGAGAAGGTTCCATCCCCCGATGCTGGCTGCAAACTGATCGCTGTGTAACCACCTGTCCTCGCGATGTGGATAACTGCCCGGTGCCTGGGCGCGACCAATCTGGACAACCGCGCCGCAGACCAAGGCAGCGGATGTCCGATAGCGCACCGGTTTTCAGGAAACCCCTACTAGGGAGCGAGCACACCCGCCACTGCAGCAGCCACCGCGGCCTTGATCCTGCCGTGCAGCTCGCGCAGGGCCACCCGGTCCGTGCGCACCTCAATGATCTGGCGCCGCCCGTCCGGCCGCGAGGACAGCGCCTCGGCGAGTCCCGCCGTCGTCGTTACCAAGCAATGTTCGACGCCGTAAGCTGCGGCCAGCGCGGAAATGTCCACTGTGTGGGGGGTGCCGAAGAGGCGCTCGACGACGTCTCCGTACTGTCCGGCCGCCCGGACAGAGCCGTGCTCAAGGAGGTCGAAGATGGCTCCGCCGCCGTCGTTGAGCACCACGATCCGCAGCAGGGGGTCAGGTTCGCCGAAGCCGAGGAGGAGGCCACCGGCGTCGTGCAGGAACGTGACATCCCCGACGAGAAGCGTCGTCTCCTGCCGCCCTCCCCAAGCAATTCCAGTGGCCGTCGAAATGGTCCCGTCGATACCGGCAAGTCCCCGGTTCGCGAAAACGGTGGCCAGCGGCTCCGGGCCCGGTTGGCCAGCGAGATCGACGTCGCGGATGCCGTTGGAGGAGCCCAACACCAACTGACCGCGGGAATGCTTCCAAACGGTGGCGCCGACGGACGGGCCTGTGGCGGCATCTGAGGACGAAAGGACTTCGTCCAGGGCGTGCTGGGCCGAAGCACCCGAGAGCAGCCAGGAATCCAGCCACTCCGATGAGCCGCGCCCCGAGAATTCCGCCAGGTCGGTGAGGTTGTCGATGGGTGTTTCACGCCGGCGCCCTGACTCATACCAAGCCACGGCCACCGGCTGGTAGAGCGCACTGGGAACGTCGCGGCGGGCCAGCAAGGATGCTACCGGCCGGGACAGGGTTGGCCTGCCAAAGACCACCACGCGCTCGATGGGCAGCGCAGACTCCGGTCCGAAGTGCTCGAGCAGCAAACGGTAGGGTCCCACTGCATTTGGCCCAAACCTGGAATTCGAGGAGGGTTCGGCGAGCAGTGGCAGGTTGTGGGCGCGGGCGAACGCTTCGGCGACCGGACCGGCGTCGTGCCCGGCAAGGACAACCGTTCTCCGCTCTGGAAGCCCGCTGGGGGCGGGCGGCAGGACCAAGGCTTCCGGGGAACGTCCAACCGAATAGTGGCGGCGGTCGGGGACTGCGGGCAACCCTTCGCCTTCGGCCGGCACCAGCGGATCCCGGAAGGCGAGGTTGAGCTGGACAGGGCCGGGGGCGACGTCGTCGAACGCTCCCGTGGCCGCGCTCAGGGCGGTTTCCACGGCGCGTTGGGGATTGTCGCCTGCGGGGACGTCTGCAGCGAAACGCACGTGCTCGCCGAAGAGGTCCAGTTGGATGGTGGTCTGGTTGGCTCCGGTCCCCCGCAGTTCCGAGGGCCTGTCAGCCGATATGACCACCAGCGGAACTGCGGCGTGGTTGGCCTCCATCACGGCCGGGAGCAGATTTCCGACGGCGGTTCCGGACGTCGTCAGCACGGCGGCGGGTGCCCCTGTGGACAACGCGAGCCCAAGAGCTGTGAAGCCCGCACTTCGCTCGTCGATCCGAACCAGCAGTTCAACCAGGCCGGCGGCGTCTGCTTCAGCCAGGGCATAGGCCATGGGAGCCGACCGCGAACCCGGCGCGACCACAACGTAGTGCACCCCGCCCTCCACCAGCGACGCAACAGCAACCCTGGCCGCCGCGAGCGAGGTCAGGATGTTCCGGGCGGGCCCAGTGTTCTCAGAAGTCACCGAACCAGTCTGCCACCCTTCAAACCCTCCCTCACCTTTCCCCCCTTTTAGGGCAACCCTCCCTCACGTTTCGCCCCTTTTAGGGCAACCCTCCCTCACGTTCCGCCTCTTTTAGGGCAACCCTCCCTCACATTTCGCCTCTCGGGCAACCCTCCCTCACCTTTCGCCCCTCGGGCGACGAAAGCTGAGGGAGCGTCTCAAAAAAACCGACGAAAGCTGAGGGAGCGTCTCAAAAAAACCGACGAAAGCTGAGGGAGCGTCACAGGTCGGGCCACAGTCGGCTACATGTTCTCCGGCGTCTCGATGCCCAGCAAGTCCAGGCCTTCGATGAGCCTGTGGAGGACGAGTCCGCACAGGGCCAGCCGTGATTCCCGGACCGATTCCGCAGCCTTCAGAACGGGGCACTGGTCGTAGAACGTGGTGAACAGCTGGGCCAGCTCGAAAAGGTAGGCGCAAAGCCGGTGCGGTTCCAGGAGTTCCCCTACCTTCCGGAGGGTGCTGCCATGCTCAAGAAGATGCAGCGCAAGCGCGCGCTCCGCTGGTTCGACGACGGCGATCCCGACGACGGTTCCTGCAGCACCTGCTTCCCCCGAAACGTCGAGCGCCGCGGCTTTCCGCAGGATCGACCGGATCCTCGCCGCAGCGTACTGAACATAGGGGCCGG
The DNA here is from genome assembly GCF_023062595.1 of Arthrobacter rhizosphaerae. Classification (GTDB taxonomy): domain Bacteria; phylum Actinomycetota; class Actinomycetes; order Actinomycetales; family Micrococcaceae; genus Arthrobacter; species Arthrobacter rhizosphaerae. The sequence goes on from NZ_JALLAN010000004.1 coordinate 174,052, forward strand.
TGTTTCCGTTAAGGGCGAGCATCCGATCAAAGTCGAAGACGTACTCGGTATCGTGCCCCACGGAGAGGTCCGCATATTTCACCGCGCCGATTCCTACTTGCCTGGCCGTGACCTCGCGTTCCTCGGGAGTCAGATCCGGCCGGCTTAGATCCACGACTGCGCGGGCCCTGTCCACGGCTTCGTCGAGCAGCGCCATGAGCTTTACGGGGGCGCCGGAGCGTGACTTCAGAATCTTTCCGTCCTCCCCCAGCACATTGCCGATCTGCACATGCGTGGCTTCAACGGTCTCCGGCAGCCAGCCAGCTTCGCGCGCAGTGGCCATCACCATCCGCAGATGGACGTTTTGCGGAGCCCCCACGACGTAAAGCACCCGATCGGCCTGAAGCTCACGGACACGGTACCGGATGGTGGCAAGGTCGGTGGTCCCGTAGCCGTAGCCGCCGTCAGACTTGCGGATAATGAGCGGCAGGGGCTCGCCGTCGCGCCCGGTAAAGCCCGCCGGGAAAGTGCAGAGCGCGCCGTCGCTGACCCTGGCGATTCCGAGGTCCTCAAGTTCCTGGCACAGCCGTGCTAAATCAGCGTCATAGGAGCTTTCGCCGGCAATATGGTCGTCGGTCAGGCTCACGCCGAGCTTGGCGTAAATCGCATTGAAGTACAGCTTCGACTGGGCCACCAGACGCTTCCACACCTCAAACGTCTCCGGGTCGCCGCCCTGAAGCGCAACCACCCGCCGTCGTGCCCTTGTGGCAAAACCGTCGTCGTCGTTGGCAGAGGCATCAAACTTGACCCGCGCCGCCTGGTAGAACGCGCTGGGGTCATCCACCAACAGCGCGGCCTCCTGCGATCCCTCACCCACTTCCAGCCAATGCTCGATGAGCATGCCGAACGGCGTCCCCCAGTCGCCGATGTGGTTCTGCCGGATCACCGTGTGCCCGAGTGCCTCAAGGACGCGGACCAGGCTGTCGCCCACCACAGTGGTCCGCAGGTGGCCAACGTGCATTTCTTTGGCCACGTTTGGGGAGGAATAGTCGACGACGACGCGGTGGAGTACCGCCGTCGGCTCGCCGTCGGGCAGCTTCGCCTGGTTGAGGAGTTCCTCTATCCAGGTGCCATCGAACGTAAGGTTGATGAAGCCGGGACCGGAGATTTCAACCGATGTGCAGATGCCATTCACTTCCAGTGCCGCAACGATCCGCGAAGCGACTTCGCGGGGCGGAAGGCCGACTTTCTTGGCCAGGGCCATGGCTGCGTTGATCTGGATGTCGGCGAATTGCGAGGGCCGGATCACCGGGTCCGTCTGGCGAAAATCTTCACCGAAGGCTTGGGTAATGGCGGTCTGGACTCTGGGGACGAGCAGGTCGGCTGGGCTGTTCACCCTGTCAAAATATCAGTCGGCGCCAAAAGCAACCCTCCCTCACCTTTCGCGCCGAAACCCAAAACCCTCCCTCACCTTTCGCCAAGTGTGCGGCGGAACGTGAGGGAGGGTTCCCAAAAAACGGGCGGAACGTGAGGGAGGGTTCCCAAAAACGGGCGGAACGTGAGGGAGGGTTCCCAAAAAACAGGCGGAACGTGAGGGAGGGTTCCCAAAAAACGGGCGAAACGTGAGGGAGGGTCAGTCCTCGGTGCGGAAGACCTGGATCACGGACGGACGGGGAGCCGCGGCCTGGCCAGGCGCGGGGGTCGCTCCGGCAGCAACGTAATCCGGGAAGAGAGACCTTGGCGCGGCAAACGTTCCCTCTTCGCCCGGGTGCTGCACAGAGACAAACACGTTGCGCTCGGCGTCGTGGATGATGGGGCCGCACGTCTCGGCGTCCCGCGGAACGGCCAAGAACTGCTCCACCCGGCCCCGTTCGGCTCCTTCCAGGGTGACCTTGAACAGACCGTCAGCCTTACCGATGCCCGAGGGCGCGCCGTCGGTCGAGATCCAGAGGTTTCCGACCGAGTCGAAGGCCAGGTTATCCGGGCAGGAAATGGGCGAGACCTTGTCGGAAGGGAAGCCGCTGAAGTACGTGACGTCTCCCTGGGCAGGGTCGCCGCAGACCATCAGCAGGTTCCAGTTGAAGTTCGTGGCAGTCTGGTCGCCGCTCTCCGTGATCTCCACAATGTGGCCGTCGCGGTTCAGGTTGCGCGGATTGACCTCGGTGGCACCTTCCTTGCCGGCCTTGCCACGGTCCGAGTTGTTGGTGCAGGCCACGTACACCTTGCCCGTGAAGGGGTTCGGCTCAACGTCTTCGCAGCGGTCCATCTTGGTGGGGCCAACTTTGTCCGCAGCCAGACGGGTGTAGACCAGGACTTCGGCCACGGTCATTCCCGCCACAGCCGAGGCGCCGTCCACCACCAGCGGGAGCCACTGCCCGCTCCCGTCGAACTCGCCGTCGGCCGGCAGGGCGCCGGATCCGTCGATTTCGGCGAGGGGCGAGTTGCCCGTGAACTTGGCGACGTACAGGTTGCCGGCGGAGAGCAGCGTCATGTTGTGGGCACGGTCGCCTTCAATGTACTTGTCACGGGAGACGAACTTGTACAGGTAGTCGAAGCGCTCGTCGTCCCCGGAGTAAGCCACCACATGGCCGGAGTCGGCCACGATCACGTTGGCACCCTCGTGCTTGAAACGGCCCAGGGAGGAGTGCTTCTTGGGGGTGGACGTCGGGTCGAAGGGGTCTACCTCGACGATCCAGCCGAAGCGGTTGGACTCATTCGCGTATCCGGCGTTGCGGGTATCGAAGCGCGGATCGTCCAGTTCCCAGCCCCTGGCAGTGGACGACGACGTCAGGCCGTACCGCTTGTCAGCGGCAGAAGTGCCGGCTGCAGCGAAGTAGCCGTTGAAGTTCTCTTCCCCGGAAAGGATGGTGCCCCAGGGGGTGGTGCCGCCGGCGCAGTTGCCCAGGGTTCCCTTGATGGCCTTGCCGGAGGGGTCGGCCACGGTCTTGACGAACTCCGAGCCGGCCGCCGGCCCGGTGAGTTCGTAGACCGTCTCGTTGAGGTAGCGGCGGTTGAGCTTGGCACCCTGAACGTAGGTCCACGGTTTGCGGGCGTTCTGGCGCTCGAGCTCCACCACAGACAGGCCGTGGGCGGCTGCACCGACGGCGCGCACCTGGTCGGCAGGCATGGTGGGCGGGAACATGATGGCATCGTTGGTGTACTCGTGGTTCGCGAAGAGCACCGCCCTGCGGCCCTTGCTGCCGGGGATCTCCAGGATGTCCGTGTAGTCGTTGTTATAGCCGAACTGGCGCTCCTGCGCGGCAGCAGTCTGGTTCGACAAATCAAAAGCGGGCGCGTCGCTGAAGAGCGGATCGCCCCAGCGGATGACCGGCTTCCACGTGAAACCCTCGGGAACGGTGACGGCATCAACGGCGGCGTCAACTGGAGCGATGGCCGTGAACTGGAGCCGGGAATGAAGGCCCTCTTTCGCTGCGGGCGCCAGGCCCGGGCCGCCGTCGGCAACTGCAGTTTCTGCCGAACTCAAGGAGCCTCCAAGCGCGACGGCGAGGGCACCGGCGGCGCCGAACCCAAGGGCGGCGCGGCGGGACATGGTGGCGGAGGCGATGTCCCGGAAGTAGGAGTTGGAGCTGGTGTTGCAGACTTCGCCGGAGCAGGCGTTGTCGCATTTCAGGGCGCAGGTGACGGGGCTGCGCTTACCCTTCGTGTGCCCGAGCATGGGAAGCACAGGGAGAAAGGAAAATTTGCGCCGGGCAGTATCCGGGGTGGAGATTTCAGGCATGGGGACCTTCCAGGGGGTGAGATGCGGTCCCGCCCACCCTGTCAGCGCGGTGCGAAGCCCGGAGGACGGCCCGGTGAAGCTTCGGTGAACTGAAGGTGGCCGTAAACCCGGCGCAGCCGCTCCATCCACCAGTCCACACGATCGGGTGGCGCAGCGAACTCAGCCAGCAGCCCCGGGTCGGCGACGACCTCGCGGAGCCGGATGGCGCCGTCGTCGGGCACCAGGGAATCCCGGGTGACGTCCCCGGCGAGCAGCGACACCGTCCCCAGGCCGCAGGCATAGGGGAGCTCCGGGAGCGTTGCGGCGAGCGCCAGCCCGGCCCGGATTCCCACGGAAGTGTCCAGGGCGGAACTCACGACGGCGGGAAGTCCGGCCTGGCTCACGATCTCCAGGGCACGCCGCACTCCGCCCAGCGGCGCTACTTTCACCACGATCAGGTCGGCGGCACCGGCCCTTGCAACCTTCAGCGGGTCCTCTTCCTTGCGGACGCTCTCGTCGGCGGCGATCAGTACGGGGGTTCCGGCCGCTCGAAGCTGGCGCCGCACCTCCGCGAGGCCCTCGATATCCGCAACGGGCTGCTCGGCGTACTCAAGCCCGACGCCGGAGAGCCGGGTGAGTGCGTGAACTGCCTCAGCCACATCCCAGCCGCCGTTCGCGTCTACCCGGATGGCCGCCTCGGGGAGGGCTGCACGGACGGCGGCGACCCGGTCGACGTCGTCCGTCAGGAACTGTCCTCGCTCGGCCACCTTGATCTTGACGGCGTCCACGCGACCGAAGCGCGCCAGTACCTCAGGCACCTGGCTGGCATGGACCGCCGGCACAGTGGCGTTGACCGGAATGCTGTTCCGAAGCGGCTCGGGGAAGTCGTGCCAGGCAGCCTCAATGGCCGAGGCTAGCCAGCGGGAGGCTTCGGCGTCGGCATATTCAGGAAAGGGGCCAAACTCACCCCAGCCCCTGGGACCCTGTAGCAGGAGGGCCTCCCGGTGCAGGATCCCGCGGAACTTCACTCGCATGGGCAGGCTGACTACACGGGCGCCGTCGCGGATTTCCTCCCAGGGCGGGAGCCCGGGGTTATTCGGCAGGGAGGAGGTTGGTGACTCGGGCACAGCGCCACTCTACCTTCAGGCAGTTCGCAGGCTTTTGTGGCACTCTGGGAGGAATGACACACAGCCGCCAGCCCTTCACCGCCCATGCGTCCTCAGACGCTGAGCATGAGGCTGCCGGACACGATGAAGCAGCCACACGGCACCACCGTGGGGGCGGCAACATGGAAAACAGCAACGGACGCAGCATTAACAGAGACGACGACTACAGCCGTGGCGGCTTCGCGTCCGGGTTCCTCTTCCTGCTGGCCACACTCGCCTGCGGCGCTGGCGTTGCCGGGACTTACTACTTCTTTGTCCGCACCACCACAGGCCAGTACATCGATGAATCGGCCCTGGTTGAGGCGGTGGCCATCCACGGACCTGCGGGCAAGGCGGCCACGCAGCTACTGGACTGGCTTCCCACTCTCTCCCTGGTGATGGCCATCATTGTGGTCATTTTTGTGTGCGTAATCCGACGGCGGTGGATGGCCGCAGGCATTACGGTGACCGCTTGTGTGGCCGCGAACCTTGCCACACAGGTCATCAAGGATCTGGTTCCCGTCCGGCCTTTCCGGGGCGTCACGACCCTTGACCTGAATTCCCTCCCGTCCGGGCACACCACCCTGGCAGCGTCCGCCGCGGCCGCTGTTTTCATCATGGCTTCACCGCGCTGGCGTCCGCTCGCCGCGTTCCTGGGCGGCAGCTTCGCCGTCGCGAGCGGCGTTTCCACCCTGATCAACCAGTGGCACCGCCCCGCCGACGTGGTGGCGGCGTTCCTTGTGGTGGGGGTCTTTATGTTTCCGGCGGGCTGGCTGGTGATCCGGACCGGGCCGGCATGGAACGTATGGGAGGGCTACGGACGGCACCTGGGATCCCTGCGGCTGTGGGTGATCCTCCCGGTGCTGACGTGCCTGGCCGCCGCGGGAGTAGCCGCCTACTCGCTGCTGATGGTCGGGCCGGGAGCGCAGCAGGCAGGCGGCACCATCAGCTACTTTTGGGCCGGGGTCTCGCTCATTGTGATCGCCGGGTATCTGGCCACTCTGGCGGGAGTCTGGCTTTTCGGGCATGCAGTACGACGGCGGAACAGGGCCCTGCGGTAGCCCCGCCTCCCGCTAGGCCCACCCGAGCGCCCAACTAAGTAGCAGTAGATGCTGTTATGAGCGCCCAAAACAGCAGGTACTGCTACCTAGTTGGGTAGGCCGGCCCCTAGTAGTTCCGGCGGTGCCTGAGCCGCGGAATTGTCACCGCGAACACGGCGGCCGCAGCGAAACCCAGCAGCCCCGTTGCCCGCACCCCCATGCCCAACGAGGCGAGCGCGGTGACGCCGGAAAGCAGCACGGGCCCTCCGGTTGCGCCGGCATCCGCAATGAACCGCCACAGGCCAAGGAACTGCCCGCGGCCGTGTTCGGGCGAGAAGTCAGCTCCGAGAGTCATGACAAGGCCAGAGCTGATGCCGTTGCCGAATCCCACCAGCATGGCCACGAGCGTGAGCCCCAGGAATCCGGACGTCAGCGGAATCAGCATCAGGGCAATGCCCATGATGACCGTGGCAGGAAGGGCCACCCACAGCCGGCCTTTGCGGTCCATGAGTTTGCCCGCCGGGTAGAACACCAGCATGTCCACGGCGCCGGACAACCCGTAGATCAGCGACGCCTGGGTGGCATCCATCCCCAAGTGGTCGGCCCAGAGCGGGATCACCACCTGCCGGGAGGCACGCAGGGCGCTGAGCAGCAGGATCCCGAAGCCAACGGTGAGGAACACTCCGGCATGGGAGGAGCCAACGCTGCGGAGGGTGGGCGCAGGTCCGCTGTGCGAGCCCGCTGTGTCCGCCGGCGCCAGCTCCTGAATGGTCAGGGCAATGGCGGCGGCGGCCAGCATCGCCGCCACGCCCACCCAGTACGCTCCGCTGATTCCGGCCAGCTGCATCACGCCCGCCCCGATGAAGGGCCCCAGGAAGATGCCGATCCGGCTGACTCCGCCAAGGGTCGATAAGGCCCTCGCCCTGTACCTCACGGGCACAGCTTCGGTGAGGTACTTCTGGCGGGCCAGACTGAAAACGCTCGCGGCCATCCCGACGACGACCATCGCCGCCGCGAGCAGCCAGACTCCGTCCGGCACAAGCGGCGAAAGCCCGGCTGCGGTCAGCGCGAGCGCTCCCGCCGCTGCGGCGCCCGCGATGGACCACTTCTCGCCGAACTTCAGGGTAATAAGGGAGGCGGGGAGGTTGAAAAACCAGGACCCAAGGCCGATCAGGGTGACGATGAGCGCGGCAGCGGCCACGGAGGCGCCAAGGTCGCGGGCGGTCAGGGCCACCACCGGGAGGATGGCCCCCTCCCCCAAACTGAACAGCAGGCCCGGGCCGAACGCGGGAACTGCGATACCGCGGAGGCTGAAGGGAGGGGCTGCACGCTGGGTGGTCATCCCTTTTATCCTAGGTGTGATCTGGGCCGCGACGTTCGATGAGGGCGACCCGCCAACGAGATGGTCCAACGAACTGCACCCCTCAAAAGTTCCTGTTGGTCCCCACATGACGGCCTCTGCTCACAAATCCTGTCACACGAGTCACATCTGCTTGTCACCATACGTGACAGGTTTTCTAGGCTGGAGGAGCCAGTCATTCGCCCAGCCAAGGAAACCCAATGCTGCATTCGTCAGATTCCGCCGCTGTCCCCAACGATGCCCACAGCCCGCCCGGCAAGAAGGCATCCATGCAAGGCAAGCCCAGTCTCCTCAGCAATCTAGGCGCCGACCTCCCCGCATCCCTGGTGGTCTTCCTTGTGGCGCTCCCACTCTCGCTCGGTATTGCCGCTGCTTCCGGAGCGCCGGTTATGGCGGGCCTCATCGCAGCGGCAGTGGGAGGCATTATCGCGGGCAGCCTGGGTGGTTCGCCGTTGCAGGTGAGCGGCCCAGCTGCCGGTCTCACCGTCGTCGTTGCCGGCCTGGTTGACGAGTTCGGCTGGCAGGTAACGTGCGCGATCACCGCTGCGGCCGGCGTCGTGCAGCTGGTGCTGGGCATCAGCCGTGTTGGCCGGGCCGCGCTGGCAGTGTCGCCGGTTGTTGTCAAAGCCATGCTCGCCGGCATTGGCATAACGATCATCCTGCAGCAGGTGCATGTGCTGCTCGGCGGCAAAGCTGCTGGTTCCGCCGTCGAGAACCTGACTGGCCTGCCAGCAGCCATCATCAACGTGGAGTTACATTCCGCCTTCCTCGGTTTGGCGGTTGTCGCCGTGCTCCTTGGATGGAAGTACCTGCCCACCGCGGTGCGCAAAGTTCCGGGCCCGCTGGCGGCCGTCGTAGTGGTGTCTGCGCTGTCCATGGCTGTGGCCCCCAACGTCGAGCGCATCAGCTTCACCGGTTCGCTGTCCGACGCAGTTGCCTTGCCCAGCTTGCCTGACGGTAACTGGCGTGCTGCGGCCATGGCGGTCATTACGGTGGCCCTGATCGCGAGTATCGAATCGTTGCTGTCCGCCGTCGCCGTGGACAAGATGCATGCCGGTGCGCGCACGAATCTTAACCGCGAGCTCGTGGGACAAGGTTCCGCCAACGTGGTTTCCGGTATGCTCGGCGGCCTCCCGGTTACCGGCGTGATTGTCCGCAGCGCCACCAACGTCGAAGCCGGCGCGGCGACCAGAGCGTCCGCAATATTGCACGGCGTCTGGGTCCTGGTGTTCTCGGCCCTGTTCGCCGGCCTCATCCAGCTGATTCCGCTCTCAGTGCTGGCTGGCCTGTTGCTGGTCATCGGCGCGAAGCTCATCAAAATCGCCGACATCAAAACGAGCCTGCGCACCGGCGACCTTCTCGTCTACGTGGTCACCCTCGCTTGCGTCGTCATACTCAACCTGCTCGAAGGTGTCATCATCGGACTGGCACTCGCAGCCCTCTCCGTGCTGTGGCGCGTGCTCAGGGCGCAGATCCAAGCGCAAGCACCCTTAGCCGACTCCCTGCCCTGGCGTGTCACCATCGCCGGATCCTGCAGCTTCTTTGCCCTCCCGCGGCTCAATCGCGTGCTCCACTCCGTGCCCGCGAGCGAGGACGTGGTGGTCGAGCTCAACGCCGACTACCTCGACCATGCATTCCGCGAGGCCCTGGTCGCCTGGCAGACGCAGCATCGGAATACCGGCGCCACCGTGACCCTGGAGGAGCACGGCACTACCGCCTTCCGCGATGCCGCGGACAACGCGCCCCAGCGGCAGGACCCGAGCGAGTTTCCGCTGCCGCCCCGGACTTCCTGGCAGCCGTCACCACCGGAGGCCGCTCATAAAGCAGAGCACGACGACGCCGGGCAGCTGCCGCTGCGGTCAATCCTCCTGGGCAGCGACAAATACCATCGGCGGCACGCTGACAAGGTGCGCCCGCTCGTGCAGGACCTCACTGAGGGTCAGAATCCGGACACGCTGTTCGTCGCCTGCGTGGACTCACGGGTCAATCCGAACCTCATCACCAGCAGCGGCCCCGGAGATCTCCTGACACTCCGGAATATCGGCAACGTCGTGTGCAGCGACGGACGGGATGCCTCGATTGATTCGGCACTGTCCTTCGCTGTCAAAGGCTTGTCCGTGGACTCGATCGTGGTCTGCGGACACTCCAACTGTGGCGCGATGAAGGCTGTTATTGCCGACGCAGAGGGTGGTTCCAATCCCGTCTTGGGCGCCGGGTTTGATGCCTGGCTGGAGCACTCACGGCCGAGCTATCGTGAGCTCCTTAACAGTCACCCCGTGGCGGTCGCTGCTGAGGCGGAGGGGTACAGCCGCCTCGACCAGCTGAGCATGGTGAACGTCGCCCTGCAGCTCAGGAAGCTGGAACAGCACCCCGTCACCGGTCCCGCCATGGCTTCTGGTGATGTGCAGGCCACGGGTCTGTTCTACGACATCCCCACGGCCCGCGTGGTCCTGGTAACTCCGGAGGGCATCGAACAGCTGGATCCAAGCATGGCGGCTCGCTAAGGGAAGGTCCGCTCCTCACCGCAACGCCATTCAGCCTTCAGCCAGCAGCATGCCCGGAAGGACGTCACAGAGCCATGCCATAATCTGGTCGTGGCTCCAGCCGCGCTCGACAACAAGCTGGTGGTACGTGCTGTCGCCGTAAACAGTCATGAACGCATCGGTGAGCTGATCGATGGGCCCATCGGCACGGAGCGGCCCCTTCTCCGCCAGTATCTCCAGGACCTGTCCGAAACCGTCCCTGCGAAGGTTTTCATGGTACTGGTGCGTTCGGCGCACCTCGTCATCGGTCAGGGCAGCTGCGCGAAGAACTTCGGAGATGGCCGACGCACGCGCAAACAGGGGACCTGCTCCACGAATGAAGATCCGCAATGCCTCAGCAGCGTCGGGCTCCTCCATCATCTCTGTCCACCATGGTTGGGACTGCGGTGGGCGGGGATCCTCTTCGCCCAGGACCGCGGCGTCAATTACGGCACTGATGAGCTCGGGTTTGGTGTGGAACACGAAATACACGGTCTGCGAAGCTACTCCGGCACGGGCAGCAATGCCAGCCATGGTGGCGCCATGGAATCCTCGGGCAATAAATTCCTGATGCGCTGCCTTTACCAGCTTGCGCCGCGTTGCGTCCGCTTTCTTCCTGCGGGAGCTCTTGACGTGCAGTGTGTCGGGGTCCATATTTAGAGTATCTCACTAGAGCGTTACTCTAGTTGGATTCAAAATCAGAGGCCATCATGAAAACGCGGTTCTTTGGCAGACCAGCGGTCACTCTCACAGCGGTGGGCATGACGGGCGGGATTGCCTGGGCCGCGGGCTTCCGCGGTTACATGGTGGAGCTCGCCGGTCCGGCATCCACTTTCGATTGGTGGGGTACATTCGGCGGACTCATCTTTCCCGGTGCCGTTGCCGGAGGAGCGATCGCAGTGGCCCTGATGGCAGTGGGTGGTGGCTACGCTGTGTCGCGCCGGGGTCCGCTGTGGAGCAGGCTGGCCTGTGGCATCACCAGCGCAGCCCTCCTTGCGGCCCTTGCTCTGGCCGGGCCCGGAATCGCCGGCCCTGCACTCGCTCTTACGGAGCCTCGCGGCGCATGGGTTGCCGTCCTGGCCGTGTCGTTCGTGATTGTCCTGGCCCTCGCCTCGTCGATCCCGCATCGGCCCGCGGTGACTGCCGCGGATCCGCTCGTCCCGTTCCAATCAATCAAGCTTGCACGCGAAGGCGTGCGTCCGCCCCTGGGAAAGGACGCCTCATGAGACGGCTCCAGCTGGAGACTCGCATCGAGTTGCGGGCTCCGGCCTCAAAGGTGTTCAACTTCGTCGCGGACCACACGAACGCACCCCGATGGCAGAGCGGCCTCGATGAGATAAGGCGCATCACGCCGGGTCCTATCGGCGTTGGCACTGAACATGAGTTAACGCGACGATTCGCAGGAATGAAAGTCGTCGCCCGCAACCGCTTCATCGCCTACGAGCCTGGCCGCTTCGTAGCCTTCGAGATCCCATCGGGCAAGATGACCGGTGTCGCTTCCTATCTGGTTGAGCCCACCGGCGCCGACACCTGTCGGCTCACCAGCAATGTGGATTTCCAAGTGGGCGGCCTGGCCCGGTTCGCAGTGCCCCTTCTGACGGTGATCTTCAAGCGAGACGTCAAGAAGGCCCTGGCCACCCTCAAGGTCCTGATGGAGCACCACTAAGCCAGCGTCGACAGGATCTGATGCACGTGATCGCACTCCCGCTCACCACGGCCATTTAGACAGTAAGCTTACTATCCATGAAGTCCATCGACGAAGACGCCCATATCCCGCATCCCGGATCTGGTCGCGGTGAACTGCCAGGAAATGCCACGGCGGGGCGGCGATATCCTCAAGCCATGGACCGTTCCGTAAAACCTGACGTCACCGACGTCGAGTACGGAGGCCTTCGCGGGCGCATCTACGCGTCCCCCGGCAATGGGAGAAACCCCGACGGCGGGCCCACCTTCCTGCTGGTCCACGGCATCGGCGTTTCCCACCGGTACCTTGCCAGGCTTCACAAGGCTCTGTCCTTATCCGCCGACGCGTACTCCATCGATCTCCCTGGGTTCGGCTCCATGCCCAAGCCGAAGCGGCAACTGAGTGTGGAGGACTACGCCTCCTTCATCCGTTTGGCCCTGACGGACCTTGGCATCACGGAGAACTGCGTCGTTATCGGCCACTCCATGGGAACGCAGTTCGGGGTGGAGGCGGCCATCCAGGATCCGGGACTGTTCTCGTACGTGGTGCTGATGGGGCCGGTGGTTGATCCGAAGCGGCGGCACGTTCTCAAGCAGGCCTGGGATCTTATCCGCGACGGTGTGGGCTCCGAATCCTGGAGCTCCAACTGGATCGTCTTCTCGGACTACTGGAGGTGCGGGCCGCGGTGGTACCTGAAGGAGCTGCGCGTCATGATGGACTACCCCATGGAAGAACGCGTGGCACAGGTCAAGGCTCCGGTCCTGGTGATCAGGGGTGAACGGGATCCGGTGGCCAAAGGAGACTGGGCCCGCAGGCTTGCAGCGCGGGCAGGCGCCCGGATCGTCGAGTTCCCCGGATGCGGTCACGTGGTGCAGCACCTGGCCACTGAAAAGGTAGCCGAGGTGATCAGGACGTTCGCAGGCCTTCCCGCTGTGGCCTCCAAGGACGGAACGAAGTGAGTGGCGCCGCCCGGCGGGCAGTGAACGCCCGGCAGGCAATTCAGAAGGCAGCATGGTGGACGGAGGACTACGCCTACGCCACCGGGCGGCAGCTTCGCAGTTTCTTTGACCGGACACAGCCGGACGACTTCCTCAGCGGTACTGGACGCCCCGTCGTCGTGATCCCCGGTGTGTACGAAAACTGGCAGTTCATGCTGCCCCTGATCACTGCCCTGCATCAGGCGGGGCATCCGGTGCACGTTGTAACGGTGCTGCAGCGGAACCGGCTCGCAATACCGGCGGCAGCCAAGCTGGTGGCCAAGCACCTGGCCTCCGAGGACGTGATGAATGCTGCCATTGTGGCGCACAGCAAGGGCGGCCTGATCGGCAAATACCTCATGATGACGCACGACGGCGAGCGCCGGGTCGAGCGGATGGTGGCGGTCTGTTCGCCGTTCTCGGGATCCCGGTACGCGCGTTTCATGCTGGCGCCGAGCCTGCGTGCGTTCTCCCCCCGGAATGCCCTGACCCTGCAGCTGGCCAGGGAAGAACGCATCAACCACCGCATTACATCAGTGTTCGGGCAGTTCGATCCCCACATTCCGGAGGGCAGCATCCTCCCCGGAGCGCGGAACATCAAGCTGGACGTCCCGGGACACTTCCGGATCCTTGGCCACCAGGACACCGTCCGCACCATCCTGGAAGAGATTCCACTTTAGGGTCGGCAGGCGGGCTGCCATTCCGGAAGAGTGAGGCGATGGGTAGTGTGCACTCCATGACAAGCAGCGATGCGGTAGCCATAGTTGTGGTGAACTATGGCTCGCACGAGCTCCTCGAAGCAAACCTCCTCAAGGTCGCGCGGGGCACTCCTGAGGCGTACGTCGTGGTTGTGGATAATTTCTCCAGCCAGCAGGAGCGTGAGGCTGTACTGAAGCAAGCGGAGCAATTCGGTTGGGAGACGGTTCTTCCATCCTCGAACCTTGGTTTCGGAGCAGGCATGAACCTCGGCGTGGAGAAGGCCCAGGCGCTGGGAGCAACCAGCTTTCTGCTCCTCAACCCTGATGCCAGCCTGGACGCTGACAGTTTTAACGCATTGAGGAAACAGGTGTCAGCCCAACCCAGGAATCTGGTGTCACCCACTGTTATTCGCCCCGACGGGTCAGTCTGGTTCGCCGGGGTGGACTTGGATTTGGATTCGGGGACGATGCGCTCCTGGAGGAAGAGGAATCCTGCTGACGGCAGGAGGACCGAGCCGTGGCTGAGCGGCGCCTGCCTGATGGTGGGCCTTGAGCTTTGGCAGGAGCTTGGCGGGTTCACTCCGGACTATTTTCTCTATTGGGAAGATGTTGATTTGTCTCACCGGACGCGGCTGGCGGGAGGCGACGTTGTGGTTTTGGCCGGAGCAACTGCAGTCCACGACGAAGGCGGAACGCACGAGGTGCAAACACGGTCCAAAGCCGGCCACGGCAAGTCCTACACCTACTACTACTACAATCTTCGGAACCGTCTCCTGTTTGCTGCCCAGCACTTGGATGAGAAAGATGTCCGGCGCTGGATGCGGACATCGGCTGCTGCCGCCCGGGGGGTGCTCCTGCAAGGTGGCAGGCGCCAGTTCCTCCGGCCCGTCCAACCCCTTTTGGCAGCTATCCGCGGCACCCGGGACGGCCTCCGCATCGCACGTGTAGAGCTGAAACGCAGGAGCAGCCCGGAAGCCACCTCCGTCCCTCCTGAGTCACGAGCAGAACGGCTGTAGGACCCCGGCAGATACTCAATGATCAAAACTTGATGGAATAGAAGTTCATTCCTTGTCAAGTGGGTACTAGTACTGGATAGTATGCATTGATCCACCATTAACCGGGGGGAACGGGTGACACCCAGTGAATTCATAGCGATCTTGCGCAAGCAGTGGACGACGATCGTCGCCCTCGGCCTCATGGGCGCACTGATCGGTTTTGCTGTGGCGCGCTTTACTCCAGAAAGCTTCCAGGCGACAAGCAGCGTCTTTGTCTCCACCCAGCGTGGGGAGACGTCGGCAGAACTCGTCCAAGGATCCACCTTCACGCAGAACATCGTTCAGTCCTACGCGCAACTGGCCACCATGCCCGTTGTATTGGATCCCGTCATCCGCCAGCTCGGCCTGCCCGTTACCGCGACTGCCCTTTCCAAGTCCATCCGAGCGGAAACGCCCCTGAATACGTTCATCATCGAGATCACTGTGACCGACGGCTCCGCCGAACAATCGGCCAGGATTGCAAACGCTGTTTCGGACGAGCTGGCCACAGCCGTTCAGCGCATTTCACCCAAAGATGCAGACAACGAGCCTGTGGTGAACCTGGAAAACGTGGCCCAAGCCACCACCCCGCCTACACGATCCGCGCCGAACACCCCGTTGCTCGTCATCACCGGCTTGGGCATCGGCCTTGCCCTGGGTTATGCCTTCGTTCTGCTCCGGGCGGTGGTTGACACCCGGATCCGCACAGAAAACGATCTGCAGCGTATCGGTGATACGCCTGTCCTCGGAGTGATCGGACGTCAGCCTGTATATCGTTCAAAGGAACAGCGCGCACGTAACCCCATGGCTGAACCGACGGCCGAAGCTTACAGACGGCTCGCCACCAACATTGAGTTCCTCGATCCTGATACGAAGATCAGTTCCATCGTCGTAACGTCGTCAATGCCTGGTGAGGGAAAAACAACGACGGCGGTAAACCTGGCACTCGCTGCCGGCGAGCTCACTCCACGTGTGCTGATAGTGGATGCTGACCTGCGCCGTCCGAATGTGGCCAAGCATTGCGGAATTGAAGGGTCGGTAGGACTCACATCAGTACTGTCGGGACACGTCTCCATTGAGGACGCGGTACAGCAATGGAACCACATCAATATCCTTACCGCTGGCTCCCTGCCGCCCAACCCGAGCCAGATCGTCAACAGCCACGCCTTCGCAGACCTGATGGTCAAGCTTTCAAGCTCCTACGATCTTGTGGTGGTGGATTCCCCACCCCTGTTACCTGTCACTGATTCCCTTGCGCTTTCCCGCGTCACCGACGGGGCGCTGATCGTGGTTCGATTCAAGTCGACGCGGCGCCAGCAGATTAGCGGCTCCCTGGATGCGCTGGAGGCCGTCAAGGCACGGGCCATCGGCGTCGTCCTGAACCGGGTAACGCAAAAGAACAAAGATTCCGAGTACGTCTATGAGGGCACAACGGCCTTGCGGCCCCAGGAGCGCTTGCGGGCCTACGTATCCAGCCTTGGAGAGAGGACCCGCGCTGCTGCCGCCAATGCAGGCAGGAAGAACAGCGCGGCGAATGGTACTGCGCCTCAGGCTAACCCGGTCGGCGTGCTCAGCTCAGTTGTGAACACGAAACGCACCGGCAAACAGCCCAAGCCATGAACCCAAGGCGTGGTCCGGCAACGCCCGTCCTCCCTGCACGCAGAGGGGGTCCAGCCTCTGCCCACAGCGCCAGTGCTTTGTCAGTGCCGTCCAGCGGGCATGCGGGAAACATGCTGGCTGCTTACGCCGCCGCTCTCACCTTGGTTCTGCTGGGAATACGATTCAACATTGGCCAGGGAATGACTCCTGGATACCTGTTGGCTATCTTCCTCCTCCCGCTGTGGCTACCCGCGCTCCACCATTTCCGCGGGGCGAGACTGATCCTGCTCACCGGCGCTCTGGCCTTGATCTCCGGCATCTGGCTGACGGCACTCGCAGCTGCCGATCATGAAATCAGTCTCAAGAACCTGACGTCTGACTCCGTCCTGGTGTTGGGAATCATGGCTGGCGTTGGAGCGGTCCTGTGGGCCCGCCAACTGTTTCCTGTTCAGGTTGTCGGCTTGCTTTTTGGTGTCGGGCTCGTGGCATCCAGACTGATTGATGAGTCACGCATGGGGGCAAACCCATGGAAATACGCCTTCTCTGTCCCTGTTGCTGTGATTGCTCTGGCACTGGCACGGTACCTCCAGAGCCGTTTGGCCGAGATCCTCACCCTGCTCGCGCTTGCGGCAGTCTCCGCTGTCAGTGATTCGCGCTCATTCTTCACCATCATCGCGTTAACCGGCATTCTTCTGTTGTGGCAATACCTCCCACGCAGCCGTCGAAACGCCATCTACAAGACGATACTCTCGATCGGAGCTGCGGCCGTCATCACGTATAACGCTGCGGAAATCCTGGTAGTTGAGGGATATCTCGGTGAAGAATCCCAGGCCCGTTCGTTGGAACAAATCAGAACCTCGGGTTCCCTGCTTGTCGGAGGCCGGCCGGAGCTTACGGCGTCGCTGGCCCTTTTCCAGGAACGGCCCATGGGATTCGGCACAGGGGTACTTGCTAACCCGGCGGACGTCCTAGTTGGCAAGGAAGGAATGGCAGGGATTAATTACGATCCCAACAACGGGTACGTCGAACGTTACATGTTCGGCGAAAAGATCGAGCTGCACTCGGTGCTGGCCGATCTGTGGGCCTATTTCGGCATACCCGGCCTTGTTGCGGGATTGGCCATCCTTGTGCTTCTACTTCGCGTGCTGCTTACGCTGGTTGCCCACAGAAACGGCTCCGGACTCGAGTTATTCCTGATCGTCCTGACTCTGTGGAATCTGTTTTTCAGCCCCCTGTACACGTCTGCCCCCACCCTCCTGCTCACTCTTGGCCTCGCCCTGTTACGGAAGCCCGGCCGCCATGAACAGTGGGACCATTCTGCGGTGAGGGAACCCGGGGGTCGAACAACATGGCAGGGCGCTTGAGGTTTCGCCGCGGTGCTTATTAATTCGCTGGCGGAATCCAAGTCCCCCAAGTCTGACGACTTCGTCCTGAGGACCATCGTCACGCGTTCCGTATCCTGACGGTATCCGGACTGATCATTGTCGTCCTCGCGGTGACCGTCGGTCAGCGCATCGCCAAGATATTGGAAACTATTCCGCCTGGGCCGGTGATTATTGTGCGGACCCTGAGTACAGTGGAAACAACCGCTTTGGGGGGGCAACCCGGCGGCAGGTGAAGCATGAAACGAAGCTATCACTTCAAAAGTCCGGCACAGCGCGGCTGGACTCTCACCGTTGCCGCCCTCATGGTTTTCCTGCTCGCCGGCGTACTCTGGTCCGCCGCCGCCTCGGGCGGCGGGAACCAGCAGGAAATGGTTCCTCTAGCCGGGGAAACCCCAACGAACGCCGCTCCAAAAATCATCGACGAAGGCCCTCAGGAACCGATTCCGGAAGCTTCGCAGGAATCCGTAGCTGAACAGCCCGCTGATGCACCGGCGGGCGATCCTGCCCCGGAGGCCCTCGTGGCCGAGAAGCCAGCCCCCGCTCCCCCGGTTGGTCCCCCACAGCAGCCTGCTCCCTCGGCACCACCCATGGCGCGGCCATCCGCACCTCCTGTCGCTATCGGCGAACCAGCCCCGGTTAGCGCAGGAATCCTCACCAAAGTTTTGAGCATTGAGTCTGTCCAGGGGGAGGCCCGGATCCCGGGTGAAATCGCTGCTCCTGCCATCCGCGTAACTCTCCAATTCACCAACCACACTCAGTCTTCAGTGGATATGACCCGCACTGTGGTCATCGCCGAATACGGCCCCGACTCTGTACCAGCCGAAGAACTTGGCGGCGGCGCATCGGACTTTCCCACCGAGATCGCACCGGGGCAGAGCGCATCCGCCGTGTTCATTTTTGCCGTTCCAGTTGAGCAAAGGAACGGAGTCCGGTTCCTGGTGGACCACAAATTGGATCTGCCCGTAGTAGTCATCGAAGGTGCCGCGCCCCGCGGTTGACAACTGGCCAAGGAGGCCCCCATGCGCATTCTCCCCACCATGGCACACCGTGTGCTTGCCTTGCTCACGGGTTTGGCCATGATCCTCGCCGGGCTCGTTGTCCTCGGATCAACCGCGGTGGCGGACTCCTCACCGGTAGACCCGACGAATCCGGCCACTCCTCCGACGGTCACAGCGGACGCCCTGCCTACGGTGCAGGTGAACGGCGTCGTCTGGCAACAGGTGGTGGTCGGGGACATCGTCTATGTGGCCGGCAACTTCACCACTGCGAGGCCTCCGGGAGCAGCTCCCGGAACCAATACCACCCCCCGCAACCACACCCTCGCCTTCCGCCTGAGCACGGGTGCGTTGATAACCGACTGGGCTCCCAGACTCAATGCGCAGGCGATCACCATCACAGCGTCTCCTGACGGAACAAGAATTTACGTTGGCGGGGCCTTCACCACTGTGGATGGGGCAACGGCCTACCGTGTTGCAGCCATTAATGCAGTAGGCCAGCCAAACCAGGGAAAGATGATCACCAGCTTCCGGCCAGTTGTGAATACCAGGGTGAATGCCATCGTGGCAACGGCCAGCGTGGTGTATCTTGGCGGCTGGTTCAGCGGGCTGAATTCGTCGGGGCGGTCAAAGGCAGGTGCCGTAAATGCGTCGGACGGAAGCACCACGGCATGGAATCCGCTCACTGCAGGAGGAGACGTACTGGCAATGAGGATGTCGCCGGATGGGAGCCGCATGGTGCTGGGTGGAAACTTTACCAGCATGAACGGCTCGTCCAATCCCGGCTATGGCCTTGCCTCCGTTGATACCGGAACAGGGCGAACCAACTATCCGATGGCGGTGAACTCCGTGGTTCGTGACGCGGGAGCCAACGGTGCCATCCTGAGCCTTTCCGGCGACGCCAACTATGTGTATGGGACGGGCTATGACTTCGGCACCGGTGCTAACTTCGAGGGAGCGTTTTCCGCTGCCTGGGGTGACGGGAAGATCAACTGGATCGAAGACTGCCATGGAGACTCCTACGGCGTCGCCCCCATTGGAAATGTTGTCTATGTGGTGAGCCATGCGCACTATTGCGGGAATGTCGGCGGTTTCCCCCAGACCAATCCCTGGACGTATTACTACGCCAAAGCGTTCAGCCGGCAGGCTACGGGAACAGTCACCAGGGATCCGCTTGGTTACCCTAACTTCGAAGGGAACCCGGCCCCTACTCTCCAGAACTGGTTCCCGTCGCTTTCAGCCGGTTCCTTTACCGGTCAGTATCAGGCTGCCTGGACTGTCACGGGGAACTCACAATACGTTGTCCTGGGCGGTGAGTTCCCCCGGGTGAACGGCGTGGCCCAACAGGGTCTGGTGCGGCTGGCCGTTAAGGAACTCGCGCCCAACGCCCGCGGCCCGGTGCTATCCGGAGGATCATGGGTGCCTACCGTGCAGTCGCCGTCCTCGGGAACTGCGCGGATTGACTGGCAGACGAACCACGACCAGGACAATAAGAACCTGACTTACCGTGTAGTTAGAGACGGCGCAGTTACCGTCACCACGGTGTCGCGCGAATCGACTTTCTGGCAGCGGCCCACGTTGAGCTTCACGGACTCGGGCTTGGCGCCGGGCTCCACCCACAGCTACCAGGTCATCGCTTCGGATCCGTTTGGACGGCAGGCCTCGTCCGCGACGGCGTCAGTCACCGTAGCCGGAACCCCCACGGGAAACACTCCGCCCACCGCTTCCTTTACTGTCAGCGCCACGGGCCTCACCGCTTCAGTCAACGGGTCCGCCTCATCTGATCCAAACGGCACCATCAGCTCGTACGCTTGGAACTTCGGCGACGGACAGACCGGGTCGGGCGTCTCCACATCCCACACATATGCCGCAGCTGGAACGTACACCATTACGTTGACGGTCACGGATAATGCCGGAGCCACCGGAAGTACTTCCCGTCAGGTGAGTGTCACAGCGGGCGGCGTGCAGCTGCAGGTGCATGCGCGGGACGCTTTTGAAAGGGCCGTCACGAGTGGCTTCGGTCGCGCGGAGGTCGGCGGAGACTGGAGCGTCTGGGGCTCGAGCGGAACCTCCCTGAACGTCAGCGCAGGGCGGGGCAACATCACCCACTCGAACGGCGGGTCCTCCGGTACCGCTCACCTCAGGTCGGTGGCCACTAACGACGCCGATTTGTGGGTCAAGCTCTCGCTGGACAAAGTGACCAATGGCGGAGGCTCCTACTTGAGCATCGTGGGGCGTGACCGTGGAACATCCGGTGACTACCGGGCGAAGGTGGTCATCGGCGCATCGGGTGCCGTGTCGCTGCAGGTTTCCAGGGTTTCCGGCGGCGAGACAGTGCTCGGTTCCGCGAACCCAGGGCTGACGTATGTACCGGGCGACGAACTGCAGCTCAGGCTGAGAGTGACGGGCCAGTCACCCACAACAACCAGTGCCAAGATCTGGAAGGTGGGAACCGCGGAACCTGCCGCTTGGCAGATCAATGCACAGGATTCGACGGCGGCACTCCAAGGTACGGGAGCGATTGGGTTCAGCACCTATCTCTCCGGAAGTGCAACCAATCTGCCCGTGACTGTCCGGTACAACGATCTGCTGGTTCAGACCACTAAATGACAGGCAGAGATCCAAAAATCCAACGCCCTGCCGTGGGTTTGAACGCCGGCAGGGCAATGGAGCTGTCGCCCCTGCTTTCCCGCCGTGAGCTTCTGTTGCTCACGGCGGGCGGCATTCTGATGGCCTCTTGTACGGCCGTCCCGGACAAGCCCGAAGGGTCCGATGGATCTTCAGACCAGACGTCCGGATCAAGCACTGATGCCGGTACGACCCCCAGAAGCAAGCCTTTGCTCGATGAATTCCTCGCCGGGACAGACTCCTTCTTCATCGCGCACCGCGGCTCAGGGGACAACTGGCCAGAGCACACCGCCTACGCCTACGCACAGGCCGCAGCCTTGGGGGCCAAGGCAATCGAGATATCCCTGAGCAGCACTTCCGACGGCGTCCTGGTCTGTCACCATCTAACCAATACCCAGAAACTGACCGGCACCGACCGGGATATTGCCGAGCATTCCTATGCCGAACTTGCGGACCTGCGGAATGATGCCCGCAAGTGGCTAGGCCCCGCCTCACCATTGGAACCCATCCCGATGCTGAAGGACGTCCTGGACGCGCACGCGGCAGACCATGTGCTCTTCATTGAAGACAAACAGCGGACAAACACCGAGGCCCTGCTGGAGGTGCTGGACAGCTATCCGGATGCTACGCAGCGCTTTGTGTGGAAGCAGCCTGGTACTGTCCCCTTGCCTGAGCAGGTGAAGGAGCGCGGCTACAAGACCTGGGGATACTTCACGGACAGCTCGGACAATCAGTTCGAGCGTTTCTCGGCCCCTTTTGACCTTCTCGGCATCTATCACGGTGCGACCGATGAGGAGATACGCCAACTCCTGTCCTACGGCAAGCCCGTGATCTGCTGGGAAGTGCACACCCGCTGGATGCGCGATCGCCTTGAGGGGCTGGGCGTGCGGGGGATGATGTGCTCAAACTTCCCTTACGTGAGCAGCAACGGCCCCCGAAGCACCACCGACAGTTTCGGCTCCGGTCTCAGGGCACCCGGTGACCTGCCTTGGCTGCACCTGTGGGAAAACCAGCCCGTCTTTCAACCAGGGAATGCCTCGATCAGTATCGAGGGCGAGGGTTCCAGCAGCTATGTTATGGGTTCCATGTGTCCCGTCAGCGCCCCATCTTACGTGCTGACCTTCGAGATCCGGCGGCCTGGTGCGTCGTCGCAAGGGGACGGGTTGAGCGCTTGGGGAGCCGGATTAGCATTCGGGCAAGAAGACGACCATCCCTTCCGCCCATGGAGCAGGGTTCCTGTCGGCGGAAACTTTATTTCGCTGAGCGGCGACGGCCTGCTGGAGCTATATCGGCAGGATGCTGGCAGCAACAACCCCCTGCCCATCGCGTCCGCCCAAACGCCGTCGCCCGTTCCCGGCCAATGGATGAAGTTCAGCCTGACCGTAACCCCGTCCACGGTCCGGATCGCACGGCTCGACGACGTCGAAAATGCAGCGGAAGCCGTGGACCACACCTACCGCGGCGGATATTTTTCCCTCTACAAGAGCCACCCCGGTTCCGAGCCGGTGGAGTTCAGGGCCGTGTCAGTGACCCCCGCATAAGCAACGGCGGCTCCCAGTCCTCTCTCGCCCTCAGGGCTGCGTCGAAGCCTGGGTGGCTTCGGGCTCCCGATGGAAGCAAAGATAGAGGCCCACCGCCTGTTCCATCACATAGAACACGGCCGGCGGTATGTCCTTCTTGGCGGCCAGAATCGCTGCGAACGCGGGAGCGCTCAGCAGGGTGGCCACCCCGATCCATCGCCTGGCCCGGTCGCCCGGCACTGCAGTGCTTTGCGCTGAAATGCTCGACGCCGGGACGTCCCGCGCTGCGCCGCTCGCCGCCGCGCCGTCCGGCGCCGGCATTGTCAGAAGCGCTGTCCCGAGTGACGCGAGGGCTACGAGGTGGAGGGTGCAGTAGCCCATGAAGCGCCACGCCGGACCACGCTGGTAGGCGAAGCGTTCCAGGTCCGATGCGCGGTCAGCAAGGTCCGCCACGAACAAGGGCGCACCCGCGAGCAATGCCGCTGCTGCCGCCGTCGCCAGTTTCTTGGGAGGACCGGCCGGAAGCGCGTCGGCAAAGCCGGCGACGCCAACCGGGACGGCGGCTGTTCCTACGGCTGTTACGAACTGCCCGGCCACCCATGCCCGGCGGCCGCGCTGCAGCATTGCCAGACGGTCTGCAGCCCGGGGTGTAATGTACACGCGTGATACCGGGGAGACTCCGGCTCCCCACACAATGGTGGCTGCCACGATGACTGCCCCCACCCGGCGATAAGGGTGCCCCCCGCTGGTGGCGTGAGCCGCATTCATGTGTCAGCCCGCCGGGTGGTCGGCGAGCAGTTCGGCCAGCGACTCCAGGTTGGCGCGGATTGTCCTGCCCTGAGCGCGTTCGATGAGCGGATCGGCCAGTTTGCCGAATACCCCACCCAGGCCGGATTCGGCGTCAACGTGATACGTCAGCTTTGTCCCGCCGTCGACGGGTTCCAAAATGAGGGCCACCGCGAATTTCATTGGCCCCTCCACGGCGGTATTGACCACGCGGTGGGGTGGATCGAATTCCGTGGCTTCCGTTGTCCAATGGAAGCGGCGGCCCATGATCTTGCTGGTTCCGCGCGCACGCGTCCCGAGGCGCGGCGGGCCATCGCTGATCTGCTCCGCGTCGACCACCGAACTGTCCCACACGGGGAGATTCGTGGGGTTGGCGATGTAGTCGAAAACTATGTCCGGCTCCCGATGAAGCACAACACTTTCTTCTATGACAGGCATGACTGTCCCTTCAGCATCTTCCCGACGAACTCGTCAGGTGGCACAAATTCTCCGCCGCCGCTATGAGGGGGTCAAGACGCTGAAGCTGCCCGCTTGGTTAGCTGTAACCGTCCACAATCGCGGCAGCGATTTCACGGTAGGCCCGCCGGGTTTCGGGCCGCAGGGACTCCAGGGTGACCAGATCGCCGTCGGCCACTCCCCTGTCGTGGGGAACCGCAATCAACTGGCGGCAGATGCCTGAAAGGTGCTCCTCGATGGCGTCCTTGTCCACGCGTGTGGAGACCTCGTCCTTGTCCGTGATCACCACAATGGCGTTGCTCGCCAGCTCCTCGTAGCCGTGGTGAGCCAGCCACTGGAGGGTGCTCCGGGCCCGCTTGGCGCCGCTGACGGCGTAGCCCGCAGCGATGATGAGGTTGTCCGCCGATTGCAGGATGCCGCTCATGGCGTTGTGGGTGACTCCGGTGCCGCAGTCGGTCAGGGCGATCGAGTAGTAGCTGGAGATGAGCTTGCGGATGCGCAGGTATTCCTCGGCTGTGAGCGAATCCGAGACTTCCGGATCCTGCTCGCCGGCGATGAGGTGCAGCCGGCCCGCGTGGTGCATGTAGCGTGCCAGGGCCGTGAGTGAATCGATGGATTCGATGTTCTTGAGCAGGTCGGTGATGGTGCGCGGGCTGGCCTGCTGGTAGATCCCTTCGCCGAGGGCGCGCTCCACGAGGTCCCCGGAATCCGGGTTGGCGTCGATTGCGCAGGGCGGGTCACCGCGGAATTCAGCAAGGGTGAGGCCAACGCCCACGGTGGTGGAGGTCTTGCCTATGCCGCCCTTGAGGCTGAGGACTGCGGTGTTGTAGCTCCCCTGCAGCTGCCGTGAGATGCGGCGGCCGAGTTCGTCTTCCTCGCGCTGGCGGGCGCTGGGGCCAAGATTCAGGGAGCCGCCGCTGAGGGCATAGAGGACGCCGCGGAAGCCACCGATGGGGCGGGGCTTCTGCTCGCGGACAAACAGGCCGGGCGAGCTGATGAAGTCCGGCATCGGGGCATCGGCCAGGGCGTCGCGGGCCGCATTCCGGCTTTTTCCGCGCTTTGGAACGGCCTCGGCAGCAGGGGCCGGCTGGCCAGAGACGGATGAATCCGGGACTACAGGGGCTGCTGGTGCACGCTCCGGCGGGCTGGGGATCTCCGCCTCGAGGGTTGCGACGGAGCCGGCTGCGCCGGGTACGGTCGGCATGGTTCCTGTCGCGGTGGCGTCGTTGCCATCAGTACGACGGCGGTCGCGGCGGCGCACCGGCGGCTGTTCCAGGCCTGCCACGGCATTAGCAGCGCTGTCTTCCAACGAATCGGACATTTCTGATCTCCCATACTCGCAAGCTGAGACCTGCGGAGGCCGTTAAACTTCGTCCAGCTAGCAATTCTAGGTGCTCAGCCTGCAGTTCCTGTTTCCGGCGCCGGAAACGGTTACCCGCGTGCTTCTGGTTGTGCACATGGGCGGCACAATTTACATTGAAGAATGACCACTTCCTCGGAACGTGAGCGCGTTCTTGAACTGCAGGATCTCATCATCAGCAGCGAAAGCGTTGCTGAGTTTTTGGGGCACCTCTCCTCATTGGCTGCGACCACACTCAGCCGTGAAAGCGGCTCTACTGTGGAGGTCGGCGTCACGCTGAAACGACGACGGCGGACGGACACCGTTGCGGGCAGCAGCCCGCATGCGGTCAAGCTGGACAGGATCGAGCAGCAGATGGGCGATGGCCCCTGCATCGCGGCCCTGCGGGTCAAAAGTACCGTCCTGCTGGGTGATGTCCGCAGCGATCCCCGCTGGCCGGCCTACCAGGCGGAGCTGGAGAAAATCGGTTGCTACAGCACTCTGGGCGTACCCCTGGAAATCGGCGAGGATTCCTCAGCTGCCCTGAACTTCTTCGCCGGCGAAACCAACGTGTTCACGGAAGCCGTGGTGCGCGAAGCGGAGGACTTCGCCGACATCGCCGGCCGCGCCCTGCGCCTGGCGGTCCGCCTGGGTTCGGCACAAAACCTCGCCGACGATCTCAAGGCAGCAATGCAGAGCCGCACCTCCATTGACCTGGCCTGCGGCGTGATCATGGGCCAGAACCGGTGCTCGCAGGACGAGGCCATGGCGATCCTCGGCAAGGTATCGAGCCACCGCAACCAGAAACTGCGTGTTGTGGCCGAGGAGATGCTGGCCAACATTTCAGGGGCTAAGGTCAGCACGCACTTCGACGGGTAGATGGCTTCGCCACGATCGGCGGGCGATCTCCATGACCCGAACGATTCTCCATCAAAGACAGCTATCGGCCCAGAATGCGCTTAATGAGCTGTTTCGTGGAGTGCTTCACCCACAGCTGATAATGCTCCAATACGTACTGGACTCCCAGTCTCCCCTGTCCGCTCCGGAAGACGAGACCAAACGGCGATGGCGCACTCAGGGCTGATGCGGCTCGATCAGCAAGGGTCAGGTACCCGAGGGCTGTGGGATGGACGCCGTCTGATCGGAGAAGGCGCACACCTTTGAGAGCTCCGTCTACTACGATCACTCCATGCTCGAGCGCAACTTCTCGAATGATGGCTGTCGCTTCGACGCTTGCGGGTACCGTGATGACAATTACGCGATCACACATGGCGGCAAGGCTCGCTGCCGCCGTCTGCATGTTCGCGCGGAATAACGCTGCATCCCACGCGATCCGGGCGTCATTGGTACCCATACTGAGTAGGCCAACAGAGAACTTCCCGTGTATTCGGGGCAGTAACTGATCAACAATGAAGGTTGAGGTGGCACCTCCCTTCGCATACTTCGTGAACGGCAAATCCATGGCCTCAGCTAACCATTGACCCCAAGACTGTGCTTGCACTCCTGCCACCATACGACCATTACCATTCATGATGCTGTCGCCAATCGCGACCAATCCGCCCACGTTTCCCCCATGTTCATCAGTCAAGTGAGACGCAAGTCTATGGCCTCCATATGGGCTTCATGAGACTACGTCGTCATTGGGCGGAAATGAGTCGTCGCCACTGGCGGCAAGAGGGGTGGTGCAACTGAACCAGCAGTCACCTAAAAAATGCTCAGACCTGCCGCGAGATCCGAGCAGACAGCTTCCGGAGCACCCCTGCAAATTTTCTGAATCCAACAAAGACTGGGACGGGTTCGATGACGGCACTCTTAAGTACGCCGTCTTGAGCGTTAATCACGGCCATGAGCGCCTGAATATCTTGTTCCGTAACCCGGGGCCGTTGGCGCAACGACCCGCTCTTGTGCGCCTGTTGTTCCATGATCCGAGACTATGAAGTCGTGAGGAAGGACGCACGAGTAACGGCTACCTGCTTTTCCGATGCCCACTACTTATTTACAGGCGCCGATGATCCGCGATCACGTATGGATGTGTCCGCGGCTGTCCCCGCGTTCTAGTCGGCACCAAGAGCTAGGACGACCACGGCGACGGTCGCCAGAGAGAGGACTGCGAGCACCAGTAGTCCCATCCATTTGGGGCGTTGTTTATGAGGGTTGATATCGACGTACGGCACAGGGAACCCTATCGTTCTGCGGGGTATCGGGCGGATGTCTCTGAGCTGTGGACGCGCACCGGCCTCGGCTTTTGTCGGCGTTGCTTCAATGCAAGGGAGGCAAACGCCACCATCACCGCTGTTGCTGCCATGAACAGGAGAAGACTAACGGCATATCGGGTCACATCCACAGTGAGGACCTTTCAGGTTCAGAGTGAACTTCCGCGATATTAGCCCAGATGTGCACTGTCACATAGTCAAAGGGAAATCGATTACCTCTTCGCCGCTATTGTTGGCCGGATCCTAGTGATGGCCGCGCGTCTCCTGGAGCCGCTTAATAAACCAGCGGGACTGTTCCGGGCCGTAAGGAAGCACAGGGATGGCCTTCGTAGCATCCGACGGTGTGTCCCGGATGGACTGCAGCGCCTGGCGCACTGCCGTACTCATGGTGTTGGCCATGGTCTTCACGAACTGGTCGCTGCAGGGACCGCCGTGGCCGGGGATGAGGAATTCGTAGCGGTGTCTGAGGGCGGAGATATGGCGCAGAACGTCTGCCCACTCCTCCGGATAAGAGTCCTCGAAGGAGGGACGGGAGCCCTGCTCCAGCAGATCGCCCGCGAACAGGGTGGTCGGAGTGCCCACCAGCAGGTCGCCGTCAGTATGCCCCCGGCCCAGCCAGAAGAGGGTTGCGGCCAGTCCGCCCAGGTCCACCAGAACCGGTTGGTCCTTGACGACGGCGTTCGGCACCACCAGTTCAACGTTTTCGCCTTCGCCGGCGGCCATCTCCGGTTCAATGGCGGTAACGAACCGGCGCTGGGCGTCGCCTTTTCCCTCAATCTCCGCAGCGCAGTTTTCGTGGGCCCAAAACTCCGTAACGCCGGCGTCCGCAAACACCGAGTTACCGAAAAAGTGATCGTAGTGGGCGTGGGTATTCACCACCACAAGGGGCAGCTGGGTCTTTTCGCGAACGGCTTCCAGGATTTCCCGGGCCTGCCGTGGACCACAACCGGTATCAATCACCATGGCCCGTTCCGTACCGACAACCAAGCCAGTGTTCAGCAGTGAACCCCGGGTTGCGAGCACATAGTTTTCCGAGCCAACTTCTTGCCATGGTGACATTACTTCTCCGTACTTCCGGCGCGTACCTGCGTTGTTCAGGCCTCGATTCTACGCGGTGAGTTTGGGGAAGCTCGGGATTGTGGGTGTTCAGCGGCGCACGATTTCCTCGGTTATTGCCTTACCCATGGCCATACCGATCACCTGTGCAGCTGCCTCCGTAGGGTGCACTCCATCGGTTGTCATGCCCGAAGCAAAGCGATCGCCCTCGCGGACCCCTGTCACGGGGTCAACGAAAACCCAGCCACGTGACATCGCAAACTGTTTCAGCTGTTGATTGAATCGGGTGGCTAGTTCTGGCTCGAAATCGATAGGGGGAATGGCGGACACGAGAACCTTCTCGGATCCCACCTTCTCTGCGACGCGGACCAAGTTTCCGGCACTTTGCTCGAACGGCACGTCGTTGAAGACATCGTTGGTTCCAGCCAAGATGACAAGTACGTCTGCCTCAACATCCCGGGCGTTCTCTGCCATGGCGGAGGAACGCGCGCCGCTAAGGGCCCAGCCGCCGGCGAACGTCGCCCCAGGCCCAACATGTGACACCCACGAACGTGACCCGATCTTGCCGGCCAAGAAATCGCTGCTGTTGGCTTCAGTGATCGAATCACCGATGGCAGCGAAAGTAACCGACTTTGACGTTGCGCTGGACGGTAACGGTGCCACAGGCGGGTTGGCTGAACAGCCAACCGAGAAAGCAATCGCAGCCGACGCGGTGATCACCAACAAGAAGCGATGGAAACGCATGTACACCTCGGAGCTCTAGTTCAAGTACCCACTAAGTCTATTGCGTCAGGCTCTGCAGACTCATCTTTCGAAGTATGCATTTGTTGACCTTACTCTCGGTTGAATTACGCTCAATTTATTCTTATTATTCGATCAACATTGAGTCAACATTTACTTTTTCCGAAATAGCCACCCAAGTGGCCCGATTGAATAACTACGTATTCGACCACGCGAGCAAGTAGGCACCGCAAATAAAACGCGTAGTCACCACTGTGGTTTGCGCAATTTGGCGGGATTAGTTTCTAAGTACAGCAATTTATGAGTTTGGGAGGCTCAAAGTGTTGATACTTAGAATGGCAGTACCCTGCGTCGCGCGTCTCTGCATTAAAGCGAACAGGTCCATCTCAGCTCCAGGATCGGGTGCGGTCTGCTCTGGATCGAATGAGCACGCCATCATTAGGCGGTCGTATGTCTCGAGGTGCAGTCATGGCTGACGAAGAAATCAGACAGGAAGCCAGCCCAGAAGCTGGCATTAAACGCCGTGGGCTCCTCCGATTTGGAACCATACTGACTGCCTTCACAGGCGCTTCCGCTGTATCCGCTTTTGGCCCTGGGAGTGCCCAGGCCGCGCCAGGGGACAAAAACCCACCGAACACATACGTCCCCGTTGCCGAAAAGGGTGTGCCCTCAGGGGTGGCGACCCTGGATTCTGCATCGAAAATCCCTGTTGTACAAGTTCCCGATCTTTCTACGACCTATTGGCCACGGACGAGCGATGCTATTCGGATCACCAAGGAGGAAGTTGCCGGTCTAACTGACGTAGTTCCGGTGCTCCGAGCGGCTTCAGACTTTGCTGTCGCTAATGGCATCCACCGAATTTACCTCCCACCTGTAACGATGGAATATCGATCTCGATGGTACTTGAATGTTGGTCCGGAACGTGGACTCGAAATAATTGGACATGGCGAACACACGATATTTAAGCATACTGGCGGAACACCGAACCTCGCATTTATTCACGCCCTCGGTACGGACGGGCCTAAAGTAGCTGTTACTGCAGATATCCCCGCCGGCAGCACTTCAGCAGTTTTTCCCCCCGCCGTGGCATCTACGCTCACCGTAGGGAGCTGTGTTGGATTTGAATCCAGTTTGGTAGTTTTTGATGTCAACAATGAAGCTGGCATGCCTACTCACGCTAGCGAAATCCGAAAGGTCGCCGCCGTAGCCGGCGAGAACGTGACCTTTGACGGCCCGACTATATGGCCCTACAACGTCGCGCAAGCTGCTGTTGTCTGGAAGATGAATCCTGTCAACGGCATCAAGCTCCGAGATTTCGTCATCACATCGTCCGATCCTCTGGTTAATAAGTGGAAAGGAATCCAAATCGCAAAAGCGACCAACATCGAAATTAGCGGTATTACCTTCCGCGACGCTGGTGGGGGACTCTTCCTCTATGACGTACTGGATGCCGTTGTGTCAAACGTCAATGCGGATCGACTACCCAATTACACCAGTTTCCTAGGCTATGGCGTCTGCGTTGCGGGACGGTCCGCTAATATTCTCGTTCAAAATCTGAAGGGACGGGGTACGCGCCATGTCTTCACTACCTTGTCAGACGAGCGGAACGGAATTCTCTGGGGTGGCCCGAGGCACATCACTGTCCGTGGAGGGGTAGGGGAAGCTCATCCAGGCAGCTTCTCGGTTTGGGACACCCACCCGCAAGCATACGATGTAACATTCGAAAATTGTCATGCTTCGGGTGGCGTTGCGGGATCTGGGGATTCCTGCGGCTTTCAGATACGTGGACAAAAAGTACAGATTATCAATGGTGTGGCAAGAAACATGGGCGCGGGCGGCTTACGTCACCACACAATGGCTGAAAATCTCGAGGTCAATGGAGGTGAATTCTCATATTCGAAAACGTTTGGGCTCGCGCTAAATTCCAATGCCCGAATCAGTGGAGCATGGGTGCATCATAATGGCGCTTCTGGCGTCGTATTAGGGGCAAGGTCTTCGAAGGTACAAATCGTCAACAGCCGCATAGAGGACAACGCACAAATATCAAGTGGTTATGGAGTCCATGACCAAAGCAAGGGCGACCAGCCGGGGATAGTATTGGGGCCAGGAAACATTGTTCCGAAGGGCGCTTCACAGGTTATAAGCGTAATGTCCCCAAAAAACGATATGGTGATCTATGGGAATGTCTTACGCGGGTACGGTGCAGGATCCGACGGCATAGGCGGAACCCCTGGGACCGGTGTTTTCCGAGGGCAGAATATTACCGATTGACATGCAGCAACGTAGACTCAGCAATTTCTGGGGCCGCAGAAGTCGATCTATCAATGAGCGAAAATGCCCCGATAATCAACAACCAAAAATACCCCTGTTGCAGTGCCGCTGAAGTTAAAGAAAATCCTACAAGAACCGCCATTACGCCGACAATCACCGCATCCACGCCTCGGACTATTGCGTGGATGGCCAAGCCGATAATTAGGCAATATATAATCGCAAAAGCCAAGCCGAGCGCCAGGCCACCTTGGAACCATGCACGCAGAAGGACATTGTGAGTTAGCGTCACGTTGTCAAAAGTTGCACCTGACGAGAAGTCCAACCCGCGTCCCATGAGAGGGTCCGACTGGATTCTTTCCCATGCATAGGCGTACGTGTTCTGCCTGATGTCCAGGGTGCTTGCGGCCGATGTCTGTCCTGTCACCTGCAGGAACCTCTCGTAGGGTCCACGCATGATTCCGGCTTGTCCCATCTGCCCGATCCCCCAGAGTGCAGCTGCTGCACCTCCTGTGATAAGCAGTGGAACTCGGACTGAAACCCTAGCCGCACTCATGAAAACTACCACCCCTGCTGAACAAGCAATCAGCGAGCTAATGCTTCCGGAGGCGAGAAGCGCCCCGATGTTGACGATGAGACCCAGCATCCAGAGCACCTTGCGCCTGTTGCTTTTGAAGATCAGGTGAAGGAAGACAACAATCGCTACGCTGGACAGCACTCCGACGATATTGGGGTGCCCGGCGAGGCCCGGCGCCCTGCCATATAGGACCTTTGCGCCGAGTACCGACGTTCCTGAAGCTTGGACGATGGCAGCCAGAGCCGACACCGTTTGCCCGGCCAGGAGTGCCCCCACAGCTGCCTTTTGAAGGCCGGGGACGGTAGCAAGATACCGCAAAACATATGGACCGAGGGCGATGAAAAAGACAACTTGAGCGCCTATTAGCATGTGACCCGCAAGCGAGTCGGCGTGGATAGATGAACTTACTACTCCGATGACTGCCAAATAAGCGGCCGTAAGCCAAACCGCCTGCCCTACTGGACGTTGTAATTTGCCGAGCACAGCGACAGCAAATATCACTCCGAAGACGGATACGGACCAGGCAGCTGCTGCCAGTCCTGGCATTGCCTCGGAGAATGGCAACAGCAAGAAAATAATGGCTGTTGCGCAGCGGAAAAGACCATCTGTCGCATCACGACCGGGCTTGACCAGATCATCAGTATTCCCCATTTGCATAATCCTATCGGTGCCCGGGTGCCGAGGACTGAACACGAATATATTGGAGTCCTAATGCTTGATTGGTTCCATGCGATTGAGTAAAACGCCCGTTGCCTCCATATCAGCCACAACTTGTGTCCTAGTTCGAGTCAAGCCCTTGTTATCTGCCAGGCTCGTAAGCGGGTACGAAGCTTCCTGGTGGAGAAGAGTTTCGTCAGCCACGGAAACCATTGACGCACTGGAAAAGCGAAAAATACTGCGTAGACAAGCAAATAGTGGGCAAAGTCGATACCCAAGGCAAGGTATACGCCCGCATGAAAACCCACGAGGATAAGAAGGCTGAACCGGAACAGCATTGGAACGAGGACGGCAAGGATAACCCAACCCTCGGCAAGTATCGTTGCGTAATCCAACGCCTTCCAGAAGATCGCTGAGTCAATGGTCCCGAAGAAGTCCGTCAAGGGGCCAAGCTTGATCGGCTCGGCCAAGTCCCTGGCCACGTAACCCCTGGTGGCCTGACGAGAAGGATCTAGCCATCCGGTCAGGATCTTAGGCACCGCTGCAGTTAACAGGGCAAAGCCAACGGTGATTGCCCAAAGAAGCATAGGGAAACCGTATGCGGCACTACTCCGGGCACGGCGCGCATCGATCGAATAACGTGATCCCCATCCGGCAAAGGCCATCGCAGCGGGCAACGTCTCGTAGAGGATGAAATGGTCAACTTTGCCAAAGGAGTGAGTCAGGCCAGATCCAACAATCAATACAGCGGCCAACGCCAGAGAAGCCGTTTTTGTGCGGTAGCCGACCAGCACAAGTACAGCCAACAGGGCACGCAGAACCTCGAGCGCGACAAGCATTTCCATCGGCGGTGAGCTACTGAAAAACATGAACGGCCCGGGAGGAGGATGAAAGAAAGCACCAGGTACTTCTGCAACCCATTTGTAGTCGATGGGAAAAATGAGGATGTGCGCCGCAAACAGAATCCGGATACCTGACAGTGCCTTTGGCGACGCTGTGTACGCTTCAGAGAGCCCGTCAATGAAAGCCGAGAACATGCTCGTGAGTCTGCTCATAGCTTGATCACCACTGCATCGCACTCGCCTATGTTCTTGTAGGTAGCTGACCGAATGTCCAGCTCTGTCTTGTACCAACACATCTCAATCTGCTTTGGGTTCTTTCCGCCTGCGAGTTCTCTTGCTTGACCAGCAAGCCACGTTATGACTTCCTGATCAGGTGTCCCTGGACTTCCGGGCTTGAAGACGTAGTCGAAGGAATAGCGTGCAGACGAGAACCGGAAACTGCTGAGGAGCTCGGACACATGCGGCTCCAGCGTCGTCCCGTCCGAGTATGTGATTTTTACAGATGCCACATCAGTTGGGAACATATTGGACTTATTGGGGGCTGACCCAAAAGAGGGCATACGTACTGCCGGATACGGCTCCGGCTCAACGATAAAGGATATGCCTGCTTGGATTACCAGGGCACCAATGAATGCCATAGTGGTCAGCGCACGCCAGCTCAGTTGGGTAGCCGACATGCGTCGGTTCCTCCAGGCATGGCATGGCGATTGCGGGCGATGAGTTTGTATACATTCGAAGCAAGGTGACGGACCCCCGGAAGTAGTATAAAGCGTCCGGCGATCTGCCATCCCCCGCGTTTGGAGATTAGGGCCTGAGCAATGGCGGATTCTCCGCGTGCCATCACCGCCCCACCATCAGCCCAATAAGCAGCAGATTCGACCATGTCCTCAGTCAAACCTATAGATTCAAGGTCATGAATTCCCTGCCAAGGTTTGATATTGACAGCTCCGCCTTTGGCAAGCCAGTTCGCCGAGCGTGTGCAGAATCCGCAATCAGCGTCATAAATTAAAGTGCGCTCTAGCGCCATCCCCCCGATAGTCATGCCCCAAGCATAAGGGCACACATACAACGACATGCCAACATGATTTACGAATAAATCCTGCGCTGATAGTCAAGATCTTGTGATTGTTTCAGGGAATGAATGGATCGAGTACCCAGCTGCAGCGGAGGAAATGCGTGACAGCCGGCTGGAATCAATAGACCGGTTTTCGGGGCCTAGTGCTCGACTCAAAGATCAGCCAGCACAGCCCCAGGGTTCTCCATTCCGTCCGCCAC
Source organism: Arthrobacter rhizosphaerae (assembly GCF_023062595.1). GTDB lineage: Bacteria > Actinomycetota > Actinomycetes > Actinomycetales > Micrococcaceae > Arthrobacter > Arthrobacter rhizosphaerae. Next base: position 208,546 of record NZ_JALLAN010000004.1, read on the forward strand.
GTACCGCAGGAAGCCGGCTGCCGTTCCGCCGTCACACACGCGGTGATCGAAAGTCAGGGTCAGCTCGGTGACCTTCCGGACGGCCAGTTCGCCATTGACCACCCACGGCTTGTCCACGATCCGCCCAACACCGAGGATTGCCACTTCCGGATGATTGATGATCGCCGCTGACCCATCCACACCGAATACTCCGTAGTTGTTCAGCGTGAACGTGCCGCTCCCCAGCTCAGAAGGGGTTGCCTTACCTTCACGGGCAACTGCGGTAAGTCTGCGAATTTCCTCATCAAGTTCCCGGGCACTGCGTTTGTCGGCGTTTCGAATCGAGGGCACCATAAGGCCCCGGTCAGTCTGCGCTGCGAAGCCGAGGTTGACGCCATCGAATGCGACAATTTCCTGGGACTGGACGCCTTGGCCGTCCTCGGCCGAGACGATGCGCGAGTTTAGCTCCGGGTATTTCTTTAACCCGGCTGTGACAAATCGGGCAATGAAGGCAAGAAGGCCTGGGGCGTTGTGAGGATCTGCCTTCTTCAAGGATGCCCTTATCTCCACCAAGGCTGTCGTGTCCACATCTACCCAGACAGTCGCCTCGGGGATCTCAGAATGGCTACGTGACATGTTGGCAGCCGTGGCTTTGCGGACTCCGCGGATAGGCGTCCGGCTGACGATACTGAGACCGCTCCGGGGATCTGTCTCCAGCTGGCTCTCCGATGGGCCCGCAACGCCGGCAGAATGTGTCTCCTCAAGTTCGGCGGATTCCTGCTGCCGCCTTGGTGAAATTGCAGCCTCCACATCACGGCGCATGATCAGGCCGCTTTCCCCCGAGCCCTGCAGTTCGCCGAGGTCAACGCCGTGCTCTCGAGCCATCCGGCGGACGAGCGGCGAGATGACTGCCCCCAGTTTTCCCGGTACCCGCGTCCGAAGAAGCGAGAGGTCACCTGCATCAGCCGCTGGAGTGGGCGGTTCCGGCTCCACTAAGGACAGTGAAGCTGAGCCCTTTCGTGCCCTTGTGCGTCGTGCCGTGCCCACACCGCCCGGGGTTCCGTATCCGATGAGGACGTTCCCCGAACCGGCCTTTTCCTCCTCCCGGTAGGTTTCCGCAGCTTCCCGAACCGGAGTCTGGGTTGGCTCAAGGCCCGGGCCTGAACTGACAGAGATCAGTGGCTTACCCACATCCAGTGTTTGCCCTGGCTCACCATGCAGCTCCGCTACGGTGCCCGCGAACGGCGAGGGCACCTCCACCATGGATTTGGCGGTTTCCACCTCAGCTATTGGCTGGTCCACCTGGATCTCGTCGCCGACGGCCACGAGCCAGTTCACAAGTTCGGCCTCCGTGAGGCCTTCGCCGAGGTCCGGCAGGAGGAATACTTTTGTTTCGCTCATAGGATCAGTCTTCCCACTGGAGGTCGTCAACGGCGTCAAGAATGCGGTCCACGCCGGGCAAGTAGTAGTGCTCCAGCTTGGGAGCGGGGTAGGGGATATCGAATCCGGTCACCCGCCGGATGGGTGCCGCCAGGTAATGGAAGCAGCGCTCCTGCACCCTGGCCACTATCTCCGATGACACAGAGGCGAAGCCGTGCGCCTCCGCGATCACCACTGCACGGCCGGTCTTGCGAACAGATGCGCTCACCGTCTCGTCGTCGAAGGGCACAATCGAACGCACATCGATCACTTCCAGGGAGCGTCCTTCTTCGGCGGCCGCAGCAGCGGCAGCGAGAGCGGTCGGAACAGTGGGGCCGTAGGCGATGAGCGTTGCATCTGTGCCGGGACGGGCGACGGCGGCGCGGCCTTCGGAGGAAGTCCCGCCGTCGAGGTTTGCCTGGTGTTCTGCCCGGAGGGCGCCCAGATCAACCATGTCCTTGGACCAGTACAGCTTCTTGGGTTCCATGAACATCACCGGATCATCTGAATCGATGGCCTCCCGCAGCATCCGGTATCCATCCGCAACCGTTGCCGGCGTAAAGACTTTGAGACCGGCAGTGTGCGCGTAGTAGGACTCAGAGGAATCGCAGTGGTGCTCCACTCCCCCGATGCCGCCCGCATATGGGACACGGATAACGATCGGCAGCTTCACGGCGCCCTTCGTGCGGTTATGCATCTTCGCGACATGGCTGACGATCTGCTCGAAGGCCGGGTAGGCGAAGGCGTCGAACTGCATTTCGATCACGGGGCGCATGCCATTGATGGCCATACCAACTGCCATGCCAACGATGCCCGATTCCGCCAGAGGAGTGTCGAAGCAGCGCTGTTCACCGAAGGTTTTTGTGAGTCCATCTGTAATTCGGAAGACGCCACCCAGCATTCCGACGTCTTCACCGAAAACAAGGACGGAAGAATCAGCCTGCATTGCATCGACCATGGCGGTATTAAGCGCCTTGGCCATTGTGATGGCCTGCGGGCCGGAGTCCTCAGCGGACGCTGCAGCCTTCGCGGCTGCTCGGGCCGTGGCAGCGCTGACGTTGCCATTGACCTCTGACGACGTGGTGATAGACGGGCTCATCGTTCTGCCTCTTCTGTGCTGGCGTCAGCTGCTGCTTCGCGGGCAAGTTCATCAGCGAGCATTGCCGACTGTTCCCTCAGCTGGGGTGTGGTTTTTGAGAAGACATGGCGGAAGAGTTCCTGCGGATCCACCGGAGCGTCTTGGCCCAATCCTTCCCGGAGTTGGGCGGCCACCGTCTCGGCCTTCTCGGAGATCCGGGCCTCAGCAGCTTGATCCAACAACCCCCTTTCAGTCAGGTAAACCTGCATCCGCTTCAGCGGATCCCTGGCAGCCCATTGGGCAACCTCGCTGTCCTGGCGGTAGCGCGTGGCGTCATCGGCGTTGGTATGGGCCTGCATTCTGTAAGTGTGGGCCTCGACCAAAAGTGGGCCGGAGCCACCGCGGGCAAGGCTCACTGCCCTGTCCAGCACCGCGAGCAGCGCAACGATGTCGTTGCCGTCCACGCGCTCACCTGCCATTCCATAGCCCACAGCCTTGTGAGCCAGAGATGGAGCGACCGACTGGTGGGCCAGAGGCACCGAAATTGCGTACTGGTTGTTCTGGACGAAGAACACCACGGGAAGGTGGAAGACGGCAGCGAAGTTCAGGGCCTCGTGGAAGTCACCTTCACTCGTGGCTCCGTCACCGCACATTGCCAGCACAACGGTGTCTTCGCCGCGGAGCTTTGCGGCATGGGCCACCCCGACGGCGTGGAGGAGTTGCGTGGTCAGCGGTGTGCACTGAATGCCTACCTTGTGCTCGGTGGGGTTGTAGCCGCTGTGCCAGTCGCCCCGGAATATGGTCATGGTCTGGACAGGGTCAACTCCCCTTGCCATCACAGCGACGGAATCGCGGTAGGTGGGAAAGATCCAGTCGCCCTCTGAAAGACAAAGAGCGGCGGCCACCTGGCAGGCTTCCTGGCCGTGGCTGGAGGGATAAACCGCCATCCGTCCTTGGCGGACCAGGGCCGAGTTCTGGTCATTGACCCTGCGGCCGACCACCAGTTGCTCGTAGGCGGCGAGCAGCTCTGCGTTACCGGGCAGCGGGTACTCGTGGCCGGGCTGGGTGCCCTGCTCAGTGTGGTGTATCAAAGCACCGTCCTGGTCCACCATTTGAATCGGATGCCGGGCCGGCAGCATGTAGTCCTCAACTGTGATGCCGAACTTACGTACAGCCTCGGTAACTGCATCCTCGCCGGTTTGTCCGGGCTGGCTATCTGGCCCTGCCGGCTGCGCGGCGGCGTGGTCTGCGGAGATCGTCATTGGTCAGTCCTTCTATAGCCACTATTCATTCCCAGTATCGTCCCGAAAGCTGTTTCGTATCCAGCCCCAGGGTTAATCGTGGAAAAGCGCGGCTGAGTAGCCTACTCTGAAAGACGAAACGTAAGTGTGAGCTGGATTACGGGCAGGGGTTGTAGACGAATGGCCGAGAGTGGCATCGACCGGGGGGAAGTCCGGCTGGATGATGTGGACCGGAACATCATTGCCGAGCTGACCCGCGATGGCAGGATGTCAGTAACGCAAGTGGCGGAGAACGTCCATATTTCCCGGGCACATGCCTACACACGTATTGCGCGGCTGACCAGCGAAGGCGTGCTGACTAAGTTCACTGCCCTCGTAGATCCCATTAAGGCCGGTCTCAAGTCCTCCGCCTACGTGACCCTCAAAGTCAGCCAACATTCCTGGCGTGAGCTCCGCGAACAACTTCGCACCATTCCTGAAATTCATCACATTGCCCTGGTGGGCGGGGATTTCGACGTGATTCTCCTGGTCAGGGCAGTAGACAACGTGGATTTACGCCGGGTTATCTTCGACCAGTTGCAATCCATGCCCGGTGTGCTCGACACGCAGACATTCCTGGTGTTTGAGGACTTGGATACGCGATAAATTTCGAAGTGCAGACGTCCCGACTTGCACTAACGCGAGCACCCAGCAACCCAGCATCAATCCGAATCGTTCACAAAGATTTTCCTTCTCAGACACAAGATGAACATGAAATTGAGGGTGGCTGCCTCTGCTTCATAATAAGTGAGCGGATTTCCGGTGAAATGAACCGACCAGCCCGCCGCCAGCTATGATTATCAGGACTGGACGAATAAAGGCGTTTCTGGTGGCGCGCCAATGGCTAGCCCCAGCCACGAAAATAGGGGGATCGTTTGGACCTACGCGACTATCTACGCATATTCCGCCGCAACTGGGTACTGGTCGTGGCGCTTGCCTTGACTGGGATTTTGGTTGGTGGGGTTGCTTCGGTGCTCATCAAACCCACTTACACCGCAAGTACACAGTTATTCGTCGCAATTCAGAGTTCTGGAACTGTTACGGAGCTACAGCAGGGGAACACGTTCAGTCAAGCGCGGGTTCAGTCGTATGTTAAGACAGTAACCACTCCGGTTGTCCTGGGGCCTGTTATAGAGACATTGGGGCTAAACGACTCAGCTGAACAACTGGCGGACAGAATTGAAGCCAGTACGGATCCGAATACAGTACTGATAACAATTAAAGCGGCCGACGATTCTCCAGCTAAGGCGGCAGCCATAGCCCAGGCTGTGGGAAATAGCCTAGTCAAGGCCGTTGATGACCTCGAACGACCCCAGGCGGGCGGCACGTCGCCTGTAAGGCTATCGATCATTACTCCGGCAGCGGCCCCAAGTGAGCCGTCTGCACCAAACACCAAGATAAACTTGGCACTTGGATTACTGATAGGTCTTGGACTCGGTATCTTCTTGGCGATACTAAGAACGACCTTTGACACCCTCATCCGAGCAGAGTCTGACCTGCGTCAAGTCACTGATGCGCCGCTCCTGGGCCGTATTACATTTGATCCGGATGCCTCCAAAAAGCCGCTACTCACCCAGACGGCCACCCAAAGCCCGCGAGCCGAATCATTTCGTCAATTGCGGACGAACCTCCAGTTCGCTCATGTTACTGGTGGCCGCAAGAGTGTGCTGGTTACTTCGTCCGTTCCCGGCGAGGGAAAAAGTACGACTGCTACCAATCTCGCTCTAGCAATTGCTCAAGCAGGGCAAACTGTATGTCTCGTTGACGCCGACCTCCGCCGGCCAATGGTGGACTCGTATCTGGGGCTGGAGCGCAGGGCTGGCCTTACCACTGCTCTGATTGGTTCAACAGATATTAACGATCTTCTCCAGCCTTGGGGAGAAGACGATCTCTACGTTCTTACGTCGGGAGTGATCCCGCCTAATCCAAGCGAACTGCTTGGATCTGACGAAATGAAGTCACTCCTTAGCCGACTCGAATCTGCTTTTGACGTCGTCATATTGGACGCACCTCCGCTCCTCCCTGTGACGGACGCGGCTGTGCTGTCCCAACACGTCGGAGGGGTTGTAGTCGTCGTGGGTGCACAGAAGACAAGCCGTGCCGAGCTTGAAAAATCCTTGACAGCATTAGGTCTCGTCGGCGGGCACCTGCTCGGAGTGGTACTCAATAGGCTGCCAACCCGAGGCGCGGACGCCTACTCCTACAGCTACTACAGCTACGGAGCGTCCAGCACAGTAGACAAAGACTTGGGCGCGGCCAGTCCAGCACTTCAATCTATGGACTCGAATGTGCTTGCTGAACTAAGCCGCGAACCTGCAACGTTTCCTCGAGAACAAAGTTCCGTATCGACGGCCTTGCGGTCGTCACGGCAAGGAAATTAGCCGTATGTAGCCTCACTACTACTGCTTGGAATGGTCTCATTGGTCCTGGAGATGGTTTGTCTGCAGGACCAACTCAGCAAGAACTTATTGGCATAAGTGATGCAAAATCTGCCGGGGGGCGGTGAAAGATTGAGCAGGAAGAAACTAGCGTCTCAGTTTGCTTGGATTTCGACAGGTCGTTTGCTGGGCGCACTCATTCAAGCCGTCACGATACTCCTGGTGGCCCGGGACCTCGGTCCTCATAGCTTCGGGGTGTTTTCCGCCGTCTTCGGGGTGGCGATCGTATTCCAAGCTGGTTTCGATCTGGGGATTGCAACCATGGTGGTACGTGAGCGGGCCGTAACTCCAACGAGTCCGATTATCTACTCCGCGCTCACCCTGACGGATCGGCTTGCCCTGGCGATAACGCTCATCACAGGGCTCCCTTTGTTGTTTCTGGCCATCATCATCGATCCTTTCTTCTATAATCTCCTGCCCTTGGCCATCTGGGCGGCATGTGAAAGGCACACCGATACATGGCTGGCAATTCCTTTAGCAGACGGCGATGCACGCATAAACACCCAAAATTTGGTAACTAGACGCGTCGGAACCGTCCTTCTATATCTAGGTGCGGTCTTCGCGGGCGTAAACGCCGCACTAGCCTTTTCCGCATCATTGGCAATCACGGCAACTGTATCGCTTATAGTCATCCGAAGGATTGTCATACACCGCATCGATACATCGCGTTCGAGAATGACATATAGAGAAGTTGTTAATCGTTCTTGGCCCTACTGGCTAAATTCCCTCGGGACCCAAGCGCGCAATTTGGACACTTTGGTGGTTTCGGCTGTCGCTGGACCAAGCCAGGCAGGATTCTATGCCGCTACCAGCAGGGCCACGGGCCCGCTGCGAATTCTGTCAACGTCCCTTGCCGCGGTTCTGCTGCCGGCAAGTGCTGACCGCAACAGAAAAATCGGTAGCTTGATTGGAATTGTTGGCTTCACGGCTCTTTTTTGCTGCTTACTTTATGGCAGCTTGATCCTGATTGTTCCGGCTGCTGTCGAGATGTTTCTGGGTGCCGTCTATAAGGGGGCCGTGCTTCCCCTGCAAATAGTTCTGGGCGGACTCGTATTTGCTGCTATAGCATCACTGTTCACTTCGATGCTTCAGGGTCTGGGTTACCAGCTTTTTGTGGCCAAGACAGCAATAGCAAATACGGCTATTTGTCTTTTGGCGGTCTGCATAGGTGGATTGGTTGGCGAGGCTGTAGGAGCAGCGTGGGCATTGAGTGCTTCTTTTGCAAGTCAAGCAGCCATCCTTGGATACAAGGTCGCTTTACATACGCGCAGTATGCAGAACGGCCCTGTGCCGGTACTGCTGGAATCATCGGAGTGAATTAGATTGGGACGTGGTTTGAAGAGAAGAGTATTTGGCAGCATTGCGGCCCAACATGACAACCTTGGTGACATCGCCATTCGACGTGTCTTTTTCCAGAAATATGCCGATGAAGGCCGATCGCTAGTTTTATTGTGTAAAGGAATGCCGAAGACATATATCGAGCATTTCAACTTTTCCACGCATGTAACACTTGTCCCAAATTCAATAGCTTTCCAGTTCAAGCTGCTCTGGGAGGCCCTCAACCGTCGCGCTGACTTGGTCTATGCTCCTGGCCCTCATAGGCTCGACGACGACCCAAAAGCCGTTGCAAAAACGATTCTTATGCTTGCGAATATTGCGCTCATCCGGGCCACCGGAGGCGTGATTCAAACTGCCGGGAGGGCACTCCGAGGCAACGGTCGGTTGAGTTGGATGCTAGAACGGCAAATCGTCAGATTATCCCAATTGTATGTGGTTAGGGACTCGGCTTCGCTAGCGCTGATGAAAAATGGAGTCCTGCACGCGCCCGATTTGGCATTTGGAATGGAGCGTACGGCACGATCCTCTAACCAGCCGCGCAAGTTGATTGCACTGTCTTTTCGCAACGATACGAAGATTGATGTGGACACCTTTGAACGGCTAATCCGTAGCTTAAAGTTCCACAATTTCAGTCCAGTTTTGGTTAGCCAGGTGAGGCGCGATGACGTCCAACATGAAGAGCTGGCCACAAAGTTCGGTCTGGAGGCGTTTCTCTGGGGCCAGAAAAGCCATACAGACCAACAGTCAGTTGTAGACAGCGTGTATCGCCGGTCTTTTGCCGTAGTCAGCAATAGGCTGCATGGACTGATTTTTGGAATCATGGCCGGAGCAATTCCTGTCGAATACCGTATTGGTGCTTCCGACAAGATCAGCTCGACTGTGACTCCGTGGTTCGGCTCCTACCCCATAATCAACGACCAGGAATACACTCCTGGCGCTAATACAGAGACCATCCAGTCCCTCATCGAGGGCGTCAAGGACTTTGATCAGCGAGTCGATAGTGCACGCACATCAGTGCGCCACACGCTGACCGCGCTAACGAGAGTCTCATGAAGCGTCTACTGAGCGAGAAACGCTCATGGAAGCGACTCGACCGTTTTTTGAGAGCTAGGAAATCGAATGAGTAGCTACAGCAGCCGAAGAACCAAAGCCATGTACCTGACGGTCCTTCCCTTCTATCGTGAAAATTGCATACAGTCTTTGTTCTCCGAGTCAGGGGATACCGTAGAGATATACGCAGGCCCGCGCCAGTTGACCGCGACTGTAAAAACAGGCATTGATCCAACCCTTTATCAACCATTGCGCGCGTTCTTTCTTTTTGGACGTGCAATAATTCTGAGGGACCATTGGCTACGTGCCATTAATGCAGATTCACTCATGCTTGATCTGAATCCTCGCTGCTTGACGGCGTGGGGAATGCTCCTGGCACGGAAGATTCTAAAACGGCGAACGCTGGTCTGGGGACATCTGTATCCTCGTGCCGGCGCAGGCTCATGGACCGCACGCCTTAGACGCTCAATGCGGACGCTCGCGGACGGAACTGTGCTGTATGGGTTCGACAGTGTCATTCCTGCCCAAAAGGACCTTCCTAACCAACCGGTTTGGGTTGCCCCCAATGCCCTGTATCCTGCGGAAGCGCTATATCCTGCACGTGCTGATAACGACGCCAAGGCCATCGTTTATGTGGGCCGCCTAGTAGCGGAGAAGAAAGTCGATCTTCTTATCAAGGCGTTCGCCCAAGTTGCGCATCAGCTCGGAGACGTGCGGCTTAGAATCGTCGGTGCTGGAGATGCCCTACCTGAGCTCAAGAAAATGACTGAGCGACTTGGCATCCCGGAAAAAGTTGAATTCACAGGGTCAGTGATGGGCGTTGACAAGCTTCGTGAGGTCTATTCCGACGCGTTCTGCTCCGTCTCCCCCGGATACGTTGGACTTAGTCTGACCCAGAGCTTGGGCTTTGGCGTGCCGATGCTGGTTGCTGACGACGAACCTCATGCGCCAGAGATCGAGCTGGAGAGATTCGGCGGTGTAGCACGGTTCAAGGAAGACGATGACATAGCCCTGGCATCGCTGATCCTCTCGGTCTTTGACGGCGAAACGACCTTTCCCACTCCGGAGAAGCTCGCCGCTCCTATAAAAGCAAACTACTCCGCAGAGTCAATGGCTAGAGGGCTTCTCGAGAGCTTGGATGCGTCTCCTCAAAATCTCGGAAAAGAAGGATGGCCTGACGATGACCAGCATTAATACTAGGCGGTCCCGGATCCCGGCCCCGCTGCACTCTGTCACCAGATGGGCCCTGAACAAAGTGGCTACTGGGTCCAAGGTCCGCGTGGGGCGTGGGCTTCGCGCTGGTCTCGGCAGCAGAATAAGTTCAATACATGGACTTGAAATTGGTGATCACGTTTCCATTGGCCCCGGCTCTCTAATTGAGGTCGACGGATATATTGGCGATTTTGTTCTGATTGCCAGAAACGTGCAAATAGTCGGACGAATGGATCACGACATCGGAGCGATAGGAGTTCCTGTGGTCAGAGCCACCTGGGTGGGTGACCGGGACGCGCTGCCAGAAGACGCCGTCCGAATAGAGCGAGATGTGTGGATCGGTGCCGGCGTAATAGTACTGGGCGGAGTCACCATAGGAGAAGGAAGCATTATTGGCGCAGGATCCCTTGTCTCGAAAGACATACCGCCTTACTCAGTAGCTGTAGGATCTCCTGCTCGACGAATCTCCGGAAGGTTTGCCAGTGAGGCTGAATGCATTGAACATTCCAAGGGCCTGGATGTACTCACGGAATAGCGCGATGAGAGTTATCCAAAGGTCCGGCTGCTTTCAAATGATGATTGATGGATTTCCAGTATTTTCTTTCTAATTGTTCGAAGGGTCTCGACCAATGACAAATGAAGTGTTTGAGACAGACCGCAGTCTCCGGATCACTATCCTGGGAATCAACTACCGGCCGGAGCCAACGGGAAACGCTCCCTATACCGCCAGTCTCGCCGAGGGCCTCGTTGCGGCGGGGCACAAGGTCCGGGTGATTACCGGCTACCCTCACTACCCTGAATGGGAGCTGAAGGCCGGATACACCGGCTGGATACGCAGGGAAACCATCAATGGTGTTGAAGTCATTCGCTTACGACACTACATTCCTCGAAAACCGGGCCAATTAAACCGCTTGTGGATGGAAATCACGTTCGGACTGCGCCTCGCTTTCGCACGGTGGTCAAAGCCGGACACGGTGCTGGTTATCAGTCCGGCCCTGTTCTCCAGCGCCCTAGCTATTCTGCGAACGAGGTTGCGACCCAACCGGCCAGCGGTCGGTATCTGGGTGCAGGACATCTATAGCCGCGGTGTTGTTGAAGTGAATGGTAAATCGCGGGCAGGAAGTGCTCTCGCCGCTGCTGAGTCCTACATTCTCAAGTCAGCCGACGGCGTGGTGGCCATACACGAACGTTTCAGACAGTATTTTGTGAACTCACTGGGCGTATCTTCGAACGATGTCAAGGTCATCAGGAACTGGACACATCTGCCTCCCTCTCCCGCTTCTGGATCAGTCGATGTTCGGTCGCGGTTTGGATGGTCCCCCGACGATGTCGTTGTACTTCATGCGGGAAACATGGGCCAGAAACAAGGGCTGGAGAACGTCCTGGAAGCAGCGCGACTTGCAGACCAGTCCCAAAGCAGGGTTCGCTTCGTGCTGATGGGAGATGGTAACCAGCGACGCCGACTTGAAGAGTTGGCCAATGGAATCAAGTCCATAGAATTTATGCCCCCACTACCGGGTGATGACTTTATGGACGCCTTGGCCGCGGCAGACATTCTCCTCGTTAATGAATTACCGGGCGTTAAGGATATGGCAGTACCCAGTAAGTTGACTTCCTATTTCAATGCCGGTGTACCTGTAATCGCGGCAACGGATCCAGAAAGTGTGACGGCCTCGGAAATTGCCGCCTCTAGCGGAGGAGTCCGCGTCGACGCAGGGGATCCACAAGCCCTTCTCTCTGCTGCCGAGAGTTTGGGCCGGGATAAGGTAACCGCCAAAACTCTGGGAACCAGTGGGCTCAAATTTCGGAATGAAACACTTTCGGAAACTGCGGCCATCGGACACTATGATGACTTCATAAAGAGTTTGGCAATGTCGCGCGGCCGATAGGCTGTGCTTTTTTATTTTTCGCATCAGGGGGAAGCATGAAAAAACGCGCGCTCATCACGGGGATCACAGGGCAGGATGGATCCTATTTAGCAGAGCTTCTGCTTACCAAGGGCTACGAGGTCCATGGACTCATCCGCAGGGCCTCTACATTTAATACCGCCCGAGTGGACCATTTATATGTAGATCCCCATGACTCCAGTGCAAAACTCTTCCTGCACTATGGGGACCTCAGCGATGGAGCTCGGCTCGTAACCTTGCTCGCCGAAATCAAGCCTGATGAGGTATATAACCTTGCTGCTCAGTCGCACGTTCGAGTATCTTTCGACGAGCCTGAGCATACTGCCGACACCACCGGCGTGGGCACAATTCGACTGCTCGAAGCCGTGAGAATGTCGGGCATTAAGACGAGGTTCTATCAAGCATCTTCGTCGGAAATGTTTGGAGCCACACCACCGCCCCAGAACGAAGACACGCCTTTCTATCCACGATCGCCATATGGCGCTGCCAAGGTCTATAGCTATTGGATCACGAAGAATTATCGCGAGGCGTACGGCATGTACGCAGTCAATGGCATACTGTTCAACCACGAATCGCCCCGCCGAGGCGAAACCTTTGTTACTCGGAAAATTACACGCGCGGTTGCTGCTATCAAGGCGGGTAAACAGGATTTGCTCTTTATGGGAAACCTGGACGCTGTGCGCGACTGGGGATATGCCGCCGAATATGTCGAAGGCATGTGGAGAATGCTCCAGGCAGAGGAACCGGAAGACTTTGTCCTCGCTACTGGCGGCAGCTACACCGTGCGGGACTTTCTCCAAATAGCCTTTGAGCACGCGGGCTTGGACTGGGAGGAACACGTCCGCTTTGATCCCCGCTACCTTCGACCTACAGAAGTTGACGCCTTGGTGGGTGACGCGTCCAAAGCCCAGAACAAGTTGGGTTGGAAAGCCTCCGTCCACACCCCTGAATTGGCCCGGATTATGGTGGACGCAGACATAGAAGCACTCAGGAACGCGGGAAACCAGTGGATCGACCGCGTTGATCTCGAGAGTTGGAAAAACTGATGGCGGATGACTTGGATTTCCGCCCGGAGCTCCTTGACCGGTCATCGACCTTCTATGTAGCCGGTCATCGGGGCCTTGTGGGCTCAGCAATCTGGCGCCGGTTGGTGGCCGAGGGGTTCACGGATCTGGTTGGTCTCACTTCGTCAGATCTGGACCTCAAAAACCGGGAAGCAGTATCCGACTTCTTTGCCCAGACGTCTCCTCGATATGTCGTTCTGGCAGCCGCGAAGGTTGGCGGCATTCTTGCTAACAGCACTTATCCTGTCGACTTCCTTAGCGACAATCTTCGTATCCAGGTGAACGTCCTTGATGCGGCTCGAACTCATGGTGTGGAAAGACTACTTTTCCTTGGGTCGTCGTGCATATATCCCAAGTTTGCTGAGCAGCCCATACGGGAAGAGTCTTTGCTTACCGGACACTTGGAACCAACGAATGACGCTTACGCCATCGCCAAGATTGCCGGAATTTTGCAGATCCAAGCAACTCGTCGCCAGTACGGCTTGCCATGGATCTCAGCCATGCCAACGAATCTGTATGGGCCGGGCGATAATTTCTCTCCGGAAGGTTCGCACGTCCTGCCTGCTCTTATCCGCCGTTACGACGAGGCAGCGAGAGCTGGCTTGCCGACCGTCACAAATTGGGGCTCCGGATCACCCCGACGTGAATTCCTTCACGTTGACGATATGGCTTCAGCTTGCCTGCATCTTCTTGAGAACTACGACGGTCCCTCGCAAGTTAATGTGGGCACGGGAACAGATGTAACTATCCGCGAACTGGCATCGATAGTCGCTGATGCCGTCGGCTACACGGGACAAATCGAGTGGGACGCCACGAAGCCGGATGGAACTCCTCGCAAACTACTCGATGTTTCCAAGTTGGCTCAGTCCGGCTGGGCGGCCTCAACCGGGCTTAAAGAGGGCATCGATTCAACGGTCGCTTGGTATCGCGCTAATTTGCTCCAGGTTCGAAGTTAGATAGCGGGCCAGTGTGCAACAGACACCAAGCAACATAGCTGTTGAAATGGGGATGGTGGTGGCTGAAGGGCCAGATTGGAGAACACAATCGTCCCGGCTACTGCGCGTGGTTGATGCGTTTGTGGTGGTGTGGGCTGTGGCTGGGGCATTCATCATCAGATTTGGTTTTGAGCCCGGCTACGTGGTTGCTGGCCAGGAACTGACCTACGTGTGGCTTTCCGTAGTCCTGGCCGTCGTTTGGTGGCTGATGTTGGGCGCTTGGAACAGCCGACAAAGCCGGGTGCTAGGGTCTGGTGCCGAAGAATACAAGCGCGTTGCAGCCGCATCACTTTGGCTCTTCGGCATCGTTGCGATCGTTTCCTATGTACTGAGGATCGATACTGCGAGGGGATATGTAGGCCTTGCCCTACCCGTAGGGCTCGTGGGACTCCTGGTCGCTCGATGGCTTATCAGACAACACCTCAGTATCCGACGACGGCAAGGTCTCAGCATGTCCCGTCTACTGCTGTTGGGAGGGCCGAGCGCTGTAAGCCATCTGGCTTCCTCATTGCATGAGGCCAAACACGCAGGGTACCTTCCCGTGGCTGCATACATGCCAGGCATTCCATCAGGAAGTGGGCTGGAGCCTGGCTGCGATCTCCCAGTCCTGGGGTACCGTTCTGACACACACTCAATTGTCGATGCCATCAGGACCTGCGGGGCAGACGCCGTAGCTGTTTCTGCCGGCGTTCAATTGCACCCTCAGACCCTGCGCCAGCTTGGATGGGAACTGGCTGCCCTCAATATCGGCCTGATTATGGCGCCGGCGCTCACTGACATCGCGGGTCCACGAATTCACACGCAACAAGTAGCGGGTCTTCCTCTTATTCACGTGACAACGCCAACGCTTGAGGGTGGGCAACGTGTAGCAAAGAGGCTTTTTGATGTGGTCGTCTCTATGTTGCTCATAATTTTGACTGCCCCTGCAATGGCCGTTGTGGCGCTTCTTATCAAGATCGAAAGTGGAGGGCCCATCCTATTCAAACAGGAGCGAGTGGGTATCGAAGGATCCCTTTTCCGCATGGTCAAATTCAGGTCCATGGTCACCGATGCGGAAGTAAGACTTGCCGAATTGGCAGAGAAGAATGACGGTAGCGGCCCCCTCTTCAAGATGAAAAATGATCCACGGATCACTCGCGTGGGAAGGGTCCTTAGGAAGTACAGCATTGATGAACTCCCGCAGCTTTTCAACATTCTGGCTGGTTCGATGAGTCTGGTTGGACCTCGACCGCCATTACCAGCCGAGGTTGCCCAATACGAGCAGGACGTACGGCGACGGCTGCTTGTAAAACCAGGGCTTACAGGATTGTGGCAGGTCAGTGGCCGTTCCAATCTCTCTTGGCAGGACGCCGTCCGACTGGACCTCTACTACGTCGAAAACTGGTCCCTTGCGGGGGACCTGGTAATTATTCTCAGAACCATCAGAGCCGTCTTCGGCAGTACTGGTGCGTACTAACGTAGTTCGGCTTTGATCAATTGCCCACTGGGGAAGGACACAAGACAATGCGAATTTCGGTAATCGGTTGTGGTTATCTCGGGGCCGTTCATGCAGCATGCATGGCGAAGCTTGGTCATCACGTGGTCGGCATCGACGTTGATCCCAAGAAGATCAGCGCGCTTTCAAGTGCAAAGGCTCCCTTTTATGAACCGGGCTTGGACGAGCTGTTGCGCGAGGTTCAGGCGACCGGTCGACTTTCATTCACTTCTGAAATGTCCAAAGCCGCGGGCAGTACAGTACATTTTGTTTGCGTTGGAACTCCTCAAAAAAGGGGCGAAAACGGTGCCGACATGACTTACGTCGACGCCGCGATAGACTCCCTGCTTCCGTACCTTGAGCCAGGGAACGTTGTGGTCGGCAAGTCAACCGTTCCCGTGGGAACAGCTGCCCGGCTGGCTTCAGTCATCGGCGAGCAACTGGATGCGCACTTGCTTTGGAACCCGGAGTTTCTTCGGGAAGGACATGCAGTTTCGGACACGCTAAACCCGGACCGCTTCGTATATGGAGTCTCAGACGGGTCGGAAGAACACGAAGCGGTCAGCATTCTCGATGACGTCTACGCCCAACCATTGGCAGAGGGAACACCACGGCTGGTCACTGACCATGCGACGGCGGAACTGGTCAAGGCCGCAGCGAACTCCTTCCTAGCAACCAAGATCTCCTTCATAAATGCCATGGCAGAGGTTTGTGAAGCTACGGGCGCAGATGTGACCCGTCTGGCCGATGCCCTGGGCATGGACGATCGAATAGGGCGGAAATTCCTCAATGCAGGGATCGGATTCGGCGGTGGGTGCCTGCCAAAGGACATCAGAGCGTTTATGGCGCGCGCTGGGGAATTGGGAGCCGACCAGGCCCTGACATTTTTGCGGGAGGTGGACGCTATCAACATGCGCCGCCGCACGCGTGTTGTTGAACTTACTCGTGAACTCTGCGACGGCATTCTCCTCGGCAAGCGGATTACGGTTCTTGGCGCTGCATTCAAACCGGAAAGCGACGACGTACGAGATTCGCCGGCACTGAGTATTGCCGCGCAGTTGCAGTTACAAGGAGCGGTGGTTACGGTGACAGACCCCAAAGCGCTTTCCAATGCCGCGAAGAGATTCCCTGAATTACAGTACGAGCGCGCGCTCGAGATTGCAGTGTCGCGTTCGGACGCTTTGCTTCTACTCACCGAATGGCAGGAGTATCGGGACTTGGATCCATACGAACTAGCGGGTGCTGTTTCCTCCCAACGGATCCTGGACGGTCGTAACGTCCTTGATGCTGCGAAATGGCGAGCAGCGGGCTGGACGTACAGAGGACTGGGACGCCCATAAATGATTCACACTGAGGGCTCCGCGGAGCACAGCGATAGGAACGCAAATCGCCGGAAATCGGGCGATCGGAATACGCGCCATCGATTGCTAATTGTGGGAACGTCCATGGCAGCGATTCTGGTGCTCTGCGCGATCTGCGGAGTCTGGCTTGCCATCAAGGCAAGCACTGTCAAGGGAGAGCTTGAGGCAGCGTCTCAATTGATCCCCAGTCTTAAGACAGCGATCACTGAGGACAAGCCTCAGGACGCAGCCCAGACAGCAGAGAGGCTCCAAGCTCACACCTCCGCTGCCCGAAGGGCTACAACGGATCCTCTGTGGACTTTGGCTTCCGCTGCCCCAGTCATTGGCGCCAACTTCAGTGCCGTGACCGAGGTCGCCAGATCCGCCGACGATGTTGCAACACTGGGTATAGCCCCGCTAGTCAAGGTATTTGATTCCCTAGATTGGGATCGTCTTACTCCAAGCAGTGCAGAAACGGACCTGAAGCCCCTCCAGGATGCCGCTCCAAGTGTCTCAGCAGCCGCGCATGCAGTGAGGGTCTCTGCGGCACGACTTGGGGAAATTGATACAAAACAACTATTGCCGGACGTAGCCAGGCCCCTCGACGAAGCCCGCGCACAGTTGGCATCTGTAACCGGCACCTTGGACGCAGCGTCGAGTTTTTCTGAGCTTGCTCCTCGAATGATGGGGGCAGACGAGCCGCGAAACTACTTGCTTATGATCCAAAACAATGCCGAAGCCCGGGCATCCGGCGGAATCCCGGGAGCTCTGGCTGTACTAACTTTTGACCGCGGAAAATTGGCTTTGACGGGTCAGAGCAGCGCAGCGGCCCTGGGGACTATGTCGCCGACTATCGGAGTGGATCCGGAACAGCAACACATCTATTCCGGTAGGCTCGGAAAGTTTATGCAGGATGTCAATTTAACTCCCGATTTCCCTACTGCGGCCACAACTGCCCAGGCTATGTGGGAACGGAAAACCGGTCAGCAGGTGGACGGCGTAATATCCGTAGATCCGGTTCTATTGAGTTACTTCCTCAAGTCAGTAGGACCCGTCCAGGTCACAAGCCCTGAGTTGCTGGCGATTACTGGCGGAAAGCTTCCGACAGAACTTTCCGAGCGGAACGTGGTTAAGACGTTACTGTCAGACGTTTACGCTGAAATACCCCGACCCCAGCTTCAGGATGCCTATTTTGCTGGAGTAGCGCAGGAAGTATTTACTGCCCTCTCAGCGGGCAAGGCTGATGCCAAGGAACTCGTCGAAGGAATTACACGGGGAACAGCCGAAGGGCGACTTCTTTTGTGGTCGGCGTCAAAAGACGAGCAAACCGTAATCGACCGATATCAGCTGGGCGGTTCAATCTCCGGACCCAGCGTTTCTCCCGCCCAGTTCGGCGTGTACTTCAACGATGGAACCGGCGCCAAGATGGACTATTACATCAAACGCACAGTCCAGTTGGTAAAAGAATGCGCGAGGGACGGCTATGAACAGACAACGGTTCGAATTACCAGTACCAATACGGCGCCTGCAGATGCTGCGACTTCACTGCCGGAGTACGTAACAGGTGGAGGCATCTTCGGAGTTCCACCCGGCGAGGTGCAAACGAATATCATTTCCTATGGTCCGTCTCAGGCCAATATAGAAACTGCAGTGATTGACGGTAAGAAAAGCGAATTCGCCTCATACAGGCACGGTGACCGACCAGTGGGCACGCTAATGATTCGCCTCGCCCCTGGGCAGACCAACACTGTGGAGCTAACTTTCGGAAAGATTGTTCAACATACGGAACCGAAATTGGTTGTTACACCGACAGTGCAGCCGATCAAAGAAGTGATTCTCAATAACGAATCTCGGGACTGCGTTGCTGCTACAAAGACCGCAGGTTAAGCCCATGTAAATGATCTGGATTAACCTTTGCGGATGATCAAGACTAAGTGGTACCGTCAATTCGGGATACATATCCGGCAGTTCCGCAGTTGGTCTCAGGCGGAGAGGGAACTTTCCTCAATTTCGGGTAAACAAAAATATCAGGTCTCCGGGGGGACACACGTGAAAAAAGCAATAGCAGCACTCGCACTCGCAGGTTCAATCGCACTTATCGGCGCGGCTCCGTCCGTAGCCGCAAACTACCCGCCACTTCCGCCTCAGGCTGCCGTTTCTGACGGCACGGTAGGCCCGGGCGAGGACTTCGTCTTCACAGGCCAGGGCTTCCTCGCCGGCGAACCGCTTACTATCACCGTGACGCCGGGGGCCAACCCGGCAGCAACCGGTGCAAGCATCGCCGGTGGCAGCCAAACTGTGTCAGGCAAGATCACCTTGCCAATGGCAACGGAATCGTTCAGCACGGTTGCCGATGCTCAGGGTAAATTCGCCTATACTCTCGAAATCAACAAGCCCGGCATGTACTCACTGAGGGCTACCGGCGCCACTTCTGGAGTGACTGTGGGACCGGTAACCGTTCAGGTCCTTCCGGAAGCCGCACTCAAGAACATGTCAAGCACTGAACTGGCCAACACGGGTCTGGACGCCAACCTGGCCCTCTGGTCGTTGGTCGGCGCGGGTGCTCTTGTAGCTGGAGCAGCGTCAGTGGTAGTAGTTCGCCGCCGCGCTAAGGCTGAAATCTCAGCGTAGTCTCGCAATAAAAACATCAAGAACAAGCATCCAAAGTGAGTGGTTCTCCGGGAAACCGGAGAACCACCCACTTTTTTCATTGGACTACGCATATTCATCAAGGGCCTCCCTGTGGTAATCATTTGCTTATGGGGCGACACTGGCGCAATAGCGACGTAAGAGCGGGCAGGACCATCACCCTGCCGCCGCGGACGTGGCTACCCTACGTATGGCTCGCTCTGTTGGCTTTAGCCGCTGCAGGAACAGCAGCGATAGCCCTAGCGCGGACAACCTGAGTGCCCGAGAGTACCCAGCTGGGAGGTCGGTTCCTTGGGGCTGGATACTCGCCACCTACTTTGCCGCGCTGGCAGTCATCGGTTATTGGCCCACACCCGTTGATGAGCCTGCCAGCGACGCCCTGAACGCCCTCTTCCGTTGGCTGCATCGGCACGGTGCACCCCGCTGGTTCAACTACAAGCTGCTGGAAGCGGGAGCCAACGTGCTCCTGTTCGTCCCGGTGGGTGCCCTGTGTGTGGTCGCCTTCCCGCGGAACACCTGGCTGCAAAACGCCGCAATCGGTGTGATGGTGTCAGCATCCATGGAGCTGGGGCAGTTCCTTTTCCTTGACCGCCGTGACCCCAGCTCAAGGGACCTCGTTACAAACACCACGGGAACCGTGGCAGGTATTGTCCTGGCCTACACCTTGATCTGGTGGCTTAAAAGGAGGCAGGCCCAGCGCTCCCAACCGCGCTGAGCCTGCCTAAAGATAGTGAAGCCTCCCGTGTCATTGCTCATGATCCGAGTGGCAGCCAGACGTCACTCACTTTGCGCGTCACCCCATGGGCTTGTTCTCTCTGATGTTGGACACTGCTAAATCCAACTGAAAAATCGAGCCGGCTAGGGCCGCCAAGGCGCTTGCTGTGTCTGGAAGGCAGTTGGCTGTGTCTGGACGGGCCCTGCTCTAGCCCGTCCTGCCTTCAGTGGACTCCGGGAAAGGGCCGTGGTGCAGGTGGCAGGTGTCGCAGAAAACTCTTTCTGCTGGCTCGCCACAACATTGACAGCGGTGTTCCAACGCTTCAGGTGCAACCGTGTATTTGGCCATGAGTCCATGTTCGAACCTCGGATCCGGAATGTTAAGAGTAGCTACTACTCACATTTAGGGTCCGTGGCTACTAGGATAACGCGGCTAATTGTTGCCGCAGCCACGACGATCCCAGTTCCCCCTAGGGGGAAACTCATGCCAGACTGAATCGTGCCTGATTCCGTCGCTGTTGTGCTTCCCTCGTCACAAGTGCGACCACAGCCACGTTAGAGGCAAATAACACGGCAACAAATTACATCAAACGGACGGCACGAGCCGTCAAAATCCGGACAACTACAAATCGCGTACCCTCTTGAGAAGTGCCGCCCGAATGGCAACATGAGCATTCCCCGGGAACCGTGAAGAGCGCAAATAAATGCCTTCATACAAGCTGCTTCCCGGGTCGGGATGTCCACCTAGGGTCAGGGCGGTGCAGGCGCCCATCAGGGTTTCTTGTACCAGGGCTGCTGCTTCCCGTTTTCGGAGACATCCCCCAAAAGCAGTCATGCTTTTTCCATAATCGACAACGCAGCTTCAGTCCGTGCCAGCTTGCCTTCAGTCACCTCAAGATGTCGCCGCAGACGCCCGACTTCTGCATGTTCAGCAGGGGGCTGGCAAAATCATTTCCCCGGCTTCTTGCCCTCCAGGACGCCGGCGTCGCGGAGCTTGCACCACTCGATGATCTGGGACGAACACTGCCCGCACCGCGCAGATACCCCGCCGCCGGTGTCGTCGTCAGGCCTGCTGATATGCATCCAAGTACGCCGATTTTGTGCCGCAGTGAATGTTCTACATGAGGACGGCCCTCCGGCGCGGGGGCCGGCATTGCTCATGAACCCGTTCTCCCGCGGCAGAGAAATTGTTGAGAAGCCAATGGTAGCAATTCTGATTTTCGCCCTACGGATTAGACGAAGTTGCGATGAGTCGCTGGCCTCATTGCAACCCTGACACGTAGGGGTATTGACCGGGGCGAAGTCTGCCTGGACGACGTGGACCGGAACATCATTGCCGAGCTGGACCCGCGATGTGACGAAGGTGGCCGAGTTCACGCTGCGTCCCAAGCCATTCGTCGCTGCGTGTTTTGCGGATCTTCCCGTACCGGCTGTCCCAGTAGTTACTTGCTGCCCCATTGCTGGTCCAAGTAGTCGCTGCTGAATAAGACGCGTAGCCTCCACGGTGGTATCGGGAGTGCTATGAATTTAGCTTCGAGAGACGGCAATTGTGATTGGGAGAGGTACAAGATGTCGATTCTTGAAGCGATGATTCCTGGCGTTTTCAGCTCAATTGCTTGGGTTTGTTCCCATGGCTAGCATGGGGCGCAAGGAGGAACAGCCTCCACGCGAGATAGGTGCAGTGCTAAGGCGCCGTCAACTCTTCAGTGTTGGAACAGTCGCTGCAGCGTTCACTGGTCTTTCCGCCATGGCAGCACAGAGCGCCGCTGCGGCGCCGGGCGACAAGAACCCGCCTGTTAGTTATGTTCCCCTGGCGGAAAAGGGTGCGGCTTCAGGCGTAGCAACACTAGACGTTGAGTCCAAAATTCCGCCCGCCCAACTGCCGGACCTCTCCCGCACATACGCAACGGTCGATTCGCAGGGCAGGCAGCCCGTGCGCAAGGGTGAACTGTTCTTGAACGTCAAGGATTACGGTGCTGCAGGCGACGGAGTCACTGATGACACCATAGCGTTCCAGTTGGTCGCAAACATCGGCGGCATCGCTTACCTCCCTGCCGGGATCTACATTATTGCCAGCGTGAGCGTCACCAAGAATCTCAGTGTTGTCTGCCAGCCTGGTGTAACCCTCAAGCGTGCTATTGGTTCGGACGGGGCCGGCACCAGCTACTGGGCTGCTGGAGCCGCGATGTTCGAAGTGGATGCGGCTGGCGTCACATTACAGTTCTCCGAGTTCACTTATGATGGAAATTCTGCGAAGCAGACAACGACCGAACCATCTGGTTTCTTCCTTAAGACGTCTCCACCGGCCGTTATTTCCGGTGCTCCTACTACCGTTCGCGTTAACAAAGGCAGGTTCATCAACGGCACCAGCGGCTATATTCTGCTTCGGGGAGATGACTACCGTAGGCGCTACGAGACTCTCACCTACCTCAATGACTGCCACTTTTCCGACACCATATATGGCAAAGGTAAGGGCGATCCCTCAACCCCTAACGCGCTCGGCTATGCTCCGACTTATGTCATGGTGATGGACTACGTCAAAATGCGGACCAAAAACTTCCAGGCGGAATTCTTGAAGCCCACGGGTACCGGACAGTACGCTGCATGTGCTATCAAAGGCACTTTCTACGGACAGTCTCACTCAATGTCGGGTGAATCCTCCGTCTTCATGCACGGCACCACTGAAATCAGGGGACTGGGGCGATCAGGCAAGAGGTTCGACGACGACAACGAGTTCAAGACGAACAATGGTATCGGCTGCATCGACATGTATGGCAATGCGGAATCTCTCTACATTGAAAACGTCGTTGCTGTCGATTGCAAGAACGTCGTCATACGTGCCAAGGGCAGTCTGAAGAACTACACAGTTCTAAATGCAGCACTAACGAATTGTCACCGAGGCTTACAGGTCAGCCCATCCTCCACCGGGGCTTGCGAGACTGTCGTCAAGGTCGGGAACGTGAATGCGTGCGGCGGGGCGATGCCTCAGCTGGAGTTTGTTGGCAGCTCGGCGACAGATCGCCTGAGGTCGGTGACCATCAACTCCGCACACCTTCTCGGTACTTTCACCAACCCTGAAGGTCTCGGGCTACAGGGCGTGGTCCACTTCAGGAACATCACCAGTTTGTCTGTCGAAGGAGTGACTGTGATCGGGGCCCCGTCGATAGGCATTAGCGTCATAAATGTCACGACTACAAATGTTTCTGGACGGGTCGACGGCGTGGCAGGAACGGGAGTTGGAATCTACTACGATGGCGGCGACTTCCACAATCTGAATAATTTCGTGATCAACAATACGGTCGGGGCGGGGCTGTACTTTGCAACCAACCCTAAAAAAGTCACCGCGCGTGACGGGTGCATCACAAATTCCACGAACTATGGGATTTACCTGAATACAACAACAACGGAAGCTCTGGTCTCTGGCGTCGACGTTGATAACGTGACCGGCTCATCATGCGGGTTCTACATTGGTGGCGGCACCTCGTCGTTCCTCAATAACAAAGCAACAAACGTAAGGGCGCCACTCTCAACGGCCAACGGGGCAAGAGTCCGTACTGTGGGCAACTCGTGGAATGGGATCCAAACGACCGGGCGCACCGCACCCACCGCGGGAGCGTGGAGCGTAGGCGACATCGTCTACAATCTGGCGCCACTAGCGGGTGGAACGGTTGGATGGATATGCACGACTTCTGGGACGCCGGGGGTGTGGAAGACGTTTGGGGCGATTGCCGTCTAGTCGTCCCCGCAGCCCAAAATGATCTACCCGCTGGTCACGGATCTTGCCGCCGATGGTGTCCCCGTCGCCTGGTTTTCATCGGCAATAATCTCGGGGATGCAGCATACGTTGCTCGCTTACATACGGACGGCTGCCGTGTCCAGTTTCGGCCGAGGGGCAACTCATGCCAAACTGAATCGTGCCTGATTCCGTTGCCGTTGTGCTCTTCGTGCGCCGGACGCTTACAACGGTGTTTGTTGCCTTCGTGGTTTGGCTTATGGCCGCAGTCCAGTTGTTCTTCAACGTTCCAGCACCTGCTGCCGCGCGAACGGAAGCGGTGATCATGCTGGGAGGTGCCAGCACGGAGCGGCTACCGGTTGCTCAACAGCTTCGGGAATCATTGGGCATCCCAGTATTGGTGATCTCCCACACGAGCACCCCCGGGAACGCTAGTGCCGATGCATTGTGCGAGGACGCCTCCCGCACCGACCTGACGCTGCTGTGTCTCGGCTTGGATGAGCAGGACACGCGGGGCGAGGCCCGCGCCATCGGCAGTTTAGTAGCAGCCAAGGGCTGGACCAGCATCAGTGTCGTTACCTCGCGCTACCACTTGACCAGGGCTGGAATGCTGATTCGTCAATGTACGACGGCGGACGTTCGTCTGATTGGCTCAAATCCAGACTTCAACCTGAAACAATGGATGGACAGGTTTGTAGTCGAGACAGGCGGGCTGCTGGATGCCACCTTCCGACCGGAATGTGGCACATGATCTGACACTTTCAAAAAACCTGGAGCCATGATACGTCTGGACTGCCGTGAGGGGTGATAGACAAATGGAAGCACCTCGTCCGAATGTGCGCATTGCATATTCCCCTCGGCACATGCGCAAGCGACGCTTCAGCTGGGAAGTGCCAGCATCGATGATTGAAGGAAGGGGTACTCCAGGCTACCGAAGACCCGCTGACGATCTCGGTAGAAATTCGGATTTCCCAGCGCTCGCTGCGGTCACCGATTCCTCGCCGCCCCCATCGATGCGTGAAAAAGCCAGCTACCACCGCAAGCGGTTGGTTGCCCTCGGTTCCGTGATTCTGGTCTCCATCAGCATCCCCGCTCTCGCGCTCACGTTAATCTTTGCGCGATAACAGCGTCTCGTATCTGAGCACGATGAGTGTCTTGCAGTGATTTTGCTATAGCATCGTTGGGTTCATCACTACTTTTTTGGGGGATCCATGCCTAGGGTTATGCCTATTTTCGGCACTCGTCCGGAGGCCATCAAGATGGCACCGATTGTCATTGCCTTGCAGGAGTCTGCCGAATTCGATTGCATCGTGACAGTCACAGGTCAGCACCGTGAGATGTTGGACCAAGTGAACGAACTCTTTGGCATCGTTCCCGACCACGACCTCAATATTTTGCAGCAGCGACAGTCCCTGTCTGCCATTATGACCCGCACCATTGATGGCTTAGACAAGCTCTTCACCGAAGCCAAGCCCGATGCCGTAATCGTCCAGGGCGACACCACCACCTCTACGGCCGGCGCCATCGCCGCGTTCTACCACGGCATTCCTGTTGTGCATGTGGAAGCCGGTCTGCGCAGCGGCAATTTACTGTCGCCGTTCCCTGAGGAAGCCAACCGCAAAATCACCAGTCAGATTGCCAGCCTACACCTGGCGCCCACCAGTATTAGCAAGGCCAACCTCCTTGCCGAGGGCATCTCCGAGGATGACATCGTGGTCACGGGAAACACTGTGATCGATGCCCTGCTGACCACGGTCAATAAGCACATCCCTTTCTCCGATCCACAACTTGAAGAGTTGGCAGAAAGCGGCCGGCGGATTCTGCTCGTTACCACTCACCGCCGTGAGAACCAGGGCGACGCCATGCGCGGAGTGGCGCGAGCCCTGGCCAGGATTGCGGACGCAGAACCGGAGCTGACCATTGTCCTGCCCGTACACCGGAATCCCGTCGTACGCGAAGCAGTCCTTCCGGCCATTGAGGGGAAGGGTAATGTCATTGTCACCGAGCCGCTCGCGTATGGTGAATTCACCCGCATGCTGTCGCTGTCGCACGTGGTGCTTACTGATTCCGGCGGGGTTCAGGAAGAAGCGCCAAGCCTGGGCAAGCCGGTCCTAGTTATGCGGGACAACACCGAGCGCCCCGAAGCCATCCATGCTGGGACAGTCGCACTAATAGGCACTGACGAAGAACGTATCGTCAAAGAAGTGGACCGCCTGCTGAATGAGCAGGAACACTTCGACGCGATGGCCAATGCTGTAAATCCCTACGGCGACGGCAAAGCGGCTCAACGAACAGTGGCCGCCGTAGCGGAGCTTCTGGGCATCGGCAAGCGGATCGACAGCTTCAACTAGCTGTGGGCGGGACCGGACTTGGCATTCAGTAGTCCCATCAACGCTGAATACTGGTCTCCGATGAGAAGCAGCGCAGGAACCCTTGGAGAGTAATCATGGCGAGAATTTACATCTATGGCAGCTGCGTCTCTCGGGATGCCTTCGATTTTCTGGACAAATCAGAAAATGAGCTACTCGGCTACACAGCGCGACAGTCGCTGATCAGTGCCACCAACAAGCCCTATTTGGCTGATGCATCCAAAGGAGCCTTGTCCAGTAGATTTCAGATCAAGAACCTTCAAGGTGATTTTGATGGAAACGCGATCCAGAAGCTCTCTGAAATTGCTGAGAGCGCCGACTACATTTTCTGGGACCTCACCGACGAGCGACTGGGCGTCATCGAGCTTGACGAAGACATCTTCATCACTAGATCAACAGAACTGGTACAGAGCGAACTGCTTGGCGACCAGACAAAGCAAAAGTGGATAAAGTTCGGGACGGACGAGCATCTCGAGCTGTGGACGCAAGCCGTTGCCCGCTTTTCAGACTTCGTTCGGTCAAAGAATCTCGAAACGAAAATCGTTCTGTTCAATCTATCGTGGTCAATGTACGACGACGGCGAAGCGGTACTGGGACGGTACTTCAGCATGCTGCCTGACGAAGCGAATAACACGTTTGCGCGTTATGTAGCAGTAATACGTGAATGCCTGGACGTATTCAGCCTTGAGGTACCTTGGGAGACAGCCATTGCTAATCGAGACCATAAATGGACACTGGCACCATACCACTATGTGGACGACGTCTACACCGAGGTCGTCCATCAACTTGCGGCCCACGGGACCCGCAGGAAAACTCCGCGAACTGAAGGTTTAGTCCGGGAACTCAAGTCTCCAGAGAAGAGTTCGGAGGCAGATGCGTGGCGAGATGCAGTTGGGACGCCACTCCGGTTGGAGCTGCCTCCTGACACCTCGTCCTTCGGGATAGAGTTCGAGGCCCAAACCCATCTTCCGCATGGACGCCATCTGTTGATCTCTTTGGACCTGAGAGGGGCAACTGATAGCGATCTCGCCAAAAATCGAATTGCGAAATCGGGGCATGAGGATATCGGCTTCTTCCGCTATGTCGACGTTGACCGAGGTCGCCGCTCCTATTTCTCGTCCTTTGAGCTTTCTGCGGGTGTAACTTGTGCATCCATTTCGGTTCGCGGCTGGCAAATCGAAAGCGACAGCGTTAGCGTCCGCCAAATCAGGACATGCAATGCACAGGCCTCCAGGAGGAGAGAGAGCTCAGAATCGAATCGTGGTCTTACCTCTTGACACACTGGCAACTACAACGGAGTACTCCCTTTTCGGATGGTGCCGTTCCACGAGCACTCGTTTTCAAAGCGATCCGGTCTTCACGGTTCCCGGGGAATGGTCTGCTGAGATGAATGCTCATGTTGCATTGGGGCGGCACTTCTCAAGAAGATACGCGATTTGTGGTTGGCCGGATTTCGACAGCCTCGTGCGGCTCCCTTGATGTAATTTATTGCCGTGTTATTTGCCTCTACGTTGGCCGTGGTTGCACTTGTGACGATGAGGACCTCGATCTCAGCCCACCAGCGGCACACAGTCCGGTTGAGCCTGGCTTGATTCCGGCATCGCGGTACCTACCAGGAGGTCAGGAAGCGCGTTCTTTGCCGCACCCGTATCCTCAAGGGAGCAGCTAGTACTCGGCAGCGTGCGGAGCTGTTCCTTGACCTGCCAAGGGGCTTGGAGGCTGCCATTGGGATCATCGGCGGCGAACACGCCTGCCAGCCGAGCTAGCCGCGTTCGACAGATGCTCTTCGGCCTTCAGCAACAGCATCCGGTTCGCCCACGCCCGGCCGTTGCCCTGCCGCGCCGGTCCTGAACCCGCTGTAACAGTCCCTGCCGAACTGTGGTGAGCATGTTGTTAACCAAGACACCGTCAGGACGGCAGCAGGCTCGTTGCCCTGGACCACACACATTGTTCCGAAAGCCCGGAATTTCGGCGGTGCCGAAATGGGCCCGCACCGGTCTGCAACGATGCGGGCCCCTAACACTATTTTTCCTCTGCGAACCCAGAGTGACCTAATAGTGCGAGTTCTTGTGGAATAACAGTAGACGCTGCACTCTGCTTCCGCACGCGTGCGGAAGCTGCCTGTGACTTACCGCGGAATAGCGCCTTGGACCTGGCAAGCCGGGCGACAGCTGCAGCAATTGCGGAGGCGCTCTCCGGTTCCACTAGCTCTGCACAGGTCTCGTCCACAAATTCGGGTATTGCAGCCGTTGAAGAAGTGACAGGAACCAGGCCCGATGCCATCGCCTCGTCCCTAGACACGCCGTGGGTATCCATCCGAGATGGACAAAGGAATATGCCATATTCTCGATGCATTTCTGCAATTTCATCTTGGGTCAGGAAACGTTGATCTAGGGTTACATTTGAGAAGTTGCGCAAGGATTTCGTTAATTCTTCAAACAGGTGTCCGTCGCCCACAAGACGAAATTCCATATCATGAAAGTCGGGTTCCTTGGAAAGAATGTGGATAGCCTCAACAACTAAGTCATTAGCATAAACTGATGAAGCGTACGGTCGAATCGAAAGCACCTTAAGTCGTTGATTCGAAGACTTCCGCTGGTATGCAAATTTCTGCGTGTTTATCGGATTGTGGATAACCGCTACATTGTTACGTTCATCGGGCATACCCAGGTCTTCGAGAGCGGTTCTCGCTAGCCACTCCGAAACAAATACAACCGTCATCTCCGGCGTCAGATCGCTGAATATGCTAGTCCAGACTGCCAGGCGAGCATCACTCGATTTCTTAGCCTCCTCAATCTCATCATCAGTTTCATAGAGAAATGCTCTGCGAGTCCATTTCTGGATATCGGCCCCATGTGCCCAAATAGCCAATCGCGGACGCCGAGGAAGGTTCCTCACCATGTTCCACATGGTCTCATTCACAAAATGAAGCGAAATTGACGTGTGCTCATTGTCCCGAAGAAATGTTTCAAGGGCATCCGATGAGCCAGTTAGGACAGCGACGCCCTCAAACTCCCTGAAACGCAATGGTGAGGATTCATCAAGCACAAAGACCTCGGTATGAACACCGGACTGAATGTATTTCAGGACCCTACTATGAACAAAGGCATTCTTATAAAGGTCACCGTAGGCCGGATATCGATTAGTAACAACTAGATTCGCCGCCCGAGCTGCAATAAAGGCTGGCTTCAAGTTCTTGTGTTTCCAAAGGACACGTCGAAGCATCGCCTCCCCCGAAGAGTGGATTCGTATGCCGACTTTTATGCGTGAGGCACCTGCAGGCACGATCAATGTTTGATTTTGGTTTGAGCCCCGAACCGTCCCGGAGATTTTTTCGCTTGTATCGCCGTAAAAGATGATCGCCATTTGAAGGTTGAGTCCCGGGTCCGCCTCAATATGGAATTCAAGGTGGTCATCTACAGCCAGATTTTCAAGGTCCAAAAGCTTGGTCGAATAGAGATAGTCATGGACTCCGTCGTCAAGAGTCGACTTGAAGCTCCATCCCTCCGCAGTCACCTCTGTATGCACGCCAGGTCTTGACATAGTCACGAAGAGTTCCGCCAGCTCTCCTCCCGAAGTGACTCGGCCGACTTCAGGTGCGAAGTCGACTGCGCGAATCTGAGCGGCAACAGTTGTCAATTCATCGAGACCAATCCCAGTGTCGTAGACTCCGCTTCCAACAGCTAGCCGGTCGGTATCCCCAAGACCTGACCCGTTTCGGCAATAATCGAAGAGTTCTGTTCCTAGCAGGGAATCCCCTTCATAAGTCCCCTCTTCGGCCTTTCGCAGCCATTCGCGTGGAACTAGCCGAATGGCCATAGGTCGCAGCACCAGGCTAGATCTGATCGGTAGGTTATTTACGGCAGTGTAGGGCCGCTCCGTCTCTTTCACCGCTATAGTGCCTCGTGCCAACTCAAAGAAGGAAGACTTGCCTACAACAGATGCAGAGGAATACCGTCCGGCGAGGGCAAGGTCGAGAAGGTAATGCTCGCCATAATAATCCTTGGCGACCATTACTCCAGCCGCGTTGCCAACTTGGACTAAATCGTTGAGTGTGGCTTCGGCCAGGCTGGAAATCGGGGCAACGGCAACATCGGTGTGCAAAGTGCACTTATCGAACCAACTCATGTCTTCGGAGTAGATTCTATGGATAACATCCACACCGATTTGCCGCCGCACGCTTTCGAGTACTGCGTGCAACTCCGACTCGGTGGACACTAGGCTGAACACCTCGACAACCGGCCTTTGCAAGGTTGCATGGGGAATAGCAACCTGGTCGAGGATGAATTCAAGGCGATGCTGGTACGTGTGCTCAAGCATTACTTTGCGTAAGCCG
The DNA here is from genome assembly GCF_023062595.1 of Arthrobacter rhizosphaerae. Lineage (GTDB taxonomy): Bacteria > Actinomycetota > Actinomycetes > Actinomycetales > Micrococcaceae > Arthrobacter > Arthrobacter rhizosphaerae. The sequence continues at coordinate 238,921 of NZ_JALLAN010000004.1, forward strand.
GCCAGACGCCGCTTACGCCCGGAGAATGTTCCAGTCGACGAATTCAATTGTCTAACTATCACTTTGCCACTGTCGCCCAATAGCGGAAGTTCACCGAACATCAACTGAAGTCCGCGAGAATAGTTGCTGATAATTGTCGTATTTGATGCAAAGAGCTCATAAACTCGACGCGCAAACATAGATTGAGATTCTTTGACGGAATTCAAGTTGACAGCGTAGTCGTAGCCTTTGTAGGCTAAATCAATTTCTGCACTGCTCAATGTGCCGACAATATAACTCTGGTACTCGTCGGGGAACTTGTACTGTTCATCCGACTTTCCAAAGTTACGGTCAAATATATCCAGCGGAGCATATTGAGGTATCGCGGCCAAAAATGACTCTAGATCGCGCGTGCGGTCAGGATATCGTCGATAATAAGCGCCAGCAAAGCAAAGACTTGGACTCCGTTTGTAAAGTTCCAACGGATTGTGTAAGAGCGGTTGGCAGGCAAACGGCAGGAAATGTACCCGGTTGTGCCCCAAGTCATCCTTGTACCTTTGGATGCAATCAATATCGGTAGTGAATACGTGATCGACATGCTTGGCCGTATTCAGAAATGTCGAATAATGAACCGGATCCTCTTTGTTCCAAAGAACAGTGGGGACATTGTTCTGGTTGGCCCAAGCAATGATTTCCCGGACTTCCGCAGCTGTCTGGGCTACGCGGTTGCCCCAAGCACCCCCTTTGCCCCGCCATGCGGATTCAAGAAAGACTACGTCAGGAGAAAAGGTCTCAAGTTCAACAAGATAATTGTCGATACTTAATTCCTGGAGGTCGCACTCTGGCGCAAAAGCCTGCACCGTGAAGTCGTCCATGATCGCAGCTACACGGAACGCCTTTTTTTCATCTTTCGGGCCGAGCTGCAAAGCAGCAGTCTTGCCGCTATTGGCCAGTAGCCTTGAGTCCCGTATTTCCGGCGCTCTGTTGAGCGGCGTTCTCTCGGCCTCCGGCAGAGGAGCCAATTCCTGCTCTTCTGGGAAAGTGATGCTCGAGGATGCTCTGTTGCGCAGCCTATGCTGTGACATCAGCGTGTAGAGGTTGAGTGGGAGCCTCAGTAGGTTAATAGGGGATTTTAGTGAGTCCTTAACCACCAGGCCAAGACGGTAGGTGACACTTTGGCGCAGCGATTTCGTCCTCAGTTCGGCGTTAACGAGTTGCTGCCGGGCTCCATCCAGTGCCGACTCAAGCTGCGCGATCTTGGCCTGAGCTTCTCGTGTGGTGGTCTTAGCCGCTCTGAGCTCGACCTCGGATTCCACACGCACCTTGTCGAGCCGGGAGGTTAACCCCTTCTCTATTGTCAGCCGTCGATCCGCTTCCTTAAGCTCGACTTCTATGTCGGCAAGGGCTGATTCGACGGTAGACAGGCGGTCTGCATATTCATCTCTTTGTACTAGTGCTTGGCGTGTCCTAGACGAATAGAGCTTCATCTTCCGGCGCAGTCGAGAGTGTTGTCTAGCCGCATGTGCGAGCTGCTGATCGTATTCTTCACGGTGCTGAATCCACCGTTGGGTCTCCGAAGAAAACTGCGATTCCAGCTCAACACTTAGGGCGTTTGCCTGCTCCACAAGTCGTTCCAGTCCTTGTGCACGCCTCTGTTCGACAGATAGCGAAGAACGCGTGTCGGACAGTGCGGCCACAGTGCTTTCAGCTTGCGCTTTAAGCTTGTCGTTCGCACGTACGCTGGCCGCAAGTCGTATCTTGAGCTCTTTGCTTTGAGAATCCCCGGCTTCCACAATTCGCACCAGTTCTTCAACACGCCCCTCTTTGTCTTGCAGTGCGCGTTCCAGTTGCTGCAGGCGCTCAAGGTGGCGGGATTCTGAGGCCGCCGTCAGTCGAAGCTGTTCCGATATGGGTCGTAACTGAGCACTCACGCCACGGTATTTGGCGTTCGCTTCCGAAAGGCTCTCGCGCAGGCGGGCGATAAGTTGCTGGTCATAATAGGCCGCCGATACCTGCTGCCGGACGATCTGCTCAAAACGATCGCCAGAAGAAACGGAAGCTCGGGCCGAGAAATGATGTGTTGGTGTGGCGTTGAAAGTTCTTTGATATTGATAACCAAACTCCATCAACCAGCTATGAATCAATTCAAAATCGTGGCGTGTTTGACATTCGATATATATCTCAGGGTGATCCTTGTCAACTAGATTCCGGGCACCGTTGAGGACCTCCAATTCCATGCCTTCGACATCAATTTTCATCACTTGAACTGATTTGTGGAAGTTCAAATCATCCAACCGGACGATTCTCATTTCTGAATCATCATCGGCAACTCGGTGCAAACGCTGTGCGCCTCGGTTGTGCTCCGCTGTTTGCACTAGCCGGCCGAAACCTTCGGCATCTCCTACTGCCACGTCATGTATGGTCACTAGATGCTCAACACCGTTAATTGCCGCACTTGAGCGAATGCTGGAACAAAGATCGCCGTCGGGTTCAAAAGCATGCACTTCGACGCCAATAATGCAGCTTAGATACAGAGTATGATTGCCGCAATTTGCCCCAACATCCAACACCAAATCACCAGGCGCTAACGATTTCGCGATGTCGATCAACATCTCTTCTTCGTACGGCCGCTTAGTGTTTGCTATCGATTTCTGAATGTAGTCAACGTCCGCCTCCGGTAGGTCCAAAAAGTAGCTTTTCCCGGCCGCGAGGACCTCGATAGGTTTCACTGCTGATGCATTCCCGCGACCGCTTGCAGTCCGAGATTGAGCGCTCCACGAGTGTCAACGACTGTCTTTCCCACCAAGGATTCCGACGACACAGCCTTGACCTCGTCGTGGTCCACGAGAACAACCACCACATCCGAACGGCTGATCGAGTCATCGATGGACACCAATTCCACGTTGCTGCGGCCTGCGAGCTGTCTGGGCAGTTCCTGGATGTGCGGCTCCGCGACATTGATTTTCCGGTCCTTCAAGGCTTCAGCCAAGTGCACGGCAATCTCGATGGCGGGTGACTCGCGAAGGTCATCGATGTTGGCCTTGAAAGCGAGACCAAGGACGGCCACCTCTGCGGTTTGAGGAAGGGTTTCAAGCGCGGAAAGAATCTGCTGAAAGACCCATTCAGGCTTCGCGTCGTTCACTTCGCGCGCAGTACGGATCAGGCGCGATTCCTGCGGCGCTGCTGCCACAATGAACCAAGGGTCAACAGCAATGCAGTGGCCGCCGACTCCCGGACCGGGCTGAAGGATGTTCACCCGTGGGTGGTGGTTCGCCAGGCGGATCAGTTCCCAGACGTCGATACCGAGCTTGTCGCTGATGACGGACAGTTCGTTGGCGAAGGCGATATTCACATCGCGGTAGGAGTTCTCCACGAGCTTGGCCATTTCAGCGGTAACGTCGTCCGTGATCAGGATTTCTCCCTGGCAGAACACGGCATAAAGGTCCTTGGCCAGCCGAGCAGCCTCCGCCGTAATGCCTCCGACGATCCGGTCGTTCGTGACCAGTTCAATCATGACCCGGCCCGGCAGCACACGTTCCGGACAGTGGGCGAAGTGAATCACCGGCGCCCCGTCTGCACCGTCAAGGGACAAATCCGGGCGAAGTGCCAAAATAACGTCTGCCATGTGGCGTGTTGCCCGGGGCGGAGACGTCGACTCGAGAATCACCAGTTCACCGCCCTGCAGTTGGGGAGCGATCCCGCGTGCTGCAGCCTCAATGTAGCTAAGGTCAGCGGTGCGGTCCTCCCGGAACGGCGTGGGAACGGCCACGATGAAGGCCTGCGCCGCCGGCGTATCGGTAGTGGCCTTCAGGTGCCCCTGGCTCACGGCACCGGCAACATGCACCGCCAGATCGGGCTCCACGAAGGGAACCTCCCCGCGGTTCACGGCGTCCACAGTGGCTTCGCTGACATCGACGCCGACGACGTTGACGCCGTTTGTGGCCAGAATGGCGGCGGTGGGCAACCCTATATAGCCCAGACCAATGACCGCTACTGTCTCAATGGATGTCATTTCGTTCCCCTTTTTATACGGTGATGTGTTCTTTGGGGTCTCCAAAGAACTTGATTTCTCCAGACGCAACCAGTTCTTCGTCTGACACGTCCCAGGTGTGACCTTCAGTGCTCCGCAGTTGACAGAAATTGAACCTGTCGGCTGAGTAGATGGAGCCGCCCGCCGTCGTTACTGCCTTCAGGAAGGCAGTATCTTCCCCACGGTTCAGCGGCTGAAAGGGATGGGCCTCGAAAACTTCCCGCCTCGCGGTAATCGTGGGCCCCATAACGATGCGGGTTGAGGTGTGCTCCAAATGAGGCATGCGCAAAACAGTCGCCTTGTTCGACGAGAAGTGCATATGATGGGCAAGCTTTCCGACGACATCGGCTTGAGAGAACTCCAGTGCATTCAGGAGGTCGGCCAGATAGTTCGGACCGTAATAGTCGTCGTCGTCCATCTTGGTCAACACATTCCCCGAAGCGGCGTGGACGCACATGTTCAGGCACTCTCCCAGCGACAGCTCCCGTGGTGCCGTCAGGACCTTGTATCGCGCAACACCGTAGTACTTGGCCAGATCCTCCAGCCGGACAGCGTCGGCTTCAAAGCCGTGTGTTAGCAGAACAAGCTCAAGGTCCACTCCCACCTGGCTGCCCACCGTCGCAAAGACGTGCTCCAGCTGATGTGGCCGGATGGTGGAGACCAAAGCGCTGGCTGTGGGCAGTTCCACTGGGTGGCTGCGCGCGGGCAGCACCGAGGCAACTATCGTCTCGGCCCTGTGGGCATAGGTATTCGAGGCCCAAATGCGGCGCTGCCCCTTATGAACCACACGGTCATTAAGTTCCGAACTGCTGGCGAGCATCCGAATCTGATGTTCCGCCTGCTCCTGCGAGCCCGCGACCAGAACTTCGTCAGGCTCAAAAAAGTGTTCAATCGCCGCGCTGGGAGCCGACACTACCGGCGTACCGCATGCTGTGATCTCGAATATTCTCCTCGCGCACATGCTCGGCGAATCCACCACTGAATTTACGTTGAGGAATACTTTATAGGTGCGGTAGGCGGTAAGCATGCGCGCATAGTCCAGTGTCCCGATCACGTTCTCACTGAAAGGCACAGGGAACTGGTAGTTTGACTCCCCACCTAGCTGACGGGAGAAAATTTCCAGTTCAAGCCCGCCCTGGCTGGCATTCCTTGCAGCGGTCAGGAGCATATCCATCTGCTGGCGCCGCTCCGGGTACTTGTGGGCAAAGTACATCCCGGCGAAGGCCACACCGCGGGAGTGTCTGTCCTGCCCTGTACGGATGGGGTTGTGGATGGCTGGCTGCGCCGCGAATGGCAGGGCAGCTACACGGTCATGTCCCAGATCCTCGAGGTAGGAGGGGATGCGGTCAGAATCGCTGGTGAACACGACGTCGAAGCATCGCGCCGCAGGCAGGAAGTCATCGTAGTGCGGGGGGTCTTCTTTATTCCAGAAGACAGTGGGAATGGACTGCGCACGGCACCATTCCATCAGGGCAAGGAATTCGGGCTTTGGCCCTGAAGTACCCGTCAGTTGGAACTTCCATGATCCCGAGTTCCCGTTCCAGGCTGATTCCACGAACAGGAAATCGATACGGGTGTCAGCCAGCTGTTGTTCCCATGAGTCCTTGCGGAGGAGCACAAGGTCCCACTCGAACGAAAACGCTGCGCTCGAAAAGTCGTCCAAGATGACGCCTACAGTGAGATCATTTCGTCTGGGGGCGCGGTCGGGAATCCGATGCGGGGCAAAAGCTGGCGGCTGGTTCTGATCCCGCCGCTCCTTGATATGGGCCAGCCTCTTTTCGGAACCACCGAGGCCACGGTTTTCAACTTTTCGCCTCCTCAGCCATTCCTTGACCTGCGCAGGTCCACCATCGCGCAGATGCCAAAGGGCAGTTCTGGCGTCCGTCATCATGGGCATCTCAGCGTCCTTCCGCTCGCCGGCCGCTGGCCCGCTCGAGAATCTGGGTGGCTACTAGATTCGCCCTCGCTTCGTCCTTGATCTTGGCAGCACTGATGTTGTTCCCCTTGGAAAGATGAGAAGAAAAATCCTGATACAACTGCGTGGTCTCCTCAGGCGTCCCATCCATGATCAACTCGCCCTTATCCAACCAGATGACCCGGCTGCACATGTCCCTGATGGTGTCCAGGCTGTGGCTGACAATGAACACACAGCCGGCCTGGGCCCGCAGCTCATCCATGCGCGCCTTACTGCGGTTGCTGAACTGGGCGTCGCCTGTGTTCAGGGCTTCATCCACCAGGAGAATTTCCGGGTTGACGGCAGCCGCAATCGCAAAACGAAGCCGCGACGCCATCCCGGAGGAATACGACTTCATTGGGAGGTAAATGGCCGAGTCCAGGCCCGAAAGCTCGACTATGCTCTCAAACTGGGCATCGATCTGGTCCATATCCATGCCCATGGCCAGGCACCCGAGCACGACGTTCTGATCTCCTGAAAGTTCAGGTACAAGCGCAGCATTGACTCCGAGAAGAATGGGCGTGCTGGAGGCATAGACGCCGCCTTGCGTGGGTGCCACCTGCCCGCTAATGAGCTTCATCATGGTGCTCTTTCCGGAGCCGTTGCGGCCGATAATCCCCACCGACTCGCCGCGCTCAACCACCAGTGAGATCTCTTTCAAAGCACTGACAGTGACCAGATTGGGTCTCTGAAGGACCTTCCGGAGGGCACCTTTCAGCCCGCGGGAGGAAACAGTTCTCTCATCAGAGGATTGAACCCGATAGGTCATTTTGACCTTGTCGATCACGACACAGGGCGGACCGTCAAGGAAGAGAGCCTCATCAATCACGACCATACGTTTCTTCTCCCTTCCAGAAAAAGAAGAAGCCGACCAGCAGGGCAGCCATCGCGACACAAGCCAGGCTCGCCCATGATTCCCATGCCGGGAGGGTGTCATAGAGAACACAGCTCCGCACGATGTCGATGACGTTGAACAGCGGATTCAGCTTCAACACCTCGAGCAACGTTGGGTCTGTGATAAAGCGCTCGTAAGAATAAAAGACCGCTGACGCATACATCCACGCTCGGAGGGCAAACGGCAGGAGATGCGTCACATCATGGACTCTTGCTATGACCCTCGCCAGGATCATGCCGATTCCAAGATTGAATACGCCTTGCAAGAGGACTGCGGGTACAACCAGCAACCAAAGCCACGAGATGGTCTCAGCGGGCGGGAACACGACGATGAACAGCAACATCCCCAGGATCAAGGGCACAGCTGAGAGCACTGCCCTGATATTTGCACCCAAGGGAAGCGCAGCACGTGGAAAATTGAAGGCCTGGACCACCGATTTGCCGTTGCGGATTGAGCGGGCCCCTGCGGTAATTGCCCCGGAGCTGAATTGGAACAGGAAGACCCCCACCACGAGATAGCCAACGAAATTTTCGATGCCCTGACTGGTCTGCAGCAGCACGCCAAAAATGAGGTAGTACGTCAGCCCATTGAAAATGGGGTTCAGCAGCAGCCAGGCACTACCGAGGCGGTCACGCCGGGTGCCACTCTGCACCCTCGCGCGCGCATCGTAGAAGATGAATTGCCTGAAGTCCCAAAGTTGGACCAAATAATCGAGGAAGCCCGGCCTGGATCCGACACGGGACAACTTCCGCATGTCCACGGACAGCGGCTGAATGCCAGCCGGTTCCGGCAGCTTGGCCTTCTTTGCGGACACTAGCGGGCTCTCCTTGATTGTTCTACTGCTAAGGTGCGGTACGCCTTTATGCAGGCCAGCGTGTTGGCTTCCCATGTGCGGGTGCGTAACACGCTCGCCCGCCCGGACCTGCCCATTGCCTGCCGCAACGGGGCATCTGCAAGGAGGGAGGCTAAGGCCTCCGCCAAGGCAGCCGGATTTTCAGCCGGCACCAGCAGGCCTGATCGGCCATGATCGACAATCTCGGCCAGCGCAGGAAGTTGACTGGCCACAACCGGCCGTGCGCTCGCCATTGCCTCCACCGGCTTCAATGGTGTCACAGAACGGGTTACATCAAGATTCTTACGCGGCACGACGAAGACATCCAAAGCCTGATGGTAAGCCCGCGCCTGGTCCCGGGGTACCAACCCCGTAAAGACGATACGGTCGCCAAAGCCTGTCCGCCTGGCCTGGTCCTGCAGAGATGGAAGGGACACTCCGGACCCTACAATCACTAGCCGCAACTGCGGGTTTGAGGGCGCCAGGCGTGCGAACGCCGAGATCAGGTCGTCCAGCCCTTCATAGGGGACCAGGCTGCTGACCGTTCCAATGATCTGGGCGGCCGGATCCAGCCCAAGCTGGCTGCGGGCCTCGCTGATGTCCTTGGGCTCCAGTAGGTAGTCCCCGCCTACGGAGTTGGGCGCAACGATGATTTTCCCCTCCGGCACCCCGGCGGCCATAATGTTCTCCTTCATGGCCTGGCCCAACGTGATGACGAGGTCAGCTGACCGCGTCATCTCAGACTCGCGGTCCTGAAACAGCTTGTACCTCTCGCTCTCCTTGGCTTCAGGACCCCTGGCGGACGCCCAGGTGTCAGCCAACTGCCCACGGACCTCGTAGACCCACGGAACGCCAAGCGAGTCGGCGACCGCCCGCGCTACAAGTCCATTGACGTAGTGAGTAGTTGTATGGATGATGCTGGGGCGAAACTCCACGGCTAACCGTAGGGTTTCCTCTGCCTGCTGTTGCAGTCGCCCAGCGGGGGTGGTCGCAAGACGGGCAGGCAGTAGCCGCCGGTACCGGACGCCGTCGACCAGGTCTTCCTGCCGGGCTGCGAGCTTCCCCACCAGCAAGGGATAGCCCAGGCGCGTCAGGGCCATGGTTTCCCAGCCAGCGTCCTGCTGGGCAACAAGAATTGAGTGAGACCGTTGGGCATAGCCGCTCTGAGTATGCGGCATGGAGTTTGTGAGCAGGTGCAGCACGCGGTTGGGGACCGGTTCCATCAGTGTTGAGGGGAGGTCAGGAGCCCATCCAGTAAGCAAGGCCTGTTCGGATGCCAGGCGCACATGCTGTTTCGTTTTGGTCCGGGGTGCTGGCACTCCTCTTAGCGTCGCAGCCGCCTCGCTCACGGCCCCGACATACCAAAAGCGGCGGGCAAGTACTTCAGCATGGCCCCTCACATTGTCCGAGGAGGCACCAAGGAACTTACCCGCAATTGCCGGCTCGTTAGCGACCAGCGCGATGTCGGCCAACCTAATGGCTTTGCGTGCAGTCTTATCCTGCTGCAGGGCCAGCTGCAGGCGCCGTCTTAGTCCGTCGTGATCGCCAACGAGCAGTTCTGCCACGAGGATCGGGACGGCGGTTGATTCCAGGGGTGCAGCAGAGATAACCAGACGGGCAGCCGGTATTACCAATCTCGGTGGAAGCTTTCGGGAGACCTGAAGGAAAAACTGGAAGGGGTCATCCATAAGGTTCTCAGCGACAACCCTGCAGGTCAGGCGGAGATTGCGGAACAGGCGCGTCATTCGCTCCGGCCGTTCCCGGACACCAAGCCGCAAATGAGCTCCGCGTAGCGCTGGGAAAGGACGCCGTAGTCCGCATTGTCCTGGACCCAGGCGCGGCTTGCCCCGGTTCGGATCAATCGGCTTCGGTCTTCGGCCAGCCCGTGCCATAGGTCCGCCAGGGCCTGGGGGTGGTTCTCCACGATATCTCCGGCCTCCGCCTCAGCCACCACTCGCGCGGCCTCACCCCGGACCACCCCTGTGATATGCCGCCCGAGAGCAAGAACCTCATAGGTCTTGGACGGGATTGTGGTCTCAAACGACTTCCAGTCATCCCGCAGGGAAACGATGCAGGTGTCCGCCGAGGCATACCGGTCCAGAACATCCTGACCATGCAGCGACGGGTGGAAAGTCACGGGAGCACCGAGATCGCGGGCAAGCTTCTGCAGAACCGGTCTTCGTGATCCATACCCCACCAGGTGCAGGTGCATGCGGCTGCCCACTATGGCGCTGGCCCTTATAGAGGTTTCGAGATTCTGGCTCTCCCCATGATTCCCTAAGTACAAGGCTTCAAAAACCTCACGGTCCGCCGGAGGCGCGGGCAGCACCGGCAGGGAACTCACGTGCAACCCGTTCGAAATGGTTGCGACGTTCAGTATTCCGCGGCTACGAAGCACGTCGGCAAAACCCTCCGTCACCGTCACCACCAAGTTGGCGCGGCGCTGTACGAAATCAGCGAAGACTTCGAATCCGCTTTTGACGCTTCCCCGGATCAACCGTGCGTCCCGGGCAAGATCCGGCCAGGCGTCCCGCATCTCCAGGATGAGCGGCACGCCGCGCAGGCGCGCGAGCAGATAACCGGCGGCCATGATGGGAAGGCTCGGCACCGTGACGATAATGAGGTCCGGCCGTCGGGTGAGCATCCCAACAGGGAGGGACCATAGTGCCGAGAAGCACTGGTCCACTAGCCGCCAGAGATGCCGCTTTCCATGCGGCAAGTAAGGCACACGGCGGATTTTCTCGCCATTAGGGCCGGTCTGGGAACGAAACATCTTCCCGGCAACACCCCGGAACGCCTTGCGGCTGCCTCCGGGTGCGTGTGCAACGGGAGTCACGACGTCGATCTCCCAGTCCAGCTTCCGGAACTCACCTATCAGTGCGCTCCACCTGCGTTGTGGCGGGCTGCTCTCGGGCCAGTAGGAATGCGTGAGAAGAGTCACACGCATTTTTTGGCGTAGCTCATGGGGGTGATCTTCGCTGCTAATCATCCCGCGGGTTACTTTACAGACCTGGAGGGGGTTCGCATGCCTTTGGAGCCGAGGGCTCTGAAGTAAACGAATCCGGCGCCTAAGAGCAAGGCCACAGTCAGCAGCTGAACCCCCAGCGGACTCCCGCTGGCGGCCGCGACCACGGCCTGAACAGTGGTGGCATGGCTCTGCTGCTGAGGTGGCGTCGCCGATGATGTTGGAGACGGCGGGACTACCGCAGCTGTCTCCGCTGGTTCTGCGGACGGAAGACCTGACGATTCTGGGGCCGCTTCTTCAATCGGCGTTGGCGGCGTTAAGAGTTCCTCCCCGGGCGTCGCCGGTTCCACCGGCACGGGAACCACGACGATAGGTGGAGCCGGGGCAACGCCAACGGGAACAGGATCAGCAGGAGGTGCGACCGGTTCGACGGGAGGCACATTCGGGGCTGGCGGCTGGACTGGCACTTCCGGCGGCACCGGCTCTCCCGTTGGCTGTGGCTCCGGCTCTGAAGTAGGCCCAGGCTCTGGCGAAGGAGATGCGATCACCCCCGGATCGGGCAACAGGGCCCCGTCATCGGCGGTCGCTGGCTGAAAAGGCGCCAGCACTACAAAGGCCAGGATAAGAAGTGCACAAACAAGTCGCAGAGGAAGCGGGTGCGCCGAAGCGACTTTTCCTTTCGCGCTCAAAATATTCATGCCCCCATGACAGCGGTTGTTACGACAAAGTCTGTTAAAAACGCTGCCACGAAACCGGATCATGAAAATCTAGGCAACTCAAGTCAAATCCTGACGTCGCTATCTTACTTGATCCATCCGGGAACCGGTTATCCAACCCTTTTCGCTAAGCTGGGCTTTCATCGTCCTGACTTTGGAGAAAAACTGCGCATGTCAGCCCCTGAAACTTCACCCAACGATCAGACGCCAGGTCGACGGCTCTCGGCGTCAAACCGGAAGAGCAAAGTGAAGATTGTTTCGCTGGTCCTCGCGATACTGATAGCAGTGGCAGGCATACTAGTAGTGGCCATTCCCGGTCCAACCCAACCCACACAGGACGTCGCCACCCAGCCTGCCCCGACTGTCAGCGAATCATTGGCACCGGCGCCAGCGGTGACCTATTACCAACAGTCCGGACCACCCGCTGGTTCGCCCCTGGAAAAAGTGGACCCACTCACGGTTAAGGTCAGCAACCGGGAGGCGGGCACAGCCCTGCGCCAAGGAATGGCCGGAATTTCCCTTGAAGCAACAGACCTCGGTGACCCCGCGTTGAGCAGCACCAACGCCTCCTTGGTGAAACTTCTGGCGGAGGTAGACGAGCCCATCCTGCGGTTCGGGGGAAATGCCGTTGACCGGCGATTTTTCTGGACGTCCTCCGGCGAAGCCATCCCGGCGTCCTACAAGGGCGATAAGGCCCACCCTGCCAGGGCTGTCGGCCCCGAGGATCTGACCCGGGTCAAGACACTGCTGGATGCTACGAACGCGAAAGTAAGCCTCACAGTGGACCTTGGCCATTTCGGGCCTGAACGCGCGGCTGACATGGTAAAAAACGCGTCATCCATCTTTGCAGAGCGGCTGCTAAGCATCACTGTTGGTAATGAGCCAAACGGTTACGGTTACAACGGGGTTCGCCCTGGGGGTTACACACCGGAGAATTATGTTGCTGAACTGAAAGAGTATGCCAAAGCCATATTTGCGGTGGCCCCCGAAGTTGTCATATCCGGTCCTGGCACCTACAGCGAAAAATGGTGGGGGCCATTCATTGATGCCGACATTCCACAGAAGAAGATCCTGTCGTTCCATAACTACCCCCTCTACAGCTGCGATGGAAAAGATCCTCACGGCTCCCCCACCCTTAAAAATCTCATGTCCCCGCTGATGCACCAGCGTGCGGCCGATTACCAGCAGGCAGCTCTCAGAGCGGGACAGGAGGCCGGGCTTGAAACATGGCTCCCCGAAACGGGGATAGCAGCGTGCCCTGGGGCCAATGAAACTTCCCGCACCCATGCCTCCGCACTGTGGACGGCTGACTACCTGCTCAACGCTGGGAAGCTCGGAATCACCAGAATGGGCTTCCACAGTTCCTTGCTAACCTGCCAGGGAGGACCACCCATGTCCCTGATCTGCAGCGGCGGCGCTTACCTCCAACCTGATGGGCGATATGAGGCCCGCGCCAACTTTTATGGACTCGCGATGGTGGCGGAGCTTGAGGGCGGTAAATTCCTTGAATTGGAAAGCGCCGGAGGAGGCCTGTCCTACAGCTACGCCCTGAGCAACCCCGACGGCAGCACAACCGTCATCGTGGTGAACCAGAATGATCCAGAAAAGGCCGCCCAGACGGATGTGACCCTCACCCTGCCCGGGAGGGCTCTCACAGGCACCATGACGCAGCTAAGCGGTCCAAGCTATGACGCTGAAGGCGTTACCGTGATCGATGGCGCTAAAGCCGGGCCAAAGCCTGTGAATGAGAGGCCAACCGTCCCGGGATTCGAGTACGGCTCATCAACGCAGTCGTTCTCGCTCACTGCAGGCACCGTCACGGTCCTGAATTTCACGTACTAGGTAGTTACGTGCAAAAAGGGAGCGGTCCAGGACATAGCCCTGGACCGCTCCCTTTTTCACACTCCTGAAAGGAACCAGGTCAGTTCACAAACGCCTTCATCCAGGCCCGGAGTTCTTCGCCGAACTCCACCCGCTCCGATGCCAGCGTTATTACTGCCTTCAGGTAACTCAGCTTGTCTCCGGTATCAAAGCGCCGGCCCTTGAACACCACGCCGTACACCCCGCCGCCCTCGCCATCTGTGGCGAGTGTCTGCAAGGCATCGGTCAACTGGATCTCTCCCCCGCGCCCGGGCCCGGTCTTCTCGAGGACACCGAAAACGGCGGGATGGAGCACGTACCTGCCTATGACAGCGAGGTTGGAAGGAGCCTCATCCACGGATGGCTTCTCAACGAGGCTGTTCACGCGGACGTAGTCTTCGCCCTCCACCACGGAGACATCGGCGCAACCGTAGGCGCTGATCTGTGAGGGATCCACTTCGATCAAGGCAATGACGGAACCGCCGGTCTTCGCCTGAACCTCCATCATGGTGGTGAGGAGCCCATCATGCTCATCTATGAGGTCATCACCAAGCAGGACGGCAAAGGGCTCCTCACCCACATGCTGGCGGGCGCACAGGACCGCGTGGCCCAGGCCTTTGGCTTCGCCCTGACGGACATAGTGAATGGGCCCAAGCTCGGAGGAGTGTTTTACAGCCTCCAGACGAGTCCTGTCGCCCTTCTCCTCCAGCGCACGTTCCAGGGCGGGTGTCCGGTCAAAGTGATCCTCCAGGGAGCGCTTGTTGCGCCCGGTAATCATCAGCAGATCGGTGAGTCCTGCATGGACGGCTTCCTCCACCACATACTGGATCGCCGGCATATCAACCACCGGCAGCATTTCCTTCGGCATGGCCTTGGTGGCTGGCAAGAATCTAGTGCCCAGCCCGGCTGCCGGAATTACTGCTTTACGAACTTTCCCCATACTCATCTTTGAACCTTACAATCCGGGTTGAAAAAGCGAAATCGGCGCAGGGAAAACGAGTACTCAGACAAGAAGGCTTGGGAAGGGCCTTGGGGAGCTCGACCAGCGGGACGGAGGCCGTTCTTCCTTCTTCCAGCGGGAGCTCCCCAGGCCCTTCAAGTAACTAATGTGCCGACGGGGCTGAAGGTCTCAGGCTCAGCCCCGAAAGTTCCAAAATGCCCTTTCCGCTCCAAGGGGACGGGATACAGAAGGACCCTGGGGCGCTCAACCACTAATGAAGGCCGTTCTTCCTTCATCCCCCAATGGGAGCGCCCCGTGGGTCCTACATCTGGTTAATGTGGCGGGTCCTCAAAAGGTCTCGCCTATTTTCACAATCATTTTCCTAATCCCGCCCAAGCCCCTGAGCCAACGAGCCCAAGCCCCCGAGCCAACGAACTCAGACCCCTGTTCCCTTGAAGTTTGGAGCCCGCTTTTCCTGGAAAGCGCGGAACCCCTCGGCATAGTCAGCCGTCTTGCACAACCGGGCCTGTTGGGCGTTCTCCTCTTCCATGGCTTCCCAAAGTCCCAGCCTCTCGTCACGGATATGCGCCACCAATTCCTTGCTAACGTTGAAAGCTCCGGTGGCCCCCGACGCTACGCCGGCAACTATCCGGCGGGTACTCTCCAGCAATTCACCCTTGGGTATGGCCCTGCTGAACATTCCTTGGGCCACAGCGTCCGCTCCGCTCATCAGCTCGGCTGTGTAGATGAGGTCCAGCGTCCGGTGCATTCCGAGCCGTTCCGTGAAGTACCAGTGCCCACCGGAATCCAGGGTGGCGCCAAGCTTCGCGAACGGGGAGCCGAACTTGGCATCCTCCGCCACGTACACCACGTCCGTTGCCAGCAGCAGGCCCAAACCCACGCCAAGGCAGGCGCCCTGGGCGGCCGCAAACGTGGGAGCCGGGAATGCGCTCATCTTCTTCAGCAGCGGCTGCACCAGCCCGCCCAGGTACGCGGCGGCGTCGTCCGTCTCAGGCGTTACGCCGGAAATGTCACGTCCCGCGCAGAAGGCGCGTCCCTCCCCCCGCAACAGCAGCGCCCGCACGTCCCCTCCGGAGGCGGCGGCAGCGGCGTCGTCGTACGCTTCACTGAGATCCCGGAGCGCCTGCTCATCCAGCGAGTTCAGCTTGTGCGGGGCATTCAGCACTATCTCGGCAACACCGTCGGCTGTGGACAGGGAAATCATCGGGCTCCTTGAGGGTTCAGCGGGCGTTGAAGGGCCGGGCTCGGCTGGCGAGGCGGCGAAACTAAACGTCGAAGTCCACGGTGACTTCCGGCGTCGTGGGGTGCGACTGGCAGGTCAGGACGTAGCCCCTGTCCAGTTCATCCTGCTCCAAGGCGTAGTTTTCGTCCATGTTCACGCTTCCGCTGACCAATTTGGCCCGGCAGGTGCCGCAGACTCCCCCGGCACACGCGAAGGGGACGTCGGGCCGGACGCGCAGGGCCGCGTTGAGGATGGATTCACGGGCATGGGTAGGGCTCGCCACCTCGCCCTGCAAACCGTCCAGCTTGAACGTGATCTTGTACGTTTCCTTGGACTCGTCCGCCACCACGGGACGGCCGGCGTTGCCCTCGGGACGGTCGGGTTTGCCGGAGGTGAACAGTTCGAAGCGGATGTGCTCAGGCTTCACCCCGCGCTCGGCAAGGGTGTCCCGGCACAGCTGCACGAGTTCGAACGGCCCGCACAGGAACCATTCATCGACGTCGTCCGCATGGATCGCGGTACCCAGCAGGGCCTGAAGCTTCCCGGCGTCGATCCTGCCGGTCATCAGGGGCGCGATCCGTTGCTCCCGCGACAGCACATGGTGAAGCGCCAGCCGGGACGGGTATTTGTCCTTCAGGTCCGCGAGCTCCTCCAGGAACATCACGTCCATCGCGGCCTTGTTGGCATAAATCAGGTCAAAGCGGGTGTCCGGATGCGCGGCCAGCAGGGTGCGGGCTATGGCGATCACTGGAGTGATCCCCGAACCGGCAGCGATGGCCACAAAGTTGCCAGGCTGCCCATCCCGCTCGCCGGCCATCTCCACCGGATTGTTCATGGAGTTCATCAGCTTCTGCTCCACGGCCTTGCCATCCTTGCCGTGCCGGGAGACGAAAGCACCCATGGGACTCATGACGTCCAGCGTGTCCCCCGGCTTGAGCTCTGCATTCGCCCAAGTGGAGAACAGCCCGCCGAGGTCCTGCTTGATGGCCACCCGGATCTCGCTGCTGCCGTCCTCAAAGGTCCGCGGCTCAGCACAGATGGAGTAGCTGCGGCGGACCTCGTGCGGCTCGCCCTTCTCATCCGGCAGGGTGGTTCGCAGCGCCACGTACTGGCCGGGGAGGTAGTCGAACTGCCCGGCCAGTTCCGGCGGCACCCCGAACGACACCTCGATCGCGTCCTCGGTAAGCCGGCGGACTTCCGTCACGGTCAGGGTGTGGAAGGACGCACGACGGCGGCCGGTGGCTGCGGCCGATTCAGCGGCAGTCTGGCGGACAACAGTCATGGGACACCTGTTCCTTACAAAACTTTGAAGTAGTCGAACGGTTCCCTGCAGTCCTGGCAGACGTACAGGGCCTTGCAGGACGTGGAACCGAAGCGGGTGAGTTCCTTGGTGTTCAGCGAGGAACACTGAGGGCACTTGACGGCGAGGGTCAGCCTTACCGGGCCGCCATGCCGCAACGCCGCGGCCCGACCACTCGGCGGCGCGATGCCATACTCTTGCAGCTTCGCCCTGCCGGCTTCACTCATCCAGTCCGTGGTCCACGCCGGCGAAAGCACCAGGTCAACTTTGACGTCGGCGTAGCCCTCTTTGGCGAACGCTGACATAACGTCGTCACGGATCGCGTCCATGGCCGGGCAGCCCGAGTACGTGGGCGTGATGGTGACCCGGACGGTCTGGCGAGTGCCGCCGTCGGGCTCCCTTCCCTCTATTACTTCGACGTCCCGGAGGATGCCGAGGTCCTCGATGGTGAGCACCGGGATCTCGGGATCGCAGACGGTCGCGGCGATGCTCCAGGCGTGTTGCCGGGCCCGTTCCTGTTCCTTCGTCTGGGTCCGTTGCTCCATTACGGCCGTCACCACTTCGCCCCCGGATGTTCGCGGGCCAGAACCTGCATTTCAGCGAGGATGTAGCCCAGGTGTTCGGAGTGGCGTCCCCGCCGTCCGCCGCCCGGCGCTGCCGGAACCTCCGGAGCCTCCAGTTCGGCTTCGGCGAGGACTTCAGCCGTGAGGCGGTCAAAGTCGCCGCGCAGGCTGGAAGGTTCGACGGCGACGCCGGCTTCAGTCAGGCGCGTGGTCAGCTCATCGTCGTGAAAGAGCTCATCAACGTAGGGCCAGATAAGTTTGAAGGCGTGCTGGATCCGCTCACGGGATTCCTCGGTGCCGAGGGCCAGCCGGAGTACCCATTGGGCACTGTGGTCGCGGTGGTAGTCCACTTCCTTCACGGCCTTCGCGGCGATGGCGGAAAGCGTGGAATCGGCGGACTCGGTTAGCCGGCGGTACAGCTCGAACTGGTAGTAACTCACCAGGAACTGGCGGGCGATGGTGACTGCGAAGTCCCCGTTGGGCTGCTCGAAGAGGTGGGCGGAGCGGAACTCGGGCTCCCTGCGGAAGTAGGCGAGATCGTCCTCGCTCTTGCCCCACGCTCCCCCGGCGTAGCTGAGGAAGGATCGGGCATGGCCCAACTGGTCGAGGGCGATGTTGCCCAGAGCCACGTCCTCTTCCAGTTCAGGGGCGCGTGAAATCCAGTGCCCCAGGCGCTGGGCGAGGATCAGCGCATCATCGCCCAGTCGAAGCGCATATTCAGCTGCATCTTCGCCGGGCTTAACCAGGCCGGTGTTGACCTCAAGCGCAATGTCCTCGGGGCGCAGCGCATTACCGGGAGTGATGCGGGTGGCTGACTCGTTACTCACAGGTGCTTCACGCCCTCGCTCTTGGTGTAATACGTGGCGTGGCGGTAATCCTTGCCCTGGGGTGACTCGAAGAACGCGCCCTTGGCATCGGGATCGCTTGAGGCAATGGCGTCAGCCGGGACTACCCAGATGGAGACGCCCTCGTTGCGGCGGGTGTAGAGATCACGGGCGTTGCGCAGGGCCATGGCGGCGTCCGGCGCGTGCAGGGACCCCGCATGCACGTGCGACAGGCCACGGCTTGAGCGCACAAAGACTTCCCACAGAGGCCAGGCGCTGCGATGGCCTTGGCTCGTCTGAGACCGGGTCTGAGTCTGGGGCGTGGCCTCTGGTGACGCCTCAGTTGGGGCGGACGACGACGAGTCCTGCCCGCCGCCGGCGCTGTCCGGCATCTCGGGATTACCGTGGGGTTTCATGCTGCGAGTTCCTTCTCTGCCTGCTTGCGGCTCTGTTTTTCCGCGTAGGCTGCGGCTGCTTCGCGCACCCAGGCGCCGTTGTCATGGGCCTCGCGCCTGCGCTCAAGGCGCTGCGCGTTGCAGGGGCCACGGCCGTTCAGCACTTCCTTGAACTCATCCCAGTCCAGGGGGCCGTGTTCCCATTTCTTCGTTTCCTCGTTGAAACGGATCTCACTGTCCGGCAGCGTAAGCCCCAAAACTCTCACCTGTTCCACCATCATGCCGACGAACCGGCTGCGCAGCTCGTCATTGCTGAAACGCTTGATGTTCCAGGCCATGGATTGCTTGGAGTTGGGGGAGTCGTCGTCGGGAGGGCCGAACATCATGAGCGACGGCGCGTACCAACGGTTCACTGCGTCCTGGGCCATCTGCTTCTGCTCCGGCGTTCCATGCGACAGCTCCAGGAGAATCTCAAAACCCTGGCGCTGGTGGAAGGATTCCTCCTTGCAGATGCGGACCATCGCCCGCCCGTACGGTCCGTAGGATGCCCGGCACAAAGGAACCTGATTGCAGATGGCGGCACCATCCACCAACCAGCCGATCGCACCCATGTCCGCCCAGGTCAGAGCCGGATAGTTGAAGATCGATGAGTAACGGGCCTTGCCCGCGATCAGGTCCTCCATCATCTGGTCACGCGATTGGCCAAGGGTCTCGGCAGCGGAGTACAGGTAGAGACCGTGGCCTGCCTCGTCCTGGACCTTGGCCATCAGGATGGCCTTGCGTTTGAGGCTTGGCGCGCGGGAAATCCAGTTGGCCTCGGGCTGCATACCGATGATCTCCGAGTGGGCGTGCTGGGAAATCTGGCGCAGCAGAGTCTTGCGGTAGCCCGCCGGCATCCAATCCCTGGGTTCAATCCGGGAGTCCTCTGAAATGATGCGGTCAAAGTAGGCCTTGCCTTCAGCCTCGAGGGCGCCCTCGTCCTGCTCTGACTGCAGAATCTGCGATGCCATGGTTGCTCCTATGCATTCCGAACATCAGTAAATAATTACCGACCGTTCGTTCAGGATATGCGGAACCGTCCGGAAGCGTCAAGCAACTGATCACGCCGGGACTACCCAAGTGGGGCGGTTTGGCACGTGCCGACTGCGTTCCTGCGTGTTAAGTTGAAGTTCAGGGATCAGCCGATCTACCCGCTCTCCGGAAGAAGCCCTCGCCTTTGGAAACGCCCGCACCAGCAACCGTCCGAATCCTAGCCGTCTGTACCGGCAACATCTGCCGCTCGCCCGTGGCGGAACGGCTGCTTCAGGCCGGGCTCGACCAGGTTCTTCCCGGCGGATTCAAAGTGCGAAGCGCCGGCACCAGAGCGATGGTGGGGGACCCCATCCAGCCGCTTTCCGCTGAAATAATCACCGCGTACGGAGGAAACGCCCTGCATTTCGCGGCACGCCAGCTGACACCAGGAATCCTCCGCGACACAGACCTGGTGCTAACTATGTCCACCGCGCACCGGGGTGAAGTCCTCAAACTGGACCCCTCGCTGCTGAAGCGGACTTTCACCATCCGGGAATTCGCCCGGATGCTCGAGGTACTGGAAGAGCGGGGCGACCAGCAGCGGCCAGGCCGAACGCGACGTGAGGCCGGGACGCCGTCGTCGTACCCGGACAAGTCGTACCCGGACAACAAGCAGCTGTGGCGGGACCTCCCAACCAGGGCCGCATCCGTCCGGCACCTCGCCCTGGCCGCAGACCCCAAGGACAACGACGTGGTGGATCCGTACCGCCGCAGCGCGGATTACTACAGCCGGATGGAGGATGAGCTGGCGCCGGCCATCCAGACCATCCTGCGTTACGCCAGGGTCAATGCCGTTGCGGGCGAGCCCGCCACCAGGGGACATTGACTTGGCCTCTAGTCCGGCGTGCCCCACTGGACGCTGAGCAGGTGGATG
The DNA here is from genome assembly GCF_023062595.1 of Arthrobacter rhizosphaerae. GTDB lineage: Bacteria > Actinomycetota > Actinomycetes > Actinomycetales > Micrococcaceae > Arthrobacter > Arthrobacter rhizosphaerae. The sequence goes on from NZ_JALLAN010000004.1 coordinate 259,362, forward strand.
CACTACTTGCTTAAAACAGGTACAGGTACTCGCTTTTCTGCGCCGAAAAGTACCTATATTCCGCGGATTTCAGAGGTGGTAGCGTCCCCCTCATGGCACCCCCGCCTGGCGCATGGGACGAAACCGCAGAGCCATTTGATTCTGCAGGTTCCCCCTCTGCGCACGGCAAGAAAATCGGTAAGGCATCCACAAGAAGACGAAGAGCGCTCCTTTACACGCTTGCGGCCCTCATCCTCGTCCTCACGGCATCGGGCACCTACGTCTACAACCTCGGGCGCATCTATGACTCCAAGACCACCAAAATCGAGGATGTCTTTCCGGACGAGTCCCTGCGGCCTCCTCCGAGGGCGGTTCCCGGTACTGCGCCACAAGGGACACGCCCCAACGACCCGGACAGCCCCAGCTCGACCAATCCTGCCGGCCCAGGCATAAGCAACCTGGCCAGTCCCATCAGAACAGGTGCACCGGTGAACATCCTGTTGCTGGGCTCCGACAGCCGCAACGAAGTACTTGAAACGGCCAGTTCTGGATCCGCTTCCAACCAGCGCGCAGACACCATCATGCTGCTCCACATCCCCGCTGATCGCTCCACCGTCTATTCCATCTCCCTCATGCGGGATCTCTGGGTCAGAATTCCTGGAAACGGCTCTGCCAAGATCAATGCTGCCCTCGCATTCGGCGGCGTTCCCCTGATGGTGCGAACGATTGAAGATCTCTTGCAGCAGCGCATTGATCACGTTGCCATGATCGATTTTGCAGGATTTAAAGAATTGACCGACGGGCTGGGGGGTGTGGAAGTGACCATCGACAAGCCCTTTACGTCCTATCACGACCACTTTGAGTTCAGTGCCGGAAAGAACAAGCTCAACGGCGAACGCGCCCTGGCCTTCGTCCGGGAACGCTATGCCTACTCCGACGGTGACTACCAGCGTGTCCGCAACCAGCAGGCGTTCCTCCGCGCCGTTGTTGGCAAAGCGCTTTCAGCGGGCACATTGGGGAATCCAATGCTGGTGCACAACTTGCTCGACGTCACCGCTCCGTATATCAGCGTGGATGCCGGGCTCGATGCAGCCACAGTAGGTTCCTTGGCCCTGAGCCTCCGCGACATTCGCAAGGACGACGTCGTCTTCTTTACACTTCCCACTTCCGGAACAGGGCGGTCAGGGGATGGGCAGTCGATTGTGGTTCCGGACCTATCAGCAATCAGGGCAATGGCCGCGGCCCTCGGCAACGACTCGCTGGGCGACTACGTAGCGGAAAAGGGCCTCGGGGATGGAAACTGATTCCAGGGAGGAATCATGACCGAAGAATCTCATGACCCGCAGCCTGCAAGGGGTGGAACGAACCCGGCTAACATGCAAGGGCGGCCTCAACTTTTCCTTGCCCTGGCCATATCCTTCGTTCTGGTACTTGGCGTCATCAGCGCGGCCCTCTATTTCAACCGGCAACCCACAGCGAGTCCCGGGCCTTCCCCGACGGTAACGTCAACCCCCACGGAAACCCCCACACCAACTCCCACGCCTGCTCCTGCACCCCCACCGCCACCCCCGCCTCCGCCGGAGCCGCCCCCGGTGGCGATGAATATCCTCCTGATCGGCAGCGATATCCGCGGCGACGCCCGTGCGGCGGAAGCCGAGCGGGGGTTCACAGGGCAGCGGGCTGATCATCGTGCAGATGTCCTGATGCTGGTGCACGTCCCTGCCGACAGGCAGCACATCTATGGCATCTCGCTGATGCGGGACCTCTGGGTGGACATCCCGGGCTATGGCGGGTCGAAGATCAACGCCAGCCTTGAAATAGGCGGCGTGCCCCTGGTGCACCACACTGTAAGCACCCTGCTGAACAGCCCGATCGATCGCACAATCATGGTTGACTTCGACGGTATTAAGCACATCGCCGAAATACTGGGAGGGGTCGAGGTGAACGTCCCTATACCGTTCACGTCCACTCATGACGCCCGGGATCACTTTCCTGCCGGTATCAACAAGCTTTACGGCTCGCAGCTCCTGCAGTTCCTCCGGGAGCGCTACGCATTTTCCGACGGCGACTACCAGCGGGTCCGTAACCAGCAGACCTTCCTGCGCTCGCTCTTGGCCCAGGCCCTGAACTATAGCTGGCTGGCGGAGCCCAACAAGGCCCGGGATATGGTGGTGGCGGTTGCGCCGCACGTCACCCTCGACCCCTCGGCGGACCTGGCAGAGCTCGGCCGCCTCGCTTACAGCCTTAGGGGTACAAGACCCGAGAACACCATCTTTTTCACCCTGCCGACCGCCGGCACGGGCTTCTCCGCTGACGGTCAGTCCATAGTGCTGCAGAATCCCGCAGCCACCGCTGCTGTGGGCGCCGCCCTGTCCGAGGGCAGGATCGGCGAGTATATCGCCGCCAATGGGTTAAGTGCTGGGAATTAGTGCTTGGAGTTTTCCGTCTTCCCATTCATAACGGCGCTGGCTGCTGGGCCAACACCACCGCGAAGTAGATCATGGAAACCAGGGCGAAGGTGGCAATAGCGTAGCCAATGACCAACGCGGCCAGCGCCAGGCCTTTGCCCCGTTCGTCTCGCAAGTTGATCTGGTTGATGGCTACGTGCCCTGCTCCTACGGCGAAGACAGCTATGACGCCAACGCTGGAAAGAAGCATCCCTCCAGCGGCCACAGCTGCCAACAGCAGTGACCCAACGGCCAGCCGATTGATTCTTTTAACAGGCGTCCTGTTTTGGGTGCTCTGAATAGACATGTTCTCCCCCAACTCTCGTTCGTGTCACGAGTCTAGACCTGTCGTTCTTTGCTGCAGGTCATGAGGCAAACGTAGCTCAGGGATACCAGACAAGCGACATTAACCCCCTGCCGCCTTTCCGCCGCAGGGAAGGGGACGTCAGGCCGCCGCTGCCAGTGCGGGCAGCCAGGGCGTCGAAAAGGACATCAGGATGTGGTCTCCCTGCCCTCACCAGCCCTGAGTGTGGGACACCTTCATTCGTTGACGTCCAGAGCTTCAGGAGGCCTATCAGCCCTTGGTCGCCGCAAAAGAGAGGCTCATTACGCCAAACCTGTCAGTTGCTTTGCGGGCCCTGCCGGACAGGAATTCGTATGGATTCCTCTTTTGCTCCCCCAGCCGCAGCCCGCTGTCGGTGATCAGCTGCTGATACACATCCATCTGCTCAGCACCACCTACGCATGCAGCCCATAGGTCAGCATCACAAACAATCTGGGGAGTCAGCGGCCTGCTGGTAACGATGTCCGCAAAGACGAGCCGTCCGCCCTTTCGCAGTACCCGCTCAGCCTCGCGGAACACGGCTACCTTGTCCGGAGACAGGTTGATCACCCCGTTGGAGATGACGACGTCGAAACTGGCGTCTTCGAATGGCAGCTCTTCTATGTGACCTTGCTTGAAGTCCACAGTGGGGAATGCTCCGCCCTTTAGGAACCCGCTTGCCTTGTGGAGTTGCTCCGGCGTCATATCCAGGCCCATAACGGATCCACCGTGCCCAACAGAGACCGCCGCAGCGAAGACATCCGTTCCGGAGCCACTTCCCAGATCGAGGACCCTTTCACCAGGGGAAAGCCGGGCAAGGTCAAAGAAATAGCCCACTCCGGCGAAGGACTCCACGGCACCGGTAGGAATGGCGTCGAGCAGTGGCACCGGGTAGCCGAGGCGTTCCGCCAGGGAGCGGCCCAGCTCAAAGTGATACGTCCCCTCCGGTGCCAAGGCCACCTGACGGTAAACACCTTTGACTTTGGCCTCCAGGTCAGCGCGATCCACAGCCTCTCTCGCATTCCTCAGACCAGCCTCGATCAAATTTTCTACGTCGTTGCGGACGGTCTGCACTTCCTCCATTACGGTTCGCCTCTTTCGATATGACACCAGGGGGCCGGAGGAACTCCGGGCATATTCAAGTAGATGCTTGAATTTTGTTCCTGACCGGCGTATCTTGTCAAGGAGTTACTTGAATAGTATCGAGGGACACGCAATGAGCAGGCACAAGAAGAGCATGGGCAGCACCCCAGGCGGCCACGACGCTAAGAAGGAACTGTTCGACGGTTTCGCATCCGTGGCCAAGGTCATGAGCAGTGGAAGACGCGCGGAGATCGTGGACGTCCTTGCACAGGGTGAGCGTCCGGTTGATGAGATCTCACGTGAAATTCGCCAGAGCATCGCCAACACGTCCCAGCATCTGCAACTGCTATTGCGCGCGGGGCTCGTCAAGAGCCGGCGCGACGGGACGAGGATCTACTACTCGCTCAGCGGCCCAGCTGTCATCCGACTGTGGGCAGCCGTCCGGGACGTGGCCGTTGAGCACCTTGCCGAGCTTGACGATCTTGCGACGTCCTACTTGGGAGACCGGTCCAGCCTGACCACCATGACCCGCGATGAACTGCGTGAACGGATCGGCGATGGCGACCTGATGCTCATCGATGTCCGTCCTGAGGCAGAGTTCCGGGCCGGCCACATTGCAGGCGCGGCGTCAGTGACAATCAAGGAGCTGGAGACTCGGCTGGACCAACTGCCCAATGACAGGCTGATTGTTGCGTACTGCCGCGGGCCTTACTGCGTCTATGCAGACAACGCCGTCCGAATTCTGACTCGCCACGGCATGAAGGCCGCACGGCTCGAGGAAGGATTTCCCGAGTGGAAAGAAGCAGGCCTCCCGGTGGAAGCCTCCAATACCAACGCATCCGGGGCATGACATGTTCCGGAACGGAAACCAGGACGACGCATCCCTGCCGCCTTTCCAGCGGCAGGGAGTGTTTCTCAGGCGGCCGTTGCCAAAGCGGGCAAGCGGCGTCCCGCCATAGTGCGCCTCCCGGCGTTGGAGACGGCCACCAGGGGTTTTTCCACTGCGGGGGCCACGATGCGGAGTCTGCACTCGGACTGGAACGGATCAATGGAGGCTGGCAGGTGATGGGTTTTGGAGCACTCGCGGAGCTGCTCCAGGGCCGCTGTGTCTACCCTTGCGTGGCTGACGTCAACAACGACGTCGAGCCCTTCCCTAAGATGATTGGCTCGCTTCACAACCACGTACAGTGCTTGGATGCTTTGGGCGGTCACATGACCTTGGGCGGCCACCTCGGCCTGTCCGCAATCCAGGTCAACGCGGACCAGTACTCGAAGTTTGTCGTTCAATGGAATCCCCCTCCATGGGTGGCCGCGACGCTGCGACCGAACCCCACACTAAACAGCACAATGTGATGTACGCAACATTCGCCGTCATATTGATACCGGAATGCGTCAAAGAGTTGCGCCGTTGGGTTTGGCATCGGGAAACACCCGGACGCCACTTATTGACATTGCCTATCCCCGGGAGCACCCTGATATCGCCAGTCGCCGGAGTTCGGCTCTGCCTCGAAAGACGCTGCGGAGCCTGCATTCCCGGAGCACCCCGGCAGGGGCCTCCGGAGGACCAGTTATTGCCGCTCCCTCTTGAGGAGAACTGAAATGCCCGTAGTAACAGTCAAGGCTCTTGAATCAAAGTCCTTCAACGAACCGGATGAGAAGCGCCGCCCACCCAAGACCGAAGTAGACGTCGTCAACATTAGCGACACCACTTTGGGCAGGTTTACCTTTGAGCCCGGCTGGCGCTGGTCCGAAACAGTCAAGACGGTAGTCCACACCGACAGCTGCCAGAGCAACCATCTGGGCTTCTGCACGGCCGGCACGCTCACCGTTCAGCTGGAAGACGGGACACGCACCACCATCCATGCCGGCGACGCCTATGCCATTCCTCCTGGGCACGATGCCTGGGTGGAAAATGACGAGACGTTCGTGGGGTACGAAATCATGAGCGCGGCTACCTACGCCAAGCCCGCTTAGTTTTTCGAGGCCAGAGACCAGGGTTTCAGCCCTCAGCTGGAACCCTGCCCGGCCGGAGGCGCACAACGGAACGTGGCGGTAGATTGTTGGAATGACCGAAACTCCGCTGCAGACCACCGTCGCCGCTCCGCCCGTTGCCCGGAAAGTCCCCACAGAACGCACCCACCACGGTGACACGTTCGTGGACAACTATGAGTGGCTCCGGAGCAAGGAATCCGCGGATGTTGTGGAGCACCTGAAGGCAGAAAACGCCTACCAGGAAGCGGTGACTGCCCACCAGCAACCCCTGCGCGAGGCCATCTTCCACGAGATCAAGGGCCGCACCCAGGAGACGGATCTGTCGGTACCCAACCGGAAAGACGGCTGGTGGTACTACACGCGCTCTGTTGAGGGCAAGGAGTACGGTATTTCGTGCCGTGTCCTCGCCAGCAATACCGGCGACCCCGTGGCCGACTGGACCCCTCCCGAGGTGGAAGCCGGCGTTGAGATCCCCGGCGAGGAGATTTTGCTGGACGGGAATCTGGAGGCCGAAGGCCAGCCCTTTTTCTCCGTCGGCGGGACAGCCGTCACTGTGGACGGCAACATCTACGCCTACGCGGTGGACAACTCGGGCGACGAACGCTTCACCCTGCGGATGAAGGATCTCCGGACCGGCGAGATGCTGCCCGACGTCATTGAGAACGTGTTCTACGGCGTTGCCTTCTCCCCCGACGGCAGCCGGGTCTTCTACACCGTGGTGGATGATTCCTGGCGCCCGTACCAGGTGAAGGCCCACATCCTGGGCACCCCCGTGGAACAGGCCGCCATTATTTACCAGGAGGACGACGCCGCGATGTGGTTGGGCTTTGAGCTCTCCGCTGACCGGCGGCACCTCGTGCTGAGCATCGGCTGCTCGGAGTACAGCGAAACCCGGCTCCTGCGCTTCGACGATTACGACGCCGGACTGACCACCGTCGTCTCGAGGAATGAACGCGTCCTGTACGAGGCCGAGCCATTCCTGCTCGAAGACGCCTCGGGTGCCCGCACAGAGCAGATCCTCGTCACGCATAACCGCAACGCTGTGAACTCCATGGTCTCGCTCGTCGACCCTTCCGAACTTTCAAAGCCGCTGTCGGAGCAGCACTGGACCGCCGTCGTCGAACATTCCGACGACGTCCGCGTCAACGGTGCCGGCGTCACCTCAACTCACCTCATTGTCTCGGTCCGCAAGGACACCATCGAACGCGTCCAGGTCCTGCCCCTGGCGGGTCTGGGGACTCCGGCGCAGAGCGCTCCCGTAGAGCCCGCGTTCGATGAGGAGCTGTACACGGCCGGGGTGGGCGGCTCCGACTACGAGGCGCCCGTGATCCGGTTGGGCTACACGTCCTACTTCACGCCGTCGCGTGTCTATGACTTTGTGCTTCCCACGGCGGAACAACCGGCCGGGGAACTGCTGCTCCGTCGCGAAAGCCCGGTGCTGGGCGGCTACTCCGCCGCTGACTATGTGGCGACCCGGGAGTGGGCAATCGCCGACGACGGCACCCGGATTCCGCTGTCAGTGCTCAGGCACGCGTCACTGAAGCAGGACGGCAGCAACGCCGGGCTGGTGTACGGCTACGGCTCGTACGAGATGAGCATGGATCCGGGATTTGGGATTGCCCGCTTATCCCTCCTGGACCGCGGGATCGTCTTTGTGATCGCCCATATCCGTGGCGGCGGTGAGCTTGGCCGGCACTGGTACGAGGACGGCAAGAAGCTCCGGAAGAAGAACACCTTCACTGACTTCATCGCTGCCACTGACTGGTTCGCGGGCTCCGGCTGGGTGGACCCGGCAAGGATTGCTGCGCTGGGTGGTTCGGCCGGCGGACTCCTGATGGGCGCCGTGGCCAACCTCGCACCGGAAAAGTATGCGGCAGTGGTGGCGCAGGTGCCGTTCGTGGATCCCCTCACGTCCGTGCTGGATCCGGAACTGCCGTTGTCCGCCCTGGAGTGGGAGGAATGGGGGAACCCCATCACGGATCCCGAGGCGTACGCCTACATGAAGTCCTATGCGCCTTATGAGAACGTGCGCGCGGCCAGGTATCCCAAGATCGCCGCGGTCACCTCCTTCAACGACACGCGTGTCCTGTATGTGGAACCGGCCAAGTGGGTTCAGGCCCTGCGCGAGGTCACCACCGGCAGCGAGCCGATCGTGATGAAGATCGAGATGGAGGGCGGGCACGGCGGAGCCTCCGGCAGGTACGTCCAGTGGCGAGAGCGCGCCTGGGACTATGCCTTCATCGCCGATTCCCTCGGAGCCAACGAGCTGCTTCCCGGAGCCGGGCTCAAGTAACCCCTCCCCTATCCATTGCTCCGTAGGTGCCCTTTTGAGCACTGATAACGGCACCTACGGAGCAATCGATGAGGGGTGGAGCAGCGACGGTTCCTAGTACCGCATCGGCCGCTGGAAGACTTCCTCGGGCGGGACATCACCCAGGCGGTGCGTCCGTTCCACCGCTTGGGCCACCATCCCGGCGAGGGAACCGGCAGCCAGCGCAGCCCGGCGCTGAATCGCCGCACCCGTTCCGCCAGCGAGGATATCCCCTACAACACGCGCCACGTCACCGTCTTCTCCGGACTCTGCCAGGGCCTTCTGTACGTGGTCCAAGAGCGCGGCGACGACGACGGCGGCGTCCCGTGGCTGCCCCGTGATCGGATGGATGAGATCGCCTTCCACCCCTGACTTGCTCGCCTTCCACGATGCCAGGCGCAGGGCACTTGCCGGGACGGGGCGGGGTTTCCGGCCCGCTTTCCAGTCACGCGCGGCCGTCTGCACGAGTGCCCGGACCACAGCGGCCATCCCTGCTGCATGTTCCGCTTCAAGGCACACGTCAGCGATCCGCACTTCCACCGTGGGGTGGTTCCGGGAGAGCCTGGCGTCGAAGTAGATCATTCCGGGGTCAAGGGGAACCCCCGTGTCCAGCAGCCGAGCCACCTCCCGCCGGTAAGCGGGCGCAGAGCCGAAGATCTCACAGGGTCCCGACGTCGGCCACCGGTTCCACAGCTGGTACCGGTAACTGGCAAAACCGCTGTCGGTCCCACTCCAGAACGGCGAGTTGCTGCTCAGGGCAAGAAGAACCGGCAGCCAGATCCGGATCCGGTCAAGAACAGCCACGCCTTCCTCTGCAGAGCCCACCTCCACGTGGACGTGGAAGCCGCACGTGAGCTGGTCCTTCATGGTCCGGCCAAAGCGGGACTCCATGGCAAGGTACCTGCTGGTCCGCACAATATGGGGGACCACCGAAACGGCGGAAGTTGCCAGTGCCACAGCCCTGGCCCCTGCGCTGGATGCTGCGGCATCGGCAAGACGCCGGCCCTGCCTGATGTTGGACAAGGCATCGGCCATCGTCAGGGACGGGGACCCGACCACTTCGATCTGCTCCTGCTTGACCTCAAGTTCGAGGAAGGCCGCATGGACGGCAGCAGGTTGGCCGGCAAGGGCCGAGGCTACGGCGGGCACCGGCTTGAAGGTGAGGGAATCCACAAGCAGCAGTTCCTCTTCGACCCCAAACTGACGCAATTGCCCGGGCTGTTGATACTTCACGTTTGACCTCCATGGTCGAACGATCATCTTTGACGGGCCACCTGCTCGACCCGGAGAGAACGAACCAATCCCTTCCAGCCGGGTCCGAAGGATCTCCTCAGGCCAGGATGTGAAATCAATTATAGGCAGGCTGTCTGTGCCGCCAGCAGGGCCATTTGCTGAGAATTACCGGTCAGTTTCCCCAACGTTAAGCCGGAGAGCCGTTGCAGCGGTCAACCGCGGACGACGGCGGCAGTTGCCTCCGCGATGGCCTGCTCTTCATCGGTGGGAACCACAAGCACGGGGATGGCCGAGTCGGCCGCAGAGATAACCCGCGCCAACTTGGACCGCACCTGGTTGAGACCGGCGTCGAGCTGTATCCCCAAGGCGGCCAGATGCTCCCCGACGAGCGCGCGGAACTGATGGGAGTTTTCGCCGATCCCTGCCGTGAACACAATCGCCTTTGCCCCGCCGGCCGCCACATGGTAGCCGCCGATGTACTTTGCCAGCCGGTACGAAGCAACGGCGAGCGCCATGGACGCCTTGGCATCGCCGGCCTCGGACGCTTCCACTACTGAGCGCATGTCGTTGTTCCCGGCCAGTCCCTTGAGCCCGGACTGGCGGTTAAGCATTGAGTCGATATCCTCGGTTGACCAGCCGGCTCGGGCCAGGAAAACGAGGATGGACGGGTCCAGATCTCCGGACCGCGTGCCCATGACCAGACCCTCCAGGGGAGTGAAGCCCATGGAGGTGTCCACTGATTTTCCGCCCTGGATCGCAGTGACGGAGGCGCCGTTCCCCAGGTGGGCGATGACGCCGTCGAACTCTTCCACGGGAAGATCCAGCATGGCTGCGGCGCGCTGCGTCACAAACTCATGCGATGTGCCGTGGAAGCCGTAGCGGCGGATGCCGTGGTTCGTGTAGAGCTCGTCCGGGACGGCGTACCGCCAAGCGTGCTCGGGGAGGGTGCGGTGGAAGGCGGTGTCGAAGACGGCCACCTGCGGCATGTCCGGCCACTTCTTGGAGATGGCGCGGATGCCCAGCACGTTCGCCGGATTGTGCAGGGGCGCCAGCGGGTTGAGGCGTTCAATGGCCCTGGTGATCTCGTTGTCGATCAGGACGGGCTCGGAAAACCGTTCGCCGCCGTGCACAACGCGGTGCCCCACTGCTGCCAGCTCAAGCTCTCCGAGTTCCTGATGGATGGCGGCGTCCACTTGCTCAAGTGCTTCGGCGTGGTCCCTGGGGCCGATGATTTCGCCGTCGCCCTCCCCTCCGTTGCCCATACCGATTTTCTCGATCAGTCCTTCGGTGAGCACGTTGGCTGCTTCCACATCACGGACCTGGTATTTGAGCGAGGACGAGCCGGAATTGATGACGAGGACGAGCACGGGGCCTCCTAAGCCTTCGGTTCTGCTGCGGACTGGGCCTGGATGGCGGACGGGCTTACTGGTCTGGCGTCAAACGGGGCCTGGCGCAGCGCCCTTGGGTCCCACTATAAATTGCCGGGCTGGCAGTTCCGTGGCTCGCCCGGCCACAATTCGGCTGCCTTGCGTATCCTGTGGGCGGCGCCTACAGTCGGCGGACAGCCTTGACCCATACCGAGAGGAACTTTCCATGACGAACGACCCCGGTCAGCCGGACAAGACCACGCCTGAGAACATCGAGGCCCATACCGAAACCGCCCAGCCGCCTACAGGCGGCACGGAGGGCGAGAAGAAGAATGCTGATGACATGGACCTCACGCCCCTTGGTCTTTCTGGCGAGGCGGCCAAGGAGGAGGACCCGGAGAGCTTCGCGAAGCCCGAAAACAGCTAGTTCTGCGGTAGAGACTGGTCTGCCGGAAGCTGTGTGGCTGTCATCTGGGCCTGGATGGCGGTGATGGCCACGGTGTTCACGATGTCCTCCACAGTGCAGCCGCGCGAGAGGTCGTTCACCGGCTTCCGCAACCCCTGCAGGACAGGCCCGACGGCGACCGCCCCGGAGGATTGCTGCACCGCCTTGTAGGTGTTGTTGCCGGTGTTCAGGTCCGGGAAGATGAACACCGTGGCCTGTCCGGCAACTGTTGATTCCGGCATCTTGGACTCGGCGATGGCGGCGTCCACTGCGGCGTCGTACTGGATGGGACCTTCGACGGCGAGGTCCGGCCGGCGGGCCTTCACCAGTTCCGTGGCCTGCCGGACAGCGTTCACGGCCTCACCGGAACCGGAACCGCCGGTGGAGTAGGAGAGCATGGCGACTCGCGGCTCCACCCCGAACTGGGCTGCGGTTTCGGCCGAGGCCAGGGCAATGTCTGCGAGCTGTTCCACGTTCGGATTCGGGTTCACGGCGCAGTCCCCGTAGACCAGCACACGGTCAGGCATCAGCATCAGGAACACCGAGGACACGATCTTGACGCCGTCGCGGGTCTTCACGAATTCCAGGGCGGGGCGGATGGTGTGGGCCGTGGTGTGCGCGGCGCCGGACACCATGCCATCCACTACTCCCAACTGGACCATCATGGTTCCGAAGTAGCTTTCGTCATGCATCACCTCAAGCGCTCTGGGTAGGTCAACGCCTTTGTGTGCCCGTAAGTCGGCGTACTTCCGGGCGAACTCCTGCCGCCATCTGGAAGTGACGGGATCCACGACGTTGATCCCGGTCAGGTCGATCCCCTGGCTTACCGCGAGCTCCCGGATGTCCGCTTCACGGCCCAGCACCGTGAGCTCGCAGACATCGCGACGGTGCAGGATCTCGGCTGCCCGCAGGATCCGAACGTCCGTGCCTTCGGGGAGCACAATGTGCCGCCGCTGCGACCTTGCCCGCTCAACCAGGTCGTGCAGGAAGCGCAACGGCGTCATCCGCTCCGCGCGTGGCAGGTGAAGCCGCTCCACCAGTTCCGTTTCGTCCACCCGCCGGGCCCACAGGCCAAGGGCAGAAGCAACCTTGCGGCGGTGGCCGGACCAGATTTCGCTGCGGACCTCCGAGACCTGCTTGGCGGTGGTGTATGTGTCGTGCGGCGCCGTGAACACGGGAAAGGGTGCCTGCGCCAGAAGCGAATAGATGGTGGGATCCGGGGCGAGGTTGCCGGTGAGGATCAGGCCGGAGGGCACCGGGAACTCCGGCGAGAACGACGACGCGAGGCAGGCCACCATCACGTCCGCCCGGTCACCCGGAACGATCACCAGCGCGCCGTCGTCGAGCACGTGCAGGAAGTTGGCCACATTCATGGCCGCCACTTTGTTGGAATGGACATCCCGTTCCATGTCCTGGCGCCCGGCCACTTGCCGGATTCCGAGGGCGGACGCTACCTCCCCGATGGTGGGGCGGGCGATGTCCTCCAGCTCGGGAAGGACATAGACCGGGCGGCCGGAAGCGCCGGGACGTACGGCTGCGGCAATGGCTTCAAGATCGCCGGCATCGGCGCGGTTCACCATGATGGCCAGGAGGGAGCAGCGCTCTGCGACCAGTTCCTTGCGGGCTACGTCGACGGCGTCAGCGGCTTCCGCCACAGTGCGGCCTTTTGCCCCCACAACGGCTACGACGGGGGCCGCAAGATTGTTGGCGAGGCGGGCATTGAGATCGAATTCGACGGCGGCATCCTGGCCTGTCAGATCTGTGCCCTCAACAATCACCACATCGCAATGGCGGGACATTTCCGCGAAGATCTCCACACACTGGGCGTCAATTTCGGCCCGGTTGCCCTCGGCCAGGAGCTTCCTGACTTCTGTGGAAGTCAGGCCGCCACGGCACCGTTCATCGTCCAGGTCGAAGCGGGCCTTCATCAGCGCCACCATGGGATCAGCCGAAGGGTCATCGCCGTGCACTACCGGCTTGAAGAACCCGATCCGGTCCGCGTGCCTGTGGAGCGTGTCCGCCAGGCCCAACGCGACGAGCGATTTCCCCGAGCCTGGAGTTGTTGCGCTGACGTAGATCCCTTTAGCCATGGTCCACCCTTGGTTGTGCTGGTCCCGTCCCACCATCCTTTCACCTCTTGACAGCCACCACCCAAATGGGATTACCTAATGAACATTCGGTAAATAAAGCTGGAGGCAATGACGCATGGCTGAACTCACCATTACCCATCCGATACTGAAGGACGACTACGCCTCCGAATGGATGGGCATCGAGGTCCTAGCGCTCAGTGAAGGCCACGCCACCATCCGGATGACCCTCCGCCAGGAGATGCTCAACGGCTTCGGAATGGCGCACGGCGGAATGATCTTCGCCTTCGCCGATTCCGCCTTCGCCCTCGCCTGCAACCCGGTCAACCCAACAGCAGGGGAGGCGGACACCATCACTGTTGCCGCCGGCGTCGACATTAACTTCCTGCAACCTGCCTATACAGGCCAGGTGATCACCGCCATCGCGGACCTCCGGGCGAGCGCCGGGCGTACCGGACTCTATGACATCCGAATCTTTGCTGCCGACGCCGGCACTCCGGCCGCGGCGGCGACGCCAACTTCCGACGCCGGTGCCGACTTCACCCCTGGCGAACTCATCGCCGAGTTCCGTGGGCGAAGCCGGACCATCGCCAAGAAACAGAACCCCACCGGGCCATAGACCCGGCCTGGCAATAGAACAGAGAACCATCATGACCCTGCACGCCACCGAGCCCGCATCAGCTTCCAATGAAGCCGTCCTGGACCGCGAAGAAACCATGTCGCGCGACGAACTGGAGGCCCTGCAGCTCAAGCGCCTGCAGGACACCGTGGCCTACGCCTACGAGCGAGTGCCACTGTATAAGCGCAAATTCGATGAGGCTGGCGTCCACCCCAGCGACCTGGAGGATTTGGCCGACCTGGGCAAATTCCCCTTCACCACCAAGGAAGACCTCCGGCAGGAGTACCCCTTCGGCATGTTTGCCGTCCCGCAAAACGAGGTGGCGCGCGTCCATGCCAGTTCAGGCACCACCGGCCGCCCCACCGTGGTTGGCTACACGAAACAGGATCTGGCCGATTGGGCAAAACTGGTGGCCCGATGCCTGCGTGCCTCGGGTGTCCGGCCCGGCATGAAGGTCCACAACGCTTACGGCTACGGTCTCTTCACCGGCGGACTGGGCGCCCACGCCGGCGCCGAACTCCTGGGCTGCACCGTCATTCCGATGTCCGGCGGGCAGACGGAGCGTCAGATTCAGCTCATCCAGGACTTCGAGCCTGACGCGATTCTGTGCACCCCTACATATCTGCTGACCATCGCCGACGCCATGATCCATGCGGGAATTGACCCCGCCTCGACGTCCCTGAAGTACGCCGTGCTGGGAGCAGAGCCGTGGACCGAGGAGATGCGGCACGAGCTTGAAGCCACCATGAACATCAAAGCCTGCGACATTTACGGACTGTCCGAAGTCATGGGCCCGGGAGTGGCGGGGGAAGCGGTGGAGACGCAGGACGGCAGCCACATCTGGGAGGACCACTTCCGCCCCGAGATCATCGACGCGTTCAACCCTGTGGTTGGCGTGGACGCGGTGCTGGGCGACGGCGAGCACGGCGAACTGGTGTTCACGTCCCTCACCAAGGAAGCGCTGCCCATCGTTCGTTACCGCACCAAGGATCTCACCCGCCTCCTGCCGGGCACGGCCCGCCCTGCGCATCGAAGAATGGGCCGCATCACGGGCCGCAGTGACGACATGATCATCCTCAGGGGCGTCAACCTTTTCCCGTCCCAGATCGAGGAGATTGCGCTGCGGATCCCTGAGCTGAGCCCGCACTTCCAGCTGGAACTCACCCGCCCTGAAGGCCAGCGCATGGACCAGATGACGGTCAAGATCGAGCGGCGGGAATCAGTCACACCAGAGCAGAGTTCGACGGCGGCACAGACCTTGCGGGAGCAGATCAAGATCCACGTGGGTTCTTCGTGCGAGGTTGCTGTGGTGGAGCCCGGAACGTTGGAGCGCTCGAGCGGGAAGCTGCGGCGGATCTACGATCTCCGGCCCAAGGGTCAGTCCGGCCAGGCCGCACCAACCGACCGTTCATGAGAAACTAGCCAACATGTCCAGTACAGCACCCACGAAGCGCGGCAGGCCCGGTTACGACCAGCAGTCGGTGCTGCTGATCGCCGTCGACGTTTTCAACAAGCACGGCTACGACGCCACGTCGATGGGGATCCTGGCCGAGAACCTGGGCATCTCCAAGTCGGCGATCTACCACCACGTCCCGTCCAAGGGCGATCTGCTAAAGCTGGCTCTGGAACACGCCCTGGGTGGGTTGGAGGCCATCCTGGACGAGTCGGAGGCCAAGGAAGGCTCGGCAGAGGCACGGCTTGAATTCGTGTTGCGGCAGACCATCAAGGTGCTGGTGGACCGATTGCCGTTCGTAACGCTGCTCCTGCGGTTGAGAGGCAATACGGAGATCGAACGGAACGCGATGGAACGTCGTCGCGCCTTCGACCACATTGTTGCCGAATTGATCTCGTCAGCCCAGGACGAGGGCTCCATGCGCAAGGACATCGACCCGCGCACGGTAACGAGGCTCCTGTTCGGAACCATCAACTCCATCGTGGAGTGGTACAAACCGGGCGGTTCCCTGTCCCCCGAAAAGCTCGCCGACGACGTCATCACCATGGCGTTCCGAGGGCTCCAAACCAAGCCCTAGCCCAACGCTCCCTCACATCCCGCGGGCTTTTCCCCAACGCTCCCTCACATCCCGCGGGCTTTTCCCCAACGCTCCCTCACATCCCGCGCCCGACAGGGCTCAGGGGCGAGGCTGCGCCTGTGTCGTCGAGACACCATGGAATGGCGGGTTGATTTTCGGACCGGCAGTGTCCGGGCTGACTTGAGACCCCGCATGGCCCTCTGTCATTTCGGGGAGATCCTGCGGCACCGACCCACTGGGTTCAGCACCTTCCTGCAGAGCGTGCAGCCGGCTCTCCAGAACCTGAATCACCGGCAACCTGTCCCCGTGATGCCGTTCATAGTCCAAGATGGCTTCGATGCCTGCCTGATCCAAGGCGTGGATCCGCGAAGGAAGCGTGCCGAGGGGGATGTGATCGTAGTCCGGAAGCGGCAGTTGACCCCGTTCAGGGGAATGGTTCATGACTCCTCCTGGGTTGTTGGTCTGTCCACGGTAACAGCGGCAATCTTGAATTTGAAGAGGCCCCTGAAGCCCCTAAACGCATCGAAAAGCTGAAGGCGTCCCACTTGTGCGAGACGCCTTCAAAGGCGGGTTTCACAGCTGATATTCGGCCTGCTGCCCCAAGGTTTCATGGATGCAGAGGACGTTGTTCTCCGTGTCCATAAACCAGGCGCACTTCTCGGATTCGGTTGAACAAATATGGTTCTCCGTTTTGAGATCCGGCTCGTCGTAATCCTGGAAACGGATGCCCTTCCGCTCCAATTCCTGAACGGCCTCCTCGATGTTGCGCACCTCGAAACTCAAGGTTGTGTGCTCCGAGTGCTTACCATCCTTAATGGGCTTCAACTGCAGCATGTGGCCGCCGTCCATACCGAACAATTCGCTTCCGTCATCTGCCACTCCACGGTGCGGAAGTCCCAGCGCCTCTGCATAGAAACGGCGGGCACGCGCTACATCATCGACGGGCAGGACAGTAGTGGCCGTGCTTAGTCCCAAGGTCATCATTTCGCCACCTCCTACGCTGAAAATTTTACGCTTCAGAGCCGTTGAAGACCCGTGAAATATCGTCCATGAGAAACTAGTGATTCAGGTTCGCGCCCAAATGACAGGATCGGCTCATTTCTACTGACGCATTTTTTAGCAGACTGTCATGGTTCCGGTCCCGACTCATCCCGCTTCGTTTGGAACGGGCACTGAACTCGCCCGCCGGCCTGCTCATCGGCTACCTGATTATCCACATGGGCTTCCTGGTTTTCTCACTCGCGTTCTCGATGCGTGGCGCAGCACTTGGCGACACTGCGATTTACCGCGAATGGATGCTCAATGGCTTCAGCAGCGAAAATCCCAACGGAGGGCCGAGCGCGTCCGTGTATCCGATTCTTGCCGTGGTACCCATGGCAATAGCGGGCCTCGCAGGGCACCAGCTCTTCTTCTCTGGATGGGTCTTAATGGTCACCGTTCTCAACGGCTTGGCCTTAGCCAAATTGACCAGTTGGGGCCGTCGGCAGAAAGCGATCAGAGCAGCGTGGTGGTGGCTCGTTTTCACAGTTCTGCTGGGTTTCGTTGGATTCTCACGGGTGGACGGCGTAACAGCACCCATCGTTCTCATCGCCCTGGCTTTTGGAGTGTCTGCGCCGTTCATCGCCGCACTGCTCTTAAGCATTGGCACATGGATCAAGGTCTGGCCAGCCGCAGTGCTGCTTGCCTTGTTTGCTGTTACCAAGAGCCGGGTGCTACTCCTGACCGCCGGGATCTTGGTGACAGGGGCAGCGGTAGGACTGGCAAGCCTCATGGGCTGGCTCCCTGCTTTGATGAATTTCCTGACGCTGCAAGGCAGCCGGGGCATGCAACTCGAGGCCACGTTCAGCACTCCCTGGTTATGGCTGGCGGTGCTCGGCGTCGACGGCTCAAGAACTTATTTGAATGTAGGGATTGGCTCCATGCAGCTGGATGGACCAGGAACCGAGCTTATGGCCGTCCTGATGCAACCATTGTTGATTCTGGTTGCCCTCTTGGTCGCCGGGTTGATTTTTTGGGCACTCCACAACGGCAAGCGCGCAGGGGGCCAGGATCGCAGCGAACTTTTGCTCGTGGGATCGCTCGCCATGGCGACAGCATTCGTTGTGTTCAATAAGGTGGGGTCACCCCAGTTCGTCCTGTGGCTGGGCCCTGCTGTGGCAGTGGGACTGGCGCACAACTGGAAAGAGTGGCGTGTTCCGGCCGCTTTCTTGACTGTTATCGCCGTCGCTACATTCTTTGTCTTCCCAGTGCTCTTTCAGCCCCTCAGCCACAACAACCCGTTTGCCGCACTGGTCCTTACAGTCCGAAATCTCTTGCTGGTGGTGCTGCTCCTCTGGTCGCTGCGGCGCCTCTATGCTCTGGGCAAAGAGCCCCGAAATCCGGAAGCGGACGAATTACAGGAAAAAGCACCTGAGCAGAGGAGCACTGCCGCCTAAACCCGCCAAACGTGAGGGAGCGTCCCCCAAAAACCCGCCAAACGTGAGGGAGCGTCCCCCAAAAACCCGCCAAACGTGAGGGAGCGTTACTTCTCCACGAGGGTCAGGACGTCGTAGGTTGCCACAATTTCGTCGTTCTGGTTGGTCAGGAGGGCATCCCACGCCACCTCGCCATACTCGTCAGTTTCGCGGGGCGTGATCTTCTTCGCGGTGAGCGTGACACGGATCGAGTCCCCTGCCGCCACGGGGGTGATGAAGCGCAGGTTTTCCAGTCCGTAGTTGGCGAGGACAGGCCCCGGAGCCGGCTCGACAAACAACCCCGCAGCCCAGCTCAGGAGCAGGTACCCGTGGGCCACTATGCCTGGGAAGAACGGGTTGGCTTCCGCAGCTTCCTGGTTGGTGTGCGCGTAGAAGGTATCCCCGGTCGAGTTGGCGAATGCGGTGATGTCCTCCAAAGTCACCTGACGCAGCTCGGAACGGACTGCGTCCCCGATGCGCAGGGTCTCCAGAGACTTCCGGAACGGGTGCGTCTGCTCCGTTTCCAAGGTGAAGTTCCGGTCGGCCCCGGCATGCCAAACACCCGTGACGGCGGTGAGCATGTTCGGTGAACCCTGGATGGCGGTCCGCTGCATGTGATGCAGGACGGAGCGGATTCCGCCCAGCTCCTCGCCACCACCGGCACGCCCCGGACCACCATGAACCAGGTGCGGCACCGGCGAACCATGACCTGTTGAGCTTCGCGCGTCCTCACGGTTGAGCATGAGCACGCGGCCATGGTGGGCTGCAATTCCTGTCACCAGTTGTCGGGCAACCTCGGGATCATTCGTGCAGACGGAAGCAACGAGGGACCCGCCGCCACGGGCAGCGAGCCGGACGGCGTCGTCAATATCCGTGTAGCCGATCACGGAGGATACTGGCCCGAAGGCTTCAAGCGAATGGACCTCTTCTGCCTCTGCATCCGCCCAGCTCAGCAGGACGGGCGACATAAAGGCACCGCCCTCGACGACGCCCACTCCCCCGTCCTTATTGGTGACCTTCGGGGAATCGAGCGTGCCGTACGCGAGTTCACCTCCGGCGTCGAGCATCGACTGAACGGCCGCACGCACGTCCGCAAGCTGTTCCAGCGAGGCAAGCGCGCCCATGGTGACGCCCTCAGCGCGGGGATCACCAAGGACCACGCGCTCCCGGACACGATCACCCACGGCGTTGACGACGTCGGACACCAGTTCCTGGGGCACAATAGCCCGCCGGATAGCGGTGCACTTCTGCCCGGCTTTAGTGGTCATCTCGGCAACCAGGGACTTGATGAAGGCATCGAACTCCGGGGTCCCCTTGACGGCGTCGGGCCCGAGGATGGCCGCATTGAGGGAGTCTGTCTCGCAGGTGAACCGAACTCCGCCTTCGCCAATGTTGACGTGGGACTTGAGCTTGACGGCCGTGGACGCGGATCCCGTGAATGACACCAGGTCCCGGTAATCCAGATGGTCCAGAAGGTCGCGGGCTGAGCCTGAAATAAGCTGCAGCGCACCCTTGGGCAGGATGTTGGACTGCACGATTGCCTTGACCACGGCAGCAGCAACGTACCCCGTGGGCGTAGCCGGCTTCACGATGGTGGGGACCCCGGCAAGGAAAGCAGGGGCAAGCTTCTCCAGCATCCCCCAAACAGGAAAGTTGAAGGCGTTGATCTGGACTGCGACGCCGGGGATGCGCGTGTAGATATGTTCGCCGGCAAACGATCCGTCCTTCGACAAGACCTCCATGGGGCCGTCCACCACCACTTGGGCGTTGGGAAGTTCGCGCCGCCCCTTTGAACCGAACGTGAAGAGCACACCGATTCCGCCGTCGATATCCACCATCGAGTCGATCCTGGTGGCGCCGGTCTGCGAGGAGAACACGTAGAACTGCTCGCGGCGCTCATTGAGGTACTGCGCCAGCTCCTTGAGCTTCAGGGCGCGCTGGTGGAACGTCAGCTTTCCGAGCTCCTCCTGCCCGGTGGTACGTCCATAATCCACGACGGCGGCAAGGTCCAGTCCCTCTGTGCTCACCTTCGCAAGGAGCTCGCCCGTACTGGCATCCAGGACCGGGACCGCGGATTCTGCGGCGACGGCGTCCGGCGTCCACCAGGATTCCTGAACGTAGCTGGGAACGGTTTCTACTGCATCTACCGTGGGCTGGGTGTCTCCAAAGGAGCTGGTAATGGTGGTCATCGTTGACGGGTCCTTCCAACGCGGGGCAAGATCATACAGCCAGCATTACTGACCGTCCGTTCGGTAATATGACTAGAGTACATGAATGTGCGGTGCCGCACACTAGAACCCGCACACTGGATACAGCAGGCAGACCCGATCCATGGCACACAGCTCCAGAGGAGAAATGAATGATTCCCGAACCCGGCATCCCGGCGAATGCCGCCGACGATGAGGCTTTCGACCCAAGCCGAGCTGAGGATGGCGGCTCCGAAAACACCGGGCTCTGGAAAATCACACTCGGCGAACTCGACGAGAAGATGGGGGTCAGGATCCTCGAGGAGTCTGTGGAGCGGGTGGTCGCCACAATGCCCGTGGAGGGAAACCGCCAGTCGTTTGGGCTCCTGCACGGTGGGGCATCCCTGGCAGTGGGAGAGGCTGTTGGATCCTGGGCTGCGGTGATTCACGCCAGCACGATGGGCAAGACCGCCGTAGGGGTGGACGTTTCCGCAACCCACCATCGCTCAGCCCGCGAAGGCCTCATCACCATCACCGCTACTCCGCTCCAGCTCGGCAGAACACTCACCGCTCACGAAGTAATCATCACCAACGAAGGCGGCCAGCGGCTGTGCACCCTCCGGATCACCAATCTGCTGCTTGATCGGAAAGACTCCGCCGACGACTGAGGCCCTAGCGGCGGGCGCGGCGTCGTCTGACCGTAAGCAATGCGATTGAGCCGAGGAGCAGAACGCTCCCTCCGATGCCAGTAACAAGCCAGATACCGTAGGCGCCCGTGCGGGCGAGCCAATCGGACGACGCCGGGTTGGTGCTTCCGGCGCGGCTGGCACCTGACGTATCACCAAGGTCGGCGGGAAGCACGGCCGTAACTGAGGGCTTCGGATCCACGATGAAGGTCAGGGCAGCCTCGGCCGACGCCACGCCTTCCATGGACTGGGTAACGGCCAAGGTATGGGCACCGGCCGTGACGGTTTCAGGCAGGGAAACGCTCCAGACCCCGTTCACTACGGCAGCCCGGGAATCCCGGGCATCTACGGCGGGTTTGGCAGCCACGGCGCTTTCGAGCCTGACGCCGTCCAACTCGACACTGACAAGCGCGCCGTCGAGGCCTGTGCCGGTGAGTTCCGGGGGAACGGCATCCCAGGCGAAATGCTGGCCGTCCTGGACGTTGGTCACAGTGGGAGCGGGCGGTACCAGGGTGAAGTTTCGGGTCACGGGTGGACTGTCCTGCATCCCGGTTGCTCTCTGGTGTGCGGTCACGGCGGCGGGGCCGAAGTCGGTTTCGCCCTCTACGGGGAAAACCCATTGGCCGGTCCAGGAAACAGGGGCCGAACCGCCAACCGCTCCGGAGAGTTCCACGGTGGCGCCGGGTGTTCCGCTTCCGCGGATTTCGTCGATGGAGGTGAGCACCGCATTTTCGGAGGGGCCGTCAATTACCGGAGCAGGCAGAGTTCCCGACTCGACGACGACGTTCAACGCCGCCGCGCCTGAGCTGCTGAAGCCATTGACTGTCTGGGCCGTGAAGTTGAGTTGGCCAAGGGTAGCGGGCGCGGTGAACCGCCACGTGCCGTCCATGTCGACAGGCACCTCGAAGGGGTCCTGCCCGGGCACCGAGATCCGGACCTTGGAGTTGGCCGCGAGGGAGGTGGCAGGGGCGGCATCTACTCGGCCAGTGATGGATCCGCCTCCTGCGACCGGCCCGCCGTCGGCCGGGCTGGTGAGCACCGGCTTACTCAGGAAGACCTCCAGCTGCACGCCGGGGAGGCGGGTCATGGCGTCATTGAGGGTTGTGGCAACAGCGAAGTTCTGCGCGGATCCTGGAGAATCGCCTGCAGTGTGGGTTCCCACCGCAAAATTGCCGCTGATCCAGGGCCCACCTGAATCTCCACCGCTGGACTGCACGGAGAAGGAGAGGAATCCGCGGACGGCCCTGAAATCATCGGTGTGACCACTGTGGCCGCCCATGACATAAATCCCAACCTCGTCCACGGTGCCGCAGGACCATCCTGAAGTGCGTCCGGACCGGCAAACGTGCTGTCCTTGGAATGGCTGGGTGCTGCCCACGATCTGGACGCTGCTGGCTCCGAGGTCCGAGGGGTCGCCCCACTGCGTAGCCGCCGGCTGGGGTTTGAGGGCGGCTGGAACCGACTCGATAACGGCGATGTCCGTGCCGATATTGCCCATAGTGTCCGGATTCTCGGGGTTCCCGGTTATCCAGGAGTTGTTGGGACCGCCGAACTGGCTGAATCCGAAGGTTCCGAGTTTCTCCGTGATCCCCGGTGGTACGGAGGCTCCGCCGGCTGGTTCGCTTGCGGGGAGTGCCACCTCAGCCAGCTGCGCAGTACCGTCGTTGGCGCAATGCCCTGCGGTCAGTACCAAGGGTTCGCCGCTGGCGCTGAAGGCCGAAAAGCCAGCCGAGCAGACGGTATCCCGGTCGATGAAATACCCCTGTCCGCCGAAGAAATCATCTTCGGGCGCGATGGGTTCGCCTTCCTCGAGTTTGACGTTGGCATATTTAGCCACAAATTCCGACGGCGACATCTTCGCGGCACTGTCAGTCTCGC
This sequence comes from Arthrobacter rhizosphaerae, assembly GCF_023062595.1. Lineage (GTDB taxonomy): Bacteria > Actinomycetota > Actinomycetes > Actinomycetales > Micrococcaceae > Arthrobacter > Arthrobacter rhizosphaerae. The sequence goes on from NZ_JALLAN010000004.1 coordinate 282,480, forward strand.
CGATGGCAGCCTCCCCTGCACGGCTCTCCCCAGCAGGGATCTCGCCTGCGGCGGGTCCTCGGGCAGCGGGTCCTCCGGACGGAACCCGGGCAGGCTTGGACGATTCAGGCGAATTGGAGCCGCCGGTGCGAATGACGAAATGCCCGTCGCTGAACGCCACGGACTGAAGGCCCGAGGTCCCCACCTCCTGGACGTACGCCTGATACAGCTGGTCGATGCTGGCAGCCATCAAAGCGGACTCGGCTTCCTGCGGAGGGGCCGGCGGAGCTGCGTCGGGGCCCCCCTCAGGGGAGGGCGACGGCGCCGGCGTGGGTTGAGGCGAAGATGGCGGGTCTCCTGCCGGAGACGTTTCAGGATCCGCAGGTTTTGATGCCACGGGTGGGTCAACGAGTACTATCTCATCCGGTCCCTGGTCATTCAGTTCGGCAATCCTGGCCTGGAGCTCCCGGCCTGATCCTTCGACCACTATCTTGCCGTCTTTGATGCTGATGCCTACAAAACCGGGGAGGTCCCGCAAGGAGGCTGCGGCGTCGGCAGCGCGCTTGCCCTGCTCGCCGGCGGCGGCGAACTCCTCCGGGGTCATTCCCAGGTCCCGCAGGATGGCCTCTTGCAGACCGTCGGCGCTGATTCCTGCCGAAAGTTCTCCCGGTGAGGTGCCGGACGGATCCCCGGATTCAACTGGAGCTGGGGCGTCCGTGGTGGTTGGAGCGAACGTGGCCGCAGACGCCGTCGTCCCTGAGCCGTCAGAGTTGGGTTCTGTCTCAGCAGAGGCCGGAAGGGCGCCCAGCGTGGCTCCCAAAAACAATGCCGCCGCGGCGCCCAGGGCGAGAGTCCGCCGCAAGCTGTTCCGAACCACGCTGTAACTCACGGTCTCCCCCAAAGATCGGTTGCTCGCCGGAACACTGATGCAGCTGCCGCCAAGAGGAGGAGCTTAAGAGTTCACACCGCCACCCTACCGCGCAGCAGGGCCAGGATTGCAGATAGTTCCTCATCCGTGACCCTGTTTTGTAGCAGATATTGCCGGGTATTCAACCGGCGCACAAATTCGAGGACCCTTTTACCGCGGGATTCGAGCAGGGGGGCAAGGGCCGTTTCGTCCAGATAGCGTTCGTGGACGTGTGGCGCTCCCAGGGCGCGGTGACGCTCGTTGATCCCCCGCATCGCTGCCTGGTAGCCGGAGACGATGCTGTCATCATCGGCGCCGGCAAGATCCTGAAGCATCGCGGCGATCATTCCGCTGCGGTCCCGGCCTGCGGAGCAATGGATGATGACGCCGCCGGGAGCTGCTGCAACGGCTTTGAAGACCGCTGCCAGTTTCTCCGGGAAAAGCCGCGCATTGTCCAGATACGCTGCCGGATCATTCAGATAGGGCTGGCAAATGGAGCGGAATTCAACATTCTCCGGATCTTCAGTTGGCGCCAGCAGCACCTGAAACCGTGCCATCACGCTCTGGCCCACCACCGGGTCGGCGTCCCGTGGCTGCCGTTCTCCCCCATTGCGAAGGTCAATAACTGTTCGGATACCGTCGTCATACGCTTGGTCCCAGCCGGTCTCAGTGAGCCACTCGCGCCTGCCCATGCGGTAGACGTCCCCGGAAATCCGCCACGCGTTGACTGCGCCCTCCCAGTTGACGGCGGAGGCCTGATTCCGGGCCCCAGCCGTGCGATGCGCAGTCTCATCCATTCAGCCAGCTAAGCACATCGGGGGTGTACTCGCACTCTCTGTTCCATCTCCATCCAAGCGAGCAAAAAAACGAGTACAGGCTGCCCGTGTCAGTCGCCGCATCCGGGCGTATCGTGTCACTACGACCGCGCTTTCCGGCGCAGTGTCGTCATGCTTGCGCCGGATTCCACGGGGTCCAGGTCGGATTTTCAGGCCCGGCCATCCACTCACAAAAGGGGACATGACATGGCACTTCTGAAAGTTCGACGTCGGCGGCCCATTTTCGCGGCCGGCCTGGCTACCGTAGTACTCGCCTTTGCGGGCTTGGCCACCGCTCCAGCCCAAGCTGCAATGCCGCCGGCGCCGCCGCTGGCCTATGTTGCCTTGGGCGATTCTTATGCCGCTGGACAAGGGGCCGAGCCGTATCTGGACTCCTGCCTCCGCAGCGCGAGCAGTTATCCCGCCCTCGCGGACGTCTCCAAGTGGGTGAAGCTCGTCGAAAACGCGGCCTGCAGCGGAGCCACTGCCGACGACGTTGTGGCAACGCAGCTGAAACGGCTCTCTCCCGCCACGGATGTGGTCACGCTGACAGTGGGCGGGCACAACCTCGACGTAAATGGCTTGGTGCTTGCATGCTCAACGAGTGAACTTGCCTGTGCCACCGCTCTTGCCCAGCGTGAAGCACTCCTCGCGCAGGCGATCCTTGACCCTGCGTCCAGCCCACTCGTGGCAGATCTCACCGCCACCATCAACGCCATCCAGGCAGCAGCGCCTAACGCCACCATCTATGTGACCGGCTATCCGCTGCTTTTTGACGAAGGCTTTCAGGACCCAGCCTTGGCCTTTGTGGTCAACTCGCTCACCGTGACGCTCAACACAGTTATCAAGAACGTGGCCGAGGCCAACGGAGCCACCTACGTTGACGTGACTGTAGCTTTTGCGGACAACGGCATCGGTTCAACTGACCCCTGGTTCAGCTTTGATCCCTTGAATCCCTTTGATCCGGAGAACCTGCATCCCACCGCAGAAGGGTACGCCGCGTACTACACGGCCCTCGCCAACGCCGGAGCGTTCACACCGTAGCGCCACCGATCATCGGGGCAGCAGGTGGGAACAACTGTTGCCTCGATGGTCACCCCATCTCCACGAATGGTCAGTCGGCCGTCAAGTGCTGATTCCGGGACTCTATGAGCCTTTTCAGATAGCGGGCAAGGAATAGTTTTTCGGCAAGCCGGCCGAGAAGTCCCAAGGGTGCAGTGAACTCTATTCGGTCGATCATGAGCGTACCGGTCGCATCGTTGGCGAATTCATGGACGTGGCGGAAACTGCGGAAGGGTCCGCTGACCTGTTCGTCCACAAAGTAGTCAGGTGCATCCATCGCCGTAATCCGGCTGGTCATCCGGAGCGGCACCCCGAAGTGCCACGCACGCCAGGTCACCTCTTGTCCCAATGAAATAAGGCCCGAGGTGACTCCTGCCACCGCTTCTTCCCGAGAACCGGACATCGAGAGCTTGTGGGCATCGATGCTACGGGAGAGATCGAATAATTCTGATTTCGGCATTCCCGTTCGCGTTCTGCATTCGAAATAGACCGTCATCGTCAGAGTATGGCATCTCCCGCTGGCAGCGACGTTCGTTATTGAACGCGCTCCTTGGCCAGCCGGTACTCAAGGCCGTTCCGAACCATCGGCCATTCGTGGTCAAGGATCGAAAACACCACGGTGTCCCGGAGCGCTCCATCCTTACTCCGGGTGTGGCTGCGGAGAACGCCGTCCTGTTTGGCTCCCAACCGGGCGATAGCCTCGCGGGACTGGTGGTTCATCCAGTGCGTACAGAACTCGACGGCGACGCAGCCCAGCGTTTCGAAGGCGTGCCGGAGGAGCAGCATCTTCGAGTCGGGGTTGGTGCCGGAGCCTTGGGCGGATGCCGCATTCCAGGTGGAGCCGATCTCCAGCCTGGGTGTTTCGTGATCGATGTTCATGTAGGTGGTCATCCCGATCACCCTCCCGGGACCGCCTGTGGCAGGGTCCAGCAGCCTGGTGGTAAATGGCACCATGGAACCCTGCTCCTGCAGAGTGAGGCGCCGGCGGATTTCGGCCGCCATGTCCTCAGGAGATGGGACCGAGGTGTACCAGAGCTTCCACAGCTCACCATCCCGGGCGGCAGCCTGGAGTCCCTCATGGTGTTCGTGGCTCAGGGGCTCCAACACGACGTACTGGCCGGTCAGGGTAACGGGTTCGATGCGGGTCACCGCTCCATCCTAGGCACAGCACGCCCAGCCGCTCAGTCGGTCCAGTCGAAGAATCCCTTACCGCTCTTGCGCCCCAGCTCACCCCGGGCCACCTTGTCGCGCAGGATCCGGGGAGGGGCGAAGCGCTCACCAAGAGTCGACTGGAGATACTCAGCGATGCCGAGGCGGACGTCGAGCCCCACGATGTCCGTGGTCCGGAGGGGTCCGGTTGGATGTTTGTAGCCGAGCACCATGGCGGCATCGATGTCCTCGGGGGAGGCCACCCCTTCTTCCACCATGCGCATCGCCTCCAGCGCTATGGCAACGCCCAGGCGCGAGGATGCAAAGCCCGGAGCATCCTGGACGACTACGGCCGTCTTACCCAGCGCCTCCGTCCATTCCTTCGCTGCGGTGGCCAGCTCGGGAGACGTCTCCCGTCCGAGAACCACTTCGATCAGGCTCGAGGCAGGCACGGGGTTGAAGAAATGCAGTCCCACAAAGTCCGCGGGGCGCTGCAGCTGCGCGGCGAGCTCCGAAACTGAAAGCGACGACGTGTTGGACGCCAGATACGCACCCTTGGGCAACTGCTGCTCAACGCGTTTCAGGGCACCGGCCTTCAGCTCGAAGTCCTCAGGCACAGCCTCCACCACCAGGTTGCAGTCCGCGAAATCGGCATAATCCACCGAAACGGCCAGGCGTGATGCCATTTCGTCCAGATTGCCATCAATGGAGCCCCGCTCAAGAGATTTCGCCGCTGCGGATTCAACCCGTTCACGGGCGGCCATGGCCGACGGTTCATCACGCTCGACGACGGTGACCTGGGCGCCGTTGATCAGGAAGGCGTGGGCAATTCCGGCGCCCATGCGGCCGCCACCAAGTACGCCCACTTTTCGTGGTAGCGTCTGCCGCTGGCCAGTGGGAAGGGAGGAATCGCTCATGCCTTTTTCTTCTTCCGATTGGCGGATTTGTTGTCCAGGAAGGCCTGCATCCGGTCGAACTTGGCCTCTGACTCGAACAGAACCGCTTGCGCCAGCTGGTCGATGATGGGGTGGGCGTCAGGCGGCGCGTGGAAAACCGATTTGGTGATGCGGACCGCCAGGGGGTCCTGCTGCCCAATCCTGTCAGCGAGATTGTGTGCCGCCGCCATCAGCTCGGGGGCGTCGTGGATTTCGGTAATGAGATTCGCAGCCAGCGCCTCCTCGGCCCGAAACACCAGCCCGGCGAGCAGGATCTGCTTCGCCAGCGGTTCACCCACCAACTCCTTCAGCCGCCAGCTGGCACCTGCGGCAGCAAGAATCCCCAATCCGGTTTCCGGGTTGCCGATCCGGACGCTGGGCGTGCCGATCCGGAAGTCTGCTGCGTAGGCCAGCTCCGCCCCTCCCCCGAGGCAATAACCATCCAATGCGGCAATAACCGGCATGGGCAGCTTGGCGATCCGGACAAATATCGTGGAGTTGATCCCCAGCAGCGCATCGTCCCTTCTGCGCTCCCGGAGTTCCGAAATGTCCGCTCCGGAGGCGAACACCCCTTCTACGCCGGCGATAATGAGGATCTTGGGCCGCCGCTCCAGCGCGGCGCAAACCACATGGAGCTCGTCCACCATCTGCTGGTCAATGGCGTTGCGGACCTCGGGACGGTTGAGCAGCACCACCACCCTGTCATCCCGTTCCTCGACAAGAAGGGTCCCGAAAGCCTCGGAACTGAGCAGGTTCGGATCCCGCCCCATTACACTCGCTCCAGCAGCATGGCGGCTCCCTGGCCAACGCCGACGCACATGGTTGCCAGTCCCATCCGGGCATCTTCGCGTTCCATCCGGCCCAGCAAAGTAATCGTGATGCGGGATCCGCTGGATCCGAGCGGATGTCCCAAAGCGATCGCGCCACCGTCGTTATTGACGATATCCGGGTCAAGCCCCAGACGCCGGATACAGGCCAGCGATTGGGTTGCGAACGCTTCGTTAAGCTCGACGGCGCCAAGGTCACCGATGCTGTAGCCGCTCCGGTCCAGCACCTTCTGTGTGGCCGGAACAGGGCCGATACCCATAATCTCAGGGTCGCAGCCCGCGGAGCCGCCGTCGACGATCCGGGCACGGGGAGTCAGGCCCAGCCGCTCTATCGCTGCCTCCGACGCCACGATGATGGCCGATGCTCCGTCGTTCAGGGAGGACGAATTGCCAGCCGTGACAATCGATCCCCCGGTGGTAACGGGCCGGAGCCCGGCAAGGACCTCCAGGGTGGTGTCCGCCCGGGGACCCTCGTCGGTGTCAACCACCGTTTCCCCCTTCCGGCCCTTTACGGTGACGGGAACGATTTCGTCCTTGAACCTGCCGGCGGCGATGGCCGCGATGGATCTCTCATGGGAGCGAACGGCAAAGGAGTCGGCATCTTCCCGGGAAATTCCGTCCAGCCGGCCGACTTCCTCGGCTGTCTCCGGCATGGAGAACGTCATCTTTCCGTCCCGGGAGAACTCCCCTTTGGTGAAGTTCGGGTTGGCGAAGCGCCAGCCGATGGAGGTGTCGAAGATGGCTCCGGGCTTCGCGAACGCGGCCTGCGGCTTTTCCTGCACCCACGGAGCGCGGGTCATTGACTCCACCCCGCCAGCAACCACGACGTCGGCCGCCCCTGCCTTGATCATGTGGCTTGCCATCAGGATTGCACTCAAGCCCGAGGCGCACAGCCGGTTCACCGTAATGCCAGGGATGTGCACCGGAAGTCCGGCCAAGAGAGTGGCCATGCGCGCCACGTTGCGGTTTTCCTCGCCTGCACCGTTCGCGTTTCCGAGGATCACTTCCTCGATGGAATCCGGGTCCAGCCCCGAACGCGATACTGCCTCCCGGACCACCAGTGCGGCCAGATCGTCAGGGCGGACAGCAGCCAAGGCGCCGCCGTAACGCCCGACCGGGGTTCGGACACCGCCCACCAGAAATGCCTGGGGTCCTGCTCCTGCTTGGGCCATGGGTCCATCCTTCACACGATTAACAGCACTGTCATCAGAACGGCAAACAGCTCCACGGGCAACGCGCAGGCCCGGCGACCAGCAATATTTACCGACCGTTCGTTCTATAAAGATTACACGGCGGAATCAAGGGGTCAACCAACAGGGCCTCAGTTACAGGACGCGAACCCCCAGATGGGCAGCCAGCAACGGGGCGAGGAGGCTGAGCTGGTAATCATCAATGACTACGCCCGCCAGGCTTTCGAGTCCATTGATGGTGCGAAAGTCCGTGGTGCGCAGGTCAAAGTCCTTCAGCTTGGCGCCGCTGAAGTCCAGGGTGCCGATGGTGCAGTTCCTCAGAGCCACGCGGTTGGCTGTCACAGAGCCAAGATCCAGCTCATTGATGATGCAGTCGCTGATCTGGACATCGTTGAGTTTGGAACCGCGCAGGTTCAGGTAGTCGAGTTTGCCGCCGTCGATCCTCACCGACTGCCAGCCACTCTCGTAAACCTCGGCGGACCCCCATCGCGGGCTGGAGATCTCGACGTCGCGCCACGTGGTCCGCGCCGCGGCAAACACCGGCGCATAGACCTCGCTTAGAACGCAGTCCTTGAAGGAAGCGCCCCGCAACTGGGCCTCATTGAAGGAGACACCGGCGAACTCGCACTCGGCAAAATCAGTTCCGTTGAGTTCGAGGCCGTCGGCTGCCGCGCGGCTGTACCGGGCGCCGTCGTACCTCTCACCCCGACGGAAGTCTGGAGCAGGATCCTCCCGAAGTTCCGTCAGGCGAACGGGAGACAGCCTGGGACTGGCAACTTTGGCCGGCTTCACAGCGGAACCGGCAGCCACTAGAGCGACTCTGCTTTTGCAGCGATTTCAGCGAGGTCCTTCGCCAGCGCCCTGCGCGTGAAGCTCATTCCGATCTTTCCAAAGAGGGCCATCATGACCTTGCTGAATCCACTCGGCTGGAGCATCTCGGCGCCGAACGTGAGCGTCAGGTCCGTCCCGCCGTCGCGCTCTGCAAGCGTAAAACGCGAGGTGTAGTCAGCTCCGCCCTGCAGGGCTTTGACGGTAGTGCTGCGGGGAGGGTCGGCCTGCGCCACCCACATTTCCACCGTTTCGGAGCGGCCCATCATGGTGCGCGTCTCCTTCCACCGGGTTCCCTGGCCGTACGGTCCATCCGTGAGGAGCTGGACGGAGTCGACACCCGAAAGGGTGGCCGCAGAGCCCGGAATGTCAGAAATGACCGACCAGACCTTATCCGGGCTGGCATTGATGTGCTTGGTGATGGTGGTGGTGTGCTCCATACTCCGAGCCTAGCCGGGGGCTGCGACAAACAGGAGGCCGGCCAACTACCCAAATCCCTACTTGAAATAGTAAGTATGCTTTGTGTTACGGTAATTGTGCTTAGTTTTTCAACCGGCAACGAAAGGTGGCTAACACCATGGGTATCGGCGACAAGATTCAGAACGAAGCGGAAAACCTCGGCGGCAAGGCCAAGGAAGCAGCCGGCAACGCCACGGGTAATGACCGCCTTCGTGCAGAAGGCCAGAAGGACCAGGTTGTTGCTGATGCCAAGAAGGTTGGCGAAAACGTGAAGGACGAGTTCAAGAGGGACTAAGAAAAGAACAGCAGCCAGGGCCATTAAGCCCCAGCTGCTGAACTGGTTTTGAGACGCCGGCGGCGGACCCTTTCCATTGGGGGAGGTCCGCCGCCGGTTTTCTTCTGCCCTGGATATCTGCCCTGAATACGGGCTAACTGAACAGTGCGTTCTTGGGCTCGTTGTTCTTGACCTTCTGCCAGCCAAGCCATAGCAGCAGCGCGAAGAACGGGATGGTGGCCAGCGTCCACAGGCCAAGGTGGAACACTTCACCGGTCTTGCTGGTCATGGTGTCGAAGCCGATGAGCACGGTGATCGCCAGCAGCGAAATCAGTCCGGCCCAGCTGCTCCACGGCGAACCCGGCATTGGCAGGCTGGAAACCTTGCCTTTCTTCGTCCGCAAGGCGATCTGGCTGGCAAAGATGGCTCCCCAGGTGAAGATCACGCCGATGGACGCGGAGTTCAGGGCAAGGTCAAAGGCGTGCGAGCCGCCCAGCCAGATGTTCAGCAGGATGCCGACGAGGTAAACGGCACCGATGGCCAGGATGGCGGCGTACGGTACGTGGCTCTTGGACATCCGCGTCAGCCACTTCGGAGCATGGCCGTTGTTCGCCATGGTGCGGAAGATACGGCCGATCGAGTACAGGCCCGAGTTGCAGGAAGACAACGCGGCGGTGATGACGATCATGTTCATGACATCGCCCATCCAGCCCAGGCCCATCTGGCCGAACACGGTGACGAACGGCGATGTGCCGGCAACGTACTGATCCGAGGGCAGCAGCATGGCCAAAAGGGTCACGGAACCGACGTAGAACACCACGATCCGGAAGACGACGGCGCGGATCGCCTTTGGTACTTCCTTGGCCGGGTCCTGCATTTCACCGGCGGTGATGCCCACGAGCTCAATGCCGTTGTAGGCGAAGATCACTGCGTTCAGGACCAGGATCATGACGAGGGCACCCTTGGGGAACATTCCGCCCTCGGCTGCGAAGAGGTTGCTGACCGAGGCGTTGCCGTCACCCACCTCGGCGTTGGTGACCACCATGAACGTGCCCACAGCCAGGAAGATGACGATGGCGCCCACCTTGAGGCAGGAGGCCCAGAATTCGAATTCGCCGAACGCCTTGACGCTCAGGAGGTTGACACCTACGAGCAGCAGCAGGGCTGCAATCGCCGAAAGTTCCACGGGTACGTTGGGGAAGAAGAACTGGAAGTACAGTCCGATCGCAATGAGTTCGGCGATGCCGGTCATGGCCCAGTTGATGAAGTACATCCATCCGGACAGGTATGCGCCCTTCTTGCCGAACATTTCGCCGGCATAGCTGACGAAGGAACCCGATGTTTGGCGGTACATGACCAGTTCGCCCAGGGCGCGCATCAGCAGGTAGGCGATGACGCCGGCAATGGCGTACGAGAAAATCAGGGCGGGGCCCGTGGAGGCAAGGCGCCCGCCGGCACCCATGAAGAGGCCGACGCCGATGGCGCCGCCCATCGCGATCATGGTGACCTGACGGCCGCTCAGGGACTTCTTGTAGCCCTCGGCGCTGAGAGTGGAGTCGACGACGGCGGGTTGCGTCGTCGCGCTCTGAAGTTCTGTGGGGGTGGTTTGTGGCACAGCTGATCCTTGTGGGTAGGGGTTTGGCTGCGCGCCTCAGCCCCAGTTTCAGCACAGAATATTCGGACTTTACCTCTTTTGAAGGCAGTATCTGTGCATGAACTCACACGGGGCCGAATGGTGGCACGGCTCGTCCATCCTACAAGACTCCCCGCTGGAGCCGTGACCCGGGCAACAGTGAGCCGTTCTCCATCGAGTATTTGACCCAGCGTCCGGCGTCGTCCGTCCTTGCCTTATCACTCTTCCGTGCACAACTGGCGAACCACTCCCGCAGTGCGCGATCATGGCTCACCATTACCAGCGTTCCGGCAAAACCGGCAAGAGCCTCCTCGAGTTGCTCCACCAGCACCGGGGCCAGGTGGTTGGTGGGCTCGTCAACGATCAGTGTGCCGTAGCCGCCCAGCAGCAGCCTGGCCAGGGCAAGCCGGCGCTGCTGCCCGGCGGACAGGCCACCCACCGGAACGTGGAACTCGCTGGTGCGGAACAGTCCCAGCCGGAGCAGTGCCTCGGCGTGCTCATCGATGTTTCCACCCAGCCCGGCGGCGAACGCGGGAAGGAGACGGAGACCGGGCCGCCTGGGGAGCTCGAGTTCCTGCTGCAGGTAGCCGATCCGCGCTGGCCGGGTCACGGTCCCTTCAGCGGGTTCCAACGTGCCTGCCAGGACTGAAAGAAGCGTCGATTTACCCGCGCCGTTGGGCCCGGTGATGAGGATTTTCTCCCCGGCCTCGGCATGGAAGTCCGTGGGATCGAGGCGGCCGGGAATGGCCACGCCCCGGGCATCCAGAACCTTCACCGAGGCATCCGGGCCAGCCGGTTCCACGCCGAGCTCTGCGGCCAGCCGCAAAGGCACGGGAGGCCTGTCAACGGGGCTGTCCTCCAGCCGGCGCAGCCGTTCCTGGGCGTTGCGGACCTTGCTGCTGGCCGCCTTCTGCCAGGTCCCGGCCTTGAAATCGAAACCCATCTTGTCGCCGTCGCGCTGGCGGGCGTAGCCCATCTTGCCGGCGACGGTGGCGGCCTGGCGCTGTTCGGCCTCCATGGCATCGAGCCAGGCCTGGTACTGCTGGACCCAGCGCTGGCGTTCCGCTGCCTTCTCCCGAAGGTAGCCCTCGTAGCCGTTGCCGTAGCGGGTTACGGAGCGCCGCTCGGCATCGACCTCGATCACGGTGGTGGCCACTTTCCTCAGCAGCACACGGTCGTGGGAGACCACCACCACGCTGCCCCGGTGGGCGGCGAGCCTGTCTTCCAGCCAGGCGGTTCCCCGGGCATCCAGGTGGTTGGTGGGCTCGTCCAGGAGCAGGATGTCCGCGGGATCGGCCAGGACACAGGCCAGGGCCACACGCTCCTGTTCGCCGCCGGAGAGCGAGCCGAGCATCCTGTTCCGGTCCAGGCCGCCCAGGCCCAGCCGGTCCAGCGCCGCCTCCACCCTCGATTCCGCGGCGTAGCCCTCGCGCAGCTGGTACTCGGTCTGTAGCCTTCCGTAGGCCTCCAGTTCTTCGGCTTCGGCGTCTGCCAGGCCCGCTTCCAACCTGTCCAGCTCTGCTTCGATAGCGCGCAAGGATGCCAGGGAGGCGTCAATGGCGGCTCCCACGGTGAACGACTCCGGCAGGCCGTGTGTCTGGGCAAGGTAGCCCACCCTGCCGTGGCTCACCGCTGTTCCTTCATTCGGCGTCTCGAGGCCGGCCATAATCCGGAGGAGGGTTGATTTGCCCGCCCCGTTTTCGCCGACGACGGCCACGTGCTCGCCCGCAGTAATGACCAGGCTGACGGCGTCCAGAAGTTGGCGATCGCCATAGCCATGGGAAACGCCGGAAAGAGAGAGATGTTCGGTCATGGGAAGTCCTTGCACGTCAGGAGGGTGGCCCCGGAGCACGGCGGATTCCTGGAAATCTGACAATCCCGGAAAGCGTGACGGAGGCCTTGGCAAACGGAGTGAGGCGCGGCCGGGGCGGCACCTTCAACTAGGACTTCATCGGTCCAGACTGCCAAGTGCCAGCCACAACGTCAAGGCGGGTGGCGCCGTCGTCGTCGTCCGCCGTTTCGACGGTTCCCAGCCGGTTCGACGTCGGCGAACGTCTAGTGCGCAGGGAACCGTCGAAATGGCGGCCAAGGCCTGCTAGCGCCTGCTAGACGGAAAGGGCCGCCACTTTCTTCCGGCGGGCCTTGGCCAGGCGGGTCCCGATCAGCCCCTGCCGCGGGCTGAAGAGATAGACGACGGCGAACACGGCACCCTGTGTGAGCACCACCATGCCGCCGGAGGCAGTATCCAGGTAGTAGCTGAGGTAGATGCCGGCGATGGAGCAGGCAGCCGAGACCACCGGGGCGATCAGCAGCATCCGCGAGAACCTGTCCGTCAGCAGGTAGGCCGTGGCCCCGGGGATGATCAGCATGGCCACCACCAGCACCACGCCGACGGTTTGCAGCGCCACCACGGACGTCAAAGCCAGCAGGCCCAGAAGCAGTGCACCCAGCCGCCGCGGCGAAAGCCCGATGGCATGGGCGTGAACCGGATCGAAGGCGTACAGGGTGAGGTCCCGCCTTTTCAGGATGAGGATGGCGAACGCCACCACCCCCAGCACCAGAACCTGGATCAGGTCCGGGACGCTGACGCCCAGGAGGTTTCCGAAAATGATGTGGTTCAGGTCTGTCTGGCTGGGGGTGACGGAGATGAGCACGAGGCCCAGCGCGAACAGCGACGTGAACACAATCCCGATCGCGGCGTCCTCCTTTACCCGGCTGGTGTTACGGACCACCCCGATCAGGGTCACGGCAATGAGCGCGAACACCAGGGCGCCGAGGGCGAAGGGGGCACCCACCATATAGGCGAGGACCACTCCCGGCAGGACGGCATGGGAAACCGCGTCACCCATGAGGGACCAGCCGATCAGCACCAGCCAGCAGCTGAGGACGGCACAAACCACAGCAGCGAGCGCGGTGGTGAGGATAGCGCGGACCATGAAGTCGTAGCTGAGGGGCTCCAGCAGGAAGTCGAGGAAGTCCATGCTCAGCCCCTTCCACGGTTGAGGACATCCAGGCCGAAGGCCATGGCCAGGTTTTCCGGCTGCAGCACCACGTCCGGCGGACCGTGCATCAGGACCTTGCGCATGAGCAGCACCGCCTCATCACACAGCTGTGGGAGGGCGTGGAGGTCATGGGTGGAGATCAGGATGGTGCAGCCGTCCGAGGCCAACTCCCGCAACAGGCGGGTGATGGTGGCCTCGGAACGCTTGTCCACCCCGGCAAAGGGTTCGTCCAGGAGCATCATGGTGGCACCCTGCGCTATGCCGCGTGCCACGAAGGCCCGCTTTTTCTGGCCCCCGGAGAGCTGCCCGATCTGGCGGTCGGCGAACTCTGTCAGCTCCACGCGGTCCAGGGCATGCTCGACGGCGGCACGGTCCGCTTTGCTGGCACGGCGGGTGAACCCCTGGTGTCCGTAGCGGCCCATCATGACGACGTCGCGGACCGATAACGGGAACTGCCAGTCCACGTCCTCACTTTGCGGCACATAGCCGATGCCGCCTTGCCTGCGCGCCTTGGAAGGCGACTCGCCCTGGATAAGGACCTTTCCGGCGTCGGGCTTGATCATCCCCATGATCACTTTGAAGAGGGTGGATTTTCCCGAACCGTTCATCCCTACCAGTCCGCAGATGCGCGCCGGGTCCAGGGTGAGGGACGCGGCATCGAGTGCCAGGACCTCACCGTAGTGCACCGTTACTCTGTCCACGGAGATTGCAGGGGTGCCGGTCCGCTGGTTCATGACGGAGAGCCTGTCAGTGCTTCCGTAATGGTCTTGGCGTCGTGCCGGATCAGGTCAAGGTAGGTGGGCACAGGGCCATCCGCTTCAGATAGGGAGTCAACGTAGAGAACTCCGCCGAACTTAGCATCAGTTGCACTGACAACCTGCTGCATGGGAGCGTCCGAAACTGTTGATTCGCAAAATACTGCCGGTACCTTGTTGGCTTTGACGTACTCAATGGCCCGTGCGATTTGCTGCGGCGTGGCCTGTTGCTCGGCGTTGACGGCCCAGATGTAGACCTCGCGGAGCCCTGCGTCGCGGGCCAGGTAGGAGAAGGCGCCTTCACAGGTCACCAGGGCCCGCTGCTTTTCCGGGACAGCTGCCAGCTTCTGGACCATCTGGTCCTGCACGGACTGGAGCTCGGCCTTGTACGCCTTGCCGTTCGCTTCAAAGACGGCGGCGTTGTCCGGGTCGAGCTTAGCGAAAGCCTTCACCATGTTGTCGACATAGATCTGCACATTCACGGGGGACATCCAGGCGTGAGGGTTCGGCTTTCCTTCGTAGGCGTCTTCTCCGATGGGCATCGCTTTCACCCCGTCACTGACGACGGCGTGGGGAACGTCCAGTCCCTCCACGAACTGGGCGAACCACACTTCGAGGTTCAGTCCGTTGTCGAGGATGAGATCTGCCTGGGCGGCTTTGCGGATGTCTCCCGGGGTTGGTTCGTAGCCGTGAATTTCGGCGCCTGCCTTCGTAATGGACTCGACGCGGAGTTTGTCCCCGGCGACGTTGCGTGCGATGTCGGCAAGAACCGTGAAGGTGGTGAGCACTACGGGACGGTTGTCATCTCCTCCGCTCGCGCCGGGAGAGGCTCCGCCACAGGCGGCAAGGGAAAGGGTGAGTGCCGCTACAACAACGGCAACGGAGGTTCGGCGGACTACTTTGGCGCACCGAAACAAAAAGTTAGGCATACCGAATATTGTAGGAGACGGCTGAGGATGCCCGCAACGCTAGGCTTAACACATGGGTACAATCCAGCGGATTTCACCAGCACCACCCGAACTTCAGCGCGTCTCACCCCTGGACCTCACGGCGCTGGGCCTTTACATAGCGGCGTTCGCCCTCGCCGGCGAACTTCTGTTGCCGTTGCTTGAGCAAGTCTCTCCCAGCCCGGCCGTGGCCACCTACTTTGTAAACCTGATCTCCAGTGTCTGCGTAGGAACTGTGGCTTTTCTCGCTGCACGGCGGATAGTGGCGCGGGACCTCAGGATCCTGGGTACCCGCCCGTGGTTCACCCTGCTCATGGTGCCCGTCTGCATGCTCGGCATGGTGATCGTAACGACTATCCTCGTGACGCTGGCAGGAACTGTTGAGCCCTCCGCCAATCAGGCATCGGTCCAGGAATTTATCCGACAGGTGCCAGCCTGGCTCGTCGTGCCCCTGCTGGTGGTGGTGGCGCCATTTGTAGAGGAGTACTTTTTCCGGCACCTCCTGATCGGCAAGCTCAGCCGACGGATCAACATCTGGGTGTGCTGCGGGCTCTCCGTGGTTCTTTTCGCGACGCTCCACGTGCTGGGCAAGCAGGACCTCACCCTGGCGGTGCTGTTGCCATACATTGCCATGGGAGCCTCACTGGTCTTTGTGTACGTATGGACCGGCAAGAACCTGATGTTTTCCTACTTGGTGCATGCGGCGAAGAACCTGTTGGCGGTGGTGTTCCTTTACGCCATACCGCCGGAGCTCATGGAGCAGTTGCAGCAGCTCCAGCCGTAGCGTCTGTCCCCCGGAGCGTCAGGCGTCTGGTCCCCCGGGTCCGGCCGGTGATGTAGACCTTTATGCCCTCCGTGGCATTGGTTCCGCGGAGGTAGGTGTAGTTCTCGCCAGGGTTGTAGACGGGAGGAGTATCCGGATCCGCCGCCGAGCCCGGGCCGAATTCGATGGTGTCCGAACCCACGGAGTAGCGGCCCATTGAACCGACCAGCTGGTACACACCTTCCGAAACTTCTTCCACGCCCTTGAGCACCCCTCCGGGCCTGAAAGTCAGCTCCAGGGCGAACGAAGTGTCCGCGCCGTCGAAGGTGATGTCGACGTCGGCCTGATGGCCCTTGGCTGCAACGGTCACCTCGGTGCCGAGCCGGTGCTGGACGGTTGGCCTGCCCGCAAAGTCCATGGCCGCACTGAAGCGCCCCTCATGCGATTGTTCATAGATTCCGTCAGCCCGGCGCCGTTCAGCGGGCAGCGGCAGGTAAAAGGAGGCTTCCACCAGCTCGCGAAGCCGGATGTGCTCGCCCTCGGCCAGTGTTTCCATGCTGCGGAAGGGTCCGAGGCTGAAGAAGTTGCGCGCGAGGCGCACATCGCTCAGGACACTGTTTCCGTGCCTGTACCGTAGGAAGGTGGGGTTATTCGACAACCCTGAGGCAACGCCCGACGGCGAGTGGTCGCCGCCGCCGAAGACCGTCACGGCTGTTTCCCCTTGACGGAAGCGGTATGTTCGGCAGCTCTCGAGCGTTGCCCGTTCCGGCCGCAGCTCAGCCGGCATCCGCAGTTGCTGCTGCTCCTCCTGCTGCACTTCTTCCTGTCCGTGCGGAAGTACTCCGGCGAGTCCCGGCAGGATCCTGGTCTGGGCCAGTAATTTTGCCGGTTCAAGCAGAGGGAAACCGCCCAACCAGGAGGCCGCGGCCGCGAAGTCGCTGCGCCCGTCCTGGAGGGCCATTCGCCGGTACGGCAGCAGGAACCCGGCCCCGCCGAAGTCCAGCCACTGATCCTGCCGGCGCGAAAAAACCGATTCCACCGTTCCATCCGGGTTGAACCAGGGCAGGAACGCCTCGAGGTTTTTTCGCAGGTGGTCCAGCAGTTCGGGGCGGCCAGATGCGTCGGCAATGATCAGCAGGGAAGGATTCGTAACGGCTGAGGCATACAGGGGGCTTCGCTCTGAATACATGCCGTCAGGCAACTGGTCGATGCCTTCAGCCAGCCACTCGTCGATGCGCAGGTCAATTTCAGGTCGGGGGTCCAGCCGGTGGATCTGGGCGAGTGCTGCGCATAATTCCCACCGGTGGTTTGGTGTGTGGACACCACCTTCGACAAGGGCCGGAGTGATTTTGGCGATGATTCTCCACAGCCGCGCTTCGATCTCCTGCAGCACCGCCGCGGAGCCTCCGCCCGGGACGGGGCCCGGGAGCCGGCCCTGGGCCTGGCCATGGACCTGGAGCAGCTGCACTGCCAGGCAGGCGTCGTTGATGGTGAAGGCCGAGTCCGGAGGTGAACTCAGGTTGTCTCCGCCGAACAACCCGTCGGGGCCTTGCAGCTGCTCGAGCCTTTCGAGGCAGCCAATCATGGGATCGGCCAGCTCGGGGCTGCCATGAAACCCCGATTCCGGGGAGGTGAAAACAGTTACCAGCCCGAGCAGATGGCCCATTGCTGACCTGTGCGGCATTGCGGCCCTGGCCGCCGTCCCCTCCCGGGACGCAAGCATCGGCAGAATGGCCGCTATCTCGCGGTCGGCGTCGGCCGTTATCTTTGCCAGGAATGCCTGATCAGTCTGGGTGGTCTGTAGGATCTGTGCGCTCCGCACTGCTGCCTTTCGTGCTCCTCCTCAGTGCTGCAGGGAGGTATCTAGCTGGTTTCTACAGGGTGGTCAGTCCTTCAGGCCGGCGCTGACGTCGGCATTGAGGACGTATTTCTGGAAGACGAAGAACACGAGCACCAGGGGCAGGATGGAGATCACCGAGGCGCCCAGGAGAACAGGCCAGTCGATATTCTCCGCGCCCACGATGCTCCGCAGCGCCACTTGGAGGGTGTACCACTTGGGGTCGTTCAACACGATCAACGGCCAGATGTAGTCATTCCAGCGCCATTGGAAGGAGAAGATGGCCAACGTGAACAGGATGGGCCGGGACAGCGGGAGCATGATCCTGAAGAAGATGGTCAGCTCGCTGGCGCCGTCGATCCGGGCTGAATGCAGCAGGTCGTCCGGGACCGTCAGGAAGAACTGGCGGAACATGAACACACCTGTAGCGGTCAGCACAGACGGCACAATGATGCCGGACAAGGAGTTGTACAGCCCCAGATCCCGGATCACTGTGAACGTCGGGTTCAGGATCACCTCGGTGGGCAACATGGTGGTGGCGAGGATACAGACGAAGAAGAGGCGCGTACCCGCATTGTTGTACTTGGCGAGCGCGTAGCCTGTGCAAGCACTGAAGAAGACCGTCAGCACCGTGGTCACCAGCGCCACCGTTGCAGTGTTCAGGAAGTATTGAGCAAAGTCCACGCGCTCCCACGCGTCGATGAACCCCTGGAACGTCCATTCCCTGGGGATCATGGACAGCGGATACGTGAACAGTTCGCTTCCCGGCTTGAACGAACTCAGGATGAACCACAGCAGCGGCAGGGCGTAGATGGCCACGATCAGCCACATAAGGCCGGTCAGCGGCGCGGACAGCTTGGGCCGGCCATGCCGCATGTTCTGCTTGTCCGCATTGCGGGCTGCTTCCTCGGCCCCGATGACGACGACCTCGTCCGAGACTGGAGGCAGGTTGGCAGCTGTTGTCATGGTTCAGCCCTTCTTCCGGTTGAAGCGAAGCTGGATGAGCGCGATGGCCAGCAGGACCACCATCAACACCATGGAAGCGGCACTTGCGTAGCCCACCTTGGACTGCTCAAAACCGGTCTTATAGATGTACTGGACGATCAGGACGTTCTCAGTTCCCGGACCGCCGTTGGTCAGCGCCTGGATCATGGCGAATTCCTTCATCGCATGGATGGTGGAGAGAAGGATGACCATGAACGACGTCGGCGCGATGCCAGGCAGCGTCACGTGCCGGAACCGTTGCCAGGCATTGGCCCCGTCCAGTTCCGCAGCCTCGAGCAGGGCCTCGGGAATGTTCTTCAGCGCAGCTATGAACAGAAGCATATTGAAAGCCGTGCCGCCCCAGGCCGCCGCAAAAATCACCACGGTAAGAGCCAGATTGCCGTTGCTGGACCACGGCAACGGGTTTCCACCAAGCGTGGAGATGACGAAGTTGACGAAGCCGAAGTCCTGGCCGAACATCCACTTCCAGATGACACCCACCACGATGGGCGAGATCAGCCACGGAAGAAAGATGATGATCTTGGCCGCCGTCCGACCCCTGACCGCCCTGCTGACAAGGAGGGCGGCAACGCCGAGGGACGAGACGTAGACCAGGGGCACCGACAGCACGGTGTAAAGGAACGTACGGCTCAGTGCTGCATAGAAGGTGCTGTCAGCAAAGAGCGTCTCGAAATTTCTCAAGCCGATAAAGTTCAGCCTGCCGATGCCCCGGTAATCCGTGAATGAGTAGATGAGCCCGAGCGCCCCGGGCCAGACGAAGAACACGAGGAAGAGCACCACATTGACGCCGATGAGGATCAGCGGGGCAATGACGTAACGGTTGTGGCGCTTTTGCTGGGACTTGCTCCGCACGGCCGGCGTGCGGAGCGTCTCAGACGTTACGGTGGAGCCCGTGGTTGGGGTAGCCACGGCTTAGCCGCCGTTGTAAAGCTTCACGATGTTATCCACCGTGGTTTTTGCGTCCTGGCTGCCGCCGAGCATCTTGACAGTTTCTTCGCGCAGCGGGTCCCCGGAGAATGGTGTCGTTGCGAAGGCTTCGGAAACCACACGCTTGATGGGGTTCTCGCCCTTGCCCTCATTCTCTGCGATCTGCTGCTGGTACAGCTCAAAGGCAGCCTGCTGGAACGGGTACTCCACCTTCAGGTCCTTGGGCGGCAGATAGCCGCCCTGCTTGGCAAACTCGGTGTAGTTGGCGTCGTCGTAGAACCAGTCAATGAACTTCTTGGCTTCCTCGTCCTGCCCGGTGTCCTTGAACGCGACCATAAAGCCGCCGCCCAGGTTTGTGGCGTTCAGCGGCTGCTTGGGCAGCGGCACGGACATCCACTCAAAGTCCTTGATGTTCTTGTTGAAGTCCGCCACCTGCCAGCTGCCCGAGTAATACGCCGCCACCTGGCCGCTCTTGAACATCGCGTTTCCGTCCTCGCCGCTGAGCCAGACGGACTTCGGCATGGTCTTGTCGTCGTTGATCTTCTGGAAGTATTCGAGCGTCTCAACGGCTTTATCATCCGACGTGTACTTGTCGCCTTCCTTGGGGAATGCCGTGCTGCCGAACTGGTACATCATGGCGCGCAGGCGGTGGCCGGAGCGGTCCATGACCACACCGTACTTCGCGCCGGCTTTCTCGCGGACCTCGGTGACCGCTGCAACAAATTCATCCCAGGTCCAGGAGTTCGCAATCTCTGTGGGGAATGTGACGCCGGCCTTGTCGAAGAGGCTCTTGTTGACGAACAGGCCCACGGCGGTGAGGTCGGACGGGATGGCCGGGATGGTTCCGTCCGGTGCTTCCTGCAGGAAGTTCTCATCGATCTTCCGGTTCTTGGCAATGTCCGTCAGGTCCTGCAGCTGGGGGGCCCACAGCGGATCCAGGCCGGTAACGCGGGCCAGGGCAGGAAGGTCGTTGGCGGTGGCCGCATTCTTCAGCTTGGTGGTGATGTCAGCCGTGGGAACGTCCACTACCTCGATGGTGATGCCGGTGGCTTCCTTATACTTCTTGGCTGCTGCGGCGAAGGCACCACCTTGGTTGGTGTCGCCCGAAAGGACCAATTGAAGCGGCTTCGACGGGTCGGCCGTACCTCCGCCGCCACCGCCTCCGCAGGCGCTGAGAGCCAAGGTGGCGGCCGACAAGCCAAAGACCGCCTTTCCAAGCTGGCGACGGCTGAGCTGGGTAAAGATTGTCTTCTCTGACACTGGACTTTCCTGTCTGTTCCGTGGTTGGTACCGCAGATCCGGGACCAAGCTGGGGCGGCTAAGAACAAGTGGGTGCATCCCCAAAGTTCCTCGTTGGAAAAGCCTTTCCCACGCCTCCACTGTGACCCATGTCATGACAATCTGTCAAGCTTTTGATTTGACGTGATTTGCGCTCCCTCAACAGCCTGAACAAGCTCTCGGGGATCAGGTCCCAAGCTGTCCGCAAGGACCTTCCGACGCCGGCCCGATTGCCGTATTTTCGTTCCATGGCACTGAACATCCAGATAGCAGTCGACTGCAAAAATCCCCATGAGCTCGCCGACTGGTGGGCCGAAACCCTCGACTGGGCGGTGGAACCGCAGGACGAATCCTTCATCCGCTCCATGATCGAGCAGGGATTCGCGACAGAGGCCGAGACGCGCATTCACCAGGGAAGGCTTGTCTGGCGCGAGGGCGCCGCCATCCGGCCACCGGAAGAGATCGATGCCAAGCAGCCAACACGCCGCATCCTGTTCCAGTCTGTTCCGGACGAGAAAACCGTGAAAAACCGGATTCATTGGGATGTCAGGATTGAAAGCGCAGACAAGGACGAGGTGCGGAAAGCACTGGAAGCCCGGGGCGCAACGTTCCTCTGGTCAGCCAGCCAAGGGCCGCATTCCTGGCACACCATGGCCGATCCCGAGGGCAACGAGTTCTGCATCAGCTAGCACGATTACTAGACTCGGTGTGTGAGCACCCAACTACCTGCCAAGGTTTCCGACGTCTTTGACCCTTCCCATTGGCGCACCGTGTCCGGCTTCGATGACTTCCAGGACCTGACGTACCACCGGCAGGTAGAGCGTTCCGGCGACGGTACCGTGGTGCGGGACTTACCCACCGTCCGCATTGCCTTCGACCGTCCCGAAGTCCGCAACGCCTTCCGCCCCGCAACAGTGGATGAGCTCTACCGGGCTATGGACCACGCGCGAATGACACCGGATGTGGCCACCGTCCTGCTCACCGGCAACGGGCCCTCCTCAAAGGACGGCGGGCACTCGTTCTGCTCCGGCGGCGATCAGCGGATCCGCGGCCGCGATGGTTACCGCTACGCGTTGAATGGCGCCTCAGGAGCAGCCGGGGAGTCCGCCGAACTCATCGACCCCGCCCGGGCGGGCCGCCTCCACATTTTGGAGGTGCAGCGCCTCATGCGCACCATGCCCAAGGTGGTAATCGCCGTCGTGAACGGCTGGGCTGCCGGTGGCGGCCACTCACTGCACGTGGTCTCAGACCTCACCATCGCTTCCCGCCAGCACGGCAAGTTCAAACAGACTGATGCCACGGTGGGAAGTTTCGATGCAGGCTACGGCTCCGCTCTGCTGGCCCGGCAAATCGGACAGAAGGCCGCCCGTGAAATCTTCTTCCTGGCCCGCGAGTACTCCGCGGACGACATGGTCCGCATGGGCGCCGTGAATGAAGCCGTGGACCACGAGCGGCTCGAGGACGTTGCCCTCGAGTACGCCGCCGACATCGCCCGGCAGTCCCCCCAAGCCATCCGCATGCTTAAGTTTGCCTTCAACCTGGCGGACGACGGACTTGCCGGCCAGCAGGTGTTTGCGGGCGAAGCCACCCGGCTGGCCTACATGACGGACGAAGCCGTGGAGGGCAAGGAGGCCTTCCTGGAGAAGCGCGAACCGGACTGGTCACGGTTCCCGTATTACTTCTGACGCGCTTCTGATGCCCACGCATCCGCTTCCAGCCCGCACGCTCCAGCCACAGTCGAAGGCAGACACCTGTGAACATTGAACCCGCGCTCAAGGCACTTGCAGCCGCCCTCCATGGCGAGGGCCCCGCCGTCGAACTTTCCACGGCCCCGGACGGGAGCTTCCTTGTCTCTCCCGTCCAGACCCCGGGGTTCGATGACGCCGTGGTGGTGGTGCGGACCTCCGGTTCCACCGGGACGCCCAAGGCCGCAGTGCTGACGGTGGAGGCACTCGCAGCGTCTTCGATGGCAACGGCGCTGGCACTCAAGGGCGAAGGCCAGTGGTTGCTCGCACTGCCCGTCCAGTACGTGGCCGGGCTTCAGGTGCTGGTTCGTTCCCTGTTCGCAGGAACGCGCCCCTGGGCCATGGATCTCTCCGCCGGCTTCAATCCGGAGGCTTTCACTGCAGCCGCGCTGGAACTCACCGACAGGATCCGTTTCACCTCCCTGGTTCCCACGCAGCTGCAGCGGCTGCTGGACTCCCCTGCGCCCGAAACCCTTGCCGTTCTCCGCCGTTTCAACAGCATCCTCCTGGGCGGTGCTCCGGCGTCCGCAGAATTGCTGCACACAGCTCGGGACGCCGGGCTCCGGGTGGTGACTACCTACGGCTCCGCTGAGACCTGCGGCGGATGCGTGTACGACGGCGTTCCGATCGAAGGCGTGGAAGTGAAGGTTTCCGAGACCGGACGGATCCTCCTTGGCGGCGACATCGTTGCCGCCGGTTATCTCGATGATCCCGACCTCACCGCAGATGCGTTCATCGAGGAGGACGGCCTCCGCTGGTTCCGCACGAACGATCTGGGGTCCATCGATGCCGAAGGCATCCTGACCGTGCTGGGCAGGGCGGACGACGTCGTCATCACCGGAGGCGTCAAAGTCTCCGCCGCCCATGTGCAGTCAGAACTTGAAAAGCTCGACGGCGTCACGGCAGCTTTTGTGACCGGCGTCCCGTCCGCGGAGTGGGGGCAGGCTGTGGCTGCCTACGTTGCTGTTGCTGACAGCACACCCGCGGGGATCAGCGGCTTCACTGCCAGGCGCCAAGACCTCCTGGGACCCCTGGCGCCCAAGACGGTGCTGGCGGCGCCGGAACTGATCCTGTTGCCTAACGGAAAACCTGACCGCCTGGCTATGACGGAGTTGCTCAACCAGCTCCATCAGGGAAAGTAAAGTAGACCTGCAACCCGCTGCACGTCCGCAGCATCCTGAACCAACAAGAGGTACTCACTGTGGCAACAGCTGCCCAATGGATCCAAGGCGCCCGTCCGCGCACGCTGCCGGCGGCGATCGCTCCGGTACTGATCGGCACGGCTGCCGCTTTCGAGATGGGTGCCTTCCGGCCGGTAAACGCCGTTCTTGCCGGCGTGGTGGCACTGCTGCTGCAGATCGGCGTCAACTACGCGAACGACTACTCAGACGGCATTCGCGGCACCGATGAGGACCGTGTGGGGCCGCTGCGCCTTGTGGGGTCCGGGGCTGCCCACCCCGATCAGGTCAAGCACGCGGCGTTTGCAGCCTTTGCGCTGGCCATGCTGTGCGGACTGGCCCTGGTGATCATCACACAGGCCTGGTGGCTCATCCTGGTGGGCCTGGGCTGCGTGCTGGCCGCCTGGGGCTACACGGGCGGGAAAAACCCGTATGGCTATCTGGGCCTGGGAGATGTCTTCGTGTTCGTCTTCTTCGGGCTTGTGGCCACTCTCGGCACAACATACACACAGGCTGGCCATGTGAACCTGGCTGCCATCATCGGCGCCATCGGCACCGGACTTATCGCTTGCGCCCTGCTGATGGCTAACAACGTCAGGGACATTCCCACAGACACCAAGGCCGGCAAGAAGACGCTGGCAGTTCGTCTCGGCGACAAGCACGCGCGCGAGAGCTACGTCCTGATGCTGGCCGTGGCCATCCTGCTGGTGGTGGTTCTCGCGCCCGGGCGTCCGTGGATGCTTCTTGTGCTTCTGCTCATCCCCGCCAGCCTCATGCCGTCCTGGCTCATGATCAACGGACGGAAACGCAAGAGCCTCATCCCCGTTCTCAAACAGACGGGCCTGATCAACCTGGGATACAGCGTGCTGTTCTCCGCGGGCCTGGTACTCTCGCGGGGTGTCTAACGCCCGTTAAGTGCGTGAAACACCTCAGGCGTCCTTGGGGCGCTTGTCCATTTTCACAGTGACATCAGGATGGGCATCCACCAGGCTGTCCTCAGCGTTCGCGTCGTCCACTTCACCCGCAGTCCGGATCGGTTTGGCCCGGCCGGAGAGTCGCTCATGAACGGCTCCGACGGCGGCGTCCCGCTGCCTCTGGAAAAACAGGTAGCTGATGGCAAACGCGATGAGTCCCGCGCAGATCACGGACAGAATGGCGCCCAGCTCCAGCAGCTGGAAAAGCACGAACAATGGCACAAACAGTGCCAGACGGATCAGGGAGTATTTCAGGAAAGCCACTCTTCAAGTTTAGCGGCCCCGGAAGGCGCCTTTTATCGGCGGGACCGGCCCCTCCCTGTGATGCAACCGTAGCCATGTGAAGGGCCCCCGGAGGCTAGACTGAATGTATGCCCCGCGTTCTGCTCGCCGTCGCCGTACTAACCATCGTTGTCTATGGTCTGGTTGACGTGATCCGGACCGATCGGCGGCTCACGCGTGGAATTTCCAAGCCTGCCTGGATCGTGGTGATGGTGGTCCTGCCGGTAATCGGCGCGGCGCTCTGGTTCATTTTTGGCCGCCCCCGTGGCAACCGTCCAGCGCAGCGGACCCTCCGGCACCCCACGGCACCCGATGACGATCCCGAGTTCCTCCGTGCCCTGGAGCTCCGGCGCCGTAACCAGGCCGAGGCTGACCGGCTCAAGAAGCTCAAGGACCAGCTCGATGCACGGGAACAGAAGCGCGGCGACGGATCCGGCGACAGTCACGACGACGCCCAGGGCAACGACGAAGTTAAGTGACCACACCAGCCCGGACTTAATGCTGGTCCGTATTTCGCGTCATAAAAAGCCAGTCGTCCCCGTGTAGCAGGCAGGGGGAAACTTCACCCTCGTCTAGCGAATCAGTGGATCCGGGGGCACTCATGGAATCAGCGGTTGATCTGGGGAATCGGTATGCGCACTACCGGCGGGCAATGTCCGGAACCCTTGACGCCGATATAGCACTGGCACTGACGTGGGACGTCCTGGACGCAGCCGGCCAAGCCTTGGAGTCAAGACGGCAAAGACTCTCCAGATGCCGGGATGCTAAAGCCCTGAGTACGAGTGAAGGCCGTTGAAGAACTGGTTCACGATGGTGAAGTTGAAGACCACGCACAGGTAGCCGACGATCGACAGCCATGCAGCCCGCGTTCCGGTCCAGCCCCTCGTGGCCCGGGCGTGCAGGTATCCCGCGTAGACAACCCAGATCACAAACGTCCAGACTTCCTTGGTGTCCCAACCCCAGAAACGGCCCCACGCCTTTTCGGCCCAGATAGCGCCAAACATCAACGTGAAGGTCCAGCCCACAAACGCAATCGCATTGATCCGGTAGGAAAGGTTTTCGAGGCTCAGCGCCGACGGCACCAGGCGCATAAAGCCAAGTTTGTCCGCTCCCCCGGAAGCAATGGTTTTTTGCCGATGGGCCTGCACCAGTTGCAGTGCGGACATGGCGAAGGTCAACGTGAAAAGCGCGGAGGACAGTACGGCGATGGAGACGTGGATGATCAGCCAGTAGCTTTGGAGGGCTGGGACGAGGTGGCCCACGGGGGTCATGTAGGCAGTGCCGGCGGCAACCAGCATGATGATCACAAGTCCGACCACAAACGTGCCCAGGAACCGCAGGTCGCGGCGGATCAGCACCACCAGGAAGACCGCTATGGCCACAAAAGCGCCGGTGGTGAGGAACTCGTACATGTTTCCCCAAGGAACCCGCCCGGCCCCGAAGCCGCGGGTGAGCACTCCGACAGCATGGATCGAAGCTCCGAGGACCGTCAGCGCCACCGCCACACGGGCAGGAACCCGGCGCTCGGCCCCATAGTGCATTCCGGCGTCAGCGGTCTGTCCAAGCCCTGATCCCGCACCTGCCGCGGAAACTGCTGACGACGGCCGCTCGGCCCGCCCAACAGGCCCGCTGACATCGGAGTCGGTACGGTCGGTACTTGCCTCCCGCACAGAGCCCGCTGTTACAGGAATTTTCGCTGCGGCAGGGGATGAAGCAGCCTCCAGGGCTTCGGCTGCTGCCGCTGCCTTGAGGTCCACCGCGCGGAGGGCCTTGCTGCTCTTCGCCAGATCCCAGGCGAAGGCTATGAAGGCAACCGTGTAAGTGCAGCCTGCCAGGAGCATAAAGAGCTCGCTGTAGAAGCCCATGGTTTCGTTGATGGGAAGCATTACTGGTCCTTCTTATGCTCTGTCGAGCCTGCTGTTGACTGATTGACGTCTGCTGCGGGGGCTTTTGTGGCTGCGGTGGCTTCTGCTGCTTCGGTGGCCTCTGCACCGTCGGCACGTTTGGCCCCACCATTGTCCGCCTGCCCGCTGGGAACACTCTGGGAATCCTGGGAGGCCTTGGCGTCCTGGGATTCCAGGCCCCACTCCTCCACCAGCAACTGACGGATGGCCTGGGCTTCGCCGGCCAGCCGGTGGTCCTCACCTCGAGCCAGGAGTCCGTACTCCACCATGGTGCGGCCATCCTCGTGGGTGCCGGTACGGACCCAGACCCTCCGCCGGTTCACGTAGAGGGAAGTGACCAGCCCTGCCACGGCCAGCAGCGCAAAGATCAGAGCGTAGAGCTGCCCCGGATTGTGATGGATGTCGACGCCGATGTAGCGCTTCACACCGTCGAAAGTAATGGATCCCTTGCCGTCCGGCAACGTTTGGCTGGTTCCGGGCTTGAGGGTGATGCCGCCGGCGTCAAGGTTCCGGGCGTTGAGCGGCTTCAATTCCTTGACGTCGAGTTCGAAGACGTTCTGTGGATCTCCGTTGTCCAATCCAAGGTCACCGAAAAAGGAGCTTAGTGTCAGCGTTGGATTGAGGAGGTCGGGATACTCACTGAAGGAAATGCCGTCCTGCGTGACGGCCTCAGTGGGAAGGAAGAACCCGACGAAGCCCAACTGGTCAGGTTTGGCGTCGGGGACCTTGATTACCACTGAGGAGTAGTAATTATCTCCCTGCAACCGTCCCACCACCGGACCCTGGAACGCCACGTTTCCCTGCCCGTCGCGGATGGTGACCAAAGGCGCGTAGCCGTTACCGGTGAGATAGACACTGGTGCCGCCCAGGCTTACAGGATCGTTAACCTTGAGAACTTCCTGCTGTTCCGGGGCGTCCGGTGATTCCTTGGTGGTGACGTCGGCCTTGAAGTCGATTGGCTGGCCGATCTTGCCTTGCGATTCCAAGTCGAAGGTGGCCCGGAACTTGTCCAGCCGCATGGAGTAGGGCTGGAGCTGGCTGCTCTGGAAGTTGGTGCCCGGCGTGAACTGGTCGTATCCCACGAGGGTGTTGACGAAGGTATCGCCTTCCACCAAGATGCGCTGCCCGCTGTAACCGAACAGTCCGCCGGCTGCCACGGAGACGAGCACTCCGATCAGGGACGTATGGAAAACGAGGTTTCCGACTTCCTTCAGGAAGCCGCGCTCGGCCCCCAAAGACGGCTGCGCGCCGTCGTCGTCCCTCACCTCAACACGGTAGCCGCGTTTCTTCAGCAGGCCGGCGGCGTCGTCAACAGCGCGCGACGCCGGGATCCCGGCGTCCGCCGGAATCACCAGGGTGCCGTATTCGGGCAGGCGGGAAAGACGTTTCGGTGTCCGCGGAGGCTGGGAACGCATGGCCTTGTAGTGCGCTATTGCACGTGGCACTACGCAGCCGATCAGCGAGATGAACAGCAGGATGTAAATGGCGGAGAACCATGCGGAGGAGTACACATCGAAGAGCTGGAGGGCGTCCAGTACCTTGCCCAAATCCCCGTCGTTCTTGATGCGCTGGGTAACGATTGAAGGGTTGGCCGGCCGTTGCGGGAACAGGGAACCGGGCACGGCAGCCACCGCCAGGAGGAGGAGCAGGAACAGGGCCGTGCGCATGCTGGTGAGCTGCGTCCATGCCCAGCGAAGCGTACCTTTGACGCCAAGAGCAGGGAGGGCAGCTTCAGCTTTGGCCGCGGCAACAGGATTGGCCGCGGGTTCGGCGGTGTCCTTGGGTGCCTTTTGGCTGGCCGCCGTCTCCGGAGAGTTCTTCTGTTCTTTCACACGCTCGCTCATCAGATTGGCAACTTCACATCGGTTTGGAACCAGTACTGCAACCCGGTGACCCAGGCCCCCCACAGGCCGGTGGCCATCAGCAGGCCGAGCACGATCAGAATTCCTCCGCCGATCCGCTGGATGGCGAGACGGTGTGTACGGAAGAAGGACATCACACCGATTCCCCTGCGGACCGCCAATGCAATCAGAAGGAACGGAATGCCCAGGCCGAGGCTGTACACAAAAGCCAGGAAGGCCCCCTTCGCGGCAGAGGAACCGCCGGAAAGGCTAAGGAGCTGCACGGCCGAGTACGTGGGGCCGATGCACGGAGCCCAGCCCAGCCCGAACGTAATTCCCAGTAAGGGCGCACCCCACAGCCCTGCCGGCGGCTTGGCATGAATCTTGGCATCCCGCTGGAGCCAGCCGAACCCACCCATGAACACCACACCCATCACGATGACCAGGAGGCCAAGAATCTGGGTGATCCAGGCGTTTTCCGGACCAGTGATCAGGGTTCCGAGTTGGCCGAAGGCGCCGCCCAAGAGGACAAAGATGGCAGAGAAACCCAGCACGAACAAGCCGATGCCCGCCAGCATCCGGCCGCGCTTCTGCTTCTGCAGGTCCACGCCGGTAAGCCCTGTGACGTAGCCCAGATAGCCCGGGACCAGCGGCAGCACGCACGGCGAGAGAAAAGAGACCAGTCCTGCCAGCAGCGCCACAGGGATGGCAAGCAGGAGCGATCCATTCAGGATGGCTTCGGCAAAAGGACTGTTCACTGGGAAACCGCCGCTACTCAGCCGCGGCCGCGGCGATGAGGGCCTTCAAAGTGCCTTTTTCGATTTCCCCGAGGACGCGGGAAGCCACCCTGCCACCCTTGTCCAGGACGAGCGTGGTGGGAACAGCCCCAGGCGGAACCAGGCCTGAAACGGCCAGGAGGACTCCCCCATCCTTATCGTTGAAGCTGGGGTAGGTCAGGCCGAACGTCTTATCGAACGCCTCTGCCGTCGCTTTTTCGTCCCTCAGGTTGACGCCGAAGAACTGCACACCCTGATCTTTGAACTCCTGGTGCAGTTCTTCCAACAGGGGCGCTTCCACACGGCATGGCGCGCAGGCTGCGAACCAGAAGTTGAGCACAGTGACCTTGCCCAAGAGGTCCGCGGGTTCAACGGTGGAGCCATCGAACAAGGCCCCCTTGATAACCACGGCTGCCTTGCGGTCCTCGGCTGCGAACTCTGTAACGGAGCCATCCCCCGCAACATAGTTCTTGTTGTCCCCTGCCCTGGCCTGCTTGGCCAAAGCGTCTTCCTGCGCACAAGCAGACAGGCCAAGGGTGAGAGCGGCCAAGGCCGCACCACCGGCTGCCAGGACGCTGCGGCGTGAGGTGTTGGGGTTGGAGTTTGGGCCTTGCATGCTCAGGCTCCAGGGGTGTTGGAGGCACCCGGAAGGAGTGCTGCGGCGGGCTCGGTGTAATCGACGCGCACCAGTGCACCCTCGTGGTCAAAAACAAGGGACGTGAGGGAGGTCAGGGTGCACTCACGCTTTCGTGGATCGTGCCAGAGCGGCTTGCCTTCTGCGCTGAGCCTGGTGGCCCAGATGGGGAGCTGGTGTGCCACGAGAATCGCCTCTGCACCGTCTCCGCCCAGTTCCAGTGCCTTGAGCCTGGCATCCTGGACTGCAGCCATCACGCGGTGGGCCTGCTCTTTGTACGGCTCACCCCAGGAAGGGCGGAAAGGATTGACAAGGCGCGGCCAGTGCTTTGGCCTGCGGAGCTCTGCCTTAGTGACCTTCATGCCTTCAAAGTAGTTTTCGGCTTCGATGATGCGATCTTCGACGGCGATGTCCAGCCTGAGCGCCTCGGAAATCGGGAGCGCCGTTTCCTGGGCCCGGGTCAGCGGTGACGCGGCAAGGTAGACGATGTTGGCCCCATGCGAAGCCCGCTCACTGAAGTGCTCCGCCAGGGTGCGCGCCATCTCCCGTCCAAGCTCCGAGAGATGAAACTCGGGCAGGCGTCCATAGAGGACTCCGGCTGGATTGTGGACTTCGCCATGGCGAAGCAAATGAACGGTTGCTTGGGGCATGTATACCAGTTTCTCAAAGATGACGGGCGATCTGAAATCTTCTACAAGAAGTAGAACTAGAGGCCTCGAAAAAAAGTTCCGCCCAATCGGAATAAAAGATGCAAATGCATGTTTATACTGGGTGAAGCGATTAGTTGAGGCTTCAACAGATGATGCTTCAAGTAATGATCAGTTGGTTTTCGACCCGAACTTCGCACAACAAGGAGAACTAAAAATGTCACTTCCCACCAACCTCACCACCGGCACCTGGACCCTCGACTCCTCGCACAGCGAAATCGGGTTTACCGTACGCCACGCAGGCATCAGCAAGGTCCGTGGCCAGTTCAAGGAAGCTACCGCAACCCTCGATCTGGCAGAGAACGTTGCAGATTCCAAGGT
This sequence comes from Arthrobacter rhizosphaerae, assembly GCF_023062595.1. Taxonomy (GTDB): domain Bacteria; phylum Actinomycetota; class Actinomycetes; order Actinomycetales; family Micrococcaceae; genus Arthrobacter; species Arthrobacter rhizosphaerae. Next base: position 313,414 of record NZ_JALLAN010000004.1, read on the forward strand.
CAACGCCACCATCCAGACAGCCAGCTTCGACTCGGGCGACGTCAACCGCGACGGCCACGTCCGCGGCGAGGACTTCTTCGACGTCGAGAAGTTCCCGGAGATCTCGTTCGTCTCCAACGGCATTGTGTCCAAGGGGGACGGCTACGAACTCCAAGGCGATCTCACCATCAAGGGAGTCACCCGTCCGGTTGCCCTCGAGACAGAATTCAATGGGGCAGCTGTTGACCCGTTCGGCAATACCCGCGCCGGCGTCTCTGCTGAAACCACCATCAGCCGCAAGGACTTCGGCCTCACTTGGAACGCAGTCCTCGAAGCCGGCGGTGTCCTTGTCAGCGACAAGGTTGCCATCAGCCTTGAACTGGCCTTCATCGCCCCGGCTGCCTAATCAGCCGACACCGGTCAGCTGACAGCGCTCTGCTGTTTCCGCTCTGCTGTTTCCGCGAGACGTTGCTTCGGCGGGAAATATTTCCTGACTTGCACCCCTGTTCCAGCTTCCTGGGACAGGGGCGCCGAGTTTAAGGGGCCATCAGGGACCACGTCTTCGGGCAGAGCTGCAGTCAGGCGGTTTGCAGCTCGACAGCCTCCTCGTACAACGATTGTAAATTCTTGGCTATTTACGGCGAGTTAGCCCAGAGTTGCCTAGATAACAGGGGTACTGCCGTCTACAGTGAAAGCCATGACCAACCCAAGTGATGCCCCTCAGCCGCAGCAGCCCGGGGAGCCGGCTGCCGGCAACGTCCCGCCCACCCCATACGAGCAGCCCCCCGCCTATCAGGCACCGCAGGCCCAGCAGCCGCCCCAGGGATATCCGGCCGGCAACTACCAGGCACCAGGCGGATACCAGGCACCCGGGCAGCCAGGCTTCGGCGCCCCCGCCGGTGCGGCTAACAACGCACCACCAGCAGGCCTCGGCTACGCCGCCCCTCCACGCAACGTGTTTGCCTTGGATTTCAACAACATCAAGGAACGGGTGACCAACACTCAGGGTGTCCCCCAGCCATTGGTTATTTCCTATTGGCTTTGGGTTGCGGCGGCTGTACTGGGCGTGGTGGTCAGCCTGGTCACGATGATCGGCTTCGCGGGTGGCTTTGCCGGCGCCGGGCTGATCTTCAGCCTGATTTTCGCCGCCGCATACATCTTCCTTGCCATCCGGCTCAAGGAAGGTTCCCGTTGGGCCCGGCTGGTCCTGTCGATCCTGGGTGGCTTGTCGCTTTTGTCGCTCCCCTTCTCTTTGTTCACCGGCGGTCTGAGCCTGATCGGGACGGCAGCAACTATTGCTGCAGCGGTCATGATGTGGCTGCCGCAGTCCCAGGAACATTTCAAGGGCTGAAACCGCACAACACGGGACGTAACCGAGTCCCGACGGGTTAGTTAGACATCGAAGGCCGCGGCTGGGAAACTCCCTGCCGCGGCCTTTCAAATCCAACAGGAATACCTCTTGCGAATGATCCATTTGCCGCACCAAGCGCGGTACGGTGGAAGCAAGACCATGCTGGGGGCAGGGGCATCACACTGATCCCGGTAGCCGATTTTCGAAGTCGACACATGAAGGATCGAACATGAGCACTCCCCCAGTCCCTCCCGCCAACCAGGACGAGCCTGAGTCCGGCGGCCAGAATGCACCGCAGCAGCCCCAATACGGGCAAAACGCTCCCCAGTACGGCCAGAACGCTCCGCAGCAGCCCCAGTACGGCCAGAATGCACCGCAGCAGCCCCAATACGGGCAAAACGCTCCGCAGTACGGCCAGAACGCTCCGCAGCAGCCCCAGTACGGGCAGAACGCTCCGCAGCAGCCGCAGTACGGGGTCCCGCAATACGGCCAGAACCAGCCGCAGCAGCAGTTCGGCCAGAGCCAGTTCGGCCAGCCACAGCAGGGCCAGTCTCCCTATGGGCAGTCGCCGTACGGCCAGTCACCGTACTCGCAGTACCCTTCTGAGCTTCCCAGCTCCACCAGCCCGGTTCCGCAACTGGTGAACATCTCCTTCTACTTGCTTATCCTTTCGGCTGTCATCTCAGTTCTCAGCCTGCTCCTGATCATTCCAATGCTTGATGAGCCCGACATGCGCAGGCAGTTCGAAGACCAGCTGGCGGCCCAAGGCCAAGGCGAGGTCCCGTTCGATGACCTCAAGGCCATGATCATCGGAATACTCGTGGTGTTTGCCGTGATCACCGCCGGACTGTACGCCTTGGTGGCCTTCAATGTGCGTAAGGGAAAGAACTGGGCGCGCATTCTGGGAACGGTTTTTGCGGCTTTGTCCATCTTGGGCCTCTTCTCACCGAGCTGGGCCACCATTGGTACTCTGGCCGGCATCGCAGCAATCGTGCTGTTGTACCTCCCCGGCGCTGCACCGTACTTCAACAAACAGCAGCCGTTCGCGAGTCCGTATTCCCAGCCGTACGGCCGCTAGAACACAGGGCCATATAGATCCACACTGAGGGCGCAGGCCCCGGTGGAGCAGAGTAACCTACTCCAGCTCCTCCGGGGCCTGCGTCCTTTGTGCGTGGTAGGCCAGGATCTGGAGCTCCGTGGCCATGTCTACCTTGCGCAGGTTTACACCGGGCGGCACCTGCAGCATCACCGGGGCGAAGCTTAGAATGCTCCTGACGCCGGCAGCCACCACCCTGTCACACACGCTTTGGGCGACGGCGGCAGGCAGCGCCAGGACTACCATGTTGGCTCCCGTGCGCTGGAGCACCGCTTCCATGTCCGCGGCGTCACTCACTCGCAGCCAGCCGACCTCGTTGCCCACGATCATCTGGTCGGCATCGAAAATGGCCACGACATCAAAGCCCCGTGATTCAAATCCTCCGTAACGGGCCAAGGCTTTCCCGAGGTTACCGGCACCTACGATGGCCACTTTCCAGTCCTTGGTGAGACCGAGGGCCGCTGAAATATGCCTGCTCAGGTACTGAACCTCGTAGCCCACGCCGCGTGTCCCATAGGAACCCACATGGGAGAGGTCCTTGCGCAGGGTCGCTGAGCTCACACCCGACGCCTCGGCCAGTGATTCGGAGGAGACCCTGTCCACGCCTTCAGCCAGCATGGTGGTCAGGGCGCGCAAATAGAGGGTGAGCCGTGCCACGGCTGCAGGCGGAATCTGCTTGGCAGCAGTTCCGGAGTCCCCGCGGACTGCTTCCGGGGATGAATCGAGCGAAGTCACATCTGCTCCATTGCGTCGCGTTGTGAGTCCACTCTAGAGCCCCACGACTGGTGTCAACAAAAGGGGGAACAACGTCATCAGGGCTTTGATCAAGGCCTACTTCGCCATGGCTTGCTGGAGCACCCTCGTCAGGCGGGCTTCGTCGATCTTCCAGAAGTCCCGCTGAATCCCATCGACCAACACCACCGGAATCTCTTCGGCGTAGCGCTCCCGGAGTTCCGGGTCGTTGTCCACCAACTGTTCCCGCCACTCCAGTCCCAGCCCGGCGGAGACACGGCTGACGGCGTCGCGCGCGGCCATGCAGAGATGGCAATCGGCTTTAGTGAGCAGGAGGACGTCTGGTTTTGCCATGGTTCCACGGTAGCCCGGGCTGTCCGCCGTCGTCGACGCCGGTGACAGGAATCACCACCAAGTATTCTCCGGAGTGCAGCATCAGAGCGCCACAGGCGGCAGCGGTGCCGGGCATTGACTAGACTCGTGGCATGCCCGAGGAGAAGTACGTTGCTGTGGTCCGCCGCCCGGTTGCCACCCAGCAACACGGCGAGGCGGCCTTCTTCGACGTCGACAACACCCTGATGAAGGGTGCCAGCCTGTTCCACGTGGCACGGAAAATGCACCAGCGCGGGACGTTTACGTTGACCCAGGCTGCCGGGTTCGCCTGGAAACAGTTCAAGTTTGTGATTCTTGGCGAGAACCTCAACGACGTCCATGCAGTCCGCGATTCAGCCCTTCTGCTTGCAGCCGGCATCACCGTTGAAGACGTGAAAGTCCTGGGCGAAGAGGTCTTTGACGAAATGATCGCTTCCAGGATCTGGCCCGGAGCCAAGGCATTGGCGCAGCAGCACCTCCGGGTGGGCAGGAAGGTCTGGCTGGTTACGGCGACTCCTATCGAAGTAGCCACCGTCATTTCGACCCGCCTCGGACTGACTGGAGCCCTTGGCACGGTCGGAGAAATCAAGGACGGCGTCTACACGGGCAAGCTGGTGGGCGAGATCCTCCACGGGGCAGCCAAGGCCGTAGCAGTGCAGGCCATTGCCGATGAGGAAGGCCTGGATCTCAAAAGGTGCTGGGCCTACAGCGACTCCCACAATGACATTCCGTTGCTCAGCATGGTGGGGCATCCTGTGGCCATCAACCCTGATGCCCGCCTGCGCAGCCATGCCCGGGAGAACAACTGGCCGGTCTACGATTTCCGCTCCGGACGCCGTGCTGCCACCCTGGGCCTGAAGGCCGCCACTGTCGGCGGTGCCATCTACGGGCTTTGGAAAGGCTTCTCACGGTTCCGCGGCCCCACCATCTAGGGACGCAAAAATGCCCGCCACCTCGAAAGGCAACGGGCATTGACGCTTTGGAAGTACTACTACTTCTTATTGCGACGCTGGTGGCGCGTCTTACGAAGCAACTTGCGGTGCTTCTTCTTGGCCATACGCTTGCGACGCTTCTTGATAACTGAACCCACGAAAGTTCCTTACAAACTAGATGCGTACCTGTCTGATGGAAAAGGTCCGTGGACTAAGCAACAGACTGTACAACTGACAGATTCTTACAATGACGTAAAACGTTCCTTAACAGCCTACCGCCTATCCGGAGCGGAAACTGACGACGGCGACTCACGCCGTCTCGGACTGGCCCTCCACGACAGCGCGTTTCAGGTACTGTTCGACGGCGGATTCCGGCACACGGAACGAGCGGCCAAATCGGACGGCGGGCATATCACCCGAATGAACCAGGCGATAAACGGTCATCTTAGAGACGCGCATGACCTCAGCCACTTCGGCCACGGTCAAGAACTTCGCGTTCGAGAAGTTCGACTCTGCGGACATTTCCCATATTCCTTTGCTCTCAGCATTCTGCGGCAACCAGTATTCTGCGGGTGCGGCGATGCTGAGCCATCGAACAACCGTGTGCTAGTTACTCTAGAGGCAGTTGGGGCCAATGTGAAAGGCGTACGGACGAAATCTACGCGTTCCTCCCGACCAAATACCCCTTATTCGGCCAAGGAAACCCTGCGTTTCCGGGCAGAAGCGGCAAGCTGCGCCAGCACCGACACCGTCACGTCCCACTCCATGCAGGCATCGGTCACGCTTTGGCCGTAAACGAGCCCGGAAGTTGCGTTGGCGTCACTCACGTCCAGGTTCTGCGCGCCTCCTACCAGGAAGCTCTCCAGCATTACGCCGGCAATGGCCTTGGCTGAAGCCCCGCCTTCCTCCAACTGAACGCCAATTTCGAAGGCGACTTCGGCCTGCCGGTGGTGGCTTTTCCCGCTGTTCGCGTGGCTGGCATCGACGATCAGCCGGGGGTTAAGATTCTTCGCTGCAAGCCTGGCAGAAGCGGCTTCGACGTCGGCTGCTGAGTAATTGGGACCTTTTCGTCCGCCACGGAGGATCACGTGGGTGTCCGGGTTGCCGGCCGTCGCTACAAGGGCTGCTTTGCCGTCGTCGTCAATCCCCAGGAAAGCCTGAGCCGCCCCGGCGGCGCTGCACGCGTCAACTGCCACCTGGAGATCGCCGTCGGTACCGTTTTTGAACCCGATCGGCATGGAAAGTCCGGATGCCAACTGCCGGTGGATCTGGCTTTCCGTGGTACGGGCACCGATCGCGCCCCAGGAGACCAGGTCCGCCGTGTACTGCGGGCTGATGGGCTCAAGGAATTCGGTAGCGGTGGGCAGCCCCAATGCCGTCACTTGCTGCAGGAAGCTTCGGGCCGCCCGGAGACCTGTGGCAATGTCGTGGCTGCCGTCAAGGTGGGGATCGTTGATGAGCCCCTTCCACCCCACTGTGGTCCGCGGCTTTTCGAAGTAGGCGCGCATAACGATCAGCAGGTCTTCCTTGTGCTTCTCTGCCTGGCTGACAAGCCTGCGGGCGTACTCCAGTCCTGCCTTCGGATCGTGAATGGAACACGGGCCCACGATCACCAGCAACCGGTCGTCCAGGCCGTCCATGACAGCGCGGACTTCATCCCGGCCCCGCCCGACGATGTCCGTCACCCTGGCGTCCAGCGGAAGCTCGGCGATCATCTCCTGAGGAGTCGGCAGTGGAGTGAACTCACTGATCCTCAAGTTCGAGGTCGAATGCTGGGGATTGGCGGCGGCTGATTTGGTGCTCATGGGGTCCTGTTCCAGATAGGAGCGGGCCCTGGTCAGAACCCGCCGTAGAAATGGCGAAGGACAGAGAATGATCTCTGCCCTGTTGGCTCTGAAGGAATGTTGGGTGCGTGTCAGTTAGACGCGGGCTCCTCCAGAGCCAACGAAAAATACGCATACCAACGGTTAGTCATAGCCACACCATAACCGGGCCCGGTCCGTCAGGGCAAAATTCCGCTAAATCGTGCCCGTCATCTCCCGTCGCATGTTGGGATGAAACGGGGGCGGCTTCTGGACTCATCGTCCAGCGGCAACCTGCGGTTCGTGGACCCAGCCGGCCGGGTCAAGTTTTGTCTCTCCTTGTGCATCGACTACAACTTCCTGGGTCCGCCCGCCGTACCTGATCCGGAGCGTCCGCCCGGATGGGGAGCCCGGCAGCAAGGCAAAAGACGCCGTTTCCAGCTTCCCGCTTCTCCAAGTCAGGGAAACCGCGACTCCGGGACGGGCCCGGAGGCCGGACACCTCACCGTCCGAGAGCTCGGCAGGCAGGGCCGGCAGGAGTTCAATTTCGCCGCGGTGGCTCTGGATCAGGCACTCCGCGACAGCGGCAATGTAGCCAAGGTTTCCGTCGATCTGAAACGGTGGATGGGCAGCAAACAGGTTGGGATAGAGGCCGCCACCGAAAGCGACTTGCCCGTCGCCGTCCGGAATGCAGCGGAAGAACAGTCGCATCAGCGCTGTGACTTTTTCGGGCTGCCTTAGCCGCGCCCTCATCACCATTTTCCAGGCCAGGGACCACCCCGTTGAATCGTCGCCGCGGCCGTCCAGGCTTGCCCGTACAGCGGCCTCCAGCTCTGCATCCAGAGGCTCATCGCCCGGATACGCCAGATAGAGATGGCTCACGTGCCTGTGCTCCTCTTCCCACTCGGGCGGGTCCGCCAGCCACTCCCGAAGCCTCCCGTTGGCTCCGGGTGCCGGAAGCGGGATCCTTGGCAACGCCGCTCTGGCCTCCTTCACCACGGGATCATCCTCAAGCCCGAGCGTCGCTGCCAGGGACCCGACCATGGTGAGCACGTCCCGGCACAGGGTCAGGTCCATGGAGGAGGATGCCGCCACTGCCGCCTTTACCGACTGGTTTGTCCCTGCACTGTCCATGCCGGGCCGGTGTACCCCTGACCCGTCGCTGGCCGCCTTGAAACTGTTCTCCGGGGAGGTTGAGGGACTTGTCCCGAGGGAGCCGTCGGGAAACTCGATCAACAAGTCCAACAGGAACTCAGCCTGTCCCCGGATGGCCGGCCACGCGCGTCGGACGGCGAAATCACGGTCGGCTCCGAACTGCAGGTGCTCCCACAGATGCCGGACCAGCCACGCTCCGGCCATGGGCCAGAAAGACCATTCGGGCGAGTCAATGCCGTGGCCGACGGGTTTGCTGTAGCCCCAGATATCTGAATTGTGATGGACGGCCCAGCCCCTGGCTCCGTAGTACTCCTTCGCAGTTGCGGCCCCGGTCACCTGGAAGGCGTCGATCAATCCAAAGAGCGGCTCCACGCACTCGCCAAGGCCAGCCACCTCCGCTCCCCAATAGTTCATCTCGAGGTTGACGTTGGTGGTGAAGTTCGAGCTCCAGGGTGGCAGCATCTTGTCGTTCCAGATTCCCTGCAGGTTGGCGGGAGTGCCGCCGGGCCTCGAGCTGGAGATCAGCAGATAACGACCATAGTTGAAGAGCAAGGCTGCCAGTCCCGGATCGGCAGCTAGAGGTCCCTCCGCATGGGCATTCGCCAAGGCGAGTCGTTGGGCGGTGTTGGTGCCGGCCGGTTCTCCTGCGCGCCGGTCTCCCACCCCGAGGCGAAGACTGGTTGACCTGTACAGGGCGCCGTGGTTCTCCTCGTGCCGACGAAGGAGCGACTCCGGTCCCATCGTCCTGGCGGCCTCCAGAGTGGCACTCAAAGCTTCAGCCACCTCTGCAGCAGTCCCCCGGGGTTGGCGGCCCATCCCATCAAAGGTGGTGGCGCCACTGACATAGATCGCGGCATGCTTCACCCCGGTTGCCCACGGGTCCTTCGCACCTACAACGCCTTCCGCACCATCTTCAGTTGCAACAGGACCGGTACCGGCAGAAGCGGTGCCGGTGACGCCGTCATGCTCCAGCAGCGCGGTGACTGCCCCTTGCAAGCTGAGCGAATCATCATCCGAGTACCTGATTTCCCCGGTGCCGTGACTTGGTGCAACATCGGCAGGCAGTTTGAGCTCCAGGCCGGCCTGGACATGGGTTCCCGCGCTGTGGCGGACCGCCCCGGTCCGCTTCGTGACAAGCAGCGGCGAATCTATTGCCAGCGAAATGTCCAGCCCGCCGGGGAGTTCGGTGTCCACTGTTACCACCAGCACCGACGGAGTGTTGCTGATGAAGGCTTCAACCCTGACTTCATGGCCTGAAATCGTGTACCGGGTACTGTTCACCCCGCGCGCCAAATCCAGGCTGCGGGAATAATTCTTCGGGGCCTCGGCGCCATCGACCTTTGCACCTTGCACAGGGCTGAGCGACAGCACCAGATCCGAGAACGGAAGGAAAGTCTGCGAATGCCGGTGCTGGAGTGCCTTCAAGGTTTCGTGCGCGGCGGGGTAGTTTTCATTGGCAACCAGTTCGCGCACACGGGCCAAGATGCCGTCCGCCTCCTGACGGCTGAAGTGCGGCTCCAGTTCCTGGCTATGTGGCGAACCGGACCATGCTGTCCCGTGGTTCATTTGGAACCGATGGTGTTGTGGTCCACCAAAAACCATCGCCCCCAGGAAGCCGTTTCCCAAGGGAAGTGCTTCAAGCCAATTATCGGCAGGTCGGTCGTACACCAAAGCGTCATCGGGATGCATGACTGCAATTCTAGGAGGAAAAGATCTGATGTTCCAAGGTGTGGAGCGGAGAAATTTACGGATTTGGATGCTGTACCAAGATAATCATCTAATCTATCTCTAGCTATGCGCGTGGCGCCGCCAAGGCCGGCTCATAGGTTTCCACGCTGGACGATTGTAAAACTTGTTGCCGAAGCTCCCTCAGCGTTCCGCCCAGGGCACCCGCAACGCGTGCCTGGACGAGGACGTTTCCCAACGCAGTTGCTTCAACAGGCCCCGCAACCACAGGTTTCCCGGTGGAGTCGGCAGTCAGCTGGCAAAGCAGCCGGTTCTGGGACCCGCCCCCCACAATGTGCACCACGTTCACGGGCGTTCCCGAGAGCCGCTCGGCGTCGGCAATGGTGCGGGCATAACCGGCCGCGAGGCTATCCAGGATGCAGCGCACGATCACAGCCGGCTTTTCCGAAAGCACTGCCCCGGTGACCCTGGCAGCGGACCGGATGCGGTCAGGCATGTCATCCGGGGCGATGAAGTACGAATCGTCGGCATTTACCAAAGGTCCGCCCGGAGGCAGGGCAGCTGCTGCGTCCAACAGTTCCTCCAATGAGGGCTCATAGCCTTCCTTGGCCCAGGTGCGTTGGCACTCGCTCAGCAGCCAGAGTCCCCCCACATTCCTGAGGTAGCGGATGGTGTTGTCCACGCCGCGTTCATTCGTGAAGTTAGCCTGCCGGCTGGCTTCGGTAAGCACCGGATGGCGCAGCTCAACGCCTACCAGCGACCAGGTGCCCGAGGAAATGTAGGCGAAGTCCGGCCCGGAGGCGGGGACAGCTGCCACGGCCGAGGCAGTGTCGTGAGAACCGACCGCAACCACCCGCGTTACCTCGGGCAAGCCGGTGGCTTCGGCGATATGCGGCTGCAGCGTGCCAACTGTCTCGCCCGGCTGGATGAGCGGAGGAAAGAGCGTGGGCGGCAGTTGCAACGCCGCGAGGAACTCCCCTGCCCACTCCCCTGCTACCGCATCGAACAGCCCGGTGGTAGAGGCATTCGTGACCTCGGTACGGCGCTGGCCCGTGAGCTTGAAGGCGATCAGATCCGGGATCAGCAAAGCCTGCAATCCCGTCAGCGAGGGTTCAGCGGCCAGTTGATAAACGGTGTTGAAGGGGAGGAACTGGAGCCCGGTTGTGGCGTAGAGCCTGGCCTGGTCCAGCACCTTGTGGACGCTGTTGACCGCTCCCTGGCCGCGGGGATCACGGTAGCTGTAGGGCTGGGCAACCAACTCCCCCGCGGCGTCAACCAGTCCATAGTCCACAGCCCAGGTGTCGATCCCGATGCTTGCGATCCGAGCACCACGGCGCTGGGCCGCCTCGCCGGCCGCCGCCAGCCCGGTGAGTACCCCGGCGAACAGCGTGTCGAAGTTCCAGCGCAGGCCGCCGTCGCTCTCTACCACTCCGTTCGGAAAACGATGCACCACCTCCAGCCTGGACGCGCCCCCACTGAGGCCTCCCAGGATCACCCGGCCGGAGGAGGCCCCGATATCGACGGCGGCAAACAAGTCGTCGCCCGGCGAAATTCCGCCGGACCCGGTGCCCGTGTTCCCGACGCCGTCGGATCGGATGCCCCTGACAGAACTGTTACTCATCGCAGGAAGGCTGCAGCCACACCGGCGTCCACTGGGATATGGAGTCCGGTGGTGTGGGACAGTTCGGAGCTGGTGAGTACAGCGGCAGCGTTAGCCACGTGCTCAGGCAGGACTTCGCGCTTGAGGAGGGTCCGCTGTGCGTAGTACTTGCCCAGTTCCTGTTCGTCCACGCCGTAGACGGCGGCGCGCTTAGCCCCCCAGCCGCCGGCGAAGATCCCGGAACCGCGGACCACGCCGTCGGGGTTGATGCCGTTGACGCGGATGCCGTACTCGCCCAGTTCTGCTGCGAGCAGCCGGACCTGGTGCGCTTGGTCTGCCTTGGTGGCTGAGTAGGCGATGTTGTTGGGCCCGGCGAAGACCGAGTTCTTGGAGGAGATGTAGATGATATCCCCGCCCATGTCCTGTTCGATCATGACCTTCGCGGCAGCCTTGGCCACCAGGAAGGAGCCCTTGGCCATCACGTTGTGCTGAAGATCCCAGTCCTTTTCTGTGGTTTCCAGCAGCGGCTTGGAAATGGACAGCCCCGCGTTGTTGACCACCAGGTCCACCCCGCCGAACGCCAGCACCGCGGCGTCGATGGCAGCGGCAACCTGGCCCTCGTCGGTGACGTCCGCCTGCACTCCGATGGCGACGTCGGAGCCGCCAAGTTCGGCAGCGACGGCCTGGGCGTTTTCCAAATTAAGGTCTGCGATCACGACGCAGGCGCCTTCGGCAGCAAGGCGCGTGGCGATGGCTTTGCCGATGCCCGATGCCGCCCCCGTGACCAGTGCGATGCGGGTGGCATGTGATTTGGGCTTGGGCATCCGGGCCAGTTTGGCTTCCTCCAGGGCCCAGTATTCGATCCGGAACTTCTCGGATTCCTCGATTGGAGCGTAGGTGGAGATGGCTTCCGCCCCGCGCATCACGTTGATGGCGTTGATGTAAAACTCCCCGGCAACGCGGGCGGTCTGTTTGTTGGCGCCGAAGGAGAACATGCCCACGCCCGGGACCAGGACGATGGCCGGATCAGCACCGCGCATGGCGGGTGAATCGGCGGCCGCGTGGCGGTCGTAGTAGGCCTGATAGTCCTCGCGGTACCCGGAGTGCAGCTCCTTGAGCCGCGACACGGACTCCTCGACGGATGCATCAGCCGGCAGATCCAGGATCAGCGGTTTGACCTTGGTGCGCAGGAAGTGGTCCGGGCAGGAGGTGCCCAGCGCTCCGAGCCTGGGATGTTCCGAGCTTTCCAGAAATTCCAGCACGACGGCGTCATCACTGAAGTGCCCCAGCTGCGGCTTATCCGTGGACGCCAGTCCGCGGATCACCGGTGCGAGGGCGGCCGCCTTGGCCTTCCGTTCTGCTTCCGGCAGGGGGCTGTAGCCGGGCAGTTTGGCGCCGAAGGGGTCCTGCCGGCCGTTCTCGGCAATGTACTTCTCAGCCTGGTCAATGATCCACAGCGAGTTCTGTTCGGCCTCCTCGCTCGTGGCGCCCCAAGCGGTGATTCCGTGGCCGCCCAGGATGGTGCCCACGGCCTGCGGATTGGCTTCCTTGATGGCAGCGATATCCAGCCCAAGCTGGAATCCGGGACGGCGCCAGGGTACCCAAAGAACCTTGTTGCCGAAGATCTTGGCGGTCAATGCTTCACCATCTGCTGCAGTAGCAACGGCAATCCCGGAATCGGGGTGCAGGTGGTCCACGTGTGCAGCGTCCACCAAACCGTGCATTGCCGTATCGATCGAGGGAGCGGCACCACCCTTGCCGTGGAGGCAGTAGTCGAACGCGGCCACCATCTCGTCTTCGCGCTCGACGCCGGGGTAGACATTCTTCAGTGCGTTGAGGCGGTCCAGGCGGAGCACGGCAAGGTTTTCGACCTTCAGGGTGCCGAGATCGCCACCCGATCCCTTGACCCAGAGGAGCTGAACATCTTCGCCCGTGACAGGGTCCTTTTCAGTACCTTTGGCGGAGGTGTTGCCGCCGGCAAAGTTGGTGTTCCGCTTGTCCGCCCCGAGGCGGTTGGACCGCGAAATCAGGTCTTCAACAGTCTTGTTGTTTGCAGGGTTGCTGGCGTTTTGCATGGTGGTTTTCACGCGCCCCATCCGGCTTGGTGGCCGCCGACGCGGTCCTCGTTGATTTTCTTCTGGTAGCCGCTGGCCTTGAACGCTGCCATCGGGTCAGCGGGCAGGCCGCGGGATTCACGCCACTGGGCCAGGATGGGCCGGACGTCGGTGTAGAAGGCATCGTTGAAGATGCCGTTCGCGGCCAGGACATCCCCGGCCCGCTGAGCCTCCGCCAGGGCTTCGCGGTCCACCAGCAGAGCCCGGGCGGTCATTTCCTGCACGTTCAGCACCGAGCGGATCTGCCCGGGAATCTTCTCCTCCAGGTTGTGGCACTGGTCCAGCATCAGGGCCACCTCGGAATCCTTGCCGTACCCTCCCCCGCGGATGACCTCGACCATGATCCGGAACAGCTGGAACGGATCAGCCGCGCCCACAATCAGATCATCATCGGCATAGAAACGGGAATTGAAATCGAAGGACCCCAGCTTCCCCAGCCGCAGCAACTGCATCACGATGAATTCGATGTTGGTTCCCGGCGCGTGATGACCGGTATCCAGGCACACCAACGCCTTCTCCCCCAACGCCAGCACCTGCGCGTAGGACGTCCCCCAATCCGGAACATCGGTGTGATAGAACGCCGGTTCAAAGAACTTGTACTCCAGCACCAGCCTCTGGCTCTCACCCAGCCGTGCGTAGATCTCCGCCAGCGACTCCGCCAACCGGTCCTGCCGGCCCCGCAGATCATCCTGGCCCGGGTAGTTGGTCCCGTCAGCGAGCCAGATCTTCAGGTCCCGTGAACCTGTGGCGTGCATGATGTCGATGCACTCAAAATGATGGTCAACGGCCCGCCTCCGCACCGACGCATCCGAGGACGTCAGCGACCCGAACTTGTACTCATCATCCTGGAACGTGTTCGAGTTAATCGTCCCCAGACCCACCCCCAGACCCGCCGCGTATTCACCCAGCGCGGAGTAGTCATCCACCTTGTCCCACGGAATGTGCAACGCCACCGTGGGTGCCAGTCCCGTCACCTCATGGACCATGGCCGCATCTGCCAACTTCTCGTGGATTGTCCTCGGAGTGCCCGGCGTACCAAACACCCTGAAACGGGTCCCCGAATTTCCATATGCCCAAGAGGGAACCTCAATAGCAAGCTCCTCGAGCCTGCCCAGCGCCGTCGCTACGTCGTTCATAGTCATTCTTTCCGGTGGTGGAGCGTGGTTAGTGGGTATCCAGGGCAGCCAGCTGGCCGTCCAGGTTGAAGACTTCCTCGAGAATCTGAAACCCCTCGTCGGGCCGCCGCTCGGAGTCTTCGAAGAGAAGGGACATCTCGGCCTGCCAGCGGCCGTTGACTTCCGTCACGGCCATACGGGCTCTCACTTCATCAAAGTCATCGCATTCCAGGTAGCCGATCAGGAGTCCGTCGGCGCCAAGGAAAAGGGAGTAGTTGTGCCATCCTGCGTCCTTGAGTGCCCGCAGCATCTCCGGCCAAACCGCAGCATGCCGCCGCCGGTACTCATCGATGAGTCCCGGCTGCACTGAAGATCGGAAGCACACTCGCATTTGCATCTCTCCTGAAGACTGCTGAATCAATGTGAAAAACACGAACAGTTGAATCGTTTCATTGTTACGATTCAACGTACTCTTGAAGTCGAGCAAGTGTCAAGCAATTGCCCACAAGCAAACGTGTCTTCCTAAGGTGCACCACGCTCTGGAGGCAGTAAGCAGAAGGACTGGGAGAAAATGAATCGGACAGCCAGCATCAAGGATGTTGCGAATCAGGCAGGTGTCGCCGTCGGCACGGTTTCCAACGTCTTGAACTACCCGGACCGTGTTTCCCAGCGGACCAAGGAACGGGTCCTGAAGGCCATTGATGATCTGGGGTTCGTACGCAATGATGCTGCCCGTCAGCTCCGGGCCGGCCACAGCAGGACTATCGGACTCATCGTGCTTGACGTCGGAAACCCCTTCTTCACTTCCTTGGTCCGCGCGGCTGAGGACGCCGCGGCGCTTCAGGGCAGCGCCGTCCTGCTCGGGGACAGCGGCCACAACGAGAGCCGTGAATCGAACTACATTGATCTCTTTCAGGAGCAGCGGGTGCAGGGGCTTCTGATTTCTCCCGTTGGAGACGTGACCGCCAGGCTGAATGTCCTCAGGGAACGCGGAGTCCCCACCGTTCTGGTGGACCGGCTGGCCGACGACGCCATGTTCAGCTCAGTCTCGGTCGACGACGACGAGGGGGGTTACCTCGCAGCGCGGCACCTGCTGGACATTGGCCGCCGTCGGCTCGCCTTCGTGGGAGGTCCGTTATCGATTCATCAGGTGGCCGACCGTCTCCGCGGGGCACAGCGGGCGGTTAAGGAAGAGGCCGATGCCACCCTTGAGGTGCTGGATTCAGAAGGACAATCCGTACTGGCAGGCCGGTGCATAGGGAACCGCCTGGTGGAACGCCCTGCCAAGAACCTCCCCGACGGGATCTTTTGCGCCAACGATCTCCTGGCCCTTGGCGTCATGCAGTCACTGACTATGATGCATACCCTTCGCATTCCCGAGGATATTGCCTTGATCGGCTACGACGACATCGACTTTTCAGTCTCGGCTGTGGTTCCTTTGTCCTCCATCCGCCAGCCCACTGAAGCCATTGGAAGGACGGCCATCGAACTTCTGACCGAGGAGCTGGAATCACAGCAGGTCCGGCACAGGGCTGTTGTCTTCACTCCCGAACTGGTTGTCCGGCAAAGCACAGCCGGCTCAGAGGCCGGTGTTAAGGCGTCCTTATAGATCCTGCCGGTAGTTTCCGCTGACTGCCCCCAGAACTGATTCAAAGGCTTCCACACTCCGATCGCTCACTGTGGTGGGCGATTCCAGGTGGACTGCGCCCGAAGGGAGGATGCCGGCGCCTCCATGGGTTTCCATCACCTGCCACTGCGCCAGCACGTCTTCACCACAGTGCTCAGGGGGCAGTTGGTGCCAGAAGCTGAACCCACCTGCCTCGTTCAGTGCCTCCCGTCGGTACATGGTGCACCCGCCAACCCACGCAACCCGGTAGGGGACCCATTGCCCCGGCTCCAGGCCCAGTTGGGCGCTCAGGTGGCTCAGGTTTGCCGCACTGTGAAGCGGCCACCGCTCAAAGCCGGGAGCGTCCGGCCTGATTCTCTCCGGGGTAACGGGACCGTCCCAGGCAGCGAAGGACACCATCTGTTCGGGCCGTTTGTCGTTCAGGAAGGACAACCCTTGGGGTGCCATGCCAACGAAACCGCACTCCAGCCGATCCAAGGCGTCACTCATTCTCTCCAGCGCGCCGGGTTCCAGCCAGACATCGTCGTCAAGGAACAGCACCTTCTCTGCACCTGACTGCTCCAGCAGGAACTGCCGATGCTCGGCAAGCCCCAGCCTGGGCAAATGGCGGATCAGGGACGTGGGCCTGCCTTGCGCCCCAAGCAGGCGGACCATGGCTGCCGCTGCCGGATGTCCCCAGCCAGGCTCGGCCGACGATTGATCGCTGACGATGACGCGAAAGGGCGGGTCTGCCTGGCCAGCCAAGCCCGCCAAGGTAACGGCAAGCTCGGCAGGCCGGTTACAGGTTGGAATCAGTACGTCCAGATCCGCATCCTCAGTAGAGCGGGCGGCCCTTGCCCATTGTGCTGACGATCGCCGGCTCATACCCCGACCTCCCACAAATTGTGGACCACGGATTGCAGACCACAGGTTACGGACAAACGGATTTCGCGGAGTGGGAGCGCCCCAGCCTGAGCGCCGCTTTCCGCTAAAGGCTCCATACCCAGCAGGCCGGGATCTCACACAGCCGCGTTAAGTCCCACGGCGTGTCTTGTTTGGCGTGTCGGCACTCAGGCGATCCCCGCCGGCGTGCGTTCACTGGAAGTCGTGCGTTCATTGGAGCCGAAACCGGCATGTGCCAGCTGGCCTGCGACATATCCGGCGATCAACCGCGCTCCGTCCTCGCGAAAGTGGGTATTGTCGGCCAATCCGTCAGGCCAGTAGGCATGCTCCCCCGGCTCAAAATGGCAGAAGAGCTCCCTTGAACTCTCCGCACCCAGTCGGAGATAAAGCTCACGCGTCCAGCGGTTGAGATCGATCATGGGCACCTGGAGTTCCGCAGCCAGCTCCCGCACCACTTCCGGGTAGTCCTCGAGGCTCTCTTCAAGGTCGAGGACGTTTCCGCTTCCGCCAAGGAAGTGCCTCCGCTCAACCGAGGTGCAGAGGACAGGCTGGCGTCCAGGGACCGGACCTCGGCAAGCATGGTGCGAAGGTTTGCGGCATAACCGGTCCGGGCTGCGAGATGGGGACGTTTCTGATCATTGTGTCCGAACTGAATCAGGACAAGGTCGCCCTTCCCGGCTTCCGCAAGCAAAGCCGCCCACAGTCCTTCCTCACGGAACGACTCGGTGCTGGCACCGCCCTTGGCATAGTTGTACACGGCAGCCCAGGAATAAACCTCTGCAGCGAGATGGGCTCCCCAGCCGTTCATCGGATACTCATGCGTGGGGCAATTGGCAACCGTGGAGTCGCCGGCCAACAGGATCTTCATCTTGCAGCTTTCTCTGATTTTGCGGGGACGAGGCTTCCTGCCGGTGTCTTGCGGCTCTTAGACTCTCCAACGTTGCAGAACGTGCGGCTCAGTCGTGGAGGATCACGGTCAGTAAGCGGTTTCTCGAAAATGTAGACCGTTTGGCTTCCTTGGTCAAGGGTGAACATCGGAATCGCCAAATGAACGCCCTGATTGAAGTAAACTGCTGTCACACCGCCTTGGAAAGCGCTTGCCGCGCTAGTGTGTAATAGAGAAAGCCGCGATGCGGAACAGGAAAAGCCGCATTGCGGACTTCCCGGGAAACCAAGCGGAAAATGCAGCACAAAGCGCCTGCTGTGCCCCTCGCGGCAGCAGGTAAAACATCTGACAACGAGGAGAGCCATGGCCCCGTCCGCTCCTGATCCCTCAATTCCCAAGCCCCTGACCCAGACGCAGGGCGCTTCGGATGTTCAGGCCTCCCGCGGAATGGATGAGGTTCCCGCCGGCGCTCTCCGGGTGGCCCTCGTGGGAGTCCATGGCTTTGGCACCCATCACCTGAGGAATCTCAAAAGGCTGCAGGACAAGGGCCTGGTCAGCCTGGTAGCTGTGGCGGATCCGAACCCGCCCGCCGAAGGCGCTCTGCCCGTGGAGACCGCCCTCTTCGGCAATCTGGACGACCTGCTGGAGCGCACCCCCGCCCTGGACGTGGTGATTGTGGCAACTCCCATCCAGACACACGCTGCGCTTGCCCTGGCCGCCCTTACTGCTGCTCATCTTTATCTGGAGAAGCCGCCGGTTGCTTCTTTGGCCGATTTTCAGCGCCTGCAGAGGGCAGCCGAATCGGCCGGGCGCAGTGTCCAAATCGGATTCCAGAGCCTGGGTTCACATGCCCTCGAAGCGATCCGCGACCTCGTTGCCCTAGGCGAGATCGGTGATCTGCTGGGGATTACCGCAACGGGGAGCTGGGTCCGCGACCGCGCTTACTACAAGCGCTCCCGCTGGGCAGGAAAGCGCAGCATCGACGGGATTGATGTTGTTGATGGCGTGGCCACGAACCCGCTGGCACACGCAATCGCCACGGCCCTGCGGATTGCCGATGCCCGCCGGTTTGACGACCTGGTCTCTGTCGAAACTGATCTTTACCGGGCGAATGACATCGAGTCCGACGACACGTCCGTGATCCGCCTCCGCACCGTCACCGGGATCCCCATCACTTGCGCGCTGACGCTGTGCGCCGACGAATCAGTGGAGCCGTACATCACCATCCAAGGCTCTGAAGGTTCAGCTGTTTTCCACTACACCGAGGACCGGCTGAGCGTCCTGACCTCCCACGGGGAGCGCAGGGAAATCTTTGACAGGGATGACCTGACCGAGAATCTTCTGGAACACCTGACGGAGGGCGGTCCGCTGATCAGCCCCCTGGCGGACAGCGGTGCCTTCATGCGCGTCCTTGAGGCGATCCGGACGGCGGAGCCTCCAACCCGGATTGGCGATGAGTTCATCGTCTGGCAGGGTGAAGGCGAGGCCGCGCACGCCGTGGTAATGGGGATCGAGGATGCCCTGGACCGTGCGACTGCAGCCCACGCCACCTTCAGCGAACTCGCTCTTCCCTGGGCGGTGCCCCTGCCTGGGGAACCGGCTGGGGTACTGGCCTTGGAAGGCCAGGAACAGAACGACGGCGGCGTGCTGGCTTCCCTCCGGACTGGCAGCACCCTTGCCGGACGGCTCTCCCCCAGGCCCTACTTGCATCCGGTCCGAACCCTGGCTGGAGTGGTGGTCAGTGACCACCTCCCGTCCGACCACCCGTGGCATCTCGGGGTAGGCATCGCACTCCAGGACGTCAATGGCACCAACTTCTGGGGCGGCAAAACCTATACCCGCAATGCGCGCCGCTATGAGGAACGCGATGATCACGGCACCATCCTTCAAACCGGATGCACTGTGGCCCCCGGCCTCCTGGAACAGGAACTGAGCTGGCGGGCACCCGACGGTGCGGAGCTTCTGCGGGAGCGCCGAAGCACCAAGGCCACGCAAGTTGACCATCGCACGTGGCGATTCGACCTTGAAACCGAACTCACCGCCGTCGTGCCCGCATCCTTGGGTGGCCCTGGTTCCAATGGAGCGGCAGGCAGTGGCTACGGAGGATTCTTCTGGCGGCTCCCGCCGTGCAACGACGTCGCTGTCTTCACCGCCGATCAATCCGGGGAGTCCCTGGTCCACGGTTCTGTATCGCCCTGGCTTGCCTGGACCGGGGATTTCGCCGAGGGGCCTGCGAGCCTTGTTTTCGCCGCTCCCCCTCAGTCCCAGGATCCTTGGTTCGTCCGTGCCGCCGATTATCCCGGCGTCGGCTCAGCCCTTGCTTGGGAACGCCCCGTGGAACTGGCAGCGAGTGAGGCCGTGACGCGGACCTTCACGGTCTGGGTCAGCGATGGCAGGCTGAACGCTGCCGAGGCCGCCGCCTTGAGGGCTCAACTCTGACGCGGATCGCCGCTCCGGCGTCGAAAGTTCCTCCACATCAAAAGCCCGATCACAGCGGCAGACAGCATCCCAAAAGCACCTGTAGCCACTAGCCCTTCCCTGACACCGAACTGCTCGGTCAGCCAGCCTGCCAGGAGGCCGCCAAAAGCGTGGCCGCCGAGCAACAAGGGCAGGTACAAGGCCATCACCCTCCCCCGCACTTCGGGCCCCGCCTCAAGCTGCACAGTCGTTGCTGCGCTCGTGAGGAAGAGCAAGGTCATGAGCCCCACGAGCACCAACATGACGACAAACCACTCCTGGCTCGGCATCAGCGCAGCGATAAGCTGAGCGAGCCCGAACAGCGCCGCCGCCGCAACAAGTCCCGGCCGCCCCAACGATCCCAAGCGCCCGGCGAGGAGTGCTCCGGCCAAGGCACCCACTGCGCTGAACGTATTGAACAGGCCGAAGCCCTGAGCTCCGCTGTGCCAGATGGTGTCGGCGAAGGCCGCGAGCACCACGGGCCCGTTCATTCCGAAGACACCCATCAAGCCTGCCAGCAGGATCACGAGCATCAGGGCAGGTCTCTGCTGCACATGCCGGAAACCTGCCAGGACCTGGCCCCGACCACGCATAGGGGTGGGGATGCCATGAAGTTGAGAAGTCCGGATCCCAGCCACCAAGCCAATAACCGCCAGGCAGATCACAGAGTTGGCGGCGAAAGCAGCGGCCACGCCGGCTTTGGCTATCACCACCCCGGCCAAGGCCGGCCCTACCATCGCGCCCAACTGGTGGATGGCATTGTTGAGCCCGATGGCGGGCCTGAGTGCATCATCACCCACCACTTCGCTGACAAAAACCTGGCGAGCAGGGCCATCCACGGCCGAGGTCACCCCCAAGGCAACACAGCACGCATAAACGGCCCACACCGTGATGGACCCATTGGCATTGAGAACCGCGAGGGTCATGGCCAGGACCGCGGCGATGGACTGGCACACCAACAGGATGCGCCTTTTGGGAAATAGGTCCACCAGAATGCCGCTCAACGGTCCCACCACAAGCATAGGCAAGAACTGCAGCGCTACAGCAAACCCGACGGCGGCCGGGCTTCCGGTGAGCTGAAGTACCAGCCAGTCCTGGGCCAGCCGCTGCATCCATACGCCCGTACTTCCCAGGAACTGAAGGGAGACGAAAAGTCGGTAATTGCGTAAGCGGAGAGGCGTGTACCAGCGCACCCCAATGAGGGAATCAGCTTCGGCGTATTTTGGGCGTTCTGAAGACACTTTGCTCGCTGAGGGGTAGTGAGAGAACAGCCCCGGATGAGGGCCTCTGGTATTAGCTGCTTCGGCTTTGGCTACTTGCGTCCTGCGCGGATCTTCACAGCGGCCGCTGCCAGGACCAAGGCCCCGGGGACCACCATAAAGAGCGCCACGAGCATCCAGACGAACACAACGCACATGAACAGCGCCGCCACCAGGAGCAACGATCCGCTGAAATCACGGAGCGAAACAACCTTCGCCTCGGCCACTGACAGCCGCCAGTCGTGGTGGGTTGACCAGGCTGCCGCAGTCCTCAGCAGGAACACTGCAGCTGCTGTGGCCAGTACCAGCGTGGTGGGCAGGACCACTGTCCGCCCGGGCAGCTGTCCAACTGTTGCCAGCAGCAGATTGAGGACGACGACGGCGGCCCCCACCGCCGTCGTCGTTCCCAATTTCCAGCTGCCAGGCAGCGCAGAACGGAAGGTCCCCCAAAGGGCGCGGACGGAGTCATCCCTTCCGGAAAGGTGCCGTTCGAGGTGGGAGATTCCCGCGGCGTAGGCGGCGGGAATGGTCACAAGCGGAAGGGAAAGGACCAGGACCAAGGCGCCAGTGAGGAGCGCTTCGGCGAAGAGTGCAAAGCGATTGACCGGGATGGGGTCTTCGTGCGGAAGATCATTCCCCTGCCTTGGTCCGGTGCTTTCCATGGTGCTCATCCTAGATCTCCCGGCCTTCAGTTTCCGTCAGCCCTTGAGGCCCTGGGTAGAGACGCCTTCAACGATGTACCGCTGGAACACCAGGAAGAACACCAGCACCGGGAGCAGCGCCAGGACGGACATGGCAATCATCGCGCCGTAGTCAGAGCTCTGGGTCTGGTCCACGAACAGCCGCAGGGCCAGTGGCAGTGGGTATTTCTCCGGGGTGTTGAGGTACAGCAGGGGGCCGAGGAAGTCGTTCCAGCTCCAGATGAAGGAGAATATCGACGTCGAAATCAAGGCGGGTTTCATGAGCGGAAGCATGATCGAACCGAAGATCCTGGCATGCCCGGCGCCGTCGATCCTCGCTGCTTCGTCGAGTTCCGCCGGGAGGTTCCGCATGAATTGGACCATCAGGAAGACGAAGAAAGCGTCGGCGGCAAGGAACTTGCCAACCAGCAACGGGATGTAGGTGTCCACCAGGCCAAGCTGATTGAAGATGATGTACTGCGGAATGATCACCACATGGAACGGCAGCAGCAGCGTTGCAATCATCATTCCGAAGAACATGCTGCGGCCGGGGAACTTGATTCTGGCGAACGCATAGGCCGAGACGCTGGCGGACAGGATGGTCCCCACCACGGCGCCGAGGGCCAGGATCAGCGAATTGGTGAAGAACGTCATGGTGGAGACGCCGCCAATGCCCTCCATCGCCGTAACGAAGTTGTCGAAGCTGAAGTTGCTTGACCACAGTGATGTGTTCGAGCCGCCGATCTCTGCATTCGGCTTGAAGGACGAGGCGATCATCCACAGGGCCGGATAGAGCACCACGGCCGTCACGGCGAGTGCCACGACGTGGAAAATGATGCTCTTGAGCCGCTTGGCACCGGCTGTCTCCGACTTGGGGTTGTAATGCGGCGCCTGTGTATCTGCTACAGACGTTGTTGGGTTTGCTATGGTCGTCATTTCGAATCACCGCTGTAGTGGACCCAGGACTTGGACGTGCGGAAGAAGATCAGGGTGATGATGCCTACAACGATCACCAGGAGCCAGGCCATTGCTGACGCATAGCCCATCCGGAAGTCGCTGAAGCCCCGCAGGTACAGGTAGAGAGTGTAGAAAAGGGTGGAGCCTGCCGGGCCGCCTTCACCATTCGAGATGATGTAGGCGGCGTTGAAGATCTGGAAGGCATGGATGGTTTCCATGAGCAGGTTGAAGAAGATCACCGGAGAGAGCATGGGCCAGGTGATGTTGAAGAACTTCCGGATAGGGCCGGCCCCGTCCATGGACGCAGCCTCATAGAGTTCGCCCGGAATCTGCTTCAGGCCGGCCAGGAAGATCACCATCGGTGCACCGAATTGCCAGACCGTCAGCAGGATGAACATGGGCATGGTCATGGACGGGTTGCCCACCCAGCCGCCCAGGTTGATCCCGAAGAAGGACAGGCTTTGGTCCACAGGCCCGGAGTCGCCGAACATTGCCTTCCACACTATGGCGATCGAGACGCTGGCCCCGATCAGAGACGGCGCGTAGAAAGCTGAACGGTAGAACCCCTGGCCTTTGCGCTTGCTGTTGAGGAGCATGGCGATGGCCAGTGCGGCCGCCAACTTGATCGGCGTACCGAAGACTACGTAGCTTACGGTTACGCCCACCGACTGCAGGAACCGTTCGTCCTGGAACAGCGAGATGTAGTTGTCCAGTCCTATCCATTTGGGTGGTTCGAACAGGTTGTAGTTGGTGAAGGACAGGTACAGCGATGAGATCATCGGGCCTACGGTGAGGGCGATGAATCCCAGCAGCCAGGGCAGCAGGAAAGTATAGCCGGCGCGGGTGTCCGCCCCCCGCTGCCGCGACTTGCGCGGCTGCGGGAGATCGGACGACGTCGAACGCCTGCTCAGGGTTGGGCTTTGAGTCACGAATTCATTCCGTCAGTTGTGAAGCCTGATTGAGACATTCTGCCTGAATCAGGCGTTCTGCTTGATGAGGTCTTCGGCTTCCTTGAACCACGCATCGGCTGCACCATTCACGTCCAGCTTGCCGAAATTCAGGTCTGCGCTGATGCGCTTGAACGAGGCCTCGAGGGTACCGAAACCAACGATGGGGGGCTCGGGAGCGTCCTTGAGGTACTTCTCGATGGACTTCTCGTAGTCAACGACCAGCTTGTCGGTGCCTTCGAACGTGGTGCCGTCGCGCTGGGTCTTCGAGGCAGGAACGCCGCGGGAGGTCTTGAAGATCTGGCCAACCTCAGGATCGTTGACCATGAAGTCGATGAAGCGTGCGGCGGCATCCTTGTTTTTGGTCTTGGCGCTGGCCACCATCAGCATGGAAGGCTTGAGGAACAGGCCCAGGTTGTCAGGATCGTCTGAGGGAACCGGAACAAGCTTGAGCTCCTTGGCACCGCTGTCCCCAAGGTAACCGGCCATGAAGTTGTCCCAGGTGACCTCAGAAGCGGTGGCGTTGGAGCCAAACGCGGACTTGGGAAGGAGCTGCGTGATCCGCTCCTCCGAGATGATGGCGGGAGTGCCACGCAGGTCCGCAACCTTGTTCCACCATTCCTTCAGATCGTCTTTGCTGAACCCGAGCTTGCCATCCTCGGTGAAGGCTTCGATGTTCTGCTGGCGAAGCCAGATGTTGAACATCCACCAAACCGATGTGTAGTCGCTGGAGCCGAAGAGTGCACCGCCGCTCTTGGTGCCTACCTCGGTGAGGAAGGCGTTGTATTCGTCATAGGTCCAGGAGCCGTCCGGCTCTGAAATGCCGAGGGAGGCGAGCTTGGCGGGATCGTAGTAGACCGCGAAGGCGTTGGTGCTGGTAGGAATGCCGTAAGTCTTACCCCTGATCTGGCCAGAGGGGAGAAGCGACTTGTCGAAGGCCGAGGTGTCGATCTTCACGGTGCTGAGGTCCAGGAGCTGATTGCGCTGGCCGTAGTCACGCAGATAGGAGAGGTCCCACTGCATGACATCAGGGAGGCCGCCGCCGGCAGCCTCGGTGGCGCGCTTCTGCCAGTAACCGGCGAAGTCGGTGAAGTTGCCGTTGACCTTGATGTCCGGGTTTTTGGATTCGAAGAGAGCGATTGCCTTGCGCGTGCGCTCGGCGCGGTCGTCGTTGCCCCACCAGGTGTAGTTGATGGTGACGGGGTTCTCAGCAGAGCCGGTCTGCGCGGGCGATGGCTGGCCACAGGCTGCCAGAACAGCGGCTGACGCTGTGCCCAGCGCTACCGTGGTGAGGAAATTCCTTCTGTTGATCATGAGAGCCTCCTTGCTCGATTTGGGTCAGCATGCGTTCGGGTGGTCCCTACAACGGAAGTAGTGAGCTGGCTAACATGCCTTCTGAAACGATACAATATCGGTTATCGCCCTGTTGGGCAAGCGTTTTCCAAAAGATCGAATTTGATAGTTCCGCTTCCGGCGCCACCGACAAAGGAGTCCCATGTCCCGCAAGGAATCCCTCCCATCCATAGCTCTCTGGCGCCATTTCGACGGCATCGCCTACGGTGGCGACTACAACCCGGAGCAGTGGCCGGTGGACGTTCGGCTTGAGGACCTGGACCTCATGAAAGAAGCCGGAGTTACTTTCCTGAGCGTCGGGATCTTTTCGTGGGCTTTGCTGGAACCGCGCGAGGGCGAATACGACTTCAGGTGGCTCGACGAAGTACTGGACAATCTTTCGGCTGCCGGGATCAAAGTAGCCCTGGCCACGGCCACCGCCGCTCCCCCGCCCTGGCTTGTGCACAAGCACCCGGAAATTCTTCCTGTGACCGCCGAGGGAACGGTGCTTGGTCCCGGCTCCAGACGGCACTACTCGCCGTCGTCGGCCGTTTACCGGCGATACGCGACCGGAATCACGCGAGTGCTTGCGGAGCGATACAAGGAGCACCCTGCGTTGGCCCTGTGGCACGTGGATAACGAACTTGGCTGCCATGTTTCAGATTTCTATGGTGACGAGGATGCTGCCGCGTTCCGCCGCTGGCTGGAACGGCGTTATGGAACAATCGAGGCCGTGAACCGTGCGTGGGGCACAGCTTTCTGGTCACAAAATTATGCTTCATTTGAGGAAATTCTGCCTCCGCGGGTGGCTCCGTTCACGCTCAACCCGGGGCAGCAACTGGACTTCAAGCGCTTCAGCTCCTGGGCCTTGATGGACTTTTACCGCGCCCTGGTTGCCGTGCTGCGTGAGGTGACCCCGCATATCCCGGCCACCACCAATCTGATGGCCTCGAGCGCCACGAAATCCCTTGATTACTTCGACTGGGCGCAGGACCTGGACGTGATCGCGAACGACCACTACCTGGTCGCAGCGGATCCGGAATCCCAGGTGGAGCTCGCCTTCAGCGCGGACCTCACGCGCGGTATCGCTGGTGGTGACCCCTGGATCCTGATGGAACACTCGACGTCGGCGGTCAACTGGCAACCACGCAACCGGCCAAAGCTGCCCGGCGAGATGCTGCGTAACTCCCTGGCCCACGTGGCTCGTGGAGCGGATGCCGTGATGTTCTTCCAGTGGCGGCAAAGCTACGCCGGGTCCGAAAAGTTCCACTCCGCCATGGTCCCCCACGGCGGCCGTGACACCCGGGTCTGGCGCGAGGTGGTGGAACTGGGCTCTGCCCTCAAGCGTCTGGCTCCGGTCCGCGGCTCACGGGTGGAGTCCCGTGTGGCCATCGTCTTCGACTACGAAGCTTGGTGGGCCTCCGAGCTGGACTCCCACCCGAGCCAGGACGTGAAGTATCTGGATCTCTTGCGCAGCTTCCACAGGTCCTTGTTCCTGCGCGGCGTGTCCGTTGACTTTGTGCATCCGTCCGCGTCCCTCGACGCCTACGACCTTGTCCTTGTCTGCACGCTATACAACGTTTCGGATGAGTCCGCGGGCAATATTGCGGCCGCTGCAAGCCGTGGCGCAACGGTTCTAGTCAGCTACTTCAGCGGGATAGTTGACGAGCATGACCACGTCCGCTTGGGCGGCTACCCCGGCGCGTTCCGTGACCTCCTGGGAATCAAGATTGAGGAATTCCACCCGCTGCTGGCCGGTGAACAGCTGAAGCTCAGCGACGGTGGGACGGCTTCAATCTGGAGCGAGCACGTTCATGTTGTTGGCGGTGTTCATATTGTTGAGCATGTTCATATTGTTGAGCGTGTTCATGGTGGGGACGGGGATGATGCTGGCAGCGGTGCTGGTTCCGGGACAGCAGAGGTGCTGGCGACGTTTACGGAGTATCCCTTGGACGGCGTTCCGGCCCTTACACGGCGGGAAGTGGGAAATGGGACTGCCTGGTATCTCGCCACGTGCCCGGATGTGGACAGCCTCGGCGCTCTCGTTGACAGGTTGTTGTCCGAATCTGGGGTTTCCCCAGTTGCTGCCTCAGACCAGGGCGTCGAACTGACCAGGCGCCGTCGTGAGGACGGCAAGAGTTTTGTGTTCGCCATCAACCATTCGAGGACAGACGCCTCGGTTTCGGTTTCGGGGATGGAGCTTATTTCAGGCACGCGCTTCGGCGGAACTGTAGCAGCGGGCGCCGTGGCAGTCGTGGCCGAGGACTAGGCCTTTCCTGAACTGGAGCCGTCCGGAGAGTTGGCGTTTTCGGGCTCGACGTTGGGGTTTTTCGGGGTTCGATCGTTCGGGCTTATTTTGTCGGACCCTGCTGGCAGAGTTGTTCCATGGAAGCCGTTGGAGAACACGCCCCGAAGCAGGCCACGCGCCTTGGGCTGTTCTCCAACGCCCGCTTCCAGCAGGATGCAGCATCCAGTTTTGCAGCGCCCACCTTTCCGGGGCTGGCGGGCCTCCGCGCGGTGCCCGCCTCTGCCGCATCCCGACGCGCACTGGTTCCGGAAGAGCTAACCGTCCCCGCAGCGCTGGCTTTGGACGGCGGTGTGTCCGGTGCGGTGGCTGCGAGTCTTGAGCTGTTGGGAACAGCGCGGACGACGGCGGCGGGCGAGCTCGCACTGTCCGGCTTCGCCGACGCGGCGGACTTCGCCGGCCAGGTCGAGGAACTCTCCCGGACCGTGGAATACCTTCAGGTCCTCGCCGCCGCAGCCGTTGACCGCACCCGCCACGAAGCCGCCCGCCCTGAAACTGCCACAGGAGCTGCTTCCGGGAAGGGCTGGACCACCGGCTGGGGCACAGAACCAGTGGCTACCGGGTCTCCCGGACCTGGTGTGCTTGCCGCTTCTGCCGGACCCGGGCCTTCCGGGACCGTGCCTGAGAGGTCTTCAGGTTTTCCTGTGCCTGCCGGTCTGCCGGGCCTGTTGGGGATGGGTGCCGGAATACCGCCGAGTTCCTCCGGGCCCGGCTGCGGATCAGCGCCGCCGAAGCCCGACGCCGCCTGGCCCTGGCCGCCGCGCTCCTGCCCTCCACCGGAATCACCGGCCAAACCGTCCCGCCCGCCCGGGAAGAACTCGCCACCGCCCTCGCCGCCGGGACCATCCCCTCCCGCGCCGCGACCATCATCACCCTTGCCCTCGAACGCGCCGAACACGTCACGGACCCGGACACCCTGGACCGGATGGAACACGCCCTGACCCGCACCGCCACCGCAGAAGACCAGG
>NZ_JALLAN010000040.1 GCF_023062595.1 Arthrobacter rhizosphaerae
GAAACTGTTGGCGCGGTGTCGATATTGTGAGTATCTGCGAAGTCTTCGACGGCGAGCAGGTGAAAGTGCATCCGCAATCTGGCCCGGTCGGGGTCGCGACGGCGGATCTCTTCGAGGATGCCCCGGTGTTCGGCCTGGGTCGTTGCAGTCGCGCCCTGCTCGGTCATCGCCCGCCACACACGCGTCCTGTAGGTGCGACTCGCCAGCGAATCAATCAACGCACCCATGAGAGGGTTGCCCGCGGCACCGGCGACGCTTCGGTGAAATTCAGTATCCACATCGATGATTGCACTGACAGCCGCCTCATCCACGTCCCCGTCCAGGAGTGCGTCAACGCGATCCAACAGAGCACTCATCTGGTCCACTTGCTCGTCCGTAACCCGCCTGGCTGCCAAGGCGGCACTCTCAGCCTCCAACACCCTCCGCACATGAAGCAGTTGCGAAGGCTCCACGGCCATCTGTCGGTTCGCAAACAGCGTCAAGGGACCGAGAAGCTTACTCGCGTCCAACGCTGTTACGTATGTTCCGGCGCCCTGACGGGTTTCCAGGACACCGAGGACGGCCAACGCTCGAACACCCTCGCGCAACGGACCCCGCGAAACTCCCAGGAGCTCCGCCAAGTCCTTCTCGATGGGAAGCCGATCGCCAGCGGACAGCCTCCCGTCATCCACCATTCCCAGGATCGCCGCAACGACATTGTCAGTTTGCGAGCCTCGGATAGGCGGCCGATCGGGCGAGGATGTATTCATCAGATCATTTTAGGGGGTTGGCATGATCATTGATTCACATTTGCACGTTTGGAATCTTCAACGGGCAGCTTATGGCTGGCTGGGGCCGCATCTGCCGGAGGTGAACCGTGACATCGCATTCGAAGAAATCGCTCCCGTATTGACCGACCTGAGCATCGGCGGGGTCATCTTGGTGCAATCGGCGGACAACGCCGAAGACACGCGAAATATGCTCCACGTCGCAGCAACTCGCCCGGAGATCATCGGCGTCGTCGGTTGGGTGCCCGTCGAGGATCCCCGAGCAATCGCGAGCCATCTGGACGACCTCCTCCGTTACCCGGAGATCGTGGGTATACGGAACCTCATCCACGATCGGACAGATCCCGACTGGGTACTTCGACCCGCCTTCGATGATGGACTCTCCATCCTGGAAGAGTACGGGCTGCCCTTTGACTTCGTTACCAGCAGCCCGGAGGCCATCCCCCGACTGGTTACTGCCGCGGGCCGCCACCCTGGGTTGACGTTCGTCCTCGACCATCTTGGTAAGCCTCCGGTCGATGGGCCGATCGAAGAGCTCCGGCGCTGGGATGAGCTCATTGCCGCTGCCGCAGAGCAGCCGAACATCTTCGCGAAGGTCTCGGGTTTGTATCCGACGGCGAGGCCGGCAGGGGACTGGAGCGTATCCGGACTTGCCAGAATCGTTGACACCGCGGTGGAAGCATTCGGAGCGGAACGGCTCCTCTACGGAGGCGACTGGCCGATGTCGATCGCCGCTGGTGGATATCGACGCGTTTTCGACTCGCTCAGCTCGATTGTGTCTGCCTGGCCAGCCCAAGCCCAAGAGCAGTTCTGGT
>NZ_JALLAN010000041.1 GCF_023062595.1 Arthrobacter rhizosphaerae
GGGGGGGTGCCTCTATGTTTTTCGTCAAGCCGCTGACGGCAGATTCCGTGGTTCCGGTTCCTGGTAGAGGGTTCCGTCTCGGAGCATGGCGAAGAGGACGTCTGAGCGGCGGCGTGCGAGGGCGATGAGGGCTTGGTTGTGTCGTTTGCCTTCTGCCCGTTTGCGGTCGTAATAGGCCCGTGAAGGTGGGTGGTGCAGGGCTGCGAAGGCGGAAAGGAACAGCGCGCGTTTGAGTTTCTTGTTCCCTCGCTGGCTCGAGTGCTCGCCGCGGATGGATGTCCCGGAGCGCCGGGTGACCGGTGCGATGCCGGCGTAGGAGGCAAGGTGGGCGGCGCTGGCGAAGTGCTTGCCGGTTACTTCGGTGAGGATGCGGGCGCAGGTCCTGACGCCGATGCCTGGCATCGAGGTCAGGACCTTGTGAAGAGGGTGGGCCTCCACAAGGGCTTCGACCTGGGCTGCAATGTCATCGCGCTGATGGCGAAGGGAAAGCAGCTGTTCGGCCAGTTTCGGCAGCACCAGCCCGGCTGCACTGGTTCCGATGACGACAACCGTCTGTTCTCCGAGGGCAGCGAAGATCGCGTCTGTGAGGCGTTCGGCCGCACGGGGTGCGTTTTTCTTCAGCCTTGCCCTGACATGTCCACGGCCGGCTGTCTTGAGCGCGGCCGGTGTGGGATATCGGGTGAGCAGGTCAGCCACGGCCGGGTGATCCAGGTGCGGTCCCAAAGCCCGTTCCAAGGCGGGGTGGATCTGGGTGAGCAGTCCACGGATCCGGTTGGACGTTGCGGTGATCTGGGCGGCGAGGTCGTCATCAAAGCCACACAGGACTCCGAGTTCGGCCAGCGTTTCATCATCCAGAGCAATGGTTCGCAACGTGTGCGGCATGGATCGTGCAGCTTCGGCAATAATCGCCGCGTCCCTGGCATCGGTTTTGGCCTGGCCCGGGTGAAGGTCCGCGATTCTCCGCATCGCCAGTCCCGGAAGGTAGCCAACGGCCGCGCCGGCAGCCTGAGCCACCGCGACCGGCAGCGCACCGATAGTGGCGGGCTGGTCCACGACGAGGAGGATCTTCCCATGCGAGAAAAGGGAGCCAAGGATTTCCCGGAGCCGATTCTCATCGTTGGGCAGGGCCTTGTCGAAGAGCTTCTTGCCGGACCTGTCCAGGGCCACCGCATGGTGGCCCGATTTCCCGACGTCCAATCCGATGAATACGTCTATGTCCTGCTGATCCAGAATCACCGCCATACCCGCTCCCTTGTTCGCGCATCACCGTCCGATGCTGGCTGGTCAATGGCGGCAGGTGTCGACATCCACGTTACGAAGGACCCGTCGTCGTGCCTCTATCAGCGATCATCTGCCGCCAAGCCGGTCCCGGTGACAACACCCCCCGGATCATTCATGACTGGGGGCAGAAACCATGCCGGGACCGACCGGCCAACACCCCTTATCCTGCAACAGGACCGGGGCTACGAAAAAGGTAACGGGG
>NZ_JALLAN010000042.1 GCF_023062595.1 Arthrobacter rhizosphaerae
CGATGCCGTTGCTTTTGGTCGCGGACGTCAGCTGGCCCGTGCGGGTTGCGGCGAGGGAGGCGGCGTAGTGGGCGGCGCGGGAGACGCCCAGGCGGGTGAAGATGGTTTCCTGGACGGCGCTTTCGTGTGGCAGGCCCCGGTACATCCGGCCGCCGACCTCGGAGTATTCACCCTCGTTGTTTTCCCGCACGATCAGGATATCGATCGGCTTCTCCGAAGCGAGCGGTGATTTCACGCCGTCGAGCGTTTTGACCGGGCGGAGGTTGATGTACTGCTGGAATTCCCGGCGGATCGGGATCAGCAAACCCCAGAGCGATTCCGTGTCGGGGACCTCCGGTGAGCCCACCGCGCCCAGGAAAATCGCCTCATGCTGTGCGAGCCGGTCGATTCCGTCCACGGGCATCATCCGCCCGTGCCGGCCGTAGTAGTCAGAGCCCCAGTCAAAGTACGTGAACGCCAGGTCCAGCCCGTGGATTGCGGCGATCCGCTCCAGGCACGTGATCGCCGCCGGGACGACTTCCTTGCCGATCCCGTCCCCGGCGATCACCGCGATACTGTGCCTGCTGGTTTCGTTGGTCATGGTGTGGTCCTTTCTGTCAGGCCGCCCAGGACCTGCCAGCGGGCCTTTGACTCGCCGAGGTTGATGATGGTGTTTTTGGGTTCTGTCATTTCGCGGACCGCGTGGCGGACCCCTTCACGGCCCACCCCGGATTTTTTGAACCCGCCAAAGGGCATCGAGTCGATCCGGACGTCGGAGGTCTCGTTGATGACCACCGCGCCGACGTGCAGTTTCTCGGCGATGGCCAGGGCCAGGTCGATGGACTGCGTGAAGACCCCCGCCTGGAGCCCGAACTCGGTGTTGTTCGCTTCGAACACGGCGTCCCTGACCTCGATGAACGGCAGGATGCTGACCACCGGGCCGAAGACTTCGTCCCGGATGACCTGGCATTCGGAGGGCACATCGGTCAGGACCGTCGGTTCGTAGTAGGCGTTCTTGCGGGTCCCGCCGGTGTGGACGGTGGCGCCGGCCGCCCTGGCCTCTTCCACCCATTCCTCCACCCGCCGGGCTTCGGCC
The DNA here is from genome assembly GCF_023062595.1 of Arthrobacter rhizosphaerae. Lineage (GTDB taxonomy): Bacteria > Actinomycetota > Actinomycetes > Actinomycetales > Micrococcaceae > Arthrobacter > Arthrobacter rhizosphaerae. Next base: position 1,076 of record NZ_JALLAN010000042.1, read on the forward strand.
TCGGAGATCAACGGGCCAACATCCGTGGACCGGTCCAGCTTCGGCCCCGTCCGCAGCTCCCTGGTCCCGGCCGTCACCAGGTCCAGGACCTGCTCGAAGAGTGAGGTGTGCACGTAAACGCGCTGGACCGACAGGCAGTTCTGCCCCGCCACACCGAACGCGCCGGCCACAATGGCTTTCGCCGCGGCCGCCGCGTCGGCGTCAGCGCACACGATCGTGGCGTTGTTCCCGCCGAGTTCGGACAGGATTTTCTTCGCCCCGGCCGCGGAGGCGATGCGATCCGCCGTCGCTGGGCCGCCGGTGAAGGAAATCAGGTCCACCCGCGGGTCAGTGACAACGGCCTCGGACACGCCCGGGCCGGTGACAATAGCGGCGATCCGGCCCG
>NZ_JALLAN010000043.1 GCF_023062595.1 Arthrobacter rhizosphaerae
TGTACTGCCCAGGCAGGTTGGTTAAGCGGCTGATGGGCGGGTGGCCTCCGATTGCGGTGTGGGGCCTGTGGTGATTGTAGTGGTGAAGCCATGCCGGGAGGGCGTTTCTGCGGGCTGATTCCGTGGCGTAGAAGCGTTGGAAGGCCCAACCGTCGGCGAGGGTTCGGTGGAATCGTTCGATCTTGCCGTTGGTCTGAGGACGGTAGGGGCGGGTTTTCTTGGCCTTGATGTTCAGTTCCCGGCAGGTGTCCCGCCAGAGGTTCGATTTGTAGGCTGAGCCGTTGTCGGAGAGGACCCGCTCGACGGTGACGCCGCGGGCAGCGAACCAGGACACAGCCCTTTTCAGGACGGCTACTGCGGTGGCCGCGGTTTCGTCGCCGTGGATCTCGGCGTAGGCGACCCGGGAATGGTCGTCGATGACCGTGTGCACGTAGGCCGTGCCGATGATGGGGTGGCGGCGACTGCCGGTTCTGACTGGGGTCGTTGCACGGTTCCGATGGCCCCGCTGTTTGCCGACGTAGCGCCAGCCGCCCCCATCCGGGATATTTCCGAGTTTCTTCACGTCGACGTGGATCATGGCCCCGGGCCTGTCGTGCTCGTACCGGCGAATGACCTCCCCGGTACGTTTGTCCACGTGGTGCAGCCGGTTCAGCCGGCACCGGACCAGGACCGCATGCACCGTGGATGCCGGCATGACTAGCTTCGCTCCGATCGCGACCGGTCCCAGCCGTTGCTTCCAGCGCAGATGGACGATCTTGCGGACGAGCTGCTGCGGGGTCTGGTTCGCCATCCGGTGCGGGCGCGAGGACCTGTCATTCATGCCCGCCTCACCCATCGCGGCGTAGCGTTCAGCCCAGCGCTTGGCGGTGGGCCAGGAACAGTTGAACTGCTCGGCGGCACGGGAAACCGGCCAGCCCTGGTCAATGACCAGACGCGCGACGCGCAAACGTTGGCGTGGAGTCAAAGCGGCATTAGCGTGGGACATGAGGACCTCCTGGTCGCCTCAGCGGTTGTCTAAGCAACTCCACTGTGCAACCGGAGGTCCTCACCCATGAGTCAACGACTCCAGCGAGTCACCACATTCACCCAACCAACGTCCCTGGGCAGTACAGCTAG
>NZ_JALLAN010000044.1 GCF_023062595.1 Arthrobacter rhizosphaerae
GTCGAGCACGTCGACAGCAGTCTTCAACGTTTCCTCACTCCAATTCCCGACGGGCTCTGGGCCGAGCTCGACGATATGGGCCTGGCCCCTGATCCGATCGGAACACCATGACCACCATCATCGACGTGCAGGTGTATGACCTGCGGTTCCCCACCTCCCTGAGCCAAGACGGCTCCGATGCAATGAATAAGGACGGTGACTACTCGGCTGCCTACGTCGTCCTCGTCACCGACGATCCGCAATTGTCCGGTTTCGGTTTCACTTTCACGATCGGTCGCGGCAACGACCTGTGCGTGGAAGCTGCCCGGCAGCGCGCATTCCCGCTCATCGGACGCGACGTCGCCGAGATGGTGAACGATCTCGGCGGCGTGTATCGGGATCTCGCCGGTGACACGCAGTTGCGGTGGCTCGGACCTGAGAAGGGCGTGGTGCATCTGGCTATGGCAGCGGTGATGAACGCCGTCTGGGATCTGGCGGCCCGCCGGGCAGGCAAACCGATGTGGCGGCTACTGGCGGACATGAGCCCCGAAGAGCTTGTCGACGTCGCCGACCTGCGCTACCTCTCAGACGCGCTCACCCGGGATGAAGCGATCGCAATTCTCCGCGAGATGGAGCCCACACGTCAGGAACGAATCGACGAACTGGACCGTCGCGGCGGATACCCGTGCTACACCACGAGCGCAGGATGGTTGGGATACAGCGACGATAAACTGCGCCGCCTGCTCAAGGAGGCAGTCGACAGCGGATACCAGCACGTGAAGCTGAAGGTCGGAGCAAACCTCGAAGACGACCGCCGCCGGATGCGCATTGCCCGGGAGGTGATCGGGTGGGACGCCAAACTCATGATTGACGCGAACCAGGTGTGGGATGTCCCCGAAGCCATCGACTGGGTTAATGAACTCGCCCATTTCAAGCCCTTATGGATCGAAGAACCCACCAGCCCGGATGACGTCCTGGGTCATGCGGCAGTACGCCGCGCAGTAGCTCCGATCGGGGTCGCGACCGGGGAACACGGCATGAACCGGGTGCTGTTCAAGCAGATGTTCCAAGCGGGCGCGATCGACTATTGCCAGCTCGATGCGGCCCGTCTGGCAAGCATCAACGAAATCCTCGCGG
>NZ_JALLAN010000045.1 GCF_023062595.1 Arthrobacter rhizosphaerae
GAGCTGGTCTTCTGGGTCGAACAGCACGGCAGGACGCCGCGCCGGAACGCCATCAATCCCACAGAACGTATCCTGGCCCAATGGGTGATCCGCTACCGATCCCACGCGCTCCACGGACGGCACTCGGACCGGATCCAAGAACTGGACTCCAGGGTGCCGAACTGGCAACAGCCCTGCAACGGACCAACAGACAGGTTCGTGGCATGGGTCAACAGCCACGGCCGAACCCCTCAGTTGGGGGCCGCGGACCCAACCGAGCGCTCACTCGCTGCCTGGTGGAAAAGATACCGTGACCAAGCACGCAACGGGCGCCACCCGAACCGCATCACACAAGTGAAAACAAGACTGCACAACTCACAGCAGTAGCGGCACAGCATCATCTCAGTCGCCGAAGGTGGGGTTGGTTATCAGCTCAGCGACCATAAAATGGGCCCCGGAGCCGACAGAATCGGTTCTCCGGGGCCGTGGAGTCTGCAGTTTTGGGGAGATGCTGCGGATTCTTATGTGGCCGCTGAGCAGGGGTTCTGCTCTACCTCATGAGAGGGTCGAACTAACCCGTGATCTGGATGGCCGGCTCGGTGAATCCCGCGAAGGTCAGCGTGTACTCGTAGCTGATGGCGGTGCCAGTGACCTCGGGTGTCCAGTTGGGGTTCGGGCAGCTGAAATCGGCCAGGAACTGTTCCGAGCTCGTTCCGGTCGCGCTCTGGGCAGGGACGATCAGCCGGCCGTTCTTCGTGGAAGTGAGCTGTGCCGACGTCGTTGTTGTCTCGGACTCCGTGAACGGATCGACGACCTTGTTGTTCGTGCCCGGGTTATGGCACACGCCCGTGAACGTGCTGGTGACAGTCAGTTCTACCGTTGCGTTCGTGTTCCCGACGCCTGCGATTTGCGTGCCGGTACAGGTCACGGTGAGGCCGTTAAGGGTACAGACGGGTTCGGCGGCTCCGCGCGCATAGTGGGCTCCCTGAGGAGCGTTAGCGAAGTTTGTGACCGCATGTGCCGCAGTCATACCCGTTACGAGGACGAACAGTATTGCCGCGAACAGAGTCAGGACGCGACGGAGTGATAGCTTCATTTTTCAGGCTTTCTGCAGGTGCCCTGGGCCTCGACCCG
>NZ_JALLAN010000046.1 GCF_023062595.1 Arthrobacter rhizosphaerae
GGATGCCATCGCGGCTGAAGTCCCATACCCGTTTGCGTGCGGCAGGGACGAGGAAGCCCTGGTCGTCCGCCCGATCCACCGTCTCCGGGCTGTCGACCAGGAGACGGCCGACTTTCGTGGACAGTGCAACATCGTCACGATCGAGTGCGTGCAGCGCAGCGCCCAGCCGCAGCTCGGAGAGCCCCAGCCCGTAGTGGGGCGCGGTGTCGAAGTACCGCAAGCCCACATCGTAGGCGCGTGTGACGGCTTGCGCGGATGCCTCATCGGTGGTGATTCGGTTCAGGTTCCCGAATTGTGATGCGCCTATCCCCAGGCTGGAGAGGTGTATGCCTGTGCGCAGTGTGTTCAGTGTTACTTCGTTCATCGGTCCACCGGGTCCTGGGTATTCAGGAGGCGCAGGTCCGCCTGCCGTGGCAGGCCTTCCCAGTCGCCGTCGTTCAGGCAGCTGAACGCTGCGACGGTTGCGGCGTGTTGCAGGCGCGCTGCGGGGTCTCGTTCTTCAATGAGCGCAGCCAGATATCCGGCGACGAACGCATCCCCGGCCCCGACTGTGTCCACGACGGTGACGGGCACAGCGGCCTGGGAGTAGGCCTGGCCCGAGATGTCGGCGACGCAGCCGTCCGCGCCGAGTTTGATGATGACCTCGCGCGGCCCGAGTTCGGCGAGTTCGCGTGCGAGCCAGGTCGAGTTGGATGTGGCGCCCTGATTGAGCAGAAGCCGTGCTTCTTCGGTTCCCGCGAAGACAATGTCGCTGCGCTGGGCAATCTTCCGGTATAACGGAGCCGGGTCTTCCTCGGGCCAGAGCGTCGGTCGGTGATTGACGTCGAAGCTGACCAGGGCTCCTTCCTCGCGGGCGTACTCGATGGCAGTGAAAGTGGCGTCCTCAGCTGAGCTGGAGAGCGAGGCTGTGATCCCTGTGACATGGACGACGCCGGCCTCCGCGATC
>NZ_JALLAN010000047.1 GCF_023062595.1 Arthrobacter rhizosphaerae
CGGCTGGCGCGTGGAGAAACACCCGCGCTTCCTGGCCGACATCACCGGAGACGGCAGGGCCGACATCGTCGGATTCGGCGACGCCGGCGTCTGGGTCTCCCTCAACAACGGCAACGGCACCTTCCAGTCGCCGCGGTTCGCGGTGCCGAACTTCGCCTACGTTGCCGGCGGCTGGCGCGTGGAGAAACACCCGCGCATCCTGGCCGACATCACCGGAGACGGCAGGGCCGACATCGTCGGATTCGGCGACGCCGGAGTGTGGGCATCCGTCAGCATGGGCAACGGCGCATTCTGACGCGATACTGCCGAGGTGATACCCCTGTAGAGCCATGGCTGGTCAACGCCCGCGACGTGAAGCATCTGCCCGGCCGTCCCTAGACCGACTCCGATGCGGTCTGGCTCTGCAGGGTAGCCGAACGGCAGATGCTCCGACCCAGCTTCGTCCCGCCTGCCCCGATCCGGTGGCGCCCACGATAGAGGCCAGGCTCATCGACATCAGAACAATGAACGGGAATGTGACAGTCGTTCCTCTCCCTGTTGCCTCATTGCAATACCTCCGGGAACAGTGATTCGTTGCCTCATTTGAAAACCTCCGGATAGGTTGTGTCGTTGCGGTGGGGGAGGTAGGCCGGGAAACTGGGGTTCCATGCTGTGTTCACG
>NZ_JALLAN010000048.1 GCF_023062595.1 Arthrobacter rhizosphaerae
GAGCGAGTGCCGACGACGACTGAGACGACGGAAGCGTGCCTGAGCGGATACTGGATTGCCGCGTCGGGGAGTCCGACACCATGCTCCTGGCAGATGGCTGCGATCCGGCGCGCACGGGCCGTTACCGCATCGGATGCCGGCGCGTAATCGAAGCTCGCCCCGTCCGCGACGGTAGCGGAACTGAGCAGGCCCGAGTTGTAGACGCCTGCCGCGACCACCCCGACCCCTCGGCTCCGCGCAAGCGGCAACAGCTCTGTCATTGCGGACTGATCCAGCAGCGTGAGTCGGCCAGCGACCATAACGACATCAACATCGGTGTTCCGGATGAAATCTGAGAGCATGGCTACCTGGTTCATGCCCACTCCGATCGAGCGAACGACACCTTGATCGCGGAGCTCGATGAGGGTATCGATTCCGCTGGTGGATGCTTCTTCCCAGTGATCGTCCGGATCGTGAAGGTATGCGATCGCGAGAGAGTCGACCTGGAGCCGGTCAAGGCTCGCCTCCACCGATCGCCGGATGCCATCGCGGCTGAAGTCCCATACCCGTTTGCGTGCGGCAGGGACGAGGAAGCCCTGGTCGTCCGCCCGATCCACCGTCTCCGGGCTGTCGACCAGGAGACGGCCGACTTTCGTGGACAGTGC